>JAMHVU010000186.1:0-12212 GCA_035911355.1 Sphingobium sp.
TCCCGGCCCACCTTGGTCGCGCAGATGACCAGTGCACCGGTCTGGTTGAGCGTGCCGCCGATGACGGTATCGCCCTTGGCTTTGGTGACAGGCATGGATTCGCCGGTGACCATGGATTCATCGAGCGAGGAACGACCGTCCTCGACCGTTCCGTCAACAGGCACCTTTTCGCCAGGACGGACACGCAAGCGATCACCGACCGCGATAGCTTCGAGGCTCACCTCCTCATCGCTGCCATCGGGCAGCAGGCGGCGCGCGGTCTTGGGCGCAAGGCCCAGCAATGCCTTGATTGCGCCAGAAGTGCGTTCGCGATTCATGTCGCGGGTGGCGTTCACCTATCCCGATGAAGCGCAAGCCAAATGGGCCGCTTTCCGCGCTCGATCGGACACGGCGCGCGCCGAAAACACGATGGCGGTGCCCGATGGCGCGCGCGGGACGGGCAGGGGAGGGAGCGAATATCTCTCCAATCTCGATTTCCACTATAGCGTTGACGGCCGCGCACGCTGGAAGCCCGTCCGGGTTTACAATGATGGCGTCAAAACCATCATCGAAATGCCGCACGCGATGGAGCAGACGGAAGCGCCATCGCTGCTGATCGTCCGGGCCGGGGGCAGCGTCTCCAAGGCGGCTGATACCTCCATCGTCAATTACCGGCTCCAAGATGGCCGCTACATTGTCGATCAGATTTTTGACCAAGCGGTCCTCATCTCCGGTGTCGGCAAGCGCCAAGAGCGCGTCACCATCACAAGGGGGGGCTGATCGTGCGCGGTGCGATTTTTGTATCAGTGGCTTTCCTGCTTACGAGCTGCGCGGGCGTTTCGCACCGGGACAGCTTCGCCGTTCCGGCTCCTCCCGATCAGGCCCAAGCCCTCGTTGACGATTCCGTGGCGGAGCTGGTGAAACTCTACCCGCCTGCGATTAGCCGGGTGCTGATCCCGACTACCGGGGGCGGGGCCTATGGTGACGGCTTGCGCTCCGCGATGCGCCAAGCAGGCTATGCGGTGATTGAGGCGGGCAAGGGCGTGAAGCCCGATCCTGCGGCCACGCCGTTGCGCTATTACGTCGATCAGCCAATTGCCGATTCCTACCGCGTGACGCTGCGGGTCGGCGCGCAAACTTTCTCCCGCATCTATGGCGTGGATGAAAAGGGTATCTACCCGTCTGCCGGGTGGGCGCTCGATCTGACCGGCGCAACGCCGGAGCTGATCGAACGGGCGAACCGGCCCGTAGCGCCTGCCGCACCTCCTCCCGTTCCGTCGCCCGTCGCCAGCACGCAACCCGGCTTCGGCGGCAATGGAACAGAGGCCGGAACGTGGTCTGTCAGCCTGACGGGCTTCTCCTCCGAAAGCGCAGCACGCGCCTATTGGCGCGCGACGGCGCGCCTTCGCCCTTCGTGGGCGAGCGTGACGCCGCGCTTTGTCCAAAACGGACGCTCTCACGGCATCCAATTCGGACAGTTTCAATCCAGCGCGACGGCGCGCGCCAAGTGCAAGGGCATCCGTGCCGCGCGCTGTGGCGTCGTCAAGGCCGGGTAAGGGGATAGGTTTATGTCTGATGCTGATAGCATGTCGCCGGAAGCCTCGCCGGGCGGTGCAGCGGACGGGAACAGCGGGCGCTTGGTGACGGGAGTTCGCAGGGTCAATAATGCGCCGCTGCTGATCGTCCTCGGCATTGTGGCGCTGTTCATCGCCATCGTGGTGTCGATTATGATTGATCGCTCCTCGGACAATGCGGCGACCAAGGTTCAACCGGCTGTCGGTCAAAGCTCGGCCGATGTTGCGAACAAGGTTGCGGGGACCGCTCCAAGCGGTGCTGCGGAAGTGATGGCGAACGCGCCCCCGCTGCCGCCTGCCGATGGCATCCCGGTCGCGCCGGTCGATCCCAATGCGCCGCCAACCGTCACCGCCTCGCCAGCGCAACCCAACGGCCCCACGGCGGCCGATCTGCGCCGGGCACGCATGGAAGCGATACGCGAAGCACGCCTTGCCCAATTTGGCAGCGCCGTGCGCTCTCCTACCGCCCTGAAATGGCAGGACGGCCGCAATGGGGCATCCTCTGGCGCTGGCGGCATGAGTGGCGGCGCTGATCCGGCAAGCCAGCTCGTCGCCCTCCAACAGCAAATGGCCGCTGCGATGGCGCAGGGCCGCCAGCCCTCGGCCTCCGACATTGCCACCCTTACGGCCCTGTCAAACCAAGTGGCCGGGGGAGGAGCCGGAGCCGGGCAGGGTGCCGCCAATGCCCGCCCGCCTGCCAACTATGGCCAGTTCGCCAACAATGCGGGTGGCAATCGCTGGGCCTCGAACAGCCAAGTAGAAGCGCCCTCCCGCTACCAGCTCCGCGCGGGCTTCGTAATTCCCGGCACGCTGATCTCCGGCATCAACTCGCAAATACCGGGGCAGATTGTCGCGCAAGTTTCCCAAAACGTGTTCGATACCGCGACGGGCCGCTATCTCCTGATCCCGCAAGGCTCCCGCCTTGTCGGCGCGTATGATTCCAACCCGGTCTTTGGGCAGACGCGCGCGCTCATCGCGTGGCAACGGATCATCTTTCCTGACGGCAAGGCGATCGACCTTGGCGCTATGCCGGGGTCGGACAGCGCGGGCTATGCCGGGTTCCATGACCAAGTGAACGCGCATTGGTTCCGTATCTTCGGCTCCGCTCTGCTCATGTCTGGTGTGACCGCTGGCGTAACCCTTAGTCAGCCGCAAACCGGCCTCAACGCCAATGGCACCATGTCCGCCAGCCAAGCCCTTAGCCAAGCTCTCGGCCAGCAGCTCGGACAGACCACGGCGATGATGATTGAGCGCAATCTGAACATATCGCCCACGCTGATTATCCGGCCCGGCTTCCGCTTCAATGTGGTCGTCGTGAAAGACCTCACATTTTCAAAGCCTTACCGCTCATTCGATTATTGACGCCAGATGAAAGGGAGCAAGCAAAATGAAGTCTCGAATTTTAGCCGCTAAAATTTCTTTGGCGATCACTCTCGCGCTGGCGGCCCCGTCCGCCAATGCGCAAATCTCGGTTATCGACGTTGCGAACGTCCGCCAGACAACCGTTTCCGCGCTGCAAAACGTCGCCACGGTGGCGAAGCAAATCCAGCAGTATCAGACGCAGCTACAGCAATACCAAAATATGATTCAGAACACGGTCGGCGCGCCGGTCCAGCTCTGGCAGCAGGCTACGCAAACGATCGACAGCCTCCAAGGGCAGGTCAATCAAATCAGCTCGTTCGCTCGTCAAGCTGGCGACGTGAACACCTACATGAATCAATTCAAAAATCCGTCTTACTATCAGACCAATGCTTGCACGTTCGGGAACTGCACGGCGGCGCAGCGCGCGGCGGCTCTGTCCGCTACTCGCGCCCGCACGACAAGCCAGATGGCCGCAAATGCCGACGCTATGAACGGCATCAACAGCGCCATGACAACGCTTGCGTCTGACGGCCAGCGCCTCGACCAGTTGCAGGCCAATGCCACGGGTGCGAGCGGGCAAATGCAAGCCCTGTCCTACGCCAATCAATTTGCGGCCCAACAAGCCAGTGAGTTGCAGAAAATTCGCGGCGTCCTGCTCGCGCAAAGCGCCGCGCTGACGGCTCAATCGCAATATCAGCTCGATCGCGATGCTGCGGCAACAGAGGCATCGGCCGCAATGCGGAAAACCAAACCGACGCCGATCGGAACCTATCAGAATTAAGGAAAGCCCATGCCGAAATTGCGTCAACTTATCGCCGCGTCCTGCTGCACCGCTACACTTCTTCTCGCGGCCTGCGGCAAGTCCGAGTCCGAACCGAAAACGATGCTCTATTACTCTCAACACCTAGACGAAGCCCGCGAGAAGGTCGCCCGATGCAAATCCGGCGTCGAAACCGACGCGGAGTGCCAAGAAGCGGGCAGCGCACTAGCGCACGAAACCAAGCCGACGCCGATCGGAACCTATCAGAATTGAGGATAGCACTATGAAGGCTCTGGCTCGCCTACACCTGTCCGCCTTGGGGGTGGCGCTCACGCTCGCCGCGACTCCCGCCTATGCGCAATCGCAAGGTATGCTCGATAATGTTCTGAACAAATATAAGAGCATGGCGGCGGCGTGGGCGAGCGTCTTCACAACGCACGCGACAATTCTATTCGGCACACTAGCGGCGGTCAGCCTCATTTGGACGTTCGGGGTAATGGCGTTGCGCCGCGCCGATCTTGGCGAATTTGCTTCGGAAGCAATTCGCTTCGCCATCTTCTGCGGCTTCTTCTGGTGGCTGCTCATCAACGGCCCGGCGATCGGCTTGGCGATCATTGAAGGGCTGCGCTCGTTGGGTGCGCAGGCATCCGGCCTGCCTAACAATCTCGCGCCATCGGGTATTGTGGACATTGGTTTCGACATTTTCCGCCAAGCTGTCGAAGCGTCCAGCGTCCTAACTCCGGTCGATTCCGCTCTTTCTATCTTGGTTTCGCTGGGCATCCTGATTGTTTTGGCTCTCGTCGGCGTGAATATGCTGCTGCTGTTGGCCTCCGGCTATGTCCTCGCCTATGCCGGGGTTATCTTTTTGGGCTTCGGCGGCGCGCGGTGGACCAGCGATATTGCGCTGAACTATTTCAAAACGGTGGTCGCGGTGGGCGCGTCCCTGATGACGATGGTTCTTATCGTCGGCGTCGGCAAAACCTTCCTTGACCAATATTATGCCGCAACGGGCGAGGGTTCGTCTCTCCAAGATTTAGGGACCATGCTTGTCTTCGCGGTCGTCCTTCTGGCGCTCGTAAACAAGGTTCCCGCGATGGTCGGGGGCGTTATAAGCGGCGGCTCGATCCACGCGGCGGGCGGTATCGGAGCCTTTGGGGCAGGGGCCGCGCTGGGTGCTGCCGGGATGGCCGCTGGGGCGGCGGCCACGGGTGGGGCTATGATCGCTGCTGGCGCGATGAACGCTGCGGGTGGAGCCAGCGCGATCAAGGCCGCCTTCGCTGCCGCTGGTGGGAGCGGTGGTGAAGGCGGCCAAACCGGCATGGGAGGCGGGCAACCGCTTTCGTCGGCGGGCGACATGCCGGGAGGCGGCGATAACGGCGGCGGCGGTGGCGGTGGGGGCGGCGGCACGCCCCTTAGCGTCGCTATGGGCGGCGATGGCGGTTCCCCCCCGGCCAATGACAACAGCGGCCTTCAAGGCGGCTCGGAAGCCGCCAGCGCGGGCGGCGGCACGGCTGCAAGCGCCGCTGCGGGTAGCGAGGCGGCCGATCGTGAAGACGGCAACGGCGGCGGCGCTGCCGGTGGCTCGCCTGCGGGGGAGGGGGAGGCCAGCTCCGCCAGCTCGCAAGGTGAAGGCGCGCCCGAAAGTGGCGACACTGGCGGCACGCAACGCACCGGCCTTAGCCGTGCGGCGAAAACCGCAAGCATCCTCGGCGGCGCTGCCGCTGGTATGGCGGTGGGCGCTTTGAAAGAGCGGGTGGGAAATACGGTGGGCGGCCGACTGGCGGCCAATATCCGCGCGTCGGCCGCCTCGGCATCGTCGGGAAGTGAAACGCTCGCTCCCGCGACCGGCGCGGGCAGTCCCGCCAGCTCGTCCGATTCATCGCCACCCCCCACGGCGCAATTCGCGGGCGATACCATTTCGGCCGCCCGTGATGCGGGCGACATGGAGACGCCAGAGGATGAAGTTGCGGCCTTCGTCCAGAGAAGGGGGGACAGCTAATCATGGCCGCTGATCTGCCTCCGGTTGTCATAGAAGAACGGGTGCAATGCTCGATCGCGGCGGCGCTGCGCTATAACATTCCGGCGAACGTCATGCTGGCGGTCGCGGAACAAGAGAACGGTCGGCCCGGCGCGCGCGTCCAGAACACCAATAACACCGCCGATCTTGGCTCGATGCAGCTCAATTCCAGCTATATTCAATCGCTGGCACGCTACGGCATCCGGCCCGAATATGTGCTTGCGGCGGGGTGCTATCCCTACAACCTCGCTGCATGGCGTATCAGAAACCATATCCGGGATGACAAGGGCGACCTGTGGACGCGGGTTGCCAATTATCATTCCCGAACGCCGGTCCATAATGCCCGCTATCGGGCGCTGATTATGGCGAAAGGTGCGCGCTGGGAGGCGTGGCTTTCCTCGCGCTATAATACCTACAGCGTGAACGGCATCCCGGTAAGCGGCGGCGCTCCTGCTGCGCGATCGGCCTCGATCCCGCTCACGATCACGGCGGCCGACGCGACGGGCGGGGGCCAGCTCGCGGCGCAACCGGCGATCGTCCAGCCCCAAGGCAGCGCCGACGCCTCGGCGGGCTATGTCGCCTCGATCTTGGCCGCTGCGTTCAATGCTCGCATAACCGATACGTGGCGGGCGCTGGAAGCCAATTACGGGGCCGCCAACAGCTTTCACAAATATGGGCAGGCGGTGGATTTCGTGCCGCGTGCCGGGCTGCACACGATCACGCGCGAGCAAATCCGCGCCGTGATGGCGCAACATGGTATTCGCGTGGCGGAGCTGCTGGGGCCGGGGGACCGGGGCCATGCCGATCATTGGCATCTGGCTTTCTATACCGGCGATCAGACTCGGCCGCTCGATCGCGCTCAAATTGTCGTCGCCAGAGCGGAACGCGGGGTAGGGGGCCTAACCTCGGCGGCCGTGCAGCCGATGGCCAGCTATGAGGCTGCGCCAGCTCCACAAGCCCGCGTCATGGCGGCTCGGCCGAACGCCGCGCCTATTTCCGTTGCGGTGAATTTCCGGCGCGACATGCTGCATCCTTCGCCTACCGATCCCACGGCGGACCCGCGATTTATTCCGCGCACAATCACCGCCAGCAATTGAAGCGACGGCGCGCTAGGCGCTCAATTCGGCAAGCCGGTGTGGGCGCTGATCCCCATCCCGGCCAGCTCCTCAATGAGCCAGTCTCGAAAGTCCGAAATGGATTTCGCGCCTTCGGCCCTCAAGGCGGCAACGTCTTCCTCTTTGAAACTCCAATCGTCCTTGCCGATGTGGCGCAAGGCGCGCCAAACGCAATGCTTCTGATAGCTGTAGATCGCGCAACGGAGATACCCGCGAACGATCTTTTCCATAGCCGCATCGTCATTGCGGTGGCGATCTAGCAATGCGTCAAGGTCGGCTACGGACGGATTGGGATCAAGCATGGTCGGCCTCGATCTGTAGGGCGAGCTGGGCGAGGCGATCGGGAGCAAGCAAGTCGTCGGCCGCAAGGTCGATAGCGAAGGGTTCGCCGGGTTCGGGCGGCCGTCGATCGGCGGCGAAAGCGGCAAGATAGGGTTGCGCCGCGTCGGTTTCGATCCAGCGCCAGAAGGCAGGCCCTTGGCCGAATAGCCCGGCCTCGAACATATCGAGCCGGGCTTGCGCGAAATCATCGCACATTAGGCGAAGTGGATCACGGCCGATTCAGTGGTCCGCCCCTGCGGGCGCACGACAATATCGACCTTGCAGCCAAGCCGGGTGAGCATGGCTAGAAGCCGCTCAACCGAGACGCTGCGGAACTGGCCTCGCAGGATGCGCGACAATTCCGGTTGGGTAGATCCCGTAACCTTGGCGGCGGCGATCTGCGTCAACTTCCGCTCCTGCATGGCCTCGGCCACACGGGTAACGAGCTGGGCTTTCAAAAGGTGGGTGTCGGGGTCGGCAAAGCCTAGATCGGCAAAGACATTGCCGCTGCCTTCCTCAATGATTTCGTCCTGTGCGCTCATGCTGTGCCTCGCGGGGTCTGGTGTTGCCGGTGATGCTCCTCGGCGGATTTCAGCCGCGTTCGGATCAAATCCATATCGGCCTGCGGCGTGGCCTTGCCCTGCTTGGATTTCTTCTGGAAGGCGTGCAGGACATAGACCGCCTCCGCGAATTTGACCGTATAGACCGTGCGGAACGTATCGCCTTGGTGGTCGTCTATGATCTCGACCACGCCAGCGCCGCCAAAGCCCTTCAACGGCTTAGTGCTGGCGTGCTGCCCGCCTTGCTGCGCAAGGTGCAGGGCATAGCCCATTACGTCCTGCACATCGTCCGGGAACTCCCGAAAATCGCGCTTTGACGATGCCACCCATCGAACCGGCCGTTCCGTATCCATCGCGGCTATTATGCACAAATATACATAGCCCGCAAGCGGAAATTATGCGCGTATGTGCATATTGCCAGCTCGCTATGCCGATTGAGGCGACCGCGATCGGGGCGGCTCAATCGAGCGCCCTGCGCGACGAATGTATCAACGCCGGGGATGCAGGGCCGTAATTTTATGCTAGAGGCCCGGCGCGGCCCACGCCCCCCAATTTGTGCGGCCGTCCACTTCCGACGATGGCCCGCAAGGACTAGCCATCGTCGGAAGACCAACAAACAATCTAGCCGATGCCACGCGCCGCCCCTGTCCGGGCAGGCGAGGGCTGCTTGCCGTTGTAATAAAATTACTGCTCAATCTGGCCCTAGTTGCGCGTGCAATTTCCCTATTGTTGAGTCATCGTCCTCCCTACAGCGACCGAAAGGAGGACTAGGCTATGGTTGATTCTTCCAATATCTATCGAGAGCAACAGAAAGCGGTTGCCCTAGAGTTCATGGAAAAAGCTCTTGCGATACTCGTTGAGGTCGATGATTCAGCCGCAGATTGTTATCTGCAACAATCAATAGATACGTGCATGGCGTCACCGCGCATGACATTTCCCGAAGATGAATTTTGGGATTGTGTTGATGAATTGCCACATTTGACCGATCGCGTCTTGTTCCTGCATCGGCAGAACGGGCTTTCGATCGAGCAAATCGCCAAACGACTAGGCATCGAGCAGAAAGAGGCGGCCGAACGGCTTTCCGTGGGGCTTGCCCTTGTTCGCGGCTCATTCAGCCTGATGGAGCATTAATCGCCGGAATCGGGGTGAGGAAGCATCTTGCCGAGCGTGGCGACCAATTCACCGGGCATGTAGGGCTTGGCGATATAGGCAGCGCCGTTCGGCAATTCGCCTGCACCTGGTCGCACGCGGCCAGAGGTAACGAGGACCGGCATGGACGGCCATCGGTCGCGGACGGCAGCGGCCAAGGCAAGGCCGGTCATCCCTCCGGGCATTTCAATATCGGTGAACACCGCGCCAATGTCATCGCGGCCGTCAAGGATCGCCAGAGCGTCCGCCGCCTCGCACGCCTCAAAGACGCGATAGCCCGCGTCCATAAGAATGTCGGCCGCCATCGTCCTCACTAGGGGTTCATCCTCCACAACCAGCACGGCCGCGCTGCCCGATCCTAATCCCATTTTCCCGGCTCCCCGTCCTTTTCGGCCTTCTCCTGTGCCGCATCACGCAACATTCCCGCCCAGCAAGCGAGGATCAAACCTTCATCGGGTGCGGTTTCCCCGGTGATGACAGCGTAAATCCCCAGCACATTGGAGGTTTCCTCCACCGTTGAGACGCCTTTCCCTTCCAGCAACCCGGCGAGGACCGCCAGCGCCCCGCCCATCGCCCGCACCATTGCCGGATCGGAGAGCTTCGCGCCGGGGAATACGTCTTCATCTGGCGTCCCCTCGCTCATGCGGCCTGCGCGCCTCCCTTGGGTGCGATTATCACTTGGTTTCGGCCGCCCTGTTTTGCGGCGTAAAGGGCTTCATCGGCCGCTTTGAGGGCCGCCCTTGGATCAGGAAAATCAAACACGTCCGCAATACCAGCGGAGAATGTAATTTGGCCCAATGGTTCATCCGTCTTGCGGTTTCGCAAGCGACGTTCGGCCATTTGTTCGCGCAAGCCGTCAAGTTTCTTATGCGCTTCGGACAGGCTGACGCCTCGGAACAGCATAACAAACTCCTCTCCACCGTGGCGCGCTACATGGCAATTATCGTCCGAAATCGTAGCAAGCATTTCCGCGATAAGTCGAATGACCCGATCGCCTGCATCATGGCCGTGCGTATCATTGATGCGCTTAAAATGGTCTATATCGCAGAAAGCGGCTCTGTTGCAAAAATCGTGAAGCTTGAGCATGCTTGGCGGAGATTGGACGGACGGAACGATGACGGATTTCAAGTGGCGCCATTTCCAGGGTGATGTGATCCTGTGGGCGGTGCGCTGGTATTGTCGCTATCCGATCAGCTATCGCGACCTTGAGGAAATGCTGGCGGAACGCGGCATTTCGGTCGACCATACGACGATCTATCGCTGGGTCCAGTGCTACGCCCCGGAGATGGAGAAGCGGCTGCGCTGGTTCTGGCGGCGTGGCTTTGATCCGAGCTGGCGCCTGGATGAAACCTACGTCAAGGTGCGGGGCAAGTGGACCTACCTGTACCGGGCAGTCGACAAGCGGGGCGACACGATCGATTTCTACCTGTCGCCGACCCGCAGCGCCAAGGCAGCGAAGCGGTTCCTGGGCAAGGCCCTGCGAGGCCTGAAGCACTGGGAAAAGCCTGCCACGCTCAATACCGACAAAGCGCCGAGCTATGGTGCAGCGATCACCGAATTGAAGCGCGAAGGAAAGCTGGACCGGGAGACGGCCCACCGGCAGGTGAAGTATCTCAATAACGTGATCGAGGCCGATCACGGAAAGCTCAAGATACTGATCAAGCCGGTGCGCGGTTTCAAATCGATCCCCACGGCCTATGCCACGATCAAGGGATTCGAAGTCATGCGAGCCCTGCGCAAAGGACAGGCTCGTCCCTGGTGCCTGCAGCCCGGCATCAGGGGAGAGGTGCGCCTTGTGGAGAGAGCTTTCGGCATTGGGCCCTCGGCACTGACGGAGGCCATGGACATGCTCAACCACCATTTCGCAGCAGCCGCCTGATCGGCGCAGAGCGACAGCCTACCTGTGACTGCCGCCAATCTTTGCAACAGAGCCGACGCGACCATCTGAGGTGACCGGTCGCGGCGAATTAGCCTTCGACTGACATCCGTTCGCAGACGAGACGAAAAGGTTAATAACCGCGTCAGTCAGGGTTAGCGTCCGCGCTCGTGGTGTAATTTCCGGTGTAGGCGATGGTGTATTCCGGGGTGGGGCATGCCCCACCCCGGAATGCGGCGTCGCTGGTGGCCACCGGGTTCATCGTTATGGTGGAGTTTGCACACTTCAACCGTGACGAAGAGGAGTTCCCGATGACCGAGGACAGATTACTGATCGAAGAGCTTGCTGCGAAGGGCGGCCAACCGGATTTTTTGCGCACCATCGCCGAGAACGTGCTGCAGCTGATCATGGAGGCCGACGTTGATGGCCTGATCGGCGCGGGTCGCCACGAACGCAGCAGCGAGCGCGCGACCTGGCGCAACGGCTATCGCGACCGTTCGCTGGATACCCGGGTAGGCACGCTGAACCTGAAAATCCCCAAGCTGCGTGCTGGGTCCTACTTTCCGGGCTTCCTTGAGCCCCGCAAGATGGTCGAGAAAGCGCTGGTTGCGGTGATCCAGGAAGCGTGGATCGGCGGGGTCAGCACCCGGCGGGTCGATGAACTCGTCCAGGCCATGGGCATGACCGGCATCTCCAAGTCCACCGTCTCCAAGCTTTGCAAGGACATTGACGAGCGCGTCCATGCCTTTCTGAAACGCCCGCTCACCGGCGAATGGCCGTATCTCTGGCTCGATGCCACCTATCTCAAGGTACGCGAAGGCGGGCGGATCATCAGCGTTGCCGCAATAATCGCCATGGCCGTCAACACCGAGGGCCGGCGCGAGATCGTCGGCCTGCATATCGGCCCCTCGGAAGCGGAGGTCTTCTGGTCCGACTTCCTGAAGGACCTTGTTCGGCGCGGTCTTACCGGCGTGAAGCTGGTCATCTCCGATGCTCACGAGGGCCTCAAGGGCGCGATCACCCGCGTCATGGGCGCCACCTGGCAGCGCTGCCGGGTGCACTTCATGCGCAATGCCCTGTCCTATGTGCCCAAGGGCCAGAACACTGTCGTCGCCGCCGCGATCCGCCAGGTCTTCCTGCAGCCCGATCAGAAAAGCGCAACGCAGGTCTGGCGACAGGTCGCCGACCAGTTGCGCACCCGTTGGCCCAAGCTCGGCGCCTGCATGGACGAGGCCGAAACCGACGTGCTCGCCTACACCGGCTTTCCCACCCAGCACCGCACGAAGTTACACTCAACCAATCCGCTCGAGCGGCTCAACAAGGAGGTCAAGCGCCGCGCCGACGTCGTCGGAATCTTCCCGAACGAAGACAGCATCATCCGCCTCGTCGGGGCTGTGCTGATGGAGCAGAACGACGAGTGGCAGCTCCAGCACCGATACATGCAGATCGAAGGCATGGCCGAACTCAACCAACCCATGATCGAGGAGGAAAATCAGCCC
>JAMHVU010000187.1:0-32454 GCA_035911355.1 Sphingobium sp.
TCCCGCCCTACAGCCCAGACTTCAACCCGATCGAGAAAGCGTTCTCCCGCCTGAAGGCCATGCTCCGTAAAGCGGGCGAGCGAACGGTCAGCGGCCTGTGGAGCTTGATCGGCAAACTCGTCGATATCTTCCAGCCTCAGGAATGCGCCAACTACTTCAGATCGTGCGGCTATGAACCAGAATGATCGAAAACTGCTCTAACAAGCAACACAGTGAACGGTTCGACAGGTATGATGGCGACCTGCATGCGCTATCGGCGACGGCGGTCTATTTTCACTCTCCAAAGACAATCTTCTATGGCGGCCTTACCACTCAGCGCGATCTGCTGTCGGTAAAATATGAATCTTCATCACGCGATGGCGCGAGCCTGGGGTTCATCAAGTTGTGGGATAACGGTATCAATGTGCGCGGTAATGCGCGCTACAGCTTCCGCAAATTCCACGACTACAGTCTTTTTTCGCAAACCAGCCTACGCCGTGATCATGAATATCAGATCGATCTCAGCGTCACACACAGCAAGCTAGGCTTCGCCGGTATCTATCCCCGGCTGAGCTATCAGTATCTCAGGGTCGATAGCAGCGTCCCCTCGCTCTACTCGCGGACAGGCAACCAGTTCACCCTCTCCCTTGAAACGACCTTCTGAGGGCGCGGCGATGTCTTACAAGGAAGCACGGCCGCCCCTTTCAAGCATCTGGCCCCTGAACGAGCCTGATGGCGGTTCGCCAGTGCCGGAAGAGTCGCGCGGCGCGCGGCCATCTCCGGCGCCGAGCGTACCGTCAGGCGGACGGAATGTCGGTCTCTCCAGCTCCCTCAGTGGAGGACCGGCATCCGTCCGCTACAGCGATCGGCCGATGCCGCTCGGCACCCGGATGTTCGGCCTGGGCGGAACCGGGCTGGTGTGTCTCGCCATTGTCGGCGCCGCCCTGTTCAAATGGGCCGGCCCGCCGCAGATCATCGCCCCGACGACGCTGACCGTTTTTGATGTTGCGCCACCTGAAGCACCTCCCGCGCCGGACACCGAGATCCCGCCCGGTCCCGAACAGGTGCAGAAGGAGGACAAGCCGAAGGTGGAGATCGTGGAGACGCCACCTCCACCGTTGGTGCAGATACCGAGCACGAACAGCGTGAGTTCGCCGCCGCAACAGGCCGACCCGGCGCCCGATCCCGGTCCGCCGGTCGATCAGACCACCGCGCCGCAATCCTCGCCCAAGCCGCCTGGATCGCGAAACAGCGATGCGAAGCCCACTTGGGAAGGCCAGATGCTCGCCGCGCTCAACGCGGCCAAGCGCTACCCCCTGGAGGCCAAGCGCAACCGACAGCAGGGAATGCCGTGGATCAGGTTCACGATCGACCGCGAGGGACGCGTGCGCTCCGTCCGCCTCGAACGTCCCTCCGGCTTCGACGCGCTCGACCGCGAGGCGCTGGCGCTGCCGATGCGGGCGTCGCCCTTGCCGAAACCGCCCGAGAGTGTGACCGGCAACCGCATCGAGCTGACGGTGCCCATCGAGTTCTTCCTGTCTTGAGGGGCGTTTCATGATCCTGCGCATCATTCGGCAGCGGCTCACAATAGCCGCGTTCGGGCGGCGGCGGGCGGTGTTCGGCCATGCGGCAAGCCGCGAGGCGCTGCCGAATGGTGCTGCCGCAGGCTTCGATTGGAAGGCGGCACAGGCATGAGCCGGGGGTGGTATCCCGACGCCGCCACGACGCGGATGCAGCTCGCGGCGGCCGATCTCGGCTTCGACATCCATAGCTGGGATACGACCCGGGACGATATGCGCGCGGTGCGGCGCGAGGCCGGCATCGAGGTCCCGGACGGGCAGGCGTCGTCACGCGATACCGACAGCGAGTGGGAGCCGTCATCGTGACTGGTCCGTCGATGTCAACGCTGGCGCTCAAGCGCCGCCCTCTCGTCGAGCGCAAGACGATCGCGCTCTTGCGAGGTGCAGACATAGCGCCTCAGCGGATCGGGACGGTGCGGCCGAGCCGGACGCGGACGGCGGCGGGACCAACCCCGGCGCAGGCGCAGCATTTCGCCGAGTTGCGGCGCCATGCAGCGCGGCATGGCCTCACGATCCTTTCGCCCGCCTCGCCCTGGCTCGGTGCGGGTGAACTGACCCTGCTGGCCTGGCTCGCCGGGACGCAGCGCGTTCTTGGGGCGGGGAACGCCTCGGTGCACGACCCCGCCCTTGCCGCCGCGCTGCTCCGCTGCGCCGGCCTGCTCGACGGCATGGGCCTGCGCCTCTCGCCGCTCACTCTCTATGCCGCGCGCCTGCGCGCGCCTGCCCCGCAAAGGACAATGCCGCATGATGGTTCGGGCGATCGTCGAAAGCATCCGCACCGCCGCCTTCAGGAAGAAAAGGCAAGCCCTCCATGACGGGGCGGCCGGGGTGCGGCACGGCCTGCTCGAAGCGGTTGGCTCGGACCTGCTCATCCCCGACATCCAGCAATATCGGGCGCGCGGGCCGAACGGAGACTACACGATCTTCGTCACCCTGCCGAGCGCGCCGCCGCCAAAGACGGACTATCCCGTCCTCTGGCTGCTCGACGGCAATGCCTGGGTCGCGGGCGCGGCCGAGGCGCTGCGATTGCAAAGCCGCTTCGCGCTTCAGAGCGAGATCGAACCGATGCTGATCGTCGCGGTCGGCTATCCGGGCGAGGAGCCGTTCGACCTGGGACGCCGGGCCTATGACTATCTGCCCGAACATACGTCGGGGAAGCTGTCCGAGCGCTTCATGCAGGGCGCGCCCTGGCACCAGCCGGGCGGCGCGGACGCCTTCCTCGACTTTCTGACCGGGCCGCTGCGCGAGGACATCGCGGCGCGCTATCCGGTCGATGGTCGGCGGCACATCCTTTGCGGCCATAGCTTCGGCGGTTTCTTCACGCTTTACGCGCTGCTGCATCGGCCGGGGGCATTCCGCCGCTATGCCGCGCTCAGCCCCTCGCTGTGGTGGGACGACGCGCAGTTGCTGAAGGCCGCCGATGCCGCGATCGCCGCGCTGCCGCGCGATCTGATGGCGGACGTCCTCATTGCCGTCGGCGAACGCGAGACGCCCGAGCGCCCGAAGATCAGCGCCCGGATGCTGGATGATTCCAGCGCTTTCGTGGACCGGCTGGAGCGTGAAGGACTCGCGGGCGTGTCGGTCGACTATCGCGTGCTCGCCGGGGAGAACCACCAGTCGCTGCTGATCACAGCCTTTTCCGCCGTGCTGCGCTTCGCGAGCATGAATGGAGGCCGGGTATGAGGCCCCGCCTGCGGATGCAGGCCATAAGGCAGGGCATCCGTGGTTGGATCGAGCGCCTGTTCCATGCACGGATCGAGGAATGCACGCTGCTGCGCGTGGTCGAGACGAGCCGGATCACGCCGCACATGCTACGCGTGGCCTTCATCGGGCGCGACCTCGAACCCTTCGCCACGCAGGAGAATCTGCACGTCAAGCTGCTGCTGCCGCCCGAGGGGGCGGCGCGCGACCGCTGGCTGAAGGAAGAGACGGGCGGCATGGCGCGGCTGAAGCGCCGCAAGCTCGATCCGATATTCCGCAAATACACCATCCGGTCCATCGACGCCGGAACCCGGCGCGTGGCGATCGACTTCGTGCTCCACGAGGATGGCGGAGCCGGCGCCTCATGGGCGGCGGCGGCAAGGCCCGGCGATGTTGTCGGCATGATCGGCCCCGGCGGGCGTTCCGCCGGTTCCGCCGACTGGATCCTGCTCGCGGGCGACGAAACCGCACTACCGGCGATCGGCCGTATCCTCGAAAGCATGCCCAGCGATGCGAAGGGCGTTGCGCTGGTCGAGGTAGACGGACCGGATGAGGAACAGACGCTCTCCGCGCCGCCGGGGGTCGAACTGCGCTGGTTGCATCGTGATGGCGCCCTCGCCGGCACCACCGATCTGCTGGCCGGTGCGGTGAAGGCTGCATCGCTGCCCGGCGACGGCACGCGCTTCGTCTGGGTCGCGGGCGAATTTGCCGCCATCCAGGAAATCCGGCGCCATCTGCGCGGCACGGGACTGGGCAAGCAGGAGCAGCTCGTAGTCGCCTATTGGCGGCGCGAAACGGCTGACGCGCGGGCGACGGCATGATGCAGCGCCGCGCCTTCCTTCACGCCCTGACGGCGGTCGCCATGTTCGGACTGGCTGTCCCGGCTCGCGCGGCAGGAGGGTGGGACCTGCTGACCGAGGCGGCCTTCCGCGCGCCGACGACGGCGCGGGCGCGGGCCTTGCTGTCGCAGGTGCGGGCCGAAGCGGAGACCGCGCTGCACCAGAACCCCGCGAACCATGAAGCCGCGATCCAGCAGGCCGTGGCGGCGGCCTGGGGCGCGATGCTTTCCGGCGGTATCGGTCCGGCCCGCGAGGCGCGGCGCCTGATCGAGCGGCAGATCGCGGTCCAGCCCGACAATACCGAAGCACATCTTGCGCTGGGTGCGTGGCACATCGAGGCTGTCCGGCGCGTCGGCATGCTGGCCGGGCCGACGGTCGGCGCGAGCCGCAAGGCCGGCAACGCGGCGCTCGATCGCGCGATTGCGCTGGGCGGCCAGCGCGCCTTGCCATCAGCTTATGGCGCGTTGCTGCGGGCCGCGTCGGGCGAAGGCAAGTCGGCTGGCGGTCGCGCCGCCGTCCTGGCGCTTGCCCGCCGCGCCGGGCAAGGCACGACCCCGACCACTCTCGACGCGGCGATGCGGGCCCGAGCCCAGCGGTTCGTCAATGCTCTCGCGACGCCGGCCGCGAACGCAGCTGACGCAGCGGCACCGCTGCTGCCCTTCGCCCATCTCTCGGGTAAAAGCTGATGGGCAGGATTGCCATCCGGCGCGGTTTGCGCGCGCGCATCGCCCTTTCGGCCCTGGCGTCGATCGTCGGCATCGCCGGGATGCTGCTCGCCGAAGGGGCATGGGACTGGTTGTTCTTCATGCTCGCCGCCCTGCCCTTGCTGATCGGCGGGGCAGCATCGGCCGCGCGCAAGGTCCGGGAAACGCCTCTCGATAGGCTTGACCGCCATCCGGTCGAGAACTCCTGACCGATGGCGGCGCGCATGAAAATAGCGACGATCGCACCCGCAAAGACGCCCTCACGCTGGTATCGGGCGAATCTGTGGCTTCACCGCTGGGCGAGCCTGGTGGCGACGCTGCCGTTCCTGATCCTCTGCCTTACCGGCACGGTGCTGATCTTCCACGAGGAGATCGACGCCGCGATGGGCGTCCTTCCGCCCGCGCCGGGATTGAGCGCGCAGGATCGTCCGCTGGCGGAGTCGGTGGACGCGGCGCTTGCCGCCTGGCCCGATGAGAAGGTCGCACTGATCGGCATCGACCCCGGCGATCATCCGGGGCTGCTGCTGGTGGCGACGGTTCCCAATGGCGACACCGGGTTCGACCGCACGACGCTGCGCTTCGCCCACCTGGCCACCGCAAAGCTGGTGCCGGAGAATTTTGGCGAGGGCGAGACGCTGACCGGTTTCCTCCTGGAGCTGCACGGACAATGGTTCATGGGGCCGATCGGCGAACTGATCGGCGCCCTGATTGCGCTGCTGGTGCTGGTGTCGCTGGTCTCGGGCCTTGTGGTCTACGCACCCCATGCCCGCCGCGTTGCCTTCGGTGCGTTCCGCCGCGGGCGCGGGCCGCGCCTGTTGCAGCTCGACCTGCACAATTTCATCGGTGCGGTGGTGCTGGGCTGGGCGTTGGTGGTGACGCTGACCGGCTTCCTGCTGGGCTTCGGCAGCATAGCCACCGGGCTCTGGGCGCAAAGCGAGCTTGGGCAGGCCCAGCGGACCTTTGTCGGAGCGCCCGTCGATCCCCGCCGTCCACCGGTAGATGCCGATGGCGTCGCCCGCGCCGCGCTCTCGGCCGCGCCCGAGGGTTGGCATGTTGGCAGCATCTTCTGGCCCGGCACCGACTTCTCCACCCCGCGTCATTACACGGTGCTGGTGCATGGCGAGGGTCTCGACGAGCGGATGTTCCGTGCGGTGCTGGTCGACGCGCAAAGCGGCGACGTCGTGACCACGACGGCGATGCCCTGGTATATGAAGGCGATCATTCTCTCGCAGCCGCTGCATTTCGGGGACTATGGCGGGCTGCCGCTCAAGCTGCTGTGGACTGCCTGCACCTGGCTCACCCTGTTCATCACCGGCAACGGCGCCTGGCTCTGGTGGGACCGCAGGCGCAGGCGCCGCCGCACGCCTATGGAGGTTACAGTATAATGCATCACGGTTTGCGCGGGCGCCTCGCCCTGTTGGCCCTGTTCTCGTTTGTCGGTCTCGTAGGGCCGGTTCTGGCCGACAAGGGCTGGACCTGGCTGTTCGTCGCGCTTGCGGCGACTAGCCTTGCGATCCTGGGTTTGGCGCACGTTGCACGGGCTGTCCGGGCATCTCTCGACCGATGGTGCGATGACTTGTCGGCGCGGGCGGCGGAATGGTGACGGCCCTGTGGCGACGCTGGCGGCGGAGGTGCGAATGGAAAGCCTCGCCGGCCTTTGAGGAAGCCGTCCGGCAGGAATGCGAATGGTTGCGCGAGATCCATGGCCAGGGCGCGCTGGAGGTAGCGCGCAGGAAGCTCGCTCGCCGACACCAGCGCACCGGCCGACGCTGGGTATTGCGCGCCGTCGTGGACCGACTGGAGCAGTCGGAGGCCAGTGATCCGCACAACGCGCAGCAAGGGGGAGCCGTCCCATGAACATTCTTCAGTGGGGCACCACCGGCGGTCTCATATTGATCTGGGCGCTGCTCTGCCTGCTTTTTCTGGTGGTGATGACGCCATGCTGGATGGTCGGCGCGCTGGTTGTGGTGTGGCGGGAACGGGCCGGATGTGGCGGCCATTCGACAGTTACTCGACAGGGATAGATGGATGAAAATCGCTTTATGGTCTTTGGGTGCGGTCGCCCTCTTGCTCGTGCTGGCTTTCGTTGCCCTCCAAATCTGGTTCGCGATGAGTATCAAGCCGGTGGAACCGTTTGTGCCGACGAAGGAGGAGCAGGAGAAACTGGCCTTCTATTCGCAGTCCGAAAGCTGGTTCATGGAGCATCTGCAAGGCCCGCTCGAAACGGTCGACGGGCAGACCATCGACCCCAAGCTGCAATATATGATGGAGCAGGTCCGGCCCGCCGCTCCGTGGCTGCGCCGCGCCGCGCCAATGATCTTCGCAACGCCCTGGGGCCGGGGCTTCATCCGCCACGGCGCCGACCGCGACTGGCGGCTCCTCACCAAGGTCACGCCCGACATGGCGCATGTCGAGGACCGAACAATCAAGGGACGCGGCGGGCCGATCCCCATCCGTATCTACCACCCCGAAACGGACGATGACGGGCCGCTTCCGGTGCTGGTCTATCATCATGGCGGAGGCTGGATCTTCGCCAGCATCGCCTCGCATGACGGGGTGTCGCGGCTGCTCGCCAACGAGGCGAAGGCGATCGTCGTCACGGTCGATTATCGCCTCGCGCCCGAACATACCTATCCCGCGGCCAGCGACGATGGCGAGGATGCATTCCTGTGGGCGCGCGCCAATGCCGCTTCGTTCGGCGGCGATCCCGTACGCGTCGGCGTGGGCGGCGACAGCGCCGGGGGCCATGTCTCGATCAACATCGCCCAGCGCCAACTCGCTGCGGGCCAGCCCGGCCCCGCCGCCATGCTGCTGTTCTATCCGGGCGCGGGCCTGCCGCAGAATGATCCTTCCTATCGCCTGTTCGGCAAGGGCTATGCGCTCGACAGCACGTTCATCGAGTTCATCCTGCCGCGCGTGTTCGAGGACTATAGCCCCGACCGGATCGACGAGGCGGACGAGTTCATGAACCCGGTCAGCGCGAAAAGCCTAAAGGGCCTGCCGCCCACTATCGTCGCCACTGCCGGCTTCGACATATTGCGCGATTCCGGGCGCAGGTTCGCCGAGCGGCTGAAGGCCGAGGTCGTTCCCGTGCGCTACGCCAACTACCCCTCGCTCACGCACAGCTTCCTGCAATTCTCCGCCGTGGTGAAGGATGCCGACACGGCCTCGACCGATAGCGCGCGGCTGTACGGCGAGGTAATTCGCAATCCAAACGACGCAGTGACGCTTCTCGCCGCGACGCCCGGCAACGACGTCGAAGATCCGACCAAATGAGCAGCGCCAGGCGATCCGGCTTCTTCGGAGTTGTCGAAGCCGCGAAAGCGGCCGGGCGCAGCCATGCTGGCCGACGATTCAGGAGGGTTGGCCGGGAACTGCCGGGCCTGTGTCGTCTGGCTGCGCGACCGCGCCAATGGCTTCGATTCCACGCTGATCCCGTTGAAGGGAGGAACCGAATATTCGGTGCGGAGATAGCCGTCAGCCTGTTGAAGGATTGTTCCGCCTCACGCTCCACCAGGCAGTTGCGTGCCATCTTACCGCCGCGCCTGGCTATGCGTCCGGGGACGACGACACCAACTGCGAACAATTTCAACGAGGAATGAACGGACGTGGAGAACCACGTTCGCGAGGAGGAGGAAGTCAATGTATGTCGGTCCCCGGCTGCGCAAGGTCCTTTCGCGGCTCAATAGGGCCTCTTCGATCGAGGCGCTGCGCGACGGACTGGCCGATGCCGCCTTGCTGATGGGCTTCCCCTATGTCGCGCTGGTGCAGCATGGCGGCCTCCCACGGCTGGTCGAGGGCGCGCTGGTGGTCACCAACTATCCGGAGGACTTCGTCCGATCCTATATCGACAATCACTACTTCGTCATCGACCCGGTCTATGAGGTGAGCCAGCAGCTTGACCGGCCGTTCGGTTGGGAGGAGATCGCGGGCTTCGTTGAGCTTGCCGATCACCAACTGGCCCTGTTCCAGGAAGCGCGCCGATACGGGATCGCCTATGGCGTCACGGTGCCGCTCGCCATTCCGAGCGACTCCCGCGCGTCCTGCTCCTTTGCCGGCCCGGAGCCGATCGAGATCACGCCGCCGCTGATGGCCACGCTCCAGATCGTCGCGGGTTTTGCACGCTGTTTTGCTCCGCCCATTTCGACAGCCTGCTATGTGCGCTCGTGCTTATGCTGCTGTCCATGCAGTTCCCCTCGCGCGTCGGCGCCGACGACAATGCCTGCGAGTTTGCCGCCGACACGCCCACCGCCCCGCATCATCTGCGCCGTGATGGCTATCGCACGCCCCTGTCTGGAAAATTGCGATCGTGGGCCGGGCAAGCTTCAAGGTTTCGCGGAGGATCCGATTTCGGGCCGCAGTGATCAACGCACGATAGATCCCGCAAGCCCTAAAGCCGGTTGCGGATGGTTTGCGCCATCGTGCTCATGCTCGTTCCAAAATCCTTCGCCAACTGACGCACGCTCGCTCCGGCACGCCTGCGCTTTATGATCTCGTCGGCATGGGGATGCCTTTTGATGTAGCGCTTTGTTTTCGGGTTTTGGCGCCTCTCGTTCTCCCACTCATGGAGAACGACGATCACATCGGGCCGGATATATCCGCGATCACGATAAGAACGCAGGTTCGATTCCGCGGGCCAGGGCACGGATCCCATTTTCAACAGGCCAAATTCCTTCTGGTCGGGCAACAGGAACAGGTTCGCGGGGGCATGATTGTCGTTGTCGCCGTCCAGACAGATCACGACTTCGTTTCGTTCGAGCCTCCGGCCGATCTCGCGTTCAGCGACAAGCCGATGCTCGCCATTATATTTCCCGGCAAAGCCCTGGCGGTCGATCCTGCGAAACTTGCGCCCGTTCTGCTTGACGACCCCGCCTCGCCAACCGTGCGAGCGATCGCGAACATAGTAGGCCGTCGCGCATGCCCGTGAACAGATTGTCTTGCCGGAATGCGAGCGCGACACGGTGAACGGCTCGCCGCAGTTGAGGCATGCCTTGGTGATGCGCAGCGATCTGCGATGCTCATGGAGGCAGGCGGTAGAGCAGAACCGCATCCTCGCATCTTTAGGGGGAGCGTCGAACGGCTTTGCGCAGTTGGCGCAAGACACACGCCTTCGCTGAGACCACCCGTGATGGGCCCGGACGCATTCACGCGAGCAATATTTCGCGGCGTGATCTCCACTTGCGCTCTGCCCGGCGGGGATTTCGAAGGTCTTGCCACAATGTAGGCAGCACTTGTCCCTGCGCGATGTCGGCAAACGCCGGGCCAGCCCCGCGCATTTTCGTGAGCAGAATTGCTGGTTTATCCTGTGCGCTGTGTACGGCTTTTCGCAGACCTGACAGATCTGGCCAGGAACAGTCGGCATCCAATGACCGCCGGGCGAATAATGCGGACGGTTCATAGGCTTTTTCATCTCTTCACACTTGCGCTGGAGAGACGTTGGTTCGGCAGGACGCGGACCGTTGCACTCTGGGTCGCCTGCGGGTTTCATATCTGGCCGCTCTCATCGCCGCGCCGCCATTCGGGCGAGAGATCCTGCTTGAGCGCGGTGAGCACCCAATCCGATATCATCTCGATGCACTTGCGCTCGATGGCGGGCAGATCGCCGTAGATGAGCTGGCGCGGAAAGCGCATGCGCTGGCCCGCAAAGAGGATCGAGAAGGCGATCTGTCCGGTCGGCATGCCGAGACTGAGCGTGGCTCTGATATGATCCTCCAGCTTCGTGCCCGGCCCCCCGGCCTCAATCTCGCGCATCGTACGCGGGCTGGCTCCCATATTGGTCGCAAGCTCGATTTGCGTGATGCCGCGCAGGTTGCGCTCTTGTCTGATGCGCTCGCCGGACAGCAGCTTGATCTCCCTGAAGATCGACGTGTCGACGGCGGCAAATTTATCTTCGGGCTCCATGGTCTCGTCCTCCGCGGCAACGCCTCATGGCGCGATGGATCGCCCGAAAAATCTAAGTAGACCGGATAGTCGACGGCAATGGCAGATACCGATGTTTTTAGAGGAAGTTATATTCCTAATAGCCGATAACATGCATCTATAAGAGATGAATACAGCACAATCGGCATCTCATTTCCGATCTGATCCAAAATTGGTTGTTTCGGAGCTTATTCTCCGAAAGCGGCCCAGGACGGTGCGGATGCATCCGTTCATGCCGAAATGGAACTATTTTCGAGCAATTCCAGCTAATTTCGAAGCTGTGGGCACTCCGCTTCCGGGGCCTGTTGCAATCGACTTCGATTCCCATCAGTCAGACCTCGTTCCGAACAACCCAAGTCGAATCAGACCTGATACTTCGGATCGTTAAGTAATCTTAACCGTGGCGCAAAGCGCCAAGATGGAGTCGTGCATGACGCCGATTGCCAAAGCGATGACGGTTGCCTTGGGCGCCCTGGTCGTCACGACGACAGCCTGCGCGACGCCGGGCGATCGCTCTCGGCGGGCCGGCGTCATGCCGGATGCCGAGCGGCAGCGCACCATCGCCGCGACGGCGGAAGGCTTCGTGATCCGCGCGGCGGCCTCAGCCCCGGCGGAGAACGGCAGTCTGCCGGCCACGGTGCGCCAACACATCCCAGTGGGATCGGGCACGCATCTCGATACGCGGCTTCTCTCCCGCCCCGGCAGCCCCATTCAGGAGACATCGCATGCGCATCCGTAAATTCGGGCCAAAGCTTGGGGCGGCAGTCCTCGCCCTGCCTCTGATCCTCGTGGCCCAAAGCGCCGCCTCGGCGCAGCAAGCCGATCCGCTCGCAGCGGCGGCGCGCGAGGCCGAGAGCGAACTTCGGCAGACCTTCACCAATCTCCAGTTCGAGGATTTCGGACCGGCGCCGGTAAAGGGCCCGATCTACCAGGCATCAGCGGGCGGCCGTATCATCTACTACGCGCCCGAGAGCGAGCACCTGCTCTTCGCGGAAGTGTACGACCGCAACGGACAGAACCTCACCGTGCTGGCGCAAAGCGCCGCCGCCGCGAGGAAACTCGCCGGGATCGATACCAGCAAGGCGCTGGCGATCGGCCCGAAGGACGCCCCGGTCGTCATCGAGTTCACCGATCCCGATTGCCCCTATTGCCGCGCGCTCGATCGCTTCTGGGCGGCGAAGGCGGCTGAAGGCAAGCCAGTGCGCCGCCTGATCTTCTTCGTCTCCGGCATCCATCCTGAAGCCGCGGCCAAGGCCGAGCATATCCACTGCTCCGCGAACAAGGAGGCCGCGTTCAACGCGATCTATGCGGGGGCGGCGCCGCCATCGATGCTCAAATGCGAGGAAGGGCGCGCGCGGGTCCAGGCAGATTCCGCGGTGGTGCGCAGCATCCGCATTACCGGCACGCCGACCCTGATCGCGGACGGCCAGATCATCTCGGGCTTTCGGCAAGCCGAGATCGAGGAATTTCTCACCGGGGCGAAGGCGCTCGCCGATGCGAAGCGCTGACCATGTCCCGTTCCCTGGCACGGCGATCGCCGCGCCAGCCCCATGCCGGCGGCGGGACCCGAACCGGGCCGTCCAGCCTCGCCGCCGGCCGACAGCGATCCTCATCGATGCCGGCAAGCTGATCCCGGAGCGGCCCATTTTCACAGGAGCAAGTGCATGCTGAAGACTCTTCGCAGACAGACCGTCTCGCTCGCCAATGTCGGCATCCCTTTGACCGCGCTCGCGTTGCTTGGCGCCGGTGGGGCTCACGCCTTCTCCGCGCCCGCCGCGGGCGACCTTGGCTACGACATCTACGATATCGTCGTGAACCAGGGCGTCAAAGGCCCGCTCGGGTTCGTCGGCGGGGTCGCAGCCTTCCTGTTCGGGGTGAGCAGGCTGTTTTCCAACATCATGATCGGCATCCCGACCATCGTTGCGGCGGTCTGCCTGATCAAGGCGGACAGCATTCTCCAGACATTCGGGATGGTGATCTGACGGTTCGGTCCGTGGTCCGCCCACGCGGATCGCGGACCTCAACAGGCCAGTGCGCGCAGGCGCAATGGCGAGACAGCCCACGAAGTTCAACCAGCTTCGCAGGGAGGTCACGACGCAAGGAGGAGAAGGCTCGTGGACGAGCGGCTACCCCAATATCTGCACAAACCGGTCCAGATCCTGTGGTTTGGTTCGGACGAATTCGTGCTGGTGATCACCGTCATCTTCGTCGCCGTAATCCTCGGCGGGATGCTCGGTTGGGCGCTTGTCGCAGGCCTTCTCCTTTTCGTCCCCTGGCTTCGTACCAAGCCGCGCGGGTTCATCCCGCACATGGCCTGGCGCTGGGGACTGGTCGGCTTTCGCAACTATCCGGGTCCGACCCAGACCCGCTTCTTCGAGTGAGCCCAAGCGATGTTCGGACGCAAATCCAGCGACACGCCACCACGCGATCCCTTGCTCGGCAAGCCCGCGAGCTTCGGCCTGCATCGCTACCTGCAAGGGTCGAGCAACCTGTTCGAGGAGAACCGGCTCCTCAAACTCGCCGTGGTCGGCCTGTTCGGGATCACCGCCGTGCTCGGCACGTTGATCTACACCTCGAACCAGAACACGCGCACCGTGGTCGTGCCCTTCGGCGCGGGCGGCGATCTCTATGTAACCGGCAGCGAACCATCGGAAGCCTATCTGCGCACGATCACGCGCAACCTGGTGTCACTGTCGGGCACCTATTCCGCCTATTCTGCGGATCGGCAGTTCCAGGAATTGCTGAGCATCACCCATCCTTCGACGTACAACAGCCTGCGCGACAGCCTCAACGGCCTGCTCGATGAACTGGCCAACAACCCCACGCTTTCGATCGCGACCTATATCCGCCCCGATCAACCCGTCACCTGGACGAAGACCGAGATCCTCGTCCCCGTCGAAAAGGTGCGCGTGATCGGCGGTGTGATCCGCAAGTTCCGGGGCAATCTGCGGATCCGATACGTGATCGACAACGGCCGCTTCTGGCTGACCGCCCTGACAGAGGAAAGTTTCGATGCCCAGCCTCGCTAAGCTTACGCGGTCGAGCCTGATGCTGCTTGCGCTGACGCTTGCCGCTCCGGTCGCGGCGCAGACCATCATCGCGCTGCCTGATCAGACCAGCACCCTTCGCCTGTCGAACCGCGACATCAACCATGTGATTTGCGCCGGCGGCGAGATCGAGGACGTCAAGTTCTCGGCCGAAAAGGCCATCGCCGTCGAACGCGCCGGGTCGGACGCCTGGATCAAGTTCCTCGTCCGCGAGATTGACGATACCGGCATGGTGACCCGCACTTATGTGACGGTCCCGTCCGAATTCTTCATAACTTGCAACGGCGCGGTCTATTCGCTTTATGCCGAGCCGTCCGACATCCCCGCACAGACGGTGATGCTGCAGCCCGGCAGCGCCCAGCGCGCGCAGGCGAACGAAGATCTGCTCGGGCCGCTGGTCGAGGAAGAACGCGCGGTCTCGATCACGCTCTCGATGCTCCAGGACCGGATACCAGCGAGCTTCACGACTGCCGCGACCCGGTCCGGACCGATCCGCCTGGGCCTGCTACCGGACGCCAGCATCGAGGAACGCCGCCGCATCGAGATCGACGGTTCTGGCCTTTCAGCATCGGAATATCTGGTTTCTGTGCCAACCGATACCCTGCTCGATGAACGCAGCTTCCTCGACAGCGCGCTCGGCGCCAACATCTTCGCGGTGACGCTCGATCGCGGCAATCTCGCAGCAGGCGAGACCGCGCGGCTGATCGTCGTGCGCCGGGGAGCCGGCCAATGAATCCCGCCGGCCCCAATGATCGCGGTCCTGGTGATCGCGGTCCCGGCAAACGCAGCGAGCGCGGCTCTTCCGACCGGGCAGGCCAGCCTCATGACGGCGAGCTCGACCTCGATGGTTTTCAGGAAAAGCGCGAGCGTTCGACAGGGATATTGCGCGGTCCCGCGCTACTCGACCTCAAAGCACGGTGGCAGACGCTGAGTGCGAAACAGCAACTGCGCCTGAAACAGATCGGCGTCGCCGGCATTGTCGGCGCGCTGGGGCTCGGCCTCTATTCCGCGAGCGGAGACGGCACGCAGGAAGCGGCGGCACCACCCAGCTCGCATCTCGACATGGGCGCAGGACTTCGCGGCGACAGCCTCGAGATCAAGCTGCGCGGCGATCTCAAGAAAATCCTCGACGGCCAGAACCTGCTCGGCGAGCGGGTAACAGCGATCGAGGAAGGAAAGATCGTGCCTGGCACCGGTTCGGCAGCGTCCGCGATCGACGGCGATCTTCCGCCCGCGATCCCCGGCGCAGTCCCCGAATTCCCTGAACCGCCCGCGACCGGGGACATGGATCCATCCATGTCCGCACCGCCCGCGCCTCCGATAGCGCCTCCCGCACCCCCGGCGCCGCCAGTTGAGAAGACGGTTGGGGCGATCGGCGCTGCGACGGCGCCGGTCGGCACCGATGCGGCAGCAGGCGCTAAAAAAAAGACCCGGACGATCTATTTGCCGCCTGGTTTCATGAAGGCGCGGCTGCTGACCGGGATCGACGCGCTGGCGAGCCGGGACGCAACCAGCAATCCCGAGCCGCTGATCGCGCGTGTCCAGGCGCCTGCCGTGCTCCCCAATGACGTGAAAGCGAACCTGTCAGGTTGTTTCGTGATCGGCAACGCAACCGGCAGCCTCGCCAAGGAGCGGGTTGAAGTTCAGCTCGTCTCGCTCTCCTGCGTCGACTTCGACGAACGCTCGGTGGTCGATCAGCCGATCAAGGGCTTCTTCGTCGATGCCGACGGCAAGAAGGGCCTCTCCGGCAAGGTCGTCACGCGCGCCGGCGCGGCGCTGGCCCGCTCGTTCATCGCGGGGACCATCACAGGGGTCGCGCAGACGGTCGAGAACACGGTCGGCAACGTCTCGACCTCGGCGCTCGGCTCGGTGCGCACGCTCGATGCGGGCGATGCGGCGCAGGCGGGGATCGCCGGCGGCCTCTCGCGCTCGTCGGACAAGCTCACCGATTTCTATCTCGATCTCGCCCGCCAGGCCGGTCCCATCGTCGAAGTCGGCGCGGCCAAGGATGTGGTCGTCGTCATCCAGGAAGGCGTGAGCCTCGAAATCAAGCCGACCGCCGGGAGCAAATTCTGATGCGCCCGCCAGCAACCACAAGGCCAGAAATCATCAGGGGAGTTCGTCCCATGCATCATCGTCCGCGAGGCCGCGCAATCCGGGCCGCCGCCTTGATCCTTACGCTTCCCGCGCTGGGCGGCTGCGCGACGCTAGGCTCGGTCATGTCGCCCTACAGCGAGAAATTCTCCTGCAAGAATGACGATCATGGCCAGTGTATCCATCCCGACCAGGCCTATGCCGACGCGGTGGCGGGCGTGGCGTCAAAGTCCGATCCGGCCGTCACCAATAACAAGAAGATTCTTCGCGAGCGCCAATCTCCGCGTGCGTCCGGTAGGTCCGGCTCGGGCCAGGCGGCATCGGGCAGGTTCGAGGGTTATCGCGACAGCGTCTATCGTGAATTACAAGGCCTGATCGAGCAGCCCGTCACCCCGATGCTCAAGCCCCCGCGCACGGTACGCACGCTGATCCTGCCCTATGCCGACCGGCAGCGGCCCGACCGGCTCTACATGCCGCGCTATGTCTATTCGCTGATGGAGCGCCCGCAATGGGTTGTGGGCGACTATCTGGTCGCGCCGGTCTCGCCGGCCACCCGCGCCAACGTCCTGGAACAGGTCAAGGACGGTTCCGACGATATGGAGCCTTACCCATGACCAGCTATCAGGCCGGCATGACGCTTTCGCGGCTGCGCCGCAGCGTGGAGCGCGACAGCTATTCCGATTTCCTCCCCCTCGCCGCCTGGGTCGAGGAAGAGCAGGCTTTCCTGACCATCGACGATGGCTGGGGCTACGCCTGGGAGCTGGTTCCCGCCGCTTACTTGTTCGCGCATGTGCATGAGGCGCTGCTCGGGCTGCTCAATGTCAACTTTCCCGAAGAGACGATCCTTCAGCTTCAGAGCTTCGCCGATCCTCTGGTCGAGGGTGCGCTCGACGCGTTTCTCGACCTCAAGACGCGCCCCGATCCGCTGATCCAGGCCTCGGCGCGGCGGACCTTCGATTATCTGCAGGCCGGCACCATGGGCCTGAAAGCGCTCCACGGCATCCCGGTCCGCAACTTCCGTACTTTCCTGTCGGTGAAGACCCGCGAGCCGATGGACAGCGACCTCAAGCGCCAGATCGAGGAACAGCTTTCCAAGCTTGGCATCCGCCCGATGGCAGCGGGCGAGATCGTCAGCTTCTACCGACGCATCTTCAACGGCGTCCATGCCTCCGCGCCCGGTGTGTTCACGCAATCCGCCGACGTGCCGCTGCGACGGCAGATCATCGACGCGGGACCGGCGCTTCGCTTCGATGGGCCTGAGGTCTTTCTCGGCAATCAGGTGGCGCGCTGCCTGACGCCCAAGTCACCGCCGAAGCGGATCACCGCCGAGCGCGCCAATCGCCTGACCGGCGGGATGCGTGGGAGCGCCGAGGACAGCGACCAGATCGGTGGGCCGTTCCTCTACACGCTCAATGTGCTATTCGACCATTCGCAGTTCGAGATCCACAAGCGCGCGCAGATCCTCTCGGCGCAGAAGGCTGCGGGCAGCTTCGCGGTCGAGGTCGGCAAGCAGATCGAGGAAATTGGCTGGATCCTGGATGAAGTCGGCAACAGCCGCTTCATCTCGGTGATCCCGACGCTCTGGGTGTTCGGCCGCGATAGCCACCAGGCGCGCGAGATGGCTGCCCGCGCCAAACGACTCTGGGAATCGGAGCCTCTGCCCTGGATGGTGCAGGAGGAAAGCTACCTCAATCCGATCCTGCTTGCCGCAAGCCTGCCCTTTGGCCTTTATTCGGAGCGCCGCACGATCCGCATGCTTCAGCGCGATTTCCGCGTGCCGGTACGCGCCGGCGTCCTCATGTCGCCGATCCAGACCGACTTCCGCGGTGGCGGCCGCCCTGCCCTGCTCTACACTGGCCGCAAGGGGCAGCTCGTAACGCTCGACCTGTTCGATCCGCGCATCAACAACTACAATTTCATCGTGTCGGCGGAGTCCGGTGCGGGCAAGAGCTTCCTGCTTAACAACCTCTGCCAGCAATATTTCGCGCAGAATGCGCTCATCCGCATCATCGATATCGGCGGCTCCTACCGCAAGCTCTGCACCCTCTGCTCGGGCCGCTATATCGACCTCGGCGAAGAGCATCTCGTGCTTAACCCGTTTGATCTCGGGCTGGCGCTCGATGGCGATGACCGGGAATCGGCGATCACCATGGCGGTGTCGATCGTCGCCGAGATGGCGAACGCCGCGACCCGCAAGCCGGTCACCACCTCGGAATGGAACCTGCTCAAATCCGCAGTGCAATGGGCGATCGAGAGCGGGCGCGCGGAGGCCGGGATAGATGCAGTGCGCGAATGGCTCGGTGCCTATCCCGCCAACACCGCCTCCGATCTCGATCGGGTCGACCATCTGGTGCCGACCGCGCGCGAGCTGGCCTTCAACCTGCGCGATTTCGGGTCGGACGGCGCCTACGGCCACTATTTCAACGGGCCGTCGACCTTCGACATATCGACCGACGAATTCGTGGTGCTCGAGCTCGAACGGCTGAAGGCGATGCCTGACCTGTTCAACGTCGTGATCATGGTCGTGGTGAACGCCGTCACGCAGGAACTCTATCTGTCCGCCCGGGACCGCCCGCGATTCGTCCTCTGTGACGAAGCCGCGCAGTTCATGACGCGGGGCGACGGCCAGGATCTCTCGCGCCTCGCCGAAGCCTTCAGCCAAGGCTACCGGCGCGCGCGCAAATATCGCGGCAGCTTCGGCATCGTCCTTCAGAGCATGAACGACCTCTTGCTGTTCGGCGGCACGGGCCAGGTCATCCTCGAAAATGCCGCGACCCGGTTCCTGCTCCAGGGATCGACTTACGACAAGGCGGTCGAGAACAAGATCCTCGATTATTCAGGGTTCGTTCTCGATCTCCTCAAATCGGTCCGCAACAACAAGCCCAATTATAGCGAGGTCTTCATCGACAGCCCGCTGGGGCTCGGCATTGCCCGGCTTGTCGTCGATCCCTTCAGCTACTGGATCAACACCTCCGCGCCCGAAGACGTTGCCGCATTCGAGGCCCTGGTGCGGTCCGGACGCTCGCCGCTGGAAGCGGTCTGCGATCTCGCTGGCGTCGATCCCGCCGAAATCCTTACCCCTCAGGGAGGCCATGATGCTTAAAGGTAAGTCGCATCCGGGACAGCTGGCGCTCGAGCTATCACCCGACGAAAACCTCGAAGCCTATGTCGAGGCGCGCGTCGCCGCGCGGGCCGAAGCCGATGCGCTGCGCTGGAGGTTCCGGCTCGTCATCATCGAATCGGTGATGATCGCCTCGCTGGTGATCGCAGCCGGCTTGGTTCTCAATCAGCCAATGGGGCTCGTTTTGCGCGGCGCCGCAATGGTCGGAACCGGCTGCTTCTTGACCGGCCTTATCCTGATCGGCCTGACCGGCGCTGCCGGCCGCCTGCTCGCCCGCTTCAGGAGGCCGCGATGATCTCCGTGACCCTCGGCCCTGACGGCGATGGCCGTCTCGTCCCGGCCTATTCCGAGCGCAGGCCCGACGAAACGCTCCACGAGTTTCTGCTGCGCTCCCGCCAGGAAATGGCGCTCCATATCCGGGTGCTCGAAGCGACAAGCGATGCGCAGACGCAATTGTTCGCGTCCGAACGCACGCGCTCGCGCCGCACCATGATCTCGCTTGCCTTGAGCGGAGCCGGCTTCGCCGCGGCGACCTATCTCCTGCTCGCCCACAACGGGCTTGCGGGGAACGGGCCTGCGCCGTTCCTCGCCGCAATGATCGGCGGATGCGCATTGGCCGGCGCCGCAGCGCCGCTCGGCATTGCGTCCATGGCAAGTCGCATCCCATCCTGGAGGTTGGCATCCGAGGATCTGCTACGGCGGCTGCTCGGCCGACCCCGGCGGGCTGCAGAGCCGTGCGCCACCATCCACCCGTTGGTGAGGGGCGGTGACCTTCAGGCAGAAGTCATTGCACCAGAAGAAATATCGGAGGCTGAGAACGCCGCCTGTGATCTCGACCGTGATCCCGTCGTCATAGAACTCATCGAGGACTTTACGATCGATCGGCTGGAGACCCGCACCTTCTTCTGGGGCCTTGGGCTTCCTGTCTTCCAGGCGATGGTCATCGCCACATTGTTCTGCGCCGTGCGCGTCATGTTTGGCTGGCCGCTCGCTGCGCTGATGGCCGATATGCTGCTGGTCCTGGTCATATGCCTCATCGGCTTCTTCTTCCTGCTCATCTTCTCCAATCTCGCCAGCGGTAGCCTCGCGCGGCTGATGCTGTGGTGGAGGCGGCGATGAACGGCATTTTCTCCTCAGCGCCCTGCCAATCGTCGATCCGCCTGGTGGTGGGCACGCAACTCCTGCTACTGGTGCAGGCCGGGATCATCATCTGGGCGCGTCCCGCCGCGAACGACATACGCGGTCTGGTCCTTCTCGCTTTCGCGCTGGGCCTTGCGGGATTCATCGCCGCGGTTTGCGGCGAGAGCAGCGCACCGCGCGTCCACTGGAGGGAGCGCCGCCGTGGCCGATGATCCGCTCCATAGTGGCTGGCCCGTGGTGGTCTTTCAGTCGGCGATGATCGCGGGGCTGATTGTCGGATCGCTGTTGCTGGCGTCCACCGCTCGCGCCGAGACCTCCACCGTGGGGCGCACCTGGCCGATTGCCGAGCCCGATGCGATGGCGGAAATCGAGGCGCGCGCCGCGCAGCAGCCCCCGAATATGGCCGAAAAATTCGGTCCGCGCTCTGGCTGGAGCGCGCTCAAGGGCGCAACGCTCGCTTCAGCGCGCGAGGACAAGGTGCGTCACGTCGTCCCCTTCTACACGCTCGACACCGAGATCCGACTTCCAGATGGCAAGCTGCTTTACCCCAAGGGCTTCACCTTCAATCCGCTCACCTATGTGTCGCTGCCGCAGCGACTCGTCATCGTGCATCCCCACGATCTGTCCTGGGCGCTCAAGACGGCCACGCTCACCGACTGGATCATCCTGACCGGCGGCGGCGATCCCAAAGACGACGCCCTGTCGCTCGGCGAACGCCACGGCCGCGCGCTGTTCACGCTCGAGGAACGAGTGAAGGACCGGCTCGGCCTCACGGTCGCGCCCGTCATTGTGCGGCAGGTCGGACAAAAGCTCGAACTCACCGAAGTCAACCTGTCAGCCAAGGGAGGGCGCGGACAATGACCCGCCTTGCATCCACTCTGCGCGTCGGAGCCGCCGCAATCCTGCTGGCGCTGATCGCGCCCGCAACGCCCGCGCACGCTTCCAAATGCCCTTCGGACACGGTGTTCAATCCGATCACAAAGGTCAGGTGGAACTGCATCTTCCCGATCACCATCGGCGGCGTACGGGTCGGAAGCTACGACAAGCTCGACAAGGCACTCGACGCGCAATCGGCCTCAAAACCCCTGTGCGCCTGCCGCAAGGGCGCGACCTTCTGGTTCGGTGTCAAGGTCAGTTTCTGGACGCCAAACCGGATGATCGACGTGGTGACCGAGCCAGGCTGCATGATGGCGCTCGGCGTCGACCTCATGCCGACCGGAGGCAAGCTTCAGGGCAGCCAGTCGTCGATCTCCGACGGGACCAACACGACCAAGCTGTTCGCGCAGATGCACTATTACATCGCGCCGGTCTGGAAGATGCTCGACATGTTTACCGACCTGCCCTGCATCGAGGATGACGGGTTCGATGTCGCGATGATCACCGAGGTGCTGCCGACATGGCAGTCGGGGACGCTGGGCGCGATCATCCAGCCCGAAGGCATCTTGTTCGGCAATCCCGCCGCAGGGCTTGCCTGCATGGCGGACAGCGCGGCGGCGGCGGCGGGCAAGACGATCGACCCCTTGTTCTGGTGCATGGGCAGCTGGGGCAGCACCTATCCCGTCGCCGGCGATATCCATATGGGCGACCGTGTCGAAGCCTGGGCGGGCCTTGCCGCGCGCGGCACCTTCATGATGGGCCGCCTCGGCGCGCTCACCATCCACTCCGAGGACGGCTGCTCTTTCAAGGCTCAGCCCATCTGGACCAAGAGCCGGTACAAGCTCCAGATCATGGAGCCCGTCAAGGGCGGCAAATGCGTTAATATCGGCCGCCCCGGTGCGCTCTGGACGTCGGGCAAGCATGCGCCCGGCAAAGACAATGCCCAGTTCATGCTCTTCGAAAAGGCGATCTGCTGCGCGGGGATATCCACGCCGTGAGTCAGTCGCATCCCCCATCCCGCGCACCCGGCACGGGCGGTTGTCCCGCTCGTCACGGAGCCCTCCCCACCGTGAGCGGGTGCGCGGACGGAGCGGCGGCGGCTGCCCCTGCCGCCGTCGCTCCACCCCCGGTCAGCGCGGCCGACGAACATGGGCCGGAAAGGAGGGTTGCCCCCACCACCTCGACGCCGGTGGCGGCCGCGCTGACCATTTTCGAGGGACAGGCCGTCTATAAGCTACTCTCGCCCGGATCCGCCGCGTTCCGGGCGGGAGACGTGCTGCGCTTTGCCTATGGCTCTCGCACCACATCTCCGAGGCTGCCATGAGACGGCGGGTCATTCTCATGCTGGCGATGACCGCCACGCTGCCCTTGCCAGCGTCGGCGCAAACCGTCGAGGACCGCGCCCGCGCGGCAGCCGAAGCTTCGCGGGAGAAGACGTCCGACAGCGAGGCGATCCAGCAGAACTACCTGACGCCGGGGCTTGCCGGACAGCCGATCGCGACGGTCGACAACAGCCAGACCTTCAACCCCAGCATTGCCTGCCAGCAGACAGCGACCCTGCTCGAACTGATCGCGCAGCCCGCATCTAGCGGCGATATCGGTACGCTTCGCATATCTCGCGACAAGAATCTCGACGGCAGCGTCGACCAGACGCTGACGCTACCGGTTCCCGTATCGGGCATCTGCGCCAATGGCGTCGTCTCCTGCCAGCCCGGCACCTGGAACCAGTGCCGGAGCTTCCAATGGGATGTGGCGTCGGGCGGCGATCTCAAGCTGACCGAAGTCGGCCTCACGGATCTCGCCGGCTGCTACTGCGTCAACAACAGCTGCGGGTCGAACCTCGTCTGGGGCAACATGGCCTCGGTGCTCAAGGATTTGGGCGGCGGCGTGATCGGCGCGCTGACGACGGCCGATCCGCGCGTCGGCGTCGCGCAAGCCACGATCGACGGCCCTGCGATCCGTTACACTGGAGCGCAAAGCACCGCCTGCACGCCCAATCCGTCGCTGCCCCAGACCGCCTATCGCGCCAGCCCCGCCACCATCCAGGGCGACGCTTCGAGCGCCGCCGCCGCGAGCAGCATCTTCCAGGCGCTCAAGGGTTCGCCTGCGGGCATCGGCACGGTCGGGCAAATCCGTGCCTGCACGATCGAGCGCGAAGTCAGCATCACACCGTGGCAGTTCGACGATATCGTTTCAGCCAGCGGCGTCATCACATCGAGCTGGAGCTGCGGCGAGGGATGCCGCCGCTACCAGATTCGCGGGGATGGCGCCTGCGGCGGCTATCCCCCACTCTATTCCGCTATCTTCACACCCCTGGCGCCTGAACGCATCGTCTCCGCGCGCATTGTCGAGATGGGCGCCGACGACTGGGTGCAGGCGCGCGTGGGCGGCGTAGCGGTCGGCTATGCGGGCAAGCGCGTGTGGATGCATGACGGAATCCCGTCGGGCGACTGCCGGATCAGCGGCAGCCCCTGGTACAATTACGCCCCTATCGACATCACCGAGCAGCTGAAGGCCGGCTCGACGACAGTGTCCGCGCGCGTGCGCGGCGGCGGCGGCGGGCGCTGGGGCTATGTCACCGTCGAGATCCGGGCCGATACCGCCTGCGATCTCAGCGAGCGGCTCGTCGATCTCTGCTCGGGCTATGCCGGCGATCCCGCCTGCCAGCTCGACAGCGAGCGCGTCGACGGCGTGCAAACCTTCAAAAGCGGGGTCGCGACAGGCATCAATCCCCTGCCGCAGGTCCGCCAGTTCGGTTCCGGCGCCTGTACGATGCAACTCGCGCGCGACTTCTTCCGGCGCGAGCGCAGTTATCGCTGTTCGATCGACACCGGCTCGATGCCCGCACCCGATCTGAGCCGCGGCGCCTATATCATCGACCATTCCACCGAGACGATGCTCGCCGACCGGGTGAGGATCGCCGACGGCGGCCACGCCGCATCCTCGCGTCCCTTTGCCCTGCCCGATCGCGGCTCGGTGCCCGCTTGCGAGGCGGTTTGCAAAACCCGCGCGCCCAAGGCGAATGAGAGCGTCGCATTGGATGGGGTCGTCGGCGCCAAACAGAACGCGCCGACTGGCTGGGACACCTTTTATCACGCCTGCAGGACTGACAGCGCGGGCAGCGACGTCTGCCCCGCCGGCCCCGGTGAGGAGATCGTCTCGGCCTGCGGCTGCTTCGACGATTTTCCCGAAGCGGTCGTGATGATGCAGACCGTCCGTCTCGGTGGCGCCGATCTCGTCTGCACCGGAGAAGTGCGATGATCTGGCGTCCTCTTTTCCGGCCGACGCGCGTCGCCCTGATCGCGCTTGCCATTTTGGGCTTCCTCCTCGGCGGGCAATTCTTCCCGGCGCAGGCGCAGCAGCCCGTTTGCGCGGTCGATCTCGACGGCAATGGCGATGCCGGCGATCCGGGCGAAGTCATGAGCTGTTCCGCGATGACGGACGATGCCTGGCTCTGCCCGGTCCAGCAGGTGATGTGCGTCGCCGATGCGCAGGGCGAATATAGCTGCCCGCTGGGATCGCAGCATCAATGTCTGACCCCGGCGGGCGGCGGAACGCCGATGTGCTCGCCCCATGCGTGCACGGGGAGCGACGGCGCTGGAATCGAGGACGATCCGGTCATCGACGATCCCGGCGCGCCCGCCGACGGCGTGGTCGATGCAGAGGGGCATTGTCTCGGCAATATCGAGATCTTCGCAGGGCGCGCGGTGCGCTGCCGCCCGGCGGGGCTGCGCACCACATTCCAGAATTGCTGCAAGGACAAGGGCAAGATCGTCAAGGACGGGATGGGCTCGTCCATCTCATCGATCCAGACCAAGATCGCCGTGGCCAAAGGCGTCTATACCGGCATGAGCGCCGCCTACACAGCCTTCCGGGCCGGAGCGACCGCTGGTCAGGCCGCGACATCAGGCGCGAACGCCATCATCGCCGGCATCGATCCGACCTCGATCGCGATCAGCCTCGCGATCAACTTCATGATGGATTTTCTGCTCTCGGGCTGTGACCAGCAAGACATGGAAGTGGGCATGCTCCGGGGATCGGGCATGTGCCACGAGGTCGGGCGCTACTGCTCCTCGCGCATTCTCGGCGTCTGCATCCAGCGGTCGCGCGGCCATTGCTGCTTCAACACCAAGCTTGGCCGCATCATCCAGGAACAGGGCCGCCCGCAGCTCAAATCGTTCAACAGCGTCGGCTGGGGCACGCCGAAGAACCCCTATTGCCGCGGCTTCACCCCGGAAGAGTTCCAGGCGCTGGATTTCTCCAAAATGGACCTTTCCGAATATTATTCCGAGATCGAGGCCCGCGCCCAGGCCGACATCCAGATCGACATGAAGGACAAGATCGATGCCCATATGCAGGCCATCGGCCAGTAGCGTGCGGCCTCTCGCCGCCGCGATGGCGATGCTCGTCTCCGCTTCCGCTCTGGCGCAGGACAACCCTCGCCCGGACAATGCGCGTGATGGGGCAGCAGCGCAAGGTGAGGCCGCACTCGACCGGCTCGAACGCGCCACGGCCGCCCGAAAGCAGGAAGCGGAAACGCGCGGTCCGACGTCACTGCCGACGCCATCGGAAGAATCCCGCCGCCGCGCCTTTGAAGGCCTGCGCAAGCGTGCCCCGTCCCCTGCGATGGACGCCCGCGCGCGTACAGCCATGGACAAGGCCAAGGAGGCTATGGCGGCCGAACGCGAAGCAATGGCACTTCGCCTTGGCCAAGCTCTCGGCCTCGAAGCGCCCGACATGGAGGCGGTCGTCGGCATCACCGCGCCGCCGAGCGCCAAAGGCTGGGTGCCGGTGCTGTTCGTGTCCTCGTCCATGCCGGTGACAACGCTGCGGACCTACGCAGGGCAACTTGAACGGGTCGGCGGCGTGCTCGCCTTTCGCGGAATGCCGGGCGGACTCACGAAGGTCGCCCCGATGGCGAAGCTCTCGGCCGAGATCCTGCGCCATGATCCCGGCTGCGAAGGCCCGGCCTGCGCGATGCGCGACGTGCAGTTGATCGTCGATCCACTGATCTTCCGTCAGCACAGTGTCACCCGCGTTCCAGCGCTCGCCATGGTGCCGGGCGATCCCGCCCTGCCCTATTGCGAGCGCGAGGATGACAGCCCGCGCGCGGCCCATGTCGTCTATGGCGACGCGGCGCTTTCCGGACTTCTCGAAGAATATGCCCGCCTCGGCGGAAAGAAGGAGGTCAGCGATGCTCAGGCTCGCCTTCAGGGCCGCTAAAGCCGGCTTCGTCGAATTGAAGGCGCTGCCGCTGAAGGCGGCGGTGGCGCTCGGCAGTTCGGGGCTCGGCCAGCCTCCGCGCCCGAAGCAACTGTGGAAGGCCTTTGGCATCGTGTTGCCGGTCGGCCTCTTCACCTGGTGGGCGATCCCGCAGGCGACGATCGTCATGAGCCCGTCGATCGACGCGTGGCTCGTCCGCAAGGCGCCGGGACCGATCGGCCGGGACGATCTCGTCTCGTTCACCTTGTCGCACCCGCTCGCCGGCCCCAAGCCGGTTGCTGTCACCAAATATGCCATGTGCCTCCCAGGGGACCGCATCTCGCTGATCGAGAAGCCGTCCATGACCTATGGCGAATGGGATGGCTGGTATTACTGCAACGGCAGGCTGCTTGGCGTCAGCAAGCCCTTCGGTCACGACGGTCAGCGTCTCGATCATTGGCAACCCGACAACGGTCTCATCCTGCCCGGAACAATCTATGTCGGATCACCGCACGCGAGCGGATTCGACAGCCGTTACTATGGTCCGGTCGAAATCGGACAACTCCAACGCATGGAGAAACTGCTGTGAGCCGGGCGGCCCTCCTGCTCGCGGCGGCGCTCGTGCCTGCCATGCCGGCCCCTGCACAAGCCGCCGACCAGCGCACCGGCTATTGGTGGTATCAGGCCCCGCCCGGCCCTGCGGATGATGAAGCCGATCCAGATGCGCTGATGAAGCCGGCGATCCCGCCGATGGCGGAGCTGGCGACATGGACACCACCGAAGATCAGGAATCTGATCGAGCAGCAACGCGACTATGCTGCGACCGTACTGACGGTCGATGCCGTGGCGGATTTCTGGCGGTTGCAGGATTTCGCGAGGCGCAAGGCGCGCGCCTTCGCGGGAGTCACCCAGATCGCCATGCTCCAAAATCCCGAACTCAACGCCAAGTCCGCCAATCCGATGGTCGGCGAGGCCCGCGACCAGCTTTCCGCGCAAAAGGATCAGGTCCGTCGCCAGTATCTGCGCGGCCGGGCCAACGAGTTCGCACTGGTCATGTTCTCGCGTTCGACTTGCGGCTATTGCCGCGTCCAGTGGCCGATCGTCCAGCGCTTCCAGGAGGAGATGGGCTGGCAGGTCACGCTGATTGACATCGAGCGCAGGCCCGAGCTGGCCCAGCGGTTCGGGGTCGAGATCACGCCGACGACGATGGTGATCAGGCGCAACAGCCAGCAGCGCATGGTGATCGCGAGCGGGGTCGAGGCTTATCCCAATCTCATCCAGACGGCCTATCAGGCGGTGCGGCTGCTTGCGGGTGATATCCGGCCCGAACAGTTCCTGACCGGGGCCGGCGAAGAGGACGGCTTTTTCGATGCCCTCTCGGCCGGGCCGGTGTCCGCAACCGATCCCCGCGCGCTTGGCGGCGATCTTGTCGGCGCGAGCCTGGAGCCGCAGCGGTGAAGCGGCACCTGGCCTGCACGCTGGCCGTGTTCCTTGCGGGCGCTTCCCCGGCGTCCGCACAGCCTGTCACCCGCGAGCAGGCGATGCGCGCGGCGATCCATCCCGTCGCAACCGAGGCCGGGATGCGACAATGGCTCGCCCGCGTGCCGGTGACACGCAACTGGCCGCCCGATTTCGCGGAAACCATGAAGGGCCAGGGACCGGCCTTCATCGTCGAGATGAGCACGGCGCCGGGTTGCGTGCCCTGTGCCGATCTCTGGAACAGACTCGGTGCCCTCGGGCAACGCTATGGTTGGAAGGTGCGCACGATCGGTAGCCAGGAGGCGATGCTGCGCTCCGGGCGACTCGGTCTGCCCTGGGTGGGGCATCCCGTCGCCTGGGTGCGCCCGGTCTCCGATCCCAATCGCATCATTCCGGTTGCGATCGGAACCGACCACGAGCCGAACCTGGCGCGCAACCTCTACCTTGCCGCCAAGATGCTGACCGGGGTGAAGCCCACCGTCGGCGTGCGCGGCATGTCGAAATTCACCGGGATCGTGGCCGCATCGCCACGCCCCGTCCCCAACCGGGCGAGGAATTGACATGGGGAGCCACGTCCTCGCCCACTTCCAGGAAAGTTGTCTGCCATGGCCTCCGCTCGTTGTCGTCTGACCTTGCTTGCCCTGCCGCTGCTGGCGGTCTGCGGCTTCGCTTCCCCCGCGTCCGCGCAAAGCTGGGCCGAGAGCTGGTTCGACAATGTTACTTACACCAGCCCCGGCAGCTTCGAGGATCAGACTCGCGGCTACATCACCGCGGGCGGCATGTCGGGCCGGGTCGACGTCCACAACGACTATCTGATGAGCGTCACGCTGCCGAAGATCAGGGCGGGCTGCGGCGGAATCGACATGTTCCTGGGGGGAATGAGTTTCCTCGATCCGGACTACCTCGTGCAAAAGCTCGAAAGCATCCTGCAGGCCGCGCCCGCCGTTGCTTTTCAATATCTACTCGAAACCCTTGATGAAAAGATGGGCAACATCATCTCGAAGATGGAGGCCGCGACCAACTTCCTGAACTCGATCCAGGTCAACGACTGCCGTCTCGCCAACCGCATGGTGCAGATCGCCAAGGGTGACGACAACATGTCCGGCATCATCGAGGAGATGACCGGCTATAAGTCGGTGCGCGAAGGTTTCTCGAAAAGCTATCAGCAGAGCCGTGAGAAAATCCAGGCCAATCAGGGCAATCCGACCGAGGATTTGAAGGACGCGCTCGAAAACTGCCCCGCCGAGGTCACCGACATCTTCAAGACCGGCTCGCTGCTCGCCCACGCCGCCGCGCGGGTCGGAGCATCCGAATGGGCCGGCGTTATGCGCGCGCGCGTCGGCGACGTCTATATGCGCTGGGACGCCACCGATCGCGTGCCTCTGTTTAGCGCGATCCCGGCCTGTCCACGGCAGGATACCGAGAGCGTGGACGATTTTCTAACGGGCAAGGTCCAGACCCGAGCCATCGCCGTGCCGCCAACCTCGACTGATTGTTCCGTGGACGGCAGCGGCAAGGGCGCACTGATCCTTTCGCGCGGACGGATGGAGTCAATTGCGGTCAAAATCCGCACCCGGGCTGCTCTGACGCCCGAGGAACGCCAGTTCGTCGCCAATGTCCGTACATTGCCGGTCTATCGCCTGCTGGAATGGGGCGTGCGGCAGGGCATGGTCGAGAGCGTGATCGGTGACACCGATGAACTGGTCGCCCTGACGCTCGCCTATCAGATGCTCAACGACCTCACGCGCAGCATCGACTTCGCGGTGTCCAATGCCGAACGCGGCGCGACGGCGGCAGGGGCCAGCGATCCCGGAAATGCCAAGGTCTGCCAGACGCGCATCCTCAGCAAGGGAATCGAGCAATTGAGCGGACTGCGCGACGAAGTGCTGCGCCAGCGCGCGCAGATGCGTCAGTCCTATATGGCAGCGCTTGAGTCGGCGAATCTCTCGGCCAACTATGCCGGGGTGGTTCGCCAGCGCGACCGCGATGCGCGTGATGCCGCCGGCGCCGCCGCCAACCGCAACCGCTGAGCTAGGGCCACGCCATGATCCGCATTCTCCGCGCCCTGTCCGTCCTGATCGCGCTTTTCGTGGCCACACCCGCGCTGGCGATCGATACCAGCTTCCATACTTATGACGGCTTTGCCGAGACTGTGGACGCCTTCCGCCTGGTCTCGATGATCTTCGGCGATCCGCGCTACGAGACACTGGTACTGATCGTCGCGGTGGTCGGCATCGGCCTCGGTGTCCTGCTCGCCGGCATCCGCGGTCAGGGCATGGGGCTGGTCGGGTTCGGTTTTCAGATGCTGATCGGCGTCGGGCTGTTCGTCGGCATGGTGGCGACCACGGGCACGGTCCATGTCTATGACCGCGTCCGCAACGCCTATCAGCCGGTCGGCGACGTGCCGAACCTGATCGTGCTGGTCGCGGGCGTGACCAATATGATGGAGCGCGCGCTGGCCGAGGTCATCGACGACAATACGACCGATCCGCACGCCAAGCTCGAGTTCGGCGCGGGCGGCCACACGTTCGATCTGTTTCTCAATGCCGCGTCCCCGCGCGGTCCGATGACCGACACCTTCCTAGATAGCACGATCAAGGACTATGTCCGGCAATGCTATCCGGTCGCGCGCGTCTCGCCCGCCTATGGCGTTGACGATGATATGCTGTTCCGCACCGCCACCGATCTGCCCGCCGCCTTCGCGGGTATGGCGGGTCCCGCGACATTCAGCACGGTGTTCACGTCCACCGACAAGGGCGGCACGACGGTCAGCTGCACCGAAACCTGGGAGCATATCTCGACGCGCCTCTCCGAGCCCGCGCTGTTCGACAATTACGTCGCGCAGGTCTGCACACGCACCGGCTACGATATCACCAACGCGACCCAGCTACAGCGTTGCCGATCCAACATCGGCGAACTCGGCCAGATGATGATGGACACACCCCAGTCGCTCCAGCAGTTCCTGACCAATGTCATGCTCGGCAGTACGGTGGGAGACGTGCTGTTCGAGGACAGTCCGGCAACCGCCGCGCGCGTCATGGCCAATCGCGCCGTCGTCTCCTCCGGCCTCGCCACCATGTCGACCGCCAACGAATGGATGCCGACCATCCGGGCCACGGTCTTCGGAATCATGTTATTCATGATGCCGATCGCGCTCCTGTTCATCCTCACCCCGATCAACCTGCGCGTCGCGTCGTTCGCGCTCGGTCTTTTCGTGTTCGTCGCGCTTTGGGGCGTGATCGACGCCGGCATCTATCAACTCACCTTGGGCCGCGCGACCGACGTGCTGGCCGAGATGCGCGCGAACAATGTCGCGGCCAACGCATGGATGCTCGCGCCCTCCTCCGCGATGAAGGCGCTCGCCATCTTCGGGAGCTTCCGCACGGCTGCGGCGGGACTTGCGGGCGCCTTCGTGTTCACCGTGTTCCGTTTTTCGGGCAACGTGTTCACCTCGTTCACCAGCGGCGCCCTCGGTGTCCAGGGACAGGGCACGGCCGCCGCCGCGCCGCTCGCCACAAGCGAGGGCTATGCGGGCGCGCTCGAGGCGCAGGCGACGGCGGCGGGCACCATGGCGCGGCGCGGTGCGGCGTCGAACTTCGGCGACTTCGGGGAGCGCTCGACCTTCGGCGCGAACCGGGCATTCGGCGCCGCAAGCCGGGTCCTCGGCGAGCACGGCGGCGGGGCGAACGGCACGGCCGCATTCGGCATGGGTGGGCTCGATAGCGCACGAGAACTGGGCGGGTTATCGCCAGCGCTCACTGGCCGTAGTCTGACCGATCCAGCGACCGTTCGCGCAGTGCGCGACAATGCCGCGACGACGGCGATCCATAATTTCGCGGAGAAGGATGCGCTGCGCGCGCTGGGCACGGGATATTTCGGCCAGGGACAGGCGGGCGAAGGTGCCTTTGCCGCCTTTACGCAACGGATGGTCCAGTGGAAGGCGTTCGGCGATACGCGCGCCTATGACATGATGTTGTCCGGCGCACAGCGGCATTTCGAGCGGAACGGCTACGACCAGAAGGACGCGGTACTGAAAGCTTCGACGGTGATCGCGCAGGCATCGGCCGATCCAACCTTCGCCAAGCTGATTGCCAACACCTTCGACCAGGAGCAGATGCTGCGGAACGACCTCACCGCCGCTCAGGTCCAGGTCGGCGCGATGGAAGGACGGCGCGATTTCGCGGGCGACAATGTGACGCGGATCGAGCGCGGCAATGTCGCGACCGAGCAGGCACACCGCACCGGCAGCAATGAGGGGCAGCGTAATGCCGCATCGATGCTCGGCCTCGGCGTGCAGGAAACCTCCCGTCGGATCGCCTTCATCAACGCCCTCTCGGGCGAAGCCCGCTCCACCGCCATTTCCCAGCTCTCCCGCGCAACTGGCCGCAACGAAGCGCAGGTGATGCGCGCGCTCGAAACCTACAATGCCGCTGTGCAGGTCGGCACCGCCGACGGCGCGACGGCCGAGGCTGCCCGGGAAGGCACCAGCGTCTACGGGCGCACACGCGAGGCGGCGGGCTACGACTTCGCCGAGCGGTCGGGCAAGCTCGATGCGCAGCGCGAGGTCGGCCATGATGGAACGCGCTCTGCGGCTCGGATCGGCGAGCAGCGTCGACAGGCCGACAATGCCGGCTTTGCCGAGGGTGCGGCGGCTGCGGGCATGTCGGTGCGGCAGGCGGCCCACCTCGATAGCTTCATTCGCACATTGTCGCAGGGTGCCGGCAATCAGGTCGATATGGCCGAAGGCGGCGCGGAAGGAATTGCCGATCGCGC
>JAMHVU010000188.1:0-1068 GCA_035911355.1 Sphingobium sp.
TTTCAGCTGAATCTGGCGATTTTCGGCGCTTTCAGGGCATTTTCAGCTATCAAGCGCCGCTTTTCGCTCGCAATAAGTCACTGCCTACCCCAAGCGGTGCCGCTTGATGTAGTCGAGCACGTCGTTGTACTGCCCGCTCTCATTGGCGTAGGTGGCAAAGTTGCGGGCCGTGGCAAACCACTCCAGCGTCGAGGGCTTTACGCGCTTGGCCGCAGCCAGCAGCTCGGCGCCGGTAACCGGCTTTACCGAGCCCGACTTCATCGACTGCTCCAGTGCAACCTCCGTCGCTGAATCGACAATCTGCTCCAGATCCGCGCCTGAGTACAAGTCCGTGACCCGCGCCAGCTCGCTGACATCCACGTCGCGCGTCGGTTTGCCTTGCAGCTTGAGCTTGAGGATCTCGACCCGCGCGCGCAGGTCCGGCGGCGGCACAAACAGCACATCCGAAAACCGTCCGGGCCGACGGAAAGCCGGATCGACATCCCACGGCGCATTGGTCGCGCCCATCACCAGCACGCCCTCTTTGCGGCTGGGTCCACCGTCGCTGCCCACGCCATCCATATCGGACAGAAACTGCGCCACCAGCATCCGGTAGCTGTCGTGCCGCGTGGCCGAGCGCCGCCCGCCCAGCGCATCCACCTCGTCGAAAAACAGGATCGCCGGGGCCTGCTGGCGCGCCGCCGCAAACAGCGCGTGCAGCTTCTTTTCCGACTGTCCAAACCACATATCGAGCACGTCTTCGATGCCCACCGCCAGGAACGAAACGCCCGCTTCACCGGCGGTGGCGCGCGCCAAAAAAGTCTTGCCGCAGCCGGGCGGGCCGTACATCAGGATGCCGCCGCCGACCTTCTTGCCAAACGCTTTGTACAAGTCGGGGCGCTTGAGCGGATGCAGCACGCGCAGACGAATCTTCTCTTTCAGATCGTCCAGGCCGCCGACATCGGCGAACGACAGCCGCGGCTGCTCAAACGCTAGCTCGTCGACGGCAGGTGGCGCCCGATCAGGATCTTCGACCACGCGCATCCGCGAGCGCGGATCGGCCACCGCGCGCGCCAGCTTGTCCTGTAG
>JAMHVU010000189.1:0-1950 GCA_035911355.1 Sphingobium sp.
CAAGGCTCTGTCGCTGCAGACGGCATCGACGATCTACTCCCGGGCGATCTCCGGCGAGGCCGTGGTCGGCTACCTGGCGATCAGCATCCCGTTCATCGCCTGGGCCGCGCTCAAGCGGATGGAGACCTTTGGCACCGCGCTGGTGGGCGGTCTCTCGGGCCTGCAGTCGATGGTGGCCGGCGCCACGGCAGGTGCCGCCGCTGGCAATCTGAGCATGGGCAATGTCTCGATGGACCAGATCCGGCTCGCGCCGAACCGGACGTCCGCGTTCATGAGCAACTGGCAGAACGACATCAGCGGCAACACCTTCTCGTCGAACATGCTGACCGGCCGGACCGCCGTGAGCCTGCTGCGCAACCAGGGCTACGCGTCCCGGGTCGTCTCGATGCGCGTGAGCGAGCAGGACGTACAGGACGCCAGCCGCCAGGTCGACGCAGCCCGCAGCGAGGCGGTCGCCGCCAGCACCGAACGCTCGGCGGTGCTGTCCGAGGCATTCACCAAGGGCTTGGCAAAGCTGAAGTCATCGCGGAGCAGCACGGGGTCGACGTCCAGCAGCTTCGAGCAGTTGGGGCAAACCATCGATCGGCTGGATCAGATCTCCCGAAGCGTTTCCGAGTCCACTGGGCTGACACAGTCTCAGGTTGCTCGCATTGCGCTTGGCGTTACAGGTCACGCCGGATTCAATGCTCGGTTCGTTGGCGCCCAACTGAACGCGAGTGCAGACAAGACCTACCTGTCCGGACTGAGTGCAGATGAGCGGAAAGTGCTTGGTGCGCTCACGTCAGAGCAGGCCTCGGAGTTCAAGCAGTTCGGCGATCGCGTGTCGCGCGACAGTTCCGTCGCGAGCCTTGTAGCCACCGATGCTCGCGAAGCACGCGAACTGTCGTCGAGGATCGCCACCACAACCGCGCGCTCCGCCCGCGCAGATGCTTCCCTTGCCGACCGCACCGCGTTCTCTGAGCGGCTTGCCGTGGCCAGGGAGAGAGGCGATTCGATTTCAATCGACATTGCGCAGGATCCCTACAACCTGGCGATGTTCACTCGGTACGCTGAACAGTACGGGGGTACAAGCGCGTCCGCTCAACAACTGCTGAGCGCTGAACTTGCCCGACAAGCGCTGGCTCCAACCCGAAACTTCAGCGACGGCACTGGCATGCCGTCATCCTTCGACGACGTCCGCCATCTGTACACAACCAACAGTGGTGACCCGCGCGTCACACCGGACATTGACGCTACATATCGAAGAGCGACGGGCGCGGTTCGTCAGGCTCCTCTTCCAGTCGCTCCACCGGGACAACCTGCGCCCGAACCAAGCGACGCTCGCCAGCAGATTCAGACGTCGTCGGACGACCTCCGTGGCCGGACCGCTGCTCGACGGCAAGAGTTCGATGACGAGCGGAGCCCCGGGCGCGCCGCCGACGGCACGATTTCCCCTCGCCAGTCGCTGTTCAAAGGCACCGCAAGGCAAGTGGCCCGGGACGCGGCCGAGACCTTCCAAGATGCCAAAGACGCGGTGAAGGGGATCATCAAGCGGTAGTCAATCAGGCCCGCGAGATGGCGGGTCCCCTTCAGGGGGCTTCATGAAGGGCGGGTGTCCCTTGTCGCGCCAAAAGTTGGCCGCGAGGTCTTCGGAAGTCACGCCGGAACCTGGAATCGGACTTCCTCTCGATGAGTTCGGCCCTTTTGTGCCTCCGAGCTTGAGGATCACCCCGCCGATCGCAGCGCCGATCAACGAGCCGATACCGGCAAGAGAAGTGGCGCCGCAAATCTGAACAGCGCGATAAGTGGAAACTCCGGGCGTCAAGCCGGGCCGAGGAAGGTCTGGCGAGAAGGAGTTTCGATGGTCAAGAAGTCAGCGCGCCGCACGCGGCGTACCCACAGTCCTGCGTTCAAGGCACAGGTCGCCCTGGCCGCCGTGCGTGAGGACAAGACGATGACCGAGCTGTGCAA
>JAMHVU010000190.1:0-2370 GCA_035911355.1 Sphingobium sp.
TGGATGATCCCCGAGATCACCCGTCTGTCATCCACCCGAGGTACACCGCGTGGCTTGTTCGGCAGCAGCCGCTCCAGACGCGCGAACTGCGCTTTGGATAGCCAGAAATGGTGGTCAGACATCACAAACTTCCCAGATTCCGGGAGTTTGAACCACATTTCAGGACGCACGGGAATCCAGTTTATGGGTCCTGACCCTAGGTTGGTGATCAGCTTCCAGAACACCGGCCGCCGGTCTACCGGCGGATCGATCTCCTCGGCATGGATGACCTGAAGGGTCTGATGGGCATAGAGCTTCAGCTTTCCGATTGGCGGCCGGATGACCATCGTCGCGAACTTCACCGCGAGGCTCGCCTCGTGATCCTGACCCGAAGCATCGCGAAACCGGATCCGGTGCATGCCGCTCACCGGCGTGTCCTGCATGACCTTGGCAATGGTGGTGTTGCCGGCTTCGGCAAGGCGGTCGGCGCAGGTGCGAACCTGGAAGTTCGTGCCCAGGTCCTGCGCCAGACAGAAGAGCTCGTAGATGTTGCTCTCGCGATCGCCGATATGGACGCAACGCTCCGGCGCGCCGATCAGCTCGATTGAGCGGCGCGGATTGTCGAGCCGGCGGACGCTCTCCTTCCGGTCGATCGGCACACGGGTCGGATTGATCTTCCGCTTCGGCGCCGCCGTCCCCTTGAACTTGTCCCGCGACCAGACCTTCACCGCCGTGAGGCCGAGCGGCAGTCCGTCGGGGGTGACTGCTAGGCTCGCATGCAGCAGCAGGCCACACAGCGTGTGCTGGCGGAAGCGGCCGTCCTTCTCCTTGCGCCCGGTGGAGGGCTTGGTGAAGCCGATCTTCTCGGGCGCGCTCCGGGTGAAGGAGAATTCCGTCGTGTATTGGAGCAACAGGATCGGCCCGTCGACGGCCCGCGCGCGCACGGCGGACGCCTGGAAGTGGCCGGCCAGTAGCCTGTCCTCGCTCACCTTCTCGTTCGAGAAGAAGCGATAGGCCGCCTTGGTGTTCGCCCAGTCCTGAAACGCCGTCGGCAGCGATTTGCCCGGCCTCTCTCCCATCGACGCCAGCGTCGCGCCCAGCCGCCGGTTAAGATGGGCGTCGCCCAAGCCGCAAACCGCCGTCTCCTCCTCCACCCAGCTCCCCATCGCCCCGCACCTGCTCGCTTGTTGTAGGGGCCAAACAAGGAATCACGGCCGATTCAATCGCTTCAACATCAATGTTGCCGAACTTGTGGGTAACTGAAAGGCGGTGAGGGCCGCCTTTCCGTGCTCGGGATGGATCGGCACTGCTACCAGCGTGGCATGTCGTATTCGACTTTGATCATCGGGCCCGAGCGGCGTCGCCGGTGGAGCGAAGAGCAGAAGCAGGGGCTTCTGGCCGAGGCGTTTGGTCGGGGCGGCGACGTGACCGAGACGGCGCGACGGGCGGAGGTGCATACGAGCCTGCTGTATCGTTGGCGGCGCGCGTCGCAGATCGCGCCGATGGTCCCATCCTTCGTGCCGGCGGTTCTGACCGATACGCCCGACCGGGCGCCGAACCGGGCGGATGGGCCAATGATTGTCGTGGAACTGGCCGAGTGCGTCCGGGTCAACGTGACGGCCACGGCGCCGGCTTCCCTGGTGGCGGCGACGCTCAAGGCGTTGCGATGATCCCGCTCCCCGCGAACCCGCAGGTCTGGATCGCTACCGGACACACGGACATGCGTCGCGGCATGAGCGGCCTGGCGCTGCAGGTGCGGGAGGGGCTCGCCCGGGATCCGCATGCCGGCGATCTCTAGGTTTTCCGCGGCAAGCGAGGCGACCTGATCAAATGCCTCTGGCACGATGGCATCGGACTGTCGCTGTACGCGAAGCGCCTCGACCGGGGGTGTTTTGTCTGGCTGACAGCCAATGGCGGGCCGGTGGCGATTACCCCGGCGCAGCTCGCCTATCTACTCGAGGCGATTGACTGGCGAAACCCACAGCACACCTGGAGGCCGTCTAGTGCTGGGTGACCGGCTGCTCGGAAAAGGCGCGAGCGCGCGGATTTTTGGGTCTGGCGCAAATTTGGTGTAGCTGGAAGGTCCGGGACCTCTGACACGCCGACAATGCCAGTCGACTGGCTCACGAAGCCGTTTTCTGCGTGCCACACACTCATCATCGACCGCGTTTCGCGAGACGCACAAGTCTCACTGGTCTGCCCCCAGAAAAGTGGTCCTCCCTGAGGTAGGCTTTTGAGCCTTTGGAGGATGCCAGGAATGCCGCAGAAGAAGCACAAGCCCGAAGAAATCGTCGCGAAGCTGAGGCAGGTCGACGTGCTGTTGTCGCAGGGCCGCCCGGTTGCGGAGGCGATCCGGGCGATCAGCGTGACGCCGTTTACCTACTACCGCTG
>JAMHVU010000191.1:0-2757 GCA_035911355.1 Sphingobium sp.
CGCAGACGAAAATCCTGATCATTCGAGACGAATCATTGCGAATCATTGCGAATCACTGATTCGTGGGAAAGAAACCAAAGCTTGTTCCAAGGGCGAGGGGCCCCAGGCACTAGGCACGGAGTTGATAATGGCAAAGGACATGGAGCCGCGGAAGCCCGAGGACGGCCAGGACAACTCCGGCCCGATGCTGGACATGAGCCAAGCCGCGGTCAAGAAGATGATCGCGACCGCCAAGTCGCGCGGCTATATCACGATCGACGAACTGAACGAGGTCCTGCCGCAGGACCAGGTATCCTCGGAGCAGATCGAGGATGTGATGGCGATGCTCAACGAGATGGGCATCAACGTCACCGAATCGGACGACAGCGACGAGGACGAGGATCACGGCGATTCCGCCGACGCGGCCGCCGCCGACAGCGGATCGCGCGAGCTTGCGATCACCTCGGTCGGTGGCGAATCGCTCGACCGCACGGATGATCCGGTGCGGATGTATCTGCGGGAAATGGGCTCGGTCGAACTGCTTTCGCGCGAAGGCGAGATCGCGATCGCCAAGCGCATCGAGGCGGGACGCAACACGATGATCCTCGGGCTCTGCGAAAGCCCGCTTACCTTCCAGGCGATCACCATCTGGCGTGACGAGCTTCTAGACGAGGCGATCATGCTGCGCGAGGTGATCGACCTCGAAACCACCTTCGGCGCCTCGATGGAGAGCGACGAGGTGGATAGCGTGCTTTCCGCGCTCAAGGCAGGCCCCGACCCGCTCGATGACGCGGCCCCCGCGCTCCGCCCCACTCCGCGGCCGGCTCCCGCCCCGGAGGCCGCGCGCGACGACGCGGAAACCCGGACGGATGACGAGGATGAGGACGAGGATCGCGCATCCTCCCAGCCCGACGAGGAGGAAGAGGAGGATCAGGGCAACCTGTCGCTCGCCGCGATGGAAGCGGCGCTGAAGCCCCAGGTGCTCGAGACACTCGACCGCATCGCGCGCGATTACGCCCGACTCGCGGAAATGCAGGACAACCGCATCTCCGCCGCGCTCAATCTCGACGAGACCTTCTCCTCCGGCCAGGAGCGGGAATACCAGCGGCTGCGCGGCGAGATCGTCGAGCTGGTGAACTCGCTGCACCTGCATAACAACCGCATCGAAGCGCTGGTCGATCAGATCTACGGCATCAACCGCAAGATCATGGCGCTCGACGGGGCGATGGTGAAGCTCTCCGATCAGGCCCGGATCAACCGGCAGGATTTCATCAACGAGTATCGCGGCACCGAGCTTGATCCCGGCTGGCTCGACCGGGTGGCGAAGCTTTCCGGCCGCGGCTGGGAGCAGCTCGCGACCCGCTATCGCGACAAGGCGGAGGAAATCCGCAACGAGATGGCCGAGGTCGGCCAGTACGTGGGCGTCGACATTTCCGAGTTCCGCCGCATCGTCTCCCAGGTCCAGAAGGGCGAGAAGGAAGCCCGGCAGGCCAAGAAGGAGATGGTCGAGGCCAACCTCCGCCTCGTGATCTCGATCGCGAAGAAATACACGAACCGCGGGCTCCAGTTCCTCGACCTGATCCAGGAAGGCAACATCGGCCTCATGAAGGCGGTCGACAAGTTCGAGTACCGCCGCGGCTACAAATTCTCGACCTACGCGACCTGGTGGATCCGTCAGGCGATCACCCGCTCGATCGCCGATCAGGCGCGCACGATCCGCATCCCGGTGCACATGATCGAGACGATCAACAAGCTGGTGCGGACCGGCCGCCAGATGCTGCACGAGATCGGGCGCGAGCCGACGCCGGAGGAACTGGCCGAGAAGCTGCAGATGCCGCTCGAGAAGGTCCGCAAGGTGATGAAGATCGCCAAGGAACCGATCTCGCTCGAAACGCCGATCGGCGACGAGGAGGATTCGCAGCTCGGCGATTTCATCGAGGACAAGAACGCGATCCTGCCGCTTGATTCCGCCATTCAGGGCAACTTGAAGGAGACGACGACCCGTGTCCTCGCCTCCCTCACCCCGCGCGAGGAGCGCGTGCTCCGCATGCGCTTCGGCATCGGCATGAACACCGATCACACGCTCGAAGAAGTCGGCCAGCAGTTCAGCGTCACCCGCGAACGCATCCGCCAGATCGAAGCTAAGGCGCTCCGGAAGCTCAAACATCCGAGCAGGAGCCGGAGGTTGAGGAGCTTTTTGGATCAATAGGCGAGGAGCAGTATTACGGCAGAAGCATCCCCCCTCCTAAGTGAGTGAGCGGCATTGGCTGAAGTTGGTCTAACCCGTACTTCTCGGATAGGTAAGCTAGCTTACCGCTCTCATCGCGCCGATCCACATCTGTATCCAGTATTAACGCCGCTCCCTCGGCTTCGCGAGCGAGCGGATCGTCGATGCCCCCCCCATGCCTTCGAAAATCAGAAACAAAAGCCGTTTCTCTCAAAGACTCATAGCGCGGCGAAAGCGGATTGAGACAAAGCTTAAATGATATCCGGTCACTCGAAGCATACGCCACTATCACGGCGTCCAAGTGATCTGAGTGCCTAAAGAATGTACTGTTTTCGTAGAAATAGCATTTCAGTATGCGGCGTTTCCAGCCCATTGATTTGATGTGTTCCTGACGCCCGGCGCGCCTGCGAGAAGGTCTGCAGCAGCAGATGGAGGTTTCGCATGGCGGATGGTGGTGACGGGTTCATTGGGCGTTGCGAGGTTGTCGAGCCGCGGCGGCGTGGCAAGCGGCGGTGGCCTGATGAGGTCAAGGCGCGGATTGTCGCCGAAAG
>JAMHVU010000192.1:0-2640 GCA_035911355.1 Sphingobium sp.
CGTCAGGACATCTCCTCGCCCGCGCCGGAAAACCGGAGCTGGACATTGTCGATCGCGCCTTCGAGCTGGGCGATCATGCGGGGACGCCGGGCCCGCTCCATCATCAGCCAGCCGAAGCCGAGGGCCATGTAGATCGCGAAGGCGGAGAAGAGCAGGGTATTCGGGAATTCGATCAGGGGGAACATCTCACTGCCCGGCAGACCGAAGGTGCCGAGGAGCGGAAAGCCCATGAAGATAAGGCCGCCCGCCGAGGTCAGGACCGAGCCGAGCGAGAGCTTGCCGATCGAGCGCAGGTAGAGCGGCGCGGAGATCGAGATCAGGATGTAGACGAGGATGAAGCCGAAGCTCGCGAGCGTGCCGAAATGGCCCTGCGCGTTGAAGGCGCTGACACCCGAGATATAGGCGCCGGCGGGCAGGGCGAGCGTGAGCAGCGCGGCGAGGAACACGGCGACATGCGGCGTCTGGTTCTGTTGATGCGCCGAGCCGAGCGCGTCCATGAAGAGGCCGTTGCGCGACATGGAATAGATGATCCGCGCGGTCGAGTTCACCGCGGCGAGCGTGCAGGCGAAGAAGCTCATCAGGATGCCGACGTTGATCACCGTGCCGAGCCAGTGGAGGCCGAGCTCGTTCGCCAGGTGATCGAGCGGAGCCTCGTTCGCGCCAAGCTCGCCACCCATGCCGGAGAAGCCGAACACGACGATATAGGCCATGAACATGAAGAAGAGGCCGGAGATCAGGATGCTCTGCGTGACCGAACGCGGGATCGAGCGCAGCGGATCCTGGGCTTCCTCGCCAAGGGCGGTCGAGCTCTCGAAGCCCGAGAAGGCGAAGACCACGAGCACGACGCCGAGCAGCACGCCGCCGGGCGTGGCGCCCTGGAGAGTCAGCTGGTCATGATCGAGCGCGAAGCCCTTGTGCGACCAGATCAGCACGCCGAGCGCGATCACCGATATGAGCGCGACGCATTCGAGCATCAGCATGGTCTTCGCCGACATCTGCACGTTGCGCGCGGCGATGTATCCCGAGAGGCCGGCGCCGATCACGAACCACTCGAGCGTGCCGAGCTGGAGCCCGAAGAGCTGGCCGAGCAGCAGGTCGGCGACGATCGCGAAGCCGCAGAGCGTGGACATGCCGGTGAGCGTATAGCCGAACATCAGAGCCCAGCCGCCCATGATGCCGGCGGTCGGACCCATGCCCTGAACGATATACGTGTACAGCGAGCCGGGAGAAGCGGAGCGGCGCGCGAATTGGTTGATGTTGAGGCCGACCAGGATCATGCCGAGCATGCCGAGCAGGAAGCTCAGCCAGGTGCCGTTGCCAGCCGTGGCGAAGATGAGGCCCACGATGGCCGCCGGCACCGTGGAAGGCGCGATGACGGATATCGATTGCGCCAGAACTTCCGGATACGGCAGACACTGCTGTCGCAACGTCGTTCCCTGGCTGGCTTTCTCCTCCGTTTGCGCCATCGTCACTCTCCCTTCAGGCAAAAGACAAACGCCCCGCTCCCGCGAGGCTGCAATTCGCAAATACAAAGGGTCAGAAGATGCCTGGCAAACACGATCTTTTATATCGTGTTTAAGGTCTTTCCCGTATTCACGCTGGGCTATTTGACGATTTCATGACATTAATCGGCAAAAAAAACAAGATAGTGACAGAAAGAAAATTTTTCTACATAAAATAATAATATTTACTTTGAATATGTTGTTAAGTTCCGTATATCAACACGCGCGGCTTTCGGCCATGTCGCCGAAGTTTTGGGCAAGTAAATGGCGCTGATCATCTGAAAATGGCCCCTTTCGCAGCTGCGAAGCGCGACCACGAAAGGGGGGAGCCCGGGAGGTTCCGGAGCGCCCTTTCGCCGGATTTCAGAGATAAATCTTCTGCCCTAAGACGTTGGTATTACCCACGTCCCTCTGTTGCCGCGCGCGGTGATTCGGCTTCGAGGCAGTCAAGAGGGTGAGATGCCGCGCGCGCGTGCGCGCTGAAACGGCGTTCATTGGCCAGGTTCAGGCGGGATCCGCCTCGGTCTTTTCCGACCGCGCCGCCGCGCTGCCCGCGCGCGCGCCTTCCTCGAGCCCGCGCCGGACCGCGCTTCCGGCCGGCAGAAGCTCCTTGAGGAACACGGCGCCGAAGACCAGCCCGTAGGAAACTCCGTAGGCGGCCACGTAAGCCGCGGTCGAAAGCGCGGGTTCCGTGGCCCGGCCGCCCTCGCCCCCCGCGTCATCATTCGCGGCGTCGGACGCCCCGTCCCGCTTCGCTCCAAGCGCCTCGGCCGCTGCTTCGAGAGCTTCGCCCAGGGCTTCAAGCGGGTTCTTTTCGTTCTCGGCGGTCGCTGTCATGCCTGTGATCCTAATGAAACGCGCCGCGATTCCCCGTCAGGGTCGCGGCGCGGAAGTATTTGCCTAGCGCGGTGAGGTTAACAAGTGCGCGGGCCGTTCAGGCGGCGGTCAGCGCGGGCCGGGGAGGGGGCAGCGCCGCGATCGCCTTCGCCTTGCGTGCCTTGGCCGCCTTGCGCAGAGGCGTCAGACCATTGCCGAGCGCGAGCATCCCGCCGATCTGGTTGAACACCATCGAATGCATCACCCCGAAGACACCGAAGAAGGCGCCGGCGACGCAGATGATGTTCGGGACGATGATGAG
>JAMHVU010000193.1:0-96845 GCA_035911355.1 Sphingobium sp.
CGCGCCCGTGGTGATGAGCTTGGCCGGCACATTGCCGATCATGCGATTGCCGAGGCCCGCGACAATCGCGGCGATCAGCGGCCCGAAGACGATGACGAGGATGGAATGCATGGCGGCGATCAGCCCTTCATCCGATTGGCGTCGTCGGTCGCGATGGTGGCGCGCCCACGGAAATAGATGACGAGAATGGCAAGGCCGATCGCTGCCTCACCCGCCGCGACGGTCAGCACGAACATGGAGAAGACCTGCCCCACCAGATCGCCCAGATAGGCGCTGAACGCGACGAAATTGATATTCACGCTCAGCAGGATCAGCTCGATCGACATCAGGATGATGATGACGTTCTTGCGGTTCAGAATGATGCCGAGCACGCCAAGGACGAACAGGATCGCCGCGACGACAAGATAATGTGCGAGGCCGATCATGCGTCCTCTCCCCCAAGGTCCACGCCCGCGCCGGACGGCTGGGCGACGTTACGCACGGCATCTTCCGGCCGGCGACGGTTCTGCCGATCGATATTCTGCGTCAGTACGCCCCCGCGCGCCCGATGAGTCAGCACGATAGCGCCGACCATGGCGACGAGCAGGATGAGGCCCGCCGCCTCGAACAGGAAGATGTAGCGTGTGTAGAGCAGCGCGCCGATCGCCTGGATATTGGGCATGGTCTCGGGTGCCGGCGCCGCGCGCTGCGCGAGATCAATGGTGCCGGCATGCCAGGCCCCCACACCGAGCGCCAGCTCGACAAACAGGATGAGCGAGATCACCACGCCGAACGGCAGATAGGAGGCAAAGCCCGATCGCAGCTCGGCAAAGTCGATGTTGAGCATCATCACCACGAAGAGGAACAGCACCGCGACCGCGCCCACATAGACGATGACAAGCAGCATCGCGATGAACTCGGCCCCCAGCAGCACCATGAGGCCCGCGCCGTTGAAAAAGGCGAGGATGAGCCACAGCACGCTGTGCACGGGATTGCGCGCAAAGATCGTCATCGTGGCGGACGCCACGAGGATGATCGCGAACAGATAAAAGGCTAGTGCGTGAATCACGTCCGTCGGTGTCCCCTTGGCCCGCGCGCTTATCGGTAGGGAGCGTCGGCGGCAAGGTTCGCCGCGATCGCCCTCTCCCACTTGTCGCCATTCGCGAGCAGCTTCGCCTTGTCGTAAATCAGTTCCTCGCGCGTTTCCGTCGCGAATTCGAAATTCGGCCCCTCGACGACCGCGTCCACCGGGCAGGCTTCCTGACAGAAGCCGCAATAGATGCACTTGGTCATGTCGATGTCGTAGCGGGTCGTGCGGCGCGAGCCGTCGTCGCGCGGCTGCGCCTCGATGGTGATGGCCTGCGCCGGGCAGATCGCCTCGCACAGCTTGCACGCGATGCAGCGCTCCTCGCCATTGGGATAGCGACGCAATGCATGCTCGCCCCGGAAGCGCGGCGAGATCGGGTTCTTCTCATAGGGATAGTTGATCGTCGCCTTGGGCTTGAAGAAATACTTCAAGGTCAGCCAGTGCGCCTTCACGAACTCCCAAAGGGTGAAGGATTTGATCCAGTGCGCGATCATTTCGGTGCCCCCTTGCGCGCTTCCACTTCGGCTGCCGATGCGAAAGCGGCGAGATTTGCGGTCGTGCCCTTGTTGCAACGACCTACAAACACGTGATCCGCCTTGCCTGTTTCTTTCGTGACAATCAAAGCGGTGAACTGCCTTGCCGGATCGACCGGGATGATCGTGTCTGGAACCTGTAACAGAATTCGCATCACGCCCGATGCGTTATAGATGACAACCGGCTTGCCATCGTCTTGCATGAGGATCTCGATGCGCCCGCCATTGCCAAGGAGCTTGGACGGATCGTCCACCATTATGTCTTCGGGCTGAAGACCCCAGCCGCTTTTGTCGGCACGCGCATAAGCGAAATAGGTGCCCGCTTTCGTGGGCGTCGCCACTTTATCGACCACCGTTAAATCTTCCTGCGCCCAAAAGAGGCAGTTGCCAGTTACATAGGCCGGAGCCGTTTGGCCCTGCGCCGCAGAGCCAAAGCCCGCGATGGCCAGCATAAGAATGAAAGCCGACCTCATGCCGCATACCTCGTCAGCATCAGGAACCCCGACACGATGAACACGAAGAACAGTGAGAGAGGCAGGAACACCTTCCACCCCAGCCGCATGAGCTGGTCGTAGCGGTAGCGCGGCACCGTCGCCTTCACCCACGAGAAGACGAAGAAGAAGAACAGGATCTTGGCGAACAGCCAGATGATGCCCGGCACATAATAAAGCGGCGCCCAGTCGAGCGGGGGCAGCCACCCGCCCCAGAACAGGATGGCGTTGAGCGCGCACATCAGAAGGACGTTGGCATATTCGCCAAGCCAGAACAGCGCGAAGGCCATGGACGAATATTCGGTCTGATAACCGGCGACCAGCTCGCTCTCCGCCTCGGTAAGATCGAAGGGCGCGCGCGCCGTCTCCGCCAATGCGGAAATGAGGAAGACCACCGCCATGGGGAAGAGCAGCGGGTTGAAGCCATGGCCGTTCAGAAAGCCATAATAGCCCTTCTGGCTCTCGATGATCGTCGTGAGGTTGAAGCTGCCGGCCCAGAGCACCACGGAAATCAGCACGAAACCGATCGCCACTTCATAGGAGATCATCTGCGCACTAGCGCGCATCGCGGAGAAGAAGGGATATTTGGAGTTGGACGCCCAGCCCGAGATGATGACGCCATAAACGCCAAGCGAGCTGATCGCGAGGATATAGAGCAGGCCGACATTGATATCCGCCAGCACCACGCCCGCATCGAAGGGAATGACCGCCCAGGCCATGAGCGCAACGGTGAAGGTGATGATCGGCGCAAGCAGGAACAGGCCCTTATTGGCCGCGCTCGGGATGATCGTCTCCTGCAGGAAGACCTTGAGACCATCGGCAAAGCTCTGGAGCAGGCCGAGCGGCCCCACCACATTCGGCCCGCGCCGCAGCGCCATCGCCGCCCAGATCTTGCGATCGGCATAAATAATCATGGCGACCGCCAGCATCAGCGGCAGCGCGATCACGAGAATGCCGACAATGGTCGAGACGAACCACGCCCACTCAAAGCTCATGCCGAGCGACTGGAAAAAGGCGGTCATCGGCCGGTGCTCCCGTTATGCCGGTCAGGCGCGCTCATTCCGCCGCCTCCGCGAAATCTTCACCATGGACCAGTTCGGCCGAGCAGCGCTGCATGGTCGGGCTCGCCCGGCAGATGGCGTTGGTGAGGTAGAAATCCCTGATCGGATAAGGGATCGGCCCGCTTGCCTTGGCGTCCAGCTTTGGCGCGACCCAGCCCCCGCCCTGACCATAATCGGCAAGACCCTCGGTCGCGAGCGCGGGCACGGCGGCAAACATCGCCGCGCGCAGACCCGCGAAATCGTCAAACGGCAGCGGCTTGCCCAGCGCATCGGAGAGCGCCCGCAGGATCGTCCAGTCCTCACGCGCATCGCCCGGCGCGAACACGGCCTTTTCACCGCGCTGCACCCGGCCTTCCAGATTGACCCAGGTGCCATCCTTCTCGGTATAGGCAGCGCCCGGCAGCACGATGTCGGCCACATGGGCAGCCTTGTCGCCATGATGGCCGATATAGACCTTGAGCGAGGTCGCAAACCTGTCGAACGGCACCTCGTCCGCACCGAGCAGCAGCAGCACAGCCGGCTTCGCATCGGCAACCGCCCCGATACCGCCTGCCGTCGCATAGCCGAGCATCAGCCCGCCCATGCGCGCCGCCGCCATGTGCAGCACATTGAAGCCGTTCCAGCCGTCCCTGACGAGGCCGAGCGCCTTGACGAGCGCCAGCGCCGCGCCATGCGCGCCCGGTACGCCCAGCGCGCCGCCGCCCATGATGAGCGCGGGCCGCGCCGCATTGGAGAAGGCTTCAACCACATCCTTGGGCAGCTTGCCCAGCAACGCGGCATCATTGCCCAGCCAGCGCACCGGATAGGTCAGGTCGGTCTCTTCGCCGATCGCGAAAACCTTCGCGCCCTTCTTGATCGCCTTGCGGATACGCGTGTTGAGCAGCGGCGCTTCCCAGCGCGGGTTGGTGCCCACGAGCAGGATCGCGTCCGCTGTCTCGATGCCGTTAAGGCCGGTGTTGAAATTGACCGCCGGAAGGCTGGACACGTCATAGGTCAGCCCGGTCTGCCGGCCTTCCAGCAGCGAACCGCCCTGCCCGCGCACCAGCTCACCCGCCGCGAACATCGTCTCGCAGTCGAGCAGATCGCCGGCCACCGCCGCGATCGACCCCGGAGCGGCCTTCGCCGCCGCCGCGATCAGCGCAAAGGCCTCGTCCCAGCCGGCCGGAACGAGTTTGCCGTTCTTGCGGACATAGGGCCGGTCGAGCCGCTGGCGAACGAGCCCGTCCACGACGTGGCGGGTCTTGTCGCTCGCCCACTCCTCGTTCACATCGTCATTGATGCGCGGCACAACGCGCAGCACCTGCCGGCCACGGCTATCGACGCGGATGTTGGTGCCCAGCGCATCCATCACATCAATGGAAAGCGTCTTGCGAAGCTCCCAGGGACGCGCCTCGAACGCATAGGGACGCGAGGTGAGCGCGCCGACCGGGCAAAGATCAACCACATTGCCGGACAGCTCGCTCTTAGCGGCACGCTCCAGATACGTGGTGATCTGCATGTTCTCGCCACGATAGATGGCGCCGATCTCCGGCACGCCGGCCACTTCCTCGGCAAAGCGCACGCAGCGGGTGCACTGGATGCAGCGGGTCATGACCGTCTTGACGATCGGCCCCATATATTTCTCGGTGACGGCGCGCTTATTCTCGTCATAGCGGCTCTTGCCGCGACCATAAGCGACGGACTGATCCTGCAAATCGCACTCGCCGCCCTGATCGCAAATCGGGCAATCGAGCGGGTGGTTGATGAGCAGGAACTCCATCACGCCCTCACGGGCCTTCTTCACCATCTCGGTATTGGTGAAGATCTCCTGATTGTCGGCGGCCGGCAGCGCGCAGCTCGCCTGCGGCTTGGGCGGCCCCGGCTTCACCTCGACGAGGCACATCCGGCAATTGCCCGCGATCGAGAGGCGCTCATGATAGCAGAAGCGCGGAATCTCCTTGCCCGCCAGCTCACACGCCTGGAGCACGGTCGCCCCCGCGGGAACCTCGATCTCGACGCCGTCTACCTTGACCTTAGGCATTATTGTTTTGCTCCACTTTCGTTAAGCTCTCTAACGAGGAGCGGAAGAAGCTTATTTTCACTAATAGAAAAACTGCTTTTTATTGACATACATGGTGGAAATACGAGTGTATGAAACAACAGTTTACGAGATTTCGCAATCTGCGGATCCGCATAAGGCTCAGTAGAGCCCACATAGGCTAGAGCTGCTGCTCGATTGTTATGAACGATGCATTTCGCCAGCGATTCAACATCGACCACCGGCAAACCGTACAAACTACCCCAATCGTTGACCAATCTGTCCAGCGCAAACGGAAAGACTTCTCCGTCCGCCATTTCCAGACAGCCTTCCAAGGCGGGAAAAAAGAGGTTGCCGTTCGGATCGGCTTCATTCTGCTCGGGCGTCTGCACCTCACGCCAGAATAAATGATATTCTGCATAACGCCGCGTCTCGGTCGGATGCTGAGCAACTGTGCACGACAGCAGTTGCTTATAATCGTCGGCGCTAAACGGACGAGGCTTGGCATCCAAGTCTATCACCGCAGAAGAGCCCTGAGGCGTGCTGATTACGGCAGCGCGCTGAGCCATGACGGGAGTCACCCCGATCATAAACGCCAACAGGAGCCCAGACACCTTCACTCCGCCGCCTCCATCACCGCCCCGGCATCCTGCCGCGCCGCGATCCGTCGCTCGATCTCGGGGCGGAAATGCCGGATCAGCCCCTGGATCGGCCAGGCCGCCGCGTCGCCGAGGGCGCAGATCGTGTGGCCCTCGACCTGCTTGGTCACCTGGAACAATATGTCGATCTCGTGCGGTTCGGCGTCGCCCGCGACGAGCCGTTCCATCATGCGCCACATCCAGCCCGTGCCCTCGCGGCAGGGGGTGCACTGGCCGCAGCTCTCATGCTTGTAGAAATAGCTGAGCCGCGCGATCGCCCGCACGATGTCGGTGGACTTGTCCATCACGATCACCGCCGCCGTGCCGAGGCCCGAGCCCAGCGCACGCAGCCCGTCGAAGTCCATCGGCGCGTCCATGATCTCGGCGGCCGGCACCAGCGGCACCGAGGAGCCGCCGGGGATCACCGCGAGCAGATTGTCCCAGCCGCCGCGAATGCCGCCGCAATGCCGCTCGATCAGCTCGCGGAACGGGATCGACATGCTCTCCTCGACCACGCAGGGCCGGTTCACATGGCCGGAAATCTGGAAGAGCTTGGTGCCCCGGTTGTTCTCGCGCCCGAAACCCGCGAACCATGCCGCGCCACGCCGCAGGATGGTCGGCGCCACCGCGATGCTCTCGACATTATTGACCGTGGTTGGGCAGCCATAAAGGCCGGCACCGGCCGGGAACGGCGGCTTGAGGCGCGGCTGGCCCTTCTTGCCTTCCAGGCTCTCGATCATCGCGGTCTCTTCACCGCAGATATAGGCGCCTGCCCCGCGATGCACGAACACATCGAAATCATAGCCGGACTTGCTGGCATTCTTGCCGATAAGGCCAGCCTCATAGGCTTCCTTGACGGCCGCCTCCAGCACCTTGGCCTCGTAGATATATTCGCCGCGAATATAGATATAGGCTGCCCGTGCGCGCATTGCGAAGCCCGCGACCAGCGCACCCTCGATCAGCTTGTGCGGATCGTGGCGGATAATCTCGCGGTCCTTGCAGCTTCCCGGCTCGGACTCGTCGGCATTGATGACGAGAAAGCTCGGCCGGCCGTCGCGGCTCTCCTTGGGCATGAAGCTCCACTTCATGCCGGTCGGGAAGCCCGCGCCGCCGCGCCCGCGCAGACCGGACGCCTTCATCTCCTCGATGATGCGATCCTGCCCGAGCTCCAGCAGCTTCTTGGTATTGTCCCAGTCGCCGCGCTTGCGGGCAGCATCAAGGTTCCATGGCTGGTAGCCATAGACATTGGTGAAAATCCGGTCCTTGTCCTCCAGCGGACCCACGAAGGGCGGCGAAGGCGGCGGCGCGTTTTCGTCAGCCATTACCATTCCCCCCGATAATCGTGGTTCTCGCCGACCATCGCGGCAAGATTGGTCGGCTCGCCGACAGGCTCGACGGTGTGACGGCCCGGCTCCTGCGTGCCGATCTTCGGCTGGCGGCCGGCGGCCAGTTCATCGAGCACATGGTCGAGCCGCTGCGTGGTCAGATCCTCGTAATTATCGTCGTTGATCTGCACCATCGGCGCCGACGCGCAATTGCCAAGGCATTCAACCTCGTTGAGCGTCCACAGGCCATCCGCCGTCGTCGCGCCCTTCTTCATGCCGCGCTTCTTGCAGGCGCTCAGAACATCGTCCGACCCGCGCAACATGCACGGCGTCGTCCCGCACACCTGCACATGGAAGCGGCCGACCGGCGCCATATTATACATGGTGTAGAAGGTCGCGACCTCATAGACGCGCATGAACGGCATATCGAGCAGACCGGCGACATATTCCATCACCGGTACCGGGAGCCAGCCCTGCGTGTTCGTCTCCGCGCCGACCTGCCGCTGGGCGACATCGAGCAAGCCCATCACAGCACTGGCCTGACGGCCGTCCGGGTAGTGCGAGATCAGCTCCTGCGCGCGCGCCATGCTGGCATCGGTGAAAGCGAAATCGCCCCACCGCGCGCGGACTTCCGCCTCATCAGGAATTTGGGGTGCGTCAGCCATTAGCGATCACACTCCCCGAACACGATGTCCATACCGCCGAGAACGGCGGTGGTGTCTGCGAGCATGTGGCCCTTCATCATGAAATCCATAGCCTGGAGATGGCTGAATGCCGTGGGGCGGATCTTGCAACGATAGGGCTTGTTGCTCCCGTCGCTCACCAGATAAACGCCGAACTCGCCCTTGGGGCTCTCGGTCGCCACATAGACCTCACCGGCAGGCACGTGGAAACCCTCGGTATAAAGCTTGAAATGGTGGATGAGCGCTTCCATCGAGTGCTTCATCTCGCCGCGCTTGGGCGGCACGACCTTACGGTCGATGCTGGCGATCGGCCCGTCAGGCATCTCATTGAGGCACTGCTTCATGATCCGCATCGACTGGCGGACCTCCTCCACGCGCACCATGAACCGATCATAGCAATCGAACCGCGTGCCGACCGGCACGTCAAACTCCATGCGGTCATACACATCATAAGGCTGCGCCTTACGGATATCCCAGGGGATGCCGCTGCCGCGGATCATCGGGCCGGAGAAGCCCCATTTGAGCGCGTCTTCCTTGGACACAACGGCGATATCGACATTGCGCTGCTTGAAGATGCGGTTATCCGCGACAAGGCTGATCGCATCCTCAAAGAGCGTCGGCATCCGCTTGTCCAGCCAGTCGCCAATATCGGTGAGCAGCTTGAGCGGCACATCCTGATGGACCCCGCCCGGACGGAACCAGGCGCTGTGCATCCGCGCGCCGGACGCCCGCTCGAAGAAATTGAGGCAATCTTCGCGAATCTCGAACATCCAGAGATTGGGCGTCATCGCGCCCACATCCATGACATGCGACCCGAGGTTCAGCATGTGGTTGCAGATGCGCGTCAGCTCCGCGAAAAACACGCGCAGATACTGCGCGCGCACCGGCACCTCGAGGTTCAGCAGCTTCTCGATCGCCAGCACATAGCTGTGCTCCATGCCCAGCGGCGAGCAATAATCGAGCCGGTCGAAATAGGGGAGCGCCTGCAGATAGGTCTTATATTCGATCAGCTTTTCGGTGCCACGATGCAGCAGGCCGACATGCGGATCGCAGCGCTCCACGATCTCGCCGTCCAGCTCCATGACGAGGCGCAGCACGCCGTGCGCCGCAGGATGCTGCGGGCCGAAATTAATCGTGTAATTGCGGATCTCGACATCGCCCGGCGTCGGATCGACCGCGTCGGTGATGTGCTCCAGCTCGTCCAGATAGTCGGCCATCAGGCGTCACCTCTAGGCGTTGTCTTGCGGGTACGGGTCGCCTTTGGCTTCGCGGCTGCCGCTTCACCGGTGGCATCGGCCTTCTTCGCGCGAGGCTTGGCCGTGGCGGTGTCCACCGCGTCGGCTTTCGCAGCCTTCGCGCGGGCAGGCTTGGCGGCAGGCGCAGGGGCGACGGGCACTCCAGCATCGGCCGCCTTTTCCGGCGCCTTAGGCGCAGCCACCGGAGGCGGGGGAGGAGGAGGAGGAGGAGGAGGCGGAGGAGGTGGTGGTGGCGGAGGCGCGGCAGGCGCCTTCTCGTCACCGGGCAGAATATATTCAGCGCCCTCCCAGGGGCTCATGAAATCAAAGCTGCGGAAATCCTGCGCCAGCTTCACCGGCTCATAGACGACGCGCTTCAGCTCCTCTGAATAACGCAGCTCGACATAGCCGGTGAGCGGGAAATCCTTGCGGAAAGGGTGCCCCCGGAAACCATAATCGGTCAGGATGCGGCGCAGGTCCGTATTGCCGGCGAAAAGCACGCCGTACATGTCGAACACTTCACGCTCCAGCCAGCCGGCCACCGGCCAGAGGTGAACCACGCTCGGCACCGCCTGATCTTCGTCGGTCGAGACCTTGACGCGCAGCCGATGGTTCTTCGTCACCGAAAGCAGGTGGTAACACACCTCGAAACGCTCGGCGCGCTCGGGATAATCGACGCCCGCAATCTCCATGAGCTGCTGATAGGCGAAGCGGTCCCGCAGCACCGTCAGAACGCTGGCCAGCGCATCGCGCACCACCGTCACGCTCAGCTCGAAATGCGCATCGACAATCTCGATCACATCATTGCCCAGCGCGGCGCGGATCGCGTCGGCCAGCCCGTCGATCGGCTGGATGCGGGGCGCGGAATGAATGGCGTTCATCACCCTGCCCTCACCGCTCAAGCGTGCCGACACGGCGGATTTTCCGCTGAAGCTGCATCACGCCATACAGCAACGCTTCCGCGGTCGGCGGGCAACCGGGCACGTAGATATCCACCGGCACGATCCGGTCGCAACCGCGCACCACGGAATAGCTATAGTGATAATAGCCCCCGCCATTGGCGCATGAGCCCATGGAAATCACATATTTGGGCTCGCTCATCTGGTCGTAGACCTTGCGGAGCGCGGGCGCCATCTTGTTGCACAGCGTGCCGGCAACGATCATCACGTCGCTCTGACGCGGCGAGGCGCGTGGCGCGGCGCCAAAGCGCTCCATATCGTAGCGCGGCATGTTCACATGGATCATCTCGACCGCGCAGCAGGCAAGGCCGAAGGTCATCCACCAGAGCGAACCGGTCCGCGCCCACTGGAACAGCTCTTCGGTCGACGTGACGAGAAAGCCCTTGTCACCAACCTCGCCGGTCAGCGCGTTAAAGAAGTTCGGGTCCGGCTGCGCTCCCGCCGCCATGCCAGCCGGCAGGAAACCCGCCGTGCCGGGCCGCTCAAGCTCTACTCCCAATCGAGGGCTCCCTTCTTCCAGGCATAGACGAGACCGAGCACCAGCTCGAAGATGAAGACCATCATCGTCGCCCAGCCGGCCCAGCCGATCTCACCGAGGCTCACTGACCATGGATAGAGAAACGCCGCTTCCAGATCGAAGATGATGAAAAGAATGGCCACCAGATAGAACCGCACGTCAAACTGGCTGCGCGGATCCTCGAAGGCCGGGAAACCACATTCATACTCGCTGAGCTTGCTGGCCTCTGGCTGATGCGTGCCGGTGAGCCGGCCGACGATCATCGGCAGAAAGACGAACGCGGAAGAAAGCGCGAGCGCGATGCCCAAAAAAAGGAGAATCGGCAGATATTGCGACAGATCGACCACGTACGTTCCCCTTGGCCGTTTTCGGCCCAATCCGTTCGCCGCGCTTTAGGACTGCTGCACCCGCGAAGCAAGGGGCGGCAGGCCTGAGAATGACTCGCAACAGGCGGGAAAGCTGGCGATTCGCATGCTGCACCCCGTCCGCACCGCCGTCTCGATTCGGCTCAGCGTCCGCCCTGTGGATACGAGCACGCTCTTGCAAATGAGTTTCAACAACGCTAACCCCTGATTCATGTTGGTATGCATTTGCAACGCCATAAGAGAGGATGAGCTGCGGGAGGCGGCACAGCTTGGCTTCGAGGAAGCCGAGGCTGCCTATGCATGGCTCGGCAAGCAGCCGGACTGCGGCATCTGCCTTGAGCATGCCGATGATGTGCTGCTTGAAGCGCGCCAGTGCGCAAAAAGCGCCCTGCCCGCAACCTGCCCCGGCCTGCGCGCCGCGCGCCGCATAGAAGCCGAAATCCGGGCGAGCTGACGCCTTCCCCACCGCTCCGGCCCCCACTGCTCCGGTCTCGCGAGCGTTTCGCATTTTCAGCACCTAACCCAGCAAATGAGAAACGATCTCGCCACCAGTTGCGAGACGTTAGCGCATGATTTTACGTATATCTTCGTATATAAGACGGCTTATTCCCAAACTGATGGAGCTTCCCGCATGAAGGGTGACGAAAAAGTCGTCGAATTTCTCAATCTCGCGCTCAAGAACGAGTTGACGGCAATCAACCAGTATTTCCTCCACTACCGGATGCTTAATCATTGGGGCGTTCATAAACTCGCGAAGTTCGAGTATGAGGAATCCATTGACGAAATGAAGCACGCCGACAAGCTGGCGGAGCGGATTTTCTTTCTTGATGGGCTTCCCAACTTCCAGCTGCTTGGCCGGCTGCGGATTGGGCAAAGCGTAGAGGAAATCCTCCGCGCCGACCTCGATCTCGAATATGAGGCGCTGCCGCTGCTGCGCGATGCCATCCAGCATTGCGAGACCGTGCGCGACTATGTGAGCCGCGATCTTTTCCAGACCATTCTCGACAGCGAGGAAGAGCATGTCGACACGCTCGAGACCCAGTTCGAGATGATCGAGCGCATGGGCATCCAGAACTATGTCCAGCTCAACAGTGCGCCGCCGGAAGACTGAGCGGACGCCACCGACATCACGTCATCGTGCGTGAAGCCTGTGAAATGGGTCGGTCCGGTGGATCGGCCCTTTTTTTGTGCGGAACAGACGAGTGTTCAGGATGCCGTGACTGACGCGCCGGCACGCAGCACCAGATTGCGCCCTTGCTGCTTGGCCGCATAGAGCGCCTCGTCCGCAAGGCCCAGCCGCCGCTTCACGGGAATGTCGTCATCGGCAAGGACCAGACCCACGGACACTGTCACCGCGCGCGACAGGTCCAGTTCGGGGCGTTCGTGCAGATGCTCGATCGTGCGCCGTATTTCCTCCGCCGCCGCCATGGCCCCTGCCTCATCCTTCGCGGGCAGGATGACGAGAAATTCCTCGCCGCCATGCCGCCCGGTCTGGCCACCATGCGCGGCGGCCACCGCGTCGATCGCATCGGCGACGTGCTTCAGGCACATGTCTCCGGCATTGTGGCCCAGCGTATCGTTGAAGTTTTTGAAGTGGTCGATGTCCATGAGCAGAACGGCATGCGGGCCGCGCTGCGCCTCCAGCAGGCTCATCATGTGCCGGCGGTTCCATATGCCAGTCAGATAATCGGTGCGGCTGATCTGTCTGAGCTGGCGATTGGCGAGCGTCAGCGATGCAGCCTGCGCGCGAAGCTGATCGGCCAGCCGCGCATTTTCCGCCGAGACATCAACAATCCGGCCAAACACCGCTCCCAGATTTCGCCCCACGATCGCACAAGCAAAGCAAAGCGCGAAGCAGCCTACGCCGAGCAACTGCGCCGCCGGCTCGCCCGCGATAAAAAATCCCGTCCCCGTGAGGAGCAGCACCGGCATATGGAAGGCAAGATGCGCCGGCCACCAGACGATATTGCCGGAGGCAGCGAGAATCGCCCCCAGCGCAATGCAGCAGAAAATCAGTACGGGAACACCGACTTCCCCCCTGGTCAGCATCAGACCGGCACAACCCCATGCCAGGCCCGAAAGCGCGACGGAGCCAATCAGCAGCGCGAGCCAGCGGTTGGCATGCTGTTCCGGCTCAGCGCTCCCCCGGAACGCCAGCCATATGCCCAGCCGCATCAGCGAAATGCAGACCATGAGGCCCAGCCACTCGCGCAAAAAGCCGGTCGAGCCATGACTCCAATAGGCCGCCACGACGAGCACGGCGCCAAGCACGCTCATGACAGCAGCCGGCACGCTGTTGCCAAAAAGCATGTCCAGCCGGTTCCGTACAAGGGCGCTGGAGGGGAGGTCCATTCCTACCAGCTAGCGCATAGCTGGTTAACCAGATGGAAATGCCGTTGTTTATGAATGATCCGCCCGTGACCGGACGCAGGCGATCAGCGTAGAGCGCCGGCCAGCAGCTTATGGAGCTTGCTGTGGAGCATGTCGTTCGCCGCCAGCACCTCGCGCCGTTCGATCGGCTCCGTGCCGCCACGGAAATCACTGACGAAGCCGCCCGCTTCACGCACGATCAGAATACCCGCCGCAACATCCCACGGCTGGAGGCCACTTTCCCAGAAGCCGTCATATCGCCCGGCCGCGACCCAAGCGAGATCGAGACTCGCGGCGCCAAAGCGGCGGATACCGGCAACGGACGGTGCGATCGCGCCGAAAATGCGCGACCATTGCGCCATATTGCCATGGCCAAGATAGGGAATGCCCGTCGCAACAAGCGACTCGCTCAGATCGCGCCGCGCGGAAACGCGCAGGCGCTGGTCATGCCGCCATGCACCACGGGATTTCTCGGCCCAATAGCTCTCATCCGTGATCGGCTGATAGATGAGACCGGTGGTCACTTCGCCCCAGCCCTTGCCACCCAGCCTGGGCTCCTGCACCGCAATGGAGATCGCGAAGTGCGGCAGGCCATGAAGAAAATTGCTCGTCCCGTCGAGCGGATCGATGATCCAGCGGGGCTTGGCGGGATCACCCTCGATCTCGCCCCCTTCCTCCAGCAGAAAGCCCCAGTCCGGCCGCGCCTTCTTCAGTTCGGCGACAAGGGTCTGTTCGGCCTTCTTGTCCGCCATGGATACGAAATCGGCTGGCCCCTTGCGACTGACCTGGAGATGCTGGACCTCGCCGAAATCGCGGCGAAGCTGCGGCGCCACCTTGCGCGCTGCGCGATCGATGACTGTCAGCAGTCCTGAATGGGAAACCATCTTGTACACTCCTGTCCCCGCTTCGCGCCGCGAAGCGTCGGGATATCCCTGTTTTCAGCGCTTGGGCGCCGGAGCCGCGGCGCCCGCCGGGCGATAGCCACAGACCCCGGCGATCACCATCAGCATCTGAGTGGGGTTCTTGCGATCGATTTTGCCGGGATTATTGGCAAGCACCTTGTTGGTCGACTCGGTGATCTTCGCGAGATTATTCCGATAGAGGCAGCCGAAGAGCGCGTTCTTGATCGGCGTATCCACTTCCTTGGCCTGAAGCGCCGCCGCGATGATCCTGAGATTGGCCGAGGCCGCGTCCAGCATGTCCTTGGACGGCGGCGGTGGCGCCTTCGCCTGCCCCATGGCAACCGTCGATGTCGCAAGCAGCGCGAGCGCCGGCAACATGATCCACGGAGCAGGTGCGCGCGCCATCAGGCTTCCGCCCGCTTCACATATTCCCGCTCATAGACATCCACCACGATGCGCGTGCCCGTGGTGATGTGCGGCGGCACCATGACGCGAACGCCATTGTCCAGAATGGCGGGCTTGTAGCTGGCCGAGGCGGTCTGGCCCTTTACCACCGCATCTGCCTCCACCACCGTTGCCTCGACCTGCTCGGGAAGCTGCACGGAAATGGGCCGCTCCTCATACATTTCGAGCTGGACCATCATGCCGTCCTGCAGAAAGGCAGACGCATCGCCCACCAGATCGGTCGGCAGGTTGATCTGGTCATAGGTTTCCGTATCCATGAAGACGAGCATATCGCCCTCGGGATAAAGATACTGGAAGTCCTTCGTGTCGAGGCGGATACGCTCGACCGTCTCGGCAGACCGAAAGCGCACATTGTTCTTGCGCCCATCGATCAGGTTCTTCAGCTCCACCTGCATATAGGCGCCGCCCTTGCCGGGCTGAGTGTGCTGGATCTTGACGGCGCGCCACAGGCCACCCTCATATTCGATATTGTTGCCGGGACGGATGTCCACGCCGCTGATCTTCATCGCGCGCCTCGCCTTGCAGTCAGAAATGAAAAGTGGAGAAAGAGCCGGGCGCGCCCTTAGCGGTTCAGCGGCCCGGAGGCAAGGCCGTGCCTCCGCCGCCCCCTCAGTGTGCCGACATGGAACCGGACGGCCATTTCCCCACCGGGCATGCCACGCTATGCATGATCGGCCATGTGCCTCCCCCATGTCCACGCTATTGCGCGCGCTGCGCTGTTCATCGCCGTTTCGGCGGGAAGCACCGGCGTGGCAGCCATTGACGGGCGCGCCCTCGCGAACGGCACACATCGCTGGATCGAGGCACCGGCCGCACGCGCCGGCAGCCTCGGCGTGATCGTCTCGATCGATCACCAGCTGCTCTTAGTCTATCGCGACGGCCGGCTCATCGGCATGTCCTCCGTCTCGACCGGATCGGTGGGGCATGAAACGCCACGCGGCCAGTTCACCATTCTCCAGAAGAAGAAATGGCACCGCTCCAATCTCTATTCAGCCGCGCCCATGCCGCACATGCAGCGCCTGACATGGGACGGGATTGCGCTGCATGGCGGGCACCTGCCCGGCTTTCCAGCCTCGCACGGCTGCATTCGCCTGCCCCCCGCCTTCGCCGCCCAGCTCTTTGAGATCACGCGGCCGGGCATGCCGGTCACGGTTCGGCAGGATTTCACGCCAAGGCCCGTTTATCTGCTGGCCGCGCCAGTCCCATGGGACAGCGCGGCGCTTCCTGTCAGCGTGCCGGCCTCACGGCCGCGCATCGGGGCGCCGCCGCTCTCGCCCCCGCGCCTGCCCTATGATCTGCGTATCTACATGACAGGACCAGTCCGTTAACGGTACGCGTTAACCACAGCCATTCATCACGACCATTGCCAAAGCGCTCCACCGGCGTGATGCTCCGCGCCGGCCGACTCTAAGGAGCCGAGTCCGCAAAGATAATCCGTGGGAGATGATGATGCCGAAAATGACAATCGCGGTCGCAACCGCCGCTCTTATCACCAGCCTTGCTCTCGCAACCGCGCCGGCGAGCGCCACGAAGAGCACGCTGAACTACACCTCGCTGACCGTCTTCGGGGACAGTCTGGTCGACGCCGGCAATATTGCGACACTGACCGGCGGCGCCACGCCCAATGCATCGCTCGGCTATTATAATGGCCGGTTCACCAACGGGTACGACTATGTCGACCTGCTCTCCATCGATCTGTTCGGCACGCCGACCACGCCCTCATTGCTGGGCGGCACCAACTTCGCCTTTGGCGGCGCCCGCGCCACCACCACCTCCGGCGTACCTGATCTTTCCGAGCAGATGGGGATGTTTCAGGGCTATCTGGCTGGTGGCGGCACGATCGACACCAATGGCCTTTATGTGCTGAACTTCGGCGGCAACGACATCTTCAACCTGCCGGACGGCTATCCGAGTGTGGATGCCGCCCTGCGCGCCGCCTCCGCATCAATCGCAGGCGCGGTGCAGATGCTCAACGATCTGGGCGTTCGCAACATATTCATCACCGACTTTCCGGTCGGCGGCGCCGGCCTTCCCTTCTCGATCACGGCCAACACCTATCTGACCGCCGACCTTGCCGGGCTAACGCTCGACAGCGACACCACGCTCATGCGCTATGAGCTCCTGACCTTCCTCGGCACGGCGACGCTCGCGCCCGGCCTGGTCGGCCTGCCCGTGCTCGACACGACCTCGAACTGCATCGCCGCCAACGCACAGGCAAGCGACTGCGCGGGCTATTTCTACTTCGATGGTACGCACCCCACAGCGCAGGTGCAGGCCGCCGCCTATGCGGACATGAACCGGCAGTTCAGCCTGTTCAGTGCCGTGCCGGAGCCGGCGAGCTGGGCCATGATGATTGCGGGGTTTGCGATGATCGGCGGATCACTGCGCAGCCGCCGTGTCACAGCACGAACGGCGCTCAGCCAAGCAGCGTAGCAAAGGCCCTCACCCCGGCGGCCGGACCGTCGGGGTGGGTCCACACCGCGCCGCTGACTGCCAGAAAATCCGCCCCGGCATCCACGAGCGGGGCGGCATTTTCCGCCGTGATGCCACCAATCGCGACACAGGGCAGCTCGAACAGACTGGACCACCAGCGCAGGATATCCGGCTCGGCATGATGGTCCACCGCCTTGGTCATGGTGGGGAAGAACGCGCCGAACGCCACATAATCGGCGCCGGCATCCCCCGCCTCCATGGCGAGATGACGGCTCGCATGGCAGGTCACGCCGATCTGCGCCGTCGGCCCGAGCAGGCGCCGCGCCTCGGCCGGATCGCCATCGCCCTGCCCCAGATGCACCCCGTCCGCGTTCAGCCTTTTGGCCAATGCCATGCTGTCATTGATGATGAACGCCACGTCGCGGTCCGCGCACAACCGCTGCAGCGGTTCGGCCGCCCGCACGATCGCATCGTCATCCACCCCTTTGAGGCGAAGCTGAAACGCCGCCACCGGCCCGCCGTCCAGCGCACGCGCCAGAGCCTCCGGCAAGGTCGCATCAATCTGGGGCGGCGAAATCAGGTAGAGCTGGCAGGTGGGCGTATCCGTCATGCCACCGTCCGTACCCGGTTCAGCGCCGCGATGAAAGCGTCCGGCTCATCCAGCCTGTGCGTGATACGCACGATCTTCCGCCCCCGATAGTCGAGCGGCGCGGCAAGATCGATCATGACATTGGGCCAGGCGATCAGCGCGCAGTTGAGCGTTGCGCGATCCTTGACGAGCGCATTGTCCCACTGCGCGCGCAGACCCGCGATCTGGCCGAGCGGAACCGCGAGCGCCCGAAGCGCGCCGCAGCGCCACAAGAGCCGATCATCATCGAGCAGAACCGGTAGCCGCCGGAGCGAGCGGACCACGCCAACCAGCCACAGCAGGGTCAGAAGACTGATCGCGGAGACAATCAGCGCAATGGTGGGAAACCAGAAGGCCAGCAGCATATGCATGACCGCCGCCTCGATCCCCACAAGGGCCATGAAGGCCCACATCATCGGCGCGAGGCTGCGATGATAGGAAAATGCGGCGCCGGGCGGAGGCGCCATGCCTCGCCCGGTGCCGGTCATATCGTCAGGCCGCAGCCTTAACCGTCGAGGCCGCGTGAATCTCGTCGATCGCGCCGCCAAGCGAGGCGTCGAATTCCGCATCGCTCATCTGGTGGCGCAGATCTTCCAGCAGCGCGCGGCTGAAGCTGGCGATCATGCCGCGATTCTTCGCCAGTTCCGCGCAGGCCTCGGGCCGCTTGAAACCGCCCGAGAGCGCCACCACGCGCAGCACGCGCGGATGATCCACCAGCGGATCGAAAAGGCCGGCCTTGGCGGGGATGGAGAGCTTCAGCATCACCTTGTCGTCACCGGACAATGCGTCAAGCGCCTTCAGGGTCTCCTCCAGAAGGATCTGGTCCGCTCCGGCGCGTTCGGCGCTCTTGATGTTCACTTCCGGCTCGATGATCGGCATGAGGCCGTGGCCAAGCACCTGCTTTGCCACCTCGAACTGCTGCGCGACGATGGCGGCGATGCCCTCGCGATTGGCGAGGTTGATGACCGAGCGCTCCTTGGTGCCGAACACGCCAAGGCCCTTCGCACGCGCGAGGAGCGCGTCAAGCTCAGGCATGGGCTTCATCAGCTGCACGCCGTTCGCCTCATCCTCAAGGCCCTTGTCGATCTTGATGAAGGGAACGACGCCGCGCGCTGTCAACGCGGCGGGGGTCGGCTTGCCGTCCACCGTGCCATCCATCGTGCGCTCGAAGAGGATCGCGCCGATCACCTTCTCACCCGAGAAGCTGGGCGCGGTGATGATGCGGCTCCGCATCTGGTGGATGAGGCCGAACATCTCCTCATCATTGGCCCAGGCGCCTTCTTCCACGCCATAGCCCTTGAGCGCCTTGGGCGTCGAGCCGCCGCTCTGATCCAGCGCGGCGATGAAGCCCTGTCCGTCCGCGATCTTCTTGGTCATGTCCGCATCGAGCATCTGCACATACCCCGTCTGCTATTGATAGTGCCGCGTGAGCGGCGGTTGAAGAAAATCGTGATTGCCGGGGACGGACGATCATCGCCGCCCCCTCCACACGACGCTGCACGGCTAGTTGCCGCGCCTTGGAGAAAAGGCAAGCGGCTCAACCATGAGTTGTCCCCTTTTGGGGGTCAGTGCCTTTTCAGGCCGCGATGAGCGCCTTGACTCCGGGCAGTTCCTTGCCTTCCATCCACTCCAGGAAGGCACCGCCGGCCGTCGAGACGAACGTGAAGTCCGCCGCCACCCCGGCATGATTGAGCGCGGCGACCGTATCCCCACCACCCGCGACGGAAATGAGGCTGCCCTCCCGCGTCAGCGCCGCGGCGATCTGCGCGAGCGCGACCGTCGCCTTGTCGAACGGCGCGATTTCGAAGGCGCCGAGCGGACCATTCCACACCAGCGTCCGGCAGGTCTTGAGCGCGTCGCCCAGCGCTTCAACGGCGAAAGGCCCGACGTCGAGAATCATCTCGTCCGCCGCGACCTCATGCACATTGCACGCCCGCAGCGAGGCAGGGTTGGCCGCAAATTCCTTCGCCACCATCACATCATAGGGCAGATGCACGGTGCAGCCCGCCTTGTCCGCCGCTTCCATGATCTTCTCGGCGATCGGCGCCAGATCATGCTCGCACAGCGATTTGCCGACATTCACCCCGCGCGCGGCGAGAAAGGTATTGGCCATGCCGCCACCGATGATGAGATGATCGACCTTCGCGACAAGGTTGTTCAGCACGTCGAGCTTGGTCGAAACCTTGGCGCCGCCAACCACGGCCGCCACGGGCTTGTGCGGGGTGCCCAGCGCGGCTTCCAGCGCATCCAGCTCCTTCTCCATGGAACGGCCGGCAAAAGACGGGAGCCTGTGCGCCAGCCCTTCCGTCGAGGCATGGGCGCGGTGCGCGGCGGAGAACGCGTCGTTCACATAGAAATCGCCCAGCGCGGCCATGGCATCCGCCAGCGCGGGATCATTCTTCTCCTCGCCGGCATGAAAACGGGTATTTTCGAGGATCGCGATATCGCCCGGCTGCATCACGGCAATGCCCGCCGCCGCGCCCTCGCCCGCGCAATCCGGGATGAACTGCACGTCGCGGCCGAGCACGCCGGAGAAGGCGCGCGTGACAAGGCTCAGCGACATTTCCGCAGACTTCTGCCCCTTGGGCCGGCCGAAATGAGCCAGCACCAGCACCTTCGCGCCACGATCAGCCAGCTCCAGGATGGTCGGCGCGGCAGCGCGCAGACGCGTGTCGTCGCTCACGGCATGATCCTGCATGGGAACGTTGAGATCTTCACGGACGAGCACGCGCTTGCCGGTGATATCCCCCATATCGTCTAGCGTCTTGAAAGGCTTGGCCATCGGTCTTCCCATTTCGCCTGAGGCGCGATCATGTCGCGGTCGTCTATCATGCAATGAGGGGGAAGGTCGCCCTTCCCCCTCGTGCCTGCACAGTTCAGTTACTCAGAGCAGACCCGCGACCACACCGGTCGTATCGACCATGCGGTTCGAGAAGCCCCACTCATTGTCATACCAGCTCAGCACGCGCACCAGCTTGCCGTCGATGACCGCGGTCTCCAGGCTGTCGATGGTGGAGCTGTTGGCGTTGCCATTATAGTCGATCGAGACCAGCGGCTCATCCGAATAGCCGAGGACACCCTTGAGCGGGCCCGACTCCGACGCGGCCTTGAGCAGCGCGTTCACTTCCTCGACGCTGGTATCGCGCTTGGGCGTGAAGGTGAGATCGACCACCGAGACATTTGGGGTCGGCACGCGGATCGCGGAGCCATCCAGCTTGCCCTTCAGCTCCGGCAGAACCTCGCCCACGGCGCGGGCGGCACCCGTGGTGGTGGGGATCATCGACATGGCAGCGGCACGCGAACGGCGCGGATCGCTGTGGATCTGGTCGAGGATCTTCTGATCGTTGGTATAGGCATGGACCGTGGTCATCAGGCCGCGCTCGATCCCGATCGCGTCGTTCAGCACCTTGGCAAAAGGCGCGAGGCAATTGGTCGTGCAGCTCGCATTGGAGATGACGATATCCTCGCTGGTCAGCGTCTGATGGTTGACGCCGAACACCACCGTCTTGTCCACGCCCTTAGCCGGCGCGGAGATGACGACGCGCTTGGCGCCTGCTTCCAGATGCTTGCCGGCCGATGCCTTGTCCGCAAAAAAGCCCGTGCACTCAAGCGCGATGTCCACGCCCTGCGCCTTGTGCGGCAGCTTGGCCGGGTCCCGCTCGGCGGTGACGGCAATGCGCTTGCCGTTCACGATCAGCGCGTCACCATCCACCGAGACATCGCCCGGAAAAGTGCCATGCACGCTGTCGCGCTTGAAGAGCAGCGCATTCGCCTTGGCATCGCCAAGATCGTTGATCGAGACCAGCTCAAGATCATGATCGGTGCGTGACAGGATCGCCCGTGCGACCAGACGGCCGATGCGGCCAAACCCGTTGATTGCAACCTTCGTCGCCATTGGAACGCGTCTCCTTCTTCAATCGGCAGCGCTCAGGACTGTGTGAGCGCTTCTTTGATACGTGGCGTGATGGCATCGGCGGTAAGGCCGAAAAATTCGTAAAGCTCCCCCGCTGGAGCGGAAAGACCGAAACTGTCTATCCCAAAGCGCAGGCCGCCCGGCCCGGTAATCGCTTCCCAGCCAAAGGTCGTGCCCGCTTCTATGGAGGCGATGAGCGCATCGGCCGGCAGCAGATCGGCGCGATAGCCGGCATCCTGTGCCATGAGGCGGCTCCAGCTCGGCAACGAGACGACGTCCACGCCGATCCCGTCCGCCTCCAGCCGTGCGGCGGTTGCCACGGCGATCTCCACTTCGGAGCCCGTGGCGACGATCACCACTTTCCGCGCGCCGGTCGCAGCGACAAGACGATAGCCACCGCGTGCCGAGCGGTTTTCCTCCGCATCGGTACGAAGCTGCGGCAGATTCTGCCGGCTCAGCGCCAGCACGGACGGCGTCTCCCGATTGTGGAGCGCCAGCTCCCAGCACTCGGCCGTCTCGATGGTATCGCAGGGCCGGAAGACCTCCAGATTGGGGATCATCCGCATCGACATGACATGTTCGATGGGCTGGTGGGTCGGACCGTCCTCACCCAGACCGATGCTGTCATGCGTCAGCACATAGATGACGCGCTGGCGCTGGAGTGCGGAGAGGCGGATGGCGTTGCGGCAATAATCCGAGAACACGAGGAAGGTGCCGCCATAAGGAATGATACCGCCATGCAGCGCCATGCCGTTCATCGCGGCGGACATGCCGAATTCGCGGATGCCATAATAAACGTAGCGGCCGCCATAATTTTCGGCTGTGAATGGCGCCTGATCGGCCGTCTTGGTGTTGTTGGAGCCGGTCAGGTCAGCCGAGCCGCCGACGGTCTCGGGAAGCTGCGGGTTGATCGCGCCCAGCACCATCTCGCTCGCCTTGCGGGTCGCCACCTTCTGCGGCACGGCGATCAGGCCGTCGAGATAGGCCTGCAGCGAGAAATCCGCCGGAAGATCGCCGGCCATGCGCCGCTCGAACTCCGCGCGGCCAGCATCCGCAGCCAGACGCGCTTCCCACGCGGCGCGCGCCGTGCCTCCACGATGGCCGGTTTCCAACCAAGCCGCGCGAATATCCTCGGGAATTTCAAACGGCGGATAGCGCCAGCCCAGTGCCTCCCGCGTGGCGGCGACTTCTTCCGCGCCGAGCGGCGAGCCATGGACCTTGCTTGTCCCCGCCATGGTCGGCGCGCCTTCGCCGATGCGGGTCTTGCAGGCGACGATGGACGGACGCGGATCAGCACGCGCTTCATCCAGTGCGCGACGGATATCGGCGAAATCATGGCCATCGCACTGCGTCACATGCCAGCCGGTCGCAGCGTAGCGCACCAGCACATCCTCGCTGGAGGACAGACCGACCGCACCATCAATGGTGATGCTGTTATGATCCCACAGCACGTTCAGCCGGCCAAGCTTCAAGTGCCCGGCAAGGCCGATCGCCTCGTGATTAATGCCCTCCATGAGGCAGCCGTCACCAGCGATCACCCAGGTGTGATGATCGACCAGCGCATCGCCGAAGTCCGCGTTCAGATGCCGCTCCGCCATGGCCATGCCCACCGCCATGGCCAGCCCCTGCCCGAGCGGCCCGGTGGTCGCCTCGACGCCGGCCAGCTCGAAATTTTCCGGATGACCAGCGCAGGGGCTGTGAAGCTGACGGAAATTGCGAATGTCCGCGATGGTCGGGCGCGCATAGCCCGTCAGGTGGAGCAGCGCATAAATGAGCATCGAGCCATGGCCCGCCGAGAGCACGAACCGATCCCGATCCGCCCAGTCAGGCCGGGCCGGATCGAACCGCAGCACATCCCTGAACAGCACCGTCGCGACATCGGCCATGCCCATCGGCATGCCGGGGTGGCCGCTATTGGCCGCCTGCACAGCGTCCATGGCGAGCACGCGGATCGTGTCGGCGAGTTGCTTGTCCGTGATCGCCATATTCGGCCAGTCATCCTTCCAGTGCGGCGCATCCCCTGCCCGCGGCGCCAAACAACGGGCGCGCACATGGGCATGGCGCAGCGCCACAGTCCCCCAATCGAGTCGATGGGCACCCTTTGTCCCTTCGGCCTGCCACCGTCAACCTTGGAGCGGGTTTAGGCAGGCGCGCGCGCAGCCCAGTCGGGGACAGTTCGCGCGTGGTTCTTACTCGCCCTTTTGCAATCCCCAAGCAGCATGTTAAGGGGCGCGCATGGCGAGTGATCGAATGAAGCAGGCGATGGACCGACTGGAGCGGGCCATCTCCCGTGCCGAGGTCGCTACACGGCAGATTGCCGAGGAGCGGCAAGCCGCACTGGAAGCGGAACTCAACGCAGAGTCCGGCCCCCAGCCCCCCGGTGTCGATATCGACCCCTATTCACGCGACAAGGCGATCGCCGCGCTCAAATCGCTGGATTCACTGATTGGCGACCTTCAGAAAGCACGCAGCGATGGCTGAAGTGAAGATCATGGTTGGGGGCCGCCAATATGCGGTGCATTGCCGCGATGGCGAGGAAGCCCAGCTTCATTATCTGGCGGACATGATCTCCGATCGCGTTTCAAAAGTTTCCGGCTCCAGCGGCGGCCTGACGGAGGTACGCCAGCTCCTCTATGCCGCGCTCCTGCTGGCCGACGAGCTTGAGGATCAGCGCAAGGCACCGCCACCACCACCACCGCCGGTGCAAAGCGCGCCACCGCCGCCGCCTCTGCCACCGCCACCCATTGAGGATCTGGAAGCGATCGCCGCCATCGAGCGGCTGGCCGTGCGTGCAGAAGCTCTTGCGGACAATCTTGCGGCACAGCGCGCGACCGCCTAGATAGATGAGTGACGGGTACTGCCCGGTGCGCGCTTATGCGAACATCCCTGAGGCGATATCACATCCACGGGGGCTGTCCCTGGCCGGGCCCTGGCCCGTGCTAAATGGTCCCCACCTGACGTTGAGGCGTCAGAGGATATTCCAGCAAACGGCCATGGCGGTCCCGTCACCCGCCTTTCATCATGACTGATGCACCGGACGGACCTGTCGCCGCTCGCGTGGCGCTCCGGGCCGACATGCGCGCGCGCCGACGCGCCTTCGTGGAAGTGCTGCGCCCGTCTGTGCGGACCATTGCCTTCCGCGCTCTGCCGTCTCCGGTGCGGGCGCGCATCCCTGCCGGCGCGCACGTCGCGCTCTACGCACCCACCCGTTACGAGGCGCCCACCCGCCATATCGCGATCCAGCTAAGCGAAGCCGGTCATCCGCTGTGCCTCCCCGCATTTGACGACGGGGACGCGCCCATGCATTTCGCCGACTGGCTGCCCGACGATACCCTCGTCGCCGGTCCGCACCGTGTCCACCAGCCCGCAGCACATGCAGCGCGTGTGATACCGGATGTGCTCATCATCCCCATGCTGGCGTTTGATTCGCGCCTGAACCGCATGGGTCAGGGCGCCGGCCATTATGACCGCGCGCTGGCTGCCCTCCCGGCGGCACTGCGGATCGGCCTTGCCTGGTCTGTCCAGCAGGTCGATATGCTTGCCGCTGCGCCATGGGATGTGCCGATGGACGTAATCGTTACCGAACAACGTTTTTTCGAGCTGGAGGCACAGTGATGGGCAACGATCAGACCGACTATAAGCCAAGCTGGCGCAAGCCCGCCGGCATGTTCCTCATCCTCGCCATCATTGCGATCTGGGCCGTCATCATCGCGAGCTTTTCCCATGTCATCGGCGCATGGCCGGGCTGGGTGCAGGCAATCCTCTATATCGTAGCGGGAATAATCTGGATTTTCCCCGTGCGACCACTCCTCACCTGGATGGAGATTGGCCGCTTCCGCTGAGCGCCATCCTAAGCCGAAACAAAAAAGCCGCCCTGTAACCGGGCGGCTTTTTTTGCACCAATCCCTAGAGAAAGGTGGCGCGAGTGACGGGGCTCGAACCCGCGACCTCCGGCGTGACAGGCCGGCGCTCTAACCAACTGAGCTACACCCGCATATTGGTGAGGCCGGGCAGCTATAGGAGGGCGCGGCCCCTGTCAACACGCTCCGCCACGAAATCGTACTGGAAATGCCGCCACCCCGGAAACATCCGCATACGGCATGTGAGGCAGCGCCGATCAGCCACATGGGCGATCGGCGCGTTAACTATTTGTTGACCATGTTCACCATAATTTTTGCGCATGACACACCGCGCCTCTCCATCCGCCCTGATGACGCTGCTCACGCCGATGCTCGCTCTGGCGGCCACGCTGACCATATCGACCGCCAACGCCGCGCCGACCTCCCAGCTCACGCTGGAGAGCCGCGTATTCCGCGAGACGATAGAGCAGGATGTCAATGGCGCGCCGACCCGTGCGCTCGCCAGCACCGCGACACTACGCCCCGGGGATCGGGTGCTTTTCGTCATCCGCTATCGCAATGACAGCAACCGACCGGTGGCCCCAACCAGCATCGTCAGCCCGCTCCCCCAGCCGGTGATGATCGATCCGGCGAGCAGCGGCAATTTGCAAGTCTCCACCGATGGCGGCCGCCGCTGGGATCGCCCGGGCGCCACCTTCACCATCACGCCCGCGGGCACGCTGCGCCCTGCATCCGGTCAGGCCGCCACCCATGTCCGCGTCAGGATAGACCAGCCCATCGCGCCGGGCGCCAGCGGGCAGACGATGTTCCGCGCGACCCTGCTCTAACCTGTCTGTTCAGCGCGCGCTCAGCGTCTGCGCGCCGCCATCCGCCGCGCGCCATGCACGCAGCCGCTCCTGATAGGCGGCATAGGCATCGTAGAACACCAGATAGGGTTCTTCCAGCGCAGCGAGCGCCGTCGGCGCATAGCCCGCCAGCTCAGCCGACGCCTTGCCGTTAAATGTCCGCGCAACATCGGCTGCGCGCGCGCAAAACTGATCCTGCACGGGCGGCAGCGCAAAGAAATTATAGACCCGTGTGTCCATCGTATCGCGCATGGCGAGCCCTTGCGTGCCGTAGCGCGCTTTATATTCGGCATCGACCGTGCTGTTCGTCCGGGCCAGCGCCGCCTTATGGGTTTTGAGCAGCGCATTATAGCTGATCCGCGCCGCGCCGCCATGCGCCTCGCAAGCGAGCGCCGCGACGTTGAGCGCCATGCGGACATGCCACAGCGTCTCCGCGCTCGACAGATCGCGATTGGGCGTGACCCGCCTGCCGTCCGCACCCAGCGGCGGCACGATCATGCCCGCGCTCGCCCCCATGGGCGGCTGCGGCGCCTGCCCCTGCGGTGCCGGCGGCGGCGGCGTGACGGGAGGCTGCGACTTGTGCCCGCCCGAACAGCCCGCGACCAGCGCGGCACCCAGCCCGAGCGCGACTGCCCCCGGCGCGAACCGCCGCGCGAAACCCTGCCTGCACCCCTGCATCCTCATCGCCCCCTTTTTTACCGGGGGACGACCCTAGCACAGCGGATTCCCGCCGGGGCGGCGCTGGCGCCGGCTTGTCGCGAATCGGATTCGGTTCGCCTCAAGCGGGGCCGGGAACAGGCCGGCGCGCGCGCCTCAGTCCGCGAAGAGCAGCACCGGGGTCTCCAGCAGGCGACGCAATGCCTGGACAAAGCTCGCGGCGTCCCAGCCATCCACCACGCGATGATCGCAGCTGATCGACAGGTTCATCAGCTTTGCCGCGACGATATCCTTGCCCCGGAAGACCGGCCGCTCGATGATGCGGTTGGGGCCGATGATCGCCACTTCCGGCCGGTTGATGACCGGCGTGGTCGCGACGCCGCCCAGCGGCCCGAGCGACGTGACCGTCAAGGTCGAGCCGGAAAGCTCCTCGCTCTTCGCCTTCCCGGTCCGCGCGGCATCGGACAGGCGCGTAATCTCGCTCGCAAGCTGCCACACATTGCGCGCCTGCGCGTCGCGGATCACCGGCACCATGAGCCCGGCATCGGTCTGCGTCGCCATGCCCATATGGACGGCGCCATGGCGCGTCACCACGCCCGCTTCATCGTCATAGCGCGCGTTGATCATCGGGAAATCCGGCAGCGCCTTGCAGATCGCGACGATGAGGAACGGCAGGAAGGTGAGCCTGGGCCGATCCCCACGATGGGCATTGAGATCGGCACGCATCGCCTCAAGGGCGGTCACGTCGATCTCCTCGACATAGGTGAAGTGCGGAATATGCCGCTTGGAAGCCGCCATATTCTCCGCGATGCGGCGGCGCATACCGATGACCTTCACGGCTTCGTCCGCGCGCGCCCGGCCAGCGCCGGCCGGACGATAGCCCTGCCCGGCGCCATAAAGCAGATAAGCGTCGAGATCCGCATGGCGGACATGATCGCCCGAGGGCTTCACCTGCGCGAGATCAATGCCCAGCTCCCGCGCGCGGGCGCGCACGGCCGGGGAGGCAAGGATGCGGGCGGCGGCCGGAGCCGGAGCGGCGGCGGGCGCGGCGACAGGCTCCGGCGCGATCTCCGGCGCGATCTCCGGTTCCGGTGCGGGTTGCGGCGCGGGTTCTGGCGTGGGCACGGGGTCTGGCCTGGGCTCAGGCACGGTTTCCGCCGCGACGGGCGGCGGCGCATCGGCACCGGGCGCTTCCTCCTCCCCCTCCGTCTCGATCACCACCAGTGTCGAGCCGATGGGCACCATGTCGCCCGGCTCACCGGCCAGCGCGACCACGACCCCGGCCACGGGCGATTCCATCGCCACCGTCGCCTTGTCGGTCATCATATCGGCCAGTTCCTGATCTTCCTCGACCCGGTCCCCGATCTTGACGTGCCAGCCGACAATCTCTGCCTCGGCAATGCCCTCGCCGATATCCGGCAGGCGAAACGTGAAGCGCGCCATGGCTGCTCAATCCTTCATGATCTTGGCGATAGCCTCGCCGATGCGGACGGGGCCAGGGAAATAGGCCCATTCAAGGCTGTGGGGATAAGGCGTGTCAAAACCCGTCACGCGCTCCACCGGCGCTTCCAGATGATAGAAGCAGCGCTCCTGCACCAGCGCGGAAAGCTCCGCGCCGAAACCACTGGTCCGCGTGGCTTCATGCACGACGAGGCAGCGCCCGGTCTTGCGAACCGTCGCCTCGATCGCCTCGATATCGAGCGGCAGGAGCGTACGAAGATCGATGATCTCCGCATCGACACCGAGGTCCGCCACGGTGCTGGCGACGACATGAACCATCGCGCCATAGCAAAGGATGCTGAGCGCATCCCCCTCCCGCACGGTGCGCGCCTTGCCCAGCGGCACGCGATAATGCCCCTCCGGCACGATCGCATCCGGGTGGCCGGCCCAGCTCTTTGCCGGGCGGTTATAATGACCGTCGAACGGGCCATTATAGATGCGCTTGGGCTCGAAGAAGATGACCGGATCATTATCCTCGATCGCCGCGATCAGCAGGCCCTTGGCGTCATAGGGGGTGGAAGGGATCACCGTCTTGAGGCCCGAGACATGGGTGAAGATGCCCTCGGGCGACTGGCTGTGCGTCTGCCCGCCGAAAATGCCGCCGCCAAAGGGCGAGCGCACGGTGAGCGGCGCGGTGAAATCCGCCGCCGAGCGGTAGCGCAGCCGCGCCGCCTCGGAAACGAGCTGATCCAGCGCGGGATAGATATAGTCGGCAAACTGGATCTCCGGCACCGGACGCAGGCCATAGGCCCCCATGCCGACCGCCACGCCGATGATGCCGCACTCCGTGATCGGCGTATCGAACACCCGGGTCTTGCCGTGGCGCTTCTGGAGACCCGAGGTGGCGCGGAACACGCCGCCGAAATAACCGACATCCTCCCCGAAGACGACCACATCCGGGTCGCGCGCCAGCATCACGTCCAGCGCCTCGTTGATCGCCTGGATCATGTTGAGCTGCCGGGCGGGCGCTTCGCCTTCGGTGGTGGTGGTCGCGGGCACCGCCGCCCCTTTCGCCGCGCTCACAGCCCGGCCGCCTTCTGCTCGGCCTGCATCTGCGCCTGCTGCTCCTTCAGGTGCCAGGGCATCTCCTCATAGACGCCCTCGAACATCGTCTCCATCGGCTGATGGAGGCCATGGCCCAATATGCCGTTCTTCTCCGCCTCGCGGGCAGAGGCCTTCACCTGCTCGGCGACCTCCCGGTCCATCTCCGCCTGGCGCGCCTCGTCCCATACGCCAAGGCCGATCAGATGATCGCGCAGACGACGGACCGGATCGCCCAGCGGCCAGGCGCTCGCCTCCATGGCGGAACGATATTGGGTGGGGTCGTCCGACGTGCTGTGCCCTTCCACGCGATAGGTGAAATGCTCGATCAGCGTTGGCCCCACATTGGCGCGGGCGCGATCCGCCGCCCAGCGGGTCGCGGCATAGACGGCCAGCGGATCATTGCCGTCGATCCGCAGGCTCGCAATGCCATAGCCGACCCCGCGCGCGGCGAAGGTGGTCGATTCCCCGCCGGCAAAGCCGGAGAAGCTGCTGATCGCCCACTGGTTGTTCACGATGTTGAGGATCACCGGCGCGCGGAACACGCTGGCGAACGTGCAGGCCGAGTGGAAATCCCCCTCCGCGGTGGAGCCCTCCCCGCACCATGCCGCGGCAATGCGCGTATCCCCGCGCGATGCGCTCGCCATCGCCCAGCCGACCGCCTGGGGATATTGCGTGGTGAGGTTGCCGGAAATGGAGAAGAAGCCCTTCTCCTTCACCGAATACATGATGGGAAGCTGCTTGCCCTGCAACCGATCACCCCGGTTGGAGTAGATCTGGTTCATCATCTCGACCAGCGGCCAGCCACGCGTGATGAGGATGCCCTGCTGCCGATAGCTGGGGAAGCACATATCCTCATCCGCCATCGCCATCGCCGCCGCGACGGAGACGGCTTCCTCGCCCGTGCTCTTCATATAGAAGCTGGTCTTGCCCTGCCGCTGGGCGCGAAACATCCGTTCGTCGAACGCGCGGGTAAGCGCCATGGCGCGAAGCATCGTCAGCAAGGTCTCCGTGGAGAGGCGCGGGTTCCACGGGCCAACGGCGCGCGCTTCCTCATCCAGCACACGCACCAGCCCATAGGCAAGATCGGTCATCGCATTGGCATGAGAGGCTTCATCCGGACGCCGCGTCTCACCGGCGGGCAGCACATCGAAGCTGGAAAAATCCGCCTCTTCGCCGGGCCGCGCGGGTGGCTCCGGCACATAAAGCGAAAGGCGCGGCAGATTACGCCGAGCATCTTGTCCGGCCTGCCGGCCGCTGCCGTCCTGCGTCATCGTCTCTCCTCGGCCCGCTTTTACACCACTGGGACACGCGAACCAATATTTCACTGTGGAGCAATTATATTATACCGCATTCCATCTTGCAAGAGGCTCGCACACGCGGCTCGTCACACCGCGACGGGCGCCGCGATGTGACGCTGAGGCATATAATCCTCCACCGCGAAGTCACTGATTTCATAGTCGAACATGCTGGGCGGCCGGCGGCGCATCCGCAGCTTTGGCGCACCCTCAGGCACGCGGCCGGTCTGCGCTTTCACCAGCTCCTCATGGTTCAGGTAGATGTGGACATCACCGCCGTTCCAGAGAATCTCACCTGGCTCCAGATCACATTGCTGAGCCAGCATCCGCGTAATCAGCGCAAGGCCGAAGACATTGAACGGCACCCCGAGCACGAGGTCGGCGCTGCGTTGGAAAAGCAGGCCGGAAAGCCGCCCATCCGCGATATGGAATTGGTAGGTCATGTGGCAAGGCGGCAACGCCATGCCTGGCACCTCATCAACATTCCAGCCGGTGAACAGCAGCCGGCGCGATCCGGGATTATGGCGAATATCGTTAACCAGCGCCGCGATCTGGTTGTGCCCCTGCCCACGCGGCGCGCGACGCCATAGCCCTTCGCCCGCATCCGGCGCAGGCGTGTAGCGCGGCCAGTCCACCCACTGCCGGCCATAAACCGGGCCAAGGTCGCCCCAGGCCAGGGCGAACCCCTCATCAGCGACAATCCGCGCCTCGAAATCTTCCATGGAGATCGCGTCGCCCGTCTCACTCCGGTAGCGCGCGAGCGGCCAGTCGGTCCAGATATGCACGCCCTGCTCGACAAGAGGGCGGATGTTCGTCTCTCCCGAGAGGAACCACAGCATCTCACGTGCCGCCGCTTTCCAGTAGACACGCTTGGTCGTCAGCAGCGGAACCGCATCGTCGGCGAGCGAAAAGCGCATTGTCGCACCGAAGACCGACCGCGTGCCGACTCCCGTGCGATCATCGCGCTCATGCCCCTCGCGCCAGATCCGCTCCATCAGGTCGAGATATTGCTGCTCATAATGCGGCATTTCAGGCACGGGCGACTCCTTTGCCCGTGAGCATAGCGGCTGATCGATCGCGCCACAGCAGCTTTCATGCATCACATCGGACCAGCATGGCAGCGGGAAAAAACCATTCCGGATATTTTGCGGCAGCAGTCAGGTCGCGCGCCCCTCACGTGTCTCCGCTTTGGAGGTTAACGCACTGGCCGCAGCCGCGTCAGATGCGCCTCCCTGCGCTCATGCCATGCGCGGAGATCATGTGGGACGACGCGAACGCCGCGCCGCCGGCGCGGGAATGCCTCGTCATCTCACTGCTCGACGCCACCGGCGTGGAAATATCACGCATTAACATCGCCGGATGCGCCGACACCGTCGCGATCGCCCTGCCCACGCTCGCACGCGCCATGCTGGCATGCGCTTGCCGCTATCTCATCCTCATCCATAACCATCCCACTCGGTCAATAAGATCACGCTGGAGCACGCACAAGCACGCTGAAACACTAGCAAACTCGGGCATTTTTGGCATTGCGTAGTGGGGACGGTTTTGGCAAACTGGGGGCGGTTTAAGGGGTAGAAAACGGCTCTCCGCTCCCAGCAAGCGACCCCTGTTTCTCCTGAACCGATCCCAGTTGCGGAACAGGAGAATCGCGATGCCCAGCCTGACCGACACCGCCATCCGGCATGCGCTCAAGCGCGTCGAGGTGAGCCAGAAGCAAGAAAATCTCGCCGACGGCGATGGACGCGGCACCGGCCGTCTCGTCCTTGTCCTCAAGCCAATGCCCAAGCGCGTGACCGCCGATTGGATGGCCCAGCAGTGGCGTGATGGCAAGCGCACCAAGAAGAAGATCGGTGCGTATCCCTCGATGTCCCTCGTTGACGCGCGCGCGGTCTTCAAGCGCGACTTCGCGGATGTGATCCAGAAGGGCCGAAGCATCAAGATCGCAACGGATACGCGTCCTGGCACGGTCGCGGACCTATTCGAGGGCTATGTCGCGTCGCTCAAGGCCGCCGGCAAGCCATCGTGGAAGGAGACGGAAAAAGGCCTGAACAAGATTGCCGATACGCTCGGACGAAACCGCCTCGCCCGCGAGATCGAGGCCGAGGAGATCATCGAGCTAATCCGTCCGATCTATGATCGTGGCGCGAAGTCGATGGCCGATCATGTGCGGTCGTATCTCCACGCGGCCTTTGGCTGGGGTATGAAATCCGACAACGACTATCGACAGCAATCGGCTCGCCGCTTCCGCATCCCTTTTAATCCGGCCACCGGCATCCCGACGGAGCCCAAGGTCCAGGGCACGCGCTGGCTGGATGAGGACGAGTTCCTGCAGCTCTATCGTTGGCTCGAATGCCCCGATGTGCCAGTCACTCCCTCCTACCTCCGCGCCGTGCAGCTTCTCATGCTGACCGGACAGCGCGTTGAGGAGATCGCTCGCTTCCATGTCGACCAGTGGGACGCCAAAGAGCGGATCATCGACTGGTCGAAGACCAAAAACCTCCAGCCGCACGCTGTCCCGGTCCCGTCGCTCGCGGCCGAACTGATCGAGTCCATCAAGCCCAACGAATATGGATGGTTCTTCCCCTCCGCCACGGACCAGTCAAAGCCGGTCAGCCATGGCACTCTATACTCGTTCATGTGGCGTCAGCGCGATCGCGGCGTGATCCCCTACGTCACGAACCGCGATCTCCGGCGCACTTTCAAGACGCTCGCCGGAAAAGCTGGTGTGCCGAAGGAAATCCGCGATCGGCTTCAGAACCACGCCCTTCAGGACGTCAGTTCGAAGCACTACGATCGCTGGAACTACATGGTCGAAAAGCGCGCCGGCATGGCCAAGTGGGATAAGTTCGTCCGGGCGCTGCTAGCGAAGAAGAAGGGCGGCAGCGCCTTGAAGAAGGCCGCGTGAGCGGTCGCTTCATCGCTGTCACCGGCGCATTCGTCACGGCCTGCTTTGCGGTCCCGGCCCATGCAGATCCATGCGAGGCGCCTGTCCCCTCGCAGGTTGGAGTCGAGTTCTCCGGCTTGGTCCGTTATGTCGGCGACGGCGACGGTCTTTGCGTCGGGCGTACATCGGACCCCAACGAGTGGATCGAGGTGCGCCTTGCCGACTTCGATGCCCCGGAGCTGCACACGCCAGGCGGTCCCGCGGCGAAAGCGGCGCTCGAACGCGTCGCCCTTCGGCGCGAGATCACCTGCACGGCCGAACGTGGGCGCGGCGGCCGCGTCCGCTCCTTTGACCGCGTCATTGCGCGATGTTGGATCGGTGGAAAGAGCCTTGGCGATCTGCTTCGCCAGGCTGGCGTGGCCGAGGGTGGCAACTAATGCCCCGCTCGCCATTGACTCAACATAGCTTGGAAGCTATATGACCTGGGATGTTAGATTGCATGACGCCTTCGAGGCGGAGTTCCTGGCTTTTGAGCGCGAGGTTCAGACCCAATTGCTGGCAGTTGCGAAACTGCTCGGCGAATTCGGTCCGCAGCTCGGTCGGCCATACGCCGACACGCTCAACGGCTCGAAGCACGCCAATATGAAGGAGATGCGTTTCTCTGCCGCCGACGGCGAATGGCGTGCTGCCTTCGCCTTCGATCCCGAACGGAAGGCCATCCTTCTCGTTGCAGGCGACAAATCCGGCGGCAGCCAGAAGCGCTTCTACAAGCAGCTTATCGCAAAGGCGGACAGTCGGTTTTCCGCACATCTGGAAAGCCTGAAATCCGCAAAGAAGGATTGATCGATGGGCCGGAGCCTTAACGACGTCATTGCTTCTCTGCCCCGCGATCAGCAGGAGCAGATCGAAGCCCGTTATGAGGAACTGAAGCAGGAGGTTGAGGGCCTGCGCGAGATGCGTCAGATCGCCGGGAAGGCGCAGGAGGACATCGCTGCGGCGCTGAAGATAAAGCAACCGTCGGTCTCGAAGATCGAAAAGCAGGCTGACATGTACCTATCGACACTGCGCAGCTACGTTGAGGCGATCGGCGGAAAACTTGAGCTGACGGTGAATCTGCCGGGGCGGCCGGCCATCCGGCTCCAGCGTCTCAGCGATGGAACCGTCTCCCACGACAGACCTATGCGCACCGTAGCACGCCGAAAGTCGGCGGCAGCGCGGTGACACCCGATGCTCCAGTTCGATGGCAGATGGCGTTTTGACAGTCCCGGCCCGATAGAAGCCGCCGTCCAAGAGGGCTTTCGCGATCTCATCAACCGCGTTTGCGGGCAAGGCCAGCGGAAGGCTATTTTGGAGCATTTCAAGGCTCGCTTCTGCGCCGCAGCCAACACAGAGTATTGGCCGAGCACCAACGAACGGTTCGCATCCGAAGATCTCGACCGAGATATGGCGCGTGCGGAGACGAACGCCCCCATATTCATCGAGGCATTCTGGGATGCATGCCAGGAACTTCGCGCCCGCAATCCTACCATGGTCGTGCCGGATGCCGGGCGGATAAACCGCATCCTCGCGGACGCAGACGCTGGCTATCAGCTCGACCCTCCCATGCTGGTCGCAACGCGGGTCCACATTCCGATCAACGTACCCGACGCTCCCCCATCTCTCGATGTGCAGGCGCAAGCGATCATCAACGAATCTCTTGATGCCTCCCAGCACTCGTTGAGCGAAGGCAACGGCCGTCAGGCCGTCCAAGAGGTCCTTTGGCTGCTGGAGACGATCTCGACGGCGTTTCGTGGTCCTGAGATCTTAGACGGCAGCATCCAGGGTCGGTACTTCAACGAAATCATCGGCGAACTACGCCAGCGCGGCCGCGGGCATCAAGAGCAAATCCTGCAATGGATGATGACGTTGCATGGCTATCTTTCCTCGCCGACGGGTGGTGGCGTCCGTCACGGGGTCGATCTCAGGGAGGGCCTTGCGCTCCAGATCGATGAGGCACGCCTCTACTGCAACCTCATACGAAGCTATCTGACTTTCCTCATCGCAGAGCATGAGCGCCTGGCTAGGCGGGTCGCGTGACGCTTCGAATAATCAAAACGTGGGGGCTCGGCGCACTTTGAAAGCGATGCTGTCTCGCAAGTACCTCTCGCCGGAGGTCTGATGCGCTTCATCCTACCTCTTGCTGAGCAACTCGACAGAGCGGCCGCGGAACTATCGGCGGCACGTCCGCTCAGCAGCCGGATGGCGCTGATCTTAATCGACAATGCTTTCGAGCTGATGTGCCATCAAAGATGCTTAGAACTGATCGAAGAGGATAGCAGATTAGCAAGCCCAAAATTGACCCTGAAAGATAAGCTCGCTGGACGTGGGCAAAATTTTGATGCGAAGACGTCCCTGTTAAAGCGGGCAGGCTATTTCGCGGACGTTGACGTCAGATCTGTTCAGATCCTTCACGGCTATCGCAATCAGCTCTACCATGTTGGTCTGCGCGACGACCCTGTCATCGGCCCCCTCGCCCGCCTATACCTCAAACTCGTACTGAGCTACGCGCCGCAATTGCTGAGGCCGGTGCGTTTCCTGCGTTGGGAGGAGTCACTCTCCCGGGGTGAGATCATCGAACATTTTCCCGAGCTTGCGGAGACGCGGCGGTATGCTTGCAAGGTCGACGTATCGGCGTTCTGCATGCGCGTCGCCGCGCGCGTCGATCCCGACCCTCTTCTGCTCGGCAATGCATTGGCGGAGCACTTAATCGGCCTCGCAGGGAAATCGGAAACCGATTTCGGAATAATCGCTAAGGGTCGCAGCGGTAAGGATGACCCCACTCAGACCCTACGTCGTGTTCAACTCGAGGCCGACACGATCGCGGAGGTAGTGCGCCGTCATCGTGAGCGTGAGCGCCAGTTAAAAGCGACCCAGACTCCCTTTGAACCGTTCGATCCGGATCGGCTTTCCATCGCCCGCGGAAGCAGCGTTCTGATCGAGGCGAACCAAAGGCTTCTTCCTGAATGGAAGCCCCGTCATAAGAAGTTGCCGTTTGCCAGTTGGCGTCGGCAAGCAGCCAAGCTGCGGCTCGGCATGGACGATCTCGCTGTCCTGGATTGCTATGCTCGGCTCCATCAGGAAATCGACGACCTCGATGAGGTCATGGCCGAGCCCATACAAGATATGTACGGCTGGCATCAGTATCAGGAGGATCTGGCCATGGATCGCCGATGAGGCAAGGCCCTCCATTCGGAACGGCTGCTGTCGATGTGCTGTTTCAACCGCCCCGCCGGGATTTTGGGGCATCGATCTGCGAGTGAAAGCCGCCGCGCTCGCAGGCTTGCCGCGCGCTTGCCGGTTAGCTGCCGGTTTGTTGCCGACTACTCGCAGGTCGACTGTTATACTGTGCCTAAATCGACAATTACAAACCGAGGCGACAGTGAAGAAAGTTACCCCCGATGGAAGCCAAATAAAGAGGCTCCGCACCAACGCCGAGCGTGTCTCGACACAGAAAGAATTGGCCTATGAGGTTCGGGTCAGCGAACGGACGCTTCGCGAGATCGAAAACAAAAATGCGCCTGTACCAGTAGACGTTCTTGACCGACTTGCGAAGGTTTTGAACGTCCGCCGGGAGCAAATCTCGTTTCCTTGTGATGCCACTCAATCAAAGACCGCGGGCGCCGGCGAGGTTTTCTCTGCTGTCATTGCTGAGATGCGCGAAGAGCGTTTGGTTTCCCGGTACGACTACGACCTCGCAAATGTGACGATGGATGAAGGTCTGCTGTTCAAGCAGGCAAACAGCTCGAACGACTTCGCTTGCGAAATTATGATCTCGCTGACGGATGAGGCGGCTGAGTACGCGGAAGAGCTGATCGGCATTTTGGACGGCCTAACGTGGTCCGTCCGGAGCATCCTAGAGAAGGTGGCCCCAAGCGAAGAAATCGCCGTTCGCCGCCGGATCAAGCAGCTCTTGGTCTTGCTCAGGGGCAATGACGTTTGGGTCTATCATACTCATCTTTTCCGCCGCTTGCCCGAACGACATACGCCCATGCCGGAAGGCGAATATGCCGACCTCTCGTCGCGCTTCATCATCGCGCTTGCAGCGCCCGCCGAGTGGGGGGAAACGTCAATTCGCGTTCCTATCGACCATGGCCAGCCGTTCATTCTCCCGGCCTGGGACTCCGACAAGAAAGGTGGCAAAGGCTGATGGCTGAGGCTCAATCTACCAACGAAGAAACGCTGACCGAAAACCTCGCTTTTGCCGAGGTGCTTGCTTGGTCTGCTACGCGTCCGGCTTGGCAACGAGATGCTTTGCGCCGACTTGTTCAGAGCGGCATCCTTGGCAGCGAGGAGATCGACGAACTTCTCGAAATTTGCCTTGATCCAGCGCTGCCTCACACGCCGTTGTCAGACGCAGATGTCTCGTCACAAAGTATCTTAGGTGCACCGGTCAGCGTGTTGCGTATCGAGAATCCAACCGGCGTCAATGCCCTGGCCTTCGATCAAAAACTCGAATTCGCGCAGGCGGGACTGTCGATCGTGTACGGCGACAATGGGTCAGGCAAATCTGGCTATGTCCGTATCCTGAAGCACGCCTGCCGGACACGCGACCGCAACAACAAGATCTTGCGTGACGTGGAAGATGCGGCAGCTACCCCGCAGACCGCCAACATTGTGTTCCTACGTGGTGCCACGGAGGATCAATTCGCATGGAGCCCGGAAGCGCCGAGCCACGCTGACCTTCCGTCGATAAGCATTTTCGACTCCAGAAGCGCCAACGTGCACGTCGAGAAGACGAACGCCGTGGCCTACATTCCCCAGCCAATGCGTGTCTTGGAAGCGTTGGCTACGGCCTGTGATCAGGTCAAGGCAAAGCTCGATGATCGGCTTGCCGCCATCAATGCGAAAACGCCGCTGGCAATTAAAGAGCCCCAACTTGGTGCCGATACCGCTGCCGGCGCTTTCGTGCGCAGCCTCTCCACAAAATCAAGCATCGCTCAGCTCGACCTGCTGGCGCAATTGTCAGAGGCGGAAACCTCCCACCTCGCCGCGCTGGAAAGCGATCTCGCACAAGAACCGAAACGAGCCGCTGCGAAAATCACCGCGCAGAAAGCACGCCTTGATGATGGCATCGGCAAGCTCAAGAATCTGGTCGACACGGCATCTCCTGCGGCGTTTGCGATGCGCTCCTCCTTGAAATCCGACTGGGAAACCAAAGCCGAGAGCGCGAAATTGGCATCCGACGCGTTGTTCGCCGCTTCGCCGCTTCCTGACGTGGGGAAGGCGACATGGCGCGCTCTTTGGGAGGCCGCCCGGAAATACTCCGATGGCATCGCATATCCGAGCAGGACATTCCCGCATCCAACGGGCCATGATGAGTTGTGCGTGCTTTGCCAACAGCCCATGGAAAAAGATGCGATTGAGCGCCTCGTGACGTTCGAGACGTTCGTTAAGGGCTCGACAAAAGCCGACGAAGACGCCGCGGAAGAGGCCTATAGCGATGCGATAAAACAAGCCGCCGCTAAGCATATGAGCGCTGCGGCCCGCCGCCAGTTCGTTAGCCTCATTGAGACCGAGATCGGGGACGTCTCTCTTGCCGGTGTTGTGAGAGAATGCAGTACGCGGGCGGCTTGGCGGCTTCGATCTTTCGTCCGTAGCAAGACCGCTCCCGAGCAACTCACTGCCTTCCCAGCCACTGCACTCGCCGCGCTATCTGTCCGCCTTGCGAGTCGTGCGCTTCAACTGTCAGCCGATCAAAACAGCCCAGAGCACCTTGCCTTGGTGAAGGAATATCGAGAACTGAAAGATCGAGAGGCACTCGGCCCTCTACTCGCGGACATTAAAGCCGAGATTGAGAGGCGCAAAGAGGCCGAAATCATAACCAAGGCCGCAAAGGATACGGCAAAACGATCCGTTACGACTAAGAATAAGGAATTGTCTGACAAGCTTGTTACGAACGCCTTACGCGGTCGATTCGCGCGTGAGATTGATAAGCTCAAGTTGGCTAGAATGCCGGTCGAGCTTCGGAAAGTCAAAGATTCGAATGCTGTGTCATATTTTCAAGTTTGTCTCGTTGAGAAACCTGATGAGCCTGTGGGCGAGATTTTCAGCGAGGGCGAACATCGTTGCGTCGCACTCGCTGCATTCCTGGCCGAGCTTGTCACATCCAAACAATACTCCAGTATTGTGTTCGACGACCCTATGTCATCGCTCGATCACATTCATCGCAGGGCGGTAGCAGCGCGACTTGTAGAGGAGGCTGAGCACCGGCAGGTCATCGTGTTTACACACGATCTGACGTTTCTTTTCGAGTTGCGTCGCGAAGCGGACGCAAAAACGCGCTCCATCCAGTATCAGACAGTTTGTCGCAAACAGAGCCGACCCGGCTTTGTGGAGTCAGAGCTGCCGATGAAGGCGAAATCAGCGCAACAATTGGCGCAATCCCTGCGCTCGGAGCTGAAAGAAGCAAAGCACCAATTTGATACATGGCCGGATGCTCGGCGGACTATCTTCTGCAAAGGCATCATCGAGCAACTTCGAGAATCTTGGGATCAAGGCATCGCAGACTTTGTATTTCCGGTCCTTGCTCGATTCGATAACGCCATAAAGGGCAACAGTCTATTCAAGCTCGCGATCATCAGCGATGACGACGTTAAGACCGTAACAGCAGCGCGAGGCCGGTTGTCGGAAGAGATGCATACGTCCGCGGAAACCCTGAACCCTGAGACTGTTTCTCATGCCGATCTGATAGCCGAAGTCGTGAAACTGGAGACGTGGCTAGGTAGCATCCAGCAGCGCCAGAAGGAGGCCAAGGCTCCCGTCACCTCCTATGCTTAAGCGATTTCGCTGCATGCGCCTCGACCGCCCAGCGGCGCTCAGATAGCCACGAGACAGTAAAACCGTGTCGCGCACCCTCGCTCACGCCGATCCGGGCTTGACTCTCGTTCCTGAAAGATAGAACAAATAGCGAACATGACGAAGAACCCGCCCTTGGAGGTCAAGAACGAGCTTGCGGCCCGAGCCCGCCATAGAGTCTTTGCGCGCGCAGATCGAAAAGATCGAAGGTCGCAGCCGGCGCGCCAAATCGGTTCTCCCCTTCGGGATTGCCGAGGTCGACTCGCGCCTACCCGGCGGAGGACTCGCGCTCGGCGCCCTGCATGAGATCGCCGGCGGCGGCAACGGCGCGATCGATGGAGCCGCTGCCGCCCTCTTCAGCGCCGGGATCGCCGCCCGCACGAAGGGCAAGATCCTTTGGTGCATCACGCGCCCCGACCTCTTCGCGCCAGCGATCGCCCAAGCAGGCCTTGCATCCGATCGCGTGATCTATCTCGAAGCCGGCGACGACAAGACCGTGCTCGCCTGCATGGAGGAAGGCCTGCGCCACGGTGGCCTGGGCGCCGTCCTTGGTGAAGTGGCCCGACTTTCCATGACCGCCTCGCGGCGCCTGCAACTGGCGGCCGAAGGCACCGGATCGATCGGGATCGCGCTGCGACGCTGGCGGCGACAGACAGAGGCTACAGACTTCGGCCAGCCTACAGCGGCGATGACGCGCTGGCGCGTCTCCGCTTTGCCTTCGACATCGCTTCCCGTTCCGGGCGTGGGTCGAGCCCGCTGGCTGGTCGAACTGATCCGCGCTCGCGCGGGCGAAAGTGCAGATTTCGAAGTGGAGGCGTGCGATGACACGGGTCGTCTCGCTCTTCCTGCCGAGCTGGTCCACCGACCGGCTACGGCGGAAGGCTGGCGACGCGGCGCCTCCGGCTGAGGCGCCGCTCGTCCTGATTGGCCGCGACGGGAACAGGCGGGTGGTGCTGGCGGCTGACGCCGCTGCCCGCGCTGCTGGCCTGCGCGTTGGCATGCCCGTCACCAAGGCCCAGGTCCTGGCGCCCGGACTCATCGTGCAGGACGCCGACCCGGTAGGCGACGCCGAGGCGCTCGACCGGCTCGCGGCCTGGCTCCTCCGATACGCTCCCGTCGTCGCTCCCGATCCGCCGGACGGGATCATCATCGACTCGACGGGCGCCGATCATCTCCATGGCGGCGAAAGTGCGATGCTGGACGGCCTCATCGGCCGGCTTGCCATGTCCGGGATCGCGGCTCGGGGCGCGATCGCCGACACCTGGGGCGCTGCGCACGCTCTGGCCCGCTATGCCCCGCAGATCGCACCGGACCGACATGGCGCATCCATAATGGAGCCTTTGCCGCTCGCAGCGCTGCGCATCGCCGCGTCCACCGTCGCCGCCCTGCGGACACTCGGTTTCGATACGGTCGGCGACCTTCTCGCGCAGCCTCGGGCGCCGCTCACCTTGCGCTTCGGCCCCCAAATCGGCCGCCGCATCGATCAAGCCCTCGGCCAGGCGGCCGAGCCGATCGAGCCGGTCCGGCCGGTCGATCTCATCGAAGTGCGCCGCGCCTTCGCCGAGCCGATCGCCGCGGCCGAGACCATAGCCCGGTATATCGCCAAGCTCGTCGGCCAGCTCTGCGAGCGTCTCGAGGCCGGCGGCTTGGGCGCTCGCAGACTTGACCTCATCTGCCACCGCGTCGACAGCCGCGCCCAAGCCGTCAGGGTCGGCATGGCAACGCCGGTCCGCGACGTTAAGCGCCTGACGCGTCTGCTCTGCGACAGGATCGAGACCATCGAACCCGGCTTTGGCATCGAGGTGATGACGCTCGCCGCGAGCGTCGCCGAGCCGCTTGAGCGCAGACAGATCGTCAATTCCCTCATCGAGGAAAGCACACCGGACGTCTCCGATCTCATCGACACGTTGATGAACCGGGTGGGCGAGCGCGCCCTTTATCGGCTTGCTCCCGTCGCAAGCGACGTTCCCGAGCGATCCGTCTGCCGCATCCCGGCAATGGCGGCCGACACGGGGGCGGGCTGGCCCGGCCATTGGCCGAGGCCCTCGCGCCTCCTGCCTCATCCCGAGTTGGTCGAGACGGTGGCGCTGTTGCCCGACCATCCGCCGGTCTCCTTCACCTGGCGCGGCGTGCGCCGGCGCCTGCGTCGCGGCGACGGCCCGGAGCGCGTCTTCGGCGAATGGTGGAAGCGTGACGCCGAGCTGGTCGCCGTGCGCGACTATTTCCGGGTCGAGGACGACGCCGGCGAGCGTTACTGGCTCTACCGCGCTGGCGATGGCGAGGACACGGCCACGGGCTCGCACCGATGGTTCATCCATGGGGTCTTCGGATGAGTGAGCCCCGCTACGTCGAGATTCAGGTCACCTCGCATTTCAGCTTCCTGCGCGGTGCGTCGTCCTGCGAGGAGCTGTTCGCCCAGGCGGCGCTTGCCGGGATCGAGGCGGTGGCCGTCGTTGACCGCAACTCCCTCGCCGGCATCGTGCGCGCTCATGAGGCCGCGAAGACGACCGGCGTGCGCCTGATCGTCGGATGCCGCCTCGACCTCGCCGACGGCACGTCGGTGCTGGTCTATCCGACCGACCGCCCCGCCTATTCGCGCCTCTGCCGTCTGCTCTCGCTCGGCAAGGGTCGCGGCGGCAAGGCCAAGTGCATTCTCGAATGGCCGGACCTCGTAGCTTATGGCGATGGCCTGGTCGCCGTCCTTGTGCCCGACTTGGCCGATGACGAGTGCGGCTTCAGATTGCGCCGGCTTCGCGACGCGTTCGGTGACCGCGCCTACGTCGCCCTCACGCTACACCGTCGCCCCAATGACCAGCTTCGCCTTCACGAGCTGTCGAACCTCGCCGCGCAAATGCGCGTGCCCGCGGTGGTGACGAACGACATCCTCTTTCACGAGCCGGGTCGCCGCATCCTGCAAGACGTCGTGACCTGCATCCGCCACAACGTCACGATCGACACCCTCGGCGATCGGCGCGAACGTCACGCCGACCGCTACATCAAGCCGCCGGAGGAGATGCACCGGCTGTTCAGCCGCTATCCGGAAGCGCTTGCTCGCTCTCTCCAGATCGCTGATCGCTGCCGCTTCAGTCTCGACGAGCTTGCCTATCAATATCCGGAGGAGCGTGACGATCCGGCGCTCTCGCCGCAAGAAACGCTGGCGAGGCTGACCTGGGAAGGCGCGTCGGAGCGCTATCCCGAGGGCGTACCCGACAGCGTGACCGCCGCGCTCCAGCATGAGCTGCGGCTGATCGAAAAGCTGGATTACGCGCCCTACTTCCTGACAGTGAATTCGATCGTTCGCTTCGCCCGATCGAAAGACATCCTCTGCCAGGGTCGCGGCTCGGCCGCCAACTCCGCAGTCTGCTATGTCCTCGGCATCACTTCGATCGATCCCGGCCGCAACGATCTTCTCTTCGAACGCTTCGTCAGCGAGGAGCGGCGCGAGCCGCCCGACATCGATGTCGATTTCGAGCACGAGCGGCGCGAGATCGTCATGCAATGGGTGTTCGACACCTACGGCCGTGACCACGCCGCGCTCTGCTCCACCGTCATTCGCTACCGCGCTAAGGGCGCGCTGCGTGATGTCGGCAAGGCGCTCGGCCTGCCCGAAGATCTGATCGGCACCTTGTCGTCGCAGGTCTGGGCCTGGTCCGAGGAAGGCGTCGAGCCAAAGCATGTTGAGGAGCTGAACCTCAATCTCGCCGACCGCCGCCTTCGCCTGACCCTCGATCTCGCGCGACAGCTCATGGGCGCGCCACGCCATCTCAGCCAGCATCCAGGCGGCTTCGTCCTAACCCATGACAGGCTCGACGATCTGGTCCCGATTGAGCCCGCTGCGATGAAGGACCGGCAGGTCATCGAGTGGGACAAAGACGATATCGACGCGCTCAAGTTCATGAAGGTCGACGTCCTGGCGCTCGGGATGCTGACCTGCATGAAGAAGGGGCTGGATCTTCTGTCCGAGCACAAGGGTGTCAATCTCGACCTCGCCTCCATCCCGGCCGAGGACCCGCGCACCTACGCGATGATACGAAAGGCGGACACGCTCGGCACTTTCCAGATCGAGAGCCGGGCCCAAATGTCGATGCTGCCGCGGCTCAAGCCACGCACTTATTACGATCTCGTCGTGCAGGTCGCGATCGTCCGACCAGGTCCGATCCAGGGCGACATGGTGCATCCCTATCTTCGTCGCCGGGAGGGCCTTGAGCCCGTCCACTACCCGAAGCCCGAGCTGGAGAAGGTGCTCGGCAAGACTCTCGGCGTGCCGCTGTTTCAGGAGCAGGCGATGCGGGTCGCGATCGAATGCGCCGGCTTCACGCCCGGCGAGGCCGACATGCTCCGCAAGTCGATGGCCACCTTCAAGTTCACGGGCGGCGTCTCGCATTTCCGGGACAAGCTGATCGGCGGCATGGTGGCCAACGGCTACGAGCAGGCGTTCGCCGAGCAGACCTTCAAACAATTGGAGGGCTTCGGCAGTTACGGGTTTCCGGAAAGCCACGCAGCCTCCTTTGCGCTGATCGCCTACGCCTCAGCCTGGCTCAAATGCTGGCATCCTGAAGTGTTCTGCGCCGCGCTGCTGAACAGTCAGCCCATGGGCTTCTACGCGCCGGCGCAGATCGTGCGTGACGCGCGTGATCATGGCGTCGAAATCCGTCCGGTCTGCGCCAACGCATCCCGATGGGACTGCACGCTCGAGCCCGCCGGCAGCGAAGAGCGGTTCGCCGTTCGCCTGGGTCTGCGCATGGTTAAAGGCCTCGCCAATGCCCACGCCGCGGCGATCGTCACGGCCAGGGCGGATCAGCCCTTCGGCTCGGTAGACGATCTATGGCGCCGTGCCGGCATCCCCGTCGCGGCGCTCACGCAGATCGCCGAAGCGGACGGATTTCGACCGCCCTTCGGCCTGGCACGCCGCGAGGCGCTATGGGCGATCAAGGCTCTGCGCGATGAGCCGCTCCCGCTCTTTGCCGCCGCGTCGGCCCGAGAGACGGAGATCGTGCCGGAGGTCGCCGAACCGGCGGTCATCCTCCGCCCGATGACGGCGGGTGGTGAAGTCGTTGAGGACTATCGGCATGTCAGCCTGTCGCTGCGGGACCATCCCGTCTCGTTCCTGCGTCGGGAGCTGCGCCGTCGTCGCATGGTCACCTGCCAAGAGGCGATGGACGCGAAAGATGGCCGGTCGCTGGAGGCGGCCGGCATCGTGTTGGTGAGACAGCGGCCTGGCAGCGCCAAGGGCGTCATGTTCATCACGCTCGAAGACGAGAGCGGAATCGCCAATCTCGTCGTTTGGCCCAAGGTCTTCGAGCAGAACCGACGCACCATCCTGTCGGCCGGCATGATCGCCGTGCGCGGGCGCGTTCAGCGCGAAGGCGAAGTCGTTCACCTCGTAGTCCAACGGCTGACCGATCTCTCCGCTGAGCTGGCGAGCGTCGGCGAGCGCGACACGGCCTTTCCGTTGCCACACGGTCGGGGCGACGAATTCCATCATGCCTCCCCGACGCCCGACCCGCGCGGCCTTGCGCCGAAGGGACTGCGCACGCGCGACATGTACGTCCGCGATCTGCATATCGACTCGATCAAGGTGAAGACCCGAGACTTTAGATAAAAGTGTAGAATAGGCTTCTGCGCGACTCATGCCGCGACCACGCAACTCTAGGAAGCGAAGCGACCTGAACGAATATGCGCCTCTATCACTTCACTTCGCAGAAATATGGGTTGCTCGCTCTCAAGCAACGTCGTCTGAAGATTGCACGCATCAACGAGCTGAACGATCCCTTCGAATTTCTTGGATGGAACCTCCGCGACAAGCGCGTCCGCGCGTTTATGCGCAACTGGAAGAATGAACGGGATCGCGAATTCGGCATCGTATGTTTTAGCCGCAAATGGTCCCACCCCATGCTTTGGGGCCATTACGCCGAAAAGCACCATGGCATGGCTATCGGCTTTGATGTGCCGGACGGGAACGACACTTATCATCCCGTGAAGTACCGCCGAGCACGTTTGCCGGCACCATCCGACCGCGAAATCATCAGCGCAGACGTCGATGATCTGCTGCTCACCAAGTTCACCGCGTGGAGGTACGAGTCCGAATACCGTTGCTTTAGCCGCCTTGCCGACAGTATCCACGAAGGGAACTTGTACTTCGAGGCCTTCACCGACGAGTTGAAGCCGGTGGAGGTGATCGTCGGCGATCGTTCGACGATCACCAGGGCGGACCTGGCTGAAGCGCTGGGCGACGCCCTCACTCATGTGACCTCCTATAAGGCACGGCCGGCGTTCGGGAGCTTCAACGTAGTAAGGAACAAGAACGACACCCTCTGGAGGTGACACCGATGGAACCGAGCGCGGCCGACCTCCTATCGGCCAATCTGGCACGGCTACACGCCGGCGAAGAGGAGCTTCGAGAGAAGGCTCTGGGGATGATCGCAGCGGACGACCGCCTGGGACTGCATCTGGCGGTGACCGAGGCAGCGATGGACCTCGCCGACATACTGCGACAGTTCCAAACCGCCGACGAAGATTTGAAGGTCGTTCAAATTCTCGGCATGCGCACGTTCAACGCATTTGGGGCAAGCATCAAACTCGCGCTGTCAGGCTACAGCCAGAACAGTGCGCTCATTCTTCGCGATGTGCTCGAGACGACTTTCCTCCTAAGCTATTTCGCCGGCGATCGAAGTCTGATTGGACGTTGGCGTCTCGCTGATGAGAAGGCGCGTCAGAAAGAATTCGGGCCGGTAAAGGTGCGCGAAGCCATCGACGCTCGCGACGGCTTCACCGGCAAAAAGCGCTACGAAACCTACAAAATGTTTTCCGAACTCGCTGGCCACCCGACGATGAAGTCCGCGTTCATGATCAGGCCACAGCGCGAAGGCAACGCCGTGATCGGTCCCTTTGTAGAGTCGACCACCCTGGACGCGGTTGTCTCGGAAATCGGGAAACTCGCGGTTCAGGTCGGCGAGCAGCTCACTGTGTTCTCTCCACCGACGTGGGGTAGCGGCCTTCCAAGCCGACTAGCGTTCGCTACGCTCAAGCAGCGATGGATCGGTACATTCTATCCGGCCGCCGCGTCTACCTTGGACTAGACCTTGAGGGGAAAGCCTTCCCCTGCGCCCGAGCCCGTCGGTCTCGGTCGACCCCTTCTGCGGGGCGGCTGCCCCACAACGCCCCGCTGAGAGTGAGAGTGCGGAGGGATTTTCCGTGACGGGTTGAGGGCTGGAGAAGAGGTCTCCGGCGCCCGTCATGGAGATTGGTCCCATGACCCAGGTTTCAGTTCTAGACGCGCGCCGCGACACCAGCGGCGGCTACAAGGTCGATGTCGGCCGCGGAGAGCGGATCGGCCGCGTCTCGTCAGAGTGGTTTTCCCGGCCCGCGGACGAGCGATATCTGTCACTGTCCGAGCTGGCGCGCTCCGTCCGCAACCGCGCCGATCGCAGCCGCACGCGCGTTGTGGAAAGCCCGCTCATCCATGTGGAGGCGAACCGCAGCGACCCGGAGCGGTTGGCGCTCATCCTGCCGGGCACAGATACGCCGATTGCACCCACGCACTGGAGCTTCGGCCAACTGGCCAGCCTGGTCGGTGCGCCGGCCGCATATCTGCGCCAGCTCCCGGCGCCGCTGGCCGCGATCAACCTGCAATATGGCCTGACGTCCAATCGGGCGGAGCAGATCAAGACGCTCGAAACCGATACCGGTCGGCTCGAGCTGCGCGCCGTCACCGGGCCGGATTACGGCCGCATCTTCGATCACGAGCTGGTCGAGGCGGTGCAGCGCATCGCCGGCAACGGCACTGGCGACACGCGCTGGAAGGTGCCCGGCGTCCTCGACTGGTCGACCGGGATCTACAATCCGCGCGTCGACATCACCAAGGATACGACCACCCTCTATGCCTCAGATCGCGACGTCTTCCTCTTCCTCGTCGACGATTTGAACCCGATCGAGGCCGGACGGCTGCCGGACGGCTCGCCGGATCTCTATTTCCGGGGCTTCTACTGCTGGAACTCAGAGGTCGGCGCCAAGACGCTCGGGATGGCGAGCTTCTATCTGCGCGCGGTTTGCCAGAACCGCAATCTGTGGGGCGTCGAGGACTTCGAGGAGATCACGATCCGCCACTCCAAATACGCCGCCAATCGCTTCGCCCATGAGGCCGCGCCGGCGCTGGCGAACTTCGCCAACTCCTCTCCGCTGCCTTTCGTCAACGGCATCAAGATGGCCCGCGAGCGGATCGTGGCGCGCACCGACGAGGATCGTACCGACTTCCTGCGCCGCCGTGGCTTCTCGAAGGCCGAGACCGGCAAGATCATCGACGCGGTCCTGACGGAGGAAGGTCGCCCGCCCGAGAGCATTTTCGATTTTGTGCAGGGCATCACCGCCGTCGCACGCGACAAGCCCCATCAGGACGCTCGCCTCGACATGGAGGCTAAGGCGAAGAAGCTGCTCGATCGAGCCGCCTGACATCCGCAAAGCCGGAGATGCGGATTTCCGTGTCTCCGGCTTTGCGCTTCCGCGTGTCCTCAATTCCGGTCCTCGGCGCTGCCCCCTTTAGAGGAAGAGGGCGGCGCTTCGCTTCGTGACGGGTTTAGGGCTGAGAGAGAGTCTCTCGGCGCCCGTCGCGGAGACTACCCCGATGGCTACTGCCGTTCAGAAGATCACCCTGTCGTCCTCGCGCGACATCCCCTTCAACAAACTGGTTCTGTCCCAGTCCAACGTCCGGCGCGTGAAGGCCGGCGTCTCGATCGAAGACCTGGCGGCCTCGATCGCCCGTCGCGGCCTGATCCAGAGCCTCAGCGTCCAGCCCGTCATCGACGCGGAAGGTGTTGAGACCGGCATGTTCGAGGTTCCGGCCGGTGGCCGTCGCTTCCGCGCCCTCGAACTGCTGGTGAAGCAGAAGCGCCTCGCCAAGATCGCACCGGTGCCCTGCATCGTACGCGACAATGACAGTGAGATCCTCGCCGAAGAGGTCTCGCTCGCAGAGAACATCGAGCGTGCTCCGCTCCATCCCCTCGATCAGTTCCGCGCCTTTCAGGACATGCGCGCCAAGCATATGACCGAGGAGGAAATCGCCGCGGCGTTCTTCGTGCCCGTCAACATGGTCAAGCAGCGGCTGCGACTTGCCTCGGTCTCGCAGGCGCTCCTCGACGTCTATGCCGACGACGGCATGACGCTGGAGCAGCTCATGGCGTTCACGGTCTCCGAAGACCATGCGCGCCAGCAGCAGGTCTGGGACACGATCAAGGACGCCTGGTCCAAGGAACCCTACCAGATCCGGCGTATGCTGACCGAGACGACGGTGCGCGCTTCCGACAAGCGTGCCATCTTCGTCGGCATCGAGGCCTATGAAGCGGCGGGCGGCACCGTCATGCGCGACCTGTTCCAGTCCGACGACGGCGGATGGCTTCAGGACGCGGGCCTCCTCGACCGCCTCGTTGGCGAGAAGCTGAAGGCCGAAGCCGAGACGATCGCGGCCGAAGGGTGGAAGTGGATCGAAGTGGCCGTGAGCTTCCCGTACGATGCGGCACGCGGCCTGCAGGAGATCACCGGCACGCCGCTCGACCTCTCGCCCGAAGAGCAGGCGACCATTGACGCGCTGAACGCCGAAATGGCGAAGCTGGAAGCCGAGTATCAGGACGCCGACGAGCTGCCGGATGAGGTGGATCAGCGTCTGGGCGAAATCGAGACCGCGCTCGCGAGCTTCGAGGATCGTCCGGTTCACTACGAGCTGGCTGACATCGCCATCGCCGGCGTGTTTGTCAGCATCGACGCCAACGGCTCGCTGACGGTGGATCGCGGCTTTGTCCGCCCCGAGGACGTTCCAGTTATCCCGGTCGACGGCAACGGCGACGGCGACAGCGGCTCGGAGACCGATAGCGTATCGGGCGCAACCGCCGGCCAGACGGTCCAGCGCGCCGTCATTACCATCGGCGGCCAGCCCACCGAGACTGAAGATGACGACGAAGACGACGCCATCAAGCCGCTGCCCGAGCGCCTGGTCATCGAGTTGACCGCCTACCGCACGCTCGCGCTTCGCGACGCCGTCGCGAACAACCCGCATGTCGCCATGACGGCGCTGCTGCACAAGTTCGTCTCGGACCGGTTCATGACCCGCATGTATAACGGCGCCATGGAAGCGGGCGTGAAGCACATCTACTTCCCCGCGCAGGACGAGAGTCTCGCCGACAGCCCTCCCGCCCGTGCGGTGCAGGAGCGGCACGACGCCTGGGCGAGCGACATCCCGAAAGACGACGATGCGCTTTGGGATTGGCTGGCTGGCCTGGACGACACCAGCCGCATGGCGCTGCTGGCCCACTGCGTCAGCTACGGCGTCAACGCCCTTTACGAGCGGCCGAATCCGCACAGCTCCAGCGGTGTGTCGCAGCATACGCTCGACATGCGGCTCACCCAGGCCGACCGCCTGACGCGCGCGACCGGGCTGGACATGGTGGAGGCCGGCTGGCGTCCGACCTTCGGCAACTACCTCAATCGCGTAACCAAGCCGCGCATCCTCGAAGCAGTCCGCGAGGCGAAGGGCGAACAGGCCGCCCAACTCATCGACCACCTGAAGAAGGGCGATATGGCCAAGGAGGCCGAACGGCTCCTGGCCGATAGTGGCTGGCTGCCCGAGCCGCTGCGGCTCGCTGATGTTGCCGATCAGCCTGAGGGCGGCGACGCCGGTGACGCCGAGGCGCTGCCGGACTTCCTCGCTGGTGACGATGACGAGGTGATCGAAGCCGACGAGGATGCGTCCGACCTGATCGCTGCCGAATAGGCCACTTGGCGGGGAGCGACGCTGATCGCTCCCCGTTGCTTGTCTCAAGGAGCCTTAGATGGAAACATCCGGCACCGACGCGCCGCGCCGCGTCGTCTTCCAATATCTCGTCCCGGTTCACGTCGAGGTCGAAGATGGCCTCGTCTGCCGCGTGACGGTGATCGACGAAACGCCCGTGCTCGATCCCACCGTCGTCGAAGGCGACAGCGCCTACCTCAAGGACGCGGTGCGCGCCTCCGACGACGGTCAGCCGTGGCCGTCCTGGCAGTTCGGCTACTGAACCAAACCACACCCCAACATCCACCTCGAGCCCGGCCCTACGCCGGGCTCTTTTCGTTTCAGGAGACCGCCATGGCGGACTATTTCACACGCTTCTCGTGCCTGCTGGACGTGGGCACGGTCGAGAACGCTGCTCGCGCGCTCGACATCTACAACGACCTGATGGCGCAGAATGCCGCCGAAGATCCTCCGGCCGAGCCGTTTTTACTGTCCATCGAGCCCGAGCATGGTGCCACGCGCCTCTGGATGCGCGATCCCGGCACCGCCGACCCCCAGCTCCTCATCACCTTCGTGACGCGGTGCGCCGAGACCTTTGGCCTCGCCGGACGCTGGGGATTCCAATGGGCGGGCGTCGCCTCCGAGCCGCGCATCGATGGCTTCTCCGGAGGTGCCCATGTCCTCGACCTGACGACGGGGCAGACCGTCGAATGGATGAGCAGCGGCCGCTGGCTCGCCGACCGCCTAGCTGCGGGAGGCGCGTCATGAGCATCCCGGATCATGCGCGCTCCAATTTCAAGACGCTGCTTCGCGCCGCAGCGGACGGCAACCTCGCGCTTATGGAATGCGCGGACTCTGCCACCGGGCAGACCCGCTACGTCATCTGCGCGGTCGGCCGCGATGATGGCGCCTACGTGTTCACGCCATTCGGTCACCTTGCCGACGGCGATCCCTACGAGGCGTACACGCCCCCAAGTGGCGGTGACGGCATCGAAGATTGATATCCGCTACCAGACCGCGACTTCCCATTGGCCGTTCACGCGCGCGAAGCCGACCGGCCGGTTCTGCGGTGTGGCGTTGGCCCGCGTCGTGTCCATCGTGAGCTGCGTCATGCACGTCACGCCAGGACCGACGCCACCCGGAGAGCAATCGCCGAGTTTCAGCGTCGCATTGGCAAGCGACGTTCCCGTGAACAGCCGGTGACGGCGGACTGCGGCGATCGCTTCTTCCTCGCTCGGCTGCGCGACGCCGGCGACGGCCGCGGCAGACAAACCGCCCGGCGAGATCATCGGTCGCGCGACGAATCCCGCGCCGAACCCCACCACGAGGCACCCCGCCGCCAGCATGCCGATCGCGCTTCCCTTCATCTCCGTCTCCCTTGACCTCTCTCGGTGAAGCAAGCGCGCGCCCTCGATCGTCGAGGCTGCCGCCCGCCATGTGTCGGATGAACAAGTGTAGCGGCGCGCGGCCCGCCTCGGAAGATGAAGCGGCCAAAAGGTCATTCCGCACGCCAGAGTGAGAGGCCGGCCGAGACGGGGTCGAGCCGGTGCGGTCGAGAGAGAGCGCCCGACGGCTCCTCCGTTTCCCGCTCTCCGAGGTGCCCCCCATGACCGAGACTACAGCCCACGCTGAACAACCCGTCGACCGCTCGGCGGTGCTTGTTCCGGATGCTCGTCGAATAGATTTCCTTCCGACCCTCTTCGGCCGCCAGCATTTCCTGATCGGAGAGATGACGGTCTATTATCACATGGAGCGTCTCAGCCCGCGCGATTATCGAGGCGGTCTCTGGGACTTCTATCAGCGCGATGGCAAGCCGCTTTACCTCGCGCCAGCCTCCAAGCCCCGCCTTCAGATCATATGCGACACGAACGGCTATGAAGGCGAGGTGTCCGCCGGGGCGGCAGGGATCATCGCGACGCTGTTCGCCTTTTCCCATCTCTCCTTCCAATATCCCGTCGACCTGATGGCGGAGGGATACAGCCGCCTTTACGACTATGCGGCGGAGCACCCCGAGTCCGCCGAGATCTTCCAGGCGATCGATTGAGCGCTGCGACCCGCCGAGCGCCTGGCCTTCCGGTCAGGCGCTTTTTTCATGCCTGCCGTTCAGAGGAAGAGGTTCGCCGGGACGGGTTTGAGCCGGTGCGGTCGAGAGAGAGCGCCTGCCGGTTCCTCCGTTTCCCGCTCTCCCGAGGTGACCTCCATGACTATCGCTTCCGCATCCGCGGCCGTTCCGGCTGCGCCGTCTCCGCTTGCCGCGAGCCCGGCGCCGGCCGCCATCCTCGCCGCAGCCCACCACCTTCTTCCGCATCTTGAGCGGGGCCAGCCCGTCGATGCCGCGACGCTGCGCGGTGCGATGGAGGCGGCATTCGGCGCTTCCGACACGTCTGGCGCCTGGGACTGGAAGACGGCCTACGAGGCCTGCGAAGTGGCGACGGTGCTGTTTCTGCGCAAATACGGAAAGGCGGTTTTCCGCAAGTCCGGATCTCCGGCCGCCAGCCTCCCGATGCTGGCCAAGATCGCGAGCCTGTTGCCGACACATACCCGGCGTTCTGAGGAGACGCAGGCCTTCCAGCAGTTCTCGACGCCGGTGTCCCTCGGCCTCGCTGCGCTCGCTGCCGCCGCCATCACACCTGTCGATCGTGTGCTGGAGCCCTCGGCCGGAACCGGGCTGCTCGCGGTCCTGGCCGAAACGGCGGGTGCGACGCTGATGCTCAACGAGCTGGCCGAAACCCGTGCAGCGCTTCTTTCCTCCCTCTTTCCGGCCATCCCCGTCACGCGATTCGACGCCGCCCAGATCGATGACCATCTCGATCCGACCGCTATGCCAAGCGTCGTACTGATGAACCCGCCCTTTTCTGTAATGGCGAATGTCAGCGGCCGAGTAGCCGACGCGGCCTATCGCCATGTCGCCTCGGCCCTCGCCCGGCTCGCCGATGGCGGACGGCTCGTGACGATCACGGGCGCCAGCTTCGCGCCTGAGCTACCTGCCTGGCGCGACGCCTTTGTCCGCTTGCAGCAGCGCGGACGTGTCGTGTTCACGGCGGCGATCGACGGCTCGGTCTATGCCAAGCATGGCACGACCATCGAGACCCGCCTGACCGTCATCGACAAGGCACCCGCCGACGACCCCACCGCGTTTCCGCCATCGGCTGGCCTCGCGCAGGATGTGGCGACGCTGCTCGGCTGGATCGAAACCCAGGCCCCGTCGCGCCTGCCGGTCGCGCTGCCGCCGCTCGCGTCTATCGCACCGACGCCCCGCACCGTGCGCGGCTATCTCGCCCGCGCCACGTCATCGTCGCCAAGCCGAGCGATAGCCGAACCAGAGGGCGTCGAACTCGCCTATGAAACCGTCGACTGGACGCCGCCCGAGGGTGGCCGGCTGACCGACGCCATTTATGAGGAATACGGGCTTCAGGCGATCCGGATTCCCGGCGCGCAGCCGCACCCGACCAAGCTGGTCCAGTCGGCGGCGATGGCCTCGGTCGCACCGCCGAAGCCAAGCTATCGGCCGACGCTCCCCGCCAGCATCGTCACCGACGGCATTCTGTCCGACGCCCAGCTCGAAACCGTGATCTATGCCGGCGAGGCCCATGGCGAATTCCTCGCCGGAGCCTGGACCGTTGACGAAACCTTCGACCTCGTCTCGGCCGCGCCGGATGATGCTCAGCACGCCGTCCGCTTCCGCCGCGGCTTCATGCTGGGCGACGGCACCGGCGCCGGCAAGGGCCGCCAGTCGGCCGGCATCATCCTCGACAACTGGATGCGCGGACGCCGTAAAGCGGTCTGGATTTCCAAATCCGACAAGCTGCTGGAGGACGCGCAGCGCGACTGGTCGGCGCTTGGCATGGAACGCCTGCTGGTGACGCCGCTGTCGCGCTTCCCGCAGGGCAAGCCGATCACCCTCGGCCAAGGCGTCCTATTCACCACCTATGCCACGCTACGGTCCGACGACCGTGGGGAGAAGCTTTCGCGCGTCAAGCAGATCGTCGAATGGTTGGGTTCCGACTTCGATGGAGTGATCATCTTCGACGAGAGTCACGCCATGCAGAACGCCGCCGGCGGCAAGGGCGAACGCGGCGACGTCTCGGCCTCGCAGCAGGGCCGCGCGGGCCTGCGGCTTCAGCATGCCTTGCCGAACGCGCGTGTCGTCTATGTCTCGGCGACCGGGGCCACCACGGTCCACAATCTTGCCTATGCGCAGCGCCTCGGCCTCTGGGGCGGCGAGGATTTCCCCTTCGCCACGCGGGCCGAATTTGTCGAAGCGATCGAGGACGGCGGCGTTGCGGCGATGGAGGTGCTGGCCCGTGACCTGCGCTCGCTCGGCCTCTACACTTCGCGCTCGCTCTCCTATGACGGCGTCGAATATGAACTGTTGGAGCACCAGCTCACGCCCGAGCAGACGCGCATCTACGATGCCTATGCCGGGGCGTTCTCGATCATTCACAACAATCTCGACGCAGCGATGCAAGCCGCCAACATCACCGGCGATGGCGGCACGCTGAACCGCCAGGCCAAGTCCGCTGCCCGCTCGGCATTCGAAAGCGCCAAGCAGCGGTTCTTCGGTCATCTCCTCACCAGCATGAAAACGCCGACCCTGATCCGGTCGATCGATCAGGACCTCGCCGATGGCCACGCCGCTGTCATCCAGATCGTCTCGACCGGCGAGGCGCTGATGCAACGCCGCCTGGCCGAGATCCCGACCGAGGAATGGAACGACGTCCGCGTCGACATAACGCCAAGGGAGTATGTTCTCGATTACCTCGCCCATTCCTTTCCGGTGCAGCTTTACGAGCCCTTCTCCGATAGCGCGGGCAATCTGTCGTCGCGGCCGGTCTATCGGGACGGCCAGCCCGTCGAGAGCCGGGAGGCCGTGGCCCGACGCGACGAGCTGATCGAGACGCTCGCCAGCTTGCCGCCGGTCCCGGGCGCGCTCGACCAGATCGTCCAGCGCTTCGGCACGGATATCGTCGCAGAAGTCACCGGCAGGTCCCGTCGCATTGTCCGAAGGGGCGAACGCCTCGCCGTCGAGAACCGCGCCGCTTCGGCCAATCTGGCGGAAACCTCAGCCTTCATGGACGACCTGAAGCGCATCCTCGTCTTCTCGGATGCTGGCGGTACGGGCCGCAGCTATCACGCCGACCTGTCGGCGCGGAACCAGCGGCTCCGCGTCCACTACCTGCTCGAACCCGGCTGGAAGGCCGACGCCGCCATCCAGGGACTTGGTCGCACCAACCGCACCAACCAGGCACAGCCGCCGCTGTTCAGGCCGATCGCCACCGACGTGAAGGCCGAAAAGCGCTTCCTGTCGACGATCGCACGCCGGCTCGACACGCTGGGCGCAATCACGCGCGGCCAGCGCCAGACCGGCGGTCAGGGCCTGTTCCGGCCCGAGGACAATCTGGAATCGCACTATGCGCGCGATGCGCTGCGCCAGCTCTATCTCCTGTTGGTCCGCGGCAAGGTCGAGGGTTGCTCGCTCCAGATGTTCGAAGACGCCACCGGGCTGAAGCTGACGGACGACAACGGCATCAAGGACGAGTTGCCGCCGATCACCACCTTCCTCAACCGGTTGCTGGCGCTGACGATCGAACTGCAGGGCATCCTGTTCACGGCGTTCGAGCAGCTCTTGAACGCCAAGATCGAGGGTGCCGTCGCCAGCGGCGTCTATGACCTTGGGCTGGAGACGCTCCAGGCCGAGAGCTTTGTCGTCACCGACCGTCGCACCATCCATGTCCATCCGGGCGCTGGCGCCGAGACGCAGTTGCTTACGATCACCCGGCGCGAACGCAACCGGCCGACCTCACTCGATGCCGCGTTCGATTTTCTCGCAGACCCACGCGCGAAGCTGCTGGTCAACGGCCGCTCCGGCCGAGCCGCCGTGCAGGTTACGGCATCGTCGATCATGCTCGACGATGGCGAGATCGAACGGCGCGTGGCGCTGATCCGCCCGATGGAACAGCATCACGCCACCCTGCGCTCGATGGACGAGAGCCATTGGGAGGAAACCGATCGGAACGGCTTCATGGAGGCATGGACGGCCGAGATAGCCGAGGTGCCGGAATTTGCCGACAGCACCATCCACATCGTTGCTGGACTGCTGCTGCCGATCTGGAAGCGGCTGCCGAACGAGTCGACCCGTGTCTATCGGCTTCAGACCGATGCAGGCGAGCGCATCATCGGCCGTCGTGTCTCGCCGGCCTGGGTGGCGGGCGCATTGGCATCGGACGCAGGCACGCTGACACCGGACGACGCTTTCACAGCGTTGATCGACGGCCGGACCATCCTCGACCTCGCCGAGGCTATGCAACTCCGCCGCGTCCGCGTCATGGGCGCCAACCGCATCGAACTGTCCGGCTTCACCGACGCGATGCGCGATCGCCTGCGAGCCTATGGCCTGTTCAGCGAGATCATCTCGTGGAAGCTGCGCTTTTTCGTGCCCACCGACGCTTCCGGTCCGTCGATCCTCGCCAAGGTGCTGGAGCGCTTTCCCGTCGAGCGCATCGGCGAGCGGGAGGCAGCGTGATGGTCCGTCATGATGCTTCCGAACTGGCGCAGCGTCTCGGCCGACAGGCCGAGGCGGTCTGCCGTCATTATCTGTCGGCCGGTCATCGCGAGGGCCGCTACTGGCTGGTCGGCGATGTCCGCAACACGCCGGGCCGCTCGATGTTCGTGCGCCTGAAAGGCGGCGACACCGGCAAGGGGGCCGCAGGCAAATGGACCGATGCCGCGACAGGTGAGCATGGCGACCTGCTGGACGTCATTCGCGAAAGCTGCGGCCTGATCGACTTCAAGGACGTCGCCGACGAGGCGCGCACCTTCCTGTCCATGCCACATCCCGAGCCGGAGCATTCGCAAGGTGGCGAGCGCAGATCACCAGTCCCAACCGGATCGCCCGAAGCGGCACGAAGGCTTGTCGGCATGTCAAAGCCGATTTTGGGCACTGTCGTGGAAGCGTATCTACGGGAACGTGCGATTACGGCTTTGCACGGAACCGGATCACTGCGCTTCCATCCCCGTTGCTACTATCGTCCTGACGAGCATTCCCCGACCGAGACCTGGCCGGCGATGATCGCCTCTGTCACCGACTTGGCTGGCCGGATCACTGGCGCGCATCGCACCTGGCTCGCCCCGGACGGCTCGGACAAGGCGCCGATCGACACACCGAGGCGAGCGATGGGCGACCTTCTCGGGCACGCGGTCCGCTTCGGTGTACCGGGCGACGTGATGGCGGCGGGCGAAGGCATCGAGACGGTGCTGTCGCTGCGATGCGTCTTGCCCGGAATGGCCATGGCGGCGGCGCTCTCGGCAGCGCATCTCTCCGCCATCCTGTTCCCCGAGACACTGCGCAGGCTCTATATCGCGCGCGACAACGACCCGGCCGGCGACAGTGCGATGGCGACGCTGATCGAACGGGCGAACGCGGCCGGGATCGAGGCGATCGTCGTGTCTCCGAGGCTGGGCGACTTCAACGAGGATCTCCGCTTGGCTGGACTGGAAAGCCTGCGGGCAGCGGCGCGGGTACAGATCGCTCCCCAGGACGTCGCGCGCTTCATGGCGCTGGCGGCATAGCTGGAAGGAATGCTGGTGGCGGCAACGCCGTCGCTTATTACCCGCTCGGATACTCCCAAGGGTCAGGGAGAGCCGCAACCTGGCCTTCGAGAGGGCGATCGGCCAGCAAACGGCCCGGACCGACAACGTCGGCGCCCGACTATTTTCCGGCGGCCCTTCGGGCCTTTCCATCGCGAAACAAAATAGCCGGCCTTCGCCGTCCTCCGCTGCGCTCCGGCCCTCTCGCTTCGCTCCGGGTGCAGGTCCGGACCGCCTGCTGGCTTTCGTCGCCAGAAGGCCGCGAGGGTCGCGGTCACACCGACGAAGGAGCATCCCGATGAGCGAGCACGACGACAGCTACGAGCCGCATCACGAATCATCCCCCACCGACCACGTCCTCTCCGAGCTTCAGCTTTATGGCTACCGTCCCTTCGCGGACGAACCCGACGGAAGGCCGCTGCCCGAAGGAAACCACGTCGCCGGCGCCATCGCCGATGTCTTCGACGCCCTGATCGTCACCCTGGAAGACACCCGCCTCGAGCCCGACCTCGACGATCTCCTCTGGTCGACCGTCAACGTCTTCCACCGAGCCACCGACCGGATCGAACGCGAGCTGGACGACAATGAGCAGGCGCAGCGCCGTGGGCAACGCGAACAGGATGGCTCCGAGGTGAAGGCCGTCGAGCTGGAGCGCCTGACGGCCGAAGGGCAGACGATGATCGAACGTCGCAACGCCTTCGAGCTGATGCGCGACCAGGCCGCCGAGCACTACGAACGGCACACCGGCTCACCCTGGCGTCCCCGCAGCGGATCGATGGTCAACCATCGCAACCTCACCTCGGCAATGATCGACAGCCGCGACTTCCTCGCCGCGAAGAAGCGTGCCGACAACGAGGTTCTGCTTCCGGCCGGTCCTAAGATCGCCGTCACCGGCGGGCTCGATTTCAACGATCACACGCTGATCTGGGCCAAGCTCGACCAGGTCCACGCCAAGCATCCCGACATGGTGCTGATCCACGGCAAGTCACCGAAGGGCGCTGAGAAGATCGCCTCCCGCTGGGCCGACCATCGCAAGGTGCCGCAGGTCGGATTTGCTCCAGACTGGACCAAACACGCCAAGGCCGCTCCGTTCAAACGCAATGATCAGATGCTCGACGTCCTGCCGATCGGGGTCATGCACTTCCCGGGCACCGGCATTCAGGACAACCTCGCCGACAAGGCGAAGAAGCTCGGCATCCCAGTCTGGAAATTCGGCGGCGCTTAAGCGCCGCCCTTACGTTTCTCTGCATTGATGCCATCCCGCAGAAGCGCGTTGGCGTATTCTCGCAAAGCCGCTTTCAGTCCGGCTTGCCTGTCACTGCTATCCGGGCGGATCGCGCATAGTGCGCGAGCTCAGTATCGCTCTCGATCAGCGCATCGAGCAGCGTCTTCATATCCGCCTGGTCGGAGGAAGACTGAAAGGGACCCGGCTGACGTTCGATGGCCAACACGGCGATCGCGAGAGCCTTCTTCACGAGATGCAGATCTCTACCTGTGAACTCCGCCATTGGCCCTCCCTCGCGACACCACGCCTGCCGTCGGCAGAATATCTTAGATCCTCGTCCAGCGGCACTTGGCTGGAGCAAAGCAGAGTAAGGTTCGAGGCCAGTAACGTTGGTCTCCTTACACGAGAACCACCCCCGCCTTTCAGCGCTGATCCTTGGTTCAGCCGCAGACTTGTCGCCATCAACCCATAAAGGGTCGGCTATGCGAGCATGCCGCCGCTGCGGCTGCGCCTGCGCGGTGATTGCAGTCCACGGCCGAACACTTCGGGCGCCTGTCGGCGGGGGATGGTCCCCCGCTCCAGCAGGAGCCAAGCAAATGTCCCTCAACGACGCTCACGCCTTCGCCTTCAGCCTCGCCACAACCCTGATGGCCGCCATCGTCATCTTCCAGGCCGGAGACGGCACCCTGTCGGTGGCTCCCGCCAGCGAATACGACGGGGACGCCTCGGAGATCATCCATGAGATCGACCCCTTCGCCCCGTAACCGGCGCGATCCGCTGCCGGGCGGAGATCCTCAGCGATTTCCGCTCCCGGCGCGGACGCATTTCGGCTACAGTTGCCATGTGCCGTGGTGGTGGTGGAAGGCGCGACCGTCAGACCAATCGTCACGGAGTCCACCGCCATGATCATTCTCGCAATTCTCGCCTCGCTCGCCGCTATTGCCGCGCTGTGCTGGCTGCTGTTCACTCTCGCCGTCTTCGCATTGCCGGCCTTCGTCGGCGTGACCGTCGGCGCTTGGGCGCACGGCACCGGCGCCGGCATCGTGGGCGCCATTCTTGTCGGCTTGGTCGCTGCGGCGATCACTCTTGCCATCGGCAACCTCATGATCGCGTTCGTGCGACCCATCTGGCTGAAGCTGCTTGTCGCCATCGCCTTTGTTGCCCCGGCCGCGCTCGCCGGCTTCCATGCCACCCACGGCATCGTCAAACACCTCATGCCGTCCGACGGTTGGCAGATGGCCTTCTCGATCATCGGCGCGATTGCCGTTGGCATTACCGCCTTCGTGCGGGTCGCCGGGATGGCGACGGCCCCCGCCCCATCCGGTCCGGGCCTCGCGCGAGCCTGACCACATTCAGCGCCGATGCGACGGACCAAAATCACGTTGGCGCCAACGCCTCCGCAGTCTGAGGCGCGTGTGGCTGGAGCGTGGAGCGAAACTCGACGCTAGACCCTGCGCACGACCCCGCTGAAGCGCTCCGGGGCAACTGCATCGGCGTGCGCGACCTGCTACCGGGCGTCACGATCCCTCCGATAGCGGCGACGGCGAGGATGCAGCGCGACTTGCCTGTACGAGGGAGCAATCGCCAGGGGGTCCGCATCAGCGCCGGTATGCCGATGCAGGGTGGCCGCCATCGCATCCGTTTCCTGACCGTGCCTCAACCGCTCCAAACGGCCTCTTCAATGGCCTGATCTGGCCGAAGGCCGGCTGACGCCTCGATCGCCTATGACGCAACAGCGGCGTCGAACTTTCTTCCCCTGCCGGCTGCGCCGCCATTCCTCGCGGGACAAGAAACCCCTCCTTAGCTGTCCAGCCCCTTCGGGGTGCGCCGTCGATCGCCTCCGGCCAACCGATCGCCATCGAGGCCGCAATGGTGCGGGCTCGAATACGGAAAAACGGAGACTTACCATGGCGACCATCGGCACCTTCAAGAAGACCGTCTCGAACGAGTTCACCGGCGAAATCGTCACCCTCAGCGTCCAGGCCAAGGGCGTGCGCATCGTCCCCGACACCCGCGCCACCGGCGAAAACGCTCCGAGCCACCGGGTTCTGGTCGGCCGTGCCGAGATCGGGGCCGCCTGGACCAAGCGCTCCAACGAGGGCCGCGACTATCTGGGCCTCAAGCTGGACGACCCTTCGTTCAACAGCCCCATCTACGCCAACCTCTTCGACGACGAGGACGCGGACACCTACTCGCTGATCTGGTCCCGTCCCAACGGGCGGCGCAGCGACTGAGGACCCGCGTCAGGCCCCGGCCGGAAGGCCGGGGCCTTCGCATTCTCGAACGACCGAATCAGGCAGCGGCTTCGACACCGGCAGTCCGCTCGCCGAGGGCGAAATTGCTGGAATTCAGAGGCGAGAGCGACTATTATAGTCGTAGTTTTAGCGTGCGCGTAGGACCGTGTGGGAGGTGATCATGCATGATCACCGCCCGACAATTTCGGGCCGCACGCGCGTTGCTGGGTTGGACACAGGAGACGCTCGCGGACAAGGCCCGGGTCTCATTGACCGCTCTCAAGCGCCTCGAATCCCATAGCGGGCTGGAGGTGTACGAGACGACTCGCGATGAGGTGAGACGAGCTTTCGAACGCGCCGGCATCGTCTTCCTGAACTCCGACCAGGGCAAGGGAGTGCTGTTGGTCGATGCTAAGAAAGACGCCTGATTTTCCGGCTATCGCGGCAACGCGACGACGTCGCGCATGTGTTGCCCGCTTCATCATTGCGATCAAATCAGCGTTAACAATGTTTCCCGGAATGGATAAACCGCGTCTTCGGGGGATGTTGTGACCAAGACGGACTTTCTCGACCAGCCACCGGGCGGCGCGGCGCTGACGGCCTACGATCGGACGCATCTAAAGCTCTACGCCCGTCTGCTCGATGCCGAGGCGCAAGGGGCGGATTGGCGAGAGGTGGCTAAAGTCCTCTTCGACCTCGAGGCCGATCGGGACGAGCCCCGCGCTCGGCAGGTCTACGACGCACATCTTGAACGCGCCAGATGGATGACGCAGGGCGGCTTCTGCGAGTTCCTTGGCTCCCGCGCGCACTGAGGTGATGCGGAACGCGCATCACCTTCATCCACCTTCGTTATTCCCAAGCCTCATTCAACTTGGAATCGTGCCCCATGCATAACTCGCGTTGCGTCTTATTGCGCGGAGGCGGTGGAGGATGTCCGAGGACGAAAGCTGGCGGTCTGAGGCCGCTTACGATTACATCGATGCGCTAACGCCCGGTGATCTTGCCTGGGAGTTTCTGCGGCGCAACCCAGACTACAGAAAATCCTATCGGGAGCTGATAGCCGTCGGGCGCTTGAGCGAGAGCGCCGCGCGCGAGTTTGCCGCCCAATGGGGGTTGCGATTTCGTCGCCGACCCGCGCAACTCGGCGCTCATCCAGCCGATCTTCTGGACCCCGCAAGTCGATCCGGCTGCGATCATCCTGACGACAGGCCCAGCGCCCGATGGTCCCCCGTTCACCGCTGAAGATGTGCACGCCCATGTAATCCTTCAGTATGACGAGGCGCTCGTCCGGCTTGAGATGCGACGCGAAAGCTTTGACGTCGCGCTGACCGCATTGTCCAGCCGCCAAGCGCTCGCCGCGCTTCTCATTCTCGATGATCTGCTGCCGGACCGCCTCACCGCTTTGGCGCGCTTCTGGGCCGCCATCAAGAACCGGCGTGCGCCCGCCGACCCCCGAGTCACGCCGCAGCGCCAGCGGCGCGCTCGCCTGATGCTCCGCGTCGTCGACGCCCGTGTCGCAGGAGCGAGCTACCGCCAGATCGCCGCGCAGCTCTTCCCGAACCTCAAACACGACTCGGCGACTTGGGTCGAGAACCCTGTCCGCGAGACGACGGTCCGCCTTGCCCGGGACGGCCTGGCGTTCGTCCGTGGCGGCTACCGCAAAATCCTTCGGCTTCCGCGTCGCTCGCGATGACACGCCCTCGGTGTCGAAAATAACTTCCTAATTCCGTTCCTGTCGAACGCGCCGGCCTCCCGCCACGGTGCTCGCAACCCGCCGCTCGTTCGCAGCGGCAACCAGCGAGCACACGGAGGTGCGATCATGGCCGAAATAGCCGCCAGTATTCCGCAGCGCTATCTCAGAACGCAGGAAGCCGCGCGGTTCCTCGGCCTATCCGAGCGCACGCTCGAAAAGCACCGTACCTACGGAACCGGCCCGACCTATCGCAAGCTTGGTGGTCGCGTCGTCTATGCGGTGGAAGACCTCCAGGCCTGGGCGGACCAGGGTCTCGTGACCTCCACCTCCGATCCACGCGCAGGCACTGTTCTGCCCGCCAAGCGTCAGCCGAAATCTCCCGCCACCGCCGGCGGGCGCTTTCCGCGCTGAGACGGCGCGCCATGCCGTCCCGCCACCAGCATCGCGATGAGCGTGCGCAGCTCGATCTGTTCCGGGCGCTGCCCGGCGATCTTGCGCCCCGCGATGCGCAGGACCTCATGGCCTATCCATTCTTCTCGCTCGCCAAGTCGAAGCGCCTGGCGCCGATCGACTTCAAGGCAGGCTCGGTGAAGATTCGCGTCGAAGCCGTCGCCGAGCACGGCATGGCGACGATCTGGGACGCCGACGTCCTGATCTGGGCCGCCTCGCAGATCGTCGAAGCACGCGACCTCGGCCTGCGGCCGTCGCGCCTAATGGCGACCACTCCCTATGAAATCCTCAACTTCATCGGTCGTGGCGTGTCGCTGCGCGATTACGACCGCTTGAAGGCCGCACTCGATCGGCTTCAGTCGACCACGGTGGCGACGTCCATCCGTCAGCCGACCGAGCGGCGGATGCACCGCTTCTCCTGGATCAACGAGTGGAAGGAACGCGCCGATCACCGAGGCCGCCCGCTCGGGCTCGAACTGATAGTCCCCGACTGGTTCTACGGCGCCGTGCTGGACGACGCGCTCGTACTCACGATCGACCGAAACTACTTCGGCCTGACCGGCGGGCTCGAACGCTGGCTCTACCGCCTGGTGCGCAAGCACGGCGGTCGCCAGGAGTTCGGCTGGAGCTTCGACTTCCCGCATCTCCATTCGAAGTCCGGCAGCCTCTCGCCGCTCAAGCACTTCGCCTACGACCTCCGCGACATCGTCAAACGCCAGCCGCTCCCCGGCTACCGCCTGACCATCGAGCAGGGCGTCGGCGGTCCGGAAATCCTCTCCTTCGTGCCGACCGATCCGGATGCCCTCGGCACCCCGCGCCGTCGTCGCCGGACCAAATCTCACCCTGGGGATAAGCTGTGAATAGTGTCGTGCTATCAGGGACCGGCACTATCGTGCCATCGGGGACTGGACTCTCGTGCTATCGGGGACCGGAATCGTCGATTCCTCGCGCTGAATCAGCAGCTTGCGAGCCCCGTAACTTATCTAACCTAGATTCCTACGGAATCTTTCTAACGCAACGGCCGTTTTCGGCCGCTGTGGACGAGTCCCCGATCGCCGGGAGACCGTCATGATCGTCGCCCTCCTCAATCAGAAGGGCGGCGTCGGGAAGACGACGCTCGCCCTCCATCTCGCCGGCGAATGGGCTCGCCGTGGACAGCGTGTCACGCTGATCGACGCCGACCCACAGGGCTCGGCCCTCGACTGGTCGCAACAGCGCAGCCGGGAGGGGCTGGAGCGGTTGTTCGGTGTCGTCGGCCTGGCCCGCGACACGCTCCACCGTGAAGCGCCGGAGCTGGCCCGCGACGTCGACCATGTCGTGATCGACGGCCCGCCCCGTGTCGCGGGGTTAATGCGCTCGGCGCTTCTCGCGGCCGATCTCGTGCTGATCCCGGTGCAGCCGTCGCCGCTCGATGGCTGGGCGTCGGCCGAAATGCTGGCGCTGCTCGGCGAGGCCCGCATCTATCGCCCGCAGCTCGCCGCGCGCTTCGTGCTGAACCGGTGCGCTGCCCGCACGATCCTGGCGCGCGAGACCGCCGAAACGCTGGCGGATCACGACCCGCCCTTGCTCTCGACCACAATCGGCCAGCGCATCGTCTTTGCCGACGTTGTGCAGACCGGCCGGCTCGCCGCCGAGCAGGACGAGGATTGCCCTGGCGCGCGCGAGATCGCCGCGCTCGCGGCGGAAGTCGCGAGGATCGGCGCATGAGCGAGCGGTCCCCGAAGCGCAGCTTTGCGGCGCGTCCCGCCGATCCCGAAAGCTGGATCAAGGCGCCCGATCGCCACGCGCCCCGCGGCCAGCCCGCCGAGGATTTCTCGGCCCGGCTGACGATCGACGTAACCGCCGACATGCGGGGCCGCATCAAGATCACCGCCTTCCAGCGCGGCCAGACCGTCGCCGACATGCTGCGCGCGCTGTTCGAGCGCGAATTCCCACCCCCGTCAGGAGAAGGACAATGACCGGCCTTGTCGCCGCGCCAAAACGCGTCGGCCGTGCTGCCGCCGAGCCGCCGCCCGAAGCGTTCACCCAGGTCGAACTCGTCTGGATCGAGAAGCAGACGGAGCACTGGGTCCGCTTCGGTCGCGAGCGGCGCGAGCAGATCCTCGACCGCCGCCGTCGCATCCTCTTCTTCCCTCCCGGCAGCGTCCTCGCGCTGGTGCGCTGGGCGGGGAACGAACACGGCACCGTGGTCTCGCGCCTCGACATCCTACGCACAGTCGAGTGCGATGCGCCGTGTCAGACGGTCCCGACCGTGACGCCTGGCGCAGAGGTCCTGCTGCACGTCGATGGCTGGCCAAAGGTGGAGCGCATGCTCCAGTTCATCGACGCCATCGAAGCGCGCGGCATCGATCCGATCGAGGTTTCGCCGGACCATTGGCGCCATGTCCACAACCGAATGACCGTCGGCGAAACACCGCGCGCCTATGGTCCGCGCCAGCATCGCGCCTTTCTTCTGCGTCGGGAGATCGGCGCATGACCCGGCTTACCTACGCCATCGTCACTACGGCGGCCGTCTCGCTTATCGGCGTGGCTTCGATCGCTTCGTTCGCGCCGCGCCTGATCTGGAACGCGTCCGCCAGCACGCCGGTCGGCTTCTACACAATCGGCGACGTGGGCGCGCTCGACGTGACCGATCTGGTCGCCGTCGACGCACCCGAGCCGCTCGCAACCTTCCTGTCCGATGGCGGCTACCTGCCACGCGGCGTGCCGCTCCTGAAGCGCGTCGCCGCGGTCCCGGGACAACGGGTTTGCCGGACCGGGCTCGCCATCACGGTCGACGGCGTGCCGATGGGCGACGCGCTCGATCGCGATCGTCGCGGGCGCCCGCTGCCCGTCTGGCAGGGCTGCCGGTTGGTCGCGAACGGCGAGCTGTTCCTGATGAACTGGCAGGTCCGCGACAGCCTCGACGGTCGCTACTTCGGGCCGCTCCCGGCCTCCGCCGTGATCGGCCGGGCAACCCCTCTCTATACCGACGAGGACGGCGATAGCCGCTTCGTTTGGCGCGCGCCGACGCGGTGACGGCGCGCCCATGACCCTATCCACCGCAATATGAAGGAGACGACCCATGCCCGTGATCGGTCAATTCATTCGCGAAAATGATGGCTTCATCGGCCACCTGACGACGCTGTCCTTGCATCAGGACATCATCATCGTCGCGGCCGAGCCGTCCGATGCCGAGAACGCGCCCGACTACCGCGTCCATGTGCTCGACACGATGAGCAACGAGACCGGCGCGGAGATCGGCGCGGGCTGGAAGCGCACCGGCGAGAAGGCCGGCGACTACGTCTCGCTGCAGCTCGACGATCCGACCTTCGAACATCCGATCCGCGCCAACCTGTTCCAGTCGGCCGACGACAAATCCGCCTGGGGCCTGCACTGGAATCGCCCGCCGAAGCGCGGCGAGCGGGACTGAGCGATGCCCGCCGCGCGCATCAAGCCTGTCGTCGGAGGGAGGATCGCCCTCCGACGTGCAGCCCTCTTTCTCCTTTCCGGCCTGATCCTCGCCGCACCGGTCGCGAGCACTGCCCACGCCCAGCAGACGCCGGTCGAGCGGCCATCACGCAGCGATCCATATGGCCCTTACATCGCCGAGGCGGCGCAGCGTTTCGGCGTTCCAGAGGCATGGATACGCGCCGTCATGCGCGTCGAAAGCGCAGGCGATGTGCGCGCCATCTCTTCGGCCGGCGCAATGGGCCTGATGCAGATCATGCCCGCCACTTGGTCCGAACTGCGCGTCCGGCATCGGCTCGGCGGCAATCCCTACGATCCGCGCGACAACATTCTGGCCGGCGCTGCGTATCTGCGCGAGATGCACGATCGCTACGGATCGCCCGGCTTCCTGGCGGCCTACAACGCGGGTCCGGGCCGCTACGAAGAGTATCTCGCGGGCCGCCCATTGCCGGCTGAAACGCGCGCCTATGTCGCCGCGCTTGCCCCCGTTGTCCGCGGCGGTGACCTCGCCGGCCCCGTCGTTGTGGCGGCGGCCGATCCGCTCGCCTGGACGCGGGCGCCGCTCTTTGTCGTGCAGTCGGCTGGCAGTGGACCTGCAGCGCCGGTGCAGTCTGAGGGCGAGCCAGACGCGACGACGGCGGCGGCCCCGGAGCGCGATCAAGGCCCGGTGGCTTCGCGCACCGATGGCCTTTTCGTCGCGCGCAATGTCCCCGGTGGTCCGCGATGACCGCGTTCGCACCCGTTCGCATTGTGGCGTGTTCTGGCGGACGAAGGGCGGTCTGGAGAGGAGGAGCCGACAGCACAACCGCACGATGGCGAGATAAAAGCCGGCGATGTGCGGCTTGGTGCGGTCGTGTGTTTTCAGGGACTTATGGCGCATCTGCGCGAGGTGCGCCTGATCGGCGCAGCCTGCGCATTCGCCATTTCGCCAAAGAATTCCGCGCGATTGCGCGATGTGCGGGGCCTCGACCATGAGCGGCGAGGACGATTTCCGCATCCGGCCTGGTCGCATCCGCTCGACCCGCGCCCAGCAGGCACGGCCCTTCATCGCCCAGGCGCTCGCGGCCGCACAGCGGGCTGGCGGCCGCATCTCGCGCACCGGACAGATCAGCAAGGGCAACCGCTCGCGGTTCGGGCGCGGGCAGCGCGCGACGGTGCAGGCCAATCGTCTTCTCACGAGCCGATCGCGCAACACGGTCATCAAGACCCGCGTCGTCCGTCATAGCGCGCGGGCCGCGCCGCTCGCAGCTCACCTCAGCTACCTCCGCCGCGAGGGCGTCACCCGGGATGGAGAGAAGGCGCACCTGTTCGGCCCAGAGAGCGAGGACGCCGATCCGAAGGCCTTCGCCGAGCGCACCCAGGACGACCGGCATCACTTCCGGTTCATCGTCTCGCCCGAGGACGCGACGGATATGTCCGACCTCAAGACCTTCGCGCGCGAGCTTATGGGCCAGATCGAAAAGGACCTCGGCACCAAGCTCGACTGGATCGGTGTCGATCACTGGAACACCGACAACCCCCACGTCCACATCATCCTGCGGGGGCGGACCGATGACGGCCAGGACCTCGTCATCTCCCGCGACTACATCAAGGAGGGCATGCGCGCCCGCGCGCAGGACCTCGTCACCCAGGAGCTGGGGCCGCGGACAGAGCATGAGATCCGCCGCAACCTCGAACGGCAGGTCGGCGCGGAGCGCTGGACCGATCTCGATCGCCAGATCGCCCGCGACAGCTATCGCACGGGCGTGGCCGATCTCGCCCCGCATCCTGATCGCCAGCCCGACGAATTCCACGCGCTGAAGGTCGGCCGGCTACGGAAGCTGGAGACGCTGGGCCTCGCCGATCAGGTCGGCCCTGGTCAGTGGGTCGTCTCGGAGAATGCCGAGAAGACGCTGCGCGCGCTCGGCGAACGCGGCGACATCATCAAGCGCATCCATCGTGGCCTGAGCGAGCGCGGCATCGAGCGTGGCGCCGCGAGCTATGTGCTCGCCGGCGAGAGCCTCGACGATCCGATTATTGGGCGGCTTGTCGATCGGGGGCTCGATGACGAGCTGAAGGGCACGGCCTATGCCGTGGTCGACGGCACCGATGGGCGCACCCACCATATCAAGCTCCCCGATCTCGACGCCGCCGCCGACAGCGCGCCGGGGTCGATCGTCGAGTTGCGCAAGTTCGACGATGCGCAGGGTCGCCGCCGTGTCGCGCTCGCCGTTCGCTCCGATCTCGATATCGAGCGACAGGTCCATGCGACCGGCGCCACCTGGCTCGACCGGCAGGCCATCGCCCGCGAGCCGGTAGCACTCGGCGGCGGAGGCTTCGGCGCGGAAGTGCGCCAGGCCATGGACCGGCGGGCCGAACACCTCATCAGCCAAGGCCTCGCCGAGCGGCAAACGCGAGGCGTCAGCTTCTCGCCGGGGCTGATCGAGACCTTGCGCCAGCGCGAGGTCGAAGCGCTCGGAGAGAAGCTCGCGGCCGAGACCGGCCGACCATTCTCGAAGGCCGGAACGGGCGAGTATGTGGCAGGCACCTATCGGCAGCGCTTCGCGCTCGCCTCGGGCCGCTTCGCCATGATCGACGACGGCCTCGGCTTCCAGCTCGTGCCCTGGTCGCCATCCCTCGAACGCCAGCTCGGCCAGCACATCTCCGGCGTCTCGCGCGGAGGCGGCGGCGTCGACTGGAGCTTCGGCCGCAATCGCGGCCTCGGCATCTAGCCCAAACAAGAAAGGAGTGCCCCGCCATGTCGGCGACGAAGATTCTTTGGGGCCAGATCCTCACCGTCTTCCTGATCGTGTTGATGACGACCTGGGGCGCGACGCAATGGACTGCCTACCGTTTCGGTTTCCAACCTCAGCTCGGGCAGCCATGGTTCGAGCTCGCCGGATGGCCGATCTACTATCCGCCCGCCTTCTTCTGGTGGTGGTACTTCTACGATGCCTATGCGCCGCCGATCTTCGTCGAAGGCGCCTATATCGCCGCGTCGGGTGGCTTCATCTCCATCGCGGTCGCGATTGGCATGTCAGTGTGGCGAGCACGCGAAGCGAAGAACGTCGAGACCTATGGTTCGGCCCGCTGGGCGCGCCCTGACGAGTTGAAGGCCGCGGGCCTGCTCGGTCCAGATGGTGTCGTGCTCGGCAAACACGAGCGTGACTATCTTCGACATGACGGCCCCGAGCATGTGCTGTGCTTCGCGCCGACGCGTTCCGGCAAGGGCGTGGGCTTGGTGGTGCCCTCGCTCTTGACCTGGCCGGGCTCGGCGATCGTCCATGACATCAAGGGCGAGAACTGGACGCTGACCGCCGGCTATCGCGCTCGGCATGGCCGCGTGCTGCTCTTCGATCCAACGAACGCGAAGTCGGCCGCCTACAATCCGTTGCTCGAGGTGCGACGCGGCGAATGGGAAGTCCGCGACGTGCAGAACATCGCCGACATTCTGGTCGATCCGGAAGGGTCGCTCGAGAAACGGAACCACTGGGAGAAGACGTCGCACGCACTTTTGGTCGGGGCAATCCTCCACGTCCTCTATGCCGAGGCCGACAAGACCCTCGCCGGCGTCGCCGCTTTCCTGTCCGATCCGAAGCGGCCGATCGAGTCGACGCTCGCGGCGATGATGAAGACCGCCCATCTCGGCGACGCGGGCCCGCACCCGGTGATCGCCAGCGCGGCGCGCGAGCTGCTCAACAAATCCGACAACGAGCGATCCGGCGTGCTGTCGACTGCGATGTCTTTCCTCGGCCTGTATCGCGATCCCGTCGTGGCCGAGGTCACCCGGCGCTGCGACTGGCGCATCGCCGACATGGTCGGCGGCAAGCATCCGACCACGCTCTACCTCGTGGTCCCGCCATCCGACATCAACCGGACCAAACCACTGATCCGGCTGATCCTCAACCAGGTCGGACGCCGGTTGACCGAGGATCTCCAGGCCAAGAGCAACCGCCATCGGCTGCTACTCATGCTCGACGAGTTTCCCGCGCTGGGCCGGCTCGACTTTTTCGAGAGCGCCCTGGCGTTCATGGCGGGTTACGGCCTGAAGGCGTTCCTAATCGCTCAGTCGCTGAACCAGATCGAGAAGGCCTACGGTCCGAACAACTCGATCCTCGACAACTGCCATGTTCGGGTCAGCTTCGCGACAAATGACGAGCGGACCGCGAAACGCGTTTCGGATGCGCTCGGCACCGCCACCGAGATGAAGGCGATGAAGAACTATGCCGGCCACCGGCTATCGCCTTGGCTCGGCCACATGATGGTGTCGCGCTCTGAGACCGCCCGACAGCTTCTGACGCCGGGGGAGATCATGCAGCTTCCCCCTTCCGATGAGATCGTCATGGTCGCCGGCATTCCGCCGATCCGGGCGAAAAAGGCGCGATATTATGAGGATCAGCGGCTTCAGGAGCGCATCTTGGCTCCGCCGACCCTGACGAAGCCGAGGACAGGTCAAGCCGACGACTGGAGCAAATTGGCGCTGCCGTCAGCGCCCGATCTCCACGCACCGATCGCCGCGCAGGAGGCGTCGGACGATGATCCGACAGAATCCGAGCGTCGCCATCAGCCCGAACTCAGCCGAACGAAGACCGTCGAGCGCAAGGCAGTCATCGAGAACGAGTTCGAAATCGATCCTCGGGATGACGTCGAGGAGGATGCCGCGCGCCTCAGCCGCATGACCCAGACCATGCGCCAGGTCGCCCGTCAGGCATCGCTCGACCCGGGCGACGGGATCGAGTTGTAGGGGGCGGCCGTGACGAAACCTCTCAAGAAACAGCGGCTGTCGGTCTATCTCGATCCCGATGTGATGAAGGCGCTCGCCGCGCACGCCGCGCGGCGAGACCTATCCCTGTCGCTGGTCGCAGAAGCAGGCATCGCCTCCTTCTTGTCGCCTGATGCCGCGGAACGGCAAGAGGCGGCCACCACTAAGCGGCTCGACCAGCTCGATCGTCGCATCGCGCGGATGGAGCGCGATCTTGGCATTTCAGTCGAGACGCTCGCCGTGTTCATTCGCTTCTGGCTGACGTCCAATCCGCCACTGCCAGAGCCGGCACAGGTTGCGGCGCGCGCCAAGGCCGCCGAGCGCTACGAAGCTTTCGTCACCGCCCTTGGCCGACGACTCGCGCAAGGACCGAAGCTCAGGCAGGAAATCGCGGAAGACATTCCCGCGCGCGACGCGGAATAATCACTGATCTACGCATCGCAAGTATTCGGGCGTTCCGCCGTTTCCCTGTCTTTGTACGCCACAGTACGACGACCACATTATGGTTGTTGTCAGGCCATGATTTCTGCCTCTTCTACTCATCCCCGATCCAGGGCCGCATGTCGCGGTCCCGCAAGAGAACGGGGACGACGTGGCGGCCACTCACCAGAAATCGGAAGCGATCCTTCGCGGTGCGCGCATGCTGCGCACAGCCCTCGGGTCCGCGATCGCCACGTTTCTGGAAGATCCCGCGATCGTCGAGGTGATGCTCAACCCCGATGGGCGGCTCTGGGTCGACCGGCTTTCCGAGGGGCTTTCCGATACGGGTGAGCGACTGTCGCCGTCAGACGGCGAGCGCATTATCCGCCTCGTCGCCCATCACGTCGGCGCCGAAGTTCATCCGGGTGCCCCGCGTGTCTCGGCCGAACTGCCCGAGACGGGGGAGCGGTTCGAGGGGCTGTTGCCCCCCGTGGTGTCCGCGCCGGCTTTTGCGATCCGCAAGCCGGCCGTCGCCGTGTTCACGCTCGACGACTATGTCGCCGCCGGGATCATGGCGGCGGCTCAAGCCGAGACCTTGCGCCAGGCGGTTGCCGATCGGCGCAATATCCTCGTCGCCGGCGGCACCTCGACCGGCAAGACCACGCTCACCAACGCACTGCTCGCCGAGGTCTCCAAGACCTCGGATCGCGTCGTCCTGATCGAGGACACCCGCGAGTTGCAATGCGCGGCACCCAACCTCGTCGCGATGCGCACGAAGGACGGCGTCGCCTCGCTCTCCGATCTCGTCCGTTCCTCGCTTCGCCTGCGCCCCGACCGCATTCCCATCGGCGAGGTGCGCGGCTCCGAGGCGCTGGACCTCCTAAAGGCCTGGGGCACCGGCCACCCCGGCGGCGTCGGGACCATCCACGCTGGCACCGCCATCGGCGCGCTCCGCCGCATGGAGCAGCTCATTCAGGAAGCCGTCGTTACCGTCCCGCGCGCGCTGATCGCCGCGACGATCGATCTCGTCGCCGTGCTCTCCGGCCGCGGCGCTTCGCGCCGCCTGGCTGAACTCGCTCGCATCGAGGGACTCGGCCCCGACGGCGACTACCGCGTCATCCCCGCAAGCCAGCCCCTCACAGGAGACCCGTCATGATCAAGCACGCCCTGCGCATCCGCCGCCACATCGCCACGGCGGTGTCGGTCACTTTCCTCACACTCGCCCTGGCGCCGGCCGCCCACGCGTCGGGTTCGTCGATGCCCTGGGAGGCGCCGCTTCAGTCGATCCTTGAATCGATCGAGGGGCCGGTCGCCAAGATCATCGCGGTGATGATCATCATCATCACCGGCCTGACCCTGGCCTTCGGCGACACGTCGGGCGGCGCCCGCAAGCTGATCCAGATCGTGTTCGGCCTGTCGATCGCCTTCGCCGCGTCGAGCTTCTTCCTGTCCTTCTTCTCGTTCGGCGGCGGGGCGCTCGTCTGATGGCCGACGGCGCGGATCATGGCGGCGAACTGCCGGGCTTCTCAGTCCCGGTCCACCGGGCGCTGACCGAGCACATCCTGCTCGGCGGCGCGCCGCGTTCGCTGGCCATCCTGAACGGCACTCTGGCCGCCGCGCTCGGCCTCGGCCTGCGCCTCTGGCTGGTCGGCCTCGGCCTCTGGGCCGTCGGGCATTTCGCGGCCGTCTGGGCCGCCAAGCGCGATCCCCAGTTCGTCGACGTCGTGCGCAAGCATCTGCGCATCCCCGGCCACCTGTCGGTCTGAGGAGCGACGCGATGATGAACCTTGCCGAGTATCGCAACCGCAACACCCGGCTCGCCGACTACCTCCCTTGGGTAGCGCTGGTCGGCGAAGGCATGGTGCTGAACAAGGACGGGAGTTTGCAGCGCACGGCGCGCTTTCGCGGCCCCGACCTCGACAGCGCCGTACCGGCCGAGCTGGTGGCCGTCGCCGGCCGGCTCAACAATGCCTTTCGTCGCCTCGGCTCCGGCTGGGCGATCTTCGTCGAGGCGCAGCGCCATGGCGCCGCCACCTATCCGGCCAGCATGTTCGCCGACAGCGCTTCCGGCCTGGTCGATGCCGAGCGCAAGGCCGACTTCGAGGAAGCCGGCGCGCATTTCGAGTCGAGCTATTTCCTGACCTTCCTCTATCTGCCACCGGCCGAGGACGCCGCCCGCGCCGAGACCTGGCTCTACGAGGGTCGCGATCATGCCGGCGTCGATGCGCACGAGGTACTGCGCGGCTTCGCAGACCGCACCGATCGCATCCTTCAACTCATCGACGCCTTCATGCCGGAATGTGCCTGGCTCGATGACGGCGAGACGCTGACTTATCTGCATTCCACCGTCTCGACGAAGCGGCACCGCGTCCGCGTCCCCGAGACACCGATGTATCTCGACGCGCTACTCGCCGACCAGCCGCTGACCGGCGGGCTGGAGCCGCGCCTGGGCGATGCGCATCTTCGCATCCTCACCATCGTCGGCTTCCCGACCGCGACCACGCCCGGCATCCTTGACGAGCTGAACCGACTGGCCTTTCCCTATCGCTGGTCGACCCGCGCCGTCCTCCTCGACAAGACCGACGCGACGAAGCTGCTGACCAAGATCCGGCGGCAATGGTTCGCCAAGCGCAAGTCGATCGCTGCAATCCTCAAGGAGGTGATGACCAACGAGGCCTCGGCACTGGTCGACACCGACGCGGCGAACAAGGCAGCCGACGCCGACATGGCGCTGCAGGAGCTGGGCGCCGACTATGCCGGCCAGGCCTATGTGACGGCGACGATCACCGTCTGGGACGACGATCCGCGCATCGCCGCCGAGAAGCTGCGGATGGTCGAGAAGGTCATCCAGGGCCGCGACTTCACCGCGATGCCAGAGACGATCAATGCGGTGGATGCCTGGCTCGGCAGCCTGCCGGGCCATGTCTACGCCAATGTCCGGCAACCGCCGATCTCGACACTGAATCTCGCCCATATGATCCCGCTGTCGGCGGTGTGGGCGGGACCGGAACGGGACGAGCACTTCGACGCACCCCCACTGCTTTACGGCAGAACCGAAGGCTCGACCCCGTTCCGGCTTTCCATCCATGTCGGCGATGTCGGCCATACGCTGATCGTCGGCCCCACAGGCGCCGGCAAGTCCGTGCTGCTGGCGCTGATGGCGCTGCAATTCCGGCGCTATGCGCAATCCCAGGTGTTCGCGTTCGACTTCGGCGGCTCGATCCGCGCTGCCGCACTCGCCATGCGCGGCGACTGGCATGATCTCGGCGGTGGGCTTACCGAAGGATCGGACGACAGCGTGTCGCTCCAGCCGCTGGCCCGCATCGACGACGTCGCCGAGCGGGCCTGGGCCTCCGACTGGCTGATCGCGATCCTGGGGCGCGAGAGCGTTGCCGTCACGCCCGAGGTCAAGGAGCACCTCTGGTCGGCGCTGTCGTCGCTCGCCTCCGCACCGATCGCCGAGCGGACTCTGACGGGCCTGTCGGTCCTCCTCCAGTCCAACGACCTGAAGCAGGCGCTGCGACCCTATTGCGTCGGCGGTCCCTACGGCCGGTTGCTCGACGCCGAGACCGAGCATCTGGGCGAGGCCAATGTTCAGGTCTTCGAGACCGAAGGTCTGATCGGCACCGGCGCTGCCGCCGCCGTGCTCGCCTATCTCTTCCACCGCATCGAGGACCGCCTCGACGGTCGCCCAACCCTGCTGATCGTCGATGAAGGCTGGCTCGCGCTCGACGACGAGGGCTTCGCCGGCCAGCTCCGCGAATGGCTGAAGACCCTGCGCAAGAAGAACGCCAGCGTCGTCTTCGCCACGCAGTCGCTCTCCGACATCGACGGCTCGGCGATCGCCCCAGCCATCATCGAAAGCTGCCAGACCCGCATCCTGCTCCCGAACGAACGCGCGATCGAGCCACAGATCACCGCCATCTATCGCCGCTTCGGCCTCAACGATCGCCAGATCGAGATCCTCGCGCGCGCGATGCCCAAGCGCGACTATTACTGCCAGTCCCGCCGCGGCAACCGGCTCTTCGAGCTGGGTCTGTCGGACGTAGCGCTGGCGCTCTGCGCCGCCTCGTCGAAGCAGCACCAGGCGCTGATCGCCGCGGTTCACGCCCGCAGCGGCACGGATGGTTTCCTTGCCGAATGGCTTGGCGAGAACCGGCTCGGCTGGGCCGCCGACCTCATCGCCGACCTCACCAACATCACCCCCCAAACCGATCCGGAGGCACGCCCATGACCCGTTCCGTTCGTTCCCGCTCACGCGCGCTGCGCATCGGCGCCGCGCTCCTTGCCGCGCCGCTCGCGCTGTCGCCAATCTTCGCCCCGCCGGCCGCCGCACAGTGGATCGTCTATGATCCGACCAACTATGCGCAGAACGTCCTGACGGCGGCGCGCACGCTCCAGCAGGTCAATCAGCAGATCACCCAGCTTCAGAATGAAGCGACCATGCTGATCAATCAGGCTCGCAATCTCGCGAGCCTGCCGTACTCATCGATTCAGCAGCTTCAGCAGTCGGTGCAGCGCACCCAGCAACTTCTCGCGGAGGCGCAGGGCATCGCCCTCAACGTCCAGCAGATCGACCGTGCGTTTCAGACCACCTATGGCAACGCGTCGATGTCGGCGTCCGATCAGGCGCTCGTCGCGGGAGCGCGCGAGCGCTGGCAGAACACAGTCGGAGGCTTGCAGGACGCCATGCGCGTGCAGGCCGGCGTCGTCGGCAACATCGACACCAATCGCGGTGAGATGACGGCGCTCGTCGGCCAAAGCCAGGGCGCGACCGGCGCGCTTCAGGCGACGCAGGCGGGCAATCAGCTTCTCGCCCTGCAAGCACAACAGCTCGCTGACCTCACCGCCGTCGTTGCCGCCAATGGCCGCGCACAGAGCCTCTCCGAGGCCGAGCGGGCGGCAGCGGCCGAACAGGGCCGCGAACAGCGCCGCCGCTTCCTGACGCCGGGCACGGGCTACCAGCCCGGCAACGCCCGCATGTTCCCGAACGGCAACTGAGGACATGGTCATGGACGGCAAGATGCTCGCGCGGCTTGGCGCCGTCGTGTTCGTCGCGGTCGCGGTCACCGCGACCGCGATCGAGATGACCCGCAAGGAGGAAGCGCCGGCGGCCTGGCCATCCGGCCGCTCTACCCAGGCTCAGGCCGATCCCCTGCGTGACGAATTGATCCGCTGCCAGTCCCTTGGCGAAGCGGGGCCGCGCGATCCGGGGTGCCTCCGAGCCTGGGCAGAGAACCGTCATCGCTTTCTCGCGCCCGGCGCTCGTCCGATGGAGCGTCTCCCCGAACCGCCTCCGCCGAATGCGATTCCGCGCGAGATCCCCGACAATCCGATCCGCCGTGAAAGCGCGCCCCAGCCCGACGAGGCACGGTAGTATCATGGGCGGCACCGGCGTCATCGACCACTTCCTCGAGGTCTTCACCCGCTACATAGACAGCGGCTTCGGCCTGCTTAGCGGCGAAGTCGCGTTCATCGCCACAACGCTGATCGTCATTGACGTGACGCTAGCGGCGCTGTTCTGGAGCTGGGGCGCCGACGACGACATCATCGCACGGTTGGTGAAAAAGACGCTGTTCGTCGGGGTCTTCGCCTACATCATCGGCAACTGGAACAATCTCGCTCGGATCATCTTCGAGAGCTTCGCAGGCCTTGGCCTGAAGGCCAGCGGCACGGGCTTCACGACAGCCGACCTTCTGCGCCCCGGCAAGGTCGCTCAGACCGGGCTCGACGCCGGACGGCCGCTGCTCGATTCGATCTCCAGCCTGATGGGCTACTGGTCGTTCTTCGAGAACTTCATCCAGATCGCCTGCATGTTCCTGGCGTGGGCTCTGGTGCTGCTCGCCTTCTTCATCCTCGCCATCCAGCTCTTCGTCACACTCATCGAGTTCAAGCTGACGACGCTCGCCGGCTTCGTGTTGATCCCGTTCGGCCTGTTCGGCAAATCCGCCTTCATGGCCGAACGCGTGCTCGGCAACGTCATCTCATCCGGCATCAAGGTCCTGGTCCTCGCCGTCATCATCGGCATTGGCTCTACGCTGTTCTCCGAGTTCACATCCGGCTTCGGCGGCCAGAACCCATCTATTGACGAGGCTATGGCGATCGTGCTCGCCGCTCTGTCGTTGCTTGGCCTCGGCATCTTCGGTCCCGGGATCGCGAGCGGCATCGTCTCCGGCGGTCCTCAACTCAGCGCCGGCGCCGCCGTCGGCACAGGCCTCGCCGCAGGCGGCATGGTGGCGGCAGGCGTCGGCGCGGTCGGCGCAGCCGCGTCCGGCGGCGCGGCACTCGCCGGTGGCGCAGCAGCAGCCGCCCGTGGCGGTGCTGCGCTCGCAGGCGGGGCTTCCACTGCCTACAGCCTTGGCGCTGCCGGGCAGTCCGGCGCGACAGGTGTCGCCTCGGGGCTTGGCGGGGTCGCTCGTGCCGGTGGCAGCGCTGCGGTCTCACCGCTCCGCCGTGCGGCCTCCCGCGCCGCCGAGAGCATGCGCTCCAGCTTCAACGCCGGTGGCAAAGCCGCGTTCGAGGCGACGGGCGGCTCCTCCACCATGGGCTCGATCGGCGGTGATGCCGCCGGTGACGGCGCCGCGTCCTCCGGTGCCGCCAATGCCGGCGGACCGCCCGCCTGGGCGCAGCGGATGCGCCGCTCCCAGCGCATGACCCATGCCGTGCAAGCCACGGCCCATGCCGTCCGCTCCGGCGACGCCCACGGCGGCGGCTCCTCCGTCAACCTGTCCGAAGGCGATCGCTGATGTTCAAACGACCCACCACCCATTACGGCAAAGCGGCCGAACCCGAGACGCCGTATCAGCGCGCGGCGCAGGTCTGGGATGAGCGCATCGGCGCCTCTCGCATCCAGGCCAAAAACTGGCGGCTCATGGCCTTCGGCTCCCTGATCCTCTCCGCCGGTTTCGCTACCGCGCTCGTCGTGCAGTCGGCACGCGGAACGATCGTGCCGTGGGTGGTGCAGGTCGATCGCGTCGGTCAGGCTCAAGCCGTGGCGCCGGCCGAGGCCGACTATCGTCCCACCGATCCGCAGATCGCCTTCCACCTGGCGCGCTTTATCGAGCAGGTCCGCTCGATTCCTGCCGACGCGATCATCGTGCGTCAGAACTGGTTGCGGGCATACGACTTCACGACCGATCGCGGGGCGATGGCGCTCAATGACTATGCCCGCTCGAACGACCCGTTCACGCGGGTCGGCCGCCAGCAGGTCGCCGTCGACGTCTCAAGCGTCATCCGCGCGTCTCCCGACAGTTTCCGCGTCGCCTGGGTCGAACGTCGTTATGAGAACGGCCAGCTCGCCGAAACCACGCGCTGGACGGCGATCCTGACGATCGTCGTGCAGATTCCTCGCAACGCCGACCGGCTCAGGGCCAATCCGCTCGGCATCTACGTCAACGCCATCAACTGGTCACGGGAGCTTGGGCAATGAAGCCGTCTTTCCGTAAAGCCGGAAATCCGGCTTCACACACAATCGTATTCGCAGTTCTGCGGAAAGCCGCATTCCCTGCGGTCCTGCTGGCGACGAGCGCGCTGGCCGGCTGTGCGACCACCAATCCACCGCCGGAAATCTCCTACGACAATGCGGCCCCGGCTGTGCAGACGGTCGATCCGCCAGCGCCCGTCACCGTGGTCGAGCTGCCGCGGCCGCTGCCGCTACCCGGCCAGTTGCAGCCCGTGCCGGAGACGCGACGCGCGCCCGAGCCGACCAACCCGACGGCGCGCGTCAATCAGGCCAATGAGGCGGCCCGCGTCCAGCCGGTGCGCGACGGCTTCATCAACTCCATGCAGGTCTATCCCTGGACGCAAGGGGCGCTCTATCAGGTCTATACTGCTGTCGGGCAGATCACCGACATCGCGCTTCAGCCGGGCGAGCAGCTCGTCGGCGCCGGTCCGGTGGCGGCCGGGGACACGGTCCGCTGGATCATTGGCGACACCGAGAGCGGATCGGGCGCGACGCGCCAAATCCATATCCTCGTGAAGCCGACGCGGGCCGACCTGATGACGAACCTCGTCATCAACACCAACATGCGCACCTATCACATGGAGCTGCGCTCGACCGAGCGGACCTATATGGCATCGGTCTCCTGGCAGTATCCGCAGGACCAGCTCATCGCCCTGCGCCGGCAGAACGCCGAGGCGCAGGCCGCCCAGCCGGTGGCGAGCGGAGTCGATCTCGCCAACGTCAACTTCCGCTACGCGATCGAGGGTGATCGCGCGCCCTGGCGGCCGCTGCGCGCCTTCGATGACGGCCGCCAGGTCTTCATCGAGTTTCCGCGCGGCATCGGTCAGGGCGAGATGCCGCCGCTCTTCGTCGTCGGCCCCGAGGGCAATACCTCCGAGCTGGTGAACTACCGCGTTCGCGGCCACCACATGATCGTCGACCGCCTGTTCGCCGCCGCCGAACTGCGTTTCGGCTCCGGTCGCGAGCAGAAGCGCGTCAGGATCTTCCGCACCGACGGAAGGCCGACCTCATGAGCGAGAACCCGCCCCGGAATGAGGAAGTGCCCGACGATGGGCAGCCCTTGACCGGCGAGCCGGTCGGGCCAGCGCCGATGCGCCTGCGCGCCGAACCGCCCCGCGTCACGCGGTTATCGCGGAAGGTTCTCGCCGGCCTCGGTCTTGTCGCCAGCGTTGGGCTCGGCGGTGCGCTGATCTACGCGCTTCAGACACGCGACGGCGGTCGGCCGAACGACGAACTCTATTCGACCGAGAACCGCTCGACCGCTGACGGACTGGCCGGCCTGCCGCGAGATTACAGTGGCGTGCCGCAGCTCGGTCCGCCACTTCCCGGTGACCTCGGGCGGCCGATCCTCAGCACCCAGGATCGCGGACAGCCGGTGCCGACACCCGGAATCGCCACGCCCAATCCCGGCATCAGCCCGGAAGAGCAGCGCCGCCTTCAGGAGATCGAGACCGCGCGGACCAGCCGCCTTTTCTCCGGATCGGAAAGCCGGGGGGCGCCCGCTGCGGCGGGAGGTGTCCCGGCACTCCCGCCCGCGCCGGATTTGACGAGCCTCGGCCTCGCGCCGCCGCCGGCCACACCCTCCGCGCAGGATCGCCAGAATGCCTTCCTCAACGCAGCGGCCGATCGCCGGACGGTCGCGCCCGATCGCGTCGTTGCTCCGGCGTCGCCGAACATCCTTCAGGCCGGCGCAGTCATCTCGGCGGCGCTCATAACCGGCATCCGATCCGACCTCCCGGGACAGATCACCGCCCAGGTGACGGAGAACATCTACGATAGTCCGACAGGCCGCATCCTTCTGGTGCCCCAGGGCACGCGCGTCATCGGCCAGTACGACAACAACGTGCAGTTCGGGCAAAGCCGTGTGCTGCTTGTCTGGAACCGGCTGATCTTTCCGAATGGCCGCTCGATCGTGCTCGAGCGCCAGCCAGGTGCCGATGCCGAAGGTTTCGCCGGCCTGCAGGACGGCGTCGATTACCACTGGTGGGATCTCGCCAAGGCGGCGGGACTTTCCACGCTGCTCAGCGTCGGCGCCGAACTCGCCGTGGACAATGATGATCGCTTGATCCAGGCGATCCGCAACGGCGGTCAGGACACGCTTAACGACGCGGGTCAGCAGATCGTCAGACGGCAGCTTAATGTGCCACCGACGCTCACCGTCCGGCCAGGATTCCCTGTCCGGGTTATCGTGACGCGCGATCTCGTGCTCGAACCATATGGGGGATGATAATGTCGAAGCTCAAGCTGGGGCCTATCGCGGAAGAAAAGCCGATCAAAGTTCAAGTCGAGTTGCCTGCTGCTCTTCATCACGACTTGGCCGACTATGCCGATCTGTTAGGGCGCGAACAAGGGCAGCCTGCGGTCGATCCGGCTAGGTTGATCGTTCCTATGTTGCAGCGGTTCATCGCGACCGACCGCGGTTTTGCAAAAGCTAGGCGAGCTACGACGCAAAAGACCGAAGATTAGCCAAGACTCCTCCCCTTCAACCCTGAGAGGGTGTCGAGACATTTCAGCAGCAGTGGTAGGGCGGGATTGTCGTTGTCGCAGCATGAAATCGTAGCAGCCGTAGGCGCTCGGGCCGATGAAAGCGGGACCAACGCGATGTCAGTTTGGCGAACCAACGTCGTGATGGTTAAACCGAAGCCCTGCTCGACCATGGTGAGGAGTGTCTCCCGGCTGACCTGTTGAATGGATAGTTGAACCTCTCCTTCTACGGCTCCTACCATGCGCTTGAGCAAGTCAGAGAGTTCACGTCCGGCACCGTCGGAACGAACGAGGAAGACCTCGTCGCAGATGTCTTCCCAAGCCAATTGCATTCGCGACGCCAACTGGTGACGCTGGGACAATGCCACAAACAAAGTGGGATCGCAGAAGCGTCGAATGTGAAACTGGCGGTTGCTGTTTGTGCGAAGGCAAATTGCGGCATCCAGTAATCCACGCCGCACCCGCGATGTATTCTCTTCTGACGTGCCTTCCTCGAGCTTCACCTCGATAGTCGGATATTGATGTCGAAAGTCCGCGAGAAGGTCGATGATTGGGCCCGCCGGAAACGCTTCGAGCATCCCAAATCTGATAAGCCCGGTCTTGAGGTTTCGTGTGGACCGGATCTCCGTCGCAGCCTCGCGCAGGTATCGCGCTCCTACAGCCGCGTGCTGAAGAAAGCGTGCTCCCTCGGGCGTTAGCGCGGCACCTGTTCTTGTGCGCTCGAACAGCGAAACGCCAAGCTGACGCTCTAGCATCTGCACCCGACGGCTCACGGTAGATTGGGAGATCGCAATGCGTTCGGCCGCCCGGCGAAAGCTACCTGCCTCGGCGACCTGGATCGCGTATTTGAGGTATCGCAGATCAAGCGTCAGATCGGGCATGATGCCCCTCCGTGGCTGCCGCCATTCAAGCGCACGAGCAGCGCGCGAAATTTTAAGCCGCCAGTGGACGGCGCATCTCTTTCGATCTCAGGCGAGGAATCCGAGCCGAGTCCTTCGGTGAGCATGACCATCTCCGAATCCCAGAAATGTATGCGGCAGTCATACATCTTCGGACACTTGATGTCTATGCGTCACGCATATATCGTTGACGGATGGAGCCGGCGGCAGCCAAATATCATTTTGGTGCACTAGCGCTCGCGGTGGCTGACAACATCGCGAGTGCCTCAGCCTCGCTTTCGCCGAGCGGACCAGCGGCTGCGCTGATGATCCTTCTTAGTGTTGAGCCTGGGGTGCCTATCGGCGTCCTAGCTAGCCGGCTTCGGCTTTCCCATGCCGGGACGGTGCGATTGATCGACAGGCTTGAAACCGATCATCTGGTCGAACGGCGGCGACACACCGTCGACAGACGGGCGCGTTTCATCCACCTCACCAATTCCGGTGAGGAGATGACTAGAGCTTTGCTCAGAGCGCGCGAGCAGGTGATCGCGGCGTGGGTCTCGCCCCTATCGCCCATGGACCTGAACGACCTAGGCGCGTTGTCCGAGCGGCTCCTCGAAAACGGGTTGAACAAAAATGAGCTCGCAAGCCTCCGGCATCTGGGCGGCTACCCGAGGCCACGACCTACTGAAAGCGCGACGCCGCCAGCCCGCTCGCCACCCCGGCGTCCTTCGAAGAACGACTGACGAGAAAATGAATCAGGCTTGATACCTTGGAATCCATCGCGTTCGACCTTCTCATATGCATGCTGGCATTCTGGTTCGGGTATTCCGCAAACCGAGGTGGAACATGTCTGGTCGTAGCTGCTCACGAGTTGCAGAAACGACGCCCACCAAGAATGTTCGTCGGATTTGTTGCGGCGTCTGCAGCGGCGGGCCTCGTTGCTATTCCGCTCGCTTGGTCTGGGACGCTGAACGCGACCCTTGCACCCTCGACGAACGTCAACGCCTTTCTCCTAATCGGCGCCATCGCCTTCGGCTTTGGGGCGCTCATCAATGACACTTGTCTGCTTGGATCGTTGGCACGGTTAGGCGATGGGGAAATGCGACTGCTAGCTCTTCCTGTGGGACTAGCAGTCGGGATCTTGATTGCCGATCATGGTCGGCCCGGCTCTCTCGTCACGTGGACAAGTCTTATCGCGAGCCCAAGCATCTCTGGGGCCGCTACGGTTCTCGCCCTTGCGGTTGTACTAGCGCTGGCGGTGATGTTCGTATCGACGAAGGGCGCATCGCGAAGAAGACCGGGTTGGGCGTTTGGCGCCTCAATGATTGGCCTCGGTATCACTGGTGGACTTCTTTACGCCCTGTCACCGGCATGGACGTTCGCTGACCTGATCCAACGCGGCCTTCCTCTTCGAATGACACCAACAGGCGAGGTCGCACTCGTTGCGGTCATTGCCTCTGTTGCGGGAGCAATCACGGCATCCGTGCGTCAGGGACGTTTGCGTTTTCAACGGCCGACGGTTGCCGGCATTCTGCGATCGATTGTCGGCGGAGCGTTGATGGGAATAGGTATCGGCCTCATACCCGGTGGCAACGACGCTTTGATCCTCGCCGCAGTGCCTACACTCTCTCCGGGCGGCATAGTTGCCTACCTCGTGATGACGACGACGATCGTTTTTGGATTTGCAGCGCGTGACAGGCTTTTCAAGAAACGCCCATCAGGCCACGGGAGAGGGTAGATGGTCTTGGGCCGATCATGAGACCCGTGAATATCGACTTATCAGGTAATACGCCTGCGTGGGCCCATCCCCCTGATTGCCGTCTCGAAGGATAGTGCGTCGAGCATCCGGTGGTGTCATGATAGGCGTGGTCACGGCAGGAATGAGTGTCTGTCGCCTGATACCCCAGCTCCGGCGCGAGAATCTGAGGTTTCAGACATCGTCGGTGCCTACCGGCCCGCCTTCGCCCTCCATCCGATTAATGGCACGCACATCCTTGGCGTTGAACTTAAGCCTCACGCCCGATCCCGCGCGATGATCCTCATCGATGAAGACGGCGCCGCCCCGTTCGAGCGCGTCACGCAACCGCGTCAGTTCCGAAGCTGCAAGCATGCTACCGCCGGCCTCGAACCGAGCTAACGTTTCCTCGTCCAACTCAGCGATCTTGGCGACATGTGATCGCGGCCACTGAATCAGGGCTCTCGCTGCGCGCGCCAATGGTCCATTCATGCTCATCGATGCTTCCTTTTTTTTGGAAAACCCACCTTTTCGCCGAGTGACGACTTTGCCGGCACTCGATCGGCTATATGAGCTTCGCCATTGCGACCGCGGTATCCGCCATACGCGTCGCAAAGCTCCATTCGTTGTCGTACCAAGCAAGCACGCGAACCATCCTGCCGTCGACAACATCTGTCTGGGGAAGTGCGACGATTGAGGATTCGGTCCGATGGTTCAGATCGACCGACACCAAGGGCTCTGTCGTGAAGGCGAGCACCCCACTCATTGCACCGGCGGCAGTCTGACGGATGGCGTCGTTCACCTCGTCTATCGAAACCTCACGCGACGTCGAAACAGCCAAATCTATGACCGAGACGTTCGGCGTTGGGACGCGGATCGACGAGCCATGAAGCTTACCTTTTAGTTCCGGCAGCACGCGGCCGATCGCGTTCGCAGCCCCGGTGGACGTCGGGATCATTGAGAGTGCGGCTGCGCGGGCGCGGTAGAGATCCTTATGGACGGTATCCTGCGTCGGCTGGTCACCGGTATAAGCGTGAACCGTGGTCATATAGCCTCGCTCTATGCCACAGAGGTCGTTCAGTACCTTCGCGACAGGCGCGAGGACATTGGTCGTGCATGAGCCATTTGATACGACGACATCGTCAGCGGTCAGCGTGTCGTGATTGACCTTGAAGACGATCGTCTTGTCTGCCCCATCGCTCGGCGCGGAGACGAGCACGCGTCTTGCTCCCGCACGAATGTGCGACTCGGCCTTCTCCCTGGATGTGAAGAAGCCCGTGCATTCGAGCGCCACGTCAACACCAAGCTCATCATGGGGCAGGTTTGCTGGATCGCGTTCCGACGACACCCTGATTTTACCGGACCCGACGTCGATCCAGTCTTCGCCGAGGTCGATCGATCCACGAAAGGGACCATGAACCGAGTCGTACCTCAGAAGGTGCGCCAAGGTAGCGACCGGCCCGAGGTCGTTGATCGCAACCACTTCGACGTCCTCTCGATGTAGTTCGACGATCGACCGTAAGGCTAGTCGCCCGATCCGACCGAAACCGTTGATTGCGACCTTAACCGTCATGCCTATCTCCCCTGGCTCGCCTTACTGACTGAAGCATCCGCCATTCGCTCAGTGAAACATGGCGCACGAAATCGGCTCTGGCGGCGTGTGCGCAACAACACATTATGTATGCGTCACGCATAGACCTATCTGGGTGGGCACTCGGGGTCAACGCGGCAGTGTCAGCACGGACGATCCAGCTTGCGCCGTCCAAACAAGCAGCCGTTCTTTGGGGGGCTGCGTGAAACGCGTTCAAGGCCTACGCGTCCCCAAGACGGATAGGGGGTTTGATATCCATCTGCCGGCTGGCTGCGGCTAAAGCACGGTCGTGGCTGACCAGGGTGAGTCGGTTGAGGTGGGACGCAGAAAGCGAGCTCCCAGGCCTGCCGATAACATTTGGCCACAACGCGTAGCTGGCGCTGGAACGATGTGATTCGGCCTCAAGGCAGCCGAAACCACGGCAAACTTCACCGATCTATAGCCGCCAGGTATCGGCAGTCCGTGCGCGCCATGATCTAAATTGCGGAGTTTCAATCTCCCGCGTCATCGGCGGAACGTCGTAAGCCTCTGGGAATCCGGCCTTTTTTCCGCACGCTTGCCGACCCGCACCACACGCGTATGACTTGCTGTCTATGCTTCGCGCACATATAGATGTGACAATGGATGGACCTCGAGATCGAAATATCTTCGGGGCGTTCGCACTCATGATCAGCGACGACATCGTTCGCGCTAGTTCATCGCGGGCGCCGGAAGCTGGACCCGCAGCATCGGCCCTGGCGTTGATTGCGCACATGCCTGGGCTCTCGATTCGCATGCTCTCCATCGGCGTCGGCCTCTCCCATGCAGCGACTGTCCGTTTGGTGGATCGGTTAGCTGCTGAGGGATTGGTCGAACGCCGTGAGCATTTCACGGATGGTCGCACCCGGTCTCTCTATCTCACTGCGGCGGGCAAGGTAGCGAGCGACGAAGTCCTTTCCTCACGCGACGAGGTGATCGCTGAGGGGTTATCCATCCTAAGCCCAGACGAATTGAGAGTTCTTTGCGACATCGCGGAACGCGTCTTACGGCATCGCCTGGAAAATCTTGAGCATTCCTACCGTATCTGCCGCTTGTGTTGCTATGAGGGTTGCACGAATTGCCCGATTGATGCCGAGTTGCATGAGCGTGGCGTAGATCGCGAGAACAGCGGCGAGGCGTAGGACCATCGCAATCGCATGAATCAATGTTGAGCGATGAGATATGCCGCCAGAAATCCCACGACCGTGATGAGCCCTATGAACGGCGGCGCCTTTTCGAACGCTTCGGGAATCATAGCTTCTGCCAGCATCGCTATGACGGCGCCGGCCGCGAAAGAAAGGATGGCTGGCGCCTGAGTCGATGCCGAGCCGAGGATGAGATTTCCCACACCGGCGGCAACGCAAACGAGTAGGGGAATGCCGATCCAGACCGCGTAGATATAGCTTCGGGGTCGGCCCGCAACCTTCATTCCTGAAGTGCTCGATAGGCCCTGGGGCACGTTTGCAAGAAAGAAGCCTGCCACGACGGCCAGGCTGATCCTGCCGCCACCAGCCACCGACATCCCGATCACAAGGGCCTCTGGAATTCCGTCGAGAACGCTGCCGAGCGCAATTGCAGCACCACTACCGCGGTGCTCCTGTTCAGTGGCCTGTTCCGTGCATTCACCGCATCGCTTTCGGTGCTTCGCGCCTTGGCGAGACAAAAACCAGTTCGTGCCGCTGAAGATCGCAGCTCCGGCGAGTAGCGCGAAGATCGCAAATGGGCCCATCCCGGCCGAAACGCGATCGCCGATGAGTTCGGTAGCGACAACGGCAATCATCACGCCGCCACCAAAGCCCATGACTGCGGAGATCATGCGGTGAGTAAGCCGCCCGAAAAGCACGTCCGCCAGCACCGCCCCCACCAGCAGTCCGCTTCCCGACAAAAGGCCCCACAAGCCGGCGATCACGTATTCCGGCATCATGACGGTGACCCGGCTGGCAGCACGACAAAGCGCGAGCACCCTTGCAGCAGTATTGTCGATGATAGTCGAAGCTCGCTCATCGGTTCGCTCGGTCCAATCGCCAGGTCGGTCGCGGGAAGTGGCAGCTATAGCCACCGGGTTGACGCAGGAGATACTTCTGATGCTCGGGCTCAGCCTCCCAGAAGGATTCTTCCGGGTTGATCTCGGACACGACTGGCCCAGGCCAGCGACCCGAGGCTTCGATCTCGGCGATCGTCGCTAAGGCGATGTCCATCTGCGCTTTAGACGTATAGAATATCGCCGACCGATAGCTTGGGCCGACGTCGCTGCCCTGTTGCTCGTAGGTCGTCGGATCATGAATCTGGAAGAATAGTTCCAGTAGAGCCCGATACGTCAGAATGGACGGATCGAAGGTCACCTCGACGGCTTCCGCGTGGCCGTAATGTCTCGCATAAGTCGGATCTGGCATTTCACCGCCAATATAGCCGACACGCGTGGCCACGACCCCCTTGGCGCGGCGCAGCAAATCCTCCAGGCCCCAGAAACAGCCACCCGCGAGTATCGCTCGCTCGGTTTGCGTCGGCGTCTGGTCTGTAGCTGGCAGGCTCATCATCCGATCACCCTAAACGCTGTGTGCCAATCAGTTCGACGGCCTTGCACCTGCAGGCTGGCCGCCGCTCGAAAGCTCGGTCTGCACATCAGAACCCCGGACGAGCGTCAGATCGACGGGACACCGATCCGCGATCTCAAGAATGCGCGCGCGTTGATCATCACTGAGCGGCCCATCGAGAACGATGGTGCGTGTGAAGCGGTCGGGAGGCATTATGTCCGCCACCTTCTCGTGCCGCACGCTCGTCGTCGCTCTTTCGAGCGGGAAGCCCTTGCGGTTGGCGTAAAGGCGCATCGTCATCACCGTGCAGGCAGCTAGCCCGGCTGACACCAGTTCGTAGGGAGACAGGCCGCTCCCAAGACCTCCGACCGATTCCGGCTCGTCGGCGAACAGAGTATGCTCGCCACTGCGGACCGTGAGCTGGAACTTCCCCGCTAGCGTCTCCGACGCAACGACACCTTTTGCCGCCTCGACCTGCGGAAGATCCGCCGCTAGCGGCGGAAGAAAGCGGCTGGCCCACGCGGCGACCATAGCTGAGGCGTAGTTCGCATCGTCGACGTCGGTGAGAAGGTGATCCGCCGTGTCGAGCGAGACAAAACTCTTAGGATGGCGTGATGCGACGAAGATGCGCGAGGCGTGCTCGATGCCCACGACTTGGTCCACCGGCGAATGCATGACCAGCACCGGACGTCGAAGCGCGGCGATGGACTTCTCGATGTCGGCTCGCTCTACCGTTTCCAGGAAGGTGCGGCGGATGAGGAAGGGCCTGCCAGCGATCTCCACAGAGGCCTCGCCCTCGCTCGCTATCGCGTCAAGGTCGCCAGGCCGGAAAACGCGCAAGATATGCTGAAGGTCGGCCGGCGCACCGATCGTCACCACCGCGGCGACATCCGGCAGCGCGGCAGCGGCTACGATCGCAGCCGTTCCACCCAGGCTGTGCCCGACAAGGAGGGCGGGTGGCATACCGGCGGCCGCCATGGCCTCCGCGGCTGCCCTCAGATCGTCGACGTCAGAAGCGAAGCTTACCGCTTCTTCCGCGGAACTCGCGATCCCTGTGCCGGCGAAGTCGAACCGCAAGACGCCGATACCGGCCCGCGAGAGCGCGCGTGCGATGTGCACGGCGGCGCGGCTGTCCTTCCCGCAAGTGAAACAATGGGCGAAAATCGCCCAGCCGCGAGGAGTGCCTTCTGGCGCCTCCAGGTGCCCGGTTAGTTCAGACCCCCCTCCCCCGGCAAACGTGAACCGCGTTCCTGCCATATGCGTCGAGCCTCCAACGGCGGCTTAGCAGGAGCACCATCGACCCGAACTAGCAGCCCAAGACATTCTTTCTATATGCGCGGCGCATATAGACAAGCCCCTAAACCATGATTATATGCGTCGCGCATACTTCTGAGGCTGTAGTCGGATCGGTCCTCTGGGGTGCCACTCGTCAGGGCGCAGGCCAAAGGGCTATGGAACTCAATCAGGTCAGCTATTTCATCAACTTGGCCGAGACGCTGAATTTCACTGCGGCTGCTCGTCTCAGTGGTGTCTCACAACCAAGCCTGACACGAGCGATCCGCCGCCTGGAGGAGGAACTCGGTGGACCGCTCATCTATCGTGACGGGAAGAACAGCCGGCTGACGAGCCTGGGTCAGGACGTCGAGTTGGAATTCCGCCGAATGCTGGTCGCGATGAAGAGCGTAAGACACCACTCGGAAAACTGGGCAATGGGGCGGCATCGTGTTCTCGACGTTGCTGTCGCCTCCAGCGTCGGCCCGAGGACCTTCACAGCCTTTTTCGACAGCGCGCTGGAAGAGGTGCCGTCCATCGAGATCAAACTGCACTCGCTCCAATCGGGCGAGGACACGTCGGAGGTGCTCTCAGGCAAATATCACGCGTGCATCCTGCCTCGCGAATCAAGGCCGGATCGTAAACTTGATGTGCGTCCTCTCTTCCGGGAGCGCTTCGTGCTCGGCTGCGCTGCAGATCACCCCTTGGCGGCGTGCGAAGTCGTTCGTGGTGAAGACCTGCTTGCTTTCCCGTTCGTCGATCGACTGAAATGCGAGTGCCGCGATCAAATCTTCGAGCACTTCGCGCGTCGAGAGGTGCGCATGCGCCCTCGCTTCCGCTCAGATCGAGACGACTGGGTGCAGCGCGTCGTCGCCGAAGGGCGGGGGATATGCATTTTGCCCGAACGCGCGGCCACCACCCACGGCCTGATCACAAGGCCGATCGAGGGCTTCGCGTTGGAGCGTGAGATCGTAATCGCCACCGTGTCCGGATCTACGGCACCGGTCGAGATACGAAAAGTCGCTCAGCTTGCAGCCCGTTACGATTGGAGTTGACCCGCCAAGCAAGAGGCATGTGCGGTATAGAAACTATACGCACGACGTATTGGATTATCGTTGGAGCCACTGCGATAGTTGATGTGAGTATCGACGTGATAAATTGAACGTAGTGTGCCTGGCCCTCTAACTAAGTAATGGAGACTCACCATGAAGTTTGAAAAGTCGCAGGCAGCAATCGAACGCCTGACCCCGGAACAACGCCGGATCACCCAGCAGGACGGCACCGAGAGACCCTTTACCGGCGAGTATAACGACAACAAGGAGGCGGGCATCTACGTTGACGTCGTATCCGGCGAGCCGTTGTTCGCGTCGACGGACAAGTTCGAGTCCGGCACTGGCTGGCCGAGCTTTACCAAGCCGATCGTCGCGGCTCACGTGAACGAAGTGCGAGACAGCTCGCATGGCATGGTCCGGACGGAGGTTCGCTCGGTGCACGGCGACAGCCATCTTGGCCACGTGTTTCCGGACGGGCCGTCCGACCGCGGCGGCCTGCGCTACTGCATCAACTCGGCATCGCTTCGATTCATCCCGCGCGATGAGATGGAAGCCGCGGGCTATGGCGAGTATCTCGACCAAGTAGAGGAGGCTTAACATGCATCAGCGCGCTGTTCTCGCTGGCGGATGCTTTTGGGGAATGCAGGATCTGATCCGCAAGCAGCCCGGCATCGTTTCGACCCGCGTCGGCTACACCGGCGGCGACGTGCCGAACGCCACCTATCGCAACCATGGCACTCATGCGGAGGGGATCGAGATCACCTTCGACCCGACAGTGACGAGCTACCGTAATATCCTGGAATACTTCTTCCAGATCCATGATCCGACGACAAAGAACCGCCAGGGCAACGACCGCGGCCTCTCCTATCGATCTGGCATCTATTACATCGACGAGGAGCAGAAGCGCATCGCCGAAGATACGATAGCCGACGTCGACGCGTCCGGACTGTGGGACGGCAAGGTCGTCACCGAAGTCGAGCCCGTGGGTGACTTCTGGGAAGCAGAGCCGGAGCACCAGGATTATCTGGAGAAGAGGCCGGGCGGATATACCTGTCATTTCCCGCGCGCTAACTGGGTGCTCCCGAAGCGTAAAGACGCTGGCGACACCCAGGCTGAGGCCGGCGCGGCAGCGGAATAGCTGCAGCCACATTTGCGGCTGAGCCCCTGGGTCGCACCATCGGACCCGCATCCACTGATGGTGCGGGCCCGAAACCCAGCTAATCAAGCGGTCATACCGCTCCTCAGCCATCGAGTTGTTAGGATCGCCACATCATGCCAGATCTTTCGTCGTTTCCGATCGCACAACGCTGGCCGGCATCCAACCCTGACCTCCTGCAGCTCTACGCCGCGCCCACGCCCAACGGCGTCAAGGTCTCGATCATGCTCGAGGAGATCGGCCTGCCGTACGAGCCGCACTTTATCGACATCTCTAAGAACGAAAGCAAAGATCCGGCCTTCGTTTCGCTAAACCCGAATGGCCGCATACCAGCGATCATCGACCCAATGGGTCCGGACGGTAAGCCGCTCGGCGTTTGGGAATCCGGCGCGATCCTCGTTTATTTGGCGGAGAAGGCCGACCAGCTCGTCCCGAGAGCATCAGCCAAGCGCTACGAGGCGCTAAGCTGGGTATTCTTCCAGATGTCGGCGATTGGCCCGATGTTCGGTCAACTCGGCTTTTTCCTGCGCGGGGGCGGCAAGGACTATGAGGATAAGCGTCCTCAGAAGCGTTTCGCTGATGAATCCAAACGCCTCCTGGGAGTCTTAGACCGCCAACTGGACGGGCGCGACTGGATCGTCGATGACTATTCTATCGCCGACATTGCGACCCTCGGCTGGGTCAACGCCTTGGTTGGCGCCTACGACGCCGGCGACCTACTGCGGCTTAGCAATCATTCGAATGTCCAAGCGTGGCTGGATCGCGGCCTCGCGCGCCCAGCAGTCCAACGTGGGCTGCTCATTCCGGCGAGGTCAGCATGAGTGTTATCGCTGCATATTACTACAACGAGGGTCGACGTATCCGGGAAGTAGCTATCGACGAGCGCGTCGAACTCGACAAAAACCGTTCGGGCTTTTGCTGGATTGGGCTCAGCGAGCCCTCCGTCAACGAACTGAGGGCGCTTCAGGCGACCTACAATCTGCATCCTTTAGCGATCGACAACGCGATGCACCCGATATGCCCGCCCAAGCTCGAAGTTTATAACGGCGAGCTTTACGTCGTCGCCCAGACGGCTGAGCTGGTCGGGGACCGCATACGTTACGGCAAGACGGCGATCTTTACTGGCCATAACCATCTTATCACCGTTCGCCACGGCAACGCTGGTGCATTGGGCAACCTTCGAGAGCAACTCGAGCGTTCGCCCGCCCAGTTCGGAAAAGGCGTCGATTACGTCCTCCACGCGATCCTTCACCGGATCGTGGATCAGTATCTGCCCATCTTCGAAATGATCGAGGATGACGTACTTGCGATGGAAAGGCGATCGCTCGACGACTTCCTTGGGCGAGAGGACGTTGCTCGCATCTTCGGCCTGAGATGCGAGCTGACGCGCTTTCAGCGCACCCTTGGCGCTATGGCCGAGCTGGTGCGCAAGCTCGTGCGCGGACACTTTCCCTGCATCAGCGCTGAGGTGCGGCCCTACTTCAACGACGTTGCCGACCATGTTGATCGTGTCCAGTCCATGGTCGATGGCCTCCTGCAGGTGCTATCCACTGTATTCGAGTTCAGCAGCCTTCTCGAAGCGCAAAGAATCGGGGTCGTCACCCGCCAACTTGCGGCGTGGGCCGCGATCCTCGCAGTGCCGACAGCGATTGCAGGCATATACGGCATGAACTTCAAGAACATGCCGGAACTGGACACGCCTTACGGCTACTTCGTCGTGCTTGGTGTCATGCTGATGTTCTGCCTCTTCCTGTTCGTGCGGTTCAAGAAGGCCAAGTGGCTGTGATCGCTACGCGCGAGCCGCGACTAGACCCAGCAGGCTGCCGCGCGCCGTCCACGGCCGCTCTTCCGTCCCAACGTGAACTCGAGGTGCATCAATGACAGCCCAAGTGACCGACGTTCTAAAAGCAGTGCAGTCCTTCGTCGCGAAGGGCTATGACCGCGAGTACCGCGTCAAGGACGGCAACCTGGTCGATCTCGAACTGGGATCGAGGCTCGATCCATGCTCCATTCGCGTCGACGCAGCGCTGCGTCTCGAAAGCGGGGACGGTGCCGAAGATGCTTCGAACATCTACGCGATCACCGATCCCGCGACCGAGCGAAAAGGTTTGCTGATTGATGCCTTCGACGTGTTCGACGAGATCTGCCACCGTGATCTTTCCGAGCGCCTCCTGGAACATCGTGAAACAGCGCCTGCGGGCGACGAAGACGTTCCGAGCAAGCATGGGCTGCGGAAGGTCTACAAGGCCGAATTCGATCGCGAACCCGAGCGTTACGTTCTTCGAGAAGGCTTCCCCGACTTTCCGGCATGCCCGTTCGGCGGCGCATTCAGCATTCTCGGCTTCGATACCGCAGAACAGACGTATGTCTGGCTCGTGACCAGCATCATTCGGGATCCTCGGCTGATCAGGATCCCCTACCAGGGCGAAGACGTCATCATCGACGAATGACGGCGCCGACTGCGGAACGCGGCCTTTCAACGGCTTGCTCCGATAGATCGGCTTATCATTTCAAATTGCAATGCGACGAGGTGCAGATGGATTGGAATAAAGACCACATCCGGGAAACGATGCTGTCGTTGGAGACCGCTGCTCTGCAGAGCGCTCGCGACAAGTATCTCGATTATGTTTCCACGGCTCGCTTGGATCGGAGCGAGCCGATCGAGAACGACGAACAGGCACAAGCCGAGATCGCGAGCGACTTCGCCGAGGCGCTCGACGATACGCTGGACGATTACGCCGACAAGCTCGACAAGCTGAGAACAATCGACTTCGGACCGAAGACGGCGGTTACAGAAGGGGCGGTCATCAAGTTGTCGGGTCGCTACTTCGTCGTCGCGGTGTCAACGGACAAGTTCGTCTGCCATGGGCGCGAGCTTATGGGCATATCGACGATGGCGCCGATCTTCGAGGTAATCGACGGGGCTCAGGCCGGCGAGACCGTTCAATTCAACGGCCGAGAGCTGAAGGTCGAAGCTGTCTCATAGCAAACGGTCGCCAGGGCCGCAGCGCTAGTTCCGAACGCTCTGCGGCTCGTCCTGGGTTCGTATCATCGCATCGAGAGAGGCGGTGATCATCGGCGTACTCGGGCAACGTGTCGCCTTTACCTCGATTGCGGAGCGAGAGCGACCGCGTAGGCCCGCTAACACCGCTAGCATGGTCAGCAGGACAGCAGCATAGACGAACAGCCCACCGGGCCCGACACGATCCATCACCACTCCCCCGACAAGTGGTCCGGCCGCCGTTCCGATCCCGTTGAGCAGCAGAAGCCCTCGCGCGGTGCCGAGCAGCCGCCCTGGAGGAAGGTCGTCGTTCGCGGCGGCGAGACACAGCGAGTAGATCGGGATGCCAAAACCGCCGAAGAGCGCTCCCGCCGCAAGAAGGACGTATCCATCCGGCGGGGGCCGCCTTGTCTGGGTAGGTATTGAGCGCTCTTAAGCGTGCTCTTTTGAGCGCGCTTAGGAGTGGTCGATGGGTCAGGTGGCGGTGTTTTCGGGGCCGGAGCGGCGGCGCCGGTGGAGCAATGAGGAGCGGCTGCGGATCTTGTCCGAGGCGTTTGCGCCGGGCGCGTGCGTTGCCGAGGTG
>JAMHVU010000194.1:0-1606 GCA_035911355.1 Sphingobium sp.
CATCCGAGGGCTCGCCAGCTGCTCCATCGCCCACTGCGCGTCCTCGGGCTTGATGCCAAACGCCTCGGCGACCTCGTTAATCCGGAAGAAGTTGGTGCGGCTCTCGTCGCAGTTGGTCTGGACCACCGGTCGGCGCTCGCTCTCGTAGCTATCTAGCAGGGCCGGCGCGCTCTGGCCCGCGACGACCATGGCGAGCTTCCATGCGAGGTTGTGCGCGTCCCCGATTCCCGTGTTCATTCCAAGCCCGCCCGTTGGTGGGAAGCGGTGGGCCGCATCGCCGACCAGGAAGATCCGCCCGTGCCGGAAGCGCTCCGCCACCTGCGCGGTCATGCGCCACGGGCTCATCGAAGTGATCTTGATGTCCACGTCATCGCGTCCGAGCGCGGCCTTGATGCGCTTAAGCATGACCTCTTGCGTGATGTCTTCGAATCGCTCGTTCGGGGTCTCCACGGGCGTGTGAAAGACCCAGCGCTTCTCGACGTGGTGGGCGATAAACACGCTCCCCGGAGCCCGGGGCGAGAAGATGAAGTAGAGCTTTCCGCGCGTGCGCACAACATCGCGAAGATCCGCCTGGAAGTAGGCGCTCATGAAGTCGCGTAGCTTCTCTGGGCCGACCATCTTGATTCCCAGGGCCTTGCGACTGCGGCTGCCCGCGCCGTCCGAGCAGACGACGTAGCGGCTGCTGACAGTGAAGACCTCGCCGGTGGTGCGGTTCAGGATGCGGCTGGCGACTCCCTCGGCGTTTTCCTCGAAGGACTCCCATTGATGGTGATACAGCGTGCGGATTCGCGGTGTGGCGGCGATGCGCGCGCGAAGGACCTTCTCCACCTCGACCTGCGAGACATTGAGGTAGGGCGTCGGCGCGGCGAGGTGTTCGCGGTACTTGTCGCCGGCGTGGTCGGCCTTCAGGTCAATGCAGCCAAACTCCTCGGCGAGGGTGGCGCAGAACAGGATCTTAGCGGCGTCCTCGGCAGGTGACGCTTCCCGCGCCAACTCGTCATACCCGATCCCAAGCTCGTGCAGGATCTCGATGGAGCGCGCCGACAGTTCGTGAGCCTTCGGGTGGGGCTCGATCTTGTCCTGGCGCTCGACAAGAATGCTGTCGACGCCACGCAGCGCCAGGCACAGGGCGGTGACCATGCCCGAAGGCCCAGCGCCGATGATTAGGACAGGAGTGGTGGTAGTGGGCGCGCTCATGCTGCTTCTCCTTTTTTGGAGCAAAGAAAGACCCCGGCGGCCAGCAGCGACGCAGAGATGCTCAAGTGCAGCGCAGCCGGTGGGATGAATCCGAGGAGGACCCTGCCGTCCGCGTCATATTCGGCTCCGGCCAAGGGTTTCAGTAGTGCGGCGGCGAAGAAGCCGCCGATGTGGATCGCCCCGATTAGCGCGCCGGTGCGGATGCGCCAGCGGGTAGCGGGCGTAGCGGTGGCAAACAGGTAGATCGAGACGCAGGCGCCAATGGCACCTCCGCTGATCAGCCACAGCAAGTGGAGCTTCGCGTGCCCTGGCCAGGCGGGGTTGCGAAGGTGGTTCGGATCGATGACATCAATGAGCGCAGTCAGGAGGCCATAGGTGAACGCCGCGAAGATACACAGGCACTTACCGA
>JAMHVU010000195.1:0-5302 GCA_035911355.1 Sphingobium sp.
GAGGGCGAACCGCGAGGGGATATTCGCCTTCTCCGGCTGGGTGTACCGGCAGCGCAATCTCGTGGAGCGGTTCTTCAACCGGATCAAGCAGTTCCGGGGCATCGCCACCCGCTACGACAAAGATCCGGAGAACTTCCTCGCAGACGTCAAACTCATCGCCGCGAGGATCTGGTGCCAGAGTTTATGAGTCGGCGTCCTAGCTTTCCTTCTTGCTGATGACCGCGGGCGATCCAATCGAATGTGGACACGGTCACTGTAAAGGACGGCGTCGTCGTGGCGAGCCGACAGCCGACTGGCAGGTTCAAGGCGCTAACCTAGAGGAAGGCCACCTGCAGGGGCGAGAGTTCGACACTCATGCGCACAGGTCGCCAATCTCGCGTTCAACGAGCCGGAAACGCTCCTTAACCTCTTCGGCCGCATAAAAAGCAAGCATGTCTTCCTTCGTGAGGGTCCCCTCGGTGAGAAACTTGATGAGGTAGCGCTGATTGAATTCAGCAAGAAGGATGCCTTTCTCGATCTGTGCGAGGATTTGCTTCATATTGTCGATATTGGCGGTGACGAGCTGCTTCACCAGCGCCATGTCGCGCGCATCCTTGATCAGCCGGTTCACGATGATCTTGAGGACGTCGGTGTCCAGCTCGAGTGTCTTTGCATTAAGCGCGATGTCGCGTGCCAGCATGTAAGCGATGGCGAGGTTGCGATAATCGCCCTTCTGGGAATCGATAATCGCGATCAGCCCGATACCGGGGAGGAATTTCAGGTCCTGGACAGCGGCGAGGATGCTGTTGTCGACGAGCGAGGCGTCGAAGACGATGATTCCGGCCTGCCCGTCGCGATTGGCCTGCGCTTCGAGTAGCTGGCTCCAGGCCGTATCCGCTTTTTTGGTGAAGACATCCTTGGTCTGGATGTCACCGAGGCGGATGCTCTTGTCGAACTTGCATTCGATCGCGATCCGTTTTCCACTGTCGCCAGCAAGATGGCAAACAATGTCGCCCGTCTTGTTTCGACGGATTGCACCGGCACGGTCACCGGTCAGCTCGATACGGTCGGCGAGCTTCTGGCGATCAAAAAACTCCGACAGGAAGTCGGCGATATCGGCCTCGGCGAGCACGCCCTTCACCGCCGACCGGTAGAAAAGCTCCTTCTTCATATCGAAGATAAGCTTCAGGCTTTCGAGCTCGGTCCCGAGTTCGTTCGCTGTCCGCGAGAGGAAGCTCGAGAGCCGGTCCTCCATGAGAGCCAAGACGCCGATATAGAGCGCCTTGTGAAGCTGCTCGTCGCGATCGGCGGCAGGAACCTTATTGAAGAACTCGAACAGGATCTTGTTGTCGACCTCGAAGGCACCAAACTGAACGCGACTATTTTTCTGGTCAAGGCTGACAAGTGGCATATTAGACCCGGCTGTAGCGATAATGACCTTTGATGGTCGACGCGAGGAAAGTCCCCTTCGATCCGGCCTGATCGAAGGCCTGCGCAATCTGCGGCGGCACATCATAATAATGATAGCGGGTGCTGTTGAGAAACTCGACCTCGAGCAGCCGCTGATCTTCATCGTAGCGGATTGCGGCGATGTTTGACGAGGTGAAGGGGGCGAAATCCTGCCAGGCCATATGTGTTATTCCTTCTTGGGCGGGGTGGGGACCGGGTTCTGCTGGAGCCAAGTCTCGACAAAATAGCGATAGTCCGCGGCGATGTGCATTTTCAGGTTCCAACCGCCTGGTGTCATCGAATCCTCGGGCGCGGCTTCGTCACAGATCAGCGGATCCTGACTGTCGGGGCGACGATCGCGAGGCGGCGCCTGGATCATTGTCCGCATCGGGAGTCTTACCGCTTCGCCCAGAATGATAGCCTCGCCGGTGCGCAGCACCGGCAACATGCTCGTCAAACCTTCAAGGTTGTCAGAGAGCGCGCTGGTCACATGTGAGCGATCGGTGGCGTTGCTCAACCGCATCGCAAAGAAGGTCCCGCATTGTGACAGGATCGTGGGATTGATCTCGGCCGGGCGCTGGCTGACGATCATCGCGCCGATCCCATATTTGCGCCCTTCCTTGACGATGCGCTGGGTCGCGATCGAGGCGGCGCTGCTGCCATTGTCGCCAAGATAGCTGTGCGCTTCCTCCATCACGACGAGCAGCGGGCGTTCGCGCCCGCCCTCCGAGAGGTTACGCGCCCAGAAGAGACCATCGTAAAGGACGCGCAAGATGTTGCCGATGATATCGTTCGTCACCGTCGAGGGAATGCCTGACAGGTCGAGGATCGTGATCGGCTTGTCACTGCCGAGCCATTGACCGACGAGCTCGGCGAGCGTCTTGGTCGTCGTGCCGTCGAGCTCGGGATGCCAGTCGCCGGCCTTCAGCAGGAAGTCGTAGCGCGCGACGCGAAGCCGAGCGCCGAGCGCCTCAAGCGGCCCCCGGATGTTGAGGACGTCCGGGAGCCAATTGATCTTCTCCGGATCAGCGGCGACATTCTTGACCTTGCGAAAGCGCGGCGGGACCGCGGCATGCGCATCCCCCACGATCTTCGCGCCCAAAGGATCGCATTCGTAGGCCCAGGTCGCCTGATCTGACGGGTTTGCGCCGCCGGCGCTTAGATAGGTTCCGAACTCGCGACAATAGAGGTCATGCCAGAGCTTGTTGAGCGAGAAAGGTACCGGGCTATCGGCGGTGATGCTGGCGGAATCGACACCGGCGATCGGCTGCGCCGTTAGGCTTGCGATCTTGGCCTCGAGTATCTGCTCGAGGATGATGTTTCGTGCTTTTCCATCGGGCGGGAGGCTTCCGAATGTCACCCGCATGAGCTCATCGAAGCTAAGCGCCCAGAAAGGGATACACAGCCGATGCTCATTGGCGTTGCGGGCATCCGGGCTGATCTTGAAGATATTCGCTCGGTCGCCGAGTGCCTTGCCATATTCGCCGTGGAGATCGAGCACGACGACCCGCGCCGAAGGGAAGCGCCTTTCATCCGACAGGACGTTCAACAGCCCCGCGACTGTTGTCGACTTACCTGAGCCGGTCGTGCCAACGACCGCGCTGTGGCGCGTCACGAGTTTATTGACGTCGACAAGTGCGTCAATCGACTCGCTGCCTGCAACATGACCGACCCGGACCAGATGATTCTGCTTGTCCGACCGACCATAGATCGCCTGGAGATCTGCCTCAGAGACGAGATGGACCTCGTCCTCGAAGGTCGGATATTGCGAGATGCCACGCTGGAACCGGCCTGTCCTGTAGCCCTCGCCGATCAGCTGGACTGTCATCCAGCGCAGCCCGTTGGGCATCGAAAGTGCGGCCTTCTCGGGAACCGCACTGGCACCTACCTGCGACACGATCCCATAGAGGTCGACATAGCCGATTGGAATTTTAACAAAGCTACCGATCTGGCCGATTTTATGGCCCTGACCGTGGACAAAGCTCAGGCCCGAGAAGCGGTCCGACGTCAAGGTGACGCTGACCGAAGTGCCGCTGACGTCCTGGACAGTGTCGATCACTGTTGCCCGGTTGATCAGATCAGGCTGGATCATCGCTCGTCCTGTCGCCGGAGAGACCACGCAACAGCGCTCCGAGCGCGGCAAAGTCACCGAGCCTCACGGTGACCTTCTCGCCATCCTTCACGAAGATGCTGGGCGGCAGCACAAGGTCATCCGCGCCGTCGCCTGTCCAGTCACCCGGTGTGCGGCCGACGATAGCCTTGTCGAAACCCAACAGGCTCAGATTCGGGGTCGCTAGCGCACACTGGCGCGCCAGCTTGTAGCTGTCCGTCTCTAGGTCACCATAAACAAATGCAAAGACATGCGCGGTCGGGTTCGCCTCGAGACTACGGCATATGACGTCATTGATATGCTCGTCTGCGAAGGAATAGCCGCAGATGAAGAGCAGCGAAGACGGCGCGAGCAGGAAGGACTTCAGCCGATCGAGCATCGCGAGATATGGCATCTTGCGGCTCTGGTCATATTTGAGATGGGACGGGTAGATTAAATAGCTCTGCTTATCGGTCTTCTCATCGGTTCGAACGACGTCCGTCTCATTCTCTAGGCGCCAGTTGAGCGAACCATGGATTTTCCACAGCCGGGTCCACCGCGGCGGCAACAAGCCCTCGTCCTCAACGGCACCGAGGTCGAAGAAAGCCTTCCGGGCACCGATGAAGCCGTCGAAATAGGGCGCTGAACTTTCCTCGAGCGCCTGCTCCATCAGCAGGTCGTAATTGGTCGTAAAGAGATGGACGGGGCGCTCACGACGGATCGAGCGACTCCAGATCGCAAGATTGTGATAAGGGCTATCCTTTTCCGGAAGTGTACGGGTGACCTCCTCGGAGATCACCTTGCAGACCTCGGCATCGAGCACTTTGAGCTCTGTTGCTGTGAGGCCGCGCACATTTCCGATACCGGCGACGCTCGCGAACACGCGGATGCGGCTGAGGATGAGTTCCATATTGCCACTGTTGCCGCCATCCTCCTTCACGATCTGAACGATCTTGTCCCAACTTTTGGGGTTTTTGGGGTCCCCGCTGGACAGGGTCTTGGCGATCACCTTCGTCAGTCCGGCCACATCCCAGATCAGCGGGTCGGTGATAGTCTTTCCATCCTCCTCGCGCTCATTGACACGGATCGACAGCGGGCAGCCCGCGCCGAGGAAGAAGCCGATCGGTTTACGGTTCTGCGACAGCGCCTGCTGAATGAAGCTGATCTGTCGAACCGGATCATGTTTATGCATCTCGCCCCCTAGCCAGCACTCCCTCCCTGGTCCGGAATTAGTAGTCCTTAATCTTCTACCCGAACAGGCCGGCGATGCCGGGCGGCCCGAAGGTGGACGTCACAATCCGCTGGCGCGATCTCCCATTATCGCCGTGACAATGACGTCACTAGCCTTCTTTTGCCGATAAGTTCGGATATTCCCCAACGGCCCAGTGCTGCATCAATATTTCATCACCAACTTGTAGCGAAATACAAGTGGTAGACCTATTTATATTAACACCTGATCTGATCAGGTTCAGATCGTTCGCCATAGCAGGCCTTCTGATCGGTCCAAGCGGACTCTATGTTTTCAGATGGCCACTGTCAGCCGGAGACTGGAGTTCAGTGCAGAATCACTGCTCCCGACCTGAGGACTGGTCTGCCCCCAGAAAAGTGGTCCTCCCTGAGGTAGGCTTTTGAGCCTTTGGAGGATGCCAGGAATGCCGCAGAAGAAGCACAAGCCCGAAGAAATCGTCGCGAAGCTGAGGCAGGTCGACGTGCTGTTGTCGCAGGGCCGCCCGGTTGCGGAGGCGATCCGGGCGATCAGCGTGACGCCGTTTACCTACTACCGCT
>JAMHVU010000196.1:0-1601 GCA_035911355.1 Sphingobium sp.
GTTCGCACGTTCGTATCGGTGCTTTCTGATCTTCGCGTCAGACATTGCCGCGGCGGCGGCGCGGGCACAACAAAAAGCCCGGCATCGCTGCCGGGCTTCGGCCCCATCCATGGGGCCTTGATCTTGCGTTGTTGCCCTGGCCGGAACGGACCGCGTGCTCGCGATCCGCTCCCCGCGATGCGCAGCCGGATCAGAAATCCATGCCACCCATGCCGCCGCCATGGCCGTGGTCGTGGCCGCCGCCGGCCGCTTCCTTCTTCGGCGCCTCGGCGATCATCGCCTCGGTGGTGATCACCAGGCCCGCGATCGAGGCCGCGTTCTGCAGCGCGCTGCGGGTCACCTTGGTCGGATCCAGGATGCCCAGCTCGATCATGTCGCCGTAGTCACCGGTCGCGGCGTTGTAACCGAAGTTGCCCTTGCCTTCGCGGACCTTGTTGACCACCACGCTCGGCTCGTCACCGGAGTTGGCGACGATCTCGCGCAGCGGCGCTTCCATGGCGCGCAGGGCGATGGCGATGCCGTGAGTCTGGTCTTCGTTGGCACCCTTGAGGCCTTCGATCGCCGCCTTGGCACGAATCAGGGCGACGCCGCCGCCCGGCACCACGCCTTCCTCGACCGCCGCACGGGTGGCGTGCAGGGCGTCTTCGACGCGCGCCTTCTTCTCCTTCATCTCCACTTCGGTCGCGGCGCCGACCTTGATCACCGCCACGCCGCCGGCCAGCTTGGCCACGCGCTCCTGCAGCTTCTCGCGGTCGTAGTCCGAGGAGGTCTCCTCGATCTGCGCCTTGATCTGGGCAATGCGCGACTCGATGCCCTTGGTCTCGCCGGCACCGTCGATGATGGTGGTGTTTTCCTTGGTGATGACGATCTTCTTGGCCTGGCCCAGGTCGCTCAGCTGCGCCTTCTCCAGCTGCAGACCGACTTCCTCGGAGATCACCTGGCCACCGGTCAGGATCGCCATGTCTTCCAGCATCGCCTTGCGACGATCACCGAAGCCCGGCGCCTTGACGGCGGCCACCTTGACGATGCCGCGGATGGTATTGACCACCAGGGTCGCCAGCGCCTCGCCTTCGACTTCCTCGGCGACGATCAGCAGCGGCTTGCCGGCCTTGGCCACGCCTTCCAGCACCGGCAGCAGATCGCGGACGTTGGAGATCTTCTTGTCGTGCAGCAGGATGTATGGCGCGTCCAGCTCGACGCTCATGTTCTGCTGGTTGTTGATGAAGTACGGCGACAGGTAGCCGCGATCGAACTGCATGCCCTCGACGACGTCGAGTTCATTGTCCAGGCCCGAGCCTTCCTCGACGGTGATAACGCCTTCCTTGCCGACCTTCTTCATCGCGTCGGCGATGATGTTGCCGATGTTCTCGTCCGAGTTGGCCGAGATCGTGCCGACCTGGGCGATCGCCTTGTCGTCGACGGTGGGCTTGCTGATCTTCTTCAGCTCGTCGACCGCCGCGACCACGGCCTTGTCGATGCCGCGCTTGAGATCCATCGGGTTCATGCCGGCGGCGACCGCCTTCATGCCCTCGCGGATCATCGCCTGCGCCAGCACGGTCGCGGTCGTGGTGCCGTCACCGGCAACATCGGAGGTCTTGGAA
>JAMHVU010000197.1:0-3489 GCA_035911355.1 Sphingobium sp.
CTTCGACCGCTTCCCGCAAAGCGCCGTATCCGCTCGATCGACAGGCATATCGGCGGCGCAACGTCATCGAGCGCTTCTTCTGCCGCCTCAAGAACTGGCGCCGAGTCGCAACCAGATACGATCGCCACGCCGCAAATTATCTCGCAGCGATCGCTCTCGTCGCCGCCGTCACGGAGTGGGCGCAATGAGTCCTCAACCTAGGCCATCTGCAATTCGGCCTGTTCCGGGGTTCTGTATCCGAGCGTGGAGTGGATCCGGCGTTGGCTATAGTAGCCCTCGATAGGTCGTGCCCCTGGGGTTGGTATAGGAGGCCGCGGGCGGCGCCGCCGGTGTAGCGCGAGCCGCGCGGCCGGTGGCGACGCTGGCGGTCACGGTCGATCTTCGGAATAGGTTCGGGTTGCGACACTCGAAACCAATGCGAGGACGACGCTGACCGACGAGAGAATGGCCTTGCTGGAGCTGATTTAGAAGCAGGCCGATACCGACCTGGTGCGCGAAATGCTGGCCTTCGCGGCCGACCGGATCATGGAACTGCGCACCGGCGCGGCGAAGGGCGCGCGCTCGCCGCTGCGCGAGGCTCAGCGCAATGGATACCGGGAGCGAGACTGGGATACCCGGGCCGGCCGGATCGCGCTGGAAATCCCGAAGCCGCGCAAGGGCAGCTACCTGCCGAGCTTCCTGGAGCCACGCCGGACCGCCGAGAAGGCGCTCGTGGCGGTGATCCAGGAAGCCTACATCCACTGGATCTCCACGCGCGCCGTCGATGATCTGGTGAAGGCCATGGGCGCGGGCGGGATGTCCAAGAGCCCGGTCAGCCGGCTCCGCGTCGAGATCGACGAGCGGGTGGATGCCTTCCTCGCCCGCCTGCTCGAAGGCGCGTGGCCCTACCTCTGGCTCGACGCCACCTACATCAGGGTCCGCGACGGCGGGCGGCCCTCCGGGCTGTCAATCGGCGTGGAATCCTGGCTCTGTCGGACTTTTGGTGCAGGTCATAGGCATGCGATCTCTCGGCTTCGCTGAGAGGAAGCTATGAATGGGCCGCGGCCAAATTCCGAAAGCGGCATCGCCGCCGGGATTTATCATCGATCAGGTGCGGATCGACGCGCAGGGTATTGCGATCAGCGCGCGGTCTCCGGAAAGTTGGTCGGCATGTCCCGGTTGCGGCGCGCCCTCGCGACATGTCCATAGTCGATACGCGCGCCATCTCTCGGACCTCCCGGCCCATGGTCGGCCCGTCCGGATCCAGTTGGTGGCACGCCGGTTTCGGTGCGTGCGAAGCGATTGCGCGAGGAAGATATTCGCGGAGCGGTTTGCGAAAGGAGTCCTTGGCGGTACACTCATAAATCCGCTTGGGTTTCGGGTGGTGGTCTGATTCAAGCCCTTGCGTTGGGGAGGGCCTTGAATGACACGTCGCCGGTACGAACTCACCGACCATGAGTGGTCGATCCTTTCACCGCTTTTGCCGAACAAGCCGCGCGGCGTGCCTCGGGTCGATGACCGTCGGGTGTTGAACGGCATCCTGTGGCGCTTTCGGACGGGATCGCCCTGGGCGGAGATCCCGGAACGCTACGGCCCACCCACCACCTGCTACAATCGCTTCGTCCGCTGGCGGAAGGCGGGTGTCTGGGATCGGCTTCTTCGAGCGGTGTCCGAGGCTTACGACGGCGACATCGTCATGATCGATTCCACCTGTGTCCGCGTGCACCAGCACGGGGCCACGGGAAAAAGGGGGCTGGTGACGATGGTGGCATGGGACGTTCTCGCGGGGGGCTCTCGAGCAAGCTCCACGCGCTGGTCAACGCCGAGGGCCGCCCGGTCGCTCTCCGCCTGACCGCCGGCCAGATCGCAGACTGCGCGCAGGCCGATGCGCTGACGGACGATCTCGCCGCGGGCGCGATCTTGATCGCCGACAAGGGCTACGACACCGACGCCATTCGCGCCAAGGCCAGGGAGCGGAGGGCTTGGGCCAACATTCCGCCGAAGGCGAACCGCAAGGGCAGCTTCGCCTTCTCGGGATGGGTCTATCGGCAGCGCAATCTCGTGGAACGGTTCTTCAACCGGATCAAGCAGTTCCGGGGAATCGCCACCCGCTACGACAAGGACCCGGAAAACTACCTCGCAGCCGTCCAATTCATCGCCGCGAGGATCTGGTGCCAGAGTTTATGAGTCGACGCCCTTGAACCTTACAGTCGCCGCACTGCCCGGCTCGAAAGCATTGTCCATCATCTTGGCCTCGCGCTTGGCGGTCGCCCTGGTCAGGATCTCGCACGCCGGCTGCTGATGCCTGTGAGCAAGGACACTCTGCTGCGCGTCGTTCGAGCGCGGGCGCCGGAGTTGAGGCCCAGCCCTCGGGTGATCGGCATCGACGACTGGGCCTGGAAGCGCGGACATCGCTATGGCACGCTTGTCTGCGACCTCGAGCGACGCAGGATCATCGACGTCCTGCCTGACCGAGAAGCCGCCACAGTCGAGGCCTGGCTGGCGGATCGTCCTGGGATCGAGATCGTCTCCCGAGATCACGGCGGCGGTTACGGCCAAGCGGTCGCCAAGGCGCTGCCCGAGGCGACCCAGGTCGCTGATCGTTGGCATCTGATGAAGAATGCGAGCCAGGCGTTCCGCGACGCGGTGCGGCGCTCGATGACGCCGATCCGCCGCGCGCCCGGGATCGGCGCGGCGGACCCCACGCTGCTCACCTGCGCCGAACGCATTCAATATGATGGATTTTTACATCGCAAGGAGGTGAATCGCACCGTTCAGGCGCTGGCGGATCAGGGCGTCCCGATCAAGCAGATCGTGTTGCTGACCGGCTGCAGTCGACAGACCGTCCGACGGATCCTACGCGGCGAGCGCGACGATGTCTTCCGCGGCCGCATCAGTTCCCTCGAGCCTTGGCTCGTCCAGCTCGACGACGCTTGGACGGGCGGAACCCGGAATGGCGCCGAACTCTGGCGACGGCTGCGGGACGCCGGGTTCGGCGGCGGCCTGCGCGTCGTCACCGAATGGGCCACGCGCCGCCGGCGCACCGAGGCCGCTCCGGAAAGCGGCCCGCGCAAATGCCCGCCCGCACGGAAGATCGCCATGCTACTGACGGAAAGGCGCAATCGCCTCTCCAGGCAGGACGCGATCACTGTCGCGATCATCGAGAAAGCCGCGCCCTCGATCACAATTGCCCGAACGCTCCTCGACCAGTTCCACGCGATGATCCGACGCCGAGAGCCCGCCGAGCTTGCTAGCTGGCTGGATGAGGCGGCCTCCGAACCGCTGGCCGCCTTCGCCCAAGGCCCGCGTAAGGATCAGTTCGCCGTCGCCGCGGCGTTGTCCCTTCCCTGGTCAAACGGCCAGACCGAGGGGCACATCACCCGGCTGAAGCTCGTCAAGCGGCAGATGTTCGGACGAGCCAAGCTCGATCTGCTGCGGGCACGGCTCCTCGGCTCAGAATGACGCGAGCGCTGCACCAAATGTGATTCAGAGCCAACATTCCACGCCGAT
>JAMHVU010000198.1:0-108143 GCA_035911355.1 Sphingobium sp.
TGCGTGATAGTCCGGTGCGCCGCGCTATCTCCCGGATCGGTAGATGATCGCGAAAATGCCAGCGCCGGATAACGCTCAATAACGCCATGTCCAACACTCCATATACCCTCGCTTGTCAAAGCCAGGGACGAGTTCAACATGGGTCAATTCTCAGTGGAAATTTATGCCCTACCCGGGTCACTTCTCAGTGGAAATCAACAGCGCCTTCCCTTCCTCGGTCGCAATCGCCTCGCTTCCATCAAAGCGTTCCGCCAGCCGGTCCTGCCGTGCGTAGAGCCCATCGAGCAGGTCCCAGCGGTCCTTCCCGCCAAGATCGGCAGAAAGGTTCTTGAGCGCCCGGGCCAACGCAAAACCTGCCTCCTCCGGAGCACCATGTGTGGTCGCGTCGACAAAGCTGTCTTGCAATTCGGACGCCACGTCCGGATCATAACGAATCGTAAAATCGACCAAAACTCGGTTATAGAGCTTGAGTGCTTCAACGTTGCACGATGACCGAGGCGCCAGATATCCGGCATCGGCGACCATCTGGGGGAAGTCGCGCAAGCACCGCACAGCGAACAAGCCAGCCTGGTCTCCGCCCTCACAATAGGCCAGCTCGCAAAACCTCTCAACGGCTTCCTCGCCATGTTCGCGGCGCAGTTCAGCGAGCCGGGTCAGCACATGGAATTCACCCAGCAAATCGGGTTCGAGTTGAGCGAGACGGCCCTCTTCCACCAAACTCATGACGTCGAGCAGAGTAAGGTCAGGTCTCAAGGGAAAAAGATAATCGAGGTCGAACTTCTCCGCTCGGACGGCAATCCGCGACTGTTCGGGCAAACCAAGGGTAAAGCTGGCCAGAGCCAGCATATTCTCGTGATGAGCTAGAAGCGCTTGATCACTCCCGGCCGCCGGAGCCCAGAACTTTTCGCGGTCGTTGCGCAGGATTGCGCCCAGAACCTCCCGCTTGGATTCCCATGCATCCAGCGCATTTTCGATCGGTTCATTGGCCGCCAAACGGGCTTTTGCCCATTCAAGCACAGCGAGGACGAAAAGAGGGCGTGGAGGCCCCGAAATTAATTCGCCCTTTGGTCCCATCACCAAGGGTTGAGGGTCGACTTGCGCCATGAGGTTGGCAAGGAAGTCTCGCTGCCGATCGTCGCAACCGCCATCGGCAAGCGCTTTGCCCATCACATCGGCAATGGCGTCCCAGGAGACAGGATTGATTGGCAGGCCGCGGCTGAGGCGTTCACCGCGCCATATAAAAGCCCAGTTTGGGATGGGCGGCTCATCAAGCACTTTATTGAACCAGTCGTCCGACGCATCGCGCTCCAGGAGTAAAATACGCACCGGATGCAGCAGACTGTCAGCGCGCCGCGCAAGCCGCTCGAGCAACTGGCGCGTTTTGTCCGGTTGCTCCGCCGGATAGTCGATCACCAGCAGGGTTGGATCGCGAGGCTGCCATGTGGGTGCTGTGGAAAGGATGGTCTCGAGCTCGTGCTTGGGCACCCGACGGCCGATCCAACCTGTCGGCAGGTGATCGCGAACGAACTCCATGGCCAGCCGCGTCTTACCGGTGCCACCCGGTCCCGTTAGCAGCAGCCAGCGAAACGCCATGCTTGCGTTCCAGGCCACCGGGTCACCGAGAAACCAGCGAAGGATTTCCAGCTCGTCATCACGCCCGACGAACGGATATTGGCGGCTATCGTAGCGGATGCGATTGCTGATCGTGGTGACGTCCGGATTTTCGTCCCATTGATCCATTAATGCGATCGGGTCGACACTGAGTGCGTCGATCGCCCGGTCTATCTCGCTCACCAAGGCGCCGCTGAGTTTGGCGATCCCGCTCTCGATTTCCGCCAGTTGCTGCGCGGTCAGCGCATCGCGCGTCAGTTCGTAGTCGTCGCTTTCGCCCATCTCGAACCGGCCGGGCTTTCCCCCTTCCAGATAAGCACGGAAATGCTGGCGCAGCTCATCCTTGCGCCGATGCTCCGCGCAGAGATTGGCAAGGCGCGTGAAGAACCGCGCGACCAGTGGGTAACGCGTGAGGAAGTCGACGAGATTGGTGCCGAGCGCCTTGATCGCAAAGGCAAAGGCCGGCGACCCTGCCCGAACACAAGCGAGCAGAACAAAGCGATTGACCGGCGGCTTACAACCGAAGTCGCGCAATTGATCGAGACAATAATCGCGGATTTCATCCTGCCCGATGGCCTCTTTCAATCCGCCGTCGACGATGAATTGCGCTACCTGCGCGATAGAGGGTGAAGGAGTGCTCGTCACTTTCGCGAAGCCATGCACGCAAGACTGACCGACTGATACACAATTGGCAAGGTCGGATATTGCTTATGGCAACGATGGCATCGCCCCGCATTGGGTTCAATTGTGGGCGCTTTGAACGCAGTGGCCTATGTGACTCGGAGCAGGCCCATGCAGCACTGAACTTTGTCGGGGTCGCTGGCAGTGTCGTTTGACACGGGGATGGATTAGTTCTTGTAGCCCTGTTCGCCCATTGCTTTTTCTGACAGCGCGATCGTGCTGTGTGTGACGCAGAAATGATCCGACATTGGCGGCGTCGGTCGCGGCGATCAGGGCGGAGGCGGCGCCTCGCGTCACGCAGCTACAAATCACCAACTCGCCAGGTTGCTCCGCAGTATCGCGATCTGCGGCTATCCCCGGGTGTGAGGCTGGCATGGTACGGCAGGCTAAAAGGGGCCATCTCACCGTTTTGACCGGGAATGGTGCCGCTTAGGTGACTCGAACACCTGACCCCATCATTACGAATGATGTGCTCTACCGGCTGAGCTAAAGCGGCTCCGGCTCCCGTGGCCTTCAGAATGCCACGGAGAAGGCGGCCGATTATCAGCACCCGGGCATGCTTGCAAGCATGGACTTCCACGTCGGCGACGCCCGTGGGGCACAGCATGCCTCATTTACCGCGTCTTAACTATGCCGGGGCCAGAGTGGCACCATTCAGATCACCGCCCGGAAGTCAGGACGAGATGGCCATCAAGCTCAGCGACATGAACGAGGTCGAGGATAGTGCCCTCGAAGATCCCGAGTTCGAGGCGCCGCCGATTGTCCGTTTCGATGAGCGGCGTATGCACGTGCGGGCCTATAATTACTGGGCTTCGCTGCTCGGTGACCACGCGCTGCCCTCAATCGAGGATCTGAACCCAACCGAGATCATGGATTTCGGCTCTCACTCCGTTCTGCTCGACTTCACCAGCGGGCGGGAAGATCCCGCGATTGCCTTTCTGGGTACGGCGCTCGCCGCCCAATGTGATGTCGCGCAAACGGTCGACCGGGTGAGCCTGATCCCCGCCCGCACGCTGCTCTCCCGCCTCACCGATCATTTTCTCCAGATCATCGCCAATGCCGCGCCGATCAGCTTTGAGGCGGAATTCACCAACCAGCGCGATGTGGAAATCCTCTACCGCGGTATCATGCTTCCCTTTTCCTCGGACGGCGACACCATCGATTTCGTCTATGGCGTCATCAACTGGAAGGAAATGGCAAGCGAGGCGCTAAGCCACAGCATTGCCGCAGAGGTTGAGGCCTCGCTGAAATTGCCGACTCATATCGTGCCTCCGGCGCCCGCCACGCCATCCTGGGCGGATGGCCCGGCCGCCAGCGACGATGACGAACCCTTCGAACTATCTGCCGACCTGATCGATGAAAGCTGGGCAAATGCGGCCGATCCGGACGCCGAGCTTGCCGATCATCTCGCCGCCGCGCGCGATGCCGTGGGCATCGCGCTGACCGCCGAGGGGCGCGGGCGACAGGCGCTTTATCGCGCCATCGGCCTCGCCCATGCCTTCGCCCTGCTCGCTCAGGTCCGACGCGACGATTATCTCGAACTGCTCGCCGATGCCGGCCTCGCCGAGAACGCCAAATCGCCCACGGCATCGCTCGTGCGACTCGTCTTTGGCGCCGATTATGACAAGACCCGCATGGCGGAGTTCGCCCGCGCCATCGATCATGCCGTGGCTACCGGCGTAGCGCCAGGCGCGTTCTCCGATGTTCTGGGCTCCCTGCCGGGTGGCCTCAAGGGCTATGTCGCCCAGGCCCGTGCCGCCGCGCGCGGCGATGCCGCGCCATCCCCCGTTCGCCGCGCGACGCGCAGCCGCAACCGTCTTGCCCGCAAGGCGCCGATGGCGCCCGATGCGCTCGATTTCGACGAGAGCCAGCTTGCGATCGCGGTGATGCGTCGCGCCGAGGACGGGTCGATCGAGGTTGTGGCAGGGCTTTCCGCCGGCGACCGCCTTGCCGAACGCGTGCTGAACGCCGTCACGCGCACGCGCTGAACACAGGCGGTACGCCACTCAATCCGCCAGTCAGGGGCTGCATTGCCGCGCGGCAATGCTATCAGGCGCATATGGCGCCCCGTCCCGTTCCCCACCCCGGCTCGCGATGAGCAGCCTTTATCGTCTCGACGCGCCGGCCGATCGCATCGCGGCGCGCTTCCACGCCGATCAGGGTAAAGACCCCTGGCAGGGCGGCTACGTGGCGCCCGGCGGTTTCGCGCCGGTCATCCTGCGTGGGCGAGACCGCACACGCCTGATCGCCCCTCGTCTCTGGGGCGTGCCACCGCCCGGCGCCGGTGGCATGGGCGCGCGGCCGGTCATCCATGCGCGCAATCTGGAAAGCCCGTTCTGGATCGGCACGCTGCGCCATAGTGAACGCCGCTGCCTCGTGCCGGCGACCAGCTTCCAGATCTGGTCATCCGACAGGAACGGGCCGGAAGGGCGAAGGCACGCCTGCTGGCTGCATGTGCCTGCCGAACCTCTTTTCGCCTTCGCCGGCATCTGGAAGGACGGCGAAATACCGTCTTTCGCGCTGCTCGTGACCGATCCCAACCGCCTCGTCGCCGCGATCCGCCCATCGGCCATGCCGCTCATCATCCCGGCCGAATATCATGATGACTGGCTGGCAGCCGACTGGAAAACCGCAGCCAGGCTGGTGCAGCCTTTCCCCGCTCAAAAAATGGCGATGACGGAGGGCGAGCCGCCCGCGCCTCACCCCGCCGAATAGATGCGTGGCCACTCCCACGCGCCCCGGCAGACCGGCATGGCGCTCGCCTCCCGCAGGCGGAACCGCGCGCCGTCCCATCCATAATCCTCCGACGTGCCGCAATCGCCCAGGCCCCGCCCCTTGGCAAAGCCGGAGAGAATACCGAGCCGGGCGTTCCAGCGGGCATTGATGATGATCGGCGGCGCATCCCGATCACCCGAATCGCCCGGCACAAAGTCGAACGGCGCGACGGCAAAGCTCCGGCTGCCCGCCGATCCGGTGCCAACCAATGGCACGAAACTGACATTATAAGCGCCCGCATCGCAGGGAAGCAGCGCCAATATGTGCGTCGCGTCCAGCACGTGCAATTCCAGCGGATAGGCGCTCGATCCGCTGCCTTCGCACAGCGCGAGCTTGCGCGCGGCGGCCTCTTCGCTGGCCGTCAACGATGCGGGACCATGTCCGGTATGCGCCAGATGCGCGGGCGCCTGAGACGCCCCCGCACCGTCAGGGACCGGCACAGCTTTCACCGTGGCGGGATCGCCGTCACCGGTCGCCACCAGCGCATCGCGCAGACCGATGCGCCCCTGCTGCTGATCGATCACGCGAAGGGCGGCTGACAAACCCGCAAGCGACGGCTGAGCGAGAATGCTCTTGCCCTGACGCAGCTCGAAGGAAAAGCCGCGCCCCATGGTCCGGATCATGTCCAGCGCCGCCATGCCGGACAGCGCGAGCCCATCCTGCCGCGCCTTCAGCTCGGCGATCCGGCGGTTGTCCGTCATGAACGCCACCTTGCCACGCAGCGGGTCCGCCGTCAGGAAGCTGATCGACACCGCGCCATCCGGCCCGCCATCGCGCCGGATCAGGGGCAGGATCGGATAAGGATCGGTCGTTTCCTCCGGCAGCAACGCCACGGCGCTGCAACTCATCCGATTATCGCAGGCGACCGCCCAGTTCTCAAAGATCTGGACCCGCCCCATGGCCGGCAACCGCGATGATGAGGCCGCACGGCTGGACGGCGGCGGTGGTGGTGTCTGCACGGAATAGACGATCGGATCGGGCAAGACAGGCGGTGTTGGCGTGGCGGGCGCGCCATCCTGCCGGGCCGCGCTCGCATGCGCGAGCGCCACCGACAGGCCGGACAGCCCGGCGCAAACGATGAAACGTGCAAAAACGGGGACGAACCTAGCCATGCATCGCCTCTTAGATCAGTTCCGCCGTCTCGGGTAGCGTAATGCGGCAGGGAACGACAGAGTGGAGCGACAACAATGAAATCTGTTGGAATTATCGGCGCGGGGCAGATGGGTGCGGGCATCGCGCAGGTTTCGGCACAGGCCGGCTATCAGGTGCTGCTGCGCGATGTCGATCTGGCGCGTGCCGAAGCGGGCAAGGCCGGCATTGCCAAGCTGCTTGCCCGCGCGGTCGACAAGGGCAAGCTCGACCTGCAGGCAGCCGAGACCGCCCTCTCCCGCATCACCCCCATCACCGAGATCGCGCCGTTCGCAAGCTGCGATATCGTGATCGAGGCAGCGACGGAGCGGGAAGAGATCAAGCGCGCCATTTTCGACGAGGTGGGCAAGGTGCTCGGCCATCAGGCGATCCTCGCCTCCAACACCTCGTCCATCCCGATCACGCGGCTGGCACAAGCCAGCCCGGATCCGGCGCGGTTCATCGGTGTGCATTTTTTCAACCCTGTCCCGGTCATGGGCCTCATCGAGATCATCCGTGGCCTCGCCACCGCGCCGGAGACGGTGAAGGCCATCGAGGCCTATGCAAAGGCGCTCGGCAAGGACGTGGTCCACGCCTTTGATGCGCCCGGCTTCATCGTAAACCGCATCCTGCTGCCCATGCTCAACGAGGCGATCTTCGCACTGGGCGAAGGTGTCGCCAATGTCCGCGATATCGACACCGCCATTCGCCTCGGCCTCAATCACCCGATGGGGCCGCTGACCCTCGCCGATTTCGTGGGGCTGGACACCTGCCTCGAGATCTGCCGGGTGCTCTACTCGACCACGGGCGACCCCAAATATCGGCCGGCACCGCTGCTGGTCAAATATGTCGAGGCTGGCTGGTATGGCCGCAAGACCGGCAAGGGCTTCTACGATTACTCGGGTGACGAGCCTGTGCCGACACGCTGACACGGGCCGGCCATGCGAGACGAGCAGCGCCATGTCGTTGACGCGATCAGCGCCTTTCTGGATGGGTCCGGCCGACCATCGGACTGGGACCACTTCACGTCTCTTGCGCTGCGGGACGTGGAGCTGGACCGCATCCGGCGCGCCGCCGCCGCTATCGATCTGCCGCTCGATGGCGATGGCGAGGCCACCCTGCAACATTTGCTCGCGCAGGCGGAACTCGCCGTCGTGGATGATCCTGCCCAGCCGGAACCCTGGCGGATAAGAACGGGGATGATCGCGGGACTGGTTGTCGGCGGTGCGCTTTACTGGGCCAATCATCTGGACGGCGCCGGCCTGTTTCACAATCTTCACCTGCTCATCGTGCCCGCCGGGCTGGGCGCATTCATTGTGATGCTTCGCAACAGCAGGCTGAAGCTGGGCGCCTTTGCTCCCCGGGTCATCGCGCAGAACAAAAAAGGCAGGGTCTAGCCGCCCCGCGTCACAGGCTCAGCATCAGCCCCGCCAGCGCCGCGCTCATCAGGTTCGCGAGGCTGCCCGCGATCAGTGCCCGGATGCCCAATCGCGCGATCACCGGCCGCTGATTGGGCGCGAGATTGCCCGTCACCGCCATCTGGATGGCGATGGACGAGAAGTTCGCGAAACCGCACAACGCAAAGGTGATGATGGCGATGGTCGCCGGGGACAATGTATCCTGCACCTCACCCAGGGCGATATAGGCAACGAACTCGTTCAGCACGACCTTGGTGCCAAACAGACCGCCAGCCACCTGCGCCTCGTTCCACGGGATATTGAGCAGCAGCATGACCGGCGCGAAAACCTTGCCCAGCAGCATCTGGAAGCTGAGATCGGGGAAGCCGAACCAGCCGCCAATACCGGCGAGTATGCCATTGGCCAGCGCCACCAGCGCGACGAAGGCAAGCACCATGGCGCCCACCGCCACGGCCAGCTTCACCCCGGTCTGGGCGCCCTGCGCGGCCGCCATGATGAGGTTCGCCGGCTTCTCCTCGTCATGGCTCGCGTCCGGCATCGGTTCGCCGGGCGTGCCTTCCGGCAGCAACGCCGCCGGGCCCCTGCCACTGATCCGTGTCTCGGCAAGGCGCACATCCTCCGGCGCGTCGAGCGGTAACATGCCCTGCGCCGGCACCGGCACATCCGGCATCATGATCTTGGCCATGAGGATGCCGCCGGGCGCCGCCATGAAGGACGCCGCCAGCAGATAATCGATCTTGATCCCCATGGAGGCATAAGCGGCTAGAATGGTGCCGGCCACGCCGGCCATGCCGCTGGTCATCACGGTGAAGAGCTGCGGCGGTGTCAGCCCGGCAAGATAGGGACGGATGACGAGCGGGCTTTCGCTCTGCCCGACGAAGATGTTCGCGGCCGCACACAGGCTCTCCACCTTGGAAACGCCCGTCACCTTCTCGATCGCGCCGCCGACCCAGCGCACGATGAACTGCATGATGCCGAGATAATAGAGAATGGAGACGAGGCTGGCGAAGAAGATGATGACCGGCAGCGCCGCAATGGCGAAGCTCGCGCCGCCTACATCGGGCCGGGCGAGCGGCCCGAAGATGAAATTTGTGCCCGCCTGTGCATAGCCGAGCAGATTGGCCACGCCATGGGACATGCCCGCGATCACCGCCTTGCCCGCCGGCACATAAAGAACCAGCAGCGCGATCCCCGCCTGAAGCGCAAAGGCGGCGGCGACCACGCGCGGGCGAATGGCGCGGCGGTTCGACGAGAGGAGGATGGCGATAGCGAAAATAAGAGCAATGCCGGCAATGCCGATAAGTATCTTCATAGACGCGCGCCTTGCCCCCTTGCGCGGCACAACCCGCCGCTGCGCGCACGCCACCACAAGCGCGGGCCGATTGCAAGCATCGCCATCATGCTTTTCGCATGGCTTCCCATGCGCGGGCAAAGCCGGTAAGCCTGTGCCATGGCAGAACCGCAAGCGGGCGCACCGGCGCCGACCCCGCCCTCCCAAGGGCTTCCCTGGTCGCTCTTCGTCTTCGCGGTGCTTTATGGCGGCATGGTCTGCATCGCGGGCGTGCTTGGCGTGAAGCAGGTGGCGCTGGGGCCACTGGCGGTGGAGGCGGGCATTTTCGCCTTTCTGCTGCTCGTTATTCTGTCGAGCGCCATTGCGGAGCTGCACGGTCAACGCATCGCCACGCTCCTGGTGCGGCTCGGTTTCATCCCGCTCATCGTCTCTGCCCTGCTCATCCGTATCGTGATCGCCCTGCCGCACGATCCCGCAATGTATCCGCCGGCGATCGAGGCATTTCCGGTCGTCGTCGGGCAGGGTGCCCGCATGATGATCGCCGGGCTTATCGCCTATGGGATTTCGCAAACGCTGAACGTGCTCATCTTCGCGAAGCTGTCCGCCAGCGGGCCGGGCCGGATGGTCTGGCTGCGCGGCATGATCGCCAGCATCATTTCGCAGATCATCGACACGCTGCTCTTCATCACCATCAGCTTTTATGGTGAGCGCCCCATTCTCGACCTGATGATGGGGCAGATGATGGCCAAGGTCGCGCTATCCATCGTGCTGGTTCCGCCGCTGATCACACTCGCGGTGGCAATCGGGCGGCGGCTGGACGCGCGCTGACCCCGCTTCCTTGCGCGCTCGCCCGCAAGGGCTTATGCGCGCCGCCATGACCACCGATCGCTACGCTCCAGATCCCGCCCTTCTCGCCCGCGCCGAGACCCTCACCGAGGCGCTGCCCTATATGCAGCGCTATGCCGGCGAGACCTTCGTGGTGAAATATGGCGGCCATGCCATGGGCGACCCGGAAGCCGCGCGCGACTTCGCCGAGGATGTGGTGCTCATGAAGATGGTGGGCATCAATGTGGTGGTGGTCCATGGCGGCGGCCCGCAGATCGGCGCGATGCTCAAAAAGCTCGGCGTCGAGAGCCGTTTTGTCGACGGTCTGCGCGTGACCGACGCGGAAACCGCGCAGATCGCCGAAATGGTTCTCGCAGGATCGATCAACAAGGAAATCGTCGGTTGGATCAGTGGCGCGGGCGGCCGCGCGGTCGGCATTTCGGGCAAGGACGCTGGTCTTGTGCTGTGTGAGAAGGTGGGCGGCAAGCGCGCGCCGGACCCCAATAGCGGTATCGAGCGCAACGTGGATCTGGGCTTTGTCGGCGATCCGGTGAAGGTGGACCGGCGCATACTCGACAGCCTGTCTGCCGATGGCATCATCCCGGTCGTCGCCCCGGTCGGCATTGGCGCGGACGGCCACACCTATAATGTAAATGCCGATACCATGGCCGGCGCGATCGCCGGGGAACTGAAAGCCCGCCGCTTCTTCCTGCTGACCGACGTGCCCGGCGTCCTCTCCAAGGATAAAACGCTGCTCACCGACCTGACACCATCGGACATCGATACGCTGGTCGGGGACGGAACCATCTCGGGCGGCATGATCCCCAAGGTGGAAACCTGCGTCAACGCGGTGAAAGGCGGCGTGGGCGCGGCTGTTATTCTTGATGGGCGGGTGCCCCATGCCATGCTGCTTGAAATCTTCACCGACCGAGGCGCTGGCACGCTCGTCCATCTGTGATGGGCTCCCGCAGAACGACGCGGGCTGCCGGCATCGCCGCAATGGCGCTGCTCGGGTTCCTCGCCGCCTGCCGCGCCGAACCGCCGTCCCGCGAGGACGGAGCAACGCGGCAGACGCGCGCCCATCCTTCGACGCCCGTCATCCGTTCGCCGGAGCATATAAACGACACCGCGCCCCAACCGGATGAAATGAAGGGTGCCGCCGGCGCGCGCCATGTCCTGGGCCTGTGGGCCGATGCGCTGGAACGCAGCGACTGGCAGGCCGCGCGGGCGCAATGGGGGGATGACGGTGCCATGAGCGGCCTGTCGCCGGCCGATTATGCAGCCCGCTACGCGCGCTATCGCCAGCTCAAGGTGAAGATCGACCGGGGCGAGGCGGATGCCGGCGCGGGTTCGCTCTTCTACGCAGCGCCAATCACACTCTCCGGTATCACGCGTGAGGGCGCCCCGTTTCTCGTCAAAGGCCGTGCCTATCTGCGGCGGGTCAATGATGTACCGGGGGCCTCCGCGGCCCAGCTCCGCTGGCATATCGAGCGTATCGACATTGCGGATGCTGCGGATGCGACGGATCGCTGAATAGAAACAGGCGCAGCCGTTACCGACCGCGCCTGCCCCCTCCCAGGGTAGTTGATTCCGCGATCAGCGCGTCATGCGGCCGAGGCGGTGATAGAGATTGCTGAACTTGACCGAGTCTGGCGCGTCCTGATTCTGCTGGAGGTAGGCGACAACCGCCGTCCGCAGCAGGGAGAAGTCCTCCGTCGAGAAGACGGCGCGGGCGGGGCTCGGTGACGTTGTACGGTTCATCTTGGTCTCTCCTTTTTTGTGCTGTCGCGACCGGCGGTCAGGCGAACTGGTTCATGGTGTTGTGGGCGCCGCCGGCCTTGAGCGCGGCTTCCCCGGCGAAATAGCCCTTGTGATCATCGCCAATGTCGGAGCCGGCCATGTTCTGGTGGCGGACGCAGGCAATGCCCTCGCGAATTTCCTTGCGCTGCACGCCGGCGACATAGCCCAGCATTCCCGCCTCGCCGAAATACTCCTTGGCGAGATTATCCGTGCTGAGCGCCGCCGTGTGATAGGTCGGCAGAGTGATGAGGTGATGGAAGATGCCCGCCCGGCGCGCGGCATCGCGCTGGAAGGTACGGATCTTCTCGTCTGCCTCGGCAGCCAGCGGCGTATTGTCATAGATCACGCTCATCAGCGCGCCGCGCTCATAGCTGGAGACATCCTGACCAGCAGCCTGCCAGGCGTCAAACACCTGCTGGCGGAAATTCAGCGTCCAGTTGAACGAAGGCGAGTTGTTGTAGACGAGCTTGGCGTTCGGAATGACCTCCCGGATGCGGTCGACCATGCCGGCGATCTGCTCGATATGCGGCTTTTCGGTCTCGATCCACAGCAGGTCCGCGCCATTCTCCAGCGAGGTGATGCAGTCGAGCACACACCGGTCCTCGCCCGTGCCGGAACGGAACTGGAAGAGGTTCGACGGAAGGCGCTTGGGGCGCACCAGCTTACCGTCACGCTCGATGACGACATCGCCGCGAAGCTGCGTGATGTCCGTCACATCCTCACAGTCGAGGAAGGCGTTGTAACGATCGCCCAGATCGCCCGCCTCACGGCTGAAGGCAATCTGCTTGGTCAGGCCCGCACCCAGCGAATCTGTCCGCGCAACGATGATGCCGTCATCCACGCCCAGTTCGAGGAACGCATAGCGGCAGGCACGGATCTTCGCGAGGAAGTCCTCATGCGGCACGGTGACCTTGCCATCCTGATGGCCGCACTGCTTCTCGTCGGACACCTGATTCTCGATCTGGAGCGCGCAGGCTCCCGCCTCGATCATCTTCTTGGCGAGCAGATAGGTTGCCTCGGCATTGCCGAAACCGGCATCGATATCCGCGATGATCGGAACCACATGTGTCTCGAAACCGTCGATCTTGGCGAGCAGCTCCGCTTCCTTCGCCGCGTCGCCAGCATCGCGCGCCTTGTCCAGCTCGCCAAAGAGCAGCCCAAGTTCACGGGCGTCGGCCTGCCGCAGGAAGCCATAAAGCTCCTCGATGAGCGCGGGAACACTGGTCTTCTCGTGCATCGACTGGTCAGGCAGCGGGCCGAATTCGGAGCGCAGCGCCGCGACCATCCAGCCAGACAGATACAGGTAGCGGCCCTTGGTGGTGCCGAAATGCTTCTTGATGCTGATCATCTTCTGCTGGCCGATGAACCCATGCCAGCACCCGAGCGACTGGGTGTAGTTGGCTGGATCGGCATCATAAGCAGCCATGTCGGCACGCAGAATTCTGGCGGTGTAGCGCGCGATGTCCAGCCCGGTGTGGAAGCGGTTCTGAAGCCGCATACGCGTGACGGCCTCGCCGCTGATCCCGCTCCACGGACGGCCCTGCGCCGCGATGAGCTGATGGGCGGACGACATATTCTCAAGATACGACATGATGATTCCCTGATCGTGCTGCTGAGCGATGCGCCTTCCTAACGCACGGTCGCCGCCTCTCAAGGACGGGGATTGCCATAAAGTCACATCATGACTTGTCAATACAGTCATAATGTGACAATTCCTGCCAATGGCGACTCCTCCCGCACGCAAGCTCTATCTCGGCCCGCGCCTGCGGATGCTGCGGCGGGAACTCGGCATCAGCCAGACCCAGATGGCGGACGAGATCGGCGTCTCGCCCTCCTATCTCAATCATCTTGAGCGCAACCAGCGGCCGCTCACCGCGCAGATGCTCGTTCGCCTCGCCAACACCTACGATATCGACATGCGCGATTTCGTCTCCGGCGCGGCGGGCGCGGACGGCAGCACCGCGCTCTTTGAGATACTAGAGGACCCGCTGGTCCGCGAAGCCGGCGTAACGCGGGGAGAACTGCTCGAACTCGCCGAAAATTATCCGAGCATCGCCGAGGCGCTGACGCGCTTTCACGGCGCTCTTGCCCTGTTCCGCCGCACGCCGGACCTTGTAGACCAGATTGCGGCGGCGGACAGCATCTCCACCCCGGTCGACTGGCTCGGCGGCCATCTTGCCACGCGGCGTAATCATTTCGCCGGGCTGGAAACAGCGGCGGAAGCGCTGGCAACCGGTCTCGCGGACGATCCCGCCGTCCGCGCCGAGGAACTGCGCGCCATGCTGCGCCACAAGTTCGGCACCACCGTCATGGTCATGCCCGCCGCCTCGCTGGGCGAGACCCTGCGTCATTATGACTTCCACCGCCGCCGGCTGATGCTCTCCGAGCGGCTGCCGGCGACGAGTCGCGCCTTCGCGCTGGCCTATCAGCTTGCCGCGCTCGCCTTTGCTGATGAAATTCAGGAGCTTGTCACACGCGCCGAACCGCCCGACGGACAGACGCAGAGCCTCCTCAAGATCGCGCTCACCAACTATGGCGCCTCGGCATTGCTCATGCCCTATGCGCGCTTCCAGGCCGCTGCCGAGGAAAGCCGCTACGATCTCGATCTGCTGTGCGGGCGCTTTGGCGTGTCCTATGAGCAAGCCGCGCACCGCCTCACCACGCTGGACCGCAGCGGCGCGCGCGGTATCCCCTTCTTCATGCTCCGCATGGACCGCGCGGGCAATCTTTCCAAGCGGCTGACCGGCGGCGAGGGCGGCGAGGCGGCCGCGAGGGCGGCGGAGGGCTGCCCGCGCTGGGGCGTGCATGAAGCGCGCGCCGACCGAACCGGCGGCCGCTGGATCGAAATGCCGGACGGGCAGCGCCTGTTGACATTGATCCGGCAGGTCGCGAGCCCCGGCATCGCGCGGGAGGGCGGCCCGCTCGTCGTCATCCTGGGCTGCGACGCGCGCCATGCCACACGCACCGCATTCGACCCCGGCAAGCGCACGCCGGACATTCGCGGCGTAGGGCCTGGCTGCCGCCTGTGCGAGCGCGGCGACTGCCCGGACCGCGCCGCGCCGCCGGTCATGCGCACGCTGGATATGAGCTCGGTGCAGCGTGCCGCGAGCCCCTATCCCTTCAGGGAACTCTAGCGCCCGACCGCCATATAGGTGAAGCCGGCCTTCTCGACCGCTTCACGCGGATAGATGTTCCGCAGGTCGATGAAAATCGGCGCCTTGAGCAGCGCCTTGACGCGCGCCAGATCGAGCGCGCGGAAGGCGTCCCACTCGGTCACGATGACCAGCGCGTCCGCGCCATCCATCGCTTCATAGGCGTTGTCGCAATAGCCGATGTCGGGCAGCAGCTTGCGCGCCTGCTCCGTTCCTTCCGGATCATAAGCGCGGATCGTCGCCCCGGCATCCTCCAGAGTCTGGACGATGGCGATCGCCGGACTATCCCGCATATCATCGGTATTGGGCTTGAAGGTGAGGCCCAGCACCGCGATCGTCTTGCCGCGAACATCGCCGCCACATGCCGCGATCACCTTGCGCCCCATGGCACGCTTGCGATTGTCGTTCACCGCGACCACCGCTTCGACGATGCGCTGCGGCGCTTCATAATCCTGCGCGGTCTTGAGCAGCGCCAGCGTATCCTTGGGGAAGCAGGAGCCGCCATAGCCCGGTCCGGCATGCAGGAATTTGCTCCCGATGCGATTGTCGAGACCGATGCCGCGAGCGACCTCCTGCACGTCCGCGCCGACCTTTTCGCACAGGTCAGCAATCTCGTTGATGAAGGTGATCTTCGTGGCGAGAAACGCGTTGCCGGCATATTTGGTGAGTTCCGCGCCGCGCCGGCTCATCTCGATAATCGGTGAGCGACCGAGCGCCAATGGCCGGTAGATCTCCCGCATCACCTCCAGCCCGCGCGGATCGTCACCGCCGATAACCACGCGATCAGGGCGCTTGAAGTCGTCGATCGCCGCGCCTTCACGCAGAAATTCCGGATTGGACACGACCGCAAAGTCCGCATCCGGATTCGCTTCCCGGATGATTCGCTCCACCTCGTCCCCCGTGCCGACAGGCACGGTCGACTTGTCGACGATCACGGTGAAGCCCTTCAGCGCCGTGGCAATCTCCGCCGCAGCGGCATGGACATAGGACAGGTCGGCATGGCCATCGCCGCGCCGCGAAGGCGTTCCCACGGCAATGAACACCGCGTCCGCGCGCGCCACGGCAGGCGCCAGATCCGTCGTGAACGAAAGCCGGCCCGCCGCGACATTGCTGGAAACGAGCTGATCGAGCCCCGGCTCGAATATGGGGATACCCCCCTTGTTCAGCGCCTCGATCTTGGCCGCGTCCTTGTCCACGCAGACCACATCATGGCCGAAATCCGCGAAACAGGCACCGGAGACCAGGCCGACATAGCCCGAGCCGATCATCACTATATTCATTGTCTATTCCGTCTCCGCGGCGCGCAGCCGCTATTGGGGGGTCGGCGACCGTCTCTATGCCGCTTGCTTGGCAAGGGCAACGGCGTGCCCGTCCCAATCTGGGTACATGTCGCGCACAGCCGGCTGCTCATCGTGCCGGGCGCAGCGGCGCGAATTCAGACTGTGGCCGCCACGATGGCCAGGCATCTCCAAAGGCATAGCGCGCGACGATCTGCCGGACCAGTTCGACATCGTCCACCGCGCCCGCCATATCCCAGTCCGCGCGCCATGTGTCGCACGCCTGATGATAGCAATGCGCGGTATAGTCGCTCACCCATTTGTCGCCGGCCGCGCGGCCACCCCGCACCAGATCCGGCCCCCCGCCGATCGCCATCATGAGCAGCGTCGGAACGCCCCGCCGGGCAAAGGGGAAATGATCGGCACGGTAGAACAGGCCGCGCTCGGGCTTGCCATCCGGCGTCACCGTGCGCCCCTGCGTGCGGGCAGCGACGACGAGATCATCCTCCAGGCTGTTCTGCCCAGCGCCGATCAGCACCACATCGCGTGACCGGCCGGCGGTCTGGAGCACATCCAGCGTGAGGTTGGCGACCATCCTGTCCAGCGGATAGAGCCCCGAGCGCGCAAACGCCTCCGAGCCCAGCAAGCCCCGCTCCTCAGCCGTCCAGGCGGCAAAGACAAGCGTCCGCGCGGGTGGCGGCCCGGCCTTGAAGAGACGCGCAATCTCCATCATGCCGGCGATCCCGATGGCGTCATCCAGCGCCCCGGGGCGGATAACCGGCGCGCCCGGCGGCGACTTGGGATCAATGCCATAGGCATCCCAATGGGCACCGATTGCAATCGTCTCCTCACGCCGTGTCGTGCCGGGGAGTTTGGCGATGACATTGGCGCTCGCCACCACCTCGCGCGTTACCGGCACATCGGCCGAAAGGTTCAACGCGCCCAATGGCACAGGGCGGAAATCGCTGCGCCGCGACGCGACGCGCAGCGCTGGGAGGTCGAGCCCGGCCCGCGTGAAGAGGCTGGCCGCAGCCTCCCCGGATAGCCAGCCCTGGAGCATGAGCGGCGGCGCCTCTGCCCCGTTCGTCTTGGCCAGCGTGAAATTCTCGCCGCCGCCGGCGATCACCGTGTTCCAGCCATAGGCCGCACCCGGCGTATCATGGACGATGAGCGCGCCGATCGCCCCACGCCGCGCCGCTTCCTCATATTTATAGGTCCAGCGGCCATAATAGGTCATCGCCGGCCCGCCAAACCTGCCCGCCACGGGCTCGGCAGGCAGGGCGTCGAAATCAGGATCATTGATGAGCATAACCGCCACCTTGCCGGTGAGGTCCACGCCCTTGAAATCATCCCAGCCACGCTCCGGCGCGGAAACGCCATAGCCCACATAAACAAGCGGCGCGGAGGCAATGCGCGCACGATCCACATCGCGCAGAGTCGTCACATATACGTCCTGCCCCTGCTTCAACGCCTGAACCGACACGTTCCCGGCGTCCGAAACGGTAAGGGGCGCGCGCGTATCGACCTGCGTGTGGAGCAACGGCACAGCCTGTATCCAACCGCCGTCTTCACCACCGGGCTGGAGACCAAGCGCGCTGAACTGGGCAATCAGCCACTCGATCGTCCGCTTTTCACCAGCAGACCCCGGCCCACGCCCCTCAAACATATCGCTGGCGAGTATGCGCGTCATCTCGGACAGGCGCGCGCCATCGACCCCGGTCGGGGCGGGTGCAGCCTGAGCGGATGACGCCGCAAGCCCCGCGAGGACAAGCGCAAGCATCGCGGCGCGCATGACCCCGTGACCCTAGTGGCTGGCGCCGGAGGCATAATCCGGCAAGGAGGCCAGTTCCGGCGTGTCGGCCGGGCCATGCACCAGCACGAAGCGCCGGTCGCAATAGCCACAATCGACATAGCCATGCTCGTCGATCTCAAGGAAAACGCGCGGATGACCGAGCGCGGCGGGGATGCCATGGCCCGAGCCGTCGCAGGCGACGCGGTGGGCATGGACGCGGAAGGTTTCTGGCGGCGGGTTCATGAGTCTGGCGGTTAGCATCCCGCCGGGCCTGCGGGCAAGGGATGCAACCGATATCCCCGTCCAAATTCCCTCATCTAGATGCCCGGCGGCACGGTGAGCGCCAAGGTGAGGCTTCCTGTGAAGCCCGTCGCCTCGCCCCCTTCCATGGCCAGCGTCATCGCCGCACGGGCGGCATCATCCTTGCTCGCGAAGACCGGATCGGCCTCGATCGGCGTTGCGACAAGGCGCCCGGCCGCCCCCGGATAGTTGGCCACGTCCGCATAGGCCGCCTGCGCCGCCGCGCGCGGAATGGCGATCTGCGAGATGAAGAAGGCATTGCTGCCCGATCCGGCGCTAGCGCGGGACCGAAAAATCTCGACATGGAGATGCGGATAGCGCCCGCTTTCGACACCGGGGATGATTGTGGTGAAGGTGACCCGTCCCTGCGCGTCCGTCACCTGCAGGCCGCGTAAATAGCTCTCCAGCGGCGCATCGTAGAGTGAGTAACGCCCTGCCCCGTCCGCCTGCCAGATGTAGACGGCATAGCCGCTAAGCGGCGCGCAGTCCCGCTCGCTGTTGACCAGAGTCAGCGTCAGCCGGACCGGCACCCCCGTCGCCGTGCCGCCGCCCGAAAGCAACGGCCCGCGAACATCCGTGCGCTCGATGCCGTTTGCGGTCAGCACATTGCCCGTCGCTCCGCTGGTGGCATTGGTGCCGTCCGCCGCATAAAGCCCGCGCTCCGCCGCGGGATAAAGCGCGCACCCGGTCGATGGGGTCGGCGTGGGTGTGGGGCCTGGCGTCGGGGTCGGTGACGGGCTTGGGGTCGGGGTCGGGATGACGACCGTGCTGCTGCCGTCCGACCCGCCACCACCGCAGGCGCCAAGCAGCGCCAGCAGCGCCAGCGTCGTCAATCGACCATGCCTCATGCGCGAGGCGCAGCGTGCGATGCCGATTGTACCCATCCTCATTCATCCCCTCATCGTCCGTCCCGGGACTGGACCATATAACACATAGGCGCGATCCGCGTTCCGATCCGGATCGAACCTATCGCGACCGGGCGGAAAAGACGCTCCAGCCTGTCGCCTCGGACAGCATTTCCAGCGCGCGGGTGCCGAGCGCGGAATTGCCGCTGGCATTGAGCCCCGGCGACCAGACAGCGATGCTTGCAATGCCCGGCACCACCGCCAGTATTCCGCCGCCTACACCCGATTTGCCCGGCATGCCGATGCGGAACGCGAAATCGCCACTGGCATCATAATGGCCGCATGTGAGCATCAGCGCGTTGATCCGCCGCGCCCGCCGCGCGGAAACGACCCGGCCGTCACCGGGATGCCCGCCGTCCAGCATCAGGTAGCGTCCGGCCAGCGCCAGTTGTCGACAGCTCATCGCCAGCGCGCATTGGTGGAAATAGCAGCCCAGCACCAGATCGACCGGATGATGGAGATTGCCAAAGGCGCGCATATAATTGGCGAGCGCGATGTTGCGATAGCCGGTCTCCGCTTCACCGCGCGCTATGGCCTCGTCTATGACGATGTTGTCATCGCTCGCGAGATAACGCACGAAGCGCAGCATCTCGCCGATCGCCTCGCGCGGCTGATATCCCGCGAGGTTGACATCCGCCACCACGATCGCCCCGGCATTGATGAAGGGATTGCGTGGAATGCCCCGCTCCGCCTCAAGCTGGACAATGGAGTTGAACGCGTTGCCCGAGGGCTCCCGCCCCACCCGCCGCCAAAGCTGATCGCCAATCTTGCCCAGCGCCAGCGTCAACGCAAATACCTTTGACACGGACTGGATCGAGAAGGGCTCGTCCGCATCGCCACCCACGAACAGCCGACCATCCGCCAGCGCGATGGCCATGCCGAACCGTGCGGGAGATATGCAGGCGAGGCCCGGAATATAGTCCGCGACTGTGCCGCGCTCTGTCTCCATCGCCATGCCGGAGACGATGCGCGAGACAATCGCGCCAAGGTCAATCGCGACAGGATCGGCGCCCGGCGCGCTTACCCCGTTCACACGCTCACGCGTCCCGCCGCTCGTCCGTCACCATATCGGCGGCGAGATCCAGCCCGGCCTTGCCGCCTGCGACCGTGTGGGACGGGGCATGAGGCAGGGGCACATTCTCGGGCTCCTCCACTTCCAGCATCCCCTCCCATTTGGTGACGACGGACGTGGCGATCGCGTTGCCGATCACATTGGTCATGGTCCGGCCCATATCCATGAAGTGGTCGACCGCGAGGATGAAGGCCACGCCTTCCACCGGCAGACCGAATTGCTGGAGCGTGGCGGCGACCACCACCAGCGAGGCGCGCGGGACGGCGGCGATGCCCTTGCTCGTCACCATCAGCACAAGAAGAATGGTGATCTGCGTGCCGACCGAAAGATCGATACCATAAGCCTGCGCGATGAACAGCGTGGCGAAGGCGGCATACATCATCGACCCGTCAAGGTTGAAGCTGTAGCCCAGCGGCAGCACGAAGGAGGAGATGCGCCGCGGCACGCCGAACCTGTCGAGCTGTTCCAGCAGCTTGGGATAGACCGCCTCGGACGATGCCGTGGAGAACGCGATCAGCATCGAGCCACGGATATGCAAGAGCAGACGCGGCAGCCGCTTGCCAAGGAACAGGAAGCCGAAAAAGGCGAGCACCAGCCACAGCGTGAAGAGCGCAAGATAGAATTCGCCCACCAGCTTGCCATAGGTGACAAGCACGCCAAGCCCCTGCTTGGTGACAACGGCGGCGATCGCGCCGAACACCGCGACGGGCGCGAAGCGCATCACATAGCCGGTCACCTGGAGCATCAGCTCAACCAGCGATTCGACGACCTCGACGATTGGCTTGCCCTTGTCCCCGATGGCGGTGAGCCCGACACCCACGAACAGCGAGAAGACAACGATCTGGAGGACGCTGTTCTCCGCCATGGCCTGCACCATGGACGTCGGGAAAACGTGGAGGATGAAATCCTTGAAATTGAGCGCGGCGGTATCGACGCCGGACGCCGCGCCATCGCGCACCAGGTTGAGCCCCACACCCGGCTGCAGAATATTGACGTAGATCATGCCGATCGAGAGCGACAACAGGCTGGCGAGAATGAACCAGGCGACCGCGCGCCCGCCAATTCGCCCGAGTGCCGCCGTATCGCGCATATGCGCGATACCCGAAACGAGCGTCGCGAAGACCAGCGGCGCGATAATCATCTTGATGAGATGGAGAAATATGTCCGCCAGAAGGTGGAAATAATCAGCGACCTGCCCCGCAAGCGCGCTGTCTCCGGCGGTCATGACATGCGTAAACACGCCGACGATGAGGCCGATCACCATGCCGATCGCGATCTGGACGGTAAGGTTGTTGGTCACGCTTTTCCCCCGCGAGTTCCGTTGTCACGCCCTGACTAACAGGCACCCAGCATGCACGCAAACGGCCATGTTGTCGTGGCGTGATCGCGCCTCGCCGCGTTCCGGAGCTGCGTCCTGTTCAGCGCCCGTCGAGCAGCTTCGCGCACTCAGGCCATGCCATTGCGGCACCGGTCGCGGCCTGCCGCGCCTCGGCGAACGACGCCAGCGGCTCGCGCCGTTCGGCCGGCGCATAGAAATAAACGTCGAGCACGCATTGGGCATTGCCGAACTGGAGCTTGCGCGCGGCGGGGTCGCGAATATCGAGCCGCGGCTGACCGAACCGGGCAATGAGCGCACCCGCGCTGGTCCCCAGGATCGGTTGCCCGGGCTGGCTTGCCGGCTGGAAGCCGGTCGCCGGGGGCGGCACGATCTGGGCGCCGCAGCCGGCCAGCGTAAAGAGCAGGGCCGGCACCGATATCGCGATAATTTTCAAGGCGCCAGCGCCTCCCGCCGGTGGAAGAGATGGACAGCCATAGCCACGCTCCACAGTGGCGCAAGCAGGTTCACGACGGGTATCAGGAAGATAAGCGCCGAAGCGAGACCAAGCTGCCAGCGCGCCGCACGGCTGAGACGCATCTGACCGGGATGACGAGGCTCGACGAGATCGGCAAGATCCCGGCCGAGCAAATAGCCGTTCAGCAGCAGGAAGAGCAGCGGCGGCCCCACGCCCGTTGGCAGCAGGACGAGATAGAGCGGCAGCGCCAGCCCGTTCCACAGCAGCGCGCGCCCCACCGAGCGCAGCGACATGCCAATGCTCTCACCAATCGGAATAGGGCGTGCCGCCCCATGACGCGCCGGGAAATGAGCGGCCTCCACCGCCGTCACGATTCTGTCCGAGAACAGACCGACCACGGCCATCGCCACCGTGCGGAAGAGCAGCCAGCCGCAACCGGTGGCAAGCAGAACGGCCAGCGCGGCGCTCGCCGCGCCATCCAGCACCGACCATCCGAAGCGGGCGGAGAGCGCGGCTATCCCCCACCAGCACAGCACAGCGAAGCCGGCGAAGAGAAGGGCCGTGAGCAGCAGCGTGCGGAGCATCACGCCACGCACGCCCGGCAGCAGCAGATCCGGGAAAGCGCGCAGGAGAGCAGAGGCGATCATCCCTGCCCTTTTTTCGCGTCGTTCCGCGCGCGTCAATCGCGGATATCTCATCGCTTGCCGCTCCCGCGGCCGCAGGCTAGGGCGATGGCATCAGCACAAAGCCATAAGGAACCACCCTTTGCCCCAGCCCGAACTCGATGTCGTCGCGATTGGTAACGCCATTGTCGACGTGATCGCCCGCGCGGATGACAGCTTCATCGCCGAACATGGCCTGACCAAGGGAGGGATGCAGCTGATCGACACGGCATCCGCCGAACAGCTCTATGCCGCTATGGGGCCGGGCGTCGAGATTTCCGGCGGATCGGCCGCCAACACGCTGGCCGGGCTCGCCGCCATGGGCCGCAAATGCGGCTTCATCGGACAGGTCGCCGACGATCAGCTCGGCCGGGTCTTCGCGCATGACGTGCAGGCGCTGGGGATCCGCTTCGACACCGCCGCGCGCGCCGGCGATCCGCCGACGGCGCGCTGCCTCATCCTCGTCACGCCGGACGCGCAGCGCACCATGAACACCTTCCTTGGCGCCTCGCAGTTCCTGCCCGCCGCCGCGCTGGACGCCGATCTCATCCGGTCCGCCAAAATCCTCTATCTGGAAGGCTATTTGTGGGACCCGGCGGAACCCCGCGCCGCCATGCGGAGCGCCATTGCCACCGCGCGGGATGCCGGGCGCGAAGTCGCCTTCACCCTGTCCGATGCCTTTGTGATCGAGCGCCATCGCGACGATTTCCTGGCGTTGATCGACGACGGCATGATCGACATTCTGTTCGCCAACGAGAACGAGATACTCTCCCTTACCCGTGAGGCGACGTTCGACGCGGCGGTCGCAGCCGTGGCACCAAAGCTGCCGACACTGGTGGTGACGCGCAGCGAGCAGGGCGCCATCGCGATCACCGGCGGCACCCGGCATGCAGTCGCCGCCGCGCCGGTAACGCAGGTGGTGGACACCACCGGTGCGGGCGATCTCTTCGCGGCCGGCTTCCTGGCTGGCTATGTCGCGGGCAAATCCCCCACGCAGAGTCTGGAGATGGGCGCCATCGCGGCGGCCGAGGTCATCAGCCATGTCGGCGCCCGCCCGGAAGCGGACCTCAAGGCGCTGATGGGGCCACTGCTCGGCGCGTGATGCGCCTTGCGGCCGGCGCGCTGCTGATCGGAGCGCTCGCCCTGCCGGCGTGGGCGCAGAGCGCCGCGCCGGAGCCGCCCGCCGCATCAACCGCAGATCTCGATGCACTCCGGCAGCGCATCGCCGCGCACTTCGCCAGCGCGCCGGCGGGCACACGCTTCGGCCTTCTCGTCACGGATATGGCCGGGCGCGATCTCATTGCGGTCAACGCCGGGCAACGCTTCGTTCCCGCATCCAACACCAAGCTGTTCGTCACCGCCGCCGCGCTGGCTCGCCGCGCGGCGATGGAGCAGGCGGCGCACGGCACCATGGTCCGGCTGGAGCGGCTCAAGGGCAAAAGACCCGATGTCGTGCTGATCGGGCGCGGCGATCCGCTGCTCTCCAGCGCCGATGACTGCCAGCAGAGCTGCCTTGCAACGCTGGCCGATGCCGTCGCCGCCCAGACACGACAGGTCGGCGACATTGTGGGCGACGACAGCTGGTTCGCCGACGAGCGCTGGAGCCTCGGCATGGCGTGGAACAACATGCCCACCCGCTCGGGTACCGGAGTCTCCGCGCTGACGCTGGACGATAATGAAGTGGTTGTCACCCTGCACCCCGGCACGGCAGGCGCACCCGCGCGGATAGAGGGCTCTGGCTATTATCGCGTGGAGAGCAGCGTCGCCACCATAGAGGGTGCGGAAACGCGCATCATCCACTGGCGCGAACCGGGTGATATGCGGCTGCGCGTCGCCGGCACGATGGGCAACAGGGCCCCCGCGCAAACGCTGCGCCTCGGGATTGACGATCCGGCGCATTACGCCGCCGCCCGGATGCGCGCACTGCTCGAAGCGCGGGGCGTTCACGTCCGGGGTGTCATCCGTGTTCGTCATCGCCCATGGAACGCAAAACCGGATATGCTGCCAACGGAGGACATCTCCTCGGCCCTCGCCGCGCTGCCCATGCCTCCGGTTGGTCCTACTGTCGTCACGGTCAACAAGATCAGCCAGAACGTCCATGCCGGGCTGCTGCTGCGCCGGCTCGGCCGGATCGACGGCGACGGGTCCGTATCCGCCGGGCTTGCCGCGCTGGACGCCGTGATGGCGGAAGCCGGCGTTCCACGCGATGGCTACGCGTTTTTCGACGGCGCCGGCATGTCCACCTACAACCGCCTCTCGCCGCGCGCGGCGGCATCGCTCCTGCGCTGGATCGCAGGCCAGCCATGGGGCGCGGAATGGCGCGCGAGCCTGCCGGTCGCGGGGCAGGACGGAACGCTGCGCGGCCGCTTTGCCGGAACGACGACGACAGGGCAGCTCAGCGCCAAAACCGGCACGTTGAATGCCGCCGCCGCCCTTTCCGGCTACATGACGGCACGCAGTGGGCGAGCGCTGATCGTCTCCCTCTTCGCCAATGATTTTCCCGATGACGCAGCCGATCAAGCGGTTGCCGTCATGGACGACGCACTCGGCGCCATTGCGGAAGCCCTATAGGCGGACGCCCTACAGACAGCCGCGCGCCCGCGCGAACAGCCAGACACGCAGTGCGCTCGCGAGATTGGGCGGATCGTCCACGGCAATTCGCTCGGCGTCGATGCGCGCCACAAGCGCACTCAGCGGCAGCGCCATCTCCACCGCCGCCTGCTCGAGCGCGCACCAGAAGGCAGGCTCGAGCGATATGGACGTCGCGTGCCCGGCTATGGTCATGCTGCGCTTGACCGGCCCCGCGCGCGCGACGCCCGTGGATGACGACGAAAACGCCATCAATACATATGTTGGCCGCCGTTCAGCGACAGGGTCGTTCCGGTCACGAAACCGGCATCGTCACTGACGAGGAAGGCGACGCCACGCGCGATCTCATGCGCCTGCCCAAGCCGGCCGACGGGAATCTTGGCGACGATTTTCTCCAGCACCGCTGCGGGCACGGCGGCGACCATGTCGGTATCGATATAGCCGGGCGCAATCGCATTCACGGTCACGCCGTTGCGCGCCCCTTCCTGAGCAAGCGCCTTGGTGAAGCCGTGAATGCCGGACTTCGCGGCGGCATAGTTCACCTGACCATATTGGCCTGCCTGACCATTGATCGACCCGATGTTGACGATGCGACCCCAGCCGCGCTCACGCATCCCCGCAAAGGTCGCCTTGGCCATGTTGAAGCAGCCGCCAAGGTTGATTCGCATCACCTCGTTCCAGTCGTCGAAGCTCATCTTGGCGAGCACGCCATCCCGCGTGATGCCGGCATTGTTGATGACGATATCGACCGGACCGAGTTCAGCCGCCACCTGCGCGCAGCCATCGAGACAGGCCTGATGATCGCCGACATCCCATTTATAGGCGGCAATGCCCGTCTGCTCGGTAAAGGCCTTCGCTTTCTCGTCATTGCCGGCATAATTGGCTGCAACGGAGATGCCCTGATCCCGCAGTGCGAGGCTGATCGCTTCGCCAATGCCGCGGGTTCCGCCTGTTACGATCGCCACTCTGCTCATCTTGCCTCTCCTGTTGTATGGGCCTGTCCAGCCCATTTGCTCTTACAGGGTCACCCAGCCGGCCAACTCTCGCTCCAGCAGCGCGCCATAGAGATGGATAGCGTCGGCCTCGGCATTTAGACAACGGATAAACGCAAAATTCTCGCCGCCAGCGGCACGAAACTGCTCGGCGCCCCGGATGCCGATCTCTTCAAGCGTTTCCAGGCAGTCGGCGGCAAAGCCGGGCATCACCACCGCCACCGAGCGAACGCCCTTGCCCGGCAGCGCGGCGAGCGTCCCGGCGGTGTCCGGCTCCAGCCATTTCGCCCGGCCAAAACGGGACTGGAAGGTCGGCAAAACCGCCCGTCCGAGCGCATCTCCCAGCGCCTGCGCCGTTTCCAGACACTGCCGATAATAGGGGTCGCCGCGCACGCGGGTCCGCTCGGGCATGCCATGGAAACTCGCGATCAGCGCCTCTGGCGCAAAATCGAGCGCGGCGAGATCGGCACGGATGCGCGCGGCGAGCGTCCCGATATAGGCCGGGTCATCATACCAGGGCGGCACCACGCGCAGGGTCGGCTGGGCACGCATATCCATCATCGCCCGCCCGATGGCATCCATAACGGATGCGGTCGTCGCCCCGCAATATTGCGGATAAAGCGGCAGGATGAGGATGCGCGCGCACCCCGCCTCGGTCAGCGCCTCGAGTCGCGCGGCTATGGACGGCGATCCGTAGCGCATCGCCCAATCCACCATGATCCCCCCGCCCCAGCGCGCTGCCAGACCCTGGGCGATGGCGCGGGTGTGGACGGCGAGCGGTGAGCCGTCCTCCCGCCATATCTCTGCATAAGCGCGCGCGGACTTTCGCGGCCGCGTCCGCAGAATAATCCCACGCAGAATCGGTTGCCAGACGATTTGCGGAATTTCCACCACGCGCGGATCGGAAAGAAATTCGGCGAGATAGCGTCGCACGGCAGCCGGAGTTGGCGCATCGGGCGTACCGAGATTGACAATGAGTATACCGATTTTGCCCGGCGTTGCTGGCAGGGGACGCGCTGCGCTCATGCCGACGAACCCGCGCCGACGCCTGCCGGACCCATGAGTGGCAGGCTGCGATATCGCTTGCCGGAAAGCGTCGCGAGCGCATTGGCCAGCGCGGGCGCTGCGGCCGGCACGCCAATCTCGCTCATGCCGACGGCAGGATCGGTACTGGGCGCCAGCTCCACGGTCACATCCCTGATGTCGGCAAGACCCGGCAGGCCGAGCGCGCCAAGGCGCATCGCAGCGGGCAATCCCCCGGCATAGCCCGTGGCGCCGCCCATGGCCGATGCAAGGCCGAAGATCAGCCCGCCCTCGATCTGCTGGCGGGCAATATCCGGGTTGATCGGCTGGCCGACATCGGCAACCGCCACGATCCGTTCGACCCGCAGGCGGCCGCTTTCAAGCCCTGCCTCGACCAGTACGGCAATCGCGCCGTCCTGCATCGCATGGCAGGCAATGCCCTGTCCGCTGCCCCGCGCACCGCCCTGCCAGCCGCCAAGCATCGCGACCTTCGTCAGGCAGCGGGCGAGACGGGGATTGCCGCCAAGATGCTGGATGCGGAAGGAAAGCGGCTCGACCCCGGCAATCTGGGCCAGCTCGTCCATGAAGCTTTCGACAAAGAAGCAGTTGATCCCGTCCGCATTGGCGCGCCACCGCCCCGTGGGGAGCCCGATGTCGACCGGATAATGATCGACCGCCAGATTGGGGATGGCATAAGGCGGAACGAGACCGGAAACGGCGGCGCGGTCCGTCCGCGCACCGGCCATGCGCCGGGCGTCGATCGCCGATTCGCCATCCGCCACCCGTCGCCACGTCTCCGCAAGGGCAGCCGGCATCGCGACCTTGGCCGAAAAGCCGCGCACAATCCCGCCCGGCGCCAACCGCGCAGCCATGCGCGCGCGCGCGGGCGGACGCGGCCGATCCTGAACAATATCCTCCGAGCGCGACCACATGAGCTGGACCGGCACCTTTGCCGCGCGCGCGATGAGCGCCGCCTGCACGCCCGCCTCATGATCGAACTTCCGATCGAACGATCCCCCCGCGAACAGCGGATAGACCGTCACCGCATGGTCACGCAGCCCCAGCGCCTGCGCGATTGCCCGCCGCGCAAAGACCGGCGCCTGCGTTGGCATCCACACCTCGGCGATGTCGTCCCGCACCCGCGCCGTCGCCGCCATGGGTTCCAGCGCGAGGTGGAGCGCGGGCGCCACGCTGTAGCTCGCCGTCGCGATCGTCGCACCGTCGAACACGCCGGCAAGATCCCCCACGGACGCAAAGCGGCGGCCGTCATCCCGATCGAAGGCACTGTCGAGCGCATTGTCGATCCCGGCATCGTCGAGCAGCGGCGCATCGGCATCAAACACCGGATCGAGCCGGCCCAGCGCCTGATTGGCCGCCCACCAGTTGCGCGCCGTCACCGCCACCCAGCCGCCATGCCGAATGATGCCGACGACCCCGGCCACCTTGCGCGCCGCCGCCTCATTCATCGAGCGGACCCTGCGCGCCCCGATCGGCCCCTGGCGGATCGAGGCGAAGAGCATGTCCGGCAGGCGAATGTCAGCGGCATAATTGGCCGACCCGTCGATCTTGGCCGGCACGTCGAGCCGGGGCAGCGCGGCGCCCATCAGCGAATCCTCGCGATCAGGCGAGCGGTAGGGCAGCAGATCGGGCACCGGAAAGCGCGCCGCCTCATCCGCCAATTCACCGAATTTCAGGCTGCGCTTGCCATCCGTCACCAGCCCGTCGCGGATGTCGCACAGCTCCCAGCCAATGTCCCAGCGCGCGCCGGCCGCCTGACAAAGCAGGGCGCGCGCCGCTGCGCCGGCATCACGATAGGCCTGCCGGAACATGGGTATGGAGGTCGCGCCACCCGTCAGCATCATCGTCCGGCGACGCGCGATTTCCTCCAGTACGTGCTCGCCCGTCTCGCCTGCCGCGCGCGAGACATCGCTCGCCATCCATTCGGCCGCGAACAGGCTGTTTGCATAAAGCGCCGACGGCGGCGCCGGCTGAACCGCAACGGTGCGCCAGTCCGCGCCCAGCTCATCCGCGAGGATCTGCGGCAGCAGGGTGAACACGCCCTGCCCCATCTCCGCCTGCGGCACCATGACGATGACCTGACCAGCGCGATCAATCTTGAGGAACGCGCCCATCGGCGTCTCGCCCGGCGCCACATCGAGCCGCGCTGCATAGCTGCGGGGCCAGACCGCCCATGCGAGGAGAAGCCCGCCACCGGCCGCAGCGCCGGTCAGCAGGCCACGCCGGGAGAGGCCGGGCGCCCTCACCGGCCCGCGGCTTCGCCCCGGCCGTCGATCCAGCGGCCCACGCGCTCCGCAATGGCGCGGAAGGGTGCGCCCGGCAGCGCTTCGCCGGAGGCTGGCGGCACCCCCGCGTCGGAGGCCGTGCGCACCGCGATGTCGAGCGGAACCCGGCCAAGAAACGCGAGACCCAGCTCGTCCGCCCGCGCCTCCGCCCCGCCCCGTCCGAAGGGATCGGAAACCTCGCCGCAATGTGGGCAGACATAGCCAGCCATATTCTCGACCAGGCCGATAACCGGCACCTTCGCCTGATCGAACAGGCTCACTGCGCGCGCCGCGTCAATCAGCGCGAGATCCTGCGGGGTCGAGATGATGACCGCGCCTTCCGGCTTGTACCGCTGGATCATGGTGAGCTGAATGTCGCCTGTGCCCGGCGGCAGATCGACGATGAGGATATCCGTATCGCTCCAGTCCGCGTCTATGAGCTGGGACAGCGCATTCCCGGCCATCGGGCCGCGCCAGGCAATGGCCTGCCCGGCGGCCACCAGATGCCCCATGGACAGCATCGGCACGCCATATGCATTGACGACCGGACACAGCTTCTTGCCGGACGTCTCCGGTTTTACGCCTTCGCTCGCCAGCAGGCGCGGCAGCGAGGGCCCATAAATATCCGCATCGACAAGGCCGACACGACGCCCGACCCGTGCCAGCGCGACAGCGAGATTGACGGAAAGCGTCGACTTGCCGACACCGCCCTTGCCGGAACCGACCGCAATGATGCGCGGCGCCGGGCCTTTTTCCGCAGTCATCGCAATGCGCACATCGGCGATGCCGGGAAGCGCACGGGCGACCGCGGCCACATCCCCCTCCAGCCGCGCGCGTGCGCCGGCGTCAAGGCCGGAAACATCGAGCACGAGGCTCAGCACGCCGTCCCGCAGACGGGTGGAGGCGACCCGTCCGCCACTGGCGGCGGTCAGGCGGCTCGTCGCCTGAGCATCGAGCATATCGCGCGGAGGGTCGCTGGCGTGCGTCATTGCACCGGGTCTCTAGTCACAGATCGCGCCGAGCGAAAGCGGCGAACAGCCCCCCATCGCGACGATATTGCCGCAAAATGCCTCACGCCTAGATTTTCGGCCCTGTTTTTCAGCGCGGACCATGCCTATAAAGAGGATATGAGTGACAATTCCGCGAGCAGGGGAGAGCCTGCCCTGACCATGAGCGAGGGCGGCCCCTGGGGTAGCCGCGACAATGACAGCAAGCCGAAAGGCCCGGCCGCTGGCGACAATGGCGAGCCGTCCAGCCCATGGACGGCGCCTGGCGGAGCCGGCGGCGGCAATGGCCGTCCGGGCAGCACAGGGGGACCAAGCGCCATAGACGAGCTGGTCCGCCGTGCGCGTGACAGCTTCGGTGGCGGCATGCCGGGCGGGCCAGACGGTCGGGTGCTCTGGCCCTATCTGGCGCTGGGCGTCGTTGCCATCTGGCTTGCCACCACATCCATTCATCGGATCGGGCCGCAGGAACGCGGCGTCGTCACTTTTCTCGGCAGCTATAGCCGCACGCTCTCGCCGGGCCTCAAATTCGTGCTGCCGGCACCGATTGAATCCGTGAGCGTGCTCGATGTCGAGGAAATACGGACCCTGGATCTTGGATCGACGGGCAGCGACAGCGAAAATCTGATGCTGACCGGTGACCAGAACATCATCAACCTGGGCTATTCGGTCCGCTGGAATATCAAGACCCCGGTGGACTTTGCCTTCCAGATCGCCGAGCCTCAGCAGACGATCAGCGAAGTCGCCGAATCGGCGATGCGCGCGACCATTGCCGTCGCGTCGTTGCAGGACGCCCTCGGCGCCGGCCGCACCGCCATCGAGGCGCAGGTCAAACAGCGCATGCAGGAAGTGCTGGACAGCTACGGCGCTGGCGTGCGTGTGCAGGGCGTCGCGATCAAGCAGGCCGATCCGCCCGCCGCGGTCAACGACGCCTTCAAGGAAGTGACGGCCGCACAGCAGACCGCCGAATCCTATCTGAACGAGGCGCGCACCTACGCACAGACCCTCGCGGCAACGTCGCAGGGCGAGGCCGCCGCGTTCGACAAGGTCTACGAGCAGTATCGCCTTGCCCCCGACGTGACGCGCCGCCGCATGTATTACGAGACCATGGAGAAAATCCTCTCCGGCGTCGACAAGACCATTATCGAGACAGACAAAGTGACGCCTTATCTGCCGCTTCCCGCCGTCCAGTCCCGCGCGCGCGACGCGCAGCCGCAGGAGGGCCGCTGATGGGTCCGCTGACGCTCAGAAACCCGATCTTCCTCGCCATATTGGCGACGCTGATCCTCATTCTCATCGGTAGCACCGTCTCCATCGTGCCGGAAACGCGGCAGGCGGTCATTACCCGGTTCGGCAAGCCGGTCTACATCGTCAACCCCTACAAACCGGGCGAAGTTTTTGGTCGCACGGGCGCCGGCATCAACCTGCGGCTGCCATTCACGGATCAGATCACCTGGATCGACAAGCGTATCCAGTCCGTCGGCATGGATCGACAGCAGGTGCTGTCCACCGACCAGCTTCGCCTTCAGGTGGATGCCTACGCCCGTTATCGCGTGGTCGATCCACTGCGTATGTACATCACCGCAGGCACGGAGGATCGCGTGTCCGACGCGCTGCGGCCGATCCTCGGCTCGGCGCTGCGCGCGGAGCTGGGCAAGCGTCGCTTCGCCGAACTGCTGAGCCCGGAGCGCGGCGCGATGATGCATAATGTGCGCGCCAGCCTCAATCGCGTCGCCAGCCAATATGGCGCCGAGGTGGTGGACGTGCGGATCAAGCGCGCCGACCTGCCGGACGGCACCCCGCTCGACAGCGCCTTCCAGCGGATGCGAACCGCGCGCAAGCAGGAAGCGCTGACCATTCAGGCGGAAGGCGCCAAGCGCGCCCAGATTATCCGCGCCGAGGCAGATGCGGAGGCCTCCCGCATTTATGCCGCAAGCTTCGGCAAGGATGCCCGCTTCTATGATTTCTATCGGGCCATGCAGTCCTATCGCGTCACCTTCGGGCCGGACGCGCAGGGGCAGACCAACGTCCTGCTCTCGCCGGATAACGACTATCTCCGCGAGTTCCGGGGTCGCTGACGACTCTTTTGGCCGAGGAGGGAGCCTTTTCCCGCCTCGACCATTCAATGCCAGTTAATCCGGCACGCGACATGCCAGTGCGGGGTGCGTGAGCCACGAGCGGTGGTCTGTGCAGGAAGTCTGTCCGGGCCACGCTCCGCCTGAATGAAGAGGACTGACAAGACGTGCGTTATGCATATGCAATCACGGCCGCACTGCTGGTAGGCGGCACAACCCTTGCCCTGACGTCCAGCCCCAATGTCGTCGCGCAGACGGCGCAAAATGAGGGTATGGCCGCCGCGCCGCGCGGCGCGCCGGGCAGTTTTGCCGACATGGTCGAGCGCTTGCAGCCCGCCGTCGTCAACATCTCCACCACGCAGCGCGTGAAGGTGCAGAACCCGTTCGCCGGCACGCCCTTTGGTGACCTCTTCGGCTTTGGCGGCGGCGGCAGCGGTGGCAGCCGGCCACAGACCCGTCAGGCGCAGTCGCTTGGCTCCGGCTTCATCATCTCGGCGGACGGCTATGTGGTGACGAACAATCATGTCGTCGCACCCGGCGCGCAGGGCGCCACGGTCGATTCGATCACCGTGATCCTGCCTGATCGCACGGAATATAGCGCAAAGCTGATCGGCAAGGATGTGGCGTCCGATCTCGCGGTGCTCAAGATTGAGCCCAAAAAGCCGCTGCCCTTCGTCAAATTCGGTGATTCAACCAAGGCCCGGGTAGGCGACTGGATCGTCGCCATCGGCAATCCGTTCGGCATCGGCAGCACGGTGACGGCGGGCATCATCTCCGCCCTCCACCGCAACACCGGCGGCGGCGCGGATCGCTTCATCCAGACCGATGCCTCGATCAATCAGGGCAATTCTGGTGGCCCGATGTTCGACATGAACGGCAATGTCATCGGCATCAACAGCCAGATCCTTTCGCCCACCGGCGGCAATATTGGCATTGGTTTCGCCATTCCCTCCGAGCAGGCCGTCCCGGTGATCGAGACGCTGCGCAAGGGCGAAGCGGTCAAGCGCGGCTATCTCGGCGTGCAGATCAGCCAGCTTTCCGACGATATGGCCGACAGCCTCGGCCTGCCCAAGAACAGCGGCGAGTTCATTCAGGGCGTGGAGCCCGGCAAGGGCGCGGACAAGGCCGGCATCAAGCCGGGCGACGTCATCGTGAAGGTCAATAACCGCAACGTGACCCCGGATGAGACGCTGTCCTTCATCGTCTCCAACCTGCCGATCGGCTCGACCGTGCCGATCGAGCTGATCCGCAACGGCAAGCGTATGACGGTGAACGCGGTGGTCGCCCAGCGTCCGCCCGAGGATCAGCTCGCCAATTTCGCCGGTCAGGCGCAGGATGACTTCTCCGATCAGGACCAGAAGAGCACACAGGCGGCAACGCAGGACCTGCTCGGCATCTCCGTACAGCCGCTCACCGCCGGCATCGCCAACCAGCTTGGCATCCCGGCGGCGACACGCGGCGTCGTCGTCAGCGCGATCGACCCGTCGTCCGATGCCGGACAAAAGGGCCTGCGTCGCGGCGATGTCATCCTGAGCGCCAATGGACAGGGCACGCTCACCGAGGCGGATCTCGGCAACGCCGCCAAGGCCGCGAAAGCCGGCGGACGCAACGCCGTGCTGCTTCAGGTGCTGCGGCGCGGCAATCCGGCAGCCTTTGTCGCGGTTCGTCTGCGCGACCAGTAAGGCGGCACGACATGCCCTGACACCAGTCGGGGCACGATCAGTGTTCGGGCACTATTCGGGGGCGGAGGCTTTGCAAAGGCTCCGCCCCTTTTCATGCCGCCCCTTTTCATGAACGCGACGAACGCCTAACCAGCAGGCACAAGCAGCGAAGGACAGAGCGCATGGCGGACGAAACCGGCATCTTCATCGGCAAGAGCGAAGAAAAGGGCGGCGGGCAACCGCAAGTTCTGAATTTGCGCCGGGCGAACCGCCATGGCCTCATTGCCGGCGCGACCGGAACCGGCAAGACGGTGACGTTGCAGGGCATTGCCGAGAGCTTTTCCGCGCGCGGCGTGCCTGTGTTCCTCGCCGATGTGAAGGGCGACCTGTCCGGCATCGCCATGGCCGGCTCGCCGACCGCCAAAAACGCTGACAAGCTCACGGCCCGCGCCGCCGAAATCGGCATTACGGACTATAGCTATGCGGATAATCCGGCAGTCTTCTGGGACCTTTATGGTGAGCAGGGCCACCCCATCCGCACCACGATCAGCGAGATGGGGCCGCTGCTGCTCTCACGGCTCATGGGCCTCAATGAGACGCAGGAAGGCGTGCTCTCCATCGCCTTCCGCTATGCGGACGAAGAAGGGCTGCTGCTGCTCAACCTCCCCGATCTCCAGTCGATGCTCGCTTATTGCGCGGAAAATGCCGATACGCTTTCGGCGAAATACGGCAATGTGACCAAGGCGAGCGTCGGCGCCATCCAGCGCCAGCTCCTCCAGCTCGAAAGTCAGGGCGGTGGCCGCTTTTTCGGCGAACCCGCGCTCGATATCCATGATTTCATCGCCACGGACGACAAGGGCCGGGGCTATATCAACGTTCTCGCCGCCGACAAGCTGATGCAGAGCCCCAAGCTCTACGCGACCTTCCTGCTCTGGCTGATGGCCGAACTGTTCGAGACGCTTCCCGAAGTCGGCGATCCGGAAAAGCCGGTGATGGTGTTCTTCTTCGACGAGGCCCATCTGCTCTTCGACGAGCCCAACCCGGCACTGGAAGACAAGATCGAACAAGTGGTCCGCCTGATCCGTTCCAAGGGCGTGGGCATTTATTTCGTCACGCAGAACCCGATCGACATTCCCGAGGCGGTGGCCGGGCAGCTCGGCAATCGGGTGCAGCACGCGCTGCGCGCGTTCACCCCGCGCGATCAGAAGGCGATCAAGGCGGCGGCCGACACCTTCCGCATCAATCCGGCGCTCAACGTCGCGACCGCAATCACCGAACTGAAGGTGGGTGAGGCGCTCGTCTCGCTGCTTCAGGAGGATGGATCGCCCAGCATCGTCCAGCGCACCCTCATCGCGCCGCCGCGCTCACGCCTTGGCCCGGTGGATGCCAAGGAACGCGCGATCATCCAGTCGATCAGCCCGGTCGCGGGCAAGTATGACACCGAGATAAACCGCGAATCGGCAGAGGAAATCCTGCTGGCGCGCGGCGAGGCGGCGGCAGCGGCAGCCGTCGCAGCCAAGGCACAGGCGGAAGCGGACAAGGCCGCCGCCGTGCAGGCCAAGGTGGAAGCCAAGCAGCGCGAGCAGCAACTGAAGGAGCAAGCCCGCGCCGAGGCCGCCGCGGCGCGCGAGGCGGCCAAGCCCAGCGCGCTCGAAAAAGCCGTCACATCGGCCGCGCGCTCTGCCGCCACCTCAATGGGTCGTCAGGTCGGCAGCTCCGTGGGCCGTTCCCTGCTCCGCGGTATTCTTGGCAGTCTTTTCAAATAGGGGTAGCCGGGTTTCTGACATCCGGGCCTCCTGACAAGCGCATTTCCGCCTTCGCGGAAGGCGTGCTTTTCCGCACGGGAAACGCACCGATCGGGCACTTACGCACAGCCCGGCGGCGGATATGATCTGCCGACCAGTAGAATCTATTGATAGCTGGTGTGTTTGTTCACTACATTCGAGAAGAGATGATTTTTATTTATTTCTGGAAGCTCAATACCTCTTTTTTTCGAAACATTAAAATATAGATCTATCTGATCTATAGTTTCGAAATCCGAAAAAACTTTAAATCTATATATTTTTATCCATGCTTCCGAGATTATCGCATATACTAAAAATAGAAATGATGGAAGATATGCTATTATTTTATCCATACCAACGCCACTTATGATTAATCCAGATACATGGCTCGGTATCAGATTAAAATATATTATAAGAGATACAACCAACTGAATCACGGCCAGGATAAGCAGAAATATAAACCGTCTCTTCTGCCAATTCCCTTTTAGATATTCCACTCCAACGAATAATTTAAGATATTCTATATTTTCTTTTTCTTTTATTAGAAATTCTGCCGATTTTTTCAGCATTTCATCCGTTCTCTTCATGATAACGGAAGAGTATGTCCATATATTTATAAGTATAAATACCAGCAACGAAAATTGAAATAAAACAGGAATTTCATGTACATAAATAAGAAATGCGAACATTGCAATAAAAATTACAATTGCAATCCATTGTTTAAGCTCTAATCGTCCATCCAATGGATCTATAGCGTAGCATTTTCTCTGTATTTTTGTATCGTCCGTTGCACCTAAAGCCCAACCAGCTACAAATATCGCAAGTCCAAACTTCGTAAAGCTGTTTGAATCGAACACATTCGTTATTTTATCTATTGGCGCATTTTGGAATTCGAGCCAGCCATATGTAGCAAGTAATACACCCGCCACAATATTAATGATCTTGGAAAGAAATCTGGACAATCTATCAAGAGATTGCATTTTCTCATGATAGGTAATCCGATCCATTGCCCGCCTCCGCCAGATTACGAAACGTCTGTGAACCGAGGATATGACACGTCAGGATGGTCGGCGCCATGCCCCAATGTTTCATCTTCGTAAGGAGATTGAGGGCAACCGACATTCATCTACGATCAGCGCGTGCTGAATGGAGCTATCGAACGGGCGGCGTTACGCTATCCCCGCCCACGATAGGCCGCCACCCCTTGGTCGGGAAGCCACAGTCCCTCGGGCGGAGAGCCCGACTGCCAGAACACATCGATCGGGATGCCGCCGCGCGGATACCAGTAGCCGCCAATGCGAAGCCACCGCGGCGCCATCTCCGCGAAGAGCCGCGCGCCGATCCCTACCGTACAATCCTCATGAAATGCCGCATGATTGCGGAATGCGCCGAGGAAGAGTTTGAGCGACTTCGATTCGACAATCGTCTCTCCGGGTGCATAGTCGATGACGAGATGGGCAAAGTCCGGCTGGCCGGTGACCGGACAAAGCGAGGTAAACTCGGGCGCCGCGAAGCGCACCAGATAGAGCATGCCGGGCCGGGGATTGGGCACATAGTCGAGCACCGCCGCTTCCGGGCTGGGGGGAAGCGCGCTGGTCTGGCCGAGATGAGTAAGGGTCATGGCCTTTCGTTAGGCGCGCACGGGCCGATGTGCAACGCCCGGCCCCTGCCCTCCCGCTGACCCGACAAAGCCTCGACAAGCCGCGCTCCAACGGCCTATTCCGGCACCATGGATGCTCTCATTTCCACAGAGGCGCTGGCCGCGCTGCTCGGCGACGCTGACCTGCGCCTGCTCGATGCCACCTATCTGCCGTTCAATCCCGAGCGGGACGCAGCAGCCGAGTATCGCGCCGGCCATATCCCCGGCGCACGCTTTCTCGATCTCGCAACGCTGTGCGACACGGCGGCGCCCTACCCCGCGACCGTGCCCGATGCGAACAGCTTTGCCACGCGCATGGCGGCGCTGGGCGTGGCCCGGGAGGACCGGATCATCCTCTACGATAATTCACCTCACGTCACCGCGGCGCGAGCCTGGTGGCTGCTGCGGCTCTTTGGCGCGAGGCGGGTCTCCGTTCTCAATGGCGGCCTTGCCGCATGGCGCGCGGCTGGTCAGCCACTGGAAGACGGCGCCCCGGCGCCTCGATCCATCAGCCCTGCCGAAACAGACTTTACCCGGCGCGACGACGCGATGATCCGCTTCCTCCCGGCCATGAAGGCGCTTGTGGCGGACGGCGGTCAGCAGATCGTCGATGCGCGCGGCGCGGCGCGCTTCACCGGCGCGGAGGACGATCCGCGCCCCGGCGTTGCGGCGGGGCATATGCCAGGCGCCCGCAATCTCCCTTATGGCCGCCTGCTGGACGGTGACGGACACTGGAAGACACCGGCCGGCATCGCCGGGGAGTTTCGCGCCGCCGGGGTCGATCCGGCAGCCCCCATGGTCCTCACCTGTGGATCGGGCATCACCGCCGCCGGGCTGCTCTTCGGCGCCCATCTCGCCGGCAATGACGCAACCACGCTGTACGATGGAAGCTGGTCCGAATGGGGCGCGCAGGCGGACACGACAAAGACCACCGGACCGGCATAATACCCCGCCATCGTTGCGGGCATCACCAACAAGGACGGACATATGAAGGACGATCTGCCGGACAATCCCGGTCACGCCCCGGCCACACGCCTCGCCCATGCCGGGCGCCGGCCGGAATGGACCGGGATGCCCGGCCAGCCCGGCGGCATCGTCAACCCACCGGTCTGGCGCGCCTCGACGATCCTTTATGAGGATGTCGAGCATCTGCGCGCGGCGGTGAAGGATACGCATCAGCGCCTCTTCTATGGCCGCAAGGGTACGCCGACGAGCTGGGCACTCGCCGAGGCGATCACCGAAATGGAGCCGGAAGCGGCAGGCACGATGCTCTACCCGTCCGGGGTCGCCGCCATTGCTGGCGCGCTGCTCGCCGTGCTGCGGCCGGGCGATGAATTGCTGATGGTGGACAGCGCCTATGACCCCTCGCGCGCGATGTGCGCCGGGCTGCTGCGCGATTTCGGTGTGGAAACGGTGTTCTACGACCCGCTGATCGGCGCGGGCATCGAGGCGCTTTGCACCGCCCGCACCCGCGCCATCTTCATGGAAAGCCCGGGCAGCCTGACATTCGAGGTGCAAGACGTGCCGGCAATCGTCGCGGTGGCGAAGGCGCGCGGCATCACCACACTCATAGACAATACCTGGGCCACGCCACTGCTGCTCCCGGCGATGGGCATGGGGGTCGACATCTCGATCATCGCCTGCACCAAATATCTGGTTGGCCACAGCGATGTCATGATGGGATCGGTCAGCGCCAATGCCGCGCACTGGCCCGCGATCCGGGACCGCGCCTATGGCCTTGGCCAGATGGTCAGCCCCGACGATGCCTGGCTCGCCATGCGCGGCCTCCGCACGCTGCCGCTGCGTCTGCGCCAGCATGGCGAGAGCGCAAGCGTGGTGACGCAATGGCTCGCCGGACGCGATGAAATCGCCTGCGTCAACTACCCCGCGCTGCCGGGAGCGACCGGGCACGATCTCTTTCGGCGCGACTTCCGGGGGGCAAGCGGCCTCTTCTCCTTTGCTTTCCAAGGCGGCTGCGCGGCTCGCGCGGATGCCGCCCGGGCGGCCTTCGTCGATGCGCTTTCGCTCTTCGGCATCGGCTATAGCTGGGGCGGGTTCGAGAGCCTGGCCCTGCCCGTCGATCCCGGCCGCCACCGCAGCGCCACACGCTTCGATCCGCCGGGCTTTCTCGTGCGAATCTCGGTGGGGCTTGAGGATCCGGCGGATCTCATCGCAGATATGGCCCGTGGACTCGCCGCCTGGCGCGCGGTGATCGAGGGCTGAGACGCGCCGACAATTTCCCTCTTGTGCAGCGCACAATCAGCAGCCATGATAATCCCGTTCGCCGTGTAGATCGCCCGGCCGCCCAATATGGCGGAATAATGAGGCCATCACCGGAAAACGCAGGTGGGACGATCGCAGAACAGACCTTGAAGGGGATTTTACATGCGTACGTCCATGATTGGCCTTTCGGCCATGGCCTTATTCGCGGCTGCAACACCAGCCATCGCGGAGGATGAGGCGCCCTCGTCCGTCCAGATCAGCGGATCGGCCGGACTCGTTTCCGACTATCGCTTCCGCGGGTTCACCCAGAACACCGAGGATGCCGCCGTGCAGGGGGGCATCACCGTCACCCATGACAGCGGCGTTTACGCCGGGACCTGGGGCTCCAGCGTCGGCTTTGCCGGCAATACAGAGGTGGATCTTTTCGCTGGCTATTCGAAGGAAGTGGCCCCGGGCATCACCGCCGATGTGGGCGTCCTCTATTACCTCTATCCCAAGCATGGTAATTACGACACGGACTTCTTCGAACCCTATGTGAATCTCACTGGCGCGATCGGCCCGGCCACCCTGAAAGTGGGCGTCAACTACGCATGGAAGCAGGCTGCGCTGACCGATGCGGCAGGCAACAAGGCATCGTCCTTCTACATTCATGCCGAACCGTCGATCGCCATTCCCAACACGCCGCTGGGGCTCAACGCCCATGTCGGCTATGCGAAGAGCGATGCCTTCCCCGGCGGGCCGGATGGCAAGGTGTTCGATTATTCGCTGGGCGCCACGGCGACATACAAGATGCTCACCTTCGGCGTTTCCTATGTGAATACGGACGTGAAGCGCAGCCTCGGCAAGGAAGCACTGGGCGCGGACGGAGCCGTCGTCTTCTCACTCACCGCCGCTTTCTAAGCTGCACGCGATGCGGAGGGGGCCATGGCGCGCCATGGCTCCTCCGTTCGTCGCACTAACATACCGGTTCATCTTGCGTAATTTTTGATAGCGCCCTAATTCTACCGATCGAGTTGAATTAGGAGAGGCGCAATGATGAAGGCTCGCTTTCTACTAAGTGCGATCGCATCTCTGGCTCTGTCAGCCTGTAGCGAAAAGCCGGCCGGCGAAAATAGCCAGTCCGACGTTGCGCCTGATGCCGCGCCCGGTATCGCCGTCACCTACGATTATCGGTTCGCCCTTGCTGCCCGCGCCATCGCGCCGATGCAGGAAAAGCACGCCGCAGCGTGCGAAGCGCTCGGCCCACAGCGTTGCCGGATCACCGGTGTCTCGCTCCATCGCGACGACGCGACATCCGTGCGCGCCAGCCTCGATCTCGCATTGGACCCGGCCCTCGCCCGGCGATTTGGGCGGGATGCGTCCGCACAGGTCGAAACGGACCAAGGCACGGTGCGCGATATAGAGATCAGCACGCGGGATGTTTCCCGTGCGATTCGTGATAGCGATGCAGCCGCACAGGCCGCCCGCGATGATCGCGCCCGTCTTCGCATTGCGGCGGAGGAGGCCAAGGGCAGCGGCCGCGCCGCCCTTGAGCAGCAGATCAGCGATAGTCGCGCGCAGGAGAGTGAAGCCGCAGCGCAAGCCACGGAGGCCCGCGTTGCACTGGCAACGACCCCCATGCGCTTTACCTATGCGACGGACGGCTTTGTCCCTCGCTTCAGCCTTCAGCAAACGGCGACCGGCGCCATCGCATTCGCCGGCCATGTGCTCGACTGGCTGCTCGCCACATTGATCGTGCTGGCAAGCATCGCCATACCCGGCGGGCTTCTAGCTCTGGCAGGCACCCATATTCGGCGGTGGCTACAGATGATCTGGCAGCGCTTTGCCGCGAAGCCGCTGTCACTGCCACCGTCACAACCGCTCTAACAGACCCCGCAAACGAGAGGGGCCGTGGGAGCAATGCTCCACACGGCCCATCGAACATGGTCAGCGGCCGGAAGTGCCGCCTGCCGAGATCCTGGTGTCGCGCCTAACGGCTGCGAAGACCTCGAACGGACTTGACCGACCCCCTTGCTGAACCATGAGACATCGGATCACCTCCTTTCGCTAAGTTGTAGCTCGTCCGCCGAACCTGCCTCCAAGACAGGGTTTGGCGTGCGCCCAAAGTGGGTCAGCACGCCTCTGCGATCAAGACTTGTATTTATCTTTTTTAGAATCATACTTGTCCGTCCACGCAAATCGCGTGCCCGGCATAACTATCTGATTATCGCTCATTTTCAGCGAGCACTCAGCCCCGGCAATCCTCGATCACCCGCGCGACCTCGGCCCAGGCCGGCATGATGACGCGCGGCAGGCCTCCGCCCTCTATGGCAAAGCGCCCTCGCGAGAAGGCGATCTGGTCGAACACCGGATCATTGGCGTCGCGCGCCGCCTCCATGCGCGGCTGATCGCCCGGCACCGCCACCGCCGGCCATGCCACCGCGCCGAATGTGGTGCGGACGACGAGCGACGGCGCCCCAGCCCCGCCTGCTCCGACCCCAGCCCGCGCGATCACGATGCGGCGGCTCGCCGCTTCGCAGCGGATGGACACCGGGCTGCCGGCCGAGGCCGAGCCGAAGACGGCGGTCGATCCCGCCGTGCCGCGCGTCAGACTCCATGTGCCGGGCGTCAGCGGAGCCTCCTCCCACAGCGCAGGCGGCGGCGGCGGAGGGGGCGGCGGTACCGGCCGGGCAGGCGGCGGCGTAGCGACCGGCGGCTGGGATGGCGGCGGGACGCAGGAGGCAAGGCTGAGCGTCAGCCCCGCCGTGCCAATGGCCGCCCACAGACAAATCCGCTCACTCATTTTTCGCTGTCTCCTGGCCCTGGAATGCAAGGGTCGGCCTGCGGCTCAGGGCCGGACCTGGCCAGTGCCCCGCACCAGCCACTTATACGTGGTCAGCCCCTCCAGCGCGACGGGTCCGCGCGCGTGAAGCCGGCCGGTGGAAATGCCAATTTCCGCGCCCAGGCCAAATTCGCCACCATCGGCGAACTGGCTGGACGCGTTCCACATGACGATGGCGCTGTCGCAACGATTGAGGAAATCCTCTGCCACAGCGGCATCCCGCGTGATGATCGCATCGGTATGATGGCTGCCATGGCGCGCGATATGATCCAGCGCCTCGTCGACACCCGAGACCATGCGCGCCGCAACGATCGCATCAAGATATTCCGTGCCCCAGTCGCTCTCCTGCGCCGGCTCGACGCGCTGATCGAGCATCGCAATCTCCCGGTCGCCACGTACATCGCAGCGCGCATCGAGCAGCGTGCTCACCAGCCCGGCGGGATCGGGATAGGCGCGGTCGATCAGCAGCGTCTCCATCGCGCCGCAAATGCCGGTGCGCCGCATCTTGGCATTGAGGACGATCGCCTTCGCCATGTCCGGATCGGCATCGGCATGCACATAGCTGTGGCAGATGCCGTCGAGATGGGCGAGCACGGGAACCCGCGCTTCTTCCTGTACCCGCGCGACAAGGCTCTTGCCCCCGCGCGGCACGATGATGTCGATATATTCGCTGGCACGCAGCATGGCCCCCACCGCCGCGCGATCGATCGTGGGCACGAGCTGCACGGCATGGGCGGGGAGACCGGCCGCGACGACTCCCTCCACCATGGCGGCATGGAGTGCCCGATTGCTCTCGATCGCTTCCGATCCGCCACGCAGGATGACGGCATTGCCCGAGGCAAGGCCAAGCGCGGCCGCATCCGCCGTCACATTCGGCCGGCTTTCGTAGATGATTCCGACGACACCGAGCGGCACCCGCACGCGCTCCAGCACGAGGCCGTTGGGCCGCTCGCGCTGGTCGATTCGCACTCCTACGGGATCGGGAAGCGTCGCAACGCTGGCAACCGCATCGGCAATGGCGTCGATACGCGGTGCGTCGAGCCGCAGCCGGTCTAGCATCGCGGCGGAGAGCCCGCTGGCCACACCGCGATCCATATCCGCCCGATTGGCGCGCAATATGGCTGCGGTCGCGGCGCGGATCGCCTCGGCGGCGGCAACAAGCGCGGCGGCCTTCGCGGCGGAGGGCGCCTGCGCCATCACCGTGGCGGCCTGGCGCGCGCGCGCGCCCAGCGTGGCGACAAGCATCTCCGGCGTGTGCGTAAGGTCGTTCATGCGGGCGCCATAACATGCGCTCCCGCGCACGCAAATGGGGCATCGGGCGGAAGACGCGAGGCTTTGCCCTTTCGCGACAGGCCGGGTCAGGTCTACAACCGCCGGAACCATGATCCACCGGATGACGCACGCCATGCTCCGCCGCCTCGCGACCCCAAGCTTTGCCCTCCTCCCGCTCGCGCTGCTCGCCGGCTGCAGCGACAAGCCCCGTAATTCCGAACAGGAAACGGCGCGCGACGACATCGTCACACGGCTTGATGAGGACGTGCCGCCAGCGGACGAACCCGTCGCCGGCAAGCAAAAACCGTCCGCAGGCACGATGCGAACCATCGCCGCCGGCCCCGTCCCGGCGCGGTTTCGCGGCGAATGGCGAACATCGGCAAAAAATTGCGGTGATGCGAGCGACAGCATGGGCCTCACCATCACCGCCACGCAGCTCATCTACTATGAGAGCGAGGGCAAGGTGCGCCGGGCGACGTCAACCGGCCCCGGCCAGCTCTCGATCACCGCTGACTATACCGGTGAGGGCGATAGCTGGACCAAGCAATCCTCGCTGCGCCTTACCGATGCGGGCGCGCTGGTCCTCGATGGCGTGACACGCGTCCGCTGCCGCTAGACGTACCGCGCGGACGCCCTGTATTCCCCCGGCATTGCAAGGCCCCGCAGGGCATGGCACGGTAGCGCATGGGTGTGATCGAGTTGCTCGGCATTGCAGGAAGCCTTAGCCTGCTCGCGGGTTGGCGACTTTATCTGTGCGTCTTTGCCGCGGGCCTTGCCATGCAGACCGGCTGGATCGCGCTGCCCGAGCATCTGAAGGCGCTCTCCGTCCTGTCAAGCTGGTGGGTCATCGGCGCGGCGGCGGTCGGCCTCGTCGCGGAGTTTTTTGCCGACAAGGTGCCCTGGCTCGACAGCCTGTGGGACAGCATACACACCGCCGTCCGGCCCGTAGGCGGCGCGCTGCTCGCGCTCGCCATCGTCGACCCAAATGACACCGCCTGGCAGGTCGTCATCTTCCTGCTGGGCGGAGGCGCCGCGCTGCTCGGCCATGGGGCAAAGGCCGGTGCGCGGCTCGTCGCCAATGCCAGCCCGGAGCCGCTCTCCAATATCGCCATGTCGACCACGGAGGATGTGACGAGCACCGCCATGGTGGCCACCGTACTGGCGATCCCCGGCGTGGCGATCATCATCTTCCTCGTCGCGCTCGCCTTTTGCGTGTGGCTGCTGCTGAAACTGCGCCGGCTGCTGCGCTGGATACGGGGCGGGCAGACGCGCCCCGCCGATTGAAACCCGCCCTATTTGCCGCCGTTCATGAGCAGCAGCAGCGCCACGATGAGAACGGCGATCGCCTGAAAGGTGATGCGGCCCATCATCGCTTTGTTCTGCTTGAGGCTGGACTGGCTCGGCCCGGTGCCCATGCTGTTGAGATCCTCCTGCGAGGTCTTGATGAACGCGATGATGCCGCGCACGAGCATGAACACGGTCGTCCCCATGGCAAGCACCAGCAGGATGATGAGTAGTGCGTTGCCCATGGCCGAGACTCCTTGTGTTGGCGGCTATGTTGCCAGCGCCACGGTGTAGGCTCATGCCAGCCGGATGCCAAGCGGGAAGCAGCCCGCCCGCAGATCCTCCGCGAGTGCGCGCCCATCCACGCCATCCGCACGCAACGATGCAAGGGTAAGCCCGGCATCCCGCTTGGCAAGCCGGCGGCCATCGGCATCAACGAGCATCCCATGATGCCGATAGTGCGGCGTCGGCAGGCCGAGCAGCGCCTGCAGGAGCCGATGGACATGGGTCGCCTCGAAAAGATCCCGCCCGCGCGTGACCAGCGTGACGCCCATGGCGGCATCATCCACCGTCGCGCACAGATGATAGCTGCCCGGCGCATCCTTGCGGGACAGCACGATATCGCCCGCCGCCAGCGGATCGGCGATGGTCCGGCCGGCGTCGTCATCCGTCCAGTCCAGCGAGCCAGCCTGCGCGCAGGCGCGCGCCATATCGAGCCGCCAGGCATGGGGCTCGCCCGCCGCGATCCGCGCCGCCCGTTCCGCCGGGGGCAATGTGCGGCATGTGCCGGGATAGGGCAGCCCTTCCACCCCGTGCGGGGCCGCGCCGCTCGCCGCGATCTGCGCCGCGATGTCGGCGCGGGTGCAGAAGCACGGATAGGCAAGCCCCGCATCGATCAGCCCATCGAGCGCAGCGCGATGATCGGCCGCGCGCGCCGACTGGATGACCGGCACATCATCCCAGCGCAAACCGAGCCAGGCGAGATCCTCGATCATGCCCTCGATATGCCCGGCACGGCTGCGGGTGCCGTCAATATCCTCAATACGGAGCAGAAAACGGCCATTGCCCGCACGCGCGGCATCATGGGCGAGAAGGGCCGACCAGCCATGGCCGACATGCAGCCGTCCCGTCGGGCTGGGTGCGAAGCGCGTCACAATATCTCGCGTCATCATGCCGCCACGCATACAAGCCCTTGACGGGAAGTCGCGAGAAATGTTGTCATAAGCGCGTCACGCTCACAGGTTTATGAGCGCTTGGACCCTAGAGGGAAGACCGGGAAGGCGACGACGGCCATGTATCATCCCGACCGCATAGCGCATCCGGACAAATGTTCGGCGCTTGTCCTCAATGCCGACTACACGCCACTTTCCTATTATCCGCTGAGCCTCTGGCCCTGGCAAACCGCGATCAAGGCCGTGTTTCTCGATCGGGTTGAGATTGTCTCCAACTATGAGCGGGAAGTGCGCTCGCCCAGTCGCGGCATGAAAATCCCCTCCGTCATTGCCCTGCGCCAATATGTGCGGCCCAGCGAATATCCCGCCTTTACCCGCTTCAACCTCTTCCTGCGCGATCGCTTCACCTGCCAATATTGCGGATCGCCGCATGACCTCACCTTCGATCATGTCGTGCCGCGCCGCGCGGGCGGGCGCACGACATGGGAGAATCTGGCGACGGCCTGCGCGCCGTGCAACCTTCGCAAGGGCGGGCGGACCCCGCGCGAGGCGGGGATGAAGCTGTGCGTGCCGCCGATCCGGCCAACGAGCTGGCAGCTCCTTGAGCATGGCCGCGCTTTCCCGCCCAATTATCTGCACGAGAGCTGGCGGGACTGGCTTTACTGGGATGTCGAGCTGCTGGCCTGATTGCCGGACCTGAGAGACCGGTGCTGCGCCACTGCCTATTTTTCGTTTCGCCGGCCGCTTGCACGCAGCGCGGGAGCGTTTATGAACGCTCTCAATGGACCGCATCCTTATCCGCGGCGGGAAGCCGCTCTCCGGCACATTGCCGATTTCCGGCGCGAAAAACGCAGCCCTCACCCTGCTGCCGTGCGCTCTCCTCACCGACGAGCCGGTGACACTGCGGAACCTGCCGCGCCTGGCGGATGTGGACAGCTTCGGCCACCTGCTCAACCAGCTCGGTGTCTCGACCATGATCGAGGGCGCGCGACCCGAGGATTTCGGCCGGGTGATGACCCTGCGCGCGGGCCGCGTCACCGCGACGGTCGCACCCTATGATATCGTCCGCAAAATGCGCGCCTCCATCCTCGTGCTGGGGCCGCTGCTTGCCCGTGCCGGGGAGGCGACCGTCTCGCTGCCGGGCGGCTGCGCGATCGGCAATCGGCCGATCGACCTGCATCTCAAGGCGCTGGAGGCTTTTGGCGCGATCATCGAGATCACCGCTGGCTATGTGAAGGCCAGCGCGCCGGATGGCGGCCTGCCCGGTGGCGATTTCAGCTTTCCGGTCGTTTCCGTGGGCGCCACCGAGAATGCGCTGATGGCAGCGGTTCTCGCCAACGGCACCAGCCGGCTTGGGAATGCCGCGCGCGAGCCCGAAATCGTGGACCTGTGCCGCCTGCTCGTCGCCATGGGCGCCGAGATCGAAGGCATCGGCTCGGAGACGCTCATCATCCACGGCAGACCGCGCCTGCACGGCGCCACCTATGCGGTGATGCCGGACCGGATCGAGGCCGGGAGCTACGCCTGCGCCGCCGCCATCACCGGCGGCGATCTGGTGCTGGCCGGCGCGTGCGTGGAGGATATGCAGGCCATTCTCGCCGGGCTGCGCGAGACGGGCGTGCATGTGGAAGAAGTCCGCAATGGCATTCGTGTCGCGGCGGATGGCAAGCTCCGCCCGCTCACGCTGTCAACCGCGCCTTTTCCCGCCTTCCCGACAGATATGCAGGCGCAGTTCATGGCCATGCTGACGCTGGCGGACGGGGCGAGTGTCCTCACCGAGACCATCTTCGAAAATCGCTACATGCATGTGCCCGAGCTGGCGCGCATGGGCGCGGACATCACCGTCAACGGCCGTACCGCAGTCGTGCGCGGCGTCGCGGGGCTGACCGGCGCGCCGGTGATGGCGACGGACCTGCGCGCATCCATGAGCCTCGTCCTCGCCGGGCTCGCGGCGGACGGGGAGACTCAGGTCAACCGCGTCTATCATCTCGACCGTGGCTACGAGCGGCTGGAAGAAAAGCTCTCCGCCGTCGGCGCCGATATCGAGCGTGCCAGCGACGGCTGACGAGTGATCCTACGGCGCCCTTATCCCCGCGCGTGAGGGTCCGACATCCGTATGATATGATCGAAGATCGCCGGGTGTAGCGGTGCCTCGAACTCGCAGCCGGCTTCATGATTGCCTGCCCAGGTCACGGTCGCCCGGCGCCCCTCGAAACCGGGGAACATGATCCAGACCTCCATGCCCACGCTCAGCTTCACGAAGCTTTGCAGGCGAAAGCCGGTCAATGACATGTCGATGATGCGGCTGCGAAACCAGCTCTCGCCCTTACGCCGGAGCTGCACGCCGATCAGGACCGTCTGACGCGAGTTCAGGCGCGAGGAATGATGTGCCCTGCCATGTGTCGAAACGCCCATCGTGACGCACTGATCCTGACTGTCCTGCGCGGACTGTGCCACCATTCCGGTTTCCCCGAGGTTAATCCGGCAGGTTATCAAGTGGCTTATGTCGTGTCCCGCGCGATCTCGGCTCTCAACCATGTCCGAAAACGGGCAAGGGCGGGTTCGTTCCAGCGCACCTGCGCTCCACGAAAAACATAGGCGCCCATGGCCACCTCAACGAATCGTCCCGCGCCCGGTGACACTTTTACAAGGCGGTGCTCAGCCAGATCCTCGGCGGCGAGAAAATCATTGCTTAGTGCAATGCCCTGCCCCGCGCGCGCTGCGGCGAGCGTAAGGTGGGCCTGTCCATAGCGCGCCACCGGTGCGCTCAGGGCACCGGGTGAAACGGACTGTGCGAGGAACCACAAGGTCCACTCCATCGCATTCACCTCCTCGATGAGGGGGCAGCGCAGCAGATCGTCAGCACTGTTGATCGCGCCCGGGAGGCGCGCAAGCAGCTGCGGGCTGGCAACGGGGTACACGGCCGGACGCGCAAGTTCGATCATGCGGACACCCCGACGCCGGTCCTCATCCGGCCGGTCGTGCCGGTAGCGGATCTCGCCATCGGCCTCATCCTGCAGCAGCGCCGGCTCGGCATCCGTGGAGTGCAGGTCGACCATGATGCCCTCCGCCCGGCCACCGAACGCCGGGAGGCGCCGGGTCAGCCAGTGCAGGGCAAACCCGGCCGAGCACCAGATGCGGAGCTGCTCCCCATGCGACGCGCGCGCAGCCCGCGTCGCCGCCTCCATCTCCGCGATCGCGGCGAAAATGCGACTGTGATAGGCCTTGCCCGCCACGGTCAGCGTGCCTGTCCCACGATCGATGAGCGTCGTGCCGAGATGCTGCTCCAGCCCGCTTATGTGTCTGCTGACGATCGCATGGCTGATGCCAAGGGCGGCAGCGGCCTTGCGGAAGCCGCCAAGCCGCCCCACCGCCGCAAAGGCGCGCAGAGCCGCAAAGGGTGGAAGCTGCCGTGAATCCATTATCTGCCCGGTAACATGGAGTCACCACCAGCGCCACCGAAGTCATCTGATCCGGCGTAGCCATATCGGCTAGGGCAGGGGCGCAGTCCCGCACCCGGAGTTCCGCCGATGTCGAACCTCTCCCTCGCCGCGCGCCGGCGCGATGCCGTGCCACGCGGCGTCGCCTCCGCAACCGCCGCCTATGCCGGCAGGGCCGCGAATGCGGAGCTTTGGGACGTGGAGGGCACGCGCTACATCGACTTTGCCGGAGGCATAGCGGCGCTGAATGTCGGCCATTGCCACCCCCGGGTCATCGCAGCCGTCACCGCGCAGATGGATGCCTTTACCCACACGGCCTTCCAGGCGATGCCCTATGAGCCCTATGTCCGCCTTGCCGAGCGGCTCAATACGATCGCGCCCGTCGCCGGCCCGGCAAGGACCGCCTTGTTCACCACGGGCGCCGAAGCGAACGAAAATGCGGTGAAGGTCGCACGCGCCGCAACGGGCCGGCCGGCGATCATCGCCTTTGCCGGCGGCTTCCATGGCCGAACCCTCCTTGCCTCGGCCATGACGGGCAAGGTCGCGCCTTACAAGCTGGGCCTTGGCTCGTTCCCGCCGGACATCCATCACCTCCCCTTCCCCTCCCCGACGACGGGGGTGACGGTGGCGGACACGCTTGCCGCGCTGGACCTGCTGTTCTCCGCCACCCTTGAGCCGGCGCGCGTCGCGGCGTTCATCATCGAACCGGTTCAGGGCGAGGGCGGCTTCCACATGGCCGACCCCGCGCTGTTCGCGGCGCTCGCGCGGATCTGTGAAACGCACGGCATCCTGCTGATTGCCGACGAAGTACAGACCGGCCTCGCACGGACAGGCAAGATGTTCGGCATCGAGCATATGCCGGTGCAGCCGGACCTCATCACCGTGGCCAAATCGCTGGGCGGCGGTTTCCCGCTCTCCGCACTCATCGGCCGGGCAGAGGTGATGGATGCCGTCGCGCCCGGCGGGCTGGGCAGCACCTTTGGCGGATCGCCGATCGGCTGCGCCGCAGCCAATGCGGTGCTGGACATCATCGACGACGAGCGCCTGATCGACCGGGCGAACGGCATCGGCACCCGTCTGCGCGAGCGGATCGGCGGCTTCGCCGAACGCGCGGGCCTTGTCGGCATATCCGCCCCGCGCGGTCCCGGCGCGATGATCGGGTTCGACATTCTCGATGCCGATGGGCAGCCTGACAGCGGTGCCGCCAAGACCGTCATCGCCCGCGCGCTGGAGGATGGCCTCCTCCTTTTGGGCGGCGGCCGCACGGGCCAGACGATCCGCATTCTCGTGCCGCTCACGGCAAGTGACATGCTCATCGACGAGGGCCTCAGCCGACTGGAACAGGCGCTCCGCGCGGGAGCCGGGGCATGAGCGCCGCCGCGCTGCTGCGCGACCCCGGCCTGCTGCGCGAGGCCGCCTATGTCGATGGAAGCTGGCTTTCCGGAGCGGCGTCCATCGATATCATCAATCCCGCCGATGGCAGCCGCGTTGGCCGCGTACCCAATCTGGGCGCCGCCGAAACAGAGATCGCGGTGTCCGCCGCGCATCGCGCCCTGCCTGAGTGGCGCGCACTCACCGGCAAGGCGCGCGGCGCCATTTTGCGGCGCTGGGGCGAGCTGATGATGCAGCATCAGGAAGATCTTGCCCGGCTGATGACCGCCGAGCAGGGCAAACCGCTTGCGGAAGCGCGCGGCGAGGTCGCCTATGCCGCCTCCTTCCTTGAATGGTTCGCGGAGGAAGCCCGCCGGATCAATGGCGATGTTCTGGCCCCCCATCAGAGCGACCGCCGCATTCTCGTCCGTAAGGAGCCGGTGGGTGTCGTCGCCGCGGTGACGCCGTGGAACTTCCCGCTCGCGATGATCACGCGCAAGGCCGGCCCCGCGCTCGCAGCCGGCTGCACGATGGTCCTCAAGCCGTCCGAGCTGACGCCATTTTCCGCGCTGGCGCTCGCCCGCCTCGCCGAGGAAGCGGGCCTGCCGCCCGGCATCTTCAATGTGGTGACCGGGGATGCCGCGCCGATCGGTACGGTCCTCACCGGGGACAAGCGCGTCCGCAAGTTCACCTTCACCGGCTCGACACCGATCGGCAAGATGCTGGCGGCAAAATGCATGGAGACGGTGAAGCGCGTTTCGCTGGAGCTGGGCGGCAACGCGCCCTTCATCCTGTTCGATGACGCAGACCTCGATGCCGCCGTTGATGGCGCCATCGCATCGAAGTTCCGCAACGCCGGGCAAACCTGCGTGTGCGCCAACCGCCTGCTTGTACAAGCCGGCATTTACGATCGCTTCGCCGAGGCCCTCAGCGCGCGCGTGCGGACGCTCGTCATGGGGCCGGGGCTCGATGGTCCGACAGATCAGGGCCCGCTCATCGATGCGAACGCCGTTATCAAGGCAGGCGTGCATGTCGCGGATGCAGTGGCCGGCGGCGGACAGGTTCTGACCGGCGGCACGGCGCGGGCTGGCGCGGGCAGCTTCTTCGAGCCGACCGTGATCGCCAACGTATCGCCCGATGCCCTGCTCTGCCGGGAGGAAACCTTCGGCCCTGTTGCCGGACTCGTTCGCTTCGAGACGGAAGCAGAGGCCATCCGCATGGCGAACGATACGGATGCCGGCCTTGCCGCCTATGTCTTCACCAGGGACATGGACCGGAGCTGGCGCATCACCGAAGCGCTCGAATATGGCATGGTCGGCCTCAACACCGGTTTGATCTCGACAGAGGTCGCGCCATTTGGCGGGATCAAGCAATCCGGCATGGGGCGCGAAGGCTCGATCTACGGCATGGACGATTATCTTGAGCTGAAGACGGTCTGCATGGCGGTCGGCTGACTAGGATATTCGAGAGGGGCCAACGGCTCGACATCGTCCGGACGCTCCGATACGAGCCGGGCATGACACGGGACGATGACGCCATCGAGACGCTGGACAGCCTGCTGCAGACACGCAGATCGGTGCGCGGCTTCCGCCCTGATCCGGTGCCGCAAGACGTGCTGCGCCGCATCTTCACCATGGCGACGCACGCACCATCCAACTGCAACGTGCAGCCATGGGTCGTTCATGTCGTCTCCGGCGCCACCGCCGGGCATGTCCGCGAGACCCTGCACGATCATGCGCGTGACGGCGCCGCGCTCACCCCGGACTATCCGCTGACCGGAGCCTATCCCGGCACCTACCGGACACGGCAGGTGGACGCGGCGAAGGCGCTGTTCGCCGCGACGGGTATCCAGCGTGACGATGTCGCGGCGCGCACGGCGTCCTTTCTCCGTAACTTCCGCTTTTTCGATGCGCCACATGCCGCCTTCATCCTGATGCCGGACTGGGCGGGCATTCGTGAAGCCGCCGATTGCGGTATGTACGCGCAGTCGCTGATGCTGGCGATGACGGCGCATGGCGTCGCATCCTGTCCGCAGGGCGCGCTTGGCCATTATGCCGATCTCGTCCGACACTTGCTGGGCGCGCCGGACGATCAGCGCGTGCTCTTTGGCATCGCCTTTGGCTATGAAGATGTCACGCATCCGGCCAATCAGGCGCGGACCAGCCGCGCCGCGCTCGGCGACAACACGATTTTCCACGACTGATCGCGCGGCCCTCCCGCCGGCCAGCCGCGCCGTTCATGCCAGATGGCTGGGCGCCTCCGGCAGGAACACGGTCTTGATTTCCAGATAGGGCTCTATGCCCTCCGGTCCGCCCTCGCGACCTACACCCGATTTCTTGAACCCGCCAAAAGGGTTGGTCAGATCGAACTCGCGGCCGTTCTGGGTATAGTGGCCCGCCCGGATGCGCCGCGCCAGCGCATAGGCGCGGTCCGTATCGTCCGTGTACACCGCGCCGGACAGGCCGAAATCGCTGGCATTGGCGATCTCTATCGCCTGCTCTTCGCTGTCATACGGGATCACCGCCGTCACCGGGCCGAAAATCTCCTCACGGGCGATCGTCATGTCGTTATCGACCCCGGTGAACACGGTCGGCTCCACGAAATAGCCCTGATTGAGATCGGCGGGGCGGCCGCCACCGGTCGCCAGCCGCGCGCCCTCTGCCTTGCCCTGTTCGATGTAGGTCCGCACCCGGTCCATTTGCCGCTTCATCGCGAGCGGCCCCATGGCAATGCCCTCTTCCAGCGGATTGCCGACCTTCACCGCCGCCATCGCCGCTGCCAGACTCTCGACATAGGCATCATGGCGAGCGCGGGGGACGAGCACGCGGCTATTGTTGATGCACACCTGCCCGGTCATCAGCGTGACCAGCGGGGCCAGCGCCGGGCCAAGCTTGCCGGGATCGTAATCATCGAGCACGATCGCCGCCGATTTGCCCCCCAGTTCCATCGTGAAGCGCGCCATGCGGGACGCGCAGACCGAGGCGATGTGCAGCCCCGCCACGGTCGATCCGGTGAACGAGACCTTGTCGACATCCGGATGCCGGATGAGCTGATCGGACACCTCCCGGTCTGCGGGCAGGATGTTGATGACGCCGGCGGGCAAACCCGCTTCCTCGACGGCTTCGGCGAGGAGGAACATCTCCAGCGGGGTCTCGGGCGAGGGCTTGCAGATGATGGTGCAACCGGCGGCGAGCGCGGGCGCGACCTTGGAGAGCATCGTCATCAGCGGCGCGTTCCACGGCGCGACGGCGGCAACGACCCCGACCGGCTCCTTCGCCACCACCGCCACTTTCGACGCATGGCCGTTCGATGTGCGGACATCCTCGAACTTGTAGCCTTCCGCGAGGGCGGCATAATAGTCCAGCAGCGCAGGCCCGCTCCTGGCCGATCCGCTGGCAATCTTCACCGGCGTTCCGATCTGCGCGGTCCACGCCTTGTCCAGATCCGCCGCCCGCCGGGTGAGGCCCGCGCCGATCGCCCGCATCATCGCGGCGCGCTCGCCCGGGGTCATGCGCGGCCACGGCCCGCTGTCAAACGCCGTGCGCGCGGCGGCGACGGCCGCGTTCATATCCGCAGTGGACGCCTCGGCCACCGCAATGAACTGCTCTTCATTGGCCGGGTTCACGAGGCGCAGCCTGGCGCCGGTCGCGGGCACCACCCATTCCCCGCCAATGAACAGCTTGTCGGGATGGGCAATGACCGGCTGATCGGTGGTGAAGGCGGTCATAGTCTGTCATCTCCCGTGCAATCGTCGGATCGCGCAATATAGCGATCCACCATTGCAGGCAGATATGTCCGCGTAAAGACGCTTGCCTGTGGGCATGGCAGGGCCAGACCCACAGGCAAACGAGGGGTGCGCGTGCCCTAGACCTCCACCTTCACGGACGGGCGTGTATTGATGAAGATCTGCTCGACCGGAGGCCTCCCCGGCGGCGGCTTCTGCATGCTGTAGGCGTTGACCGGCTGTGCCCGGTTCACCCACAGCGCATAATAGAGGTGGTCGGCCCGTGGGTCTTCCGTATTGGGGTGGAGCAGGATGGTCAGCCCGAGGCTGTTGAGCTGAAGCCAGGGAATGACCACGGGCACCAGATCATTCTCGAAGCCGAAATAGAAGGACGGCGTCACATGCGGACCGACCGGCTTGTAGTTCCAGTGGCCCAGTTCGACAGGGAAGCGCTCTGCCGCCCATTTCCGTAGCAGCGCGGCCTTGGCGTAGCTGTCCTCATCAAAATAGACATGAGCATGGTAGCTCTTGATGTCGGTATATTTACGGGGAATCTCGGGGATGACGGTCTCCCCCGGACGCACGGACGGGGGGCGAACGGTTGGCTCCTTATCGGTTTCATAGCCCCACGGGCTCTTGCCCGGCTCGCGCTTGATATCCGGCCAGAAGTCCGGCCGGGCGATGCCGCCGGCCTGCTGCGCGGCGGCTGCCTGCTGGGCTGATGCCCTGCCGCTCAGCCCGGCGCCCGCCAGCGCCGCGCCGCCGCCCGCCAGAAGCAGGTTTCGCCGGCTCGGCGAGAGCAGGTCGGCCCAGGCCTGATCGTCCCGATCATCTATGGGTGCATGCTGGTCTGTCATATGAATATCCTCCCCTCTTAGAAATCGATGTTGAAGCGTGCGTAATAATAGCCACCCAGCACACCGAGCGGTCCGCTGTTGTCGTAAGCGCCGACATATTGCGCGCGGTTGGCGGCGCTGCGGGCCTCAAGCGGCGTCTGGGTCGGGCGCCGGTCGAACAGATTATTCGCGCCGACCGTGAGGTTCACGCCGGGCCGCAGATCATAGCCGAGATGCACATCGGTCACGAAAGCCGCCGGGATGTTGTAGCTGCTCCCGGTCAGGGAGTTGAGGCGACGCAACTTGCCATAGCGCGTCTCCCGCACCCCGAAGCTCAGCGGACCATATTTATAGTCGAACCCGATGATCTGCTTGTCGAGCGGCGCGCGGAAACGCAGATTATACTGTGCCGAGGTCGTCAGCGTGCCGATATTGGGCAGGCCCTGCAAAGCCGTGGGAACGGGCGTGATGTCCGTGAGTTTGGTGCGGTTGACGTTGAGCGCGGCGTTCCAGTGCAGCTTGCCGCCGAACAGATCGTGCCGGCCGTCAATCACCGCGTCGAGCCCGCGTGTCCGCGTACTGCCGACATTGGTGAAATAATGCGCGACGACGCCCTGCCCGATGGTGAGCCCCGCCGACGTCAGCAGGTTCCGCACGATCGCTTCCTGCGCGGCGGAGAGCGTGCGGCCGCTTCCATCCACCGCCACGCCGGAGCTGTAATCAATGCCGATGTTGGACGATACGCCGAGCCGGTTGTCGATATCGATCTGATAGAGATCGACCGAGAAGGTCACGGACGAGACCGGGGTATAGACAAAGCCCAGACTGTAATTGACCGATTTCTCCGCCTTGAGCGGCGAGGAGCCGAGCGCGAGGGCCACGGCCGATGCCGGCTGCGCCAGCACATAGGGCGTGCCGGCATGGTCAGACGTATTGGAGTAGCTTTGCGTCACCAGAGATGGCGCGTGATAGCCATTGCTGACCGTGCCGCGCAGCGCGAAGCTCTTGCTGAATTCATAGCGCGTGGACAGGCGACCCGCGACATTGGTGCCGAAATCGGAATAGTCCTCGACCCGTCCGGCAAGATCGATCAGCCAGCGCTCGGTCGGGCGGAAACCCAGCCCGACATAGCCAGCGATGCTCCGCCGCGACGTATCCGAACTGTCGGCCGGATTATACCCGACCAACGACGACGAGCCGCTGCCGAAATAGGAGCTGGGATCGCCGGGATTGAGCTGTTGGGCCTCGCGCGAATATTCCGCGCCAAGACTGACATCCGCCTCCGACCCGAACAGATCGATACCCCGGCGCACGTCGAGATTCGTGGTGAAGCGGGAGTAGCGCCGGTTGCCGATGTAGAATTGCGTCGGCCCGCCCGGATAGACGAGGGAATAGTTCGCGGAGTTCTTGACGCCAACATCGATATCGTCACGACCGTAAGTCGCGCTCAGATCCCAGTCCCATCCGCCTGCCTTGCCCTTCAGCCCGCCGGTGAGTGAAAAATCATCCTCGGAGATCGTCTGAAACGGCGTGAAACCGTCCGGATAGACGTTCAGAACACCCGGATTGCTAATGAAGATGGCATTCGGCAGGCGGAAATTCTGAGGCGAGGCGCCGTTGCGATGGGCATAGGTGCCAAAGCCATAAAGCGTGACGGCTTCACCCAGCGCATATTCGAAATTCGCGGCGAGCGAATATGTGTCGACCTGCGGGACGCCGAGATTTTTCCATGGGCTGGAATCCCGCGTTGCCTCGGCGGGATTGGGCGAAGCGCCGGCGGGTAGCGCGTTGTTCGTGCCCAGCCGCACGAGCGCGCCATCACTGTTACGAACCGCCGGATATGACAGATAGGTCGGCTGGAGCGCAAAATTGCGTACGGCGAGCGACTGACGGCTATATTCCGCGTCGATCCGCACATGACCACGATCGCCCAGGCGGACGCCGCCGCCCAGCCGGAGATAGCCGCTCTCGCCGTCCCCCTCGTAGGTCTGGCCAATCTGCCCCGAAGCGCTGAAGCCGGTATCGGTGCGGAGGATGATGTTGATGACGCCGGCAATGGCATCGGAACCATAGAGCGCGGATGCGCCATCCCGCAGAACCTCGGCGCGGCCGATCGCGCCAGAGGGGATCAGGCCAAGATCGGCGGCGACGGAGCCGGGGAAGCCATCCTCATTCACCAGCGCCGTGGTGTGCCGCCGCTTCCCGTTGACCAGCACGAGCGTATAGGCGGGATCGAGATTGCGCAGTTGCCCGGCGCGGATCAGGCTGCCCAGATCCGGCTGCACCCGCGCGGGCAGATTGAAGGACGGCAACAGCCTGTTGAGGCTCTCAAGCAGGTTGATTTCCGCCGAATTCTTGAGGTCCGTTGCGTTGATGACATCGATAGGCGCGGCGCTCGACTGCACCGTGCGGCCGATCGCCCGTGTTCCTGTAACGATGACATCCGCGCCATCGCCTGCGCCGTCAGGCAAAGCCTCGGCATATGCAGACCCTGCGCCGGTAGCCGCCAGAATCGCGGCCACGGACGTTTTCACCAACCATTTTTGCACGTGTTGCCCCCTTGATATGAGTCTCGTTTTTAACTCCTACTCAAATGGTAGGATATTGAATCATTGACGAGATAGTTTCGCTTTCGGGGGCGATGCTTTTGCTTGGACCGCTCGCGCGCCGTGCCGGAAGAGCGCCTCTCCGGATCGGAAAAGCCGGGACAGCGGAGGTGGGCCGCGATATGGCTCGCCCATGCTATCGATGCAGACCCGCTATGCTCTCAAGGCCATGATCGAGCTGGCGCTCATTGCGCCGGAAGAGCGGCTATCCGCGTCGGAAATATCTGCAAAAACCGGGATTTCCCTGAAATTTCTGGAAGCCACGCTGGCGATCCTTCGGCGCAGCGATCTGATTGAAAGCAAGATGGGTAAAAATGGCGGCTATCGCCTCGCACGACTGCCCGTGGAGACCAGCTTCGCGGACATCATCCGCGTCACCAACGGGCCGATCGCGCTGATCCCGTGTGTGAGCAAGAACTTCTACAAGCCCTGCGCGGACTGCAAGGATGAGCGCAGCTGTCGGCTGAAGCTGGTCATGAACGCCGCGCGCAATCATGTCCTCGCCGTGCTGGAGCAGGTGACGCTGGCCGATGCGGTGCAACAGCCGATCGATATGGAGCGCTATCTCGAAAGCCTGTAGCGCCGATTTGATGCCCGGTTCAGTTGTTCGGCGCGCCGTTCCTGATCCATTGCTCGATCCGGCCTGTGTCCTCCGCGCTCAGCGGCGGCGCGCCAAACGGCATGCGCTCACCCGTGCCTCCATGCTCCAAATGCGTGCCGTTCAGCTTCATGAGCAGATAGCTTTGCTCCGGCATACGGGGGACGACCCGCTTGAGGGCCGGCACTTCCGTCGAGGGCGCGTTGACCAGTTGGGCATAGGCCTTGTCCGGCACCAGACTGATGCTGCCCTGTTCCGTTCCCGTCATGTGGCATGTGGCGCAGTTGGTCATCATGATCGGCACGATATCCCGCGAAAAGCTGACCCCGTCCGGCGCGCCGCCGGATGCGCCAGCATCGTTCCCGGTTTCGCTCGTCTGCGGCCCGGAACAGGCCAAAACCGCAAGCGGCAGGACGAGGGCGATCGCCGCACGCATCGTCAGCCTTCCGCCAGCGTGTGGTTCGCCGCGATATAGCCATAGGTCAGCGCCAGCCCGATCGTACATCCCGCGCCATAATAGGCCTCGCGCGAAGGGCTGGCGACGCAGTTGCCCGCGCCATAGAGTCCGGCCAGCGGCTTGCCCCGCGCATCGAGCACCTGGGCCTTCTCGTTAATCTGCGGTCCGCCATTGGTGTCCAGCGCCCCGGCGGACAGCATGATGCAATAATATGGCCCCTCGCCCGCCAGCGGATGCATCGTGATATTGGGGTAGGGATTGGCCGGAAAGCGCGTCTCCGGGCGGCGCGCTGAAAACAGCAGATGCCACTCGCGGTCATAAGCGTGCAGACCGCGCAGAAAATCGGGGTCCGTGCCGGATGTCGCATAGCCGTTAAACCGCGTCACTTCTCCCTGAAGGGTGGCACCAAAGCCGGGATCAAGCGTGACGCCACCGGTCTGCCCGCCAATTGCCCGGAGCCGCCCTGCTATTTGCTCGGTCAAAAGCCCCAGCGTCTCGGCCTTGATGAACGCCGGCGGGAGTTCATCACCCGTCGGGAACGGGTATGATCCGCCAAAGCTGTCCCGCGAGCGCTCATCGAAGATCATGAACAGGATTTGATTGGGATAGTCCTCACGCGTGGGATCATAGGTGAAATGCGCCTTGGTCCGGTCATTATAGTCGCGCTTCTCGTTGACCGCCCGCTTGCCGAAGCGATTGACCACCAGCATCGAATCCCCGGGCAGATAATCCGCGCAGCGCACGAGTTGACGCTGCTTGAGCGCATCCTCCAGCACGATCTGGGACCGCCAGGCCGAGCCCAGATTGCCCATAGCCGCGCCAATCTCCTGCGTGAGCGCAATAAAGTCCCCCGTCGCGCCCGGTGAGGCACAACTGCCATAGAGCGCCAGCTGGTGCTGATGGATCAGCTCGACATTATGGGCGTAGCCGCCCGTGCCGAAAATCACCCCCTTCTTCGCCCGGACCCGGCGCTGCGCCTTGCCGTCATCCGTCACCACGCCCGTGACCCGGTCGCCCTCCCTGACGATGCGGGTGACCGGCGTGCCGGTGCGGATCGCCACGCCCTTGTCCTTGAGCCAGCGGTGCATCTGCGCGGCCAGACTGTTGCCGCCAGCCGTCCCGCCCGCGCCGCTCGCCGGCTCTATCGCCCGCCCGGTCGGCACTTTGTTCTCCGGCAGATGATCGGCATAGTCGGGTGCGGGCTTGTTGACCGCGAACATCTCAAACGGCTTGAACTGCACCGCGCCGATTTTTTCGAGCGCGTCGATGCTGGCCGAGCCATGATCGTAAAAAGCCTCGATCAGCGCATATTCCGCCGGGCTGATACCCAGATTGTCCGCCTCGGGAGCATAGCGGGTGGGGTAGGAATAGCGCACCATGTAGCGCATGGCGTCCGCCTTGCGATCCTCCACGCCCCGCGCCCTGATAAAACGATTATTGGGAATCCAGGCGACACCGCCGGACTTCCCGGTCGTCCCGCCGGCGACCGGCATTTTCTCCAGAACGAGAACGCTGCCCCCCGCCGCCCGCGCATGAACCGCCGCCGCGCTTGCCGCCGCCCCGCTGCCCACGACGACGACATCAAATTCCTCGTCCCAACTCTCGCCCTGCCCGCCGGAACCGGGCAGACAAGCCGCAAGCATCGTGGCCGATGCCAAAGCGCCACCGCCCAGAACGGCGCGGCGGCCAAGGGGCGTGGAAGAACGCGTGTCGTTCGTCATCATCCTACCTCATCCGTCGGGTCAGAAGGCGCTTATTCGCCCATGCCACGCTCATTGGACGCATCGAATATGCGGACCTGAGCCTCGATCTTGTCTCCCCACGCGGACAGAAGCTCAGCGATGGAGGGGAGCCCCAGATGCGTGGTCAGCGCGGCTTCATCCCGCCAGCGCTCATAGACGAGGATGGTGCCCTCGGCCTTGTCATCCAGCGCGAAATTATAATCGAGGCAGCCATCCTCAAGCTTTGTCTCGGCGATCCCCGCGCGAAGTATCCCGGCCAGTTCCTCGACCAATTCCGGCTTTGTGCGGATATGCCCTGCGACGATAATCATTGCTGCCGTTCCTTTATATGACGTGTGTGAGAAGCTGGTGTCACCAGGCGCTTTTTTGCGCCGGTTCGGTCGGTGCAGTCAGCCAGTTACCGGTAATGCCGATCCTGATCTGCGAGCCCTTGTCGACTTCGGTGCCGACCTCGGGCGTAACGAACATGATGCGATCAGGCGCCCAGACCGAGCCCATGATCTCATCCTCCTCCGCGGCAAGGCTAAGGCCAACCTCCGCCAGCATCGCGCCCGCCCGCGCACGAGTCTGGCCGCGAATCTCCGGGACATAGGCTCTGGCGGGGTCGTCATGGCGCGGGAGCACGCGGCGCGCCTCCTTCTCCGCTTCCTCCACCGCCAGCCCGTCATCGAAAGCCGGGCCGCGATAATCGATCTCCCAGTCGAACGAGATCATGTTTTCCAGAATATCGGGCAGGAACGGGGTCATGCGGAGATGCGCCCAGTGCGACATATAGCGATCCATCGCCTCGTAGCTGTCGATGTCGCAGCAATTGGCGAAATCAAAATCGCCCGAATGATAGCGCGTCTTCGTGCACAGGCCGTGGCTGTAATCGCGGATTTCCCGATTGAGGTGAGACAGCTTCTTCACCTCTTCCAGAAAGACGTCGATCTTGTCCTGTGGCGCATCCTTCTTGAATTTTATCATGACGACGTGACGGATCATCATTGCCTCCCTGGCTGCGGGGCGGGGCAGCGAGCGGACGCCCGCGCCCCGCCTTGCCGATCAGAACTCAAAGCCAAGCTGCGCGCCGTAGACACGCGGTTCGCGCGCGGTGGCAAAGCCCCAGTAGACGGGGAATGCCGACGCCGTGAACGAGGTCTGCGTACCCCGATCGTTGAGCAGGTTCCGCACGAAGCCGGTGAGCCGGTACTTCGCCCGCGCATTCGCGTCGAAAATCACCGAGAGGCTCACATCGACGAGGTTCTGCGCATCCGAACGCAGACGCGGGTCATTGCGCGGGACGACGACGGTCGCGCCGGCCGGCGCGGTGATCGCCAGCGGATAGATTGCAGGGTCGGCCGAGATCTGCTGGTCATAGCGCGAAAGATAGCGATAGCCCGCGTTCAGCTTCATCTTGCCATCCAGCCCGCCGGGGTTGAACGGCACTTCATATTCCGCATTGACCGACGCCGTGATCTTCGGCGCATAGATCATGTCGACACCCGAATAGTCGAGGGTCCGGTTGATGGAGGTCGTCGCGCCCGTCGTCACCGGCTGATTGACGATGAAGCCCTTGAACTTGGAGTCAGTGTAGCCGACGGCAGCGCGCAGCGTCATCGCATCGACCGGGCGCAAGGTCAGGTCCGCTTCGATCCCCTTGATCTTGGCGGCGGCGGCGTTGATGACCACGGTCTGCGGCACAGCAACGCCCTGCACGGACACCGTGCTGGTCTGCTGGATATTCTGATAATCAGAATAGAATGCGGCAACGTTCAGGCTTGCCCGCCGGTTCAGGAATTCGCTCTTGAACCCGACTTCATAGGCGTCGACCATTTCCGGATCATAGGGCAGCGAAGAGGAATAAGGCGTCAGGCCACGCCCGTTGAAGCCGCCGGAGCGATAGCCGCGCGACCATGATGCATAGACCATGAGATCGCTGTTGGGGCGGTAGTCGACACCGATCTTCGGCGTGAACTTGCTCCAGGTCTTGCTGTTTTTGGCACCGGTGAAAGAGGCGGCCGCATTTGCCGGATCGACGAAGCGGGTTTCCAGCTCCTTCTTGTCACGCGTGTAGCGTCCGCCGCCCGAGAGCCGCACCCTGTCAAAAATCTCCCAGTTGAAATCGGCGAAGGCCGCATAGGATTCAGACCAGCCGGTCGTCGCCTGATGCGTGGGCGTCGCGCCAAACACGCTGGTCCGCTGGTCCATGTGGTAGCGGCTCTTGAAGTAATAGACACCCGCGACATAGTCGAACCCGTTGAACAGATTGCCCGATGCGCGCAGTTCCTGGCTGAACTGGTGATATTGCTGGTCGCGGTCCGCCATGTAGAGGCCCACGGTTGCGAAGTCCTGCCGCAGATGGTCCTTGCTCTCACGATAGGCCGTAACGGAGCTGAGCTTCACGCCACCAAGATCAAGGTTCATCTCACCCGTCACGCCCGGCGAGCGATAGCGGCCGATCATCCCGTCCGGCGGGATCACATTATACACGCCCTTCGTATTGCCCTGATCGATGAAGGATGCCGGCAGAAAGGCGGCGAAGGCATCGCCCGTGACGGACAATGGTCCAAGCGTCGGATCAAAATCCTGCACCTGCTTGTCGAGCGTGACCAGCGCCTCGAAATTGGACGAGGGGGTCAACAGGAAGGTCACGCCGAAATTCTTGTTCTCCGCACCGCCGCGATACTGCCCGTTCCGGCTGACATCGCGGTAATAGCCGCTGCCATCTGTGTGCATGTAAAAGACTTTGGTCGCCAGCAGATCGCCAATGACCGGCAGATTGACGACGCCCTTGAGGCTGACCTGATTATAGCTGGCGATCCCGGCCTCGAACTTGCCGCCAAATTCGCCGGTGGGCCGCGTGCGCCGGACGTTGATGACGCCCGCGATGGTATTGCGGCCAAAGAGCGTCCCTTGCGGACCGCGCAGGATCTCGATGGAGGCGATGTCGAAAAAGTCGAGCATCTGGCCTGTCGATGTGCCGATGTAGACGCCATCGATATTGACGCCCACGGCGGGATCAAAGGACTTTTCGATATCGGCGAAGGCAATGCCGCGAATGGAGATGTTCGCCGCCGCCGCGCCGGTGCCGCCGCTGGTGATGATGACGTTGGGCGCCGCGCCCTGCAGATCGCCGATCGTCAGCGCGGCCGCGCCCTCAAGCTGGGCTGGCGCGATTGCCGTCACGGCGACGGGCGTGTCCTGTATGCGTTCGTTACGGCGGCGGGCGGTGATGATGACATCGCCCGGCTCGGCCTGGGTCAGCTCCTGTTCCGGCGCTGTCTGCGCGTGCCCCGGCACGGTCCACAGCATGGCAGCGCCCAGCGCGAACAGGATTGGCCGCTCAAGAACTTTTCCTGACATATACTCTCCCTGAATTATGTCGTGCGGATCATTTGTTTCGCATCGTCGGGCCTTGCCGCATCTTAGCTGCGTGCCGCCCGCGCCTCTGTCATGCGTTGTCCGCCGTTATTTGCGAACTGCGATTTCCAACAGTGTCGGACAGGGCGGCGATGAGAGACCCTGCTCCGACCCTATTGGCTCAGGCCGCGCCCTCCGGGAATCCGGGGCGGACAGGATCGGTCACCCCATCCCAGCCTTCCGCGGCCTCCGCGACGCGCGCGAAAATCGCGTCCTGCACGGAGTGCGCCTCGATAATCTCCACCATGCAGCCGAGTTTCTCGAAGGTATCGACATAGGCAAAGCGCATTTCGCCGAAGAGGCCGTCGATCGCCGCGACAAAGCCTTGATCAGTGAAATGGCGCAGCGCGCCCTCATAATCGGACACATAGATGGCGATGTGGTGCATCCCGTTGCGCCCCTTCGCGACAATATCCCGATAGGCGGACGGATTGTCGCAATGCTGCTGGACCAGCTCGATCTGCACGCCACCAGCCTGAGCGATCGCGATGGACATCCATGTCGAGGTCGGCGTGCCGCGATAGCGGACCGTATCCAGCTTCAGGTCGCGGAATATGATGAACGGGCCGATGCCCATGGTCGCCGTCCAGTTGGCCATGGCCGCATCGATGTCATCCACCACCCAGCAAATCTGGATGACGCGCTTCTGCTCTGATTTCACGGTTGCGGTCATGCCTCTCTCCCTCTCCTGCAAGCGCCGTGCAGGATAAGCGGGAAGGTCGAGCCGCGATGCTCGCTCTTTTGACAGGATGGGTGCGCTGACCAGCCAGTGCCACGCCTGTTGTAAACGCCAGTAGGCTTGGACGCCGGTTCAATGTTTCCTCCCGGTCTGGAGAGGAGAGCCAATGCCGCACTTACCGGAAAGCTTCGACTATATCGTCGTGGGCGCGGGCTCCGCGGGCTGCGTGCTGGTGGACAGACTCTCGGCAGACCCACGCAATCAGGTGCTGCTGATCGAGGCCGGGGGGAATAATCGCTCGCCGCTCATCACCATGCCCAAGGGCATTGCCAAGGTCGTGAACGATCCGCGCCACATCTGGGCCTATCAGATCGCACAGCCGCGTCATGCGGGCGAAGCACCCAATGAAGTGTGGATCAGAGGCAAGGGCCTTGGCGGATCATCCGCGATCAACGGCATGATCTGGAGCCGGGGCGAGGCGCAGGATTATGACGACTGGCAGGATGCCGGGGCGAGCGGATGGAACGCGGCATCGATGCTCGCGGCCTATCGCGCGCTCGAAGATCATGATCTGGGCGCCAGCCCGTTTCGCGGCGCGGGCGGCCCGGTCCACATCACCGACAAGACATTTCGATATCCTCTGGCTGACCGCATGATCGAGGCGGGCGTGGAGATGGGCCTTACCCGCACGGACGATCTCAACAGCGTCACCGGCGGGCGGGTCGGATATTATTGCCATAACATCCGCGACGGCCGCCGCGACGGGGGCGCCGCCGCCTTTCTGAGCCGCGCGACCCGGCGCCCCAATGTCTTCGTGCTGACCGGCACCATCGTCCGGGACATCATGCTGGATGGAACGCGCGCGACGGGCGTGACGGTCGAGAATGAACAGCGCGGGCGGTTCACCGTCCGCTGCCATGGCGAGATCATCCTGAGCGCCGGCGCACTGGAGAGCCCGCAGATCCTGCAACGATCCGGCATTGGTGATGGCGCCAGCCTGCGCGCGGCAGGCATCGCGCCCCGGATAGACAGCCCCCATGTCGGCCGGCACCTGCTGGAGCATCTCTCCTACACCATGCCTTTCCGCCTGAAGCGCGACAGTGGCATTGGCGCGAGCTATTATGGGCCGGGCTTGCTGTGCTCTCTCGCGCGCTATTATCTGCGGCGGGACGGGCCGATGGCCACCGGCCCGTTTGAGGTCGGCGCCTTTATGAGCATGGAAGGCCAGAATGCGCGCACCGATCTCCAGCTCTATCTGGGCGGCTACATGTTCGCGCTGGGAGACAGCAACGATCCCGTACCGCTGGGCAATATCGACCGGCGCCCCGGCATGACGATTTCCGGCACGCTGCTGCGCCTTACCAGCGAGGGGCAGATCGACGCGCGCGGGCCGGAAAGCGCGGACGGGGCCGCGATCATTCCCAACTGGCTTTCAACGCCGGAGGACAGGCAAAGCGCGATCGCCTCCATCCGGATGATGCGGCGCTTCGCGCAGCAAGCGGCACTGGCGGAGGATGTCGGCGAGGAACTGCTCCCCGGCGCCCATGTGCAGGATGACGAGGCGCTGCTGGACAGCTTCCGTACCCTCTCCACCTGCGGCCTGCACGGCGTTGCCACCTGCCGCATGGGTCGCGCGGGGGACGCCGTGGTCGATCCGGCGTTGCGCGTCTACGGGGTCGACGGCCTGCGCGTGGCGGACTGCTCGATCATGCCGGGTCTGGTCACGGGTAACACCAATGCGCCGGCCATGGCCGTTGGGTGGCGCATGGCAGACATCTTGTTAGCCAATTAAACGCAACGCGCATGAAGGAGCCGATGATGAGCCTGGGAGCGGAACTGGCGCTAATCCAACAGGTGCTTGGCCAATATATTGATGGCGTCAACCAGCGGGACGCGCAGCTCTGGGGCGAAACCTGGGACGAGGACGCAAGCTGGCAATTATTCGACCCGGAGCCTGTGCGCGGCAGGGACGCCATTGTCGCGGCATGGATCGAGGCGATGAAAGGCTTCCCCTTCGTCGTGATGAACGCGACCATGGGCACCGTGCGGATCGACGGCGCCAGGGCCAGCGGCACATCCTATACCTTCGAGGTGGCCGAGACGGCCGCCGGAGAGCCCATCCGCGTGTGGGGCCGATATGACGACAGCTATGTGAAGCGTGACGGCGTCTGGCGTTATGCCCATCGTGCATTCACGGTGCTGAAGAGCGAGGCCGGCCAGCCTTAAAGCCGCACCGCACGGCGGCGGCCAGCCGGCTCAGCCCGCCAGGCTCTCCCGCGCGATTGCGGCGAGCCGGGGGAAATTCTCCGCCCGCTCCCGTGCCGAGGCGGAGGAGGCATTGCCCCGGATCACCCGACCCTTGATGCCGTGGAAGATCGCGGCCAGCCGGAAGAAATTGAACGCGATATAGAAGGGCCAGTGCGGGATATCCGTCCGCCCCGTGCGGGCACAATAAGCGGCGATATACTCCGCCTCGCCCGGTATGCCGGCCTCGACGAGATCCACCCCCTTGAGACCCGCCACGATATCGGGCGGCATCCGGTACATCATGGCATGATAGGCGAAATCCGCCAGCGGATGGCCAAGGGTCGAGAGTTCCCAGTCCAGAACGGCCAGCACGCGCGGTTCGGTCGGGTGGAAGATCATGTTGTCGCAGCGGAAATCGCCGTGGACGATGGCGCTTTCATCGCCTTCGGGGATATTATTCGGCAGCCAGTCGACCAGCCAGTCCATGTTCGCGTCGCGGCCGGCCAGATCATCGTCCTGATATTGCCGCGTCCAGCGCGTGATCTGCCGCGCGAAATAATTGCCCGGCCTGCCATAATCCGAGAGGCCGGCCGCCGCGATGTCGATGCCGTGCAACTGGGCGATGGTCGCGTTCATCGCGTCGAAGCAGGCCACCCGCTCCGCCTTCGCCAGCTCGGGCAGGCTCGCGTCCCAGAAAATCCGCCCTTCGACCATCTGCATGACGTAGAAGGGCGTGCCAATCAGCTCCGCATCCTCGCACAGCCCGAAAATATGCGGCACGGGAAAACCCATGCGGTCCAGCGCGGAGAGCACCTGCACTTCCCGCTCGATCGCATGGGCGCCTTTCAGCAGCACTCCCGCGGGCTTGCGACGCAGCACGAACGCGGCCGTCGGCGTCCGTAGCCGGTAGGTCGGGTTGGACTGGCCGCCCTTGAACTGATCGATCTCCAGCGGCCCGGCAAATCCCGGCACATGGTCGGCCATCCATGCAGCAAGCCGCTGCGCGTCAATGGCATAGCCCTCCCGAACGGGCGTGGTGCCGGAATTCTCCTGCTGGGATGTCGACATGATGGAGCCTGCCTTGAGGAATGCGGTTGTTACTTCGCGGCCATGCGGATGGCGCCATCCAGCCGGATCAGTTCGCCGTTCAGCATCGGATTGATGATGATGCTTTCAACCAGCGTGGCATATTCCTCCGGCTTGCCGAGACGGCTGGGGAAAGGAACCTGCTTGCCGAGCGAATCCTGCGCTTCCTGCGGCAGGCTGGCCAGCATCGGGGTCCAGAAGATGCCCGGTGCGATGGTCATGACGCGAATCCCGTAACGCGCGAACTCCCGCGCGACCGGCAGGGCCATGCCGACTACTCCCGCCTTGGACGCGGCATAGGCGGCCTGGCCGATCTGCCCCTCGAGCGCGGCGACGCTGGCGGTGTTGATGATAACACCGCGCTCCTCGCCGATCGGCTCTGCCGTGTGCAGCCGCGCGCCGAACTTGGCCAGAATGTTGAACGTGCCGATGAGGTTGATGTTCACGATCTTCGCGAAGTCGGCGAGCGGGAGCGCGCTGCCATCCCGCGCGATGACCTTTGCGGGCGGTGCGATGCCCGCGCAGTTGACGAGGATGCGCGCGGTGCCGTGGCGGCTCTCCGCAGCGTCCAGCGCCGCCTCGACATCGGCTTCGCTCGTCACGTCCGTTCTCACGAACAGGCCGCCCAGTTCCCCGGCCAGCGCCTCACCCTGCGCCTCGTTGAGGTCCAATATGGTGACCTTCGCGCCGCGCGCCGCCAGCATGGCAGCCGTCGCACCGCCAAGGCCGGATGCGCCACCCGTGACGATTGCGGCAAGACCATCAATATTCATGCTTCATCCTTCGATTTATGTTCGCTGCGCCATCGGCCTCAGCCCTGATGCTGAGTCCGGTACTCGCGCTTGATCTTCTTGGCGAGGCTCCACTTATGCACCTCGGTCGGACCATCATAAATGCGGAACGCGCGTATCTCGCGGAATATCTGTTCCACGACGGTATCGCCGGACACGCCCCTGCCTCCCATGACCTGCACGCATTTGTCGGCAATCCGCATCAGCGCTTCCGATACCGCGACCTTGGCCATGGAGCTTTCCGCCGTGCCCAGCGAGCCGCTGTCCAGCACCCCGGCGCACCAGTCGATCATCAGCTCGGCCTGTCGCAGGTCGATCATATTCTCCGCCAGCATGAAGCCCACGCCTTCATGATCGACGAGCGGCTTGCCGAAGGCATGGCGGGTGCAGGCATATGCCGACGCGATTTCCTGCGAGCGGATGGCTCCGCCAAGCCAGCGCATGCAGTGGGAGAGACGCGCGGGCGACAGGCGAACCTGAGCATATTGGAAACCCTCGCCCGACGCACCGAGCATCTGGCTGGCTGGCACGCGCAAATTCTCGATCGCGATGACGGCATGGCCGCCGGGCATGGAGCTGTCGATCGTATCCAGCACACGCTCGATACGAATAGCGGGGTCCGGCAGATCGACCAGAAACATGCAGGCGCCATCATCAGACTTGGCCATCACGATGCCAACGGCGGCACCCTGCGCGCCGGTGATGAAGGCCTTGCGCCCGTTGATGACCCAGTGGTTGCCGTCGAGATGGCAGGTCGTCTGCATCATGGACGGGTCGGAGCCCGCGCCGCCATCCTCGGCGGGCTCGGTCATGAAAAAGGCCGATCGCGCCCGCCCGGAAACCAGCGGCGCAAGGAAGCGGTCCTTCTGTTCCGCGCTGGCGACCTTGCCGAGAAGATACATATTGCCCTCATCGGGCGCCATGGTGTTGCACGCCAGCGGCCCCAATGGGGAAAGGCCAGAGCGGATCAGCACCACCGCCGTCTCCCGCTGGCTCAGATGCTGACCATCGGGCAGGATATGCGGGGTCATCACGCCGGCCGCGCGCGCCTTCTCCCGCATTTCCATGACGAGATCTTCCGGCGGACCATGGCCATGCACCGCGATCCGGGGGTCCTTCTCGTAGGGAATGATGACCGTCCGCACGAAATCCTCAACGCGTGCGGCGATTTCCATCGTCCGTTCCATACCGATGCCGGTCATGCGATTTTCAGCTCCCCCAAAGTCGTGATGTCGTCGCGCAGGCGCACGATGGTCTTGCCCTTTGTCTGCCCGGACATCAGGCGGATGAAGGCATTGGGCGTGTTTTCGATGCCGGTTGCCACATTCTCCGTCGCCCTCAGCTCGCCGGATTTGATCCAGCCCGCCAGCGCGCTCTCCGCTTCCGCCAGCATGTCGAAATGCTCATAGGCAAGGAAGCCGCGCATGGTGATCCGGTGCACCAGCACCTGCCAGAGATTGCGAATGGGATAGGGATCCTGCGCGTTATTGTAGTTGGCGACCATGCCGCAGGTCACGATCCGTCCGAAATCCGCCATGAGTGGCAGCATGGTGTCGAGCACCATCCCGCCGACATTGTCGAAATAGACGTCCGCCCCTTTGCCAAGGCACGCCTCGCGGATCGCGGCGGAGAGATCTCCCGGCGCCTTGTAATCCACTGCCGCATCCATACCGAGCAGCCCGGTCACCTCTTCGATCTTGTCCGTGCTGGCAATGCCAACCGCGCGGCAGCCGGAGAGGCGCGCGACCTGCCCGGCCACGCTGCCTACCGCGCCCGCCGCGGCGCTGACGACGACGGTATTGCCCGCCGCCATCTCGCCGATGCGCTTGAGCCCCACATAAGCGGTGATGCCGGACCAGCCGAGCGCGCCCATATAGGCGGTCAGCGGCACCGTCTCGTCGATATGCACATTCTCCATCGCGAAATTATCCGCCGCGATGGTGCTGTGCTTCTCCCACCCGCAAAAGCCGCGTGCATAGTCGCCCGGCTTGAACGCGGGATTGCGGGACTCGACCACCCGGCCAAGCACCATTGTGGGAATGAGCCCGCCAATGGGGACGGCGGGCAGATAGCTGTCCTCATTATCGTCCAGCATGCCGCGAATTGCGGGGTCGATCGCGAAAACGAGATTCTCGGTCAGCACCTCGCCATCCTGAAGCGGCTTGAGATCCTCTTCCACCAGCGCAAAATTCTCCGCGACGGGGACGTCCGAAGGGCGCGAGGCAAGCAATATCCGGCTGTTTTTCATAAGATCGCCTTTATTCCGAGGGGGTTTCAGAGCACGGGTGGGCTGGCATTCGGATCATTGGCGCGGAAATAGTCCACATATTTGTGGAAATACTGGTTGCCCCGCTCGTTGCGGCCAAAGATCACGCTTTTGAGCGCGCCGGATTCGAGCCCTTTCTGCACCTGAAGGCCCACGCCATAATCCTCCCGGTCGACCACTTCGCTCAGCCAGTCCATCATGCCCTCGATCGCGGCGCTGTCCGCCTCGTCACGGGGCGGATCGCGGCGAATGAAGAGCAGATTGGTGGTGTTCCGGTCCGGCGTCGGGCCGGGCAGCAGCTGCGCGACCTGCGTGATCTCCGGCGCGAAGAAGATCGACACGTTAGGGAAGATCGTGCGGACGAAGTCATAGCCGCTATTTTCCACATGGCCCCAGCGTTCACGCGGTTCCGCGCCGAGCTTTTCGCGAATCGCGGTTTGCGGATATCCAACCCGCATGTGCGGGCCGAAGGCCGTGAAATGCATGATGTTGCTGAAGCTGCGCGGATGGATGGTCTCCGGGTGCGCAGCGGCAAAATGATAGCCTTCAAGATAGCCGTCATAGGCGATCTTCCAGTTTGCGCCGTGGATCTGCCGCGAACCGCAGAAATGCCAGCCGGCAAGATCATAGACTTCAAGGTCATCCAGCATGCCGCCCAGATGCGCCTTGATGTCCATCTCCGTGCCCTGCGTCAGTGAGACCCAGATGATCCCGCCCGCCTCGACACAGGGCAGGTCGCGCAGATGGCGCTCCTCCTTGCAGACCGGACCAAATTTCCCCGGCTCCGCCACGCCGATCAGGCGCCCGTCATTGGCGAAGGTCCAGGCGTGATACGGGCACGAAAAGCGCTTCTTGCTCCCATAGCCTTCCGGCTGGAGGATCATGCCGCGATGGGTGCAGACATTATACATCGCCGCCACGCCGCCATCCGATTTGCGCGTGATGAGGATGGGCTTGCCCATCAGGTCCATCGCCTTGAAATCGCCGGGATTGGGCAGCTCGGCGCTCAGCGCCGCCAGCAATGGCAGGCGGTGGAAGATATGCGTCATCTCCTCATCGAAATGGCGCTGGTCGGTATAGGCCGACGCCGGCACCTCCATGGCGCTCTCGGCGCTGTCGGTCGTGCCGCTCTCAACGAAGTGGAGCATCCGCGCCGCTTCTTCGCCGATCGTCTCATGATAGCCCATGTCCGCGCTCTCCCATGTGTTTTCACAGAACAAGGTACCGGCGCGTGCTCCGCCGCGTAACTCTTCATCGTCATAGGTCGGGCCGGTTTTTCTGTGACTATCCGCAGTTGAGGCGCGCCCGGCGCCCATCCAGTCTCGCAGACAGATAATATCGGAACACAGGGAAAGGATGTTGAGCATGATCGATCTGAACGGCAAGGTAGCATGGGTAACAGGCGCTGCCTCCGCGGGTGGGCTCGGCTTTGCCGCCGCGCGCGTCATGGCGCGTCAGGGCGCCAGCGTGTTCCTCACGGATATTGACGGGGATGCCGTGGCGGCACGCGCCGCCGAGCTTACTGCGGAGGGATTCGCGGCCGCCGGGGCAAGGCAGGATGTCACGGACGAGAAGGACTGGCAGACGGTTCGCTATGCGCTGCTGGCACGGTTCGGTCGGCTGGACATCATGGTCAACAATGCCGGGATCGCCGTATTGCGGCCTGTCTCGGAACTGACCGCGACGGACTGGCACAAGCAGATCGCGGTCAACCTCGACAGCGTATTTCTCGGCACGCAGAACGCCGTCGACCAGATGCGCGCGCAGGGTGGCGGCGGATCAATCATCAACCTGTCCTCCGTCGCCGGGCTGGTCGGCGTCGCAGGGACCAGCGCCTATGCCGCGTCCAAGGGCGGGGTGCGCCTGTTCAGCAAGACGGTCGCGCTGGAAACCGCGGCAGAGAATATCCGCGTCAACACGATCCATCCCGGCATGATCTGGACCGACATGCAGAAAGTGGCGATCGCCGACAATAAGGAGGTGTTCGACGAGATCATGGCCGTTGTCCCCATGAAGCGCATGGGCGAGCCGGAAGACATCGGCAACATGGTCGCCTTCCTCGCGTCCGACGCGGCCGGCTACATCACGGGGGCGGAGCTTGTGGTCGATGGCGGCATGGTCGCGCAATAGGGAATTTCCCGGCTCTCATAAAGCACAGGTCGTGCCTGCCGGCGCGCTGCGCTAGACTGCCGGCAAAAGCACAATCAGGAGCATGTTGATGGCTGAAAGTGACCCGCAGATCAAAGGGGAACCGCTGGCGCGCTGTCCCGGGACGACGGTTCGTGACCTGATGATGGCGGACACCAATCCGGTGCCTGCCTTCCTCTATCAGGACGAGTATGAGAATCTGGGGTCGGACCCAATCCCGGCCTCTCGCTATACGGACCCGGCCTTTTTCGAGCTTGAGAAGCAGAAAATGTGGCCGCGCGTCTGGCAGTTCGCGGCGCGGGAAGAGGAACTGCCGGAACCGGGCGATCATGTCGTCTACGAGATCGCCGACAAATCCTTCCTGCTGGTCCGGCAGGATGACGGGTCGGTCCGGGCCTTCTACAATGTCTGCCTCCATCGCGGCCGGCAGCTCAAGACGCAGGACGGCTGGTCGTCCTCGCTGCAATGCCCGTTCCACGGCTTCGCCTGGAATAATGACGGATCGCTCAAGACCATCCCCTGCCGGTGGGATTTCCCGCATCTGAAGGAAGAGGCGATGGCCCTGCCGGAAATCTCGGTGGGGCGCTGGGGCGGCTATATTTATATCCGCGAAGCCAAGGACGGCCCGACGCTTGAAGAATATCTGGCGCCGATGCCCGAGCATTTCAAACGCTGGAAGCATGAGGAATGCGCCACCGTCCTCTGGGTCGGGAAGGTTTGCAAGGCCAACTGGAAGGTGGTGATGGAAGCCTTCATGGAGAGCTGGCACACCGTCGTCACGCATCCGCAGCTCTTGCCGTTCACCGGCGACGCCAACTCGATGTACAATATCTATGGCGACCATGTGAACCTGACGATCACGCCCTTCGGCACGATGTCCCCGCATGTCGATGCCACCGGCAAGACGCAGCAATGGATCGTGGACGAGTTCGTCAAATATAACGGCCGTTCATCCGACAATTACGAAGCCGACGAAGGCGCAAGTGAAGGTGGTGAAGGTGGTGAAGGCGGCGGCTATAATGTGCGGGTGCCGGAAGGGAAGACCGCGCGCGAGGCGCTGGGCGCGAGCCTGCGCGAAACGACCAGTCGCATGTTCGGTCACGATGTCAGCTTCGCGTCCGACGCGGAGATGATGGACGCCATTCTCTACAACGTCTTCCCCAATATGAGCCCATGGGGCGGCTTCCAGCCGAACATCGTCTATCGCTGGCGGCCGTGGAAGGATGTCGACCACTGCCTGATGGAAGTCCGCATCATCACCCGTGTCCCGCCGGGGCAGCCGCACCCCAAGGCACCGCCGATGAAGCTGCTGACCGTCGACCAGAAATGGAGCGAGGCGCCCGAGCTTGGCATATTGGGCGACGTGTTCGATCAGGATATGGAAAATCTACCCTATGTGCAGATCGGCCTGAAATCGAGCCCCAACAACCGGGTTGAACTGGGCAATTATCAGGAAATCCAGATCCGCCAGTTCCAGAACACGCTCATGAAATATATAAACGGCGAACTCTGAGACACCGAAAAGGGGCAGTAGCGCACAGGCTACTGCCCCTTTTCATATCGGCTTCACCATTGGCCTTCGGTGGCGTTAGCGTCCGGAGGTCCCCGATGCCCAGTCGCGGGTCTGGCTGAAATCCGTGCCGCGCCGCCCGGAGAGATGGATGCCCTCAAACGCGGCCAGAATATCGTCGCTCGCCGCATCGTCCCGCGCCCAGTCGATCAGTTCGCGCCGCCGCTGAATGGCCCAGCGCCCGTCCTTATAGCTATATTCGTCGATATAGCGGCCGGCCATGAGGAGGTCGCGCGGGGCACCGTCCTGCTCGGTCCTGTGCCAGGCGAAGAAATAGACCTCGCCTGTGCCCGTGCCCTGCTCCGCGTCGACATCAAGGTCGATCTGGCCGACGATATGCTGGCTTCCCTTCATCTCGCCGAGCAGCGTCTGCGCGAAATTGGTATAGCCTTCCGGCCCGCCCCTGAACGGACCGCAATCGAGGTCCGCATCGGTATGGAAGGCCGAGAGCTGAAGCGCCGGATCGAGCCGGTCCTGCCCGCGCATATAGGCGAATATGGCCTTGCAGATGTCCCGCCGCGCCACAAGATCGCGGACTTCATTTTCCAGGTTCATCGCGCTGTTCTCCCTCAAGATGGTTGCTGCATGACGTATCGCCCGGCGACACGGCCAAAATAGGAGCCGGGACCAAGGCTCATCCCGCTCGCATAGCTCTTGCCGTCATGCGGAATATGCGCGGTGCAGGCGCCGGCCGCATAGAGCCCGGCAATCGGCCGGCCATCAATGTCCAGCGCCTGGGCATGCTCGTTGATCTGCAATCCACCCAGCGTGATGTAGAGATAATTGGACCGGTTGAACGAGATGTCGAAGGCAGCCCATGGCCCCGCGTCGAGGGGTTTCAGCCAGTCGGGATGCTTGTGGAACCGGGGATCACGCTGCTCATGGGCGTGGCGATTATAATAGCCCATCGTCTCCACGAGCGACCCTTCCGGCAGCTCGAGCCCCTGCTCCATCTCCGCGATGGTCTCAAACCCGTCGATCAGCGTGTGGTTGGCCGTGGTGATCTCGGGATAAGCGAAAATCTCCGAATCCACGATCAGATAGGCGCGCTGGCCGGGCTGCTCCATGATGAAGGATGCCGTGCGGCCATGATAGCTGTCTTCCGCGACAAACCGCTGGCCGCGACTGTTGACGATGATCCCCTTGATAAGCTGACCGGGCGGATAGACGGACGCGGTGGCAATCATGCCGTCCATACCGGCGGTCGCGGAGCCGGCAGCCTCCCCAAGCAATATGCCCGAACCATCGGTATAGGGCGTCCCGAGCGGCTCCGCGCTGTCGGGCAGGTCAGGGAAATACTGCGCCAGCATCGCCCGGTTCATGCCAAAGCCGCCCGTCGCCAATATGACGCCACGGCGCGCCTCATACACCCTGTCCGTCCCGGCCTGCCGGATGGCGACGCCGCGCACGCGCCCCTGCTCATCGACGACCAGCGCGGTCGCGACACTGTCGTAGCTCGCGCGCACGCCGGCTTCCTCGCAGCGGGCCAGCAGCGGCTCCATCGCGCCACCGCCGGGACTATGCCCCTCACGCTGGACCTGGTGGCCGCGCGGCACCGGGCGGGCGACATCACGGAACGGCCAGACTTTCTCGTTCCCCGTGCTCATCAGCCCTTCGGTCGAGAGCAGGAACACGGCCTTACCGTCATAATAGCTGCGCTCGAAGGGAATGCCCTGCGCTTCCAGCCAGTTGAAGTGCTCCACATTGTCGTCGCAATAGCGCCGCACGAGGGGGGCCTGCGCGGTCCCCATGCTCGCGGCCATGAAACGATACATATTGTCGGCATCATCGTCATATCCGGCCGCCTGCTGGATCGGCGTTCCGCCGCCCAGATAGAACAGGCCGGAGGACAGCGCGCTGGCCCCTCCGCCGGCGCTGGCCCGCTCGACCACCAGAACGTCACCACCCGCGCGCCGTGCTTCCAGCGCCGCGCAGGCGCCGGCAATGCCATAGCCGATCACCACAACGTCGGCGCTGTCGTCAAAATGGCCGACATCGCCCAGATTCCGCACCTCTGCCATGTGACGGCCCGCCTCTCCCATCTGGTCTTTGCCTGTGTGTGTCTCCTGCCGCGTATCAGCAGCCCACTGGGAAAAGTTATAGAAATCGGCCCGGGCTCACCGGCCCGCGCCATTCTCGCGGCCGACCTCTTCTTTCTGACAGGGTGACGCTACGGAACGGAAAGCGCAGATTCCCGGCGCGTGGACGAGAGATCCAGCCAAGAAACACGTCTGGCCTATGGCCATGCAACGGGAGAGAAATAGAATGCGAGCGCATGCAGCAATATCGACTCTGGCGCTATCGGTGGCGCGGGTAGCGCTGACAACGGCCCTGATGGTCGGCGGTTCGGCGGCCATGGCGCAGGACCAGTCAGCCGGCGCACAGCCCGAGGCGGAGCAGACGGGCGGCTTGCAGGACATCGTCGTAACGGCGCGCAAACGTGCCGAAAGCGTGCAGGACGTCCCGGTGTCGGTCACCGCGCTGAGCGGCGAGCTGATCCAGCGGCAGGACCTCACCTCCATTGAGAAGATCGCGGCACGCACCCCCAATCTCAACGTCGGCCGCGCGTCGAACGGCTCGGGCGCGCAATTGACCCTGCGCGGGATCGGATCGTCCTCCACCTCCATCGGTATCGAGCAGTCGGTCGCCATCGTGGTCGACGGGGTCTATTACGGGCAGGGCCGCATCATCAACGAAGGCTTTTTCGATCTTGGCCGTGTCGAGATTCTGAAAGGGCCGCAGGCGCTGTTCTTCGGCAAGAACGCCACCGCCGGCGTGATCTCGCTCACCACCGCCGATCCGACGGCGACGCCGGAGTTCAAGGCGCGCGCCGGCTATGAGTTCAAGGCAGAGCAGGCGCAGATCGAACTGATCGGGTCGGGCCCGCTGTCGGACACGCTGGGCATCCGCGTCGCAGTACGCGCATCGAAGATGTGGGGCGGCTATTATCGCAATGTCGCCCAGCCGGTCACCTACTCCACGTTCGATGTCGCGGACGGCTCTCTGGAAGGGCACGTCGCGCAGCCGGCCGCCAGCAAGGCGCCGGGCGAAAAGGAGCTTCTGGGCCGTGTCACGCTGAAATGGGAACCGACCGACCGCCTGACCGCGACATTCAAGGCATCGGGCACCTATAATGATGTGAACAACAGCAGCTGGAACTATGTGGCCTATAACTGCCCGTCAGGTGCCAGCCAGCTCAATGGCTATGCCTGCGCGCGGGATTTCGTATCGCACCAGAACAACATACCGACCGATATCGCGCCGAACTTCCCCTATGCCAAATCGGACGGCAGCCTCTATAATCGGTACAAGTCCTACGGGGTCACGGCCAATATCGGCTATGAACTGGACGATGTGACGATCACATCCGTCACCAACTATAACTGGAACAACAACCGCTGGGCCTGCGCCTGCGACTTCCAGTCGAGCGCGGCGGGCACATGGGCCACGGAAAACTCGACATTCCACGCCTTCTCGTCGGAGCTGCGCGCGCTCACCACGCTGGACGGCCCTCTCAACCTCATGGTCGGCGGGCTGTACCAGAAGACGAAGCGCACCTTCGACCAGTTCGTGATGTTCGCGAATATCGAGGATAGCACCCAGTCGGCCACCAACCGCTATCTCGCGACCACCAAGAACAGCTTCACCAATGGCGAGACCATTGCCCTGTTCGGGCAGGTGACATGGAAGGTCGCGCCAAGCCTCGAGCTGGCGGGCGGCGTGCGCTATACGCATGAGACCAAGAAGAGCTTCTTCACCCAGCCCTATAATAATGCGGGCGTCACCTCGATCTTCCGGCCGAGCAATGATCCCGATGGCCTTGGCATCATTCAGGCAGACCAGAGCTTCAACAACTGGTCACCGGAAGTCTCGCTGACCTGGAAGCCCGTCTCCGGCATCCTCGTCTATGGCGCGTACAAGACCGCCTACAAGTCGGGCGGCTTCTCCAATGGCGGGATCAACTCGAAATTCTCGTCCAATCCGCTGGCCGACCTCACCTTCGACCCGGAGCGCGCGCGCGGTTTCGAGGGCGGCATCAAGACGACGCTTGCTGACAATCAGCTGCGCCTCAACCTCGGCGTCTACAGCTATCGCTACAAGGATCTGCAGGTCGACTTCTTCAACTCGCCGATCTTTGCCTTCCAAACGCTCACCGCCGACGCAAAGACCAGAGGCGTGGAACTGGAGTTCGAGTTTGCGCCCCGCTCAGTCGACGGGCTCAACCTGCATGGCGGCATCAATTACAACAAGGCAACCTATACCGACTTCCCGCAGGCGCCCTGCTATGCCGGGCAGAGCATCGCCGAGGGGTGCAGCATCGTGCTGGCTGGCGGCGGCGTTCGGCAGAATCTGGATGGTCAGGTGCTTTCGGTCGCGCCGAAATGGACCGGGACCATCGGCGCATCCTATGATCGCCCGGTCGGCAATGGCCTGACGCTGGGTCTGAACGCGGACATGCGCTTCAGCTCGTCTTATCTCGCCTCCGGCTTTGGCAACCCCGATTCGCGGCAGAGCAAATATGCGACGCTCGATGCGGGCATTCGCGTCGGCAGCGAGGATGAGCGCTGGCAGGTCGCGCTGATCGGCAAGAATTTGACCAACCGCTTCTATGTGAGCGGCGTCGTGGACGGGCCGTCCACCGGCGGAAGCGCCGGCACGACAACCTCAGCCCATGCCGATCAGCTCGGCTTTGGTACGCTGCCGCGGACCGTCATGGTGCAGTTCTCGACCAAGTTCTAAGCGCCAGCGACGGCTAAAAGAAAAGAGGAGGGGGAGCCATCTGGTTCCCCCTCCTCTTTTTGCTTGTGCTGGTCCCGTCCCCCTATCCGGGGAACGGGATCGACCAAGTTTTAGCGCCTGCCTTCCAGATAGTCGTTGATGACCTCATGGAAACGGCGAACGCGGGTTTCCTGCTGGGCCAGATAGGCATCGGTAAAGCCCATCGAGCGCAGCCCCTGCTGCTGCGTCACGGCAAGAGACAGATCCTGCGCGAGGAAATCACCCTGCGCGATTGTCGCCTGATAGTCGGAGAATTCACCGTCCTCGAACTCGGCCTCCTCATAGGGCCGCATCCCGTACAGCGTCTCGACCGCGTCCGCGCCCTCGACCTTCGGCACCATGTACCAGTAGTCGAAGATCGACCAGCTCGGGTCCTCCCCGTCCGGCTCGGTGCGGAAGAAGTGCATGCCCTCCGGCGTGCCGGTCAGCGTGACATTGGGGAACAGCGTGTGGTGGAACTGATCGGTCAGCTCCCATTCCGTCAACCGGTCGAAATGGCGGAAGCCGCGCTCAGGCCCCAGCTTGCGCCGCGCGTCCTGCAATGCGGTGCGCCCTTCCTGCGCCCGTCCTTCATAATCGTTCGGGTCGATATCCCATTGCCGCAGCAGTTCCGCCCAGAGCGGCTTGACCTGCTGTGCGTCCGCATAGCGGCTGGAGGGCTGGAACTTCTCGATCATCCGGTTGTGGCCGGTCGGATACATTTCGAACACGGTGGTCGAATAATGGTCGTCGATGATCGGCATGAACTGCGGATGCACCGCCGGGATATGATAGGCTTCGTTGAAGTTGTCCGACGCGAACTTCCAGTTGGTGTTCACCCGCAGTCGCCGCCAGATCACCCGCGTCCAGTTATCGAGGTCACGCGTGGCCAGCAGATCGGGGATGGGCGAGAGATATTCCTGCAGCGGCACGGCGTTGCGATCGAACGAATACCAGACGAACCCGCCCCATGTTTCGCAGGGCAGTTCCGAAAGGCGCAGCTTGCCGCAGGGATTGCCGTTGGCGAAGTCCTCCGGGTCCTGCACGTCCTTGAGCGTGCCGTCGATGCCCCATTTCCAGTTGTGATAGGGGCAGGCGAAGGTGCCGCCGACGCCGCCTTCGGACACCGTGACCAGCCGGTTGCCGCGATGCTGGCAAACATTGAAGAACGCCCGGATCGAGCCATCCTCCTGCTTCACCATCATGACCGACTCGTGCTTGAAGTTATGGACGATGAAATCGCCCGCTTCCTCAAGCTGGCTGGTCCGGCCGCCGACGTGCCAGACCCGCTTCCACATATGCTCCCACTCGCGCTCGGCAAAGTCGCGCGACCAGTAGCGATCACCCGTGATCGGATCGCCACGGGCCTCCGGCGCGGAGGCCAGAGGCGAGGTGGGATAAGCGATGCCCGGTTCCGGGATTTTCAGATCAAGCGACATCGGCGCCCTCCTTGGCATGAATTTCCGTCAGCGAGCCGGGCATGGGCAGCAGCGGCTCTTCATAGAAGCGCTTGATCTTCCAGCCGGCGCTCGTCCGCACGCAGTCGAGATAATAATCGACATGGACGGTGACGCTGTTGCCGTCCTTCGCGATGCCCATGCCGGTCACATAAGCGCGGATGGACGCCTCATCGCCGTCGAGGCGAGAGATGGTGAAGTTGCTGTTATAATGCGCGTGGTGCGACATGTCCTGGAACACGCGGGTGAAGAACGTGCCGATCTCGCCATGCCCCTTCACGTTCAGCAGGCCGATGGCGGACAGGTCAAAATCGGCGTCGGGCAGGAACAGGTCCAGCAGCGCGGGCACATCGTCCAGCCGGTCAACCGCGTAGCAATAGGCGGTGAGCAGGTCCTGAAGGGCAAACCGATCCTGAAGCGCTTGTAGTTCATTCGCCATGATATCTCTCCTAGTCAGATTCCAGATGATGAGGCTTTATTATTGGCCCCGTTCGATCGGGGCGACGACAAAACAAGCAGTTGTGCTTGTTTATGATATTCAGTGCTTTTGGCAAGACTGCGATTTTTGCTAGGTGAAACCATGGCTGAAGGTGATGGAGCGAGTCTCCGCCGGGCAACAGAGCACCGGCAGGAGCAGAATGTGATAGCAGGCGAAAGCTGGCAGAGCCGCAAAAGCGCGCTGATGCGGGAGCGGGTTCTGGAGGCGGCGATCGACTGGCTGGTCGAGCGCGGCTATGCCGGATTTTCCGTACTGGCACTGGCGGAGAAGGCCGGCGTCTCCCGCGGCGCGTTGCAGCATCATTTCCCGACCAAGGCCGATCTCGTCTCGGCCGTCATCGATCATATCGTGGACCGGCGCATCGCCCGCTTTCTCGCGGACTTTCGCGCCAGCGCGGCAATCGTCGACGATCAGCCGCAGCAGGCAACGGCGATGTATTGGGAGAGCGTCCAGAGCCGCGACTATGCCGCCTATATGGAGCTGCTGGTCGTCTCACGGACAGACAAGGAACTGCGCGACTGCTTCCTGCCGGGCGCGATGCGCTATGACCATGCCTGGCAGCAAGAGGTCGGTGGCGCCTTCCCGCAATGGGAGGGCAATGAGGTCAATCTGCAAACCGCCAGCGACTTCGTCACCGCGACACATCTGGGACTGATCCTGACGGCGACCCTGCCGCCCGACAGGCGGGATAATGTGCTCGCGCTGGTCGAGCGCGTGGTGCGCGACCTCTATCACCGCAAATGGGATGGCTGAGCCCGCCACGGGCTCAGACCTTCCACGCGCCGTCAGCGTCAGCCGATGGTCTCGCCATTATCGATGACGATGTTGGTACCGGTGATGTGCCGGCCGTCCTCGCAGGCGAGGTAGAGCACCATCTTCGCGATATCGATGGGTTCGCCCATGCCGTGATTGGCGTTCTGCTGCAATCCGGGGTCGGCCGCATCGAGCTCGGCAACGGCCTGCGCCGTCATCGGCGTCACGATCCCGCCCGGCGCGATCGAATTGACACGGATATGATAGCCCTGCTCGCGGCAATGAATGGCGACGCTGCGGGTCATCGCGATGATGCCGCCCTTCGCCCCGGCATAAGCGGGAATTGCGCTGATCCCCTTGATGCCGCCGATGGACGCCATGTTGATGATCGACCCGCTGCCGTCCCGGCTCATATGCGGGATGACCGCCTTGCACCCCAGAAACGTACCATCGAGCATGACATCGACCTGGAGCTTGTAGTCCGCATAGGACAGCGCCTCGACACTGCCGAAGCGGACCAGCCCGGCATAGTTCACCAGAATGTCGATCCGGCCGAAGCGTGCGCGCGTCTCCGCGACGACCGCGTCCCACTCCGCCTCGCTGCGGACGTCATGATGCAGATAGAGGCTGCCGGGAATGTCCGCCGCGAGCGCCGCGCCCAGCGCGTCCTGCACATCGGTGATGACGACATGGGCGCCTTCCTCGGCCAGCAACCGGGCATCGGCTGCCCCGAGCCCGGAGGCTCCGCCCGTGATGATGGCGACTTTCCCGTCCAGCTTGCCCATGGTGATCCTGTCCTTTTTCAGATTGACGCCCAATGGGCATAGACCGGGTCGGCCTTCCCGAAGGCGCCCCGCGTTTTCAACGGCTCATACATGCCATCCAGCGCCATGCTGGCGGGGTGCATCGTGTTCCAGTCCGCAACAAACACGCGGCTCGCGATTTTCCAGACGCCCTCGCGCCGCTCATAACGATCGAGGTAGCGGCCCCCGCTCATCACGTCCTGACCGCCGGCGCTGAAATGGGCGAGCACGTAAATCTCTCCCACGGCATGATCGCCCTTCACGTCGAGCCAGACATTGGCGACGGAATGGAAGCAATACTCCATGTTCGCAGGGCAATATTCGGTAATGCCGCGCGCAAAATCCGCCGCCGGCCCGTTGATGACCCCGGAAATCATCGTGCCATCGTCCCAGAAGAGGGATCGCAGCAAATCCTCGTCCGCCCGGTCCACACCGCGACAATAAGCGGCGATCAAATTCTGGATCGCCGCGCGCGAGACAAGCGTATCGATCGCCGCCTGCGCGGCGTCGGGGTTCTGGCCGTTATTGCTCATGGGCAGGGTTCCTTGTCTTGCCAAGGCAGTGGCATGGTAGCAGGTCAGCAGTGCCCGGCCGGGATCGGATGCTCCTTTCGCGCCTTCGGGCACGAAATGATCCGGTGTAAGGGCCGGCGTCGCCGGTATCGTCGCGTTCGGCCGATTGACGTTTCCGTCCATCACATAGAGCCGGTGGGCGATCAGCCAGGCATCGTCGCGCCGCTCCAGACGGTCCAGATAACGTCCGAAGACGAGCCGCTGGGTGCCCGGATCGCCTGTGTAGGCAATCACATAGCTCTCGCTCACCGCTTGATCGCCGGCTAGCCCGATCATCGGCGGCGCACACCGATGCAGGGTCGGCCCGGCTGTGGCCATGGCCGTGCCAAGCACTGTGGAAAGCTCGGCCGCCGTACCGCTGAAAAACCCGTAGTCCACCCGCGCATCGGGCAGATAGGCCGCCGCGATCATCCCCGCGTCCGCGCGGTCCACCCCTCGGCTATGCAGGGCAAGTGTCGTCGTGATGGCGTCACGGGCAAGGGCGGACTCTAGTGTCATGGCATTCCCGCATTTCCAGCCGCCGCCTGACGCATGCGCGCAGCACATCCATCAGGCGGCAGGCCGCGCATGTCAGAAGTTGTAGGTTGCCGATACGCCATATTGGCGCGGCGGTGCATAGCCTACGATCGCCATGTAGCCCGGCGAGTCATAGGAGGTCGAGATATAGCGCTTGTCGAACAGGTTCTTGCCCCACAGGCCGATCTGGAGATTGCGATCGGCCGACTGCCAGGTGAGGAGTGCATCGACATAGTGGGTGGGCTGCACCTGCGAGCGCGGGGTGTTGAGCACCGCCGTATAATATTTCGCCGAGGTATACTGGTAGCTGGCATCGAGGATGATCTTCGATCCGCCGTTCAGCTCCAGCGCATAGTTGAAACCGAGCGTCGATGCCCATTTCGGGGCGTTCTGCAGCGCCTTGCCCTTGAGGTCGTATATGACCGCCGACACCGGATCGAAATACAGAAACTCCTTGTACTTCGTATCGAGATAGCCGAGCGCGCCGCGCAGGGTCAGCCCGTCGACGGGCATGGCCTGCACCTCAAGCTCGAAACCCTTGATCTCCGCCTTGCCGGCATTGAGAATGCGGTTGCCCTGCACGCTGGTCGCCGGATCAAAATAGATCTGCGCCACCTGCATATCGCGATAATTGGTATAGAAGCCCGAGAGGTTCACACGCAGGCGACGGTCCAGAAGGTCCGTCTTCAGGCCGACCTCGAACGTATCGACCTTTTCCGGGCCATAAGGCGTGTTGCCATCCTGCAGGACGCCGATGCGCCCCGTAAAGCCGCCGGATTTGAACCCGCGTGCCCAGCTTGCGTAAATCATCTGGTTCTGGCCAAGCTCATAATCGGCGCCCAGCTTCCAGCCGACATTGTTCCAGCTCTTGCGCCCGCCGGTATCGATCTGATGCGGCACGACGTTGAGGTCGCCGATCCCCGGGGCAACGGTGAAATCGTCGGACGTCAGGCTCGGCAGATTCATCGCATAGTCGAGCGTGGACCGCGCCTTGACCTTGTCATGCGTGAAGCGGATGCCGGCCTGCAATTTCAGCCGGTCCGTCGCCTGATAATAGGTCTGCACAAAGGCCGAAAGGGATTCGGTGCCCTGATCCTGAATATTATATTGCGCCAGCCCGGGCGAAGCGAAGTCCAGATGATACATCTGGTAATGGTCGTATTGGGTCTTGAGGTAGAAGACGCCCGCCGTGCCGGTGAAGGCATCCCCCGCCGAGAAGGATGAACGCAGCTCCTGGCTGAACTGCCAGCCCTTTGTGCGGCGGCGCGTCGCGCCATTGGTGCTCGGCGATCCGTCCTGATCGGTATATTCGAACAGCTTGAATTTCTTGTAGCCGGTGATGCTCGTGATGTCGCCCAGCGCCGTTTCATCGAAATTGGCGGTGAAGGTGGTGGAATAGGTGTCCATGTTGGACGTGTCGGGCACCTGATTATTACCGGAATAATATTTGCCGGGCGCCGAGCAACGCTCACCCGCGATCGCGCAGGGGCTCACATACATCGGCAGCTCGCTGCCATTATAGTGCAGGCCGGGCGCGACATAATTCCCCTCGCCGACAAGGCCGCCGTTGACGACGACCGGCGCGCCGTTGCGCGCGGCGACATATTCGCCCTGAAGAACCATGCGGACATTGGCCGACGGCGTGAAGCGCAGATAGCCGCGCACCGCATCGACATTCTTGCTGCCCATGTCGGACCCGTCATAGACGTTCGTTACCCAGCCACTGCGCTGGGTGTGAATGCCCGCCAGCTTGAACGACAATGTGTCGGCGATGATCGGCGCCTCGATCGCGCCCGAAACGTCGAACCGGTCCCAGTTGCCGTACATCGCCTTCACGAAGCCGCCAAACTCGCCGGTCGGCTGGCTGGTCAGGACATTGACCACACCGCCCGTCGTATTGGCGCCGAACAGCGTGCCCTGCGGACCGCGCAGAATCTCGACGCGGCTGACGTCATACATGTCGAGCAGCGCGCCCATGCTGAAGAACTGCGGCACGCCATCGACGACGATGGACACGGTGTTACCCGCATAGGGATCGGGCTCGATCACGCCGATGCCGCGAATGGTGAAGACCGCGCTCGCCGGCGTATTCGCGAAATTGTCGATTTGGACGTTCGGCGCGGAGCCTTGCAGCGCCTGCAAGGTGGTGACCTGCATATTGGCAAGCTGATCGCCGCTGACCGCCGACACGGAGATCGGCACGTCCTGCATGTTTTCCGCGCGCTTCTGCGCCGTCACCACGATGTCGGCAATGCCGCCTGTGTCCTGCGCTTCTTCCTGAGCCAGCCCTGGCGTGGCCAGCATGGCGGCGAGACCGGCACCAGCCAGCAGATGGGAAACCCTGAGCATCATATCCTCCCCTAAAACCCTGCGGACGGCCAGTGGCTGCCGCGATTCGTCCTTATCAACCGGCCTTTCGACAAAACCGGCATGTGTGCAGGTTTTATGGCATAGCTGGTTTTTCCCAACTCTCGTTTGTGAGAGGTCGGAGAGGGTCTCGAAGAAAGAAATCAGGCTGTTGCGATCAAGGGGAGAAGGCCCGGCCCCTCCCCTTGATTCACGCGATCAATCGTGGATGTCGCACACGTCGTTCAGCCGCTCATGGAAGAACTGCACCCGCTTTTCCTGATTCGGGAGAATGCCACCACGAAAGCCTTTGGAGTGCAGGCCCTGCTGCTGGCCAATGGCGACCGACATATCCTGATCGGCCACTTCGCCGAGGGATTTCTCGCCAAAGATGATCGTCTCACGGTCGACCGCTTCCAGCGGCGTGGGCCCATTGGGGCCAAACACCGTTTTCGTGTCGCCGATCTGATGCGCCATGAACCAATGATCGAAGATGCAGCGTTCCGGGTCGGTCGGGTGAAGTTCCGATCTCAGCACCTGCACGCCGTCCGGCCACATGGTGAAGGTCGTGTTGGGCCAGAGCGTGAAGTGGAAATAGTCCACAATCTCAGTATCGCCCATCTTCGCGTAATGGGCATAGCCCTTTTCAGCGCCATGCTCCCGCTTCTTGACGATGATCGCTTCGCGCGCGGCCATTGCGTTATTTTCATATGGTGCCGGGTCAAGGCCCCAATATTCCAGCGCCTGCGCCAGCGGCATATCGAGATTCTGGTGCGTGGGATAGCGGGCGGAAGGCTGGAGGCCCGGCATCCGCATCATGCTATGCCCGCAATCGGCATAGATGCGGAAATCACAGTCCGACACCCGGTCATTAATGATCGTGGAGATCTGCGGATGCAGGGTCGGCAGATGGTAGCTCTCGTTGAAATTGTCGCGGATGATCTTCCAGTTGCATGGCACATCGGACGTGAGCGCGTAGACGCGTACCATCTTGTCCATCTGCCACTGGTCGAGATGGCTGGTCACGCGCTCGCCCAGCCACTCACGCAGCGGCCGCGCATTCTCATCCATGTTGAACCACACGAAGCCGCCCCAGACTTCACAGGCAATTTCCGTGAGCCGGTGCTTGCCGCAAGGGCTCCCGCCCGCGAAATCATCGGGGTCCTGCACCTGCGCGAGCATGCCATCGGGATTGTAGCGCCAGCCATGATAGCCACAGACGAGCTGCGGCGCGCCGCCCACCTCGGTCCATGCCAGACGATAGCCGCGATGCAGGCAGGCATTGTAGAAGGCACGGACGGACCCGTCCTCCTGCTTGAGCATGACGACCGATTCGCGGCCCAGATTATGCGTCAGAAAATCACCGGCATCGAAAAGGTCGGCCGCCATGCCGCCGATATGCCATGTCTTCGTCCAGACATGCTCCCATTCGGCATCCGCCCAGCGCTTGGCATGATAGCGCTCGCCGGTAATCGGGTCGCCGCGCACGGGCGGATCAAACTCCGCAATCTGGCGGCCCATCAATGCTTCTACAGTCATGGTCCTCTCCCCTCGATCATTTTCATTGAACGATCGACCAAATATTATCCGGACCTTGTGAAGAGTCAAGAACTCGGCCACGGAAACAGGGTCAGCAGATAGGAACCTAGTGGAAATGTCAGGCCATGCCGTGGCGGTGAAAACAGATCGCCGCCGTGCCCCGGAAACAGCCGCCCGAATATTGGACGCGGCGGAGAAGCTGTTCTCCCTGCGCGGCTTCCATGGCGTGTCCCTGCGGGACATCGCGGCGGAGGCCCAGGTACGCCTTGCCCTGCCCCATTATCACTTCGGCGCGAAGGAGGATCTTTTCGCGGCCGTCATCGACCGACGCGCCACCGAGCATAAAGCCGGCATCTCCGCCGCGCTTGCCGCCGCTCTGACGGTCGAGGGAACACGCCGCGCCCGGCGCGACGCCATCATCCGGGCGCTGGTCGGCGCGATATTCGAGAAGTCGATGCGCGGGGGGCCGGGCTGGAAAAATTATATCCGTCTGCTCGCTTTCGTCGCCAATCATCCCCAGGAAGAGGAGCATCTCGCGCCTTTCCGGGTCCATTATGACCAGCTGATCCAGGATTTCGTCGACGCGCTGGGGAAGCTGCACCCTGAGATGACGCCGCTGGACGTGCAGTGGGGCTTCTTCTTCTATCAGGCCGCCACCACGCATATTCTGGTGGAGAGCGGCATGCTGGACCGGCAATCGGGCGGCGCGCTCAAATCCGGCGATCTCGACGCAATGATCGAGCGGTTCGTCAGCTTTGTGAGCGCGGGATTCACCGGGCTTGGCGCGCGCGACGCATAGCCTGCCAGAAAAGCGAGTTTAACAAGCCGCATCTGCCGATACTCTGCCAACGGAAAAGCCAGGGAAGAGGAGCCTCGGATGAGCCGACTGGAAGGAAAAGTAGCCGTCATTCTGGGCGCGTCCAACGCGCAGAGCATGGGGGCGGCGACAGCGCGACGCTTCGCGGCGGAAGGCGGCAAGCTGGTGCTGGCGGCCCGACGCAAGGATGCCGTGGCAGAAATCGCCGGAAGCCTCGGCGCCGTGGCGGTAGCCTGCGACATCACGCGGGAGGACGATCTGGCCGCGCTCGCTCAGACGGCGCTGGATCGGTTCGGGCGGCTGGACGTGGCGGTCAACTATGCCGGGATCGACGTCAGCGCGCCTCTCCTCGAAGCCAGCGAAGCAAGCTTCCGGCAGGCATCGGACGTCCACTTCGTTGGCACCGCGATGTTCATCAAGCATATGGCGCTGGCCATGGTGGAGGGCGGATCGATCATCACCACATCCTCCCTCACCGTCTTCGCGCAGGCGCCCGGCCTTGCCGCTTATGCCGGGTCCAAGGGCGGCGCGGATGTCATCGTGCGGGTCGCGGCCAATGAGCTGGGTGAGCGCGGCATCAGGGTCAATGCCATCGCGCCCGGCTTCACGCCAAGCGCCATGACCGAGGGCTATTTCGCGGTCGACGCGGTCAAGCGAGCCTTTCTGAAAGAGCTGCCGCTGAACCGCTTCCCCTCTGTCGACAATATCGCCAACTGCGCCCTGTGGCTCGCTTCCGACGAGGCGGGCGCGACGACCGGCCAGTGCATCGACGTGACGGGCGGCCAGTCACTGCGCAGGACTCCACGCGCGGACGAGTTCGTCTGATGGGACGGCTGGCGGGGAAGCGGGCGCTTGTCGTCGGCGCGGCGGGCAAGGACAATATGGGGCAAGTCATTGCCCGGCGCCTCCATGCGGAAGGCGCGACTGTCGCGGTCGCCGGCCGAAATCGGGAGATACTGGACGCGCTGGCGGCGGACCTGGACGGCATCGCCGTCTCCTGCGATTTCAGCCAGCGCGCGTCGATCGCGGCGGCCGTCGCCGAGACCGTGGACCGGCTGGGCGGCATAGACATCGCCATCAACGCGACCGGCTGGGGCTTGCTCAAGCCCTTTCTCGAAACCAGCGATGAGGAACTGGACCGCATTTATGCCCTGCAACTGCGCGGTCCGTTCCAGTTCTTCCAGAGCCTCATTCCCGTCATGGCGGAACAGGGCGGCGGCTCGATCATCCAGATCAGCTCCGCCACCGCCACCATCCTGTTCCACGATCATGACGCCTATATGGCCACCAAAGCCGGCACCGATCATCTCGTGCGGAGCCTCGCCAACCAGTTCGGCGAGCAGGGCATTCGCGTGAACAGCATCTCGCCCGGTGTCACCGAGACACCGATGACAGCCGATGCGGCGGCGGTGCCGGGGCTGATGGACGCCTTCGTCAAAGGCTATCCGCTTGGCCGATACGGCACCTCGGCGGATATCGCGGCCGGCTGTGTCTGGCTGGCGAGCGACGAGTGCTTCATGACCGGACAGAATCTTCAGGTGAACGGCGGGCTCACCCTGCGCGCCAACCCGAGCCGCGCCGATATCGAGGCCTCCGTGGCCGCCGCCATGCAGGCGGCGGGGTGAGCGCCCCGCATCGTCATCCGATCGCCATGGCATCGGGCGTCATGCCGGAGGCCGGCCCGGTCGATCTGGTGGAATGCGCGGCGGCCGCCGGGTTCGAATTTGGTGGCATGTGGGTGGAAATCGCGGACTGGACAGCCGCGACCACCCGCGCGGTAAAAGCCGCGCTGCGCGAAACCGGCCTGCCGTTGCTGGATGTCGAGGTGATCTGGCTCAAACCCGGCCCGCCAGACCCGGGCCATATCCGCATCGTCGATATCGCGCTGGAGCTTGGCGCGCCCAATCTGCTGTGTGTCAGCAGTGACCCGGATGATGCGGCCACCGCCGCAAAGCTCGCCCTGCTGGCGGAGCGGGCTGGCAGTGCCGCCCGGGTCAATCTCGAGTTCGGGCTGTTTACCGAGGTCAAGACCATGGCGCAGGCCGTCGCCATCGCAGAGCAGGTCGCGCATCCCGCCATGGGCGTGCTGGTCGACAGCCTGCACTGGTGCCGCTCAGGCGGGACCATCGCCCAGCTTGGCGATCTGCCCCGGCACCTCATCAGCTACGCCCAGCTTTGCGACGCGCCCATGCCCGGCGCCGACCCGGCCGATGGCGCGGCGATCCTGACCGAGGCGATTGATGGCCGCGTGCCGCTGGGTCAAGGCGGACTGCCACTTGGCCCTGTACTGGATGCGCTGCCCGCCGGCCTGCCGATCGCCATAGAGGAACGCTCGCTCACGCTGCGGACGGCCTTCCCCGATTTGCGGGACCGCGCACGGGAACTCAGGCGGACCAGCCTTGGCTGGTTCGAGCGTTATTGGGCACGATCCGCCCCGATCTAGGACGCGATGTGCTGGCGGCAGCCACTCAGGCACCGCCGCCAGCGCCGATACTCAGCCTGTCAGCAAGGCCGGTTCTTCGATCAGCCCCTTGAGCGTCCGCATGAATTCGGCGCCCACTGCGCCATCGATCGCGCGATGATCGCAGGAGAGGGACAGGCTGACGAGCGTGCCAAAGGCCAGCGCATTGCCGATCTCGATCGGCTCGCGGCTGCTCGCGCCTACCGCGAGAATCGCACCCTGCGGCGGATTGATGATCGCATCGAACTGGTCGATGCCGAACATGCCCAGATTGCTCACGGAGAAGCTGCCGCCCTGAAACTCTTCGGGTTGCAGCTTGCCCGCCCGTGCCTTCTCGGCCAGCGCCTTCACCTCGCGCGAGATCGCGGCGACGGACAACCGGTCGGCCGCCTTGACGATCGGCGTGATGAGACCCTTGTCCGTTGCGACCGCGACGGCGATGTCCGCGCTGCCAAAGCGGTGGATCTCGTCGCCATGCACCTGAATGTTGACATCCGGGTGCCGGGCAAGCGCCAGACCGCAGGCGCGCACGATATAGTCATTGATGCTCGGTGCCTCGCCGGTCGCCGCCTTGGCCTGCGCGCGCAGACCCAGCACCGCGTCGATCCGCACCTTGGAACGGAGGTAGAAATGCGGAATGGTCGCCTTGCTCTGCGAGAGAGCGCGGGCAATGGCCTTGCGCATGGGTGACATCCGGATGACTTCACTCGTGCCGGGCGCAGGCAACGCAAAGCTCATCGCCGCCTGAGGCGCCGCGCTCTGTACCGGAGCGGGAGCCGGGGCCGGCTGCACCCGTGCCAGTACGTCCGCCTTGCAGATGCGCTCACGCGGGCCGGTGCCCTTGATGCCGGCCAGATCAATACCGTGCTGGACCGCCAGACGCCGCGCCAGCGGGCTCGCGAACACCGGCCCCAGCGCTGCGCCGACCGGCGCGATATCGACCGCGCCGCCACCGCCGACCGCGTGCGCCGGCAGGCTTGCCTGCTGCACATCCTGGAAGGTGATGCGGCCATTGGGGCCGGAGCCGGCCAGTCCGCTCACATCCAGCCCCTGCTCCTCGGCAAAGGCGCGCGCGGCCGGGCTGATGCTGATGTCCGCCGGGATGACCGCGGCTTTCTTCACAGGCGCCGGCTTTGCCTCAGGCACCGGAACCGGAGTCGGCGCGCTGGCTGGCGCCGCAGCCGGCGCATTGCCACCGGAGGGCTTGGCAGGCGCCTTGCCATCCGCGGACTTGAAGCTCGCGATGAAGGCATCCACCTCATCCGCGCCCGGCTGATCGTCCGGCCCGACAAGAACGGCGATCAACGCGCCAACCGCGTAGGTGCCGCCCGTCTCCGCGATCAGGCGCGGGAACATGCCGTCTGCCTCGGCTTCCACCTCGTTGGTGATCTTGTCGGTCTCGATCAGGGCAATAAGGTCACCCTTTTTGAACGGCGTACCCTCGGTCACCATCCACTCGGCGACCACACCCTCGGTCATTTCTATGCCCCATTTGGGCATGGCGAATGCGCGCATGTTGGCCATGTTTCAACCTCGCCGATAGGAAATGAGTTTGGTTGCCGCCGCCACGATCTTGTCGGGCGTGGGCAGATAGGCCGACTCCAGCTCACGCGCGAAAGGCACCGGGCTGTGCGGCGGCGTCACCATCTCGATCGGCGCCTTGAGCGAGGCAAAGGCCTTTTGCGCGACGAACGCGGACAGATCGGTCGCCAGATTGCAGCGTGGCGGCGCCTCGTCGACGATCAGCAGGCGGCCGGTCTGCTCCACGCTGTCGAGGATCGCTTCCTCATCGAGCGGGCTGGTCGTCCGCAAGTCGAGCAGGTCGCAGCCAATGCCGTCCTCGGCCAGTTGCGCGGCAGCCTTTTCCGCAAGGCCCACCATCATGCCTGTCGCCAAAATCGTCACGTCGTCACCCTGGCAGACATGGCGGGCATGGCCGAAGGGGATGAGATAGTCGCCGTCCGGCACCTCGCCTTTCAGGCCATAAAGCGCCTTGTGCTCCAGGAAAATGACCGGATCATCATCGCGAATGGCCTGCGCCAGAAGCCCCTTGGTGTCCGCCGGCGTGGACGGCATGACGACCTTGAGACCCGGCATCGCCGTCACGAACTGGTGGATGACCTGGCTGTGCTGGGGCGCCGCGTTGAACCCGGCGCCATAGGGCATCCTGATGGTGACGGGGCAGCGCGACTTGCCGCCGAACATATAGCGGAACTTCGCGATCTGGTTCCAGATCTGGTCCATGCAGACCCCGATGAAATCTGCGAACATGATCTCGGCGATGGCGCGCTTGCCGGTCAGCGCGGCGCCGGCCGCCGCGCCGATGATGGCGCTTTCCGAAATCGGCGTGTCGATCACCCTGTCCGCGCCATATTTGGCCCAGAGCCCGCCCGACGTGCCCCAGATGCCGCCAATGGCCTCCGGTCCGCCCGGCGCGCCATTGCCGCCGACAATATCCTCGCCCAGCATGATGAGACTGTCATCACGCGCCATTTCCTCGTCGATTGTGTCCCGGATGACATCGCGGAGCATCTTGACTGCCATGATTTGATCCTCTCGCGTTTCAGTAGCTGATGTAGACGTCTTCGGTGACGGACGCGGCGTCCGGCCGGGGGGCGGCCTTGGCCTCCGCCACCGCCTGATCGATCAGTTGGGAGACCTCTTCGTCCACCGTGTCCAGCGCCGCTTCGTCGAGCAGTTTCGCGCCGATCACCTTGGCCCGGAACACCTTGATCGCGTCGCGCTCCTCCCGGATGCGGTCGAGCTCGCCGGGGCCACGATAGCGCTGGGGGTCACCCTCGAAATGGCCGAAGAAGCGCTCGCAATCCAGCTCGATGGACGCCGGGCCATTCCCCGCCTTGCACCACTCAACAAGGTCGCGCATCGTCTCGTACACATCAAAGAAGTCGATGCCGTTCGCCTTGACCGCCTTCATGCCAAAGGCGGCCGAGCGCACTGTCATGCTCTCCGCGCCCACCGCATAGGCTTCACCGGTATGCTCGGAATAATGGTTGTTCTCGAACACGAAGATCACCGGCAGCTTCAGCACCACCGCCATGTTCATGGCCTCGAATGTCGTGCCCTGATTGCAGGCCCCGTCGCCCGAGAAGGCAATGGAGACATTGCCGTTCGCCTTGGCCGTAATCCCGGCGCCGACCGCGATGGGCGCGCCCGCGCCGACAATGCCGTTCGCGCCCAGCATGCCCACGCCAACGTCCGCAATGTGCATGGAACCGCTCTTGCCCTTGCACAGACCATCGCGCGAGCCGTAGATTTCCTTCATCATGGCCAGCACATCACACCCCTTGGCGATGCAGTGGCCATGGCCGCGGTGAGTGGAAATAATGTAGTCCGTGGGGCCGAGATTTTCACACACCCCGACAGCGCAGGCTTCCTGCCCGGCATAGAGGTGCGTGAAGCCGGCAATTTCACCAAGGGCGATTTCGTCATGAAGACGATCCTCGAACAGGCGGATCGTCTTCATCTGGCGGTACGCCCGGATCAGCGCGTCGCGGCTGAGTTGCATCTCTCTCTCCATACTGAACCAGAATGTGTCTGGGGCATCACAACCCCAATACTGTTTTGGCGATGATCGTCCGCTGGACCTCGTTCGTGCCGCCGAAAATCGTCCAGGCACGGCTGTTGAGGTAGCGCGGCGCGGCCAGCTGAGCAGCCTTGCCATGCAAGGCGGGCGGCGCGACATCGCCATAAAGCGGGCGCTCCTCCGCCAGCTCCAGCCCTGCATAGCCAAACAGCCTGACCGCCAGACCATCGATCTGCTGACGCAGGGTGGACGCCACCATCTTCGACAAGGAGGTCTGCGGCCCGGGAGGCAAGCCCTTGGCCATATCGGCAAGCACGCGCAGCTCGGTCATTTCCAGTGCCTGCGCAGCCAGCTCCACCCGGGCGAGCTCTTCCATGAACGGGAGGTCATCCCGCATCACGCCGCCCCTGCCATCGGGCTCCAGCGCCGCGCCCTTGCGGATCTTGCCGATGTCCGAAAGCAGCTTGGGCGCATGGCATGCCCCACCCCGCTCATTTTCCAGCAGGAACTTCGCGATGGTCCAGCCATCACCTTCATTGCCGACCAGATTGCTGACCGGCGTGCGCGCATCGTCGAGGAAGACCTCGTTCACTTCATGATCGTTCGCCAGACCGAGGATCGGGCGGACGATGATGCCCGGCTGGTCCATGTCGATCAGCAGAAAGCTGATTCCGCGCTGCGCCTTGACCGCCGGATCGGTGCGGACAAGGCAGAAGATCTTGTTCGCGTGATGCGCGTGAGTCGTCCAGATCTTGCTGCCGTTCACGATATACTGGTCACCGTCCAGCTCGGCGCGGGTCTTGAGGCTCGCAAGATCGGACCCTGAGCCGGGCTCGGAAAAGCCCTGACACCAGAAATCGCGGCCATCGAGCACGCGCGGCAGAATCTCCGCCTTCTGCTCGGGCGTGCCGAAGCGGCAAATGACCGGGCCGAGAAGCTTCAGGCTCAGCACTGGCAGGCTGGGCGCATCGGCCAGCGCGCATTCCTTCTCGAAGATGTAGCGCTGCACCGGGGTCCAGCCCGTGCCCCCGCAATCGACCGGCCAGTTATAGGCCAGCCACCCCTTCTCATAGAGGACGCGCTGCCATTCCTGCCCGATATCGGGTTCGACGAAGACGCCCGGCGTCGCCATCATCCCTTGCCGCAGATGCTCCGGCAGATGGTCATCGAGGAAACGGCGCACCTCCTGGCGGAAGGCTTCGTCCTGTGGGGTGAAGTGCAGATCCATATCAGGTCACCGCTGCAGGATGGTCACGCCGGAAATACCCGGCGCACCATAAACATGAGTATAGGCCGTCTTCGGGTTGCCGGGCACCTGCCGGCCCTCCCCCTCGCCCCTGAGTTGCACCGCATTTTCATAGACCTGCCGCAGGCCGGATGCGCCAATGGGCTCGCCGCAGGCCAGACAGCCCCCGTCGGTATTGATCGGCAGACGGCCGCCGATCCGGCTCCAGCCCTCGGCCAGCCATTCCTCCTGCTCACCGTCCCGGCAAAAGCCATTTTCCGACATGTGCATGATTTCCGCGCCGGACTCCGTGTCCTGAAGCTGGGCGATGTCGATATCCTCCGGGCCGACCCCGGCCATCTCAAACGCCGCCGCCGACGCCAGCAGGGTCGGCGCGCCGCCGCGCTCGATGGACAGCGCGGGCGAGAACACCTCAAACGATCCGGGCGGGCGCGTACGGGTGACGGCGGCCGCGATGCGGATCTTGTCCCGGCCCAGTTCACGCGCTTTCCGGGCACTCGCCAGCACCAGCGCGACGCCGCCCTCGGCCGGCGAGCAGAACATATATTTGGTCAGCGGATCGGAGATCATCTGGCTGGAGAGGATCGTATCGAGGTCGACCGGGCTCCGCCGCCATGCATGTGGGGCATGAACGCCATTGTCGAACGCCTTTTGCGAGACACGGCCGAGGGCCTCGGGCGTGATGCCATATTGCGCCATGTAGCGTTGCAGCTTCATGGCGAAGAACTGCGTCGTCACCATCATCCCCGCCTCGCCATACCAGTCCGGCAGGCTGTACTCGGCGGGCATGGCATTGAAGGCGCCGCGCGGATGCTTGTCGAAACCGAACGCGACACCAAGGTCATACTGGCCGGAGGCAATGCCCTGCCAGGCGCCGATCAGCGACGATCCGCCCGTGGCGCAGCCATTGCGGACATTGATGATCGGGATGCCGGTCAGCCCCATTTCGTTGACAATGGTATCCGCATTGCCCGAGCTGTCCGACCCGCCAAAGCCGAACTGCATGTCCTCCCATTGCAGCCCGGCATCGTCGAGCGCGCGCTGAATGGCATAGGCACCCTGCTGAAGACCGGACAAGCCCTCCGTCCGGCCGAAGGGATGGATGCCGATGCCGACAATGAACACATCGCTCATCGGCTAGGCCTTTCCGACAGGGGCAAAGGCGAAGGTGCGGATGGTCCGCCCCTGTGCGTCGCTGTTGAGCGGGATAAGGACGGTCTCCATTTCCATGCCGATCTGCAGATCATCGAAATCGACATTGGTGAACGGCGCTTCCACGATGATCGCGCCGGGCAACTCCACATAGCCAAGCGCGAACGGCGTGAACGCCTCCGGGCCGGCATAAGGCGGGCTCTTGGGCCGAAACCGCTGCACCGTCCATGACCACAGCCTGCCGCGCCTCGGCAGCAGTATCTCCTCATAGTCGCCGGCGGTCGGGCAGGGGAAAGCGATACGCCCCGACGCGCGATGCCGTCCGCCGATCAACGTCGCGGCAGGCTCCGCCACGAACAGACCCGGAGCGATATCGATGGTCTCGGACATTCGGCAACCCCTCCCTTTCTCTCCATGGGTTATGGCAAAGGCGGGCGGGCAATTGCTTCTGTAAGAAAGCATAGGTTGGCGGCATCCATGCGCGTGCAACGAAAAACCCCGCCTGAAATCAGACGGGGTTTTCGGGGGATATCTCGGATGCCCTTGCCTAGCCGCTATGATGCGCCGCGGACGGCACCGCCGCGACACTTCCCAGATAGCCAAGCTGCGTAGCCTTGAACACGGTCTGGCTGCGATTGACCGCCTCCAGCTTGATCGCGGCATTATGGATATGAAACCGCACGGTAGCGCAGCTCCGGCTGAGAATCATGGCGATTTCAACATCGGTCTTGCCCAGCGCGGCCCAACGCAGGCACTCAACCTCCCGCTTGGACAGGCGACAGTTGCGGGGAATCCACGGACGCTGGCTGGTGACGCGGGAATAGCCGTTGATGAAGCGGCGACCCTGATACTCCAGAATATCGGCGTAGAGCTCAAACTCTCGGGAAAGATCGCTACGTCCGGGCTCAATGGGCGAAAAGCTGACCGCACCGATCTGCCCGAACGGAAGATGCGTGGGCACCACGATAACGGCGTCCGCGTTTACCTCGTCCCGGAAATGGGACAGGTCCACCTGGTCCAGCATGGGGTTGGGCGAGCAGGTATAAATGCCATCGGCATTGGCCCAGAATGGCTCACTCTCATAGCGGCATGCAAAGGTGAGTGGGGAGCTGAGCGCGAGCAGCGGCTTCTTCCACCACTGATCCTTTGAACCCGGCCAGCCAAAAATGGATGCGGCCAGCGGGTTCCCCTCGGCGTCCATCATCGGTGTCTTGGATGCGATATTCGCGCAGGCGGCGACACGGAAATTGCTCAGTTCCCTGGCAAGATCTCTCAAACCCTCCGCCGCCGGTCGAATATCATCGACCGACATGATCCGGGTTGTACCCTGCCTGCTGCTGACGGAATCGACCTTATTATTGCTCTTGTGGTCAACACCCTCACTGCAGGCGACGAATGAGTCGACTGTTCTCTCCATAAGCGGAAGTCTATGCCTCCCCTTCCCTTACGGCAAGCGCATAAACCTATGACAAGTCATAGGGTGAATGGCGCTTTGGCGTGTGCCTTTACAACCTAGTGGAAAACGCAGCCTGTCATCATTGCCTGACAGTGCTTTACTCCCTTTCCATCGATGTAGGGGCAGCCCTCCGGGTTATCGGACGGAAAGGCAACGAACAGACAAGGGGGGCGGACGCTTGAATTTTGACCTGAACGAAGAGCAGGCGCTCCTGCAGGACCTTGTCACCAGATTCGTGAGCGACCGCTATGATCCGGTCCGGCGCCTGTCTTATATTCGCGAGCCGAGGGCTTTTTCGGACGAGGGCTGGCGGATTCTTGCCGAGGCCGGTTTGCTGGCCATGCCATTTCCGGAAAGCAGCGGCGGACTGGGCGGGGGCGCCATTGAGCTGATCACGGTTGTCGAGGCGCTCGGGCGCGGCGTGGCGACCGAGCCATTTATCTCCGCCGTGCTGCTCGCCGCAGTCCTGATCGATGCCGCGGCCGGTGACGCCGACGATGACATCCGGCAGAACCTGGTCCCCGCGCTCATGTCTGGCGAAAAGCTTGCTGCGCTTGCCCTTCTCGAACGATCCGGCCGCTTCCTCCCCGCCCAGCCCGAGTGCATCGCGCAGGCAGCGGGGGAAGGCGTCGTCCTTTCCGGCACCAAGACCTGCGTTCTGGGCGGAGGCCATGCCGACTGGCTGGTCGTGACCGCCCAACGCGACAATGGCGCGACGGGCGTTTATCTGGTCGACGCCGCCGCCACGGGCATGGCTCGGCAGAACTATCGGCTTGTCGATGGCTCACTGGCGAGTGACATCCACTTTGACAGGACACCGGCCCGCTTCCTGCCTCATGGCGCAGATGCCCTGCCCCATGTCCTGGATCAGGCGCGCCTCGCCATCATCGCCGAGCTGGTCGGCCTCATGACCTATATGTTCGACGCGACCGTTGAATATGTGAAAACCCGCAAACAGTTCGGGCAGCCGATTGGGACCTTCCAGGCCGTTCAGCATCGGCTCGCCGACGCCTATGCGCTGGTGGAACTCAGCCGGTCACAGCTTTATCGCGCGGCCGCGCAAGACCCGGGCGACGATGGCGTCCATCGCGCGATCGTGGGCGCCAAGGCCTATATCAGCGCCAACGCCATGAAGATCGGGGAAGAAGCCATCCAGCTGCACGGCGGGATCGGCACGACCGAGGAACTGATGGTTGGCCAGGCGTTCAAGCGGGTCATGCTGCTGTCGTCACTACTGGGCGACACGGAATGGGATTTGCGCCACTATGTCGATCTGGCAAACGCCGCGTGATAAGCGGCACGTGAGCGTATCTGGGAGAAGTGAACAGGATGTCTGAAACTTTCCACCGTGTGGTCAAGGCCGGCGAAATCGAGGACCGGAGTCTGCAGTCCTTCATCGTGAACGGATGGCCAGTGCTGATCGCGCGGGATGAAGGCCAGCTTCATGCTATCATCAATCGATGCACCCATGCAGCCGCCAGCTTCACCCCGGATGGACGGGTCCGGCGCGGGGCTGTCATGTGTCCGCTGCACGGCGCGCGGTTCAAGCTGGAGAACGGGGAGTGCATCGGCGGCGCGGGATATAAGCCGCTCATTCGCTTCCCCCTCCGCGAGGACAGCGAAGGCTGGATCGAAGTCGCCGTGCCGGACGAAGCGCCCGGCGCCGAGCATCTGCCGGTCACGCCGCTGAGCTGACGGCGCCAACCGCCAAAGGACACAGTGAGAAGGGGAAGCTTCTCCCCTCCCCCCCTCCCGACGTTCGCCCTATTCCTTGGCCCAGGCTATGCCCCGGCGGAGCAACTGGTAAAAGACCGGCAGATCCCAGGCGCAGCGATCCACCTGCGGCCACCAGTCCAGCGCGGGCTGCATGTCGTAATGACCGCGGCAATGCCCGAGCGTATTGTAGAGCACCGCGCCCTTGCCCTGCTTCTTGATGTAGAGCACCGGGTGCCGTCCGTTTGACCACTCATGTTCGTCAAAACCGGTCGCATCGCCCCCAAACTCGGTATCGAGCAGGACATGGAGATCGCCATGCTGCTCCATCAGATAAAGTTCGTCTGTGGTCTCGAACGGCTCTATGCCCTCGGTCAGCGGATGATCGGGGTCCGCCACCTGCACCTGATAGGGCGCAATCGGCGGATGCGCGATGAACTGGCTGCCCAGCGTCTCCATCAGCAGCGGCGCCCAGCGCGGGCTTCCGTAGAGCCCGTTGTCGAACAGGCGCAGCACGGAGTTCGTGCCATGCAGCGCATACCAGCGCCCGCCATCCCTCACCCACTGGCGCAGCGCCTCCTGCACGGGCAGGGGCGGCACCACATCGCACGTGTAGGTAATCAGGAAGTCCGCCTGCCGGATGGCATCTAGATTGCTATAATCCTCGAACACACGGGTACGGACACGCTGATCCTCCCCCAGCAGCTTCAGCAGTTCGAGGCGCGCAAAGTCGAAATCATGGTAGAGCCCGCCGGCGATCAGGACGCAGTTAATGCGTTTGGGGTTTGCCTCGCTCACCTGCGCCTCCCTGCTCAGAACTGCACGCGCTTGGTGATGCCGCCATCCACGACCAGGCTGGCGCCGGTCATGAAGCGACAGGCCGGAGACGCGACGAACGCGATGGCGCGGCCGATCTCGTCCCCTGTGCACATGCGGCCGGCGGGGATCTGCGCCAGAATGCTCTCGTAGAATTCCGGCATATTGTCCTTAATGGCCTTCCACGGACCATCCTCGGTGTAGATCGGGCCGGGGATCAGGCAGTTGACCCTTATGCCCTCGGCGGCATGCTTCTGGGCGAGGGCGCTGCTGTAGTTGATGACCGCTGCCTTGAGCGCATTATAGGGCTGTGGCCCCATAAACTCTTCCACGGCACCAGTGGACGAGAGCGTGACAATGGACCCCGCGTCCGACTTTTGCAGAAACGGCAGAGCCGCGCGGATGCCGCGCGAGAGCGGCAGGATATCGGCATTGAAAACCGCCTGCCAGCCTTCGTCGCTGTCAACGCCCAGATTGGTCGAGACGAAGGAGACGAAGATGTCGCACCCGCCGAGCGCGGCGGCCGCTTCCTCGATGAACGCGGGCAGCGCGGCGGCGTCGCTGGCATCCACAGCCTTGCCAAAGGCATTGACACCCTTGCCGCGCACCGTCTCGATGACGCGCTGGACCTTCGCCTCGGTCCGTCCGCACAGGGCGATATCGCAGCCTTCCTGCGCCAGAATCTCGGCGGTGTGGCGCCCGACACTCGCATTCGCGCCGATCAGGATTGCTTTCCTGCCCTTGAGACCCAGATCCATTCCACTCTCCCGCATTACATGGTCAAAGACCGTTCTAGTGGCTTGGCCCGAGATGGGCACTGATGATTCCGACAGTCGCGCCGACTGCATATGTTGCGCGCACTCCGCCCATGGAAAGTGACAGGCGCCCGCCCGCCCGCAATCGCCTATGAACACGTTCAGAGCAGAGCCGGACAGGCAGGATAAACGGGGAAGGACAGGACTGGATGAGCGGCGGCAGCACAATGACGATCGACGATTATGTCCGGCATCAGGCGTCGGTCCGGGGCGATGCGATCGCGCTGGTGTTCGAAGGGCGTGAAACCAGCTTTCAGGCGCTTGATCGCCGCGCAAGCCAGATCGCCAACGGCTTGCGCGCCATGGGCGTCACGGCAGGCGCGCGCGTCGCCTATCTCGGCAAGAACCGCGATATTTATTTTGAATACTGGCTGGGAGCGGTGCGTGCCGGCGCTGTTCTGGTGCCGGTCAACTGGCGGCTGGCACCTCCCGAAGTCACCTATATCATGGCGGATTGCACCCCCGCCCTGCTCGTCGTCGATCGGGAGTTTCTCGATCATCTTTCGCCCCGTCCGACCTGCCCGGTGCTGCTGACGGAGGAAGATAAATCGTCCGGCGGACGGGACTTCGCCACATGGCGTGACCGGCAGAGCGCGGAGGATATCGGCCCGGCGGGCGGCTATGACGATGTGGTTCTCCAGCTCTACACGTCCGGCACGACCGGCAATCCCAAGGGTGCGATGCTGACCAATCGCAGCCTGCTCGCGCTGCGCGACAGCGTGCCTGCCGAGCAACTGCCCAAATGGTATCGGTGGAGCCCGGACGATGTCGCGCTTGTCGCCATGCCGGTTTTCCACATCAGCGGGTCCGGCTGGGGGCTATGGTCGCTTCAGCATGGCGCCAAGGCCGTCGTCGTCCGCGAGTTCGATCCGCATCAGGTGCTGGATCTGCTCGTTCGCTACCGCATTACGAAGATCATGATCGTGCCCACGGCGCTGCGGATCGTCTGCGACAGCATTGGCGATGCGGAAGTGGATTTCAGCTTCCTCGACTATATCTGCTATGGCGGATCGGCCATTCCGCCGGACCTGCTGAAGCAGGCTATCGCCGTGTTCGGCTGCGGGTTCGCGCAGATGTATGGCATGACCGAAACGGCGGGCACCATCACCGGACTGCCGCCGGAAGATCATGACGTGGCCGGCAATGAGCGAATGGGCAGCGTCGGCCTGCCGCTGCCCGGCGTGCATATCCGCATCGTCGATGAGGCCGGGCAGGATCTGCCCGCCGGCGACGTCGGCGAGATCGTCATCCGCTCCCCGTCCAACATGACCGGCTATCATGGCCGCCCGGAGGCAACGGCCGAAACGCTGGACAGCGAGGGCTGGCTGCGGACCGGAGACGCGGGCCGGATGGACGCCGACGGCTATGTCTATCTTGCCGACCGCATCAAAGACATGATCATCACCGGCGGCGAGAATGTCTATCCCGCCGAGGTCGAGAACGCGATCTTCAGCCACCCGAATGTCCATGACGTCGCCGTCATCGGCATCCCCGACCCCAAATGGGGGGAAGCGGTGAAGGCAATCGTCGTGCCGGAGCCCGGCAGCGACCCGGACCCGGCCGCGATCATCGCCTGGGCACGGGCGCGCATCGCCGCGTACAAGGCACCCAAATCCGTGTCTTTCCGCGAAGAGCTGCCACGGAATCCGTCCGGCAAGGTGCTGCGCCGTCTGCTGCGCGATCAGTATCGCCAGTGAACGACGCGGCAGAACGAATATTTCCGCAAAACCCATCGGACCTCTGCTTTTCAGTAGGTTGTGGCAATCAAAAATCCGCATAACGTCGTGAAAATACCCCCGTCAGCGAGACGGAAACAGACATAAGGAGAAGGGCATGGGCCAGAATCATGCGGGGCCACTGGAAGACCGCATCGCCATTCGCGAGCTGATGGAAAGCTATGCTGATGCCGTCAATCGCCATGACCGCGACCTGATGACCACCCTCTGGGCGGAGGACGGCCATTGGGACCTCTCCCACTATCCCGAGCTGGGCATCGTCTCCGGGCGTGACGCGATCATGGCCCTGTGGGTCAGCGCCATGCCGGCCTATCCCGAGCTGTCCTTCATCGCCATGCCCGGCATGATCCGCGCCGATGGCGATCAGGCCGTCGCCCGTACCTATTTCTCCGAGGTCTACACCGATCCGGCCACCGGCAAGGATAAGCGCGCACGCGCCTGCTATAATGACAAGCTGGTAAAGCGGGGCGGCGAATGGCTGTTCAAGGAGCGTGTGTTCACGATCCTGCATCAGACCTGATACGAGAATTTCTCACATCCATCGGCAGAATTCTCTCCATAATTTAGCCGATGGTGGAAAGGCCCGGAGTGTCGCGCGGCATTCCGGGCCTTTTTTTTCGCCTCTCAATGCGCGGTCATGCCCCCGTCGATCACCAGCTCTGCGCCGGTCATGAAGCTGGCCGCCGGGCTGGCGAGAAAGGCCACACCGCTGGCGATTTCGCCGGGCTCGCCCATCCGGCCCAGGGCGTGGCTTGCCGTCACGGTGCTCCGCGCGGTCGCCTCATCGACAAAGAGGCCCTCGGCCACATAGCGCGCATAGATGGTGTCCATCATGCCGGTATCGATGCCGCCGGGGTGCACGGAATTGACCCGGATCGGCAGCTTCAACAGCGCATATTCCATCGCCGCGGACTTGGTGAACAGCTTCACCGCGCCCTTGCTTGCACAATAGGTCGACATCCACGCCGCCCCGCGCAACCCACCAACGGACGACATGTTGATGATGGACGAGCCGCCGACCCTGTCCGTACCGCTCCGTCCCAGCAAATCCTGCGCGGCGCGTGTGCCCAGAAACACACCCTCTACATTGACGGCAAAGCATTTGCGCCACTGGTCGAGGCTCGTCGCGCTGATGCTGTCCGTCACGGAAATGCCCGCATTGTTCACCAGTATGTCCAGCCGGCCGAACTGGCTTGCGACCTCATCCATGAGGCTCTTCCATGCCGCCTCGTCCGTAACATCGAGCCGGGCATAGAGCGCCGCACCGGCGACTGTGGCCTCACCAGCCATATCCGTGGCGATGACACGCGCGCCCTGATCGGCCAGTGCCGCCACAGTCGCCGCGCCAATGCCGCCGGTCGCGCCCGTCACCAGTGCCACGGCCCCGGTCAGATCTCTTGTCGTCATCGTCTCTCCTTCCGTCATTCTGTCGTTGCTGAGGTCACCGCGCTGTCCAGCCGCCGTCCACGACGACTTCACTGCCCGTCATATAGCTGGCGTCATCGCTCGCCAGAAACGCCACGACCTTGCCGATCTCGACTGGCTTGGCGAGGCGCTTGGCGGGCGTGGTCTGCGCCATCTGGGTGACAAGCTGCTCGGCCGTCACGCTGCCATCCCGCTCGGCCCACCGGTCAAATCCCTGTCGTAACAATGGCGTATCGACGAAGCCGGGATGAACGGAATTGACCCGGATCGGCACACCCGCATCGGCAAACTCCAGCGCATTGGATTTGCTGAACAGGCGTACCCCGCCCTTGGAGGCATTATAGGCGGAAACCTCACCCATGCCGACAAGGCCCATGATCGAGCTGATGTTGACAATGCTCGATCCATAAGGCGTCGAGGCGCCGCCACGCGCGAGCAGAGGCTGAAAGGTCTTGGTGCCCAGAAACACGCTGTCCATGTTGATAGCGAAGAGCCGGCGCCAGTCTTGCAGGGCAAGGTCCTGCACCTTGCCGGTCAGGTCCGCCCCGACATTATTGACCAGAATATCGAGATGCCCGAAATCCGCCTCGACCTGCGCCCGCGCGGCCTGCCAGGCCGCCTCGTCCGTCGCATCAAGCCGCAGGTAGCGCGCCGAGGGCGCGCCTGCCAGCATCCGCGTCACGGCCGGCGCATCGTCAGGGTCGAGATCCGTCACATAGACGACCGCGCCATCGGCAAGCAGGCATTGGCATATCGCCTCGCCAATGCCGCGCAGGCCACCAGTGACCAATGCTATTCTACCGTCCAGTCGAGCCGCCATGTGCGATCATCCTTTCCCTAAGGCCGCATCGTGGCGCGCGCGGCGCATCAGCGGCTCGTCTTCAATTGTCCGTTGTCGCTTGTCCGCGCCGATTGCGGCGCCCGCACCTGCCGTTTGTGGGAGGGTGACGACCTTGCGCCTTGGTTGCATTCATTCAAACAGGCAGGATGAGGAGAGACCGGGATGGACGGCGCGCGCTATGATGAAATCCGGGCTATGGTCGAACGGATCTACCAGCTCACCGGATCGGGAGACTGGACAGCCGTGGAGGCCATGCTGACGGACGATTTTTCGATTCTGGAAGCGGACAGCCTGCCTTATGCAGGCACCTACAAGGGCAAGGGCGCCCTTCAGGACCTCTACAGCAAGGTTTTCGCCTTCTGGGACGATGCCAGTCTGGAAACGGGCGACATCTGCATTGGTCAGGATAATGCCATCGTGCTGGTCACCGTCAACGCGACCTCGCGGCATAATGGCGAGCGGCTGGCGATGCCGCTGTGCGAAGTTTTCCACATACGCGGCAGCCAGTTCTGCGGCATCACCCCTTATTATTTCGACACCGCATCAATAGCGCGGGCAACCGGGCTGCTTCCAGCCTGACGATGAGAGCAAGGAGAGGCAAGTGGCGGATCTGAATGGCAAGGTAGCACTGGTAACGGGCGGCACGGCCGGCATCGGGCGGGCGGCGGTCCAGAGGCTGAGCGCGGACGGCGCCCGCGTGATCTTCACCGGATCAAACGCGGCGCTTGCCGAAAGCCTGACAGCCGAAACCGGGGCGACCTTCGTGGCGGCGCGGGTGCAGGAAGAGCAGGACTGGGCGAAGATCGAAGCGCTGGTGAAGCAGGACTTCGGCCGTCTGGACATCGCCTTCGCCAATGCCGGCACGGAAAAAGGCGACGGCAGCATCGAGTCGATCACGCTTGAAGCCTGGAACAGCATATTGGGCGTCAACCAGACCGGGGTCATGCTGACCATCAAGTCCGCCGTTGCCCTGATGCGCGCCAACCCGGGCGGGCCTGGCGGCTCCATCATCGTCAACAGCTCGATGAACGCCAACCGCGCCATGGGCAATTACATGGCCTATAGCGTGACCAAATCGGCCGTCGTCGCGCTCGTCAAATCCGTCGCCATCCATTGCGGGCAGGAAAAGCTCAACATCCGCTGCAACGCGATCCTGCCGGGCGTGGTGGAAACGGAAATGATTCGGGACGTCATCGCCCGCTGCCCCGATGCCGATGCGGCACGCGCTGCCTACAGCTCGATGTCCCCCATGGGTCGCATGGCACAGGTGGAGGAAGTCGCCGCCCTCGTCTCGTTTCTGTCATCGGACGAAGCCGCTTTCATCAGCGGCGCGGAATATGTGATCGACGGCGCATCGACCGCCGGCATGAACGGCGTGGGGTAAGCCCCGCTACAAACCCGGAGAGAGCAGATGACGCAGCCGCTTGAGCATCCATTGACGATTGACGGGCGCGATCCGTCGATATTGCGTGGAGATCCGATCACGGGGGATCGCTACACGTCGCGCGCGTTCATGCGGCGCGAGTGGGATCATATGTGGACGCGGATCTGGCATGTGGCGGGCCGGACGGCGGAGCTGGAGGAGCCGGGCGACTATATCGTGCATGACTTC
>JAMHVU010000199.1:0-1153 GCA_035911355.1 Sphingobium sp.
CGCAAGCGCTGGGTCATCGGCGAGTCGCTGCATGGCTTGAGCGAGCGCGCTGGGATCGCGGTGGCTGAACAGCAGTCCGTTCTCCTCGTGTCGCACGTACTCGGCCATTCCTCCGATGTCAGCGGTGATCACCGGCACCCGTGCCTGCAGTGCCTCATGGATGACCAGCGGCGAGTTTTCCACCCAGATCGAAGGAACCACTATTGCGTCCACGCGATTGAAGACATCTCGCACGATCTCTTGGTTGCGGTACTCCTCCAGCCACTCCACGCGTGCTGCCTTGCCTGCTGGCAGGCGGGCGGCGAGAGCCTTGAGTGCATGGGTGTCCTGACCGCGCGGGCGCCCCCAGATGCGCAAACGCGAATCGCCGCGCACACGCCCGAACGCATCAATTAGAAGGTGGATGCCCTTGGCGGGAATGTGCGTGCCGATGTAGCCAAAGGTGAAGTTCTCACCGGACTCGCGCTGCCGGTTGCGCAGCCGCGCCAGGTCGAAGCCGTAGTCCAGGTAAACTAGCTTGGCTTCGGGCAGCCCAAACTCTTCATGGTACCGGCGCTGGAGGTAGCGCGCCGGTGCGATGAAGAGGTCCACCAACTCCGCCATCTGGCGCAGGTGACTCATCCGCCGCGAGACCCAGTCGGTCCAGTGCGCGATGTCATGCTCGACCTCGTCGGGCGTGCCGGAGAAATAGCGCGCGTAGCAACGCTCAGCGCACTTCCGATTCTCCTGCCCATCGCAAGCGGGCCAGAGGTTGTCAGGATCAGCGGGGTGCATCTGCATGAACTGCCCGCGTGGGCACATGACCCAGTAGTCGTGGAGTGTATAGACGATCGGGATCTCGCGCGCTGCTGCCTCAGCAAGTAGGGACGTTGACAGATGGTTCAGGTGCCCAACGTGGACGACCTCGGGCTGCACGCGGTCGAGGACCTCGGCGAAGCGCTGATCGATGCCGACGTGGCGGTACCGGTCACGACTGCGCGGGTGGTTGACGACGTGGAGTTGAACGCGCGGATCGTCGCAATCGACCTCGTGGCGGAGAGCGAAATCCGGCGCGAACGAGTCCTCCTCCCGCGTGAAGACATGCACCTCATGCCCGCGCGCCGCGAGTCCATGACAGAGTGTCTGGGAGTAGACCTCGGAACCGGCATTGTAG
>JAMHVU010000200.1:0-2277 GCA_035911355.1 Sphingobium sp.
AGGCTGTCGGGCGAGCAGCCGAGCTTCCCGGCCAGAGCCCGCAGCGCAGCGACTTCGCTGGCGTACTCGGGGCGATGCTCGAGGAACAGCCCTACGGCGCGTTCACGAAACTCGGGAGAGTACGGCTTCCTGCTGATCTTCTCTTCCATGGTCGGCGATCCTCGGAGGGTTTGGCCCTCCGGTAAACCCGGGGCGGTTCACCTATCTGCGCATCACCAGTCCCAATTCTCCGCCCGGAAGATTTTGCCGTGTTGACGCCGTTCCTTCTAGGCCATAATGAACGCACACGCTTTGGCGGAGACGCCGTGCATCCTCTGGAGGGGTGGCAGAGCGGTCAAATGCAACGGACTGTAAATCCGTCGGGGTAACCCTACGCTGGTTCGAATCCAGCCCCCTCCACCATCCCCCGCTTTGAGACTTGATGATCTGCTAACATCTTGAAATAGAAAGGTGTTTTCGTGTTCGTTGTCGGATGATTTGAGACGGTTTCGTTATCTCGGGAACGGAGGATCTGGCTCATCTGTGTTTGAAGTTGGGCGATCCGCGGATGATGCTGCGAGAGTCTTCGGGTGATGGTCTGGTGCTTGATCCTTGATGGTTCGCTGAGGCTGGCTTGCGCGCGGCCGAAGCAGACGTCGGCGGGCGTGAGATTGCCGAGGCTCTCGTGATAGCGGGCCTGGTTGCAATGCTCGACGAAGGCGGCGACCTGCCTTTCGAGATCCTCCGGCAGGTCGTAATTTTCGAGCAGGACGCGGCTTTTCGGGGTCTGGTGCTGCTCTGCCCCCTGAAAAGTGGTCTTCCCTGAAGTAGGTTTTTTAGCCTTTGGAGGAGGCCAGGAATGCCGCGGAAAACGCGCAAGCCCGAGGAGATCGTCGGGAAGCAGAGGCAGGTCGACGTGCTGTCGTCGCAGGATCGGCCGGTCGCGGAGGCGATCCGCGCGATCGGCGTGACGCCGTTCACATACTACCGCTGGCGCAAGGAGTTCGGGGGGCTGAAGTCTGACCAGGTGAAGCGGCTGAAGGACCTCGAGAAGGAGAATAAGCGGCTACGCAAGGCGGTCTCGGATCTCACGCTCGAGAAGCTGATCCCGCGGGGTGAGCGCGTGCGCGCCATCTGTCCGAGCGCGGGCGCGAACGCCTCGGGAAACTTCTGAGCCCGGCTCGCCGCTGAAGGTGCCGGGGAAGCAGCCGAAGAGGAGCCGGCTCTGACTGAATGACGGGTCGTGCATCCGCCTGCGACCGGAGCGTCCGAACCACGTCTGGTCGTACGACTTCGTCGAGGACCGCGCCCATGACGGACGAAAATATCGCAGGCTCAATCTGATCGATGAGTTCACCCGCGAATGTCTGGCGATCAAGGTCGATCGCGAGCTGAACTCGACGGACGTCATCGACATCCTGTCGGACCAGTTCATCCTCCGGGGCATCCCCGGCCATATCCGATCCGACCATGGCCCCGAGTTCATCGCCACGGCCGTGAGGGAGTGGATCGCGGCCGTCGGCGCGAGGACCGCGGTCATCGAGCCCGGATCGCCCTGGGAGAATGGCTATTGCGAGAGCTTCAACTCGAAGCTCCGCGACGAACGGCTCGACGGCGAGATCTTTCACAGCCTCGCCGAGGCGCGGATCGTCATTGAAGCCTGGCGCCAGCACTACGATACTAGGCGCCCGCACTCATCGCCGGGGTATCGCCCGCCAGCCCCCGAGGTCGCGCAGTGGCCGGCTCCGCCAGCCGGATCCGCCGCGCCGGCCACACCAGCCGTGGCGCCGAGACCCGTCATGAACTAAGAATGGAGCCGGACCAACGGATGGGGGCAGGCCAGTGCCAGCGCTCGATCCTGCCCCGCGTCCAAGGATGGCGGGGCGCGCCGGGGACGTGCCGCGTGCCCTTGCAGTCGAGCCAGGTGGCAAGATCGGCCGAGATGTATGAGGCGCCGTTGTCACGCGGTGGCCTTGGCCGATGCGCGACCGTGACGCGGTCGAGCCCCGCCGCCGCCAGCGCCGGATCGAGCGTGGCGGTGACATCGTCCGTGCATATGGTCGCGCGGAGCTTCCAGGCGACGATGAAGCGCGAGACGCCGTCGAGCACGGTCGAGAGATAATACCAGCCCCGGCCGGTGATCTTCGGGTCGGTGAAATCGGTCTGCCAGAGCTGGTCGGGCGGCGTCGTCTTGTCCTTGAATCCGGACGCCGCCTCGATGACGACGCAGGCCGGGCTGGTGATGAGGTCGTGCGTCATGGTCCCTCGCTTTGGTGGACAGCTTTGCTAAGCATGCGA
>JAMHVU010000201.1:0-1289 GCA_035911355.1 Sphingobium sp.
GGCGCGCGCGTCAAGAAGGGCCAGACGCTGTGCATCATCGAGGCCATGAAGCTGATGAACGAGCTGGAGTCGGACGTGGACGGCGTGGTCGTCGCCATCCTGCCGCAAAATGGCCGCCCCGTTGAGTACGGCGAGCCGCTGTTTCACATCAAAGCCGGCGCTTGACCGGCCCTGGGAAAGACGGCGCGCCGATGCCTCCTCTGTTCAAAAAAATCCTGGTCGCCAATCGTGGTGAGATCGCGCTGCGCATCGTGCGCGCTTGTCGCGAGCTTGGTATCCCGTCGGTGGCCATCCACTCGACCATCGATGCCGACGCGCTACACGTCAAGTTTGCCGACGAGAGCGTGTGTATCGGTCCGCCGCCCTCGGTCAAGTCGTATCTGTCGATCCCGGCCATCATCAGTGCGGCTGAGATCACTGGCGCCGATGCGGTGCATCCGGGCTACGGCTTCCTGTCGGAAAATGCCGAGTTTGCCGAGGTCTGTGGCCGCGCGCACCTAACCTTTATTGGTCCTCGCCCCGAGACGATGCGCCTTCTGGGCGACAAGGTGGCCGCGCGCACCGCGATGTCTGGCTACGGCGTGCCGGTGCTGCCCGGAACCGGCATCGTGACCACGGACGAAGAAGCCCTGGCTGCAGTCGAGCGCATCGGCCTGCCGGTGATCTTAAAAGCGACGGCGGGCGGGGGCGGTCGCGGCATGAAGATCGTCCACGACAAGAGCCGCCTGATTGCGCAGCTGCAGATGGCGCGCTCCGAGGCGCTGGCGGGCTTTGGCAATCCCGGCGTCTTTATCGAGCGCTTCGTGGACGCGCCGCGCCACATCGAAGTGCAGGTCATCGGCGACGGCGAAGGCAATGTCGTAGCGCTGGGCGAGCGGGAGTGCTCGATTCAGCGTCGTCACCAAAAGCTGGTCGAAGAAGCGCCGTCCCCCGCGCTGTCCGAGAGCGAGCGCGCCGAGCTTTTAAGTCGCTGCGCCGCCGCCTGCGCCGCCGTAAAGTACAAGTCGGTGGGCACGCTGGAGTTTCTGTTTGAGCGCACTCCCGATGGTCGCCCGCACTTTTACTTCATGGAAGTAAACCCGCGCATTCAGGTCGAGCACACCGTAACCGAGATGGTCAGCGGCGTGGACCTAGTGCGCGAGCAGATCTTGATTGCCGCCGGTCAGCCGTTTGACAAGGCGCGGCTGCAGGCCCGGATGACGCCGCGGGCACACTCGATTGAGGTGCGAATCAACGCCGAAGACCCGGTCACGTTTACGCCCAGCCCCGGTCGCATCACGGCGCTAAAC
>JAMHVU010000202.1:0-1270 GCA_035911355.1 Sphingobium sp.
TGAACTTGCCCCGTTTTAGTAGAGCCAAGTTGGTTGGGATATCAGGCTGCGATTGATGGTACGGCGTGCAGGTGCTCAAACGCTAGTGGCGAGCGCTGACCGAGTGCGGAGTGTCGACGATGCGGATTGTACCAGCCTTCGATGTAGCGGAAGAGGATCAGGCGCGCGTGCGCGTGCGACGTGAAGCGATGCTTCGCGAGGCATTCACATTCGAGCGTCGAGAAGAAGCTTTCCGCCATGGCGTTGTCGTACGCATCGCCGCGCGAGCCCATTGAGGGGCGCACACCCAGCAGCTGGCACCGCTGCCCAAAGGCAAAGGATCCGTATTGACTGCCTTGATCGGAGTGGTGAATGACGTGGGTCGCCCGTCGTTGCATCGCGGCCATGTCGAGGGCATCGAGCACCACGGTCGCGTGCAGCGTCTCGCGCATGGACCAGCCCACGATACGCCGGCTGAACACATCGAGCACCACGGCGAGATAGAGAAAGCCCGCGGCCGTCGGCACGTACGTGATGTCGGCGACCCAGAGTTGATTCGGTGCGGTCGCACGGAAGTCGCGTTTGACGAGATCCGGCGCCAGGGGCGCCTCCGGTATCGTCCGACGCGGCCGCACCGGTCCACGACGCTTCGAGACGCCGCAGAGGCCATCGATGCGCATCAAGCGCGCGACGCGCTTCTGGCCGACCCGATAGCCGACCTCCCGGAGATCCTCGAGGATGCGTGGCGCGCCGTATGTCGCATCTGAGCGCGCGTGCGACGCGCGAATCGCCACGCGGATCTCCGTGTCACGCTGCGTATGACGCGACGGCGCACGGTTGCGCCACGCATAGAACCCACTCTCCGACACGCCGAGCACACGACACATCGTCGCCACGGGCTGGGTGGCCTGATTCGCACTCACGAAGCGGAAGAGTCGGGCGGTATCGTCCCCGACTCCCGTGCGAACCAGGCCGCGGCTTTTCCCAGAATGTCGCGCTCCACCTTGAGCTGTCGATTCTCCCGACGCAATCGACTCAACTCGTCGCGCTCGTCCGTCGTGAGCACGCCCGGCCGCTCTCCACGATCTGCCCCGTCTTGGAAGATCCAATTGCGGATCGTCTGCTCGGACGGCGCGAACTCCTTCGCCAACTCTTTGGATGTACGACCGGCACGAGCCAACGCGATAATCTGCTCACGATAGGCGGGCGGGTAGGCAGCGGGACGACGGGGCATCAGGGACTCCTCCTCTCACACAGAGATGGAGGCTCCACCGAAGCGGGTCAAGTTCAA
>JAMHVU010000203.1:0-56825 GCA_035911355.1 Sphingobium sp.
GGCTATTTCCCGGAGGCCATCGAAAAGGATGATGGCGGGTTGAGCATGTTGATCTTCACACCGCTTCCTGACGATCAGATGTTCGGGCTGGTCCAAGCCTTACCAGCGCATCTGAGCTCCAAGATCGGCATCGTTATGGCCGATCAACCGCCATTCGCATCAAAGCTCAATCAATGACCCGAATTCGTCCACACCGCCTAGAACAGGATGCACTGCTTCTGGCTCCTCGGCTACCGCCGCGCGCATCTTCGACCGTCAGATAGCCGAGCCCGAAGTCCGCGCTGCAATCCTCAATCGCTGCTCAGCAATTGGAACATCCGATACCATTCGAACTGCTAAACAATATCAAGTAAACAATATCAAGTAAACAATATCTTGTGGCCGGCAGGCGTTATGCAACAAAGCCGCGACATTGTCGTCGACAAGATATCCATGACCGGCCTGATGGCAATCAGGGATCGGGATTCTGGAAAGGCGAGCAGCGGCGCGCTTATTGCCAAGCGAGTCGAGAATGGGCCGAGCGCGCCGGCAATCGCAGTGCTCGCAAGCGCGACCATCTTAATTCCGTGGCTGTTCGCGATCAATGCCATTATCTGACTGAGTCAATCTGCGCAAAACCGGTTTGAAGCGTCCGGTCAAAGCTCACGGGTTGCGCCCTTCAGAAAATCCGACGCAGTTCATTCTGCTATTCTGATAACGCTCCCAAATCCGAGCAAGCGGACTGGACGCGATGCGATTCTCATGCCAAGGGAAGCAAGCATGATTGTTCGCATCCAGCCTAGCCTTACGCTACGACTTACACGCCCCTAGGCGTGTGCCTTACCGTGCCATGCGCGCACGGTCGCGCCTCAGGGGTGAAGCGACAATAGAGGTTCAAGGATAGTCGGCAGACGCGCATTGCGCATACCGACAACAGACCCAAGCGAGCAACCAACATGATGTTATCCGATCCTTCGACGAAGTACCGCCCGTTCCCGCAAATCGATCTGCCTGATCGGCAATGGCCATCCCGAACCATAACCCATGCGCCGCGCTGGCTCTCGACGGATATGCGGGACGGCAATCAAGCACTTATCGATCCGATGGATACGGATAAGAAGACGCGCTTCTTCGAAATGCTCGTGAAGATTGGCCTGAAGGAAATAGAGGTCGGCTTCCCAAGTGCGGGGGCGACCGAGTTTGATTTCATCTCCAATCTCGTGCGCTCCGGCCGTATTCCTGATGATGTGGTAGTGCAGGTGTTGACGCAGGCACGCCGTGACCTGATCGAGCGCACTTTCGAAAGCCTCGTCGGCGCGAAACAAGCGGTGATTCACGTCTACAACGCCGTCTCTCCAGCATGGCGGCGCATCGTCTTTGGCATGGATCGCCCACAGATCAAGCAAATCGCTGTTGATGCGGCCATGATCGTTCGTGACGAAGCCGGCAAGCGGCCGGGCACCGACTGGCAATTCGAGTACAGCCCGGAAACCTTTTCCACTGCTGAGCTCGATTTCAGTCTCGAATGTTGCGAGGCTGTGATGGACATTCTCCAGCCCACGCCAGAAAAACCCCTCATCCTCAATCTGCCAGCCACCGTCGAAGCCGCGACGCCCAATATCTACGCGGATCAGATCGAGTGGTTTGGTCGACATATTCGCGACCGTGAAAGCGTGGTCATTTCACTCCATCCACATAATGATCGCGGTACTGGCGTGGCCGCCGCCGAGCTGGGCCTCATGGCTGGTGCGGACAGGGTCGAAGGCTGTTTGTTCGGCAATGGCGAGCGCACGGGCAATGTCGATCTGGTGACGCTGGGCCTCAATCTTTACACGCAAGGCGTTGCCCCGGGGCTCGACTTTTCCAGCATGGAAGAGATCGTGCAGACCGTCACATATTGTAATCAGATCCCCGTTCATCCGCGACATCCTTATGCTGGTGAGCTGGTCTTCACCGCCTTCTCCGGCAGCCATCAGGACGCCATCAAGAAGGGCTTTGCAGCACAGGACGCGCGCAACGACGATCTGTGGGATGTGCCTTATCTGCCAATTGATCCGGCAGATATTGGCTGCTCCTATGAGGCAGTGATCCGCGTCAACTCGCAGTCCGGTAAAGGCGGCGTCGCCTGGGTTCTCCAGCAGGACAAGGGACTGAAGCTGCCCAAGCGGATGCAGGCCGATTTTAGCCGCATAGTGCAGGAGATGGCGGACAGTTCGAGTCGCGAACTGCATGCCGCCGACATCTGGACCGCTTTCGAACAGCACTACTGCCTTGACGGCAGCCAATCCCTGCATCTCGTGGACTATCAGGAGACGGGCAGTGCGGGCGACCGGCTGTTCGTCGGCAAGATCGCTTGCGACGGTAACGAACGGAGTGTTTCCGGCCGGGGTAATGGCCTCATTTCCAGTATTCTCGCGGCGCTGCGAGAGGAGATGGGTATCACGCTCGATGTCGCGGATTATAGCGAGCATGCCATCGGGACAGGCAATGACGTACAGGCCGCAGCCTATGTCGAGTGCAAGGCGGCGGATGGCAGCACGGTCTTTGGGGTCGGAGTAGATACGGACGTGGCGACGGCTTCAGTTCAGGCCATTCTTTCTGCCGCGAACAGCGTCGTGCGTCGTGCCAACGCTGCGGCAGACCGGCAGACCGATCCCGTCACCTGACGAAGAACGTTCCGTTGCCCCGGCTGTAGCTTTGAGTCTGCCGGGACGAGGGCAAAGCCAGCCACTGTCATCGCAGACAATCCATATCGCGCTGCCCTTGCGGGTGGCGCGATATGCGTTTCCGCGGGTGCTGGCCGAGCATTGGCTGCCCGGTCGCGAGGGGTCGGGCGGGATCAACAATTACTACACCCAAAGCCGATTGACCGGGAGCGCGACTCATGTCAGTTTCCATTTGCGATTCATTCTCATTTACAGATAGAGAGAGGGACCATGAGGCCGATGGGGAAAGACTGGTTGAAATGGCCCGCACCGATTCAGCCCACGTGCCGAAGCGAAGCCGCGCTGCACCGTGTCGCACGGCCGGCCTGTGTGGGCCTCGCCCTTGCCTTCCGCGCCGCTGGCCGACCAGCCGGGCTCCACGCCCCCTCCTGACGATATGACACAGCTCCGTCATCCACGCACCGCCCCTCTCCTTCCCGATCCGACAAGGCGCAATCTCCATGTATGATTATGTCGACCGGCCGGTCTCTCAACTGCGTGATCGCGATCACTTTCTCGTCTGGGCGATGCGCCGATGGGTTCACGCCGCGCACGATGGCCAATGCCCGCCCTCGATCATCGGCCCGGCCTTCTCGCGCTGGCGGATGCTGGGCGCGCTGCCCCATTTCCACCTTGCGATGATCCTGCTCAACCGGCAGGCGCGCGGACCGATCCGCTTCGGGCCGATGCCCTGCCCCTATGTCACCGAGGACGAGGCGGTCCTGCTCGCGCTCGTCAACGCCTTCATCGCGGGCAACAATAGCTGCGCGCATGCGACCGTGAGCCTGCTGGTGCAGGAGGACGCGATTAACGGCCTCGTCACCTGCCTCACCACGCTCTCGACCCGGCTGACGCGCATCGACACAAGCGAGCGGCGCTTCACCAGCAAGGCACGCCCCTCCACCGCTGCCCGACGCGGCGATTCCCTGCGCGACTAGGCCGGCAGGGACCATGCCCGGCCAGACAGGCGGGGCCCAATCGGCTGCTTCGCCCGGCGGCGGGCGGACTCCGCGCCAACTGCCCGGCGAACCGCATTATCCGATCCATTCCGACACCTGTTTCCAGACCCGGCAAACAATTGTTCAACAGAGGATGCGATAGCGTTCTCGCTTCCTGTTCCGGGGAGGCCGGAAAGAGGAACGCGCCATGTCCAGAATTGCCGTCATCACCGGCGCCGGAAGCGGCATTGGCCGGGCGGTCGCGCAGGCGCTGGGCCGGCAGGGCTGGCTGCTTGTCCTCGCCGGGCGCCGTGCCGAGGCGATCGCCGAAACGGCGGAGCTATGCGAGGCGGACGAGGCGCCGCCGCTGTGCGTGCCGACCGACGTGACCGACCCGGATGCGGTGGACGCGCTGTTCGATGCGGCCATCGCCCGGTTCGGCCGGGTTGACCTGCTGTTCAACAATGCCGGCATATCGCTGCTCGGCGCGGAACCGGACGGCATATCCCCCACGGATTGGAACCGGGCGATCGCCACCAACCTCTCCGGCACGTTTTACGGGATGCGCGCGGCTTTCCGGGTGATGAAGGCCCAGACTCCACAGGGCGGGCGCATCATAAACAACGGCTCCGTCTCCGCGCTGAGCCCCCGCCCACTTTCGGCCGCCTATACGGCCAGCAAGCACGGCATCACCGGCCTCACCAAATCCGGCGCGCTGGATGGCCGGCCCTATCATATCGCGGTCGGCCAGATCGACATCGGCAATGCCGACAGCATGATGACCGAGCAAATGCGGCGCGGCATGCTTCAGGCGGACGGCCGCATCCTGCCCGAACCCGTGATCGACATTGGCCATGTCGCCGACAGCATCGCGCATATGGCCAGCCTGCCGCTCGACGCCAACATCCCGTTCATGACGGTCATGGCGAGCGCCATGCCGCTCGTCGGCCGCGGCTGACGCACGTGCGCGCCGGGCCACGCGTGCCCGGCCGGGTACCACAGGGCGCGCGACAGCGCATGAAGGGACCTGCCCACCCTATCTTTCTGTTTTGACGAATATTCCGCGTTATCGAACAGGTGCATCCGGCGGCAAAATGCGTCAGAGGGAAGCCGTATTTTCATTCGGACCCGATACGCCCCATGCCGCTGCGCCCCGCCCGCTTCCCCTGTGTCACGCTGATCGCCACCGGCGCCGCACTTGCCATGCTGCCCCTCACCCCGGCGCTGGCGGCGGATAGTGACAATGCCGGGAATGGCTCGCATGACGACGACGCGACCATCATCGTCACCGGTGCGGGGCTGCCGCTGCCTCCGGGCACGCCGGCCTATGGATCGGTCATCATCGACCATGCGCGGCTGGCCAGCGCGGCGTCCGGCCGGATCGAAAGCGTGCTTCAGGATGTCGCCGGATTCCAGCAATTCCGCCGTTCCGACAGCCGATCGGCCAATCCTTCCGCGCAAGGCGTGACGCTGCGCGCGCTGGGCGGCAATGCCTCCAGCCGAACGCTGATGCTGCTGGACGGCGTCCCGCTCGCCGACCCGTTCTTCGGCTATATCCCGCTCAGCGCCCTCGCGCCCGAGCGGCTTGCGGTGGTGCGGGTGACGCGCGGCGGCGGCGGCGGCGCTTTCGGCGCGGGCGCGGTGGCCGGCACGATCGAGCTGGCGAGCGCCACGCGCGCGCAGCTCCCCACCATGGCAGCCTCCGCCTTTTATGGCAGCCACAACGCCACGGAACTTTCCGCCAGCCTCTCGCCGGATGTGGGCGGTGGCTATATCTCCCTCTCCGGCCGATGGGACCGGGGCGATGGGTTCGACACGACGCCGGCCAGCCAGCGCACCGCCGCCACCGTGCCGGCACGCTATGATGGCTGGTCCGCCGCTCTGCGCGCGGTGGCGCCGCTCTCGTCCGAAATGGAAATCCAGTTTCGCGCCCTGCTCTTTCGCGATGCGCGCACGCTGCGCTTCGCGGGTGCGGACAGCACGAGCAGCGGGCAGGACATCAGCCTGCGTCTCGTCGGGCGCGGGGCATGGCAGGTGGATGCGCTTGTCTATGGGCAGGCGCGCAACTTCTCCAACATCGTCATGTCGTCATCCACCTTCCGCCGCACGCTGGACCAGCGCGCCACGCCCTCGACCGGAATGGGCGGCAAGATCGAGCTGCGGCCGCCCCTTGGCGCCGACCATGTGCTGCGGCTGGGCATGGACCTGCGGCTGATGAGCGGCGACATGTATGAGGATGCCTATAATGCGAATGACGCCGCCAACCCGCTGACCGCGCGGCGCCACGCCTATGGCGAGCAATCGACCATCGGCGCCTTCATCGAGGATGACTGGACGCTGGGCGCGCTGGTGCTGACCGGCGGCCTGCGCGCCGACCGCTGGACGATCACGCACGGCCTTGTGGAGAGCCGCAGCCCGGCCGGCGCGCTGACCCAGCAAACCGCCCATCCGGACCGCGATGGCTGGGAAGTGACCGGCCGCGCGGGCGCGATCCTCCACCTAGCCGATGCGGTGGCGCTGCGCGGGGCGGGCTATACCGGCTTCCGCCTGCCCACGCTCAACGAGCTGTATCGCGGTTTCACCGTCTTTCCCGTCACCACACAGGCCAATCCCGCGCTGGCGCCGGAGCGGCTGAAGGGCGTGGAGGCTGGCGCGGACCTGACGCTGGGCGGCGGCATCAGCCTCTCCGCCACGGCCTTTTACAACCGGCTGGACGATGCCATTGCCAACGTCACCCTCCGCACCAATGTGCGCGAGCGCCGCAATGTGAAGGCGATCGTCGCGCGCGGCTTTGAGCTTTCCGGGCAGGCGCAAATGGCCAATGTGTCGCTCAACCTGTCCTATGCCTATAGCCATGCGCGGGTGCGCGCGCCCGGCCAGACATTTGACGGGCTGGTGCCCGCGCAGGTGCCCCGCCATGCCGCTGGCGCCACGCTCGCCTGGGCAGGGCCGGATGACGCGCGGCTTTCCACCACACTGCGCTACGTCTCCCGCCAGTATGAGGACGATCTGGCAAGTGACGCGCTGCCCGGCGCGGTGACGATGGAGGCCTATGCCCGCCTGCCGCTGGGCCGGAGTATCGCCCTTGTCGGCCGAGCGGAAAACATCTTCGACAAGGCCGTGGTGACCCGAAATCAGGGCGGATCGATCGATCTCGGCACGCCGCGCACGCTCTGGATCGGCGTCAGCGTCCGGCGCTGAACCGAAAGGCCGATAGTTGGCCCAGATCGACGCTTTTTCCCGATCAATATTAACCAAATGCCGCTATGCCGGGGGTGATATGAATCTGCGTGTCCTCACCCTCTCCACCCTTTTCCCCGACATCAGCCGCCCGACCTTCGGCATTTTCGTCGAGCGTCAGACGCGCGAGCTGGCGCGGCGGGACGGCGTGGACCTCACGGTCATCGCGCCGCTCGCCATGCCGCCCTGGCCGCTCTCGCTCCACGCCCAATATCGTGCCCAGCGCGCCCTGCCGCTGCATGAAACGCGCAACGGGCTCGATATTTACCGCCCGCGCTTCCCCATATTCCCGGGGCGTGGAGCGCGCTTCCATCCCGCGAGCATGATGCGCGCGGTATTGCCGATCGCACGCCGTCTCCATGCGGAACGACCGTTCGACGTGATCGATGCAAGCTTCTTCTTTCCGGACGGGCCGGTCGCCCATGCGCTCTCGCGCAAGCTTGGCATCCCCTTCTCCGTGAAAGCGCGCGGCGCGGACATCCACCATTGGGGCACGCTGGACTCCACGAAGGGCAAGGTTATCGCAGCGGGGCATGCGGCCGGTGGGCTCCTCGCGGTAAGCCATGCGATGAAGGACGATATGGCTCATATCGGCATCCCGACCGACTCCATCCGCGTCCACTATACCGGCGTGGATCTCAGCCGGTTCGCGCCGATGGACCGCGCCGAGGCGAAGGCGGCGAAGGGCCTCTCCGGCCCGGTCATCGCGACGCTCGGCTCGCTCATCCCGCGCAAGAACCAGGCACTGGTGATCGAGGCATTGGCCCATATCCCGGATGCGACGCTGCTGCTCATCGGCGAAGGGCCAGACCGCGCGACATTGACCGCCCGCACCGCGCGCCTTGGCCTGAGCGAGCGGGTAAAACTGCTCGGAAACCTGCCGCATGGCGAGCTGCCGGCGTGGCTGGGCACCTGCGATGTGATGGCCCTCCCCTCATCATCCGAGGGGCTGGCCAATGCCTGGGTGGAAGCGCTGGCCTGTGGCGTGCCCGTGGTGATCTCCGAGGCTGGCGGCGCGCGCGAGCTGGTCAGCGATCCGGTCTATGGGCGCATTGTCGAGCGTGACCCTGTCGCCATCGCGACTGCCATCCAGGATATTCTCGCCAATCCGCCGGAACCGGAGGCCGTCCGCAAGGGTGCCGAGCGCTTCACCTGGGAGGCCAATGGCGACGCGCTGCTGGCGCATTTACAGGGCATCGCGGCAAAAAGCGGAGTCTAATCGGCGCCGGCAACCTCGTAGAGTTCAAGCGGAAGACCGTCCGGGTCCGCGAAAAAGGTGAACCGCATCCCCGTGCCGTCATCGATACGGATCGGTTCGCAGGCGATGCCATGCGTCGATAGCCGTGCGACCTCCCCGTCCAGATCCGTGGTCGCGAAGGAAAGATGCCGCAGGCCAGCGGCTTCGGGATAGCTGGGACGCGCCGGCGGATCGGGGAAGGAGAAAAGCTCGATCCGCGCATTGCCGACGTCAAGATCGCACTTCCACGACCGCCGCTCCGCGCGCCAGACCTCCGCGACGACGGGAAACCCCAATATATCGACATAGAAACGCCGCGACCGCGCATAATCCGCGCAGATGATCGCGACATGATGGATGCTGAGCATGGGCTCAGCCGAGCGGGAGCAATGCGGCGACGATCTGCCGCTCTTCCTGCCTCAGCACACCCCAGGCGCGCGCGGCCGCGCGGCTGTCCATCGCCTCCACGCCGATACCCATCGCCTCCAGCTCCCGCACCAGCGCGCGGGGCGGCTGATCCAGCCGGGCACCCGTGCCGAGCAGCAGAAACTCCGGCAAGGGATCACGCGCGAGCAGCACCGCAAGCATCGCGACATCGAGACCCGCGACACGGGCCGGCGCCGTCCAGTCCAGCGCGGCATCCGGGCTGAGCATCAACCCGCGCGGGAACAGCGCGTCACGCACCTTGAACCCGGTGCCGGCAAAGCCGGTGACCAGAGGGCCGGCCCCATGCTCATCACGCCGCAGTTCCATCACGCAGGCAGCCCTTCAATCAGGGCTGCGCGCCACCCGCCGGACCAACGCGCTCCGCCCCCGCGGCAATGCCCTTCTCCCGCTTGCGCTCCTGCGGATTGGGCTGGAGGCCGAGCGTAATGAGCAGCGAGGACGAGACATAGACCGACGAGTAGGTGCCGACCACGATGCCCAGCATCATCGCCGCCGTGAAGCCACGCAACACATGGCCGCCGAAAATGAGCAGCGCACCCAGCGCCAGCATGATGGTGACCGAGGTCATCACCGTGCGCGGCAGGGTCTCGTTCACGGACAGATCGATGAGCGCCTTCATATCCATCTTGCGGTATTTCCGCATATTCTCGCGGATACGATCATCGATCACCATCTTGTCGTTGATCGAATAGCCCACGATCGTCAGCACTGCGGCGATGATATTGAGATCAAACTCCAGTTGCGTGATCGCAAAGAAGCCCAGCGTCATCAACACGTCGTGGACGATAGCGACAAAGGTGGAGACGCCGAACTGCCACTCATAGCGCAGCCATGAGAAGACCGCGATGCCGAACACCGCGAGCACCACGGCCAATATGCCGTTCTGGATCAGCTCGCCCGAAACCTTGCCCGACACGGTATCATAGCGGGTGAAGCTCATACCGGGGAAATCGGCCGTCATGGCCTTGCGCGCCTTCTCCACCACCGCATTGGCCGCGCCCGCGCCGCCCTCCTCTGGCAGCGGCAGACGGATCTGCACGGTATTGGCGTCGCCAAACTGCTGGAGCGAACTCTCGCCGACATTGAGGCGGGCAATGGTCGCCCGCACCTTGTCCGGCTGCACCGGCTCCTTGAACTTCGCCTCGATCATCAAACCACCGACGAAATCCACGCCGAGATTGAGCCCGCGATGCGCCGTCGCGCCAACAGCCAGCACGGTCAGCAGCGCCGTCAGACCAAACGCCCATTTCCGCAACGCCACGAACCCGATGTTCGTATTGTCCGGAACGATACGCAGGAAGCCCATCTTGATCTCGGTCGGGCGCTCCTTGCGGAGCCAGTGCGCGGCGAGCAGACGTGTGAAGGTGACGGCCGTGAACACGCTCGTCGCGATGCCAATGAGCAGCACGATCGCGAAGCCCTTGACCGGGCCGGACCCCAGAGCGAGCATGATGCCGCCGGCGATGGCATGCGTCACGTTCGCCTCGAAGATGGTACGGCTCGCTTCCTTATATCCGAACTCGACGGACTGGACGACGCCGCGCCCGCGTCGCCGCTCCTCACGAATACGCTCGTAGATCAGCACGTTCGCGTCCACCGCCGTGCCGATGGTCAGCACGAAGCCGGCAATGCCCGGCAAGGTGAGCGTGGCGCCCAGCATCGCCATGACGCCAAGAATGACCAGCACGTTGATGGTGACGGCGAGGTTTGCATAGACGCCGAAGCGACCATAGGTCATCAGCATGAATACAGCGACCGCGACCACCGCGATGACCGACGCGGTAATTCCGGCGCGGATCGAATCTGCGCCAAGGCCCGGCCCGACTGTGCGCTCCTCCACCACCGTCAGCGCCACGGGCAGCTTGCCCGAGCGCAGCGCGATGGCGAGCTGATTGGCACTCTGCACCGTGAAATTGCCGCTGATCTGCGCGCTGCCGCCCAGAATCGGCTCATTGATATTCGGCGCGGACAGCACCTTGCCATCAAGCAGCATGGCGAAGGGCTTGTCGACGTTCTGCTGCGTTACCCGCGCGAACTTGCTGCCGCCCGATCCATTGAACCGGATATTGACGACCGGCGCATTGGTGCGCTGGTCATAGCCCTGCTGCGCATCCGCCAGCTCATCTCCCGAGACCATGATCTGCCGCTTGACGGCAATGACGGGCGAGCCCTGCGGATTATCGGGATAAGGCACGATCTCGCTGCCGATGGGGGCAATGCCCCGCGCAAGATCGGCCGGGTTCGCGCTGGTATCGACCAGCTTGAACTCCAGCTTGGCGGTCTGGCCCAGCAGCGCCTTGAGGCCCGAGGGGTCCTGAAGGCCGGGCACCTGCACGACGATGCGATTACCGCCCTGCCGCTGAATGGTCGGCTCACGCGTGCCCATCTCGTCGATGCGCTTGCGGATCACTTCCGTCGCCACTTCCATGGCGCTGTTGACCTGATTGGCGATGCCCGCGGCGGTCGGCGTGACGACAACGGTGTTGCCATCGCGCACCTGCACGTCGAAATCGCGCTGGCCGGTCATGCCGGCGCCCTGCGTCAACGGACGGATGCGCTCCACCGCCGCGTCAAGCTGGGCCGGCTCACGCACCATGAAGGAAAGCCGTCCATCCCGCGAGGAGATGTCCCCAATGGCGATACGCGGCGTCCCCCGGCGCAGCTCCGTGCGGATCTGCTCCTCCATGTTGACGAGGCTCTGCTTGGCGACTTCGGCCGTGCTCGCCTCCAGCAGCAAATGGCTGCCGCCGGACAGATCAAGGCCGAGATTGACGCGCGGATGCAGCGACTGCGGCAGGAAGGAAAGGCTCTTTTCGGGCAGGAAACTCGGGATCGCGCAGAGCACGCCGAGCAGCAACGGCAGGATGATGCCGAGGACCTTCCAGCGGGGGAAATTCAGCATAGAGGGGCGCTCAGTCGTTCGCCGGCTTGGCAGTGGTCGGGTCGACCACATCGGACAGGGTGGCCTTGACCGCCTTGACCTTCATGTTCGCGCCCAGATCTATGTCCACATAGACATCGTCCACCCGCGTCACCTTGCCGATGAGGCCGCCGCCGGTGACGACCTGATCGCCCTTCTTCACCGCGGCAAGCTTTGCCCGGTGCTTCTTCATCTGCTGCTGCTGCGGGCGGATCAACAGGAAGTAGAACACCACGAAGATGAGGATGAGCGGAAATATCTGCACGAAGATGGCACCCATCGACGAGCCGGAAGCGCCCGCTGCGGGGGCGGCTTGTGCATAAGCGGTAGAAATGAGCATGGCGGTCCTTGGCGATCCCTGATGTGAAGCGGGCCGTCTGAAAACAGGGTCCAGCCGCCGGGCGGCCGGAGACGGCACGATCAGCGGGCATAAACCCGGTTCAAGCGCGGGCGGCTATCATATCGCACGAACCGGCGCAACTGCCGGGCGCACTGGCGACGGCGAAAGCGTGCTCCCAGCTCCGCCCCGCCCCCTCCCCGCCCCCGCGCCGCGCAAAAAGCCGCAACTGCCTGCTTGCATCCGCCGCATCATCCGCCTAAATGCCGCCGCTCCGGTCGGGACGTAGCGCAGCCTGGTAGCGCATCACACTGGGGGTGTGGGGGTCGGAGGTTCGAATCCTCTCGTCCCGACCAATATTTCAATAACTTAGCGGCTATTTCTCAACAACACACCACCCCAAATTTGCTCTGGTGGTGCGCTGGTGGTGCAGATATTGCCAGTATGTTCTCATCGTGATGCATCGCTGAGCATCGAAAATGAACATCGCCAGCCCCCTTTTCCGAATTGAACGCCGGGCCGATTCCCCCTAATCCGACTGGACGGATGCAGGAGCAATTGCCCCTCAGCCCCGCCGAGTTCGTCAAAATCCGGGACGGCTTCATTGCGTTTCTCAAGCAACCGGCTGGGACACCCATCGAGCTGATTATTCCGAAGGATGTTCTCGACGCGATGGCATTGGCTGCGCGCCGGGGCCGCAGGCGTCAACAGGTCCTTGATGTCCTGCGCGGCATCTCCATAGTGGCTGTTGCGGTTGGCGCAGCTCTTGCCGTGTTCAGGGAGCCAATGGCCGTCGGAGTTGCGGTCCTGCTGGCCAGTGGGGTGACTTTCGTTTGGGCGCACAACAAGAGCAAGATTCGCTTCGAGCCAGAAATCGACGAGCTGGTCACCGAGCCGAATGTCGTGCTCCAACGCAATCTGAGAGTGTCAACGGCGGTCAGATTTTAGGCCAGCGGGGCGGAGTAAAAGCAGGCCACTGTTGATGCGGGCCTGACGATATGAAGAGGGCCCCGATCGGGGCCCTCTTCATATCGTTGTCTTGATTGATCAGGCGGTAGTGATCTCGCCAGTGTTCGGGTCGATGATTTCAGTGGCCTGGTTTTGCTCCGCCCCGGCAGCGCGGCGTCGTGCGGACTGCTTGAGACGATAGCTGTCGCCGTTCATGGCCAGGATGCTGACGTGGTGCGTGAGCCGGTCGAGCAGCGCACCGGTGAGCCTTTCGGAGCCCAGGACCTGCGTCCAGTCCTCGAACGGCAGGTTGGATGTGACGATCGTCGATCCCCGCTCATAGCGCTGCGAGAAGGTCTCGAACAACAGCTCGGCGCCCGTGGGCGAGAGGGGCACATAGCCCAGTTCATCGACGATCAGCAGCTTCACCGCCGCCAGATCGCGCTGCATCTTGAGCAGCCGCTTTTCGTCTCTTGCCTCCATCAACTGGTTGACCAGAGCGGCAGCGGTCGTGAACGCGACCGTGAAGCCTTTCTGGCAAGCCGCCAGCCCTAGGGCGAGCGCCACATGGGTTTTGCCCGTGCCACTATTGCCCAACGCGATGATATTTTCCCGTCGCAGGATATATTCGCAGCGCGCCAGTTCCAGAACGAGCATCTTGTTGAGGCCGGGGATGGCCGTGAAGTCGAACGTGTCGAAGCTCTTCACCGCCGGGAACCGCGCGGCACGGATCCGGCGCTCCACGGTGCGGCGCTCACGGTCGATCAGCTCAAGTTCGATGAGCCGCAGCAGATAGCGACTATGATCTACCCCGTCACGTGCGCATTCGCGGGCCAGCTTCTCATATTCCCGCAGCACAGTGGGGAGTTTGAGTTGCTTGAGATGATGCGCGAGCAGGACCTGCGGCGTCCCCGCCAAGGTGCCGGTGGGCATCTTGTCCTCTGCGACCCGGTTCATGCTGCCAGCCCCGGCACGAGCGCGGCATAATCGGCGGCACGCGTCGTCTTTACCTCCATTTTAGGCAGATGGGGATAGGCTGCCAGGTCCAGGCGGGCGGGCCGCTGTTCGATGCGCGCCAGCGCGATCTGCTTGACCGCGTCGAAGCCGATTACGCCGATATGGATCGCCTCGTTCACCGCGAAGGTGACTATCTCCATCGGTATCGCCTCCAACAGGCGCAGGATCTGGATGAACTCGCGCTTGCCCTTGTTGCCCATGCGCGCCTCAAGGAGGTGACGCATATGCTGGAACACCTCGGGCAAGGCCCAGTCCTGCAGCGCGGCGGCCTGATCGAGCGCATTGGGCTTGGTCTCGATCAGTGCCAGATAATGCAGCGGGTTCGCCACGAACATGGCTTCACCATAACAGCGCGGATGTCGGGCGATCTCCTCATTGCCACACAAGATGACCACCGCGTCGACGAAGCCCTTCACCATGACATCCTGGAAGCCGTAGCGGGTCGGCACCGAGTAGTCGTTGGTCCGGTAGCGCACCAGGGCGGTCGACGATACGCGAGCCGCCCTCGTCTCGCACGGCTCGAACTGCCCCGCTGGCAATGCCCGCATCGCCGCCAGATCGGCCAGGAGTCGGGTGCCAATCGTCTCGCTGTGCCGGCCAGCCCGCTCTTCCTGACGGGCCCGGCAGCGACCCAACAGCTCATCATTGAAGTCATCAAAGCTGGGTGCATGGGGGATCGGCACCATGAAGTGCGATCGGGCGTGCTTGACCAGGCCTTCGACCTTCCCCTTGTCGTTCCCCTTTCCAGGCCGACCAAAGCGATCGGTAAAAAGGTAATGGCTGACGAGCCCGGTGAAGGCACGCGTCCGCTCGCGCTTCCCATCGCCGCAGATCCTGGCAACCGCGATCTTCGTGTTATCGTAAAGGATCGACAGCGGCACACCGCCAAAGAAGGCGAACGCCGATACATGCCCGTCCAGAAAGGCCTCGGTTGTCTCCGCTGGATAGGCCTTCACAAAGCAGGCATCCGATTGCGGCAGGTCCATGCAGAAGAAGTGCATCTTCCGGCGGACACCATCGATCACGCCCACCGCTTCGCCAAAATCTACCTGCGCATGTCCTGGCGGGTGCGCCAGCGGCACGAACGTCTCGCGTCCGCGCGCCCGGCACAGCCGGACATAATCTTTTACGACAGTGTAGCCCCCGCCAAAGCCATGCTCGTCGCGCAGACGTTCAAAGATCCGTTTGGCGCTGTGCCGCTGCTTCACAGGCGCAATGCGATCCACTGCCAGGATCGCGTCAATCACTGGCAGCAGCGGCCCCAACTTCGGCTTCGCCACAGGCTTGGTCCGCGTGTAGCCCGGCGGCAGCGAGAACCGGCACATCTTCGATATCGTCTCGCGGCTCAGTCCAAAGACCTTCGCGGCCTCTCGCTGGCTATTACCTTCAACAAAAACAAAGTGCCGAACGGCGGCGTAGCTCTCCACGGCAAACATCCTCGGCCACCCCCTTAAAAGGAGCAACCTATCCAATGGCTGGTTTTTAAACCGCCACGCTCAGCAAATCGCTGGCGTTCCATTGGCCTGGTTTGTCACCGCCCTCTACAGCCAACTACTTCAGATCGTGCGGCTATGAACCAGAATGATCGAAAACTGCTCTAGTTCACGGATCGGCGCGACGACACATGCGCATGTCGAGCTCTCCGCCGCGGCCACCTATTTCATGACATTGGTTCATGACGTCGCCGCGGAAATCCGCCATGAACTGGGGCAGGATCAGGCGTTCCTTGCGGAACTTTCGGACACCCGCCTCCAGACGAAATAGGCAATGATGATGAAGATCAGCCACGGCCCGCCGGCAAAGACCGCAATCTGCCAGTCGGCGCTGAACGCCATCGTCCCGGTGATCGCGGCGAGCAGCACAAGGCCCAGTATCTGCGCATAGGGAAAGAAAGGCATCCGAACGGGCAGGTCTGCCGCATTGTGCTTCCTGCGGAAACGCAAGTGGCTGACGAGGATCGCGCTCCACACGAGCAGGCCGCCGAACAGGACGATCCCGAACAGATAATTATACGCATAGGGCGTGAGAATGGACAGGGACGCAGCGGCGAGAATGCCAACGCCCGTCACCATGGTCGCGCGCATGGGCACATGCTGTTCGTTGAGCAGCCCCAGCTTCTTCGGCGCATAGCCGCCACGGGCCAGCGAGAAGAGCATCCGCGATCCCAGATAGATGCTGGTATTCATCGCGGAGAGCGCCGCTGTCGCCACGACGAAATTCATGAGGCCCGCCGCATAGGGTATCCCCGCGCTGGCAAACATCTTCACAAAGGGGCTCTCCGTGACCACTTTTGCGCCGGATTCAGTCCACGGCATGAAGGCGATGATGATGAACAGGGCGAGAATGTAGAACAGGAAAAGGCGCGCCGCCATCGTGCGGAGCGCAGCCGGAATGGCGACTTTCGGGTCCTTGGCCTCGCTCGCGGTCCCCACCACGAACTCCAGCCCCATGAACGAGAATAATGCCATCAGCACCGCCATCCAGACGCCCGAAAACCCATTGGGCAGGAGCCCGCCGGGAAGGCCGGTGACGTTGTGAAGACCGATCGGATCTCCAACGATGCCGAATATGCGCGAGAGGCCGACGATGATGAAGCCAACAATCGCCGATACCTTGACGACGGTCAGCCAATATTCGACCGAGCCGAAGTTGTGTACCGCGCGCGTGTTGACCCAGACGACCACGGCGGCACTGCCAATGGCCCATATCCACGTCGGCGTGTCGGGCAGCCACCAGTTCATATAGATGCCGACGGCGACAGCCTCGCTGCCGATCAGCAACACCTGCTGTATCCAGTAGGTATAGCGCACGACAAAGCCCATCATCGGGCCGAGATAAATCTCCGAATAGGTGCCGAATGAGCCGGCGGTCGGGTGGACAACCGCCATTTCCGAAAGGCTGAAGACCATGATGACGGCAAGCAGGGCCGCAATCAGATAGCTGATGAGCACGCCCGGCCCGGCATAGCCAATCGCAATACCTGACCCCATGAACAGACCGGTGCCTATGGCACCGCCAAGGCCGATCATGATGATCTGTGCCTTCGTCAGCCCCCGTTCAAGGCCCTGCTCCCGGTCGAGATAGGCTTGTTCGTCCATCACCTCCCCCTCTTTTTATTACGTGACGGCGTCCCGCGCCTGATGTTCAGGCAATCTCCAGATCTCGTCATTCATGATTATCTTCAGCCGATCGACGGCATCCCACACATCGGCATAGCCAATGTAGAGCGGCGCAAAGCCGAAACGCACCGTGTCAGGCGCCCGGAAATCGCCGATGACGCCGGCATCGATCAAGGCACGCGTGATCGGATAGCCATCGGCATGGGCGAAAGACACCTGGCTGCCGCGGGCCACGGCCTCTCTGGGTGAGATGAGGCTGAAGCCATGCCCGGCGCAATGCGTTTCGACCAGACGAACGAACAGATCCGTCAGCGCCATCGATTTATGGCGTATGCTCGCCATGTCCGCCGACAGATGAATATCGAGGCCATTTTCAACCAGCGCCATGGAGAGGATCGGCTGGGTGCCGATCAGGAACTGCCGGATGTCGCCCTGCGGACGATAGCCCGGTTCAAACGCGAATGGAGCGGCATGGCCCCACCAGCCGGTCACCGGCTGACGCGCTTCTCCGTGATGGCGCGTTGCCGCATACAGAAAGGCCGGCGAGCCGGGGCCACCGTTCAGATATTTATAGGTGCATCCAACCGCGAAATCCGCATTGCATCCCGCAAGGTCGACCGGCATCGCGCCGGCGCTGTGGCACAAATCCCATATTGCGAGCGCGCCGGCAGCCTGCGCCTTTGCCGTGATCGCCGCCATGTCATGAACATGGCCGGTCTTGTAGTGAACATGCGTGATCGCCACCGCAATCGTATCGGCATCGATGGCGTCCGCAATCTCATCCTTCTCGCAAAGCCGCACCTCCACCCGGCCACCGGTCGCCGCCGCCACGCCCTGCGCGATGTAATTGTTCGTCGGAAAATTGCTGCCCTCAAGGATCAGCACCGTGCGCTCCGGGCGGAGCGAAACGGCGGCGGACAGCACTTTAAACAGATTCTGGCTGGTGGAATCACAAATGACCACCTCACCCGCGCCCGCGCCGATCAGCGGCGCGAGCTTGTTCCCAAGCCGCACCGGCAAGTCAAACCAGCCCGCGCTGTTCCAGCTGCGAATAAGGTCGTGCCCCCACTGGCGCGTCACGACATCCTGTGCCCGCCCAAGGGCATCCGTCGGCATGGCGCCCAGCGAATTGCCATCGAGATAGATGATCCCGTCCGGCAGGGAAAAGCGCTGGCGCAGCGGCGCAAGCGGGTCGGCCACGTCCATGGCCTCGCACCATGCGCGATCCACATGGGCCGGAATCTGGAGAGGTGCGCCATCATGCGTCATGGAAACAGACCACTTTCGTTTGCGACATTTCGCGCGCGGCAAAGCGCACGCCTTCGCGCCCCATATTGCCCCGCCCCGCACCGCCAAATGGCATCGCATCGAGCCGGTAGTCGGTTGAATCATTGATCATCACGCCAGCCGCGCGCAGATGTTGGATCGCGTGGCGCGCGGTTTTGAGCGACGCTGTGAAGATCGCCGTGTGGATGACATAGTCGGCACGATTGGCCGCATCGATCGCGCCATCCAGATCGGAAAAACGGAACAGGCTGACGACAGGCCCAAAGGCTTCGTGACAGGCCACCCGCGCGTCATGCGCGACATGTTCAAGCACTGTGGGCTGCACCAAGGCGCCAGTGCGTTTGCCGCCGGCCAGCACGGTTGCGCCGCGCACCGCCGCTTCGTCGATCCAGGCGATCATCCGGGCGGCTTCGTTGCCGTTGATCATCGGCCCGATGTCGGTCGCGGGGTCCATGGGGTCGCCCACGCAAAGCGCATTGGTGGCGACGAGAAGAGCCTCGCGAAACGCGTCGTAGACAGCGTCCTGAACATAAATGCGCTGGACGCCGATGCAGTTCTGCCCCGCCGCGCCGAATGCGCCGGAGGCACAGGCGGCAGCGGCCTTTGCGACGTCGGCATCATCCATCACGATGACCGCGCCATTGCCGCCGAGCTCCATTGCAACGCGCTTGAGCCCCACGGCGCGGCAGATCGCCCGGCCGACCGCAGCGCCCCCTGTGAAGCTGACCATCGCGACCCCGGCATGGCCCGTCAGCGCATCGCCAAAATCGTCCCCCCTGCCCGTCAACAGATTGAGCGCATCCGCTGGCAATCCCGCAGCGATCAGCAACCGCGCGAGCATGATCGCCACGAACGGCGCCTGCTCGGCGGGCTTGAGGATGACGGCATTGCCGGCGGCAAATGCCGGGCCAAGCTTGTGGCAAACAAGATTCAGCGGATCATTGAACGGCGTTATCGCGGCGATGACCCCTAATGGCTCATACAGATATTGGCCCCAGCGCTCCTCGCCGCCCGTAACGCTGTCGAAGGCGATGGCTTCACCCGTCAGCCGCACCGCTTCCTCCGCGGAAAGCCGCAAGGTGTTGACGGCGCGCGCGACTTCGCGGGTTGCGCCGCGAATGGATTTACCCGTTTCGGCGGTGATGGCGGAAGCAAAGCGCGCGCTGTCGGCCTCCAGCATGGAGGCCGCATTGTGCAGGATCCGCGATCGCTCCCCGGTCGAGAGCGCCGCCATTGCGCGCGCGCCGCACTGGGCGCTCGCCACCGCCCGCTCGACATGCGCGGTATCCGCGCAGGCGACCACGCCCAAATGCTCGCCGGACCACGCGTTCAGAACCGCCATGGTGCTGGCGGCAGCTTCCCAGCGGCCGCCTATCAGCAGTGATGTGCCTGCCTCGATCGGCGCATGCATCATGGCTTGTCCTTGTGCAGGACCAGCTCGTCATATTCGCGGCTGTCGAGCAGCGCTTCGACGATCACTGGCCCGTCCGCCGCAAATGCCGCTTCCAGCGCCTGACGGAACTCGGCCGGATCACGCGCGACCGTCACCGGCACCCCAAAGAGCAACGGTCCGCCAATCGTCCCCTCGCCACGCACCGGCGTGCCGTAAATGGGGTTCGCTTTTCTTTCCTGCTTGATGCGGATCAGCGCGAGATCATTGTCCGTGAAGACGACGATCACAATCGGCAGCTTCTCCCGCGCGGCGGTCGCCAGCTCGCCCACTGTCATCAGGAAACCGCCATCGCCTACCACGCAGCAGACCGGCGTATCCGGGCGGCAAAGCTTCGCCGCAATCGCCGCAGGCAGGCCAAAGCCCATGGCCGACCATCCGTTGGTCATGATCTGCGTGCCGGGCTGCGGCGTGCGCCAATGTTGCCCGATCAGATGCGTATGCGCGCCGACATCGCATGTCATGATGCCATTATCGGGCAGCACGTCGCGCAGGACGTCCAGCGCGGCGCACGGGCCAAAGCGGCCGTCGCGCCCCGCAAGTCTGGCGAATATCTCCGCCTTGCGCCGGGCAAGCGCCGCAAGATCCCAGTCCTTGCGATCATCCGGCAGGGCAAGCAGCGCATCCAGCGCGGGCGCCAATGCGCCGACGACATCCGCCGCGACCGGGTAGACGGCGGTATCAATGTCAACCGGGGCGACATCGATGCTGGCCAGTGCAAGGCCGTCCTTCATCCAGCTTTCATAGTTGAACTCGATAGGGTCATAACCGATCGCGACGACCAGATCGGCCTCCGCGTGCGTCTGGCTCACCAGATTAGACAGCGCGTGGAAGAGAACACCCGCATAATTGGGGTGCGTCTCCGCGATCATGCCCTTGGCCATCGGCGTCAGCAAAACGGGCAGACCAAAGCGCTCGGCAAGCGCACCGATCTGTTCCTGAACCCGCGCATGCACGGCGCCAAGACCAATGGCGAGCACAGGCTTTCTGGCAGCGAGGAAAGCGGCCGTGAGCGCGTTGATGGCCACAGGGTCCGGCTGCGGCAGTGGAGCGGGCGCGATCGATCCGATGCTTGCCTGCGCGACCGTTACGGCGCTCATCCCCTGCGGCAGGCCGACATGCACCGCGCCGGGACGCCCGGACAGGGCAAGAGATGCTGCGGTGGCGAGCGTAGCGACCGCGCTGTCGGCCTCGATCCGCATCGTCGCCTTGGTGAGGGGCGCGAAGAGCGCCTGATGATCGATCCCCATCTGGACCGTCCGGCCTCGCAGCGGCGCGGGCATCTCGTCGGTCAGCGCGATCATGGGCGACCGGTCCAGGGTCGCGCCGCCAACGCCGGTTGCAAGATTGGTGGCGCCCGGGCCGAAGGTGCCGAAGCACACGCCGGGCACACCCGTCAGCCGGCCCGCCACATCGGCCATGAAGCCGGCCCCGCCCTCGTGGCTCGTCAGGACGAAATCAATGTCGTCGGTGGTCCGGATCGCTTCCATATAGTCGACCCAGCCGCCGCTGGGGACGCCGAATATATGGCGAACGCCCATGTCGCGCAGTCCCGCCACGACATTGCGGGCCACAGTCGTCGATGTCATGGGCAATCCTTTTTGCGAGAGTCCTGATCGACCTTCGAGCTATGGGAGTAAGGCATATAGAAAAAATATAAATTGCAGGGAGTGATATTCTAAAATGGCTATAGGAAGCGGTTTTCGATACGGCCGACGCCGTCAATGCCGCCCTCCACCAGATCGCCCGCTGCGATCCGTCCAACGCCCGCAGGCGTTCCGGTGTAGATGAGGTCGCCCGGCTGAAGCGCGACATAGGTCGAGAGTTCGGCGACGATATCCGCCACCGGCCAGATCATGTCAGCAATATCGCCGCTCTGCCGGATTTCGCCGTTCACGGACAACCAGATCCGCGCCAGTGCGGGGTGCCCGATCTCGGCCACCGGCCGGATTGGCGAAAGAACGGCGCTCCGGTCAAAGGCTTTCGCCATATCCCACGGTCTCCGGCTGGCCTTGGCCTCCGCCTGCAGATCGCGACGGGTAAGGTCATTGCCTACCGCATAACCGAAAATGTGGCTCGCCGCCGTTTGCGGACTGATATTCACGCCGCCCGCCCCCAACGCCACGACCAGCTCGATCTCATGATGCAGGTCCGCGGTGCGCGGAGGCATGGGAATCTCCGCATTGCCCGCCACGATTGCATCGGCAGGCTTGGTGAAGAAAAATGGCGGCTCGCGGTCGGGAGAGCCGCCCATTTCGCGCGCATGCTCGGCATAATTCCGGCCCACGCAGAAGATGCGGCGGACAGGGAAACGCAGAACGCTTTCCGCGATCGCGGCGGTGGGGGTCGGAATATCGGCGGGCACATGCATGCTGGTGGCGCTTTCACATCAGGCAGGCGGGAACAACGCAGCGCGGCATTTGTCCAGATTGGCGCCTGTAAGGCCTGATTGCTTCACTGCGTTCCACGGGCTGCCCATCTTGTCCTCGGGGCGATACCAGAAACCATAGAGCTTATTGTTTGCGGCAACCAGCGTCGCCGGGCCAATGCTGCCCTCTTCGTTGGAAAACCATGCCAGCCGCATGATCCGGCCAAAGATCGTGCCGCGGAGGGTGCCGAGGCCATTATTATAACAGCCATAAATCTCATGGCCCTTCTGCCGCAGCGCAATTGGCCCATATTCGTGCATGTAGATGCCGCTGACATCGTCGACACCGGCCGCGCCGCGCTTGTCGAGTTCGCCGATGACCGCAAAGTCGGACAGGCGGGTCTGGCCGCTGCCCGACCAGTTGCTGTCAACGCGCAGCTGCAGCCAACGCGCCGTCGCCTCCTTCGGCAGCTTGACCACCGTGGCCGCATCGGCCTTCGCCTCTCCATCGACCAGCGTTTCAAATGGCCCCTGCGGCCCCTTGGTCGACCCAAGCAGCGTGAAGCGCCGCACGGGCGAGCCCTCGACCGTTTGCGACATGGACCCGTCCTCCCGCACAACCGGCTCAAAGCGGTTGTCGAGCACGACGGCCTTGATCTTGCCTTCGCCCGCCAGCTCGAAGTTCAGCGCGTGGGGGAGCGTGACGCTCTTGTCGGCCAGCCAGCCATAAGCGGAGCCCCCGTCAATGAGGTTGATCGTCCAGGTCGACCAGTGCCGCTTCTCCTCGCCCGGATCAGCCTCGGCGATCCCTCCCCAGCTGATGTGGAGAATGTTTGTGCCATCCGGTTCGGCCGGCTTCTCCGCCTTTTTCGAAGACGTGTTCGCAGACTCCTGAGAACAGCCGGCGACAAGCATGGCGCTGGCCAGCAGCATGGTCAAAGCACGCATAGGTTAATCCCTCTCCAGACTGTTTACCGGCGCTCCGGCCAGATCTTCTTTGCAGGGCCAAGGTGCGGCTTGCCGAGCAGCGGGCTCGACAAAGCGTACACACCGTTCACGGAGAACGCCCAGATGATGTTGCGGTCATATTCGGTATAAACCGCGAACGTCGTGTTCCCGATCGCGTAACCGGGCAGTTCCTCTTCCGTGGCGAAGCGGGGAACATAATAGCCCGCGATCGTCGGATTGGCCGGGTCCTTGACGTCGAATATCTGGATGCCCGCATTGTAGAATGCGTAGATGGCCAGACCCTGACGCCCGCGCTCGGGCTGGGCGAGACCACCGGAACGCTTCGGCCCGAAACTGCCGCGCCGCTGGCAGAAATCCGTGAAGCTGGCCCCGGACGGCGGAACCGGACGCGGGAACTTCGCGGCGATCTTTGGCTGCGCGGGGTCGCGCACGTCGATCGAGTAAATATCCTTGTAGGGCTCGTAGCAGCTCTCGTTCATCGGATAGCCGTTCGAGAAGACGAAGCCGGTACGGTCGTACTGGCTGACATCGACATTATCGAACTCCGTTCCGGCATAGCTCGGCGGAACCGTCAGATGGCCGAGCACTGTGGGATGTGCCGGGTCATGGAGATCAAAGCTGTAGAAGCCGAGGCCGCCCATGCCCCCAAAGCCGATCCTCCCGCCCTCTTCGACCGGCTTGGTCAGGACGATGGGATTGCGTGATCCCATCCAGCTCGTCCGGTTGCCAGCGCGCGGATTGGCCAGATAGGCGGCCTCGCTCGCCGCATCGCCCAGCACTTGTCCCGGCACCGTGATCTGCGAAACCGGCTTTGGATTTGCCGGATCGTCCATGTCCCATAGCTGATAGCCGGGCGAGTAAAGATAATCGGGATATTCCGTGAGGGAGTAGTTGTCATCCGGCGCGGCGGAGAGCAGCATATACTTCCCGCCCCACCATGTGACGGCATCGAGCGCGCCCGACCCCTGCTGCGCGCCAACAGGGGCATTGGAGTGCTGAATATCCGTTGTGCGGGTGGCGATGAGTTCCCACTGGTCCGGCGTGGGGCCGTTCATGACAAAGACCTTGAAGCCTTTGAGCGAATTATATTTGCGCTGGGCAGCCACCTTGTCCGGCTCACGCCGCTTGTCGTCCATCAGGCCGAAGCGGCCGATCTCGTAGGACGCGATCAGGACGTTGCGCTGCAGCTTCTTGTTCCAGGCAATGGTTACGCCGCCGAGATAATCGGTGACAGCCGACGCATCCCAGTTTTCGCTCGATCCCTTGCCGCTCCAGACGCCGCCCTTCGACCAGACCTCCTTTGCCTTGCGCGGGTCCGTGACATCCAGAATGCGGATATAATCCCGGTCATGCGCGTAGAGGTAACGCCGCTTCCCGAAGTCGACGACATTCACCCAGGCGTGCCAGGGGGACGTCACCGCCGGATAAAAGGCGATGACATCCACATTCCTGGCGTAGCTGTTCTGATCCCAATGATCGAGCTGCCCGGAGAAGGACGGCGGATCGGTCGTCAGCGGCGTGGCCACCGGATGGCGAAAGCTGCCATCCGGGTTCATGCCATAGTCGACATCCGGCACCGGATTTTTGGGAGGATTCTCTGGCGTTTTGGCGATCCACGCCTTGAGCCATGGATCACGAATATCGATCGGCGCGGCCTCATGGCCGCCCTGACCCGCCGCGATCAATGCCGTTCCGCCCAGCGATGCCGCCATCGCCGCGCCCGCCAATATCCCGATGCCGCGCTTCATATGATCCCCTCCTCTGGTTCCGCCTCCGCCGTCCGGCGCGGGAAGCCCTCTGTCGTCCAAAATCTCGTGCCGACGCCTAGAAGCGGTATCGAGCCGTCAAGCCGTAGGTGCGCGGTGGAATATATGTTGAGTAGACCGTGCCGAATAACTCCATCTTGCTGGTGAAATTATATTCGTTGGTCAGGTTCTTCACCCACGCCGTAAGTTCCCATTTGTCGCTGGCATCGCGCAGCCCAATGCGCGCATTGAGCATGATTTCATCGCCAAACTTCAGAATAGGCGTGTTCGGGTTGTCGAAGAAATTCGATCCGGTGTACTGGAAATCACTGCCCGCTACGAAAACAAGACGTTCACTGACCGGCAGCTCCAGATTTCCGGCGATATTGAAAGCGTGCTTTGGCGTTCGTCTGCACGAGTTCCCATCGAGATCCGTACCGTTATCATCGATGATAAGTTCACCGGTAAATTCACATTTGGAGAACGCATAGTTCCCGGACAATGTGAACTCTCTGCTGATCCGCGCCTGAAAATCGAGTTCTATGCCATATGCGCGCGTTCCGTTCTTGGCGTTGAACACGAAGTTGTCCGGCGGCATTCCCGGCCCGGGCGAGAGAAACTGGTTGGTCTGCAGATTGTCATAGAGGGTGTAATAGGCGGCAATGTTGATGAACAGGCGCCGGTTCGCCAATGCCAGCTTGGAGCCCAGCTCAAAACTGTTCGCCGTTTCCGGATCGAATGAGACGAGCGCTTCCGCCGGCGTGTTCGCGTCCTCGCCGGTCCAGCCGCCGGGCTTATAGCCTTTTGCGTAGCGGGCATAGAAAGTGACATCCTCGCCCGGCTCAAAGCGCAGCGTGGCGCTTGGCAGCCAGGCATCCCAATGCCGCGTTTCCCCGACCACGAAGTTGACCGATTGCCCTTCGAACGACACGCCGGAGCGGTTGTTGGAATAGCGTTTGCGGTCATAAGCATAGCGCAGACCAGCATCGAGGGTCAGCTTGTCCGAGATGCTGTAGCTCAGCTCTCCGAATATGCCGATATTCTTGTTCCGCGACGTCGTCACCGTGTGGTTCGATCCGGGTGAAGGGGTCGCTGGCGTGCCGCCATAGGCCATGGCGAATGCGAACTCCTCCAACGCGCCGAAATCGGCGAAGAGAAAGTTCACGTCTTCGGCACGGCGCACTTTTTCCTGCAGATAATAGGCGCCGCCTTCGAGCCGAAGGGGACCGCCATTGTCCCAGCGCACCCGTAGCTCCTGCGAAAACTGCTTGATATCCTCGGCCTTGCCGCTGTCGAAATAGCTGTCCGGTACGGTCGCAAGATAGGTCCCCAGTCCGGCGAGCATGGCCGATGTGATGTCCGGCGCCTTGGTCGCGGCATCCAGCGGGAAATCGAAGAACATGCCGCCGGCATCCTCGCGTGCCTTGAGCGAGCTGTCGCGATACGCGGTCTGCGCGGTAATGCTGACCGACGAACTGGGCTGCCAGTCGATCGTCCCGCTAAAGCCGTACATGTCGCTGTTCTGGTAACCGGTGAAGTTATGCTCGCCCGAGCGGCGCTTGGCGCTTTTGAACGGCGCGTTGCGCTTTGGCAGAACGAAGCCGGGAAGGCTGGCGATCGGCGGCGCATAATAGCCGAGATACGTCACTTCCTCACTGTCGCCCGGTATCAGGACATCGACCCAGCGCGCGCCATCCCGATGGCGGGTATAGTCCGCAGCGAGATTCACATCGAGCGTGCTGTCCGGCTGCCAGCGCAACTGCGCGCGAACCGACTGCATATTCTGGTCTTCCTCGTCTCCGCCACGCAGATTCTTGGCATAGCCATCATGCATGCGCGAACTGGCGGTCAGCCCGAGGCTGACCGTTTCGGACACCGGGCCGCGCACGGAGGCCGCAAGGTCGATCCGATCATAATTGCCGTAGGTGGCTTCGGCCCGGCCCTCAAATGTGTCGCCGGGCTTCTTCGTCACATAGTTGATGAGGCCACCGACTACGCTCTTGCCAAAGCGCAGTGCCTGCGGCCCCTTGAGGACCTCCACCCGCTCCAGATCATAAAGGTCCAGCAGCGAGCCGGTGCCGCGGGACAAATAGACGCCGTCCACGAAGATGCCGACCGCGACATCGGCACCGGCGCCCTGAATGTCAGACCCGATGCCACGAATGAACAATTCGGTGTCGACCGCGCGTTCCGCGCTGAGCTTCAGGCCGGGAATGCGATATGCGACCTCCGAGAAGTCACGGATGCCTGACCGTTCGAGCGCGGCGGCGCTGAAGACCTGAACCGAGAGAGGAACATCCTGCAGGCTTTCCTCGCGCTTCCGTGCGGTTACGACGATGTCGTCGATATTGCCGCCGGTGCTTGCCCCGTCCGCAATAGCGGGTGCGGTCTGGGCCGCAGCAGTCGTCGCGAGCGCACAGCTTGCGGCGGTAGCCAGTAGCATTTGGCGCCAGTCTCGGTTCATTTTCATATCTTCGCCCCTTGTGGCGATCAGACAGATCCGGCCTCTTCCTGGAGGTCTCGCGTCAGACCGTGTTTTTGGAAGCACCAAATCTAGATGACTTTCTATATCGAAATAATATGTTGTTCGGCGCTCGATATTCTGTTTTGTTTATATTCCCAAAGGCGGTCATCTCGCCGTTCCGAACAAGATCGCGCCTGCCCGCTCACCTGTTCCATGATCGGGCGGACGCACCCTGCGAGGGACGCGAAGAACCCGGATGGGACGTCAACCGCCCATTAATCGCACCCCTCCGGAATTATCCCGGACGCGCGGCACAGCTCTTGTCAGGGCGTCGCTCTAGTGCTGCGGCGCGCGCAGAAAGCGGAAGCAAATGGCGATGCCGGCGATCACCGGCACGGCGACATAGCCGATCCCCAGCAGCCAGTTGAGCAGATTGCCCTCGCGCTCGCGCACATACTGGTCGACCTGATAGGCGACCTGAATGACACCCGAAACGCCGAGCACGCCAAAGAGCAGCGCCACGCGCCGATCATGGTCGGCCTCGCGCCGGCTGTCGAGATCCTGCGCCTGTTCTTCCAGAGACCTGAGCGCCGCCTCATAGGCCTGCTTCAGCCGGGATGTGCCGCGCAACTGCTCCAGCGCATCGAACACCTCCCGCTCGGTATCGTAGCGGAACGGGTTGATGTAGCGGTGCCGGTCATAGGTCTCGAACGCGTCGTGTCGCACGGCGTTGATCACATCCTCCGCGCCGCCATAGTCATGCGCCGCGATCAGCGCGCCGGTCGTCTCGATCGCGGCGAACGTCGCTTTCTCCTGCGCGCGGGTCAGCGCCTCATTATGCATGGAGAGGGCGTGGATCAGGAAGGCATATGGGCATGTGCCGATATGATCATTGCCGACTTCCAGCGTGCGCGAGCGGCGCACATAGGTGATCATCGAGCGCGGATTTGCATAGCGGACGAAGAAGCCCTCCTCCTCCTGCTCGTCCGAATTGGGATAGATCGGGTCCAGGCTGTCGAGCACCTCGCTCGCTTCCTGATTCATGAAGTCGATGATGTTCTGGTTGAACCCGGCAAGAAAGAGATAGGCCAGCTGCGAGCCGGCATCCGGATCGTCCACGGGCCGGGCCTCCGCCCAATACTCGTCGCCCAGTATCACCGCCCTGCGGCCCTGCGCCTTCTTCTGTGTCTCGATCAGCTCGGGATAGCGCTGGAAGTCACTGTCCAGCACACGTTTGCGCCGCTTGACGAGCGTACCATCCTCGACCGGCTGGATGAGATCGAAAAACGCCTTGTCGTGAATGAAGAACAGCGAGCGGCAATCATGATAGTCGAGCCCGGGCACCTCGATCGAGGCGCGCGGGCTGAACAGATCGGCAAAGCGCTGGCCGCTACAGCCCTCATATTTGTCGCCGAGCAGCAGATAATCGCGCGCGAAACAGGCCTCGACAAATGCCCAGAAGCCCTGCCCTGCTTTGTCCGCCGTGTCCGGCCCCTCCTGCGTCGTACCGTCGACCGTGATACCGACCAGCGCGTCGGTGGATCCGCATTCGTCACTCACCCGAAACTCCTTGGGCCAGGAGAGCTTCTGGATCAGCGACAGGAAATAATAGGTCGCCGGCGCGGTTCCCGGCGCCTCCGCGGCAAGATCACCGGCATAATGATAATCAAAGCTCAGGTGCCAGGATATCGCGCCATTGCCATGCCGGTAGAAGAAGCGCCGAAGATTGACCGAGCGTGCACGCTGCGCCTCCGCGATCGGCACGGAAAAATGGCAACCCTCCGTCATCCAGCGGACTTCCTCGGGCAACCGGAGCGTCAGCGTCTCGCGCTCGGCGGCGGCGAACAGCTCGTCCTCCACCACGCCAAGGCGGGAACGGTCGGCAATGTCGTTGAACAGCGGGTCTATCGCGTCGCGCAGATCCTGCGTCGCCGCATTGGCCGCGCAGGCCCGCTTCGCCCCGAGCGGCCCCGCGTCGATATAGAAGGACAAGGTCCAGTAAAGGGTCCGGTCGCGCGCTTCCTGCAACTGCGCCTCGCCCTCCGCCGCCATCGGATCAGCCTCTGGCATAGTCGCGCAGCGGTGTCCCGCGCGGCCAGTTCTTGTCGCGTTGCAACCTGCCGAGCGCATCCGTCATCGGCAGCAGGGCGATCTCCTGCTCGGCTGCGGCCATCGCATCGAGCAGGCCAAGCTGGTGCGCCGCCGAGGCACATTCGGCCGGATCGCCCCCTTTGAGCACGGAAATGCCGAAGAAGCTTTCCAGATGATCGTGCAGAAACCGCGCGGCGACCCGCTCCCCCGGAAAGTCGACCGCCGCATAGGCAAGCGCCGGGTCGGGTTGCTGCCCGCCCGAGAGCGGCGGCTGAACATAGGGGAAGTCCACCAGACGCGCGCCGAGCCGTTCCCAGATCAGCAGCCTGTCGACCTGATCGGTGCCGCTGCGCGCGGTATCGGCGGCATAGGCCTCCGCGCTCAGCAACAGCGGATCATTCTGCTCGATGAACATCGCGGGCCAACACTCCTCGTCGGCAAGGCCAAGGGCGCGGTTGGCGAGCCGCCCCACGGCCGCCAGCAACCGGCGTGACAGGCCCCGTCCACGCGCCGCCTCCTCGACGAACACATAATTGAGCGCTACCGCGACGGGCGGATGCCCGGGGATGGCCGGCATCGCCGTGGCGAGAAAATTCGCGCCACCCAGCAGCACGCCACCCGCGCCGTCCTGCACGGTCAGCACCAGTTCGGCATGGGTGCGGCCAAACCGGTGCCGGCTGGTCTCATTCAGCGCCATGCAGGCGCGGAAGCCCTCAATCTCCTCGCGCTCATCGGGCAATATGAATGCCCGGTCATAGCCGGCAAAGAAGCGGTCGAGCACCGGGGAGTCGGGATCATCCGTGGCCTCCACGCGCAGGCCGTCGTCCAGCATGATCGTCCAGCGGGGGTCATCGCCCGCAGGGGCTGGACGGGCATTGGCGGCGGGATCAGAAAGCAGGACCATAGCGCTCTTTAGCATCGCTCCGCCGCGCCCGCCAAGGGGAGCCACGCGCCTTTCCGCCTAAAGCGCAGATCCCGATCGCGGGGTCAGGACGCGGGCGAAATGGGCAGCACCGTGTGCGCCGGCGGGCGGTGGCGCGCCGGCGTCCGCGCGGCGGCCGATGAGCCGCGCCGGGTCGCCCGCGCCGAACACCGCCTCTATGCCCTGCACGCAGAGTTCCGTGCCCGCATCGGCAAGGCTGTAATAGACCTGCCGCGCTTGCCGCCGCGTCTTCACCAGCCCCGCCTTGCGAAGCTCGGCGAGCTGCTGGCTGAGCGCAGGCTGGCCAATGCCGGTCGCCTCGTCAATGGCGGAGACGGGCTGCTCATCCCGCTCCAGCAGCAGGGAGAGGATCATCAGCCGTTGCGGCTGGGCATAAGCGCGCAGCTTCTCGGCCGCCGCCGCCGCCCGCTCGCGCGCGGCATGGAGCGGCGCGGTCATGGCGCGCTCCGGCAGAACCAGTCGGCACGGCTGGTATCGTCCGTCGCGGGCAGTAGCAGCGGATCGCCCGGCCGCCATCCCTCCGGCGTCAGCCGGTCGCCGGCATGGGCAGCCTGAAGCGCCGCGAGCATCCGCAGCATCTCGTCCACCGAGCGCCCGACATTCATGGGATAATGGGTGATCGCGCGGATCACGCCCTCGGGATCGATAAAATAGGTCGCACGGATGCCCGCGCTGTCCCGCGCGCCTTCGCCGATCATGCCATAAGCGCGGCCAATCGCCATGGACGGGTCCTCGATCACCGGGAACTCCACCGTGACGCCGAACAGCTCGTCAATGGCCTTGAGCCAGGCGAGATGCGCATAGAGGCTGTCGACAGAGAGGCCCAGCAACGTCGCGCCTGCCGCCTCAAAGCGCGGCTGCGCCTTCGCGAGGCCGACAAACTCCGTGGTGCAGACCGGCGTGAAGTCCGCCGGATGCGAGAAGAAGATCACCCATTTGCCGCGCAACGCGGAGAGGCGCAGCGCCCCCTTCGTCGTGCGTGCCTCGAAATCGGGCGCGAGGTCGCCAAGGCGCAGGCTGGGCACGGGCTGGTCTGTCAGGGTCGTCATGGCGGTCATCTCTGGCACCCCGCACGGGTTGACGCAATCCGATTACATACTTACATAGTTTTGCAATTACGAAATTCAGGAACCGAGTCATGGATGAAGCGATCAGATGCGCGACCCGGCAGATCGGCGCGGCGCAACAGGGCGTTCCGCAGGTCCGCGCCTTTTTCGATGAGCCCACGAACACCGCCAGCTATGTCGTCCATGATCCCGAGACGCGCCGAGCCGCGATCATCGACAGCGTGCTCGATTATGATCCCGCCGCCGGCCGCACGGCGCGCCACTCCGCCGACGCGATCATCGCCCATGTCCGCGCGGAGGGCCTGTCGGTCGACTGGCTGCTGGAAACCCACGCCCATGCCGATCACCTCTCGGCAGCGCCCTATCTGCAACAGGTGCTTGGCGGAAAAATCGCCATCGGCAAGGCCATCCTCACCGTACAGGAGACGTTCGGCACGCTGTTCAACGCGGGCAGTGATTTCGCCCGGGACGGATCGCAGTTCGACCATCTCTTCGAGGATGGCGACCGGTTCATGATCGGCAATCTCGCCGTCACGGTGCTGCACGTGCCCGGCCATACCCCGGCCGACCTTGCCTATGTGATCGGCGACGCGGCCTTCATCGGCGATACGCTGTTCATGCCGGATTATGGCACGGCCCGGGCGGATTTCCCCGGTGGGGACGCGCGCACATTATTCCGTTCGATCCGCCGCCTGCTCACCCTGCCGCCCGAGACCCGGCTGTTCCTGTGCCATGACTATAAGGCGCCGGGCCGTGACGATTATCGCTGGGAAACCACCGTGGCGGAGGAGCGCGCAGGCAATGTCCATGTCCATGACGGGGTAGCGGAGGACAGTTTCGTCACGATGCGCGAGGCGCGCGACGCCACGCTGGACATGCCCCGGCTGATCCTGCCCTCGATCCAGATCAACATGCGCGCCGGCCACCTGCCCGCGCCGGACGATAATGGCACGCGCTACCTCAAAATCCCGCTGGACGTGCTGTGACCACGCTCTTCCCCCATGCCGCGCCGCTCATGGGTTTTCTGGGCGGGCTGCTGATCGGCCTTGCCGGCGCGATCATGCTGCTCGGCCTCGGCCGCATCGCAGGCGTGAGCGGCCTTGCCGCGCGCGCCACCGGGCTGGCCGCCGGCTCCGGTTCGCGCGGCATCGCCATTGCCTTCACCATCGGCCTGCCGCTAGGCGCCGCGCTGGTGGCGGCGGTGCGCCCGGTGAGCATCACCTTCCCCCCCGCGCTGCCGGTGGTGCTGGCCGGCGGGCTGCTGGTCGGCTTCGGCACGCGGCTGGGCAGCGGCTGCACCAGCGGCCATGGCGTGTGCGGCCTCTCCCGCCTTTCGCCCCGCTCGATGGTGGCGACGGGGCTCTTCATGGCCGCCGGTTTCGCCACCGTGGCCGCCATGCGCGCACTGGGCTGGGCCTGAGATGCGGATGCTCATCGCCCTGATCGCCGGCACCGTGTTCGGCGCCGGCCTCGCCCTCTCCGGCATGGTCGACCCCGCGCGGGTCCGCGCTTTCCTCGATCTGTTCGGGGCATGGGACCCTACGCTCGGCTTTGTGATGGCCGGCGCGATGCTGCCCATGGCGCTGGCCTGGATCGTGCAGCGCCGCCTGCCCCGCGCGCTCTCGGGCGAGGCGTTTTCGCTGCCCGGCACCCGCCAGATCGACGGGCCGCTGGCCGTGGGCGCGCTGCTCTTTGGCATTGGCTGGGGCATCGCCGGCCTCTGCCCCGGCCCCGCCATCGCCAATCTCGCGCTCGCGCCGCTCGCCACGCTGCCCTTTCTGGCCGCGATGGCCGCCGGGATGCTGATTCACCGCCTGCTGGGCGCGCAACGCTGAGGACAGCGGAAGGGATATTCGCCATGGAAAGCATCACCCCCGTTACCCCGGACTTCTCGGTCACGCCGCAAATCCGGCCGGAGGACATGGCGGACATCGCGGCCGCCGGCTTCCGCGCGATCATCTCCAACCGCCCCGACGGCGAGGAGCCGGGCCAGCCCGCCGCCGCCATAATCGAACAGGCGGCGCGCGCGCAGGGGCTCGCCTTTGCCCATCTGCCGGTCGCCGGCCGGGATATCGCTCCTGCGGATGCCCGCGCCATGCAGAAAGCACTGGCGCGCCTGCCCGGCCCCATCCTTGCCTTCTGCCGCACCGGTGCCCGCTCGGGCGCGATGCACGCGGCGGCGATGGCCTTGCGCGGCGCGGCCGCGGCGCGCTGCGATGTGCTCATCATCGGTGGCGGCAGCGCGGGCATTGCCTGCGCCGCGAGCCTGCTCAAGCGCCGGCCCAATCTTGCCATCACCATCGTCGAGCCGGCCGACGTGCATTATTACCAGCCGGGCTGGACGCTCGTCGGCGCGGGGGTCTTTGTCCCGGAAGCCACGCGCCGCGCCATGGCGGACGTGATGCCCCGGCGGGTGCGCTGGCTCCGGCAGGCGGCCGCCGCATTCCACCCCGCGCAGAACAGCGTGGCGCTCGATGACGGCACGCTGATCGGCTATCAGGCTCTCGTCGTCGCGCCGGGCATAAAGCTCGACTGGGGCGCCATTCCCGGCCTTGCCGAGACGCTGGGGAAGAACGGCGTCACCTCCAACTACCGCTATGATCTGGCGCCCTATACGCATGAGCTGGTCCGGCAGGCAGCGCCCGGCCGCGCGCTCTTCACCCAGCCGCCCATGCCCATCAAATGCGCCGGCGCGCCGCAAAAGGCGATGTACCTCTCCTGCCACGCCTGGGAGAAGCGCGGCCTGCTGAAGGATATCGCCGTCGAGTTTCACAATGCCGGCCCGGCCCTGTTCGGCGTGGCCGACTATGTGCCGGCGCTGATGCGCTATATCGAGCGCTACGGCATTGATTTCCGCCCCGGATCGAAGCTGATCGAGGTGGACGGGCCGGCCCGCATGGCGCGGTTCGAGCATGGCCCCGAGGGGCGCAGGACCATCGTCGAGCGCCCGTTCGACATGCTCCATGCGGTGCCCCCGCAGGTTGCGCCGGACTTCATCCGCCAGAGCCCGCTCGCCGATGCCAGCGGTTTCGTCGCGGTCGACCCCACCACGCTGCGCCACCCCGACTGGCCCAATCTGTTCGCGCTTGGCGATGCGGCGGCCACCACCAATGCCAAGACCGCCGCCGCCGCTCGCAAGCAGGCGCCCGTCGTCGCGGTCAATGTGCTCGCCGCGCTGGACGGGCAGGCCCCGCGCGCGGGCTATGACGGCTATGGCTCCTGTCCGCTCACGGTGGAGAAGGGGCGGATCGTGCTGGCCGAGTTCGGCTATGGCGGCAAGCTGATGCCCAGCTTCCCCGGCTGGCTGCTCGACGGCCGTAAGCCGACCCGGCTGGCATGGTTCCTCAAGGACCGGATGCTGCCGCCCATTTACTGGCACGGGATGCTCAAGGGCCGCGAATGGCTCGCCGGGCCGGAGCCGATCGCGCACGCGGGCGGACAGGCAAGGTGATTCTGGAACCGCTCCAATATGGGCTGGGCGTCGCCTCGGGCGGGCTGGTCGGCTTCACGCTGGGGCTGGTCGGCGGCGGCGGTTCGATCCTCGCCGTGCCGCTGATGGTCTATCTGGTCGGCGTGCCCAGCCCCCATGTCGCCATCGGCACGAGCGCTCTGGCGGTCGCGGCCAATGCGGCGACCGGGCTTGCCAACCATGCCCGTGCCCACAACGTCAAATGGCGCTGCGGCGGCATGTTCGCCGTCGCGGGGATCGTCGGCGCGCTGATCGGATCGACGCTGGGCAAGATGGTGGATGGGGAGAAGCTGCTCTTCCTCTTCGCCCTCGTCATGCTGCTGGTCGGTGCGGTCATGCTCAAGGGGCGCGGCAATCCGGGCAATCCGGGTGCCGAGTGCAACCGGGAGAAGGCGCCCAAAGTGCTGGGCTACGGCCTGGGCTCCGGCCTGTTCTCCGGCTTCTTCGGCATTGGCGGCGGGTTCCTCATCGTGCCGGGGCTGGTCGCGTCCACGGGGATGCCCATCCTCCTCGCCGTCGGCACCTCGCTTGTCGCGGTGACCGCCTTTGGCCTCACCACCGCGGCCAGCTATGCCTTTTCCGGCCTTGTCGACTGGCCGCTGGCGCTGCTCTTCATCATCGGGGGGGTGGCGGGCAGTTTCGCCGGCACGCGGCTGGCCCGCCGCCTCGGCACACGCACCGGCCGGCTGACTTTGGTGTTCGCCCTGCTCATCTTCGCCGTCGCCGGCTATATGCTCTTCCGCAGTGCGGGAGCCTTTCTCGGGACGTGAATAAAAATGTCCGCTATGGGGCACGCGTTGCCCGTAACGCGGACATCGAAAGGACATGATTATGTTCGAGTCGCTCGATGCATTGTTCCTCGCCCGCGCGCAGTTCGCCTTTACGGTGAGCTTCCACTTCATCTTCCCGGCCTTCTCGATCGGGCTGGCCAGCTATCTGATGGTGCTGGAGGCGCTGTGGCTGAAGACCGGCCGGGGCGTATACGCCAATCTCTACCGCTACTGGCTGAAGATCTTCGCCATCGCCTTTGCCATGGGCGTCGTCTCGGGCATCGTCATGTCCTACCAGTTCGGCACCAACTGGTCGGTCTTTTCGGACAAGGCGGGGCCGGTCATCGGGCCGCTCATGGCCTATGAGGTGCTGACCGCCTTTTTCCTGGAGGCCGGCTTCCTTGGCGTCATGCTGTTCGGGATCAACAAGGTGGGGCCAAGGCTCCACTTCACGGCGACCTGCATGGTGGCGCTCGGTACCTTCATCTCCGCCTTCTGGATTCTTTCCGCCAACAGCTGGATGCAGACCCCGACCGGCTATGAGCATGGCGCGAACGGGCAGTTCCTGCCGGGGCCGAGCTGGGCCGCGATCATCTTCAACCCCAGCTTCCCCTACCGGCTCGTCCACACCGTCATCGCCGCCTATCTCACCACCGCCTTCGTCGTCGGCGCGGTGGGCGCGTGGCACCTGCTGCGCGACGCGAGCAATCCCGGCGCGCGCAAGATGTTCTCCATGGCGATGTGGATGGCCGCGCTCGTCGCCCCGGTGCAGATTTTCGCCGGGGATATGCACGGCCTCAACACGCTGGAGCATCAGCCGGCCAAGGTGATGGCCATGGAGGGCCATTATCAGAGCCATCCGGACGGCGCGCCGCTCATCCTGTTCGGCATTCCCAACAGCAAGGAGCAGCGGGTTGAGCACGCGATCGAGATCCCGAAGGCCTCCTCCCTCATCCTCAAGCATGATCCCGACGCGCCGCTCGCCGGGCTGGACACCATCCCGCGCGATCAGCATCCGCCCGTCGGCGTCGTCTTCTGGTCGTTCCGCATCATGGTGGGCCTCGGTTTCGCCATGCTCGGGCTTGGCCTGTGGAGCCTTGTCGCGCGGATGCGGCGCGGGCTCTACAGCTCGCCATGGCTGCACCGCGCGGCCATCGCCATGGGGCCATCGGGCTTTGTCGCGGTGATCGCCGGCTGGGTGACGACAGAGGTCGGGCGCCAGCCATGGACCATCTATGGCCTGCTGCGAACCGCCGACTCCGTGGCCCCGCTCGATGCGCCGGCCGTCGCCGCCTCGCTGCTTGCCTTCATCATCGTCTATTTCGCGGTGTTCGGGGCCGGCACGCTCTATATTCTCAAGCTGATGGGTAAGCCGCCAGAACCGCATGAAGACGCCGTGCCGGCGCACGGCCCGGTTCGGAGTGCCGGCATCACCCCCGCGCCCGCTATCGAGGGAGGCCAGCCATGATCGACCTGACCATGATCTGGGCGGGCATCATTGCCTTCGCCGTCGCCGCCTATGTGGTGATGGACGGCTTTGATCTCGGCATCGGTATCCTCTTCCCGCGCTTCCGGGTGGGCAAGGAGCGGGACATGGCGATGAACAGCATCGCGCCCGTCTGGGACGGGAACGAGACCTGGCTGGTCATGGGCGGCGGCGGGCTGCTCGCCGCCTTCCCGCTTGCCTATGCGATCGTGCTGCCCGCGCTCTACGCGCCGCTCATCGCCATGCTCCTCGGCCTTGTCTTTCGTGGCGTCGCCTTCGAGTTCCGCTGGCGTGATCCGGCCCATCGCGCCTTCTGGGATCTTGCCTTTTGCGGCGGCTCGGTGGTGGCGGCGCTGGCGCAGGGCATCACCCTTGGCGCGCTGCTTCAGGGCATCACGGTTGAGGGGCGCGCCTATGCCGGCGGCTGGTGGGAATGGCTGACGCCCTTCTCGCTGCTCACGGGCGTCAGCCTGCTTGTCGGCTATGGGTTGCTCGGCGCGTGCTGGCTGATCTGGAAGACGGAAGGCTCGCTTCAGGCCAGTGCGCGCGGTATCGCCCGCCGGCTCCTGCCCGCGCTTATCGTCGTGATCGCGCTGGTCAGCGCCTGGACGCCGTTTCTGGAGGAGCAATATTATCTGCGCTGGTTCGCATGGCCGGGCGTGCTCGCCACCGCGCAGATGCCGCTGCTGGTCGCGATCATCGGTTTCCTCGCCTGGCGCGCCATCGGCAATGTGCAGAAAGGCGGGCGGGACTGGGCACCCTTCTTCCTGACGCTGCTGCTCTTCGGCCTGTCGATGGTCGGCCTCGCCATCTCGATCTGGCCGGACGTGATCCCCGGCCGTGTCTCCATCTGGGCCGCCGCCGCGCCGCCGCGCAGTCAGGCCTTCATGCTGATCGGCGCCTGCGTGCTGGTGCCGATCATCCTTGCCTATACCGTCTGGGCCTATTGGGTATTCCGGGGGAAAGTCGATGAAGCGGGATATCATTGAGGTCGGCGCGCCCGCGCCGGGCTGGAAACGCCTCGCTTGGTTTGTGGCGATCTGGGCGATGAGCGTGACCGCTCTGGGCATCGTCGCCTATGCCATTCGCCTCGTCCTCAAATCATGAGGGATAATATGTTCTCCATTGCAACCTGTCGGGCTGCGGCGCGCGTGCCAGCCCTTGTTCTCGCCCTTATGGCCACCGGCGGCGCCCTGGCGCAGGCCCCCGCGCAGAATGCGCGCCACCCGGTCATCGCCGGCTATGGCGCGATCAACCCCATCGGCGACGCCGCGAACCTGCCCGACCCCGCGCTGCGCTACCGTGTCGCCTTCGAGGTCACGCGCGCGGCGGACGATCCTGCCGCCATCAACCCCGCGCTGGATCGGGTGGCGCGCTTCGTCAATCTGCTCGGCGCGGCGGGCGTCCGCCCGGCACCCGGCGATATCGTGATCGTCGTTCATGGCGCCGCCACGCCATCCGTCATGACCGATGCCGGCTATCAGGCGCGCTTCCAGAAGGCCAACCCGAACACGCCGCTCATCGCCGCGCTGCGCCGGGCCGGGGTCTCCGTCCATGTCTGCGGCTACGCCCTCGCCAGCCGCAAGATCGCGCGGGAGGCCGTCTCATCGGACGTGACGATAGACCTCGCGGCCATGGTCACACTTGCCAATCTCCAGCTGCGCGGCTGGGCTGTGCTGCCCGGCTGATGCCGGGGGCCAGCGCCTAGCGACCGGCCCGCGAATCCAGAAAGGCGATGGCGCTCAGCACATGCGCCTTCACGCCCACGGGCAGCACCGCCTCGTCGATATCGAAGCGGTCGCTATGATTTGTGGGCACGGCGTTCGCCGGCGTGCCGCGCGGCGTGGAGCCCAGAATATAATAGACGCCGGGCACCTGCTCCTCGAAGAAGGAGAAGTCCTCCGCCGCCCCGCGCAGCGGTGTGTTGGCGTCGATCCCGGCCGTGGCGGCAGCGCGGAATGCCGGCATGATCGTATCAAGCAACGCAGGGTCACTGCCCGTCACCAGCGCCACATCCTCAAACACCACGCGCGCCTGCGCGCCATAGCTGGTCGCAAGGCCGCTGATCGACGTCTCGATCAGCGCCTTGAGCTGGTCGCGCCGGCCGATGTCGAAGGTGCGGATGGTCCCGCGCAAGGCCGCCGTGCCGGGCAGGATGTTCATGCGGTTGCCCACCTGCATGGAGCCGATCGACACCACATTGGGAAACTCGAAGACATTGACCTGCCGGCTGGTGATCGTCGCCAGCGACTTCACGATGTCGGCGCTCAGATTGACGAGATCGGTCCCCTCCCATGGTCGCCCCGCATGGGTCTGGCGGCCGGTCAGATCGATGATGACATTCGACGCGCTGGAGAGCAGCGGCCCACGCCGAAACTGGATCTGGCCGACCGGCCCCGGCTCGACATGCAGCGCGAAGATCGCGTCCGGCTTGATCGGTTTGAACGCGCCCTGCTGGAGCATCAGCCGCGCGCCGGATACTTCCCCGGGAGGGCCGCCTTCCTCGGCGGGCTGAAAGACGAACAGCACCGTCCCCGCGATGCGATCACGCATGCCGGCCAGCACCTCCGCCGCGCCCATCAGGATCGCGGTATGCGCGTCATGGCCGCAGGCATGCATCACCGGGGTCGGCTTTCCCGCCACATCGACCACCACCGTCGACGCGAAGGGCAGCCCGGTCGCCTCCTTGATCGGCAGCGCGTCCATGTCCGCGCGCAGGGCCACCACGCCGCCGGGCCGCTTGCCGCGCAGCACGCCGATCACGCCGGTATGGCCAAGGCCGGTCCGCACCTCATCAAAGCCGAGCTTGCGCAGATGCGCGGCGACGAGCGCGGCGGTGCGGGTCTCCTGATTGCCCAGCTCCGGATGCTGGTGAATATCCCGCCGCCATTCCACCACCTTGGCCGTCACGGTGGAGACAGCGCTGTCGACCGACGGGAGCTGCTGGGCCTGCGCGCCACCCGCGATCATCAGGCCAAGGGCGATCGCCACGGTGGCGGCGCCCTTCTTCAATCGCGGAAATGCCTCTGCAACCATCGTCTCGCTCCCTGTGGTTTTCCCGATCCTGCACGTCAGTCCGGAAAAATGCAACGTATAGGTTGTATTTTTCAAATTCCCCGGCATTGTAACGGGCAGGAACAAATGTTCAGCCTGCATGGGACGAGGGGCCACGTCGCCATCAGCAGGCCCACAATGGGGCGAAAAGGACGGGGGATATGGCAGGCGGCACAGCGAGCATGGCGGCATCGCCGGTCGACAGGGCGCTGGACGGCGTGCCGGTCGGCAAGTTCCAGATACGCGTCGCGATTCTGTGCGGCATCATCGCGATGCTGGATGGGTTCGACACGCAGGCAATTGCCTTCGTCGCGCCCGTCATCGGCCGCGCATGGGGTGTCACGCCAGATAAATTCGGGCTGATCTTCGCAGCCGGGCTCGCCGGCATCATGGTCGGGCAGATCGTGCTTGGGCCTTTGGCGGACAAATATGGCCGGCGTCCGGTCATCATTGGATGCACGGCCCTTTTCGGCCTGCTGAGCCTTGCCACCGCTGCCGTGAATGGCTGGGTCATGCTCCTCCTGCTGCGTTTCCTCACCGGCATCGGTCTGGGCGGTGCGACGCCCAATCTCATCACCCTGACCTGTGAAGTCGCGCCTCCCCGCGCGCGCAGCACCATGATTACCGCGATGTTCGCCGGCTTTCCGCTGGGCGCCGCGCTGGGCGGCTTCATCAGTTCCATGCTGATCCCCGCCTTTGGCTGGCAGAGCGTGTTCATCCTGGGCGGGATCATCCCGCTTGCGCTCCTCCTCATCCTCCTGCCCGGCCTGCCGGAATCGCCCCATTTCCTGCACACAGCGGGGCGCGACCCGGCAATGCTCGCCCGCATTCTCGCCCGCATGGGCGTCTCGAGCACGGCGGCTCAAGGCATGGCTCAGGGCGTGGTATCCGACCGCACGTCTGCCTCCGCTCCAGACACCCACAGCGCTTCGCCGCGCATCGGCTATCGCGCACTGTTCACGCCGGATATCGCCGCGACAACCAGCCTGCTCTGGATCGCCTATTTCTGCAGCCTGCTCATGATCTATTTCCTGATGAGCTGGTTGCCCACCGTGGCCCGTCAGTCCGGCCTGCCGCTCAACACCGCCATCATCTCCGCGGTGTTCCTCAATCTGGGCGGTGCCCTTGGCGGCATTGTCCTCGGCCGGGTCGCAGACAGCTTCGGCGCGTTCCGCACGCTCGCGGTCGGCTATGCGATCGCCGGGATCAGCCTCGCCCTCATTGGCTTTGCGGGCAATCAGGCCGCGCTGCTCATGGCGCTCGCTTTCACCGCCGGCCTTTTCACGATCGGCGGGCAGACCGCGATGAACGCCGCGACATCGCAAATCTATCCGGCGCGGATCCGCGCCACGGGGCTAGGCGGCGCGCTGGCCTTCGGGCGGGCCGGCTCCATCGTCGGGCCGTGGATCGGCGGCGTGTTGCTCGTCTCGGGCTGGCCGCTCAGCGCCATCTTTACCGCGGTCGCCATGCCCGCCGCGCTCATAGTCGTCATTTCCATCCTGCTCTCAAGGAGACTCGCCCGATGAAATTCCCGTTGCTTGCCGCCACCATCATGGCGGCCCTTCCGCTTCCCGCCATGGCGCACACCGCCGGAGCCGTCTGCGCCACGCCCGAACAGACGAAGAATGTCCGGGCCTATTATGACAAAATGCGGCCGGGCGTGCCGCTGCCTGTCGCGAGCCGCTATTTCAACCTGTCGGAATCCGCCGTCGCCAGCGCCCTGCCCGATGGCATGATGGTCGGCACCGCAGCCAATGCCGCGCTTACCGATCAGCTCTGGAAGTCGATCGAGAGCTGGGGCGCGCAGACCAGCGTCAGCCTGGTGTTCGCGCCCAGCGGCAAGCACGCCTTCTCCTTCCCCAGCCTCGTGCCGATGGATCAGAATGATTCCAGCGATGGCTATCTCGATGTGTATGCCGATGGCGGCAAGGGCGTGCACTCTCACATCCAGATTGCGCAGATATCGGCCATTTACGCGCATGACATGCCGGCGGGCGACGGCAAGAACCGCACGCGGGGCGTGTCGTTCTACGGCCCGGACGGCCATCTCGTCATCGCTGTCTATGCGTCGATCAAGAGCGATCCGGTGGACCCGAAGGCAGCGGCCGGCTTTGCCCGCACATGGGACGTGCTGAAAGCCCTCAAGCGCCCCTGCGACTGATCCGCGACGCCGGCAAAAGCCCGGCTCATGAAAAACCCCGCCCGGAGCGAACCGGGCGGGGTTTTCTCAATGGCGATGGCGCGGCGCTTCAGTCGACCGGCTTGGTCCCATGCTTCGCATCCATCTCGTTGCGTTCCTCGGCAAGCGCGCGATGCTGGCGATAGGTGAGACCGCTGTTCAGCATCCGGTCGAACTCCGCGACCCACTGGGCATGCTGCGACGCGGGAATCTTGCGTGAGCGCAGCCGCAGCTTGTAGCGCTGCTCGGGTGTCATGGCGAGGTAGCTGGCCGCATCGGGAATGGGTACGCCCGTCCGGTTGATCCATGCGGCCGGTTTGGGTGCGCGCGCAGGTGCCTTCGCCCCGGCGAGAACCCATCGCACCGCGCGGCTGATCGCCACGGGGATAACCGTGCCATGGTCCTCGTTGGCCAGTTCCTCGAACTTCACCGTCACACCCGGCTGGTTGAGAAAGGCAGCGAATTCGCGGCTATTCTCCACCTGATTGCGGGCGAGCAGACCCTCCAGCTTCGGCGGTGGGAAATCCGGGTCCGCCGCCTGCTCATATTGCCCGACGGTGATGAGCACGCGGGGCGTGGCGCCGGTCGCCGCGAGCTTGGGCGCCAGCCTCTTGCGGACATTATCCTTACGCATCAGATGGTTCTCGAACCAGATGGACGGACTCGCCGCCACCCAATTGTCAAACAGGCCCGGGTTGTTCACCAGCGCATAAAGCGCGAACAGGCCACCGAAGGAATGCCCGAAAAGCGTCTCCTGACTGGCGTCAATGCGGTAGCGCCGCGTAATCTCCGGCTTGAGACGATCGGCGACGAATTCGAGAAACGCCTCGGCCCCGCCAGACCCCGGCATTGTAGGCTCGGGCGATCCGAGGCGTGGCGTCAGGTCAAACGCGCGCTCGCGCCCGGCATCCTTGTCATCCGCATAGCCCACGCCAACGACGATGGCCGCCTGCCCGTTCGGTCGCCGCTCCATGGTCCGCACCGTGTCCACCATGGTGGCGAACATGATGTTCGCGTCGAGCGTATAAATCACCGGATAGCCGCCCGGTGGCGGCGGCATGGACGGCAGCGCGACGAAAATACGATAGGTGCGGCCATTGGCGGCTTGCATCAGCCAGCTTTCGGTTTTTGGCAGGACGACTGGCGTAACCGCGCCAGCCTGCGCCGGGCCATTGGCCTGTGCGGTCGCGGGCAACGGAGCAATGGCGAGCGGGGCGGTGAGCAGCAGCGCCGCCAGCGCGCGCCGCATCATGGCCGGGCGCCTGTGGGCTCGAATATCGCCGCGACCTTGCTGGAGTTGAACACATGCGTCTCGACGAATTCGGACCAGCTCACGCTCTGCCCCAGTGCGTCCATTGCTCCGGCCAGCGCAAACCAGTTCAGCAATTCCTGATCGCCCGCCGCCTCGACCTCGTCCAGCGTCATCGCTTTCCATGTTTCCCAGTCCCCCTTTACCAGCGCATCATACAGGCGCTTGTCTGTCTGTGTGTCCGGCCGCAGCCGGAAGGTGCTGTCCACCATGAATGCATGGCTCCAGCTTGATGAGGCGATCAGCGCGACGCGCCAGGGGCTTTCCCGGCAGATCCGCGCGACTTCGGCGCCAAGCTGGAACACCCGGCGCGGCGAGGGCGAGGGCGGATCGAGCGGCCGCTCGTCCCCCAGCCGGCTGATGAAACCGCGATAGCTGATGACCCGCCGTCCGTAGCAATTGATCTGGAACGGCACGACCGGCCACCGCCAGCCCTTCCGGTCATAATCGAGGTAGAGGAGCGTGTTGAGGAAGGCATGCGGCAGGCCGGGATGATGGTTCGGCTCATAGGCATAGGCCACGTCGAAATCCCGCTCCAGAAGCGCGCTGGCAATATGTTTGGCCGCGTCGCGAGCGCCGGGCACATGCATCGAGAAATCCCGCGCTTCGCCCCAGACATTGGGCCGCCCGCCGCCCCACTCATCCTCCGTGTCGGAGAACATCGCGGATTCGGAGGCATGCGCCCATGGCTGCACGTCCATGTCGTCATACGCCATGACGCAGAAGGGCGGCACGATGGACTCGCGAAAATTCTCATACTGGTCATCACCCCAGACGAGCACGATGTCCGGGTTGAACGCGTCCAGCGCTTCCCGCGCGCGGCGCAGCCCGCGCAGGACCGCCGCGCGGTGGCGGGCGGCTCCCGCCACCCCCTCGTCATCGCCCCATTCGGCCTGCATCTCCGCCGGCCAGTTGGCAGGGTCTTTCTCCGCTTCGGGCACCCCCGGGTCCTGCAATCGTCCGCGCAGGATATTGGCCATGTCCGCATCCTGCCCGCTCAACGGCGGATAATGCGAAATCCCGATGCCCAGCACGTCCGCCATTGTCTCTCCAGTTACTTACAACGTACACGTTCTATTTCCCGGATCGATGGGCGAAGTCAATGGGTGATCGCGCGGATGGCTGGCTGCGTGCCGGGATGTCTCGTTTCGCGCCGTCTGGCGGCGGCGGCGGCAGAGCAATCAGGCGCGCGGGTCCCCCTGCTGCTGCCGGCTCTGCTCCACCTGCGCGCGCAGCGCCTCGCGCACCGCATCGGCCGTGCGCTGGAGGTGGACCTCGATCAGGCGCGCAGCGCGCAGCGCCTTGCGGCCCAGCGCCGCGTCGCGAATGGCCTCATGCTCGTCATGCACATCGCGACCGGGCATGACATGGCTCAGCGAAATGAGCCGATAGCGCTCCGAATGCTGGTGAAGCATCCGCCGAAGGCGAATCAGCCATGGCGAGCCGCAGGCCGAGACCAGCGCTTCATGGAAATGATGATTGGCCCGTTCCCACCGGACGAATACCGTAGGGTCGCCGCTTTCAAGATGGGCCTCCTGCGCGGAAAGCGCATCATAGGCCGCGCCGACCCGCGCTTCCCAGGCGGCATCCCCCTGCTCGATCGAGCGCACCAGCGCCTCCGTCTCGATCAGCATGCGGGTTCGCAGCGTGTCATCGAGTTCATCGATGGAAATGTGCGTGACCCAGAAACCGCGCTGCCCCTCGGCATGGACAAGCGCATCGCCGGTGAGCCGCACCAATGCCTCGCGCAGCGGGCTCATGCCCACACTATAGCGGCGGGTCAGCATATCCATCGGCAGCTTCGTGCCCGGCGGCAACGCGCCGGAGACGATATCCCAGCGAAGCCGGTGATATGTCTGGTCGGCGATCGTTTTCACCGCGACCGGTTCATCCGCAAAGCCGGTCGGGAGCGCAGGGTCAGGTTCGGTTTCAGTCACCCGGCTCATTTCGGCCTTGCGCCCCGCGAAGTCCAGAGGGTGGGCGTGCGACGCGATCCGCGCCGCACGCCCAGACCGGCTCAGAAGCTCTTCGAGACCGTCAGCGCGACCTGCCGCCCGATGATGCTCGCATTCGAGGCGTCATAGGGCTCGGCCGCGTTGCCATTTGCGATGCGGCCCGTGTCGATGAAGGGCGGCGCCTTGTTGAAGAGATTATTGGCGCTCACCGCGAGGCGAAGCCCGCCAAGCGCGCCCTCGCCCCGGAACTCATAGCCAAGCTGGAGGTCGAAGGTCGTCCACGATTTGATCTTGAGCGGCGTGGTGTTGAGCACGGGCGCGCCGGTCGCCGACGGGACATAACAGCCGGTAACGCAGCGATAGCTGCCGACATGATTGGCCGTCAGCACCCCGGAGAACCCGCCCGCATTGACCGAGAGACCCGCCTTGCCCTTGAACGATACCGGATTGCCCGTGCTCTCATAGAGCCCGAGCTTGCTCTGGAACGATGCGCCAGGGGTTGCCTGAATATCGTAGCGGGTGATGATCGTGCCGTTGCCGAAGACACCGAGCGTCACGTCCGGCGCAGGGTCGAAGCGATAGCTGGCCGAGAGGTCCAGACCTTCCATCTTGAGCGCGGCGAGATTGATCTGCGTTGCGTAGATAATCGCCTGGATCTGGCTGGGCGTGCGGGCAGGCCCGGGGCCGGACTGACCGATGAAGCGCGGATCGTTGAACAGCGCCGTCACCGTGGCAAGGTCCGGGCTGAAGTCCAGATTGCCGAGATAAGGGCTCGTCCCGGTCGCGAAATAATTGGCGAGAATACCGCCAAGCGTACCGGACGTGATCCGAACCAGCCGGTCTTTGACCTCCATGTTGAAGTAGTTGAAGGCGAACTTGAAGCCGGGGAGGTTCGTCGGCTCGATATCGAAGCCCAGGCTCCATGTCGTCGCCCGCTCCGGCTTCAGCACCGGCCCGGCAGCGCCGGACACGACCATGCCCGTGAAGGTGCAGTTGCCCGTCGCGGAGCCCGGCGTGCCGGTGTAGCCGTTCAACGCCACCAGCGTGGTATTGCACGGCGCCGTGTAGAAGGAGTTGGCATACATGATCGCATTGCCGCCCGGCACGGGCTGCATGCCGGTATACTGGTAGCGCATGGGCGGCGCGTGGAAGGATGTGCCCCAGCTCCCGCGCAGGTTCAGCCCCTCGATCGGCGCATAGCGCGCGCCGAACTTGGGGTTGGTCGTCTCGAAACCCGAGAGGTCGGTCGATTTTTCGTAACGCACGGCCGCCGAGAAATCGAGCCGGGCAAGGCCCATGCGGGCATTCTGGGCAGAGACCAGCGGCACGGCGAGTTCACCAAAGGCCGCGAACACGCTCTGCTGGGTCGCGCCATAGGGCACGGTTTGCGGCTGCGTGCTGCGGTAGTTGAAGTCGAGATTGCCGTCGATCTTCTCGCGCCGCCAGTCGATCCCGACAGCAAGCTTCACATCCCCGCCGGGCATACTGAAGAGCGTGCCGTCCGCTTGCAGCGTCGCCTGCACCAGACGTGAATCAAAGGTCAGATGCTCGTAGCCGACAAGCTGGTCATACATCTTGTCGGACAGTCCCAGGGTCGAATAGGGGTTCCACGTCTCATAGCCCAGCGCGTTGCAGAAGGCCTGCGTCGCGGTCGGCGAGGCCGTCACTGTGCCCTGGAGAGAGCAGACGATGGAGCTTGGCGCGGCTGCCGTACCGACCCGCTCGATGGCATTGCTGTCGCGCAGCAAACGGCTGTCGCGGCGCTGCTTCTCACGGCTATAGGAGCCAGCCAGCGCGACGAACCAGTCGGCCGCGACATTGTAGCGCAGGCTCGCATCCGCCGCATAGCTGCGGACACTGACATCGCGGGTAAGCGGCTTGTCGTCCACCACAACGCCAAAATTGTTGCTGACGCCCGTGATATAGGCCGGGTTCGTCGCGGGCAGCGTGCCCCAGAAAGCCGGGTAGCCCATCATGTAGCGCCCGTCGCGGTGCGTGTAGCGGCCGCCCACGCTCAGTTCCAGCCGGTCGCTCAGCGACTGGTCGAACGAGATAAAGGCGCTGTGCCGCTTCATTTCCGGGAGGATATCCACCGTGTTCCAGGGGTCGAAGCTGTTCCCCACGCCATCCGTCACCCGGTTCAGCCCGGCCACGGTGAGCCCGGTGCCCGCGCCTTGCGGCACGGTGTAGCCGACGGTGCCATTAAACGCCGCGTTGCCGCTGAAGATATTCGCCGCCGCGCCCGCACGGTTGGTGTAGAGCGGCCAGTTGACGCCGCCCCGGTCGGACAAATTGGCCTGCACGCCGCGATCGGAGGCGAGCACATTGTCACGACGGTTGAACTCATAGCCGACGAGAATGCCGCCGCTGCCCCAGCGCTTGCCCCACACCGCGCTGGCCTGATATTCCATCTCGCCACCCTCGGTCAGGCTACCGATACGGCCGAGGACGGACAGGCCCTCCTGCTTGCGCTTGAGGATGATGTTGACAACACCGCCCACGGCGTCCGAGCCATAGACCGCTGATCCGCCATCCTGCAGGATCTCGATCCGCTCGATAGCCGCTGCGGGAATATTCGAAATATCGACGAAATCGCCGAACTGGCCGGACGCCGCGACACGGCGGCCGTTGACCAGCACCAGCGTGGAAAGCGCGCCAAGGCCGCGCAGGTTCACGCCGGAGCCGCCGCTAAGGTTCCCGCCGGCCGGGCTGGAATCCTGTCCGCCCCGGCTATTGTCGGAACTTGCCACGCCACCGGCGAAGTTCGCGGGCAATTGGCGCATGATGTCGGCAATGGTTGCCTTGCCCGATTGCGCGATGTCCTCGGCACTCAGCGCCTGAACGGCGCTGCCGATGACGTCTCCGCCCCGGATGTGGGTGCCCGTTACTACGATGTCCTGATTGCCGATATCGTCGGCGGCGTCCTGCGCGGCAACCGCGCTCGCCATGGTCAGCGCGCCGAGCGACGCGGTGACAAGGCTCCATGCACGAAGACGTACCCCCATAAATCTTCCCCCCATTTGATCGCGCCGGACTTGACCGACCCCACGCAATTTACAATGCATACGTTGCATCTTGGCAACCGTCAATTTCTATTTCGAAATTTTTGATACATGAAGCGCGGTGCGCGCCGGAGCCTCAAGAACCGACCTCATCGAGATATCACTAATATATATCTATTATTCAGATAGTTATTATTTTACTGCGCGCATTTCCCGGTCTCTTAGTCGGCCGTTCGCTCGGATATACAGCGCTGCATCGCTCTTGATATTTCGAAAAAACTGCCGCAATTTGGATACGGATTTTGTGCGCTTCCGTCATCTGGAGGCCGATTAATGGCGGAGGATCAAGCAATGACAGCAGCCAGCGGAGCGGAAACGGACCGCACCGCCGATCTCGGGCAGTTCATCGACGGCGCCTATGATCTGTCCGGGGCCAGTCGCTTCGCCGTCGTCGATCCGGCGACCGGCGAGACCGCCTATCATGTGCATGAGGCAGACGCGGATCAGGTCGATCGTGCCGTCACCGCCGCGCGCCGCGCCCTTTCCGGGCCGTGGGGCAAGCTGACGCCGGCCGAGCGCGGGGCACTGCTGCGCAAGCTCGCGGCCCGGATCGCCGAACGTTCGGACGAGTTTTTGCGCGCTGAAATCCGCGATACCGGCAAGCCCGTTGAGATGGCCTCCCATCTCGACATTCCGCGTGGCGCCGCCAATTTCGGCTTTTTCGCCGATCTCGCGCCGATGGCGATGGGCGAATCCTTCCCGATGCGGACACCCGATGGCGGCGATGCGCTCAACTATTCGCTGCGCGTTCCGCGCGGTGTCATTGCCGTCATCTGCCCGTGGAATCTGCCGCTGCTGCTGATGACATGGAAGGTCGCCCCCGCCCTCGCCTGCGGCAACACCGTGGTCGTCAAACCCTCGGAGGAAACCCCGGCAACGGCAACGCTGCTCGGCGAGGTCATGAACGAGGTCGGCATCCCGGCGGGCGTGTTCAACGTCGTGAACGGCATGGGGCCGGGGTCCGCCGGCGCATTTCTCACCGCGCATCCGGGCGTCGACGGCATCACCTTCACCGGCGAGACGGTGACCGGCACGGCGATCATGCAGGCGGCAGCCGTCGGCACGCGCCCGGTATCGTTTGAACTGGGCGGCAAGAATGCCGGCATCGTGTTCGCGGATTGCGATCTGGACGCGGCGGTCGCCGGCACCATCCGCTCCGCCTTCCTCAATTGCGGGCAGGTGTGCCTGGGGACCGAGCGCATCTATGTCGAGCGCGCGCTCTTCGATCGTTTCACCGAGGCGCTGGCCACAGCGGCCAGACGACTCGCGCCCGGCGATCCTCTCGATCGGGGAACGACGCTCGGCCCGCTCATCAGCGCCGGCCATCGCGCCAAGGTGCTCGATTATTATGCATCCGCCCGCGCGGACGGCGCCGAGATCGTCACCGGCGGCGGCATACCGGAAATGGAGGAGCGCTTCGCCAACGGCTTCTGGATTGAACCCACCATCTGGACGGGTCTGGGCGATGACAGCCGCGTCAACCGCGAGGAAATTTTTGGCCCCTGCTGCCACATCTCGCCTTTTGACGAGGAGGACGAGGTGGTCACCCGCGCCAATGCCAGCCCTTATGGTCTTGCCGGCTCGGTGTGGACGCGCGACCTGAGCCGGGCACACCGGCTGGCGACGCGGATCGACGTCGGCACGCTCTGGGTCAACAGCTGGTTCCTGCGAGATTTGCGCGCAGCGTTCGGCGGGTCCAAGCAGTCCGGCATCGGGCGCGAAGGCGGGCTTCACGGGCTCGATTTCTACAGCGAGCAGCGCAATGTCTGCATCCGCTTCTGACGCGTCGATGAAGAGGGGATTTTCGTGACCGACAAGATCATCATCGCCGCTGCCGACGCGCTGAGCGGCGCCTTTGCCAGCGGTGTACCCATTGCCCCGCTCAAGGCATCGCTCGATCCCCTGGGTGTCGATGGCGCCTATGCCGTGCAGGAACAGCTCACCAGCCGCGCGCTGGCCGCTGGCCGCCGCCTGAGCGGCCGCAAGATCGGCCTCACGGCCAAGGCCGTGCAGGCGCAACTTGGCGTCGATCAGCCTGATTACGGCATGCTCTTTGCGGATATGGAGATCGCCGAGCATGAGGAGATCGCGCCCGGCCGCTTCATCGCGCCCCGCGTCGAGGCGGAAATCGCCTTTGTCATGGGTCGCGACGCGGACGACGCGGACCTGACCCTCGGCCAGCTCGTCCGCGCGATCGATTTTGCACTGCCCGCCATCGAGATCGTCGACAGCCGCATCGCGGACTGGAAGATCTCGATCGTCGACACCATTGCCGACAATGCGTCAAGCGGGGCCTATGTGCTCGGCGGCGCACCGGTGAAGCTGGACGCGATCGACCTCCGGCTGTGCGGCATGGCGCTGGAGCATCAGGGCGAGCCCGTCTCGGTCGGCTGCGGCGCCGCCTGCCTTGGCAATCCCCTCGCCGCCGCGCTCTGGCTCGCGCGCGCCATGGCCCGCGTCGGGCGGCCGCTCAAGGCTGGCGATGTGGTCCTCTCCGGCGCGCTCGGCCCCATGGTGCCGGTCAGGCCCGGTGGCGCATGGCAGGCGCGCATCAACGGGCTGGGCAGCGTGAATGTGCGCTTCGCGGCGGAAGGCTGAGGGAGACGGGATGATGAGCTTCGATATTCAGGCCGCCGGCCTTATGCTGGACGAGGCAGCGCGCACCGCCACCGCCGTTCCGCAATTTGAGACCGGCGCGTTCGACGTCGAGACGGCCTATGCCGTGCAGCAGGCCAATGTCGCAGCCCGCTTCGCGCGCGGTGAGCGGCTGCTGGGCATTAAAATGGGTTTCACGAGCCGGGCCAAGATGGTGCAGATGGGCGTGCACGACATGATCTGCGGGCGCCTCACCAGTGGGATGCTGGTTGAGGATGGCGGCGTCATCGCCAAGTCGGCTTATGTGCACCCGCGCGTCGAGCCGGAGATCGCCTTTTTGCTCAAGCGCGGCATTTCCGGGCCGTTGACGCCGCTTCAGGCCATGGATGCCGTGGAAGCGGTCGCCCCGGCGCTGGAGATCATCGACAGCCGCTACAAGAATTTCCGGTTTTCGCTGGAGGATGTCGTTGCGGACAACAGCTCGTCCTCCGGCTTCGTCATCGGCGCATGGCATCGCCCGGATGTCGACATCGGCAATCTGGGGATGCTCATGAGCCTCAACGGTCGCCAGGTCGAGGCTGGCTCCTCCGCCGCGATCCTCGGCCATCCCGGCCGCAGCCTCGCCGCCGCCGCGCGCCTGTCCGCGCTGCGCGGCATCCCGCTCGAAGCCGGGTCGATCGTGTTGGCCGGCGGCGCGACCGCCGCCGCCGCGCTGAGCGAGGGAACGGCCGTGACGCTGGAGGTCCAGACGCTCGGTCGCTGCGGTTTTACGGTAGGGAGCTGACACAATGCCGATCGTGAAAGTCAACATCATTGCCGGCCGCTCGCCCGAGGCGAAGGCCGCCTTCGCGCGCGCCGTGACGGAAGCCGCCGTCACGCATCTGGACGTCAAGCCGGCGCAGGTGCGTGTCCTGATCGAGGAAATCGCCCCGGCCCACTGGTTCACCGGCGGCGAAGCCAAGGCGCCACTATGAGCGACAGCCTGGACGCCCTTGCCCGGCGGCTGCGGATCGCGGGGCGCGCGGTCGGGCGCGCGGGGCTTGCCCATGCCTATGGCCATTGCAGCCTGCGCGTGGATGAGGGGCATTATCTCGTCTCTCCGTCCAAACCCCTCGCCCTCGCCGCGCCGGGCGAGGCCTGCCATCTGCTCGCGATCGACGCCCCCATTCCCGATCATGTGCTTGGCGAAGTCCGCATCCACCGGGAAATCTATCGGCGTCGGCCCGATGTCGGCGGGATCGTGCGTTCCATGCCGCCCAATGCCATGACGCTGGCCGCCCATGGCGTCGTCCCGTTGCCGCGCCACGGCTTTGGCAGCTATTTCTACCCTGCCCCGGCACTTTGGGACGATCCGCAGTTGCTCCGCTCGGACGATGCCGCCGCCGCGCTCGCCGAGACGCTGGGCGATGGCCGCGCGATCTTCATGCGCGGCAACGGCGTGGTCGTCGCGGGCGCCGATATCGAGCAGGCGGTCGTCCTCACCTGGTATCTGGAGGATATGGCGCGGATCGATCTTGCCGGGCGCATGGCCGGGCTCAACGGCGCGCCAACGCTCGATGCCGCCGCCGCGGGACAACGCGCGACATGGAAGGGTGCAATTTCCGAGCGAATGTTCCAATATCTCACCCATGGTGACCCTGAATGCTGATGAACATCCCGCCCACGCGCCTCTGCGCGACTTCAACCTGCTTGAGGCGCCCGGCCATTTGCTGCGCCGCTGCCATCAACGCAGCCATGAGCTGTATAATGAGGTCGCCGAAGGCTTCGACCTGACGCGGCAGCAATTCGCCCTGCTGCTCACCCTTTTTCAGAATCCGGGGGCCAGTGTGCAAGACCTTGCCGATATTTCCGGGACCGACCGCAACACATTGGGCGGCGTCATTTCCCGCCTGGAGAAGAAGACGCTGATCGACAAGGCGCGCTCCAGCCGTGACGGGCGGGCCTATGAGCTGCGGATCACGCAGGCCGGCATCGATGTGCTGCACGCCATGGCGCCTGCGATACGCGATCTGGGCGAGCGCATTCTTTCCCCGCTGACAGCAGCGGAGCGCGTCGAGTTCCTGCGCTATGCCCGGAAGATCGCGCAGGTCGATGGCACCGCGCCCTGATCGTCATGCGGCGGGCTAAGCCATGATCGCCGGCACTTTCGATCTGTTCAAGATCGGCGTCGGGCCATCAAGCTCGCATACCATGGGGCCGATGACGGCCGCCGCCGACTTCGCCGGGCGTCTGGCCGCGCTTGGACTGATCGGCCGGGTCCAGCGGGTGGAGGCCATCCTCTACGGATCGCTGGCCCTCACCGGCAAAGGGCACGCGACAGACCGGGCCGTGCTGCTCGGCCTTGCCGGGCATGTGCCGGCTACGCTCGATCCGGATCTGGCCGATGCCGAGGTTGCCCGGATACGGGAAAGTGGCACGCTGCGGCTGGGCGCGACGCACGATATCCGGTTTGACGAGGCCACGGACCTTGTGTTCCGGCACCGGGAGCGGCTGGACTTTCACTCCAACGCCATGACCTTCCACGCGGTCGACGCGCAGGGCGCGATGCTGCAAAGCCGGACCTATTATTCGGTGGGCGGCGGCGCGGTGCTCTCCGAGGATGAGATCGGCCGCAACGCGCCGGCCGAGGGCGGCTGGGACGTGCCCCATGTCTTCCATTCCGGCGCCGAACTGCTCGCGCGGGCGGAGCAGACCGGGAAGAGCATCGCCGCGCTGATGCGCGAGAATGAAGAGGCAAATCTTCCGCCCGCGGAGGTTTCCGCCCGCATCGCCGCCATTCGCGATGCCATGGCGGCCTGCATTGACCGGGGCATTCGCTCGGACATGGCGGAGCTGCCCGGTGGCCTGCGCGTCCGCCGCCGCGCGCCCTTTATTCACCGCACCCTTCTCGATCGCGCCGAACGCGCCCTGTCCGATCCGCTGACCGTGATAGACTGGATCAACCTCTGGGCGCTGGCGGTGAATGAGGAGAATGCCGCCGGCGGCAAGGTGGTGACAGCACCGACCAACGGCGCGGCAGGCATCGTGCCGGCGGTCCTGCGCTATTATGAGCGGTTCGCGCCAATGCCCACCGCGCGAGGGGTCGAGGATTTTCTGCTCACGGCCGCCGCGATCGGCGCGCTCTTCAAGGAGAATGCCTCCATCTCCGGCGCGGAAGTCGGTTGTCAGGGCGAAGTCGGCGTCGCCTGCTCGATGGCGGCGGCCGGCCTCGCCGCCGCGCTCGGCGCCACGCCCGAGCAGGTCGAGAATGCCGCCGAGATCGGCATGGAGCATAATCTCGGGCTGACCTGCGATCCCGTGGCGGGGCTTGTCCAGGTGCCCTGCATAGAGCGCAATGCGGTAGGGTCGATCAAGGCGATCGAGGCCGCGCGGCTTGCGATGCTTGGCGACGGCACCCATCGCGTCAGCCTCGATCAGGTCATCGACACCATGCGGCGGACCGGGCTCGACATGTCAGAGCGCTACAAGGAAACGTCGCTGGGCGGGCTGGCCGTCAACGTCGTGGAGTGTTGAGCGGGGCTGCGCACCTCAACCCCGAGGGGCCGACAGGATCGCAAGCCTGTCCGGGCAGGCAGGCTCATATGATCCCGCCTGCCCGAAGCGATCCTCAGAAATTGACGAGCATGTTGATCCGCAGCCGGTCGATCCAGTCGGTCAGCTGGTTGCTCCCGGCATAGAGCAGATCCTTGGGGCGGTAGCGATAATAGGTCGCGTTCAGCACGACGTTATGAACCGGCACATAATCGACGAACAGCGTGTGCTGCCGATAGTTGGTCGCGATATTGGTGTTGTCCTGACTGAACGCGGCGAAGACCGCGTCGACGCCGGCCTGAGCATAGCCATAGCCAAACCGCAGATCGCCCTTCTTCGATGCCCGGCCGAGCATCAGGTCGACACCGAAGCCACTATCCTGCGGCACGGTCGCCCCGAAGTTATGGACATAATCGCCCACGAGACGGATCGGCCATGCGTCGCCAAGGCCGTTATACTGCACCGCTCCGATGACATCGAGCAGATCGAAATCGGAGAGATAGTGGCCGGCGAGGAAGCGGTTCGATCGGAAATCGCCCGTGTCGCCACCGGCTGTGCTGCCGATCTGATAGTCATAATAGCCGACCGCCAGCTCGACCTTGAACGGCGCCGACGCCGCCGTCTCGAACGCCAGTTGCCCGCCGATCATGTCGCTGTTCTTGCCGGAAACGGATTCGTCGATCAGGAAATAAAGGCCGTTCGCCTTGACCGACGCGCCACCGCCAAGATCGAACTTGTACGATGCGCTCGCCCCCTGCGGGCTGACATCGCCATCCCAGACAAGCTCGGTCCGCACGAAGGGTTGCGGGATCTTGCCCCCGTAAAGCGTCAGCTTGCCGAGCGAGATTTTCGCATAGGCCTGATCGAGGCTGACATCGAGGTCATCGTCGAAGTTGGAGAGCGTGATGTCCGTACTGTTCGGATCGTCGGCATCGCCAGTCGCGATCTGGCCACCGACCGTCAGCCACCTGTTCACGGCATAGGCCGCGCGAAGCCGGGCGCGAAGCACGCCGCGATCACGGTTGCGCGCGTCCCGGTCGCCAAAGTTCGACTCGTAGCGCAGGCGGAAGTCGCCATTGAGGGTGAGCTTCGAGGGCACAGAGGCGGGCGTCGCGCCCGGCGCCGAGCCGCCCGCCGGATTCACCGGCGCCGCGGCGGATGCCAGTGCCGGCGGCGATGACCTTATCACCGCCGGGCCGTCCGTATGTGTCGGCGCGGCGGCCATGGCGGGCGCGACGGCGGGCGTCACGGCGGGCGTCACGGCCGGCACCGCTTCAGCGCGCCCGGCAAGCTGCGCCTTGAGCGCCTGAATCTCGTCGCTTGATCGCGCCTGCTGCGCGCGCAGCGCTGCGATTTCCGCTTTCATCGCGGCAAAGTCCTCCGCTGTCTGTGCCAGCGCCGGCGGCGCGCCAAGGCCCAGCACCGCGCCAACCGCCGACAAGGCGGCGCCCCGCAGCAGCACGTGACTGACTGTCTTGCTCATGATTTTCGTCTTCCCTCTATCTGACCAGAAGGCGGGCAGACTGGGCGGGGCACCGGATCATCGGTTCCGTCAACATGCTGCTCTCCGGCGAGTGCGGCGCTTCCGCTCCTCGCTGGTCTACGTGGCGCCCTCGCCAGCGCACGGACAATGCTGGCGAGACGAGCATCGCGATGCCGATGAAAATACAACGTCTACGTCGAATCTCGTTTTGAGCGATTAGCCCGATGTGCGGTCACTTGCCAGCCTGATGCCGCACGCCCCGTCGCAAGAATGCGATTCCGTTGCAAAAATGAATCAGTCCGGGCGGCGAACCCGCGCGAACGCGCGGTCGCTCTTGCCGGGCCGGGCATGTCGCCACGACCTGCCCGGCTCGTAACCGATATGCTCTATTCCGCCGGCGCCGGACGTCCGCGCGGATCTGAACGCCGCGCCACCGCCCGGGCAGCGCAGCCTCCATCCGATATAGTCATTATTGAGAGAGGTAGTTGTTGAGTATTTCGTGGAAGTATCGGACGCGGGTTTCCTGTCCTGAGAGGTAGGCGTCGGTATAGCCGCGCGAGTGCATGCCGCGCTGCATGCCCTCGGCGAGCATCATGTCCTGATAGACGATCTGGCCCTCGATTTCCGGGACGCCGCGGCCATTGTCGAAGTCGCGGATATC
>JAMHVU010000204.1:0-32008 GCA_035911355.1 Sphingobium sp.
CGCAACCCATTCCGGTTGACGAAAATGATCCCGCTCAACACCCGGCGATCGTCGACACGCGGTTTGCCATGGCTCTTGGGAAAGTAGGGCTCAAGCCGAGCCATCTGCTCGTCCGTGAGCCAATACAGGTCGCTCATCTTCAATCTCCTCGCGGAGCCTGAATCAGATCGAGCCGGTTATATCAATGGGTCCTGACCCTAATGATCGGTGTGGCTATCTCAAAGCCCACCGCACGGCGTCAGCCTGCGTGTAAAGAAAGGACAGAACGCCTGATCGGCCGGACGAAGGGCGGCATGAACATAAGCTGCATGCCGTAACCGATGCGCACGGCTGCTTTGCTCGATCGCCTACCCAAAGACCTCCTTCTCCACCGGCTCCTCTCTGCAGCCCGCACTTTCCGGCTCAGATAGCATTAGCTAGCGACCCTCGCACTGACCGTCATCCACGACCGACTGCGACGTTTCCTCTACCCAAGCTTTGAATGCAGCGAGAGCAGCGTTTTCGTTTCAACTCCATCCAGAATGGCATCGGAGACCATGAATAGCTCGCTTGCCCTGGCGCGGAAGCGCTCAATACTGTCCAGTTTAATATCCTCATAGCCCCGGATCATATTGGGCAGTTCCGCGATCGCCTGCTGCCGTTCCGCATCGCCTGGGAACAGGCCTGCGGCCTTCGTCAGCATCTCGCGATATTCGCCGACAAGCGCCTTTTCCTCGGACCGGACAACGCCGATGCCGAACAAGTCCAGCGACGTCCCGCGAAGGCGCCGCGCCCAGGCAAGCAGGCGCGCGAAGGGCACGAACCACGGCCCCATCGCCACCTTCTTGCGCACGCCCAGCTTGCGCAGGAAAGTGGGGTGCAACCACCATTTGAACTTCTGCCCGGCAGCGAGGCGACCCGAACTGCGATCGCGCTCATATGCTTCGACGAACAACCGCGCGACCTCGTACTCGTCCTTGTAGGCCATGAGCTTGTAGAGATACCGTGCAGCGGCAGTCAGGGCTACGGGCGCCAGACCAGCGGCCTTATGCTCCTCCAGCGCGGTCAGGTAGCTGTCGGCATAGGCATTATTCTGAAACGCCGTGAGTTCTACATAGCGTAACGCCGTCTCGTCACCCAAGGACAGCGCCGCGATGCGCGCCGAGACGGAAGCGGCCACCGCAGGCACTGGAACCGGCGGGCGCTCACGCAGCATCAGGCTCTGCTCGAACACCGCCGGATCGATCGCCGCGAAGCGGCCCCAGCGAAACGCCGTGAGATTGGTCTGGACCGAAACACCGTTCATCCTGATCGCCGCTTCGATCGCCTCGGGCGGAATTGGCAGGACCCCGGTCTGGCAGGCAGCGCCGACCATCAGCATGTTCGCGGCAATCTCGTTGGCAAAGAGCAGCCGCGCGGCGCGCAATCCGTCGAAGACCAGCGCGGTGGAGGCCATGCGCGCCTGCAGGCGCGAGAGCAGCAGCTCTTTCTCGGGATAAGGCACGGCAACGTCGGTCACCGTGGTCCCGGTGGGCACGGGATCGCTATTGCCAACCAGCACCGTGCGCGATGGATGAGCCAGCCGCAGATTGTCGTTGCTGGACGCGGTCAGCAGATCGAAGGCGATGAAGCCGTCGGCCATGCCCTCGGCGATCCGTGCCGCGCCTTCGGTCGGCCTGGCGTCGATCCGCAGCATGGAGATCACCGGCCCTGCCTTCTGGCTGGAGCCGATCTGGTCAATCGAACGCACGCTGAGACCCGCAAGCGTCGCGGCCATACCCAGCACCTGATTGACCGTGACGATGCCCGTGCCGCCGATGCCGGCCATCAGGACCGACCAGCCGGTGTCGGGCAGCTTGCCCTTGGGGGCTGTCAGCTTGATCGGCGGTTCGCCCGGCGGCTCGGGCTTGGTTTCCTGCATGCCGCCCTCGACTGTGATGAACGACGGACAATCGCCCAGCAGGCACGAAAAGTCCGAATTGCACGAGGTCTGGTTGATCTGCGTCTTGCGGCCGAATTCGGTCTCCACCGGCTCGACGCTGAGGCAATTGGACTTCACCCCGCAATCACCACAGCCCTCGCAGATGCGCTCATTGATGTAGACCTTCTGCGTCTTCACCTCCAGCTTGCCGCGCTTGCGCATGCGGCGCTTCTCAGCGGCGCACTGCTGGTCGTTGAGCAGAACGGTGACGCCCTCGATCGCCGCCAGTTCCTTCTCCACCGCGATCAGATCGTCTCTGTGACGCACGCTCGCCAGCGCGGGCAGGGTCTTGCCCTTGTAGCGCTCGGGCTCGTCGGTGGTGATGACCACACGCCGGACGCCTTCGGCCTTGAGTTGATCGACGATGCCCAGCGCGGAGAGGCCGCCGAACACGTCCTGACCGCCGGTCATCGCAACCGCCGAGTTGTAGAGGATCTTGTATGTGACGTTGACCCCCGCCGCCACGGCGAAGCGGATGGCAAGACTGCCAGAATGGGCATAGGTGCCGTCGCCCAGATTCTGGAAGAAGTGCTTGGTCTCCGTGAAACGGTGGGCGCCCACCCATTGCGCGCCCTCGCCGCCCATCTGGGTGTAACCGGTGACCTCACCCATGATCTTGCCCATCCAGAGCGTCATGATATGGCAACCGATGCCCGCACCCACGACCGCCCCGTCCGGCGCGCGCAGGGAGCGGTTGTGCGGGCAGCCGGAGCAGAAATAGGGCTGGCGGGCGGTGGACAGCGGCGTGTTGGGCAGCGGCACCGGCACCAGCGTCTCCAGTCGCGGCAGGTCCAGCCAGCGCGACAGGGCCTCGACCATGATGTCGACCGAAAGTTCGCCGCAGGCAGTGAGCAGCAGATTGCCATCCACATCGTTCTTGCCACTGATCGCCGGAGCGTTCGGCTTGCCGTAGAGCAGGTCCTTGATCGCCAGTTCCAGGAACGGACGCTTGTCCTCGACAACCAGGATCTCGCTCAGCCCCTCGGCAAACTCTTCCGCAGTGGCAGTGTCAAAGGGATAGAGCATACCCATTTTGAGGATACGGATGCCGCGCGTATTCAGCTCGGCATCGCCGATACCCAGCATGCGCATCGCCTCGCGCAGGTCGTAATAGCTCTTGCCACCCACGACGATGCCGCGCTGCGCGGTCTTGCCAGCACCCACGATGCGGTTCAGGCTATTGATCCGCGCATATTGGCGGGCAACCTCCAGCCGGGCATAGTACATCTCGCGCTCGCGGGCGATCAGCGGCGGGCCAGCTTCGTTTGCATGGAATTCGGGTCGGTAGGGCACGCCGTCATAGACAATCTTCGGCTGTACCGGCTTCACCCGGTCGGGTCCGACTTCCACCGTGGCCGCGGAATCGGCAACGTCGGAGATCAGCTTGAAACCGACCCACAGCCCCGACGCGCGCGACAGGGCATAGCCGTGGCGGCCCAGATCGAGCACTTCCTGCACGTTGCCTGGCGCCAGGATCGGCATGTAGAAGCTGGTGAAGAGGGCATTGGAATCAGACGGCATGATCGTCGAGCGGGCATGCGGATCGTCGCCCGCCACCGCCAGCACGCCGCCATGACGGGCAGTGCCGTGGAAGTTGGCATGATGGAAGGCGTCAGCCGCGCGGTCGACGCCCGGTGCCTTGCCGAACCACATGCCGAAAACACCATCATATTTGGGCCCGGGCACCTGGCCGACCATCTGCGTCCCGTAAATCGCGGTGGCCGACAGCTCTTCGTTGATGCCGAGTTGATGAAACACATGCGCCGCTTCGAAGTGCTTGGCGTTCTTCATCATCTCGGTGTCAACGCCGCCCAGCGGCGAACCGGGATAGCCGGCGATCAGACCGCCGGTGTTGATCCCCGCCGCCCGGTCGGCACGCGACTGCTCGATCAGCACACGCAGCATGGCGTGGACCCCGGTCATGTAGAGCGGGCCGCTTTCCGCAGTGTAGCGATCGTCGAGCGTGAGCGACAGAAGGTCGGTCCCGGACATTATTTGGCATTCTCCTTCTTGCCGCGAAATTCGGCCAGCGATCTTTCGAAATCGGGTTCGTAGGTGCACAGGATCTGCTGGCGGTCCTCCATGGCCACGACCTGCTCAAGCCCGCCGGCGTCGATCGCCAGGTTCAGGCACTCCTTGGTCAGCCTGAGACCCAGCGGAGATGCCGCGAGCATGTCGTCGACGAAGCCGTCGACCAGCCTGTCCAGTTCATCCCCTTCTGCCACGGCAGACACGAGGTTCGCCGCCAGCGCCCGCCGCGCATCAATGAAGTGCCCTGTCAGCAGGAACTCGGACGCAAAGCCCGAACCGCAGATGCGCGGCAGAAAATAACTCACGCCGATGTCACAACCGCTAAGGCCGATCTTAAGGAAAGCCGCGTTCATTCGCGCGGCAGGCGATGCCACGCGCACATCAGCGGCCAGCGCCAGAGCGAAGCCGCCGCCGCTCGCCGCACCGTTGATCCGTGCCACGATCGGCTGCGGGCAGCGGCGCATGGCAATGACGATTTCGCTGATCCGGCGCTGCGCGACCAGCGATCCGCCCGGCGTGGGATCGGCCCTGCCCTGTCGCTCCTTCATGTCCAGACCGGCGCAGAAATGCCGCCCCGCGCCGGTCAGGGTCACGACGCGCAGGTCTTGGCGCCAGACCAGCGCATTGAACAGACGCAGCAGTTCCTCGATCAGCCGGTCGTTCAGCGCATTGGCCGACTGCGGCCGATCCAGGACGACATCGAGCCGCGCCCCGCGAACGTTCAGCCGGAGGCACTCGAAGGCGTCAGACGACAGAGCATCTGGCAATTGGGACTGATCTCGCTCCATCGTCGCACTACACTTCCCGGAACGCGTCACGCCTTGTCGAGCATGAGTGTCTTTGCTTCGGTAAACGCCTTGACCCCGTCGAAGCCGCCCTCGCGGCCGATGCCTGACTGCTTGTAGCCGCCGAATGAAACGCCGAAATCCCAGCGGTGGGCATTGCGGCTCATCGTGCCGGTGCGGATGCGGCGGGCGACTGCATTGGCCTTTTCGGCGCTGTCGGTGAAGACCGCGCCGGCGAGGCCGAAGTTCGAATGGTTGGCGAGGCGAATGGCCTCCTCCTCATTGGCCGCCCGCTGGACGACGACGACCGGGCCGAAAATCTCCTCCTGCGCGAGACGCGAATCGGCATCCACATCGGCGAACAGGGTCGGCTGGATGTAGAAGCCGCGGTTCAGCTCCGGTGGACGCGAACCGCCGGTGACGAGGCGCGATTCCCTGCGGCCGATCTCGATATAGTCTTCCACCCGGGCGAGCTGCCGCGCCATGGCCAGCGGCCCCATTTGCGTCGCCGGATCATAGGGATCGCCCACGGTCAGCGCCTGGAAGCGGTCGGCCAGCGCGGCGACGAGCTGATCGTGCCGATCATCGGTCACAATCACGCGGCTGAGCGCGGCGCAGACCTGATTGGACATGAAGGCCATCGACCCGGTCAGCGCCGTGGCGGCCGCGTCTATGTCGTAATCGTCAAGGATGATCGCGGCCGACTTGCCGCCCAGCTCCAGCGTGCACCGCGCGACGCGCTCGGCGCAGATCGCGCCGATACGCTTGCCCGCCACGGTCGAGCCGGTGAAGCTCACCTTATCGACGCCCATATGCCTGACGAGGTGCTCGGACGCGCCGCGATCAGCCGTCAGGACGTTGAACACGCCCGGCGGCAGGCCGATCTCGTGGATCAGATCGGCGATCATCAGCGGCCCCAGGGCGCCCTCAGGCGCAGCCTTGAGGATCACCGTGCAACCGGTCAGCAGCGCCGGAACAATCTTGACCAGCGCCAGCGGCCAGGCGGCGTTCCACGGCACGATGGCCGCGACCACACCCACCGGTTCGCGCACGATGACGGCCTTGCCGCCCTGACCATCGGTCGTGGGGAAGCTCTCTTCCCAGGGGAATGTCTCGGCAAAGCCGACATGCTGGTCGACAAACGCGCCGAAACCGGTGCCCCCGTGGCGTGAACCTTCATAGACAACGCCCATCTCGCGGGTCCACGCGTGACCCAGATCATCGGTGCGCTCGCGCAGCAGGTCCGCGAGCCTGGCCAGATAGCCGGCGCGCTCGCGCGGGCTCAGGCGCGGCCACGGGCCGTCGTCGAAGGCATCGCGCGCGGCGGCGACCGCACGCTCGATGTCGCTCTCAATCGCTTCGGCGATCTCGACGACAAGCTCTTCGGTCGCGGGATCGACATGCGCGAAAACACGATCCGTCGAAGGCGCGACCCATTCGCCGCCGATCAGGAATCGATCGGGGTGCTGGATGGTCATTTTACCGTCGCTGGAAGTCCAGGCCATGTCGCATCTCCTCAAGTCTCAGATATGGCGGCGCACTCAGCGCGCCAGTTCGCGCCCGATGATCTCGCGCAGGATTTCCGACGTGCCGCCGTAGATCCGCTGGACGCGCGCATCGCGCCACAGCCGGGCGATGGTATATTCGTTCATGTAGCCCGCGCCGCCGTGCAGTTGCAGACAGTCGTCGGTCAGCTTCCACTGCATCTCGGTGTGCCACAGCTTGGCGACGCTCGCCTGCTTGTTGCTCAGTTCATGGACGGCCATCTTGGCGATGCAGCGGTCGAGGTGCGCCCAGCCTACGTCGAGCGAAGCCTCGTGCTCGGCCAGAACGAAGCGGGTGTTCTGCATGTCGAGCAGGCGCTGCCCGAAGACCTTGCGATCGCGGACGAAGTTCAATGCTTCGTCGAAGGCGCGCTGCGCGCCGGCCTGCGCCATGATCGCCTGACTGATCCGCTCCTGCGGGATCAGTTTCATGACCTGAATAAAGCCCTGCCCCAGTTCGCCCAGCAAGTTCTCTGCGGGAACGCGAACCTCGTCGAAGAACAGTTCCGACGTGTCGGCCGAATGCTGGCCGATCTTGTCCAGCTTGCGCCCCTTGGTGAAACCGGGCGTGCCGTCGTCGATGACGAACAGGCTGATACCCCGCGCGCCTGCATCGGGATCGGTCTTCGCCAGGACAAGCACGACGTCGCAGTGCTTGCCACTTGAGATATAGGTCTTGGTGCCGCTGATCACCCAGTCGGAGCCGTCCCGACGCGCTGTTGTGCGGATCGCCTTGAGGTCCGACCCGGCGTTCGGCTCGGTCATTGCGATCGCGGCGACGATCGAGCCATCGACCATGCCCGGCAGATAGCGCAGCTTCTGCTCTTCGCTGCCGAATTCGACGAAATAGTCGCAGATAATGTCCGATTGCAGCGGCAGGCTGGCAAAGCAACCGGCATAGGACAGTTCCTCGGTAACAACGGCGTTATAGCGGAAATCCAGGCCCAGTCCGCCATATGCCTCGGGCACCGTGGGGCACAGCAGGCCGGCTTCGCCGCAGTCGTTCCAGAACGAGCGGTCGACCTCGCGCTGCTCCTCGAACCGGTCGATATGCGGCTCCAGCTTTCTGGCGAAGAAGGTCTTCACGCCCTGCCTGAAGATGTCGTGGTCGCTTTCGTAGCATCCACGCTCGAGCGGTATCGGCATTTATCGCACCCTATCCATGTCCGGGGATGCCACCTGGGCAATGCCGCAAACCCGACAGGGCGTCGCGACCCGCGACTTACCGGGAAAACATCTTCCCGCACCCACCGGCTCTGCTTCGAGGCGACGACCCGCGCTTGAAGACATCCCTGCTCCCCTCGGCCGACAACGACCGTTGGTCCCTTCCTGAATAGCCATATCGACGATATTTGCAACATGTTTTCCTAAATGAGAAACCGCGTTTTCTCCAGGCATATCGTGGCTTTTTCCGGAAAATTCGGAGTGTCGACACACGTCCAAATGCCGTTCTCTTCGATTTTTCTCGCTCGGGCTGTACATTACCCGCAGGAATCGCAACCTGCCGATTGCGCCACCGCTTGACAGTGTCCCCAAACTTGCCGGAAATGCACGGCTATGGCTGCTTCCGAAAACCTCGAAATTCTCGCGCTCGAAAAGATGATCAATGGCAGCGAGGCCATGTTCGAGCGCCGCCGCCGCATCCTTCGCGAAGCCCGCACGATCATCAAGGAAGATGGCCTCGACCATCTGAACATGCGTGAGCTGAGCCTGCGCGCCAAAGTATCGACCAAGACGATCTACAATGCGTTCGGCAGTAAGGAGACGGTGATCGCGCTGGCGATCCACACCTACTTCCAGCAGTTTATCGCCAATGTCGAATTCACCACCCACCCCGAGGATTTCATCGGCGCGCTGACGCGCCAGACCACATCGACCTTGCGCGATATCGACGTGCCCAATTATATGCGGGCCGTCGTCACGCTGTATTTTTCGCCCACGCTGCACCCGGCGATCCGCGCGGTGCTGATGGATTTTGCGACCCGTTCCTGGGAGCCGTGGCTCAAGAAGAACGAGGATCGCCGCCAGTTGATGCCCGGCGTGGTCCTGCGCGAACTGATGGTCGATCTGTCCAGCATTCAGTACGCGTGCATTCTGGACTGGGTCAGCGGCGCGATCAGCGAAGACGTCTTCGTCCGCCGTTCGCTGTCCAGCATACTGATGCTGCTGAGCGGCGCCTGCAGCGGAGAGGCGCGCGACCTTGTGCAGGATGCGTTCTTCCGCCTGCAATCGGACAACGCCTTCCGCGAAGATCTGGTCACGTCCGCGCGCAGCCGTATCTCACAGGCCATCGAGGCCTTGTCGGTTTCGCGCAGAAGCCGCAAGAGCGCGCCGTCTCCGGTTCTCTGACCACGGATTCGCAGCCGGGGTTCGCGTCATGCGTCCCGACGCACAAAAAGGGAGGCGGTTTCCCGCCTCCCAGTCCGTCGGAGAGTTTGTGGATCAGTAACGATAGCTGAGGCGCACACCGTAGGTCGCCGGCATGCCGGGATAACGGATGATCGAGTCATTGCCGCGCGACGTCGTCTGGACATAGAATTTGTCGAAGATGTTGCGGCCGAAGACGGACAGGTCCAGCGATCCCAGCACCACGCCGGCGCGCGCGTCGACCAGTGTGTAGGGCTTGATCTTCCACAGGTCATATTCGCCAAGATAGGCATTCTGCGAACTCTGGTGCGAGACGTTCGTACCCAGGTAGAACTCGTTGCCGCCCCCTAGCCGGCCGCGATATTCGACGTCGACATTCGCTTGCAGCTTGGGCGCATAGGGGAACGACTGGCCGCCAAAGTTCACTTCCTGCGTCTGGTAGTTATAGTTGATGAAGTCACCCTTGATCTTGGTGCTGATATAGCTGACGTTGGGAGCGATCGTCAGGCCGCGAACCGGCTTCCAGGTTGCCGAGAAGTCGACACCCATGATCCGCGACTTGGGCACGTTGACCAGTCGTTCGAGCGCGCCGAACACCGGGTCGGATGCACCACCAAGGATCTGCTTGTCGGTATAGTCGTAGTAAAAGCCGGCGAGACTAAACGACAATGTGTCGATCTGGCTCTTGATGCCAAGCTCGTAAGCCAGGATGCTTTCCTGCGTCACCGGTTCCAGCTGCGGGCGGTTGAGGCTGACCGACAGGGTCGGGAAGCTGCCCGCCTTGTAGCCCTTAGAGACGTTCGCATAGAGCAGCGTGCCCGGCGCAACGTCGTAGTTCAGGCCCAGACGCCAGGAGATATTGTCTTCCTTGAGCTGGTTGACATCGAGCCCCGGAATGAAATCCGGCGAACTCTGCATTGAGAAGCAGGCACCTCGCTGAATATTATCGGGTAGCCGGGGAAGGCCGCTCAGGCTGCGGAAATAGGCCGAAAGCTCATCAAACACCGCCGCGGCCAGGCCGTCACCTGCGTCCGCGCCGCAGCCGTTATAGTCGCGCTTCGACTTAGTGTAGCGCATGCCGCCCTGAACCGTCAGGCTCTCGGCAATCGGATATTCGACGTTGCCGAACACGCCAAAGGTTTTCACCTTCTGGTTCGAGAAGTCGAGATTGTGAATCAGCGGCAAGCCGAAGATATTCTTGGCGGTGGAGTCGGCATAGGTCTGGTAAAACTGATCGAAGACCTTGTCCTGTTCATAGTTGCCACCTACGACCCATGAGCCTTGGCCGCCGATCTTACCTTCGAGGCGCAGTTCCTGATAATAGGTTTCGACGTCGCCCGTGTTAAGAAGGTAGGTGTTAGAGTAGGACGTACCGTCGTTGTCGAGCGGCTGGTAGCGCTTGAACTTCTGGTACGAGCTCAACGAGGTCAGTGTTGTATCGTCGTTGATCTCATAGTCCGCCCGCAGCGACGTGAAGAGCATACGGTTGTTCTGGTGATAATCCCACACAGGATCCCAGCTTGCGGCGCGCGCGTTATTGGGGGCGACCGGAAAGTTCAGATAGCCAGCCGGCGGCACCGTGCTGTTGCCCCGCAGCGAGATCCCCACGAACTGCGCCGCCACCTGCTCCGACCGATCGCGCCAGCCGCTGACGTTGAGCTTGAGCGAAAGCCGCTCGGTGGGCTCAAAATCGATGAGCACGCGGCCGTTGACGAAATTGCGCTCACCCATATCGCGCTTGGCGATGGTGGTCGCATAATAGGCGCCGGGACGATCCGGCGAGGTGTATTCCTTCTGCCAGCCATCGGCAGAGACACGGCGCAGGGCCAGACGAACGCGCAGATTATCGGCAACGGGCAGGTTCAAAAAGCCCTGGACGTCGACTTCATTGAAGCGGGCGACGCTCACATCGAAGCCCATTTCCAGATTGCTCGAAGGCTGGTTGGGCACGTAGTTGATCGCGCCGCCGGTAGCATTCTGGCCGAACAGCGTGCCCTGCGGCCCCTTGAGCACTTCGACGCGTCCAACGTCGAGCCCGACGCCCGAGGTCAGCGCTGAAAACGGCAGCGGCACCTGATCTGTATAGACCGTGACGGTCGGACCGGCGGCGAGGGTCGAATCCTGGAAGCCGACACCGCGGATCGTGAAGACGTTGGTGCCGTAGATCGAGCGATTGAAGTTGAAGCCGGAAACCAGCTTGGTCAGATCGCTGGTATCCTTGATACCCAGATTTTCGAGACGCTCACCCGAGGCGGCCTGGATCGACATCGGCACGTCGTTGATCGACTGCTCGCGCTTCTGCGCGGTCACGATGATGTCGTTCGAGCCAGCAGAGGAATCTTCCGACGCATCCTGCGCGATGGCTGCGGTCGGGATGGCGATCGCCATGGACAACGCCAGAGCGGACGCAGTCGAAAAGCCGCCCAGAAGCACGCTTCTCATCTCAACTTCTCCTATTAGAATTCTGTTCTGCAAGCCGGTCGGCATTTTCTCGCCCCGTCCAGCTTTCGCCGCTCAACTACGATTTGTTACCACAAGATGCAATCTTTTTGTGACCACATGTGGTACTTTCCTGAGAAAAATGCACATATATAGTTGATTTTAAGTCATTTATTTCCAGATGAGGAACGCCTGCTCACGGCTCCGGGCAATTTGCGACGCACCTGCTGACCTGCCTCGCAATTCCCTGCCGGCCTGAGCTACACATATTGAAATTCTACAAAATTGGACCTTGTTCCGATGCTTTAAGGCCGCTTTGGCGCGATGGTATCTTTCGCGCGCTTGGCGACCAGCTGGACCGCATTCTGCGCGGAAGAAAATGCTACGTGTTGCAACTGTACTCTGCCAAGGCTACAGAACAGCCATCAACACACGGGCGCATATGAAGTGTCCGGAAGAGGAGAATGACGTGCCCCACCCGCGCTTGAACCGCTCCGGCGTGCCCGCCTGGATCCTGGTGGCCGCGCTCGGCCTCGCGCTCGCTGGATGCAACTCCAGGAAAACACCCGAAACTTCATCCGAGACCAGCGCCACGGCCGAACAGATTCGTGTCGAGAACCTCCGCCTGACCGATGCGTCGAACGGCAACGACTGGCCCGGTTACGGCCGCACCTATGGTGAGAATCACTTCAGCCCGCTGACCGAAGTGAACGTCGATACGGTCGGCAAGCTCGGCCTCGTCAATTCGCTCGACCTCGCACCCCAGCCCGTCGCCACGCAGCCCGTCGCCGTTGACGGGGTGATCTACATGTCCAGCGGCCTCAGCATCGTCCGCGCCATCGACGCGGTCAGCGGTAAGGAATTGTGGACCTATGATCCTCAGGTCGGGGACGTCGCCGGATTCAAAATGATCCCCGCCTGGGGCAATCGCGGCATCGCTTACTGGAACGGCAAGGTCTACACGGGCACGCTGGACGGCCGCCTGATCGCGGTCGACGCCAAGACCGGCAAGCAGGTCTGGAGCGTCGACACGACCGAGCCCGGCGATGGCCGCTTCATCACCGGCGCCCCGCGCGTGTTCAACGGCCGGATCATCATCGGCCACGGAGGCGCCGACACCTCAAATGTGCGCGGCTATGTCACAACCTACGACACGGAGACCGGCAAGCAGCTGTGGCGCTTCTATACCGCGCCGGGCAACCCGGCCGATGGCTTCGAGAACAAGGCCATGGAAATGGCCGCCAAGACCTGGTCGGGCGAATGGTGGAAGTTCGGCGGCGGCGCCAATGCCTGGAACGCCTTCGCTTATGATCCCGACAGTGACACGATCTTCGTCGGCACCGGCAATGGCGCACCGTGGAACCATCGCATCCGCAGCGAAGGCAAGGGCGACAATCTGTTCATCTGCTCGATCCTCGCAATCGACGGCAAGACCGGCCAGTATAAGTGGCACTATCAGGTCAATCCCGCCGAAACCTGGGACTACAACGCCGCAATGGACATGCACCTTGCCGATGTGACGATCGCCGGCAAGGTCCACAAGGCGCTGATCCAGGCGCCCAAGAACGGCTTCCTCTATGTGATCGATCGCACCAACGGCACGTTGCTGGCCGCCAACAAGATCGCCAAGGTCACCTGGGCCAGCGGCATCGACATGAAGACCGGCCGCCCGATCGAAAACCCCGCGGCGCGCTTCCCCAACGGCCAGAGCTTCGAGATGTGGCCGAGCCACACCGGCGCGCACAGTTCGAACGCATCGGCCTTCGATCCGCGCAATGGCACTGCCTTCATCCCGCTGATCGAGCACGGCGAATCATATAATGATCGCGGCATCGACCAGTCGAAGAACTGGAAGCGCACGCCGGGCGGCCTGTTCGACTATGGCGTGAACATCGACCTTAGTGAGAAGATCGCCGATCCGCTCAACAACACCAGCTACCTGCTGGCGGTCGATGCCGCCACCGGCAAGCCATTGTGGAAGAACCGCACGCCGCGCAATTTCAATGGCGGCCTGATGGTCACCGCCGGCAATCTGGTGTTCCAGGGGCAGAACGACGGCAAATTCATCGCGTATGATTCACGCACCGGCAAGCGGGTCTGGTCGTTTGACGCTCAGACCCCGATTGTGGCCGCTCCGATTACCTACATGGTGAAGGGAAAGCAGTACGTCACCGTGATCGCCGGCATGGGCACCAGCGCCAGCCCGATCCTGTCGACCAACGGCTTCCACGACATGCCCGACTATCGCGAACAGCAGCGCCGCGTGCTGACGTTCGCCATCGGCGGCACGGCCAGCTTGCCCGCCAGGCCGGCCCGCGCGCCCAAACCGGTGGACGCCGACTACACGCCCAACGCCACGCTGGAAGCGAGGGGCGCCGGCGTGTTCAACGCCAACTGTCTGGCCTGCCACGGCATCGGCGGCATTTCAGGCGGTGGTGCGCCGAACCTCTCGCGTTCGGCGGTGATCCTCGACATGGACGCCTTCAAGTCGATCGTGCATGGCGGCGCGCTGAAGGCGAACGGCATGCCGGAGTTCGGGACCCTGACCGATGCGGAACTCGAAGCCATGCGCCAGCACCTGCGGGCGGTAGCGAAGACGCAACCCAAGTGAGCGACACCGTGCCCGTCCGGTTCGGAGAGACCGGCCCGGTCGGTACGATCCTGCTGGACGATCCCGCCGCCGCGAATGCGCTGGATGCGGCCTGTCTGGAGCGGCTGATCGCAGCGCTCGACGCGTTGGACACCCGCTGCGGCGCCATCCTGCTTACTGCCTCGGGCAAGGTCTTCTGTGCTGGCGCGAAACTGACCGACGCGGCGATCCCTACCGGTCCCGGTCACGATGCTGGCGCACTGCTCGAAAGCGCCTGGCACCCCCTCATCCTGCGGATCGCCGCGCTGCGCGTGCCGCTGGTGGTGGGAGTGAACGGCATCGCGGCCGGCGGCGGTATGGCCCTCGCGCTATCGGGCGATCTGGTCGTGGCCAGCGAGCGAGCCAGTTTCGTGCCCGCCTTCGCAGGCGTGGGGCTGGTGCCGGACTGCGGCGCCAGTCGACTGCTGGTGCGCGCCCTGGGTCGGGTACGCGCCGCGCGGATATTATTGCTGAACGAACGTTTCGATGCGGCGTTCGCCCTGGCCCACGGGCTGGTCAGCGCCGTGGTCGCACCCGAGCGACTGGAGGTCGAGGCTCTGGACGTCGCCCGGCGTCTGGCCGAGGGACCGAAGCTGGCGCTGGGCCTGACCCGAAAGCTCCTCTGGCAAGCCGAAGAGCTTTCGCTGGACGAGGCTCTTCAGGCCGAACGAGAGGCGCAGCGTAGCGCGGGCCGGGACCCGGCGCATGCCGCTGCTCTCGCCCGCTTCCTGAAGAAGTAGGCCCACCGCTTATTCAAGCTGTTCGCGTCGAGCGGCCGAAATAGCGATCGTCACCAATGAAGCAGGGGCCGCACCGTCGCCAGCGCAGCCCCTCCATGCGACATGATTTGTGCGGAAGCTCAGATCGTCGCGACCGTATATTTGTTGATGTAGTCCCAGTTCAGGTCCAGCCCGATGCCCGGCTTCTTGGGCACGTGGACGAAGCCTTCCTTGTCCATCACCACCTTCTCCGAAGCTTCGAAGTGGAAGAAGTGCTCGGGCACCAGTTGCTCGAAATAGCGGGTGTTGTGGATCGCCGAGATCAGATGGAGGTGCGCGCCGTCAATGTGGCTGTTGGCGTTGGTATGGATCTCGAAGCGCAGGCCGAAAGCCTCGGCGAGATGCGCGGTCTTCATCACCTGACCGACGCCGGCGGTAAACGAGATGTCGCCACGCAGGATGTCGACCGCCCGCTGGGCGACATATTCGCTCTTCGAATAGACCCCGCCGGGGATGACCTCGAGCGCCATGACCGGAATGTCCAGCTTGTCGGCCAGCATCTTGTATCCGTGAATGTCCCAGTCGCGCAGCGGCTCTTCCAGCCACAGGAAGTCGAGCTGCTCCAGAGCGCGGCCCACGCGCAGGGCCTCTTCCTGCTGATAGGCGCCGGCCGGGTCGATCATCAGGTCATATTCGGGGCCGACGGCTTCGCGCACTGCCTGGCAGGCGGCGATATCCTTGCGCCAGTCGCCCTCGGCGTGGAGCTTGTATCCCTGATAGCCCATTTCCTTGTACTTCAGCGCGTCCTCGACGAAGCCTTCCGGCGTGTAGAAGGTCATGCCGCTGGCATAAGCGGGCACCTTTTCGCGCACGCCGCCGAGCACCTGATAGAGCGGGGCGTTCAGCGATTTGCAATAGAGATCCCAGATCGCAAGATCGACAGTGCCGAGCGCAAACTGCGTGGTGTAGAGCAGACGGTCGAGGTTCCAGATTTCCTGCCAGATCGCCTCGCGCATGGCGGGGTCCTTACCGATGATGAACGGACGGATGCGATCGGCGATCGAATAGGCCAGGCTGAGGCCGCCATAAGGGCTGATGGCCTCGCCAACGAGACCATCGTCGGAGATCACCTGCACGCAGATGAAGTCGGTCACGTAGGGCGCGATCGACTGGCCCTTGATCATCACATCCTTCATGTCGCCCGGAAGCGGGATCTTGAACGAAGTGATTTTGACGTCTTTGATCTTCATCGTGCACCTGACCTCAGTTCTGGAAATTGCTCCGCCGGGAAGAATTAGGCCGCCAACCCATGGCCGGCATTTTCGCGCGCAATGCTGAACTGATGTTCGCGAGACGTAGCTCACGCGCACCGGCATCCTTCTTCCTGTGCCATCTAGCTAGCGCAGCGGGGCTCGAATCACAACAATAAATGCAACATGTCGCATTCTTTCTGAAAAGCCCATGCCGTTTCGCTACTTGAGGCCTTATCCTGACCTGAGTGCGGCAAATTGGTATGCTCTGGTATCAATGAGCGACGCCTTCACTCGACATCATTTACTACATGTTGCATATTAATGGCGATTCGACGTGCTGAAGCGCGACGGAGCCCCTGTCCGCGAGAACCGAGATAGCCATGTCCCAGACCGATTGCCTGCTCGTCGCCCGCCATGATGCTGTTGCCCAGGTTACACTGAACCGCCCGGAAGCGGGCAATGCGCTGTCGCAGGCGCTGCAGCACGCCATCGTCGATACGTTCCGCCAACTGGACACCGACGACGGGGTTCGCGCGGTGGTGCTGCACGGGGCGGGCACACGCGTCTTCTGCGCCGGACTAGACCTGAGCGAGTTGTCGCAAGGGGTGGATCTGGTCAACGGCGCGACCGATCCGGTCGCGGCAGTGGCAGCCTCGAAAAAGCCGGTGATCGCCGCGGTCAACGGCGCGGCGGTGACCGGGGGGCTGGAGCTGATGCTCGCCTGCGATTTCGCCCTCGCCGCGAATACCGCGCGCTTTGCCGATACCCATGCCCGCATGGGCGTCATCCCCGGCTGGGGCCTGTCGCAGCGCCTGCAGCGCGCGGTGGGAACCGGCCGGGCGCTGCAAATGTCCCTGTCGGGCGGGATGATCGATGCGGTGACGGCGCGCGACTGGGGCCTGGTGAACGCACTCCACGCGCCCGAGGCGCTGCTCGACGCGGCGCTTGATCTCGCCCGGCAGATCGCCGCGTGGGACCCGACCTTCGTCACGGCCTATCGCGGACTGATCAAGACGGGTGCCGGGCTGGCGCTCAACGACGCGCTGCTGCTGGAGACGCAGGCATCGCAGGCACATAACAGCACACTCGATCCAGTGGCGCTGTCATCGCGCGGGCTCAGGAAATGATGTGGCGCCGATGCATGGCGGGCCGGCCTAGGTGGTCGAATTCCCGGACGGGACGCCGCAGCTCACCCATATTGAGCGCTTTTGTGGCAACGCAGGATTTGCGCCGAAGACCTGCGCGCCGGCGCGGCAGATCTCAGAAGCCGACCATCAGCTTGCAGGCACGCTTGTCCGTCCGCAGCGCTTCAAAGCGCGCGGGCAGTTGATCCAGCGTCAGCATACCGTCGAGCATCGGCATCGGATCGATCCGGCCAGACGCGATAAGATCCTGCGCGAAGGCGAATTCGCGGACCGTATAACACATTGAAAAGGCGAAATTCAGCTCCTTGACCGTCGGCACAACGACATAAAGCGGGTCCGCTCCGTTACAGCCGCCGGCAACCACGACCATGCCCTTGCGCACAACCAGTTCGGAACAAAGGTCGAGCATGCCCGGCGCGCCAGCACATTCGATGACGATCTCCGGTGGCCCGCCGGCATGGCACGCAAAGTTGCGGGCCAGATGCTCGTCGTTCACGAAGAAATCGGTCGCGCCCATTCCAATGGCCAGATCCGCCCGTCTATCCGAACGCGCGCTGACCACCACCGCGCCCGCGCCGAACTGCCGCGCGCAGGCAGCGGCACTCAGGCCGATCGGCCCGGCTCCCAGCACAAGCACCCGCGCGCCCGGCTTCATGCCGGATCGTGCGACGGCGTGGAGCCCGACCGCGAGCGGTTCAGTGAACGCCGCCTGTTCCCACGATACGTCATCGCGCAGCCGTGCCGCCTCACGCGCGCCGACGACGACATATTCGCCATAGGCCCCGACAAGGTCGCCGGTCGCCAGGCTCAACACCGTGGGGCAATGAGCCGGCTGGCCGGACAGGCATTCGCCGCACTGACCACAGCCGATATAGGGCAGCGCCGCCAGCCGATCACCCTCGCGCCACGCGCTCTGCGTGCCCTCCCCCAGGTCGACCACTTCGCCGGCGAATTCATGCCCCATCACCGTGCCGCAGGGCATCTGCCAGCGGCCTTCGGGATCGGTCAGGTGCAGATCCGTGCCGCAGATACCGCAGCGATGGACCTTGACCAGCAATTGACCGGGACCCGGCACGGGCACGTCGATCTCGCGCACCACAAGCGGCTTGCCGGCCCCTTCGAAAACGGCTGCGCGCATCTTCATGGCCCGGCTCCTTCCGTCTCAGCGCCCCTGCCAGGCAGGCTTGCGCTTCGCGGTGAAAGCGGCCGGGCCTTCCCGCGCGTCTTCGGAAGCGAGCATGGCCGCCATCGCCGGCCAGCCCCATTCCTCGCGCATGGCGGTGAGCACATCGCTCGCTTCGCTGCGGCGGATCGCTTCCTTGGTCGCACGGATAGACATCGGGCTGCAGGCAAGGATCTGTTCGGCCCAGCGCCGCGCGGCACCAAGCACGTCGCGCTCGACCAGTTCGTTGACCAGGCCCAGCGCAAAGGCCTCCTGTGCCGAAACGCGGCGGCCGGTGAGCAGAATGCCGTTGGCCCGCGTCGCGCCGATCAGGCGCGGCAGGCGCTGGATGCCGCCCGCCAGCGCGGCGAGGCCGACCAGCGGTTCCGGCAAGGCAAAAAAGGCGCTGTCGACCGCAACGACGATGTCCGCCGCCAGCACCATCTCGAAACCGCCGCCAAACGCAGGGCCGTTGACCGCAACGATCACCGGCTTGTTCAGGTCCCCGCGCGAGGTCAACCCGCCAAAGCCGGATTCGGGCGTGAACATATCGCCCGTCTCGGCCTGCTGGCGCAGGTCGTGACCCGCGCAGAAGGCCTTGTCGCCCGATGCGGTGACGATGGCGACCCACTGTTCGTCATCGGCGGCGAAGGCGTCCAGCGCCGCTGCCATCTGGCGCTGCGCCTCGGCATTCAGCGCATTGCGCGCCTCCGGCCGGTCGATCGTGATGATCGTGAGCGGCCCCTCGCGCTCGATCCGGATCAGCGGCGCGGTCATGCCAGCATTCCGCCCAGACGCCCGGCGATGATGCCTTCTGCGTCGGCAACCATGGTCGCCAGCAGGTCGGCGCAGGTCGGCACATCATGGATCAGGCCCTGGATCTGCCCCGCCCAGACGAGTCCGGCGGCAAGGTCGCCGGTTTCCAGCGCCTGCCGCCCTTTGGCGCCGGAGACCAGCGGCTGGATGTCGGTAAAGGCTGCCCCGTCCCGTGCCGAGATCTCGACCACCTCGTCCGACACCGGGCTCTTCGCGACACGTCCGGTGTTGTGGAACTTGCGGAAGATCAGGTTGGTCGCTCGCTCGTCGTTCCGGACGATGAACTGCTTGATGTCGTCGTGGATCGGCGCCTCGACCGTGGCACAGAAACGGGTGCCCATGTTCACTCCCTCAGCGCCCAATGCCAGCGCGGCGGCAAGGCCGCGCCCATCGCCGATGCCGCCCGAGGCAAGCAGCGGCACTTTCACCTTGTCCGCCGCGGCGGGTATCAGGATCAGGCCGCCGATATCGTCTTCGCCGGGATGGCCGGCGCATTCGAAGCCGTCGATCGAGACGATGTCTACGCCCATCCGCTCGGCCGAAAGCGCGTGACGCACAGCGGTGCATTTGTGCAGCACGGTCACGCCATGGCCCTTGAAATCCTCGACATGCTCGCGCGGGGCGGAGCCAGCGGTCTCGACGATGGTCACGCCACTGTCGATGATCGCCTTGCGGTATTCGGCATAGGGCGGCGGGGCGACCGAAGGCAGGATCGTGAGGTTCACACCGAAGGGTTTGTCCGTCAGGGTCCGGCAGCGGTCGATCTCGCGGCGCAGATCGTCGGGCGTGGGCTGGGTCAGCGCGGTCAGAATGCCGAGGCCGCCAGCGTTAGACACGGCTGCGGCCAGTTCGGCGCGACCGACCCACATCATGCCGCCCTGGACGATCGGATGCTCGATGCCGAGCATTTGCGTGATACGCGTTCTAATCGCCACTACAGCGCCTCCACGATGGTGACGTTGGCGATGCCGCCGCCCTCGCACATGGTCTGCAGGCCATAGCGCAGACCGCGAGCGCGCAGCGCGTGGATCAGCGTCGTCATCAGCCGCGTGCCGCTGGCGCCCAGCGGATGGCCGAGCGCGATTGCGCCGCCGTTGACGTTCAGCCGTGCGGGATCGGCGCCAAGCGCATCGAGCCAGGCCATCGGGACCGGAGCGAAGGCTTCGTTCACTTCGAACAGATCGATCTGGTCCAGCGTCAGCCCGGCTTTCTCCAGCGCGCGGCGGGTCGCCGGGATCGGTTCCTCCAGCATGAGAACCGGATCGCCCGCCGAAACCGAAACGTGATGGATGCGCGCGATCGGCATGAGGCCATGAGCCTTGAGAGCCCGCTCGCTGACGACCAGCACGCCCGAGCTGCCGTCGCTGATCTGGCTGGCGTTCCCGGCGGTAATCGCCCCGCCTTCCGCGAGCGGATCAAGCGAGCCGAGCTTTTCGAGCGTGGTGTCGCGGCGTACGCCCTCATCCGTGGCAAACAGGCCATCGGCGGTTCGCACCGGGACGATCTCGTCGACGAAGGCCCCCGCATCGATTGCGGTGGCGGCGCGGCGATGGCTTTCGAGCGCATAGGCGTCGAGCCTGTCGCGGGTGTAGCCGTTCTTGTCGGCAATCATCTGCGCGCCGGCGAACTGGCTGAAATCGGCGACGTCATAGCGGCCGAGCACCGAGGTGGGAAACGGCCCTTCGCCGATGCCGGCCTGATCGTGCAGCGCCCGGTTGGAAAACATCGGCACCCGGGTCATGCTCTCGGTGCCCGCGGCGATGACGAGGTCCTGCGTGCCCGACATCACCGCCTGGGCGGCGAACTGGACCGATTGCTGCGACGAACCGCACTGGCGGTCGATCGTGACGGCCGGAACGCTGTCTGGCAGGCGCGACGCCAGCACGCATGTGCGCCCGAAGGCGAAGGATTGCTCGCCTGCCTGCGTGACGCAGCCCATGATCACATCGTCGATCGCGGCGGGATCGACGCCGCTGCGATCAAGCAGGGCGTTCAGCACCACGGCGCCAAGATCGGCGGCATGGGTGTGCGCGAGGGCGCCCTTGCGACGACCGCCGGCGGTGCGCGCGGCGGCGACAATATAGGCCGGTTCCATCTGTCTAATCTCCTGAAGGGTGGATGCAGCGCGCCATGGCGTCTGCCGCCAGTCGGGCCAGACGCGGGAAGCTCTCGGCCCGCTCTCGTGCCTTGGCGTTCGCCGCAGTGCCACGAAGGACCCGGCCCTTGATGCCGTGAAAGATCGCGGCCAGCCGGAAGAAATTGAAGGCAACGTAGAAATCCCAGTCGGGAATGCCCTCGCGCCCCGCCGCCCTGCAATAGGCCGCGACATAGTCCGCTTCGCTGGGAATGTTCAGCGCCGCGAGGTCTGCCTCGCCCAGCCCGGCAACGATGTCGGGTGGCATATGGTACATCATCGCGTGATAGGCAAAATCGGCCAGCGGATGGCCCAGGGTTGAAAGCTCCCAGTCCAGCACGGCAAGCACGCGCGGCTCGGTGGGATGAAAGATCATGTTGTCGCACCGGAAATCGCCGTGGACCACCACGCTTTCGTCGCCATCGGGTATGGCCGCCGGTAGCCATGCGACCAATGCGTCCATGTCGTCGTTGCGACCGGCGCGTTCGTCGTCCTCGTACTGCCGTGTCCAGCGCGCGATCTGGCGGGCGAAGTAGTTGCCCGGCTTGCCATAATCGCCCAGCCCGGCCGCAACCGGATCGATGCCGTGGAGCTGGACGATCGTGTCGCGCATCGCCGCGAAATAGGCGGGCCGTTCTTCACGGTCGACCTCGGGAAAGGTCGCGTCCCAGAAGATGCGTCCCTCGACCATGTCCATGACGAAAAACCACGATCCGATCACCGCATCGTCGGTGCAGATGCCGCGGATCACCGGCACCGGAAAACCCTGGGCACCCAGCTTCGCCATGACCTCAGCCTCGCGCTCGACCGCGTGGGCACCTTTCAGAATCTGACCCGGCGGGCGGCGACGCAGGACGTAGGACTGCGCCGGCGTCGACAGCTTATAGGTCGGGTTAGACTGCCCGCCCTTGAACTGCTCGACCGTCAGTGGTCCGGCGAAGCCCTCGACGTTGGCTTCCATCCAGGCGGACAGCGCATCGACATCGAAGCCATAGCCTTCACGCACCGCCGTGGTGCCGGTGTTGGCAGCGACCAGGCTGTCATCGCTCATGACGCGCGCTCGCGCCACTCGCGCTTGATCCGCTTGGCGAGCGACCATTTGTGGACTTCGGTCGGGCCGTCGTAGATACGGAAAGCACGAACCTCGCGGAACACCTGCTCGACGATCGTCGCGTCGGTCACACCCATGCCGCCCATCACCTGGACGCAGCGATCAGCCACGCGCATCAGCGCTTCCGACACGGCGACCTTGGCCATGGAGCTTTCGACCGTGCCAAGCGAGCCCGTGTCGAGCACGCCGGCGCACCAGTCGATCATCAGCTCGGCCTGTTGCAGATCTATACGATTGTCGGCCAGCATGAAGCCGACGCCTTCGTGATCGATCAGCACCTTGCCGAACGCCTGACGACGACAAGCATAGTCGGTGGCGATCTCATGTGCGCGGATGCAGGCGCCCAGCCAGCGCATGCAGTGCGACAGGCGCGCGGGGCTCAGGCGGACCTGCGCATATTTGAAGCCCTCGCCTGCCTCGCCCAGCATCTGGTCTGCCGACACGCGCAGGTCGGTGATGGTCAGGGTAGCGTGCGTGCCGGGCATCGCATTGTCGATGGTGTTCGGCGCCTCGTCGATGCGAATCGCCGGATCGGGCAGCTCGACCAGAAACATGCAGGCGCCACCTGTGGAATCCGGATCCTCGGACCGTGCCATCACGATGCCGACCCCGGCTCCCTGCGCCCCGGTGATGAAGGCCTTGCGACCGTTGATTACCCAATCTCCGCCCTCGCGGCGACAGGTGGTCTGCATCATCGACGGGTCGGAGCCAGCCCCGCCTTCTAGCGCCGGCTCCGTCATCAGAAAGGCCGAGCGGACCTTGCCCGAGACCAGCGGCGCCAGAAAGCGACGCTGCAGTGCGGGCGAGGCGACATGGCCCAGAAGGTACATGTTGCCCTCGTCGGGCGCAGCCGTGTTGCATGCGAGCGGACCGAGCGGCGAGAGGCCGCTGGCGATCAGCACACGGGCGGTCTCGACCTGGGTCAGGTGCGAACCGTCGGCCAGAATATGTGGCGTGAGGACTCCGGCCTCGCGAGCAAGGTCGCGCAGGTCCTGCACCAGCGCGTCCGTCGGCGCATTGTGGTGATCGCGGCGCGGATCCTTTTCAAAGGGTATGACGACGTCGCGGACGAAGCGTTCGACCTTCGCGGCGATGTCCTGCGCACGGGCGCTCACTTCGCCGCCATCCGGATCGCGCCGTCGAGGCGGATCGTCTCACCGTTGAGCATCGGGTTGGTGACGATCGCCTCGACCATCCGGGCAAATTCGTCGGGATCGCCCAGACGGCTGGGAAACGGCACCTGAGCGCCCAGAGAATCCTGTGCCTCCTGCGGCAGCGAGGCGAGCAGCGGGGTGAGGAACAGGCCCGGCGCAATGGTCATCACCCGGATACCCGAGCGGGCGAATTCGCGAGCGATCGGCAAAGTCATGCCGACGATGCCCGCCTTGGAAGCGGCGTAAGCCGGCTGGCCGATCTGACCGTCGAAGGCCGCGACGCTGGCAGTGTTGACGATGACCCCGCGCTCACCGCCCACGAGAGGTTCGGCCGGTTGCAATCTTTCGGCGAATTTCGACAACATGTTGAATGTACCGATCAGGTTGATCGAGACGATCTTCGAAAATGCATCCAGCGCCAGTGCCTTACCGTCGCGGCCGACGACCTTGCCCGGAGGACCAATGCCGGCGCAGTTCACCAGGATGCGCGCCTTGCCATTAATTGCTTCGGCCTCGTCGAGCGCCTGACTCACGGCGGCTTCATCAGTGACATCAACCTTGCGGAACAAGCCGCCGATCTTGGCGGCATGGGTCTCGCCCAACTCCTCGTTGAGATCGAGCAGGGTGACTTTGGCGCCGGCCGCGGCAAGCCGTGCAGCGGTGGCGCCGCCGAGGCCGGACGCTCCGCCGGTGACGACTGCGGCGATATCCTGAATCTGCATTTTAAGGCCTTCCCGGACGAGAGGCGGCCACCTCTGCCGCCGGCGATTCTTACACTCCGTGCCTATACAGATATCAGATCAATAATTACAACATGTTTTATACAGGCGTCGGCCGATTGACCGCCGACCAGGCCAGCATCCGCCAGCCGCCGTTTCCGGTGCCCAGAAACTGGTGAAGCGCACGCAAACACTCGCGGGAACGCCATGGACTAGTCACTCAGCGCACCATATTGTTCAGCGACGAGATGGGCGATGCCCATCTTCTCGATAATCTCCCTCGGGCACATGAAAGTCACGCGCACCACGCCCGGCAAGCGGCTGATCTCGATCGACCCGGCAATCGTCGCGCGATTAAGGATCTCGTCATAGGGCAGCCCCGTGATCTTCGCAGCGCGGTCCAACCCGTTCTTGGTCGCATCGTTCAAGGTCACACCTGAGCCAATGAAGGTGATCGGCGCGTTGTCCTCGATCTCGGTCTGTCCCCAGCGCTGCGCCAGTGCATCGACCGCCGAACGCTCCACCCGGCTCAGCGGTTGGGCAAGCGGGGGAAGATCGTCTGCCCGCTGCAGCAGGATCGGGCCATCGATCGCAAGGCCCTTGATGACCTCGACCTCCAGCTCGACCATGCCCGCCACGTCCGTCGCATGGCCGGCGATCTCGCCATTGCCCTGCTGGGCGTGCATATCGCCCATGTAGATGCCCCCGCCCGAGACTTTCACTGGGCAGATGAGGATCGCCCCCTCCCGGACCGAGTTCGTGTCCATATGCCCGTCCGTCTTATGCTCGTTCAGCTCATCTTGCGTGAACGTGTATCCATGTGGCGCGCCGACAAGGAACGAACCAAAATCGCCGGCATTATGCGAATCGGGCAAATCACGAGATGGTATCGTGCCGATATTGCCAAGAAAGGGGCGCATCCGCGCGGCGAGGCCGGATATATCGGCACGCGCGAGTGAGAGGACAGAATGTTGTCCCGACAGTTCCGGCAGCGCTGAAAGCGCCTGCGCATCACCCGCGATCCTGTCGGCAATGTCCTGTCCCACGGTAAGCGACACGCCACTCTCCCTGTCCAGGACGATGACGTAGCCGTTGGAAAAACGAAACGCGCTGACTTCCGCGCCGCAATTGTCGCAGCGAACGGCTTCGTCCCCTATGCCCTCGACATGGCTGGCCGGGCTGATCGTGCCGCAGCTGTCACATTGTTTCGCGACGAATGGGTCGCCGCTGTAGCGACCGTCTACAAAGGTCATCACGCCCGATGACGTGGCGAGAGAGGTGACCTGCACCTTTTTCAACCGGATTGCGACGGCGTCGCCAATTTCGGCACCTTCGACCATGACCGGCCGCGTGACTTCATGCCCGCCCTGAAACTTGGGGGTAATCATCGGCCCCCAGCAGCCCGGCGGCGTGCCGGTGCGAATCGTGCCACCGTTCCGGACCGTGCCGGCCGGCGCGATACCGGGGCCGACAATGCCACCGCTATAGTCGGAGACCTGTATTAACGGCATTGCTTCAGACATGGGAGCCCCCTTGGTCGTCTAGGTTTGTTGACGACGCTATGGGGCGGGCCGGGGCCGATAAAGCTGTATCGCGGGCGCGGCGCAGACACGGGTCATTAAGTTGCGGTACGGTGTGAATGGATGCGGGTGCGGGATAATCGCCGGGCCTGTGGGGAATGACAAAACAGCCTGGAGTCCGGGATCAACCGGGATCGGGCGGGAGTACGCGGATCATCGGCCGAAAAAATTGGGGGTTTCTGCGGTTTTGCTGACACAGATGGCGCGAAGCGTCCCGCACAGTGAGTGTCTGGAGTCATGGTTAATATAGACGGTGGAAGGTAGAGACCGGCTAGAGTCTGACGCTCTAAGAGGACATCTCTCCAAGAGGGCTCTCAGAGCCTTATAAGTGGAGGTTTAGGACCATTTAGGAAGGCGCTCGCGCGGCAAATTCGACCAAAAAGAAGTGGGGCAAACCGGGGCATTGCGTGCCCCAGTTCCAATTTTGGGCTCGAGGCATAGAAAACGCCTAAAAACAGGCTACCTAGCGGGCACAACTGCGGCTGATCGATGCAGGGAAGTGGGACAGTTTCTCAACCCCTGCGGGCGCTGCCTATCTTTATTTACGGTCTGCGGCTGCCTGATCCAGGAGCGTTGGGGCAGTGCCCGCCTCGACAGCTGTCAGATAGGACTTCAAGTCCGCTTCCCTGCCATAATAGCACGCATTCACGAGCTGATACATGAAGCTATAGCCCATCTCGCGCAGGCTTTTCTCAAAAACATCGGTGTCGAGATAAGCTACGCCGTTCATCACGTAGAATTCTGATGATCCAGTATATGCGCCGAACTCGTTCTTCGAGTTAACTTTGCCGCGATAGATATTCTTATTCTCAGGGCACGGCGCAACGCTGTCGAACTTTGCAGTGTATGGATATTTCAAGCTTCGCTTCACTGCTTCAATCGCATCATGCTCAGGGCCTGACATTTGCTGGCATGCACATAGTCCCAGAAAAGCTGTCAATACGAGCCACTTCATCTCAATCACAGCCTCTTTAATGGCACGCCGAGTACCCTTGCGACCAGCACGGCTTGCCCATCATCATGGCCGATATGCCGGAAAGCGATCCGCCGATCTGCGAGATTACTCTCGATCGGCTGCCTATTAGTATCTTGCAGCGCGTCCAGGCGCGCTACAGTGAGATGGCCCCATGTCCTGACAATGTATATTGCGCCGTCCTGCGCCTCGCCCGACTGCACATCCTGCAGGAACACCAGATCGCCTTCGCGCAGCTGCACGGCCGGCAGATCGGCTGGCAACCTCGCAAGCCAAAGACCCGACACCTGACCAAGTGTACGGTTCAGCCAATCCCTACGAAATGGAGTCGTCGACTTCGGCAAGCCACGAGCATCGTGGTCCAGATCTCGCAGATCATACTCGCCGATATTGATCCAGTCGGCTTCTTCGGCATCGGCTAAAAAGCCGACTGCCTGCCGTTGTCCGGAAATCAGCCAACGCGGATCGCAAACGAGCACATCACAAAGTGGGAAAAGCTGCTCTGAATTCGGGAAAGATTGCGCGTTGGTATAGCGGCTAAGCGCGCTCGTGCTGATACCGGCACGCCGCGCCACTTCGGACGGCGAAAGCCCGATTTCCTCGATTTGATCGCGCAAGCGCTGTGCAAATGCCATTTTTGATGTCGCCTCTTGACCTTCCCTATCTCGGGATATAGTTTCCCGATTTGTGGAAATCAATTTCTGGGATCGGGACATGCTACGTCAACCTGTCCATAAAGAGGACATCAAGGCCGCCCTGCGAAAGAAGCATGGCTCGGTCAGTGCATTTGAGAAGTTGCGGGGGCTGCCGCGAGGGTCGGTCCGGGACGTGCTTCGCGGCCGCGCGGTTTCGCGTACCGCACGGGCGATAGCCAAGGAGCTTGGCTCTACCACTGAAGGTTTGTTTCCTGGCCGGTTCAAGTCCCATTTCCGGGACAATAGCGAGTCTGGAAATCTCACGCACCGTCTAAATGCGGGAGCGCGATAGACATGGCCGCGCAAACCGCGTTGCTGGCCGAAGCCGCGCTATTCAAGCTTGATCCGCGCGAGATCGAGACCGGCAACCGCATTGGCTTTCTGCATAGCGATAAGGCCGCCGCGCTTGGCCGTCTCATGGCTGTTGATGGTCAGCGCGATCCAATAAAGGTCGTGAAGAATCGTGACAGCGCGGAGCGTCCATGGCGGCTTGTGACCGGTATGCACCGCACGCACGGTGCCGATCTGGAAGGAATCAAGGTCTGGGCCATAGAGGTGTCCGGAAAGCCCGAGGACCTTGCCGATCTGGAAGCCTCCGAAAATCTCCATCGTCGGCCACTGGCGCCGATCGAGCGCGCGAAGTTCGTCCATGCGCTGGCCAATGCCGCTCAGGAACGGATCGCGCGCGAGCATGGTGGGCTCAAGCAGCAACAGCTTGCGATCAAGGCGCGCTGGGCTCGCGTAAAATCAGGCGAAATCCGCGCCGAACAGGCGCTTCGGGATGAGAGCGACGATACGGCGGACAAGATGTCCACCGTATATGGCTGGCATGAATCTGCCGCCGACGCGATGGGTCTGGACAAGCGGACTATCCGCCGCGCGCTGGAGCTCTATCGCCTCATTGTCGAGCCGTTCCCCGACCTCGCGCTTGCTCTTTCTCAGCATCCAATTGTTGGTGAGAATGCGTCCCAGCTCAAAGCTATCGCGGACATACAGGATCAGGGGCTGCGGCGACGCGTCATAGAGGCGCTGCTGGCGGACGATGGTCTGAATGTGGATGATGCTCGCATTGGCGTGGGCATTTCATCGCCTTCAGGCCCGCCGCCCGCCCCGCACGAAAAGCATGTCAGTGCAGTTGTTGGAAATCTGGGTCGGCTGAGTGCCTCGCTCCAGAAGCGCCACCTGCAAGAGTTCGTCGTCGCGCTGAAAACAGACGACGTGAAGCGGCAACTACGTGACATGCTCAATGCGGAGCTGGGCGAATGAGGCCGCTCGACACCCTCCGGCCTACGACAGTGGCCGGCATCAAGCGCCTCGCGAAGCAGATCGGCAAGCGTGACGGGATCAAGCATGGTCATGCTCTGGACGCAGCTGCCCTGCAGGCTGGGTTTCAGGACTTCAGGCAAGCCGTCGCTGCGATCGAAAGCGGCGAAAATCAAAGCTCTATCCCGGTAAAAGATCACTTCCGGAATCCGGTCACGAAGAACGGTGGCTACTATGCGCGGTGATATCTCCACCGGCAGGGCCAAGAACCGTCATCCGCTGGACTGGTATGTCGAGCAAGGGTGGGAGTGGGATCAGATCGTCGCGGCGATTGGGCTCGCGCCTGAGCTCGAGCCGGATTGCCATGTCTGGGACCCGGCAGCGGGCTATGGCCACAGCGCGCAGAGCCTTGAGGCCTACGGCCTTGGTGGCAAGCTGATCCTCTCCGACCTCGTGCAGAATGTCGAGTGGGATGCCTTTGAGACGGCGCCGCGTTTCTTCGCGGCAGATTTCCTCACGCTCGATCGCGCGCCTGTGGACCGCTGCTCGATCTGGATGAATCCGCCGTACAGCTACCGGCCCGGCATTTTGGAGGGGTTCGTGCGGCAGGCGCTGCGCCTTGCCACGGATCGCGTTGTCGCTCTGGTCGCGCACAAATGGCTTGCGGCCGGGATCAACCGGTCGAGCCTGTTCATCCGCGATTATCCGCCTCAGGCCGTGCTGATCTTCTGCCAGCGGCCGTCCATGCCTCCGGGTGATCGGCTGCACGCTATGGGTAACCGTGCCTATCGCGGCGGCGTCATCGACTATGCCGCCGTCGTCTGGGACGTGCGACGTCCTACCGCGCCCGGTGACACCCGCACGATCTGGCTTCCTCCGTTGGGAGGGCTGCGCTGATGGTCGCCTATTCCTTCAGGGCGCAGTTCGCGCCGTCGATCGTGGCGCTGGAAAAGTTGCAGACGGTGCGCGGTCATCGCGGCCGCCACGCACGGCCGGGCGAAGCGATGCAGCTCTATGCAGGCATGCGGACCAAATATTGCCGCAAGCTTCTGGCCGTCGATCCGCTCTGCCGTGACGTGCGCCAGATCTTCATCGGCCTCAATGCCATGCATCCGCAGCGGATCGAGGCGATCTCGATCGATGGGCTGGCGTTGGATGACGCCGCGATCGAAGCGTTCGCCATCGCTGACGGCTTCGGCGGCGCGCTCGCTGATGGATTCGCGCGGAGGCGCATGGGCGAGTTCTGGCGCGACCACCCGAGCAATCGGTTCGATGGCGTTGTTCTCCGCTGGATTCCGCAAACGATGGGGTTCCGCTGATGACCGATCGCGCCGCCGAGTGCCGGGCCGCCCGTGAAGCCTTTGAACAGGCCATGGCGCAGGGCTGCACGCCGCGTGAGGCAGAGCGCCGGCTGCGGCGTCAGCGCGCCGAGGCGCGGCAGGCGTGCGGCCGGTCGGCAACGACGCCGGCACTTGATTCCGAACCGTTGGCGGCGATGCCGCCCGCCCGTTTCCACGCGTGGAACGCCCACTGGATGATGAGGGACTAAGCCCATGTATGACGCCAAAAGCGTGAGAAAGCAGACGCGCAGGTTGCTTGACGCCATTCGTCTCCACCATCCCGAGCGTTGCATGGCGGAGGGCAACGTCCGCCCTGTCATCGCTGACCTCAGCGAAACAGTGCTTGTACCGGTGCTGCCGGTGAAACTGGCGGATGGTGTCCGCAAGGCGGTGCACTCATGATCCGGCTGCTTGGCTGGTTTTCGGGTGTCGACCCGGACCGCATCCGCGCCGTGACGCGCTCCATCGTGCCCGAGCATCGCCGCACCCGCGCGGCTCGGCGCGGCATGACCTACGAAGTCATCGCCGGTCTCGTCATCAGCATCGCCATCGGGCTGGAGTTCCTGCCGTGAGCGGCGCCTGCTGCGGTCAGTGCGCCGCCTGTCGTAGCGACCTCGCCAACATTGTGCCGTGCATGGAGCGGCCGGATTGCCGCTGGTCCGAAATGGACTTCGTTACCGTGCTGGCGGAGGCGCATCATCTCTATGCCGGCCTCATTTTACTTGAACAGGATAGCTCTCTCAGTTCGCATTTCGGCCGCAACGCTCATCACGAAAGCGCCGCAAGATATGCGGTGTTTGCAGGGGATACACATCTTGATCCGAGCGGTCGGCGCGAGATGGCCATGCATGCAATTGCTCACCTCGCACGCGTGATTGAGCTCTGCGATGGCGAGCTCGAGGAGCAAGGCGTTGACTGATCTCTTCGGCTTCGTCCGTCCTCGCCAGCCCCGGCGAGTGATGATGCACGCAGTCGACACCGGTCATTTTCCTGACGGCAAACCCTGCGCGCACTCCGCCTGTCACCGCTGCGGCCATGATGATGACTGGCGCTACTTCCCAGCGCAACGCAGCGCACTGCTGCGCGGTGTGCCGTGCCCGCACTGCAATGGTGGCGGCCATGGTTAAGGCGAGGGCCGTGGTTCCCGGGCAAATGGGATTTGCGTTCGATCCGCCCCAGCTGGCGGACAGTCCGGCAGCGCTCGCTGGAATCGAGCGGCGGATCTGCAACGCGGTTGGCGTGATGCTCAACAGCGATGAGCGCCGCCGTGAAGTGATCGCGGCCGAGATGAGCGTGCTGCTCGACGATGAGATCAGCCGCGCCATGCTGGATGCCTATGCCAGCCCTGCTCGAGAGGGCCACAAGGTGCCGATGAGCCGTTTCCTCGCGCTCGTGGCGGTGTGTGAACGTCATGATCTGCTGGACAGCGTGCTGCGCGAGATCGGCGCGGCCGTGCTCGTCGGCGAGGAAGTGCACACAGCGCGCCTTGGCCATCTCGATCGCAAAATCGCGCAACTTTCGGCGGAGCGCAAACGCATCGCCGCGCAAGCCCCCCTTATCGGCGGAGAGACACCATCGTGACGGTCGTACAGCATGATTTCGGCCTTGCCGCCACGTACCAGGGCAATGTGCCTGACGTCGATCGCGAATGGTTCACCGCCGCAGAGATCGCGGACATGCGTTTGCCAGGCCTGCCTACGGATAAAGGCTCTGTGAACCGCCGCGCACGCCACGAGCGCTGGTCGATGCGTACCGATGCTATGGGCAACATGCTGTGTCGCCCGCGCACAGGCCAACGCGGCGGCGGCACAGAATATCATATTTCCCTGCTGCCGGGCGGCGCGCGGCTGGACCTCGCGCGGCGGGGCATCGGCCTACGTCCAGCGCCCAGCGAAGCGACTGCGCTGGGAAGCGGCGGCTGGCGCTGGTATGATGTGCAGAGCAGCGCCATCAAGGCCGAGGCCGAGCGCCGCCTTGGCATTGTGACCAAGATTGCGCTGCTTGAGGAATCGGGCGTTACGCGCTCGGCCGCGATCGTGGAGATATCACGCGCGCATGATATCGGCGGCTCCACGCTGTGGGGCTGGCTGCGACTGGTCGGCGGCGTGCCGCGCGCGGACTGGCTACCCGCCCTGGCACCGCGTCGCCGGGGTGGCGGGGCTGAAGCCGAAATCGATGCTGATCTATGG
>JAMHVU010000205.1:0-1500 GCA_035911355.1 Sphingobium sp.
GGCCCTGGCGATCCTTCGAGGCCGTGGAGTTCGCCACCCTCGAATGGGTCCACTGGTTCAACGAGCGCCGCCTCCTCGAGCCAATCGGGAACATCCCGCCCGCCGAGGCCGAAGCGAACTACTACGCCGAACTGGAGAGACCTGCCGTGGCGGCGTAGGACTCAAACCGAAACGCCTCCGGCAAACCCGGCGCACTTCACGAGCGCATTCTGAGCCCTGAGTGCGGGTGGTTTTCGTTGTAATCCTCGATCCAGCTCGCGATCAATCCGAGCGCGGCTTCGGCATCCGGCAAGGGCGTCACCTGGACGTAATCGCGCTTGAGCGTCTTCACGAACGCCTCGGAAATTCCGTTGCTTTGAGGGCTCTGGACCGGGGTGAAGCACGGCTTCAGCCCGAGCTGGCGCGCGAAGATCCGCGTCTCCTTCGCGACGTAAGGCGAGCCATTGTCCGAGAGCATCTCGATCACCGATGGAACGCGGCAGGCGCGGAAACGATGCTCCACCGCCTCGAGCATCATGTCGCGGATGTCCGAACCGCTGATGCCGGCATTCACAACAGCCCGCCAAGCGATGATTTCGCGGTCGTGGGCGTCGATGATGAACGCGCCACGAACGACGTCGCCGTTCCAGCAGGTGAACTCGAATCCGTCGGAGCACCAGCGCAGGTTGGAGCGCATGACGATCACCTTGCCGTCGTGGACATGCTCGGGCCGCTCGGAATATTTCCGCGCCAGGAGCAGATTGTGGGCCTTCATGATCCGGTAGACCCGTTTGTGATTGGCTGGCGCGAGGCCTTCGGAGCGGAGCCGCCGGTTCAGGAGGGCGGTGATCCGGCGGTAACCGTAGGTCGGCCGCGCCGCGACCAGCGCCGTGATCAGCGGCACCACCGCCGCGTCCTGCACTTTGTGATAGCGCCGACGCGGCTTCGTCCTTCCTTCCAGCCGATCGATCAGGTTCGAGCGGGCGACGCCCAGCGTTTCAGCCACGGACTTCACTGGAAATCGCCCTTCAGCGGCGACCGCGCGAGCAACGTCGGTTTTTTTGAGCGCGCCTTATCCAGGGCCTCGCGCAGGATCTCGGCCTCCAGTGTCTTGCGCCCAAGATGCCGCTCGAGTTCGCGGACCCGCTCCTCCAGCTGCCGGACTACCTTGTTGCTGGTGACGTCGTCGTCTTCGGTCACAGCGACGCTTCCCCCTTCAACCATGAGCCGTCGCCAACGATACAGCAGGTTCGGCGCCACGCCATTGCGGCGTGCCACCACCGAAATGCTGGCCCGCTCGTCCAGCGTCTCCTCCACGATCCTGGTCTGCCCCCAGAAAAGTGGTCCTCCCTGAGGTAGGCTTTTGAGCCTTTGGAGGATGCCAGGAATGCCGCAGAAGAAGCACAAGCCCGAAGAAATCGTCGCGAAGCTGAGGCAGGTCGACGTGCTGTTGTCGCAGGGCCGCCCGGTTGCGGAGGCGATCCGGGCGATCAGCGTGACGCCGTTTACCTACTACCGCTG
>JAMHVU010000206.1:0-1432 GCA_035911355.1 Sphingobium sp.
GGGCTAAAGTCGAAACTGGTGTATGCCCCTGAGGGGACGGATGGGGGTTGAAGAGGCGGCGTGCCTCTGCTGAGAATTGTTTGTCGAGAACGATTTCCAGCAACGGACGAGGACACGCCACGATGAAGGATACGAAGAAGGTAGAGGCCGAGCAATCGGAAATGGGACTGTCGCTGGAGGAACTGATCCGGCGCGGCGCACGGGAACTGATCCAGAAAGCGATCGAGGTCGAGGTGCAGGAACTGTTGGCCGAGTACGGTAACGTCAAGATGCTGGGCGGGCAGCGCGCAGTCGTGCGCAACGGGTATTTGCCCGAGCGCCCGGTGCTGACGGCGGTGGGCCCGGTCGAGGTGCGGGTGCCGAAAGTGCGCGATCGCTCGGGCACGGGCGTCAAGTTCAACTCGGCGCTGGTGCCGCCGTTCGTGCGGCGCTCGCAGCGGGTGTCGGCAGCGCTGCCGTGGCTGTATTTGAAGGGGATTTCCACCGGCGACATGCGCGAAGCTTTGACGGTGTTGGTCGGCGAGCAGGCCAAGGGGCTGAGCCCGAACGTCGTCTCGCGCCTGAAGGGCGAATGGGCGGCCGAATACGGCGCGTGGATGAAACGCGATCTGGCGGCAAGCCGTTACGTCTATTGGTGGGCGGACGGCATCCACACTGGCTTGCGCCAGGAAGACGACGCCCGGCAATGCCTGCTGGTGATCATCGGCGTCCGGCCCGACGGCTCGAAGGAACTGGTGACGATCGGCGACGGCCTGCGCGAATCGAAGCAATCGTGGCTCGACGTGTTGCGCGATCTGAGCGATCGGGGATTAACCGTCGGGCCGCGTCTGGCGGTCGGCGACGGCGCACTCGGCTTCTGGGCTGCGCTCGACGAGCTCTATCCGCAAACGCGGCGCCAGCGCTGCTGGGTGCACAAGACCGGCAACGTGCTCAACGCGCTGCCCAAAGCCTTGCAGGCGAGGGCCAAGGCCGACCTGCACGAGATCTGGATGGCGCCGACGCGCGCGCAGGCGATCGCCGCCTTCGACCATTTCCTGAAGACTTATCGCGCCAAGTATCCGAAGGCTGCCGACAAGCTCGTCAAGGATCGCGACGCGCTGCTCGCCTTCTACGATTTTCCTGCCGAGCACTGGATTCACCTGCGCACGACCAACCCGATCGAATCGACGTTCGCGACCGTGCGTCATCGCACGACGCGCACGAAGAACTGCGTGTCGCGCAGCACCTTCCTCGGCCTTGCCTTCAAGCTCATCCAGGAAGCGCAGAAGTCATGGCGCCGCATTCGCGGCGTCGAACGCATTGATGAGATGCTCGCTGGAATTGTCTTCAAGGACGGCGTTCCAGGACCCATCGATGAAACCCAACAGCCGCCGCTCGCCGCCTGATCAACCTATGCCGAAAGCATCGCATACACCAGAATTGACTTTATCTC
>JAMHVU010000207.1:0-2072 GCA_035911355.1 Sphingobium sp.
CTACAAGTCGATGGCCAAGATGAAGACGCTCGGCCCGCGTCTGCAGCGCATGAAAGAGCAGTACGGCGACGACAAGATGAAGATGCAGCAGGCCATGATGGAGATGTACAAGCGCGAGAAGGTCAATCCCCTCGGCGGCTGTCTGCCCATCCTGATCCAGATTCCGGTCTTCATCGCCCTTTACTGGGTGCTGCTCGGCGTCGTTGAAATGCGCGGTGCGCCGTGGCTGGGCTGGATCCAGGATCTGTCGGTCAAGGATCCGTATTACATCCTGCCGCTGATCATGGGCGCCACCAGCCTGATCCAGACCCGCCTCAACCCGGCGCCGCCTGATCCGATCCAGGCCAAGGTGATGATGATGATGCCCATCCTCTTCACCGTCATGTTCCTATGGTTCCCGGCCGGTCTGGTGCTGTACTGGGTGGTCAACAACACCCTGTCCATCGCCCAGCAATGGCAGATCAACCGGATGATCGCCGGTGGCACCAAAGCCGCCGAGTGACATCATCGCCGCGATTGCCACCGCGCCCGGGCGCGGTGGCATCGGCGTGGTCCGGATTTCCGGACCGGATCTTTCCGCCCTCGCGACGCTATTCGGCAATCGTGAGGCGGATGCCCGGGTTGCCAGGTTTGCCCGCTTCAAGGATGCCAACGGCGGCCTGATCGACGAAGGCCTCGTTCTCTACTTCCCGGCGCCCCACTCCTTCACCGGCGAAGACGTCATCGAATTGCAGGGCCACGGCGGCCCGGTGGTCATGCAGCTGCTGCTGGCCCGCTGCCTCGAGCTGGGCGCCCGCCTCGCCGAACCCGGCGAATTCACCCGCCGCGCCTTTCTCAACGGCAAGCTCGACCTGGCCCAGGCCGAAAGCGTCGCCGATCTCATCGAAGCCTCCACCGCTGCCGCTGCCCGCTCGGCCGTGCGCTCGCTCACCGGTGGTTTCTCTAAGGAAGTCCAGGGCCTCTGTGAGCGCCTGATCGATCTGCGCATGCTCGTCGAGGCGACCCTCGACTTTCCCGACGAAGACGTGGACTTCCTGATCGAGGCCCGCGCCTTCGAGCGCATCGAGATTGTCGCCGCCGAACTGCGTGCCATCCTCGATCGCGCTCGCCAGGGCAGCCTGCTGCGTAACGGTCTTCACGTGGTTCTGGTCGGCCAGCCCAACGTGGGCAAGTCCAGCCTGCTCAACCGCCTCGCCGGCATCGATCGCGCCATCGTCACCGACATCGCCGGCACCACCCGCGATGCGCTGCGCGAAACCATCCAGATCGAGGGCATCCCCCTTCACATCATCGACACTGCCGGTCTGCGCGAGACATCCGACGAAGTCGAGAAAATCGGCATTGCCCGCACCTGGCAGGAGATCGAACGCGCCGACGTGGTCGTGCGCCTCGTGGATGTGCGAGCCGGCCTGACCGACACCGATGCCGACATCGACGCCCGCCTGCCCGCCGGCGTCGAGCGCATCACCGTCTTCAACAAGGTGGACCTGCTCGAGCGCCAGCCCGAACGCATGGAAGGCGACCGGGGCGTCAGCCTCTACCTCTCGGCCAAGGCCGACCAGGGCGTCGACCTGCTGCGCGTCGAGCTCTTGCGGGTTGCCGGCTGGCACCGCCACGGCGAGGACGTCATCCTTGCCCGCGAGCGCCATCTTGTTGCGCTGCGCGAAGCCCTGGCGCGCGTCGATGCCGCCCTCGAAAACCGGCATGCCCTCGAGCTTATCGCCGAAGAGCTCCGCCTCGCCCAGGATGCCGTCAATGAGATCACCGGCGAATTCACGCCGGATGATCTGCTCGGGGTGATCTTTTCGCGATTCTGCATCGGAAAGTAATTTCAGTTCCGGCGCAGTCCGGAGCCTTCCGCAAAACCCCTCAAAGCCCGCGTAAATGCGGGCTGTAATGAGATGCTCAGCCCTATCCTTCCTCGGCGGACTACGCTGAGGAAGGATTTTGCTTTTTGAGAGGCGATCATGAACGCAGCGCCCCGCCCGTCGATTGGTTGTGTGTGGAGGTTCTGGACGAGTCCCTGCAGAGCCAGACGAAATAAATACGAAAATTTCCTAATATTTCATTCG
>JAMHVU010000208.1:0-6272 GCA_035911355.1 Sphingobium sp.
GACAGGGCCGCCTTCATGTACACGTTGATCGTGACGGCGACGATGAACGACATCGACCCGCGGGCCTGGCTCGCCGACGTGCTCGCGCGGCTACCGGACACCAAGGTCTCGCGCGTGCCCGAGCTGCTTCCGTGGAACTGGAAGCCCATCACGGCCGCTCCGCGCAAGGCAGCGTGACCGTGGTCCAGGCCGGATGCTTACAGTTCGATGACGACGTGACGCGAATGGCGATCATAGGTCACTTTGGCCGCGCGGCATTCGTGCGTCTGCGCAACACGGCCATGCTCCAACGCAGCGTCGATCATATCATCCGTCATGTCCGCCATTGGGATATTTCCTCGAAGATCACGCCCGCCAGGCAACTCAAACACAGATGGATTCAAGGTGCATCTTACAGCATTTTGTGCAACAAGCGTGATGAATCAAAGCTCCACAAGCCTTCAAATCTGCATTAAGTAGGGTCATCGAGGGCTATAGAGTAGGTATAGTTCTCATCCGGGTCCCGCATGTCCCGCCACATAGATCTTATAATATGCTGAATTTTAGTGAATTTATTGAGCTGTGTGGGCTGAGTTCCCACAGCCGTACCCACATCTTGCATTTGCTTGCGCAGCGGTGAGTCATGGCCACTTGAACCAGCGCGGAATGACTGGATGGCGATGCCCTGAGCGGGCTGGAAGTGTCGCGTCTCGTCCAGCATCGCGTCGATCCGGATGCGCTGATCAGGCAAGCACCGCCCCGCCATCGAAGTGTTTCCGCAAATCGACCTCTCGCGCGTATTCGGTGCCGATCCGCTCGAACAACCCGATCGATGCGACCCGGTCCATCCGGAGATCCCGATCCATCGCCGAGAGGCGGATCACGCTCAGCCCCTTGTCCGACAGGTCCGCGTCGTAGCGGGCATAGATGAACGCCTCGCCGGTATCGTCGGACAGCGGCCGGCGCTTTACGAGGTCGCCGACCTCGCTGTCGAGCCGATGGCCGTGCACGCAGCGGCCGATCAGCCGGCAGGTGAGATCGTTCTCCGCCGAGATTCCGCTCATCAGCGATCCGGGCGTTCGTTGGGCCAGCGCGAGGAGGCCGTCGCCCCGGTCACGGATGTCGGTCCGTCGCCGCTCGTTGCGCCCGGTCCCGACCGAGATGATCACCATGTTCCGCTCGCCGCGCGGCCAGTTCAGTCCGTATTCCGGCATCGTCGCGAGCTGGAACAGCTTCAGCGCCGGATTGTTGTGCGCGGTCAGCCCGCCATCCTCGAAATGGAACAGCCTGCTTGGATCGTTCGGATCGAGCTGGATGCGCTCCGGCGGGAAATAGAATGGCGCGGCGGTGCTGGCGCGCACCACTTGCCAGAGCGGCAGCCGAAGGTTGCAGTCGGCGCGGGCCTCATCGTTGTAGTGCGCCTTCGGATTGGTCGAGAGCGGCCAGCAGGAGTTGGTGGTCTTGTTCCGGGCGATGATGAGCAGATGCCGCTCGCGGGACAGCCGGCCGTCGCGCTGCATCTCGAGGATCGAGCCCTCACCGATCTCCTCGCGCAGCACCCGGCTGACTCCCTCGGCCGAATAGAGATGCGAGAAGCCGCTGAGAATGTTCCGGTGCAGGTTCCGCGACCAGTGCGGGAAGATCTCTCGGCCCCGGTTCGCATAGAGATTCCGCAGGTCCTCGACCGATTTCCCGAGCGCAAGGCCGGCGGCGATGATCGCTCCCGTCGAGGTGCCACCGATATAATCGAAGACCTGGCCGAGGCGCAGGTCCGGATCGTTCCGGATCTCGCGGAGCTGCGCCTCGATCTCGCGCAGGATGCCCAAGCTGATCAGCCCGAGCAGCCCGCCGCCGTCGAGCGCGAGCATCAGGCGCGGGCGTTCACGATCGGTCATCCTCGGCGTCTCCCCGGAATCATTGCGCGGTCGCTCATGCCGGCGGCCTCGGATCGAAGGTGGCGATGTCGAACCCGGCGGCCCGCGCCAGCGCGATCATGGAGGACGTGCCGCCCGGCTTGCCGCTATCCCGTCCATCCCAGATCGCGAGCAGGCGCCGGGGCGCCGGCGCCTTGAGCGCTATGGCTATCAGAGCGCGGTTGCAGGCGTCGTAGTCCTGATCGCCCGGTCCCCGCAGCACGTGCCGCCGCTCGTCCGGCGTGGCGTCCCAGATCGCGCGGAAACGCGCGACCCAGTCGCCGGGCGCGTCCGTCCGGACCGAGCTTTCGATAAAGCGCTCCGGCGCGAAGGGCAGGACGATGTGGTGGATCGCGCCCACTTCCCAAGACCGCTCGGCGAAGAGAATGTCGCCGCCATTGGCAAGGCTCGAGAGGCAGACATCGGCCGGGAAAACTCGTTCGGCGATCCATTTCCGCGCCGCCGCGATCCGGCGCGGCGGGAACCGGGGAGGATCCCGGCCAGGAACGTCGATCCTGTGCCCCGTGAAGACCGTGGTCATCGGGACATCCCGGCGCGCGGACCAGGAGAGCCGCCGAAGGACCTTGGGCCGCCATTCTGGAGAAGGGCGCGGTAGTGCTGCATAGGCGCGCTTAGCTGTTGGACGACGCCGGAGTTTCCGCGTCGGGGAGAGCTTGCAGGATCGTCGCGGCCGCGGTCAACGGCGGGAGCCAAAGCCGCGCGGTCCCGTTGTCGGACTCAGTAGCGAGTCGCGTTCCGTCAGGCGAGAATGCGACGCTGGTGACGGAGTTCCCATGACCCTCGAGCCGGGCGATCTCCCGGCCGGTGGCGAGGTCCCAGAGCCGCGCGGTGGTGTCAAAGGACCCGGTGGCGAGCCGCGTCCCGTCCGGGGAGAACGCGACGCTGGTGACTATGAATTCATGGCCCTCGAGCCGGGCGATCTCCCGACCAGTGGCGAGGTCCCAGAGCCGCGCGGTCCTGTCATAGGACCCGGTGGCGAGCCGCGTTCCGTCCGGCGAGAACGCGACGCTGGTGACGGAGTTCGCATGGCCCTCGAGCCGGGCGATCTCCCGGCCGGTGGCGAGGTCCCAGAGCCGCGCGGTCTTGTCCCAGGAACCGGTGGCGAGCCGCGTCCCGTCCGGGGAGAACGCGACGCTGGTGACGGAGCGCCCATGGCCCTCGAGCCGGGAGATCTCCCGGCCGGTGGCGTGGTCCCAGAGCCGCGCGGTGTTGTCCAAGGACCCGGTGGCGAGCCGCGTCCCGTCCGGGGAGAACGCGACGCTGTCGACACGGTTTTCGTGGCCCACCAAGCTCAGGAATCGATGCTTGCCCTGAACCCGGGCCCCGGTCATGACCAGGCCATCCGTCCGCGCTCGGGAAAAATCGCAACCCGTCAGATCGGCCCCGGAGAAATCGAAGCCGGAGAGGTCGCTGGCATCGAAATCGAGTCCGCTCAGGTCCTGGCCTCTGAAATCCGTCGCCGGATCCAACCCCGCCGCCCGCGCCAGTGCCGCGAAATCACAGCCCGGAGTGGCGAACAGGCTGGCCAGGCGCTCTTCCGCTTCCACCGAGATGAGGACTTCGACGGTACCCGGATGGTCAAGATTTAGCTTCGCCACGGCGATACTCCCCCAGTTCGAACTCGTTGCCATGGCGTCTCAGGATCAGCTCTCCGATCTTGAGCAGCATACTTTCCCGCGCACGTTGCTCGCGATCGCCCCCGCAGGAACGCTCGACCTCCAGGACGCTCAGTCCGACCGGGTCAATCCGCACGACCGCGCTGACGCAAAGGTCTGGTCCGGCTCCTTCCACCGAGAAAAGTTCGATGGGCCCGCCCTGCTCATGGCGGTCACGAAGGGGATTTTCCGACAATGTAGCCCCTTCCAGGCTGCGGATGTCCATGTGCCGCATAACGCGCCTAGCTGTCGGCTGGACCTGCACGGAGACGCGCGCCGACGCGTAGCCCTGGCCGAAGGCCGCCCTGACATCGGTGATCCGCCCTTCCGAAACTTGGGTTGTGAGCGTCGCGGCACGCACGCCGAATACGACCCAACCGTACTGGCGCACGGTGGTAGCCGCCCGCTCGATGAAGCCGATATCGAGCAGCACCCGGTTCGAGCTTTGCAACGGCATGTCCACGTAGCCGTCGACGACGCGCCGGCCGTTCAGCGGCACCGGCGGAGGTGGCGGCGAGGCGTCGGCCGTTCCAGCCTCGCGGGGAGCGCGAGCCGGCGGCGCGTCACGAAGACGCCTGACCTTCGTCGCCAGATCCCTCGACATCGCCGCCAGTTTCCGGTCGATCTCGGCCTTCGTCAGGTCGGTGGGATTTTCGAGATCGACTTGCTGGTACGCCCACAGTTCTTCGAGGAGCGGCAGATGCTCCGCGATGTCCGGCGCCGTCCCGTCAACGTGACGGAACCGAATAACGAAGGCGTCCCGTCCAGCGTGTGCCCGCCGCCAGCACGTATATTCTCGCCGGCACCATTCGGATTTGAGCCAACCCGAACTGAGAACGCAGAAGAACAGGTCCGCCTGATCGAGAGCCCGTTCGATTTCGACTGACCATCGGTCGCCAAAGAGCAGGTTTCTCCTGTCGCGCCATATCTCCAGTTGATTGTCACCCAGTTCCGCCGAAACCTGCCCTTGCAGGACCGCGTCCAGACGCTCTACCCACTTGCCATCGATAGGGGTTTCCGCATCGAGCCGGGAGTAGCTGAGAAAACCATTCATCTCGAATCGGACCCGGCTGAAATCTAAGATGATTGTACACGGGATGCTTGTCGGCGCGCGATGCTCTGAAAACAATACGGCTAGGTTCCAAAGACATGCCCAAGTTGCGGACGTGGACCGTGCCGGTTAAACTTGCGCATTGGACGCCGGGGCGGGGCATGGACAACGGTAGGGTCTTCATCAGCTACCGGCGTGGCCGCGACAGCGACGCGGCCGGGCGGTTGCACGACCGGCTCGAACGCATCTTCGGGCGCGAACGGCTATTCTACGACATCGACTCGATCCCGCCGGGCATCGATTCCCACCGCTACCTCGACCAGCAGGTGGCGCAATGCACCGCGTTTCTGGTGGTGATCGGCGAGGGGTGGCTCGAGCAGATCGACCGTCTCCGCGACGAGAACGACTTCGTGCGGATCGAGGTCGCCGCCGCGCTGCGGCGTGAGCACATCCGGGTAATCCCGGTGCTGGTGCAGGGCGTGGCGATGCCGAAGCGCGCGATCCTGCCCCGGCCCATGCAACCGCTGAGCCGACGCAACGCGGTCGAGATTCCGTACGCGCATTTCGCGGCGGTGGTCGATGGCCGCATCGCCTCCGCGATCAGTGAAGCCTTCGCAGGCACTCGCAGTTCCGCCGGCGAATGCCCGCGATCAGAAGAGGAGAAGCTGCGCATCCACATCTCGGAGCCAGCTCGTTTGCCGCCCAATGTTCCAACCGACGCTCAGCTGAGCGCCCAAGTTCGAGCGTCGCCGCTAACGTCTACGAAGGTGGCGCCAGCGATACGCGAGGCCCCTACACCGCTCGGAACGGAAATCGCCCGGCTCGAGGGTCATGGTGCCACTGTCACCAGCGTCGCGTTCTCCCCGGACGGGACGCGGCTCGCCACCGGGTCCTGGGACAGGACCGCGCGGCTTTGGGACTTCGCCACCGGCCGGGAGATCGCCCGGCTCGAGGGCCATGGGGACAGGGTCCGAAGCGTTGCGCTTTCGCCGGACGGAACGCGGCTCGCCACCGGTTCTAGGGACGGGACCGCTCGGCTCTGGGACCTCGCCATGGGCCGGGAGATTGCCCGACTCTTGGGCCATGGGAGCTGGATCTGGAGCGTTGCGTTCTCTCCGGACGGGACGCAGCTCGCCACCGGGTCCGGTGATAAAACCGCGCGGCTCTGGGACGTCGCCATCGGCCGGGAGGTCGCCCGGCTCGAGCGCCATGGGGACGGGGTCAGGAGCGTCGCATTCTCGCGAGACGGGGCGCGACTCGCCACCGCGTCCTCTGACAGGATCGCGCGGCTCTGGGACCTCGTAACCGGCCGGGAGATCGCCCGGCTGAAGGGCCATGAGGGCTTGATCAGGAGCGTTGTGTTCTCGCCGGACGCGATGCGCCTCGTCACCGGATCCGAGGACAGGACCGCGCGGATCTGGGATGTGTCGGTCGCCGAATGATCGCCCGCGTGACATGACCGAGAAACCCTCTCCTCGGATCCTCATCAGCTACGCCCGCGCCGACGGGCGTGACTTCGCGCTCGCGCTTCGAGATCGGATCGTCGCGGCCGGGCTGGCGGTCTGGCAGGACCTCACCGACATGGAGGGCGGCCGGGACTGGTGGGAGCAGATCGCGGCGCTCTTGCGGCGGCCGGAGGTCGAGCATCTCGTT
>JAMHVU010000209.1:0-134144 GCA_035911355.1 Sphingobium sp.
GATGCGGGCCTTGTAGTGATAGACGCCCGCCTCCGGCAGCCATGCCTGGCCGGTGTACTGGAACCGCCCGAGGTTGGTCGCCGCGCGGTTGCCGTATTCGTCGTAGCTGTTGATCCGGATCGCGGTGCCGCCCGCGTCGGCCACCGACACGATCGAGCCCTGGTGGTCGGCCTGCAAGGAGCGGCGGTCGGTAAGGCCCGCCCCCTCGTACCAGATCAGCGGGTCGTCCTCGCCGGTGCCGTGGACATAGCGCCGGAGCACCGTCCCGCCCGCGTCATATTCCAGCGCCAGTGCATCGCCGTCATAGGCGAACGTCGTCGTCGCGGCGCCGGCCTCGCTCCACAGTCGGCCCAGCGGATCGTACGTCAGCGTGGCGCTGTGCGTGCCGGTCGCGGCAATGAGCCGGTTCTCGGCGTCGTAGCTGTAGCCGTCCGCCCCGGTCGACGTCAGGTTGCCGTTGGCGTCGTGCACGAACGCCGTCCCGCCGACGCTGGCATATTGGTTCAGACCGTTGGCGACATAGGCGTCGGTGAGGTTGCGGTACGCCCGCGACGCATAGGCGTCGTTGCTCCGCGTCCGCTTCACCACCTGGCTCGCCGGATTGTATTGCGGGAACCCCGTCGTCACGTCCGCCGCGGCGCCCGCCAGGTCGTCGGCGATCGACCCCAGCCGCGAGATCGCGTCATAGCCGTAGGCGCTCGCTACACCGCCACGCGCCTGCGACGCCAGCTCACCACGCGCGGTATAGGCCATCGACACGAGAGTCGTGGAGCCCTGTGCGATCGCCACGGGCCGATCAAGCCCGTCGTAGCCATAGGCGAACGCCGTGCCGTCCGGATGCGTCACCTGAGTGCGGTTGCCGTTGAGGTCATAGAGATACGAGAGCGTCCGCGATGCCGCTCCCATCGCCGTCACGCTCGACGCCACCTGCCCGAACCCGTCGTAGACCGTCTCGACCCGGTCCGTTCCGCTCGCGCTGTCGAACCGCGCCGACAGCTGCAGGCCCCGCAGGTCATAGGCATAATACACGTCGCGGGTCGCGGCAGCCGGAGCATTCACGCACCCCGGCGCCGCGATCACGCACGCATCGGGCACCACCTTCGCCGTCACCCGGTCGAGCAGGTCGTACGCATAGCCCAACACCCGTCCGTCCCGCTTCATCAGCTTGGCGCGGTTGCCGTTCCGGTCATAAGCGTATTTCTCGCAGTCGTCCGTGCTACCCCGAGACTCCGGCGGACCAGCAATCCCCAACGCACCCCCCGTGTCCACCACAGGCGATACCGTGCAGGAAGCCGTCACCGTCCCGTCCGCCGTCGATGGGAAGGCCCAGGCGATCCGCCGGTCGAACCCGTCGTAGTGGTAGCGCGCCTTGTTGCCGTTGGCGTCGGTTACCGTCTCCTGGAGGCCGTTCGCCGTATAGGTGTAGGCAACATAATCCTGCTTGAGCGCAGTCCCGACCGCCCGCTCGACCTTGAGCAACTGATCGCCCACGTCGTAGGTATTGCGCGTCACCCGGTCCGCGCCGTAGGCGCCCGCGGTCACTACCGGCGAACACGCATCGGCCGGCGGCGCCGCGAACGACGCCGGGTTCATCCGCACCACCGTGCAGCGCGCGCGGCCCACGGCGTCGTAGGAATATTGCGTAAGCGTGTAGATCGTGCCGCCGGCGATCACCCGCTCCGCCACCTTGCGGTCGAGCGCATCATAGTCGGTCTCGACCTTCTGGAAAACCGTGAAGTCCGGCCACGCCGCCGGTGCGACGTTCTCGGACTGCCAGTCCTGAAGCTGGCCCTTTTCGACACGCCACAGCCGGCCCGCCCCGTCATACGTGTTGCGCGCCGCCGCGAACCGCAGCGGCCCCGACCCGTCCGGATCCGGCGCGATCGTTCCCACTACCCGCCGCGCGGCATCGTAGCGCGTGCCGTAGGTGTAAGGCGAAGGATCGGCCTGGGCGAGCGCAGGCGCGGCCGGCGCGAGCATGCCCAGCAGCCCCAGCGCCGCGGCAGACAATCTGCCGGTCAGCCGGCGAAGTGCCGCCCGAGCACTCACGGACAGGCCGTCAATGCCGCCGCGCCCAGCGGCTTGGTCTCGCTCACCCGGTTGCCCAGCCGGTCGTTGGTGTAGCACGTCCGCCGGGTCACTCCGTCCGCAGTCACCGTCACGCCGCGCAGCAGCAGCGTGTTGGGGCCGGTTGTCGGACCATATTCGTAGCGAGTCACCACCTCGTCGGAAGCGCCGCCGGCGCAGACTTCCGGCGTCGGCGAGCCGGATGCGGCCGGGATCGTCTTGGTGGTGCGGCAGGTCCGTTCGTCGTTGAGCAGCCAGATGGCGGTCGCCGCCGGCGTCGTACCGCTGCCGCCGTCCGAGATTCGCGCGGTGCGCTGGACATAGCTGTAGCGCGTCACAGGCGTGATGCGATTGGGATCGGGTGGGACGCCGGGCGGGCCGGCCGGGATGCCCTCCTCGCGCCGCAGGATGCCGCCGTGGCCGTATATCACTCCGGATTCGAAATATTGATAATCGAAGAAGGTGCGCGCGCCCTTAGCGTCCGTGATGACCAGCGGCTTGGTGCAGGTCGCCGGCGCGAGGCAGGCCCAGGTCGTGCTCAAGACGATGTCGGACAGGCCCGAAGCCGGCTTCGCTACACGCCGGACCTGCGACACGTTCCCGAAGCCGTCATAGGTCAGATGTGTGGTGATGCCGCCGGGATCGACGAACGACTGCAATTGATCGACGAGGCATCCGTCTGCGACCAGCGGATTGCAATAGTCATATGTCGTTTCGCGACCCAACCGATCGACGATCCGGGTGGGCCCGGGGGTCACCTGATAGCGCTGGTCGCCAAAGAGAGGGGGCTCTGGTGATGGCGGAAGCTCCGATGGAGGTATGACTGGGAAACTATATTCGACCGTAATGGGGACGCTTGTCGCGTTGGTGATCGTACCACCCATCAGGCTGGTCACCACGCCGCCAGTAGTGCTCGACGGATCATAGAAGTCGTAGGCGTATTGCTCGCCAGTCGCGAAGATCTGACCGTAGACGATTTCCTTCGAGCCTTCGTTCTGCGCCAAGGATATCCCAGTGAAATTAGTGAGCCAGGGCGTGACCTCACCGGGCTTCACATATTTCATCCGAAAGCGAGCCGGGATCTCCCCCTCCTCGTACAGATACCCCCAGGTCGCGCCGGTGGCATCCGTCGCTGATGCAAGACGGCGCCCGGTGAATGTCACATAGCCGTAGCTGGCGACTGCGTCGGCCCCACTAGGGCAAATGTTCGATGCAGGCTTTGTCGCGTACGCCAGGTTCAGGACGCACGCCTTGTTGATGAAATTCCAGTCCCCTTCAGCGCCATATTCGAGCAGCAGCGCGTAGCCCCTGCTGCTAACGACGGAGCGCAACCGGGTGCGGTTGGCGACGCCGGGTTCAGGATTTTCGTACTCGAAGTCGAGTCGGGTCCCGTCCGGATGATCGATCCGCGACACAAAGGCACAGCGGAAATAGTTCGAACAGTCTTTGTTACCCATGGGACGGAAGAGATAGACGACCCCGTCGGAGGCTTGATAGCGATAGGTGACGGTCCCGCTGGCCTTGGTCCCGTTGGTATAGGTCAATAGAGCAAAGGTCGTTTGAGAAGCCTGGGTATAGTTCGCCGACACCGCACCATAGGCCTGGAATGTGTCGCCGATCCCGTTCAGCCTGATGACCATTCGATAGTCCGGGTTGGTCGGGCTATGTGCAAAGTCACCGGCGTCGATTTTCACGCGGCTCTCGACCGCCAGGATGTCCCAGTTATGCGAGACGTTGCCGAACGGAGAAACATGACCGAACACGATAGGCATCGCCCCTCGCACCAAGGCGAGGCCAGCCGTTCCCTCGCCTCCAATGGATATGTCTACTTGCCGGAACTGATACTGCTGGTTGCGCATATCGACGCCGCCGGGTGACAGCAGCATCTGCTCGGCTGGAGGGGCGACATAGGTCTGCGTTGGTGTGCTGGGCTGACCAAATGCGGGGGCGGCAGAAACTGCCGCAAACAACAAAGAAGTGTATAACCCAGTTATCTTCATCGTCGCAGCGCCTGCTCACGTTTCAAAACATCAGACCGTTGGCATTACCGCAGAAACTATCACGCATAAGGGCGTTCGTCGTGCTGAGCGTACTCGGGCAAGCAGGGCGATCCGTTGCTCGCGCTTAGACCGCCTCTTGCCGACGCGCCCTTGGTCGCGGTCTCGCATCACCGTGGGATACGCGCTTCGACGATCGCATTCGCGGCGGCGAGCCGGGCGTCATTGCGATCTCCGAACATGCGCTGGTCGGTCGACGCCTGCAGGCAGCGATAGACCGATATTTCCGCGAGGATCTCGGCGCTTTCCTTCGATGTTTTTGCAAGGGCCGTGGCCTGGGTTATGGAGCACTGCCGCAGCGCCTCACGGGCCGCGACTTGACCACTCGGCGGCGGCGGAACATCCTTGCTGTTGACCTGCGCTCCGGCGGAACTCGCGAAGCACAGCAAGAGTGCCGCAACATGGAAAGCACTGAGCATTCCGAATTTCTCCACGAGGTTAACGTCTTGCCGATGACCCGTATGTCGAACTGAAGCGAGATGCGTAAATTTGTACCGAAGGCCCGGTGATGTCAAATACCGCCTGGAAAAGCGAAGCAAGCGACAGCGCCGTCACGTGAGGCCTGCTTGCATCTTTGGCATAGCTGTGCATTCTAGCAGAAACGAACCCGGGCGAGCATCTCGACTTCCTGTCGACCAGGCGAGATCACTATGAGGGGGTGGCAATGACCGCGCGATATAAAACGCATCTGGCATTTTTCCCTGCGTTACTACTTCTTGCGACGCCGGCTCAGGCCGATACTTTTGCCTGTGAAGCGAAAGTTACGGTCGTTTCAGTCGCCCCTTTTGGCCTTTTGCAAATTGGTTTCCAGGGGATAGGGACAGCGTATTTTTGCAATGTAAATTCAGATATGACGACGTCGGTAGGAATTATTTCGGCGAAAACATGCGAGGCTTGGCTTTCCAAGGTTTTGACTGCAAAAGCGACGGGGATGAAGATCCAGTTTATCATGGACTACGGAAGCGATCCAACACCTGCGAACTGCAGTAGCATTCCAAATTTTAATTGGAATGTGCCGAATCCATTTCCTTATTGGTTTGCTTTGGTTGATTGAAATGTGAAAATATGCAGGGCTTCGTCGCCCTCCGCTTCCAACTTGGCGCTATCTGGTCGAGTAGGACGGCAGTAGGTCACATCGACGGGCAGCGCCCAGCCAAAGCACTTTGCAAAGGAAAGCCGAGTAAAAGTTCTGCCAGCCGGGTTGGGTCGCGCTTGGGTGAACGGTGAAATCGTTGCATTGAAATTGGTTAAGTGGCTGACTTTGCTAGAAATTAGCGCAGTCATCAGCCTCCTTCGTAATGCGGGGGTCACAGGTTCGAGTCCTGTAGGCGGCACCATTTCGGTCCAAAACCGCGAGTCCCTAGCACCGCCGCCTCTACGCCAGAGACGGCGGTGAGGGTCCGCAGCAACTCGGTGCGTGTGCCGAGGATTCGCACGTCCGTCTTGCTATGAACCTCAACCCGTTGGGCCACGGCCCGAACATGGTTTCGCGCATAGGTGCCATCGTCGTGGCGCAGCTTGCGCCTGGCGGCCAACGCGAAGGCGTGAAGGCTCTCGACCGTGATCTCCGGGCTAATCCGCTCAATGTGCGCGACCACCCGCTCGGCATCGCCTCTGGCCTGGTCGCGCAGGGTGGTTAGCTCTGCGATCCGCGCCTTGAGCGACGAATCGCCCATATCGACCAGTCCATTCTCGATCGCTTCATAGAGCCGGGAGAGCCTGGTATCGGCCTCGGTCGCCCGCCGTTCCATCTCGGCCACATGCTGACGACGCTCCGTCACCCATTCTTCCCGCCGGGCGATAAGCTGGTCCATCAGCACTTCAAGCCGCGCGGGATCGAGCAGCCGCTTTTCCAGATGCTCGATAACCGCCTTGTTCAACTGGTCCATCGGAAGCGAGACGCCGGGGCAGCCCGTCTTTCCCTTCGTGGCCTTGGTCGCGCAGGTGTAATAGCGATATTCCTGACCGCTCCGGCTGGTGCCGGTGCGCAGCGTCATTGCACCGCCACAACAGGCGCAGAAGCAGATGCCCGTCAACAGCGTCGATCCGCCCACCGCGCGCGGCGGCATCATCTTCGGGCTGCGTGCCTTCAAGGATCGCTGCACGGCCTCGAACTCGGCCACCGTAACGATCGGCGGCACCTCCATGATGGCATGCTCGGCCTCGGGCTTCCGGCGTCCTTTCTTCGCATCATAGGTATTGAAGCGATGCTGACCGATATAGGTCGTCCGCGTGAGCACCTGATGCACCATGCCCTTGCCCCAGCGCCCGCCATAGCGGGTGCGGATATTATTCTCGTTGAGCCAGCACGCGATTGCCATGACGCCGATCGGCCCCCGGCCATCGGCGCCTTCCAGCGCCAGCCGGAAAATCCGGCGCACAGTTTCAGCATGGATCGGGTCGACCTCCAGCTTCTTCTTGATCTTCGTGCCGCGCTGTTCGGCCTCCACCACGCGGTAGCCGATCGGCGGACGGGCGCCGTTCCAGAAGCCCTGACGCGCATTCTCGTTCATGGCGCGCAGGGTATGCTTGGCGGTCTCCTTCGACTGATATTCGTCGAACAGCGTCATGATCCTGCGCATCATCTCGCCCGCGGGATCATCGCCGAGAACCTGTGTGATGGAGACGACGCGCACGCCGTTCTTCGCCAGCTTGCGGACGTAGAACTCGAACTGGAACTGATCGCGGAAGAAACGCGAGAAGCTATGCACGACCACCACGTCGAACGCGGGCGGCTTCTCCATCGCCGCGTCAATCATATCCTGGAAAGCGGGACGGCGGTCGTCGGTGCCCGAAACACCCGGCTCGACGAACTCGGCCGCGATCTCCCAGCCGTTCGAAAGGCAATAGCCCTCAAGCTGGCGGCGCTGATCGGGGATCGACAGATCATGGTCTGCCTGGCGCGGGGTCGATACGCGCAGATAGAGCGCGGCGCGTGCCGTCGCCACGACCGGCGGTGCCTCGGATTCGATGGGGGCGACGGTCGCCATGACACTGTCCTTTCATCAATCTGCGGCCCACGCCGGGGCCGCGACTACATCTTCTCCAGCCCCCGCGCGGCCGAGGACGTCAGCAGGAACAGCCGGTTGGGCTGCCGCGGAAAAGGCGTGAAGCCAAGCCCCTCGTAGAATGCCGCGGCCCGTTCATCCTTGGCATCGACGATGATGGCCAGCACCGCCAGCGTTTCGGCGGCGCTGAGAATGCGGCGGATCGCATCCACCGCCAGCACCTCGCCAAAGCCCTTGCCGCGCATCCGCACGTCTCGCGCAAGGCGTCCGATCAGCGCGGCCGGATAACCGTTTTCATAGCGCGGCAGCTTGTGCGCGATTTCCTCCGGCAATTCGCCCAGTTCCAGCTTGAACGCGCTCAGGCTGTAGAAGCCGACGACGCCCAGCTCCGAATCCGCGGCGACGAAAACGCGCGCGACATCGCGGCGATCATCCTGACCGGCGCGTCGCCGGAACCAGCCATCCAGATCGGCCTGCCCGCAAGAGAAGCGCGACCGGTCATGATGCTTGCCGAGAGCTTCGAAGAGAATCGCCAAGCGTCACCCCACGAGATCGCGGTGACGGCGCATGGCCGCGATCAGCCGCTCGGACGGTTCCGGCGGGTACATAAGCGCCTCGAAGAAGGCATCCCGATCCGCACCGGTCAGCACCAGGCGTTGATGCTCGTCGAGTACCCGCCGCGCGCCTTCATAGGCCAGATCGCCGGCCGTCAGGCCAGTGACCGCAGTTGCCTGTTGAATCAGATCCTTGGCCGACGCGCTGACGCGCAGTTCGATCCGCTCGCGCTTCATCTCACGCTCCGGTTTCCGGTGCTTTTGAACGGCTGTCATGCCCGATCTCCTTTGACCAGTAATGTACGGCATAATACCGTGCCAGTCAAATTCGCCGAAGCATGCAGACCGCATCATCCGGTCGCGCAAGCACAGGACGGAACTGCCGCCATGTCTCACGGCAGCGGCCCGAACAGAGCGTCCAGTTCTTTGCGAAACGCGCCTTCGATGACACGCAACTCGGCATCGCCAATGGGAACCTGCTCGGGCCAGTCGTCGGTGACGACGATCGGCGCGCTGACGCTGCCGCGTGCCGCAGCGCGCGTCGGTTGCGGCTGCATATAATCGTGCAGGTCTTCAATGCCATCCGACCAGCGGCGGGGCGCCCGAAAGCGACGTTTGCGAGAGAGTGCCATGCAGGCAAAGCTGCCGCCCCCGGCGCTGGAATCCAGTAAAATCGCCATCGTCGCGATGCAGGGCGCAGCATAGCCACGGCGGTGAGATTCGGCGCATGGCGGCGCACGGCGGAAACAGCGAAGCGTGGCGTAGTATCGACGGCGGCAGATAAGTGCTCACGGCGCGATCACAGATGCCGTGTGCGGGAGCTTTCCTTCCGACACTGAACTGAAGCTGCCTGAAAACCTTCTTCTGGATGTATCAGGTGCCGGCACAGCCGGCGCTTTGTCCTGCGCGGCCATTCGGTCGCGCGATCGTTGCTAAGGGCTCCGCCCTCGCGCCAGTCAAGGGAAGTGCAACCGTCCGGGGCGGTATCCCCACCTTCCGCGGCTACGCCTTGTGCAGGCGGGTGATGCCCCACCGCCCCGGCCGCCCTTGCCCCGTTGCTACCCTGGTCTCGCCGACGGGCAGAAGTTCAGGCGCGGCGTTTCGCTTCGCTGAACTTCAGACCCAGAGGATTTGAGACATGACAGGCAAGGCACAGGCTCCCCGCAATATGATCTTCAACGGTGATTGCATCGACGTGATGCAGGCTTTCGATAGCGGCACGGTGGATTTCATTCTTACCGATCCGCCCTATGTGACCCGCTACCGGGACCGCCAGGGTCGCAAGGTTGCCAACGACGATAACGGTCGCTGGCTCCGTCCGGCATTTGCCGAGATGCACCGGGTTTTGAAAGAAGGCGGCTTCGCCGTTTCCTTCTACGGCTGGAACAAGGTCGATTTGTTCATGGACGCATGGAAGGCCGCTGGCTTCCGCGTTGTCGGCCATCTTGTGTTCCGCAAGCGTTATGCTTCATCAGCCCGTTTCCTTCGCTATGAGCACGAACAGGCTTATTTGCTGGCGAAGGGCAATCCCAACCGTCCGGCACGGCCTATCCCCGATGTTCTGGATTTCCCCTATTCGGGCAATCGCCTTCACCCCACGCAGAAGCCGGTTGAGGCGTTGACTCCGTTGATCGAGGCTTTCACCCAGCCGGGCGACCTTGTGCTGGACCCATTCAGCGGCAGCGGCTCGACATTGGCGGCAGCGCAGCAACTTGGCCGCGACTGGACCGGCATCGAACTGGACAACGGCCATTATCACACCGCCAGCAAGCGGCTTGCGGAGCAGGTTCATCACCGGGCGGCCGCATAGGCCGCCCATCTCCCCTGCAAGCCGGAGGCAACACCATGACCGATATTACCAGAACTTTCCGCCCTGAACGGATGCCCGAGACCATCACCACACCGGAAGGCGTGATCTACTATCGCACCAAATATATTGGCGAAACCGTCGAAGGGGCACAGCGACACGGGATCGAACCGGGATGGACGACCTACGAATACTGGATTCGTCCGGGCGACGACAGCAGGCGTCTTTACGCGATCAGTCCAACGCGGTTCTGGCTTGAATGAAGGGCGGCAGCGGGGCGTCCCCAAGGTCCGCGCGGCCGGATCACGCGTGCTCGCCGGGCACAGCCCGGCTCGCGGGATGGAGTATAGCCAAAATCATCATGCCGTCCTAAAAAGACATGGGCCGCTACGCGGCGGCCTGGGGTTGGTAGCCCCACGTTTAGCGGTTTGGCGCCGGCCGAGACGGCGCCGCCATCCTTGACCACATGGTCGGGGAGCCTGTGACGTATGCAACAGGCTTCCGGGCTAAAGGTCATGGGGCCGACTAAACGCGGTTTACCACTCCCCGATCAGGGTCAGGAGCGAAGTTTGCGGGGGCGCACCGCAGACAAATCGCTGTTTGCTCCGAACCCTGACTTGCGAATGATGCGCGCAACTATGCCCGTTGCGCACCTGACAATGCCGTCCGCAACGGCCTGAACGTCAACGGGGTTCGAGAAACGGTGGTGTTATGATCGGCAAGAATTTCGAGGATCGTGCACCCGACGCGCCGCGTCTCACCGCTTATGACGAGGGTCATCTGACCGACTATATCTGCCTGCTCGAAGCGGAGGACGCAGGCGCGAGCTGGCGCGAAACCGCAGGGCCTGTCTTTGGAATCGACCCGGTTGCACAGCCCGAACGCGCCCGCATGATGCACGAGAGCCATCTTGCCCGCGCGCGCTGGATGACCGAAGTGGGATACGCATACCTGCTCGGGCCGCACGCTACCTAATAAGCTATCACTCTGACCAGTTTGTATTTTTCGGGTCCGGCATTTCGGTGCGTCGATAGCATGGTCGGGCGCAGACTCCGCGCTGTCAGGACCAGGTGCATTTCGTGATCCTCGACGATCCAGAAGCCGCGACAAGCGGCTGGGGAGGATGCTCATGCCGACACCGCCACGACGGCGCGCGCGGCGTGCCGGCAATGCGCCGGACACGCCGGGCCGCGCCGAATTCGCCGCCGCGTTTCTGCAACGCAATCGCCAGTATCGCGCCGACCAGGAGCGTCTGGGCAGCGACTCCCCGACGACCGAGCGAACGGCGCTCGCCAACAAATGGGGGTTATCCTTTCGCATGGATGCCGGATGAATCGTCGAACACGGTGTTCTGGCGGCCGGAACTGACCGCCATAACCGTGATTCTAGACGCTGCGCCGGAAGGGTATGCCGGCGCGGCAGCAATCGATCCGCTGGCGCTCGGTGCGCTGCTTGCCGACAAGGCCGGAATCGACGGTCGTCATGTCGTCGTCGCTGATGCGTCCGGCGAACATCGGTTGTGGCTGCGTGATCCGAAACCCGGCCAGCCACTCGCCGCGATCATTCCGCTCGACAAGGATTTTGTCACCCGCATCGCCAGCCTGCTGCGCTTCCACAGACTCCTGACAGGCAAGAACACCGGCCCATCGCCGCGCGGATGGCCGCTCACCCGGACCCGCACGGCCCGGCTCGAACTGATGCTTCACGCGCTCGATTTGCGCTTAGGTGGGGCGACCTATCGCGAGATAGCGATTGCGCTCGGCAAGGATGAAGCCGCGCATCTCTCGGCATCCGAATTCAAAAACTCGGACATCCGATCCTTTGTCTATCGGTTGGTGCGCGACGCAACCGCCATGATGAAGGGCGACTATCGTAAGCTGTTGCGTATTCGGTGATCGTCCTTCTCGGAATATGCATGGCGTGCGTGATTCACCTGATTGTCATACAGTGCGGGGATGACTGCTATGGCCTCGGGTAGAACGACGGATTCCGGGCGGCTGGCTCAAGATAGCCGACGTTTTCGACACCGCACAGCCAAGGCCACCCGTCATTTAGGCCGTTCCAAGCCAAACTTTTTGTCGAGCTTGATAAGTCAATCTCGCCAATGAGGACATGCGAAGATTGACCGGCCATCGCTGATGCACTTAACTGCCCGCAACCATGAGTCGGGGGGACAAGTGCCTGAAAATCCTACCATGCAGCCAATTGATATTGGCCGCATCTTCCTTGATTTGGAAAATCCGCGCCATGACCCTTATGAAAATGAAGGTCAGGTAATCGACTATCTTTGTCGATATGAGAATATTTTCCCGCTCGCCAAGGATATTGTTCAGAATGGCCTGAACCCGCTGGAACTTCTGGCGGTAATTCCTGATGAGGGCAGCGACGGCGGGAAGGACGGCAAGCAGTCCTATATCGTGGCAGAGGGCAACCGCAGGCTTTGCGCGCTGAAACTGCTGGACGATCCCGAACGCGCGCCGACGAAGTTGCGAAAGGGATTTGACGAACTGGGAGCGGACTGGGACGGCATCGAAACGCTGGCCTGCATGGTGTTCGCCGATCGTGATGCCGTTCGGATGTGGTTGAGCCGCATCCATGAAGGCGAACAAGGCGGCATTGGACGAAAGAAGTGGAACGCGGACCAGACGGCTCGACATAGCGGCGACAGCAAGAACAAGATCGCGCTGGCAGTCCTGGACTATGCCGAAGCCGAAGGGCTGATCACGACCGACGCCCGCAAAGGCAAGCTGACTACCGTCCAGCGGTATCTGGTCAACCCATTGGTCCGCGAGGCGCTGGGGATCGATAGTAGCAACGTCAATGACATCAGCAGGAACCGGACCAAAGCCGATTTCGATATGCTGCTGCGGAAGTTCCTCGATGACCTCGCCAGCGGGTATGTGAACAGCCGCGCCAACAAAGATCAACACACGGCCTATGCCCGTGAACTAGGCGCTGTTCACGGCCAAAGCCATGAACGCACCGACCCCGTTTCGCTGTCCAAGCCCGCCGGATCGAGCGGCAAGCCGGGCGCGAAGCAGAAGCGCCCGAAGAAGCGCAAGCCCCGGCGGTTTGTTCCCTACGAACAGGAAGTCATGAACGCGCTGGAAGGGCTTGGCGGTGACAAGCTACCGAACCTCTATAATTCCATCTGTTCGGTGTCGCTCGATGCTCACACTCCACTGGTGGCGATCGGCGCGTGGGCGTTCTTGGAGTCCCTGACGGCAAAGGCTGGGCGGAATGTCGGCACCGACTTCCCTTCATTTTTTAGCAAAACACGCCTTCAAGGTTACGGTCTCTCAACGGGTAAGGGCGACAAGGGCGTCAACGAAGCATTAAGACGGGTATCAACCTCAGGTGATGTTACCAAACACGACGGAAGTGCGGCACTGTTCAACGGCGAGCAGTTGATTAACGATATGGAAACATTGAAAGATTTGATCGTGAAGTGTGCTGATGAAGCCCTTACGAAAAAACCATAAGCTGCCTGTGGCCGAGCGGCCGAGAATGTGATAGCTCACGATCATGTCATCGCGTTCTTCCTCCCCGCTTCGCTATCCCGGCGGCAAGTCGTGCCTCTACGATTTGACCAGCCATATCTTGCGCCTGAACCGTTTAGAGCGGGCACACTATGCCGAACCCTACGCCGGCGGCGCAGGGCTGGCCTTGTCCCTATTGTTCGGCGGGCATGTCAGTGACGTTCACCTTAATGACGTTGACCGGACGATATGGGCATTTTGGAATTCGGTGCTGACCGAAACGAAGGAATTGGTCGAAAAGATCGCAGCGACCCCGGTGGATATGAACGAATGGCACCGCCAGCGGGAAATCTATCTTAACCAGCGCGATTATGACGATCTGACGGTCGGCTTCGCCACCTTCTTTCTGAACCGCACGAACCGATCCGGCATCATCAAGGGCGCTGGTGTTATTGGTGGGCTGGAACAGCAAGGCAATTACAAGATAGATTGCCGGTTCAATCGTGAAGATCTGATACGTCGCATCAAGCGAATATCAAAATACCGGGCCAGAATACATTTTTATAGGTCGGACGCCCTTCAGTTCATAGAGGACATGGAACGCGATCTACCCGCCAGATCATTTTTTTGCATAGACCCGCCATATTACAACAAGGGGTCGAGCCTCTACACCAGCTTTTATAACCCGGCCGACCATCTCGCGGTCAGCCAAGCGGTCCTAGGCTTAGATCGTCCGTGGATACTCACCTACGACAACACGCCCGAAATCTCTCACCTCTACAAAGCCCGCCGGCAGTTCAGCTTCGATGTCAATTATTCGGTGCAGACTAAGCGGATCGGCACCGAATTGCTGGTAGCGTCGAAGGGCCTGAAATTGCCCAGTGCCGTGCGCGAACGGCTGTTCTACCGGCCGCAATATCGAGGCAGAGCCTAACCTGCTTTGGCAGGCATGTGATTGGGGATCCCCGTAGGGGGGACTGTACCAAAGTCATCGCGGACATAATTTGTCAAAGGCTCTGCATAATGGCCTTCGTCCAATGCCAAAGAGGGCGGCAGCTTCAAAAGGCGACTGAAAAGCTGCCGAATGGCGACTTTGGGTACGGAGCCACCTGACAAAATCACATAATCCCGACAGCGGCGCCACGTAATTCCGCCAGTTATCGTGCGTTTTCGCAAGCGCACGACGTTGCGCGGTCCCTGATCCCTCCCAATGTCCGAAAATCATTGCCGGATTGAGAGAGTGACCGCCAACCTCGTTGGCAAGGTTTCCCGTCAGGGGGCACCGTCGCTGATCCGGTAGCCCAAGGGCCAACCCTGACCTCTGGCAACACGCTTTATGTGAAGCCTGCCAGAAGAACCGCCCCGAAGGGTGGTCACATCGGCGTGATTGCAAATCTTCGATCCCCACCCTGCCGTCAGTACTTCGCCATGATCGCCTCCTGCCACCCCGTTTCGCAGGAGACGCCCCTTGTCCAGACCTCCCGTCACCCTTCCGCCGCGCTTCCTGCGGACGCCTGAGGCGGCGCGCTTTCTGGGCCTTTCCGGTCGCACGCTTGAAAAACACCGCTATTTCGGGAGTGGCCCGGCCTATCGCCGGATCGGTGGACGGGTGGTCTATTCGGTGGACGACCTGCGTGCCTGGGCCGACCTCGGCACCAAATATTCCACGTCCGATCCTGGCCAGAACGATCTCATGCCGCAGCGGGATGCGGCGGTCGCGCAGAGCCGCCGATGAACCCGCATATTCCCCCTCGTTCCGGCGAGCGCGCCCAGCTTACGCTGTTTCCCTCGCTTGGGTCGGGCATTGCACCGCGCGACGCCCAGGATCTTATGGCCTGGCCGTTCTTCAGCCTCGCCAAGCGCAGGCGGGTGACGCCGATCGACTTCCGCATGGGTGCGACCTGGATATCGGTCGAGTCCGTGCCCGAACACGGCATGGCGACCATCTGGGACGCCGACGTACTGATCTGGGCGGCAAGCCAGATCGTCGCCGCACGCGACGCGGGACTGCCGACTTCGCGCTTGATGGCGACCACGCCCCACGAAATCCTCACCTTCACCGGGCGCGGCACCGGCAAGGATCATTATGACCGGCTGAAGGCCGCGCTCGACCGGCTGCAATCGACCACGGTCGCCACGTCGATCCGCCAGCAGCACCAGCGCCGCCGTCATCGCTTCTCGTGGATCAACGAATGGCAGGAACGGCTCGACGGTGAAGGCCGCCCTCTTGGCATCGAACTGATCCTGCCTGACTGGTTCTACGCCGGCGTGGTCGATCGCACGTTCGTGCTCACCATCGACCGGGCCTATTTCGACCTGACTGGCGGGCTCGAACGCTGGCTCTACCGGATTGTGCGCAAGCATGGCGGCCAGCAGGAAGGCGGCTGGAGCTTCGACGTCCCGCACCTTCACCTGAAATCCGGCGCGCTCTCGCCCTTGAAGCAATTCGCGTTCGAACTGCGCGGTATCGTCCGGCGCCAGTCCCTGCCGGGTTACGCACTGGCGATCGAGCGTAGGCTCGGCCGCGAGCGACTGACCTTCGCACCAGTGCCCGTCGATGCTTTCGAGAAGGCGGTGCGGCGCGTGGGGCTGGCTGTGGATAACCGGCGATGAGACTCGGCCTATTGAAAACCGCCGGACTCGGCCGATTAAAAACCGCTGACTCGGCCTATAAAAAACCCGAAACCCGCGCAACCCTCTGGAATTGCTCGCAGAATCGGCTCCCTTCTAACTATGCTAACAGTAAAGAATACTTCGTATTCTTTCTAACGCGATTTCGCGTTGTGGATAATCCGCGCGGCGATCAATCCCTGTGCCATGTTGCATGGGCCGGGCCGGGACACCGGCGATGATCGCCGTCCAGCACTTCGGCAGCATCTCGGGCGGCAAGGACAGCCAGGCCGTGCTGTGCCGGATGGTAGAGCGGATCGAGCGCAAGGGGCTGGCCGCGTTCGGCAACCACACCCCGCGCTTCTTCGCCGCCGACACCGGCCACGAGAACCCGGTCACCCTCGACCATATCGCCTATCTCGACGACTGGCTGCGGCAGCGTCTGGGACTGCGCATCGAGACGGTCTCCGCGAACGACGTGCCCGGCCTTACCGATGCGGCCGCCTTCGCCCGCAAGCGCGCCATGCTGCGCGAGCAATGGTCGAAGGAGAAGCGCCGGACCCGCCACAAGGGCGCGTGCAACCAGCGCCGGGACGCATGGCGGGCGGGCACGATCTCCAGGGGCGAGTGGATCGCCGCGTGCGACTGCCCCGTCATGGTGTCGCCGCCTGTCCCCGATCACCTGATCGAGCAGGCGCTCGCGCTGCTGCATCCGACCGGTATCCCGTTCCTCGACGTGGCGATGCTGCACGGCCGCTTCCCCAGCACGAAGGTCCGCTTCTGCACCAGCGACACCAAGCTCACGCCGCTGATGCACCGTAAGCGTCCTCTGCTCGACGCGGGCGTGTCGGTCATCGACTGGATCGGCGAGCGCGCCGACGAGAGTCCGGCGCGGGCGAGGAAGAAGCCGATCCAGTCGGTGCGCTACCCGTCCGGCGCGCGCAATATCCTCTATCGCCCGATCTTCCGCTGGTCGGCGGCGGACGCCTTCGCCATCTCCGCGCGCCACGGCCTCCGGCATAATCCGCTCTACACGATGGGGATGAGCCGGGTCGGCTGCTCGACCTGCATCATGGTCAGGAAGCGCGAGCTGCGCCAATGGTCCATGCGCTTCCCGGCCGAGGTGGACCGGGTGCGCGAATGGGAACGGCTGGTCGGGCTGGTCTCGCGCCGCACGGCGGTGCTCGATCGTCCATCCTCGCTCTTGCCAGCAACCATGGTCCCCGGCGATCCCGACGAGCACGGCCGGGCGACCATCGACCAGGCGATCGACTGGTCGCGCACAAGCAGAGGCGGCCGCAACTACGACCTGATGCTCGATCTGGAGCAGCGCGACGCCGACGAGCACGGCCTGCTCTGCGACAGTGAATATGGGCTGTGCGAGTGATGCGCGCGCTCGACCTGTTCAGCGCGGCGGCGGGAGGCTGGTCGCTCGGCCTGCACCGCGCCGGCTTCAACACCCTGGCCGCCTGCGAGATCGTCGAATGGCGCCGCATCCTCTACGCGGAGAACAACCCCGATGTCAGACTCTACGCCGACGTGCGCGACCTCACGGCAGCTCGACTTGTTTCCGACCTTGGGATGCTCCCCGACATCATCGTCGGCTCGCCGCCGTGCCAGGACATCTCCAGCGCCAACACCAAAGGCCGGGGCATCGAAGGCGAGCGGTCGGGGCTCTATCTCGAAGCCGTCCGCCTGGTCGGAGAGTGCCGCCCTCGCTGGTTCGCTTTTGAGAACAGCCCTGTCTTGCGAACTCGCGGCGCTGACCGGCTGCTCGCTGAACTGGAAGCGCTCGGCTACGCCTGCGAGCCGTGCGTGGTGGGTGCTGACAATGTCGGCGCCAACCACGTCCGCAAGCGGTCCTGGCTCATCGGCTACGACCCACAGCAGCTTGCCGACGCCGGTATCCAATTCAGGGATGAGGCTGGAAGGAGGATCAGGCGCGCGCCGGAAGATGGAGGCGTCGGGTCTTTACGAGTTCTTCCGCGATCACACGCTGCCGACTCCGATGGCATCGGACGGGATGAAGGACGGCGCCGGGGGCGGCGCGGGATCGACATATCCGCTGCGGATGATCCTGGCGACGCCGCGCAAGTCGGATGCGGATCGGGGCGGCCGGGGCGACGTGCTCAGCCAGTTGCAGGGCCATGCAAGCCGCCATGCGGGCATGATGCCGACGCCGGTCAAACCGAACGGCGGCCGGAGATTGAGCCGGCAGGAAATCGAGACGGGGCGCCGGGCGAACGGCGCGAAAGCGCAGATCGACACGCCGAACCTGCTGCGTCATGCGGCGGAAATCCTCCCCACCCCGACGAAGCGGGACAGCCGGATGGACAGCTGGAGTCGGGCATACGACCGCAGGAAATCGCCGACGATGGACGCGGTGATGGACGGCGCGATGACCGACCGGGCGCCGGACAAATGGGCGGGCGCCCGCGCGCTGGCGGCGATGCTGCGGAGCCGTGGGCTGACTGGAACGGCGGCCTTGCCCATCACCTACGGGTGGATGATGGGCTTTCCACCTGGGTGGCTGGCACGCGCATTGCGCTCGGCACTCGCAAAGGGACTTCTGCGGCCAGCCTGATCGTCGAGGCGTTCGGCGACGCCGTCCTCCCGCAGATCCCCGAAGCTATCGGCCGCGCCATCCTGCGCACCGAAGCCGCGCTCGACCTCGCGCTCGGGCGGACCCCCATCGACATCTCAGGAGACAAACCATGAGCGATCCCGCGCGCCAGACGCGCATCGACTTCAGCGCGTTTGAAGCGGCGCTGCACCGTCAGGCGGCGGAACAGGCGCAGGTCACACGCACGCCGACAGCCGCAACGGCGCTGGCATCGCGATCCCGGCTGACCGAGGTGGAGCTGACCTGGATCGAGAAGAAACTGGAGCACTGGATACGCTTCGGCCGGATCGCGCAGGAGCGCATCCTCACGCGCAGGACCCGTGTGGTGAGCTTCCGGCCCGACGCGATCTTCGCCTTCGTCCGCTGGACTGCCAACGACTATGGCACGATCACCTCGCGCATCGACGTGGTGCGCGCAGTGGATACCGGAGAACCGTACACGACGCTGCCTTTCGTGCAACCGGGTGGTGAGATCCTCCTGCACATCGAGAGCTGGCCGAAGGTCCAGCAGGTGCTCGCCGCGATCGACGCGGTGGAAGCGGCGGGCGTCGATCCCTGCGACGCGGCGGCCGATCACTGGCGGCACGTCCACAACCGCATCGCTGCCGGCCATCAGCCCCGGTCCTACACGCTGGAGCGGCATCGCGCCTGGCTCAAGCGCCGGGAGATCGAAGGATGACATGCAACCGCTATGTCTTCGTGACGACCTTTGTCGGGACGATCTTCGCCGCGGCGTTCGTCATCATCGCCGTCATCGATCCGTTCCCGCGCGTGATCTGGAACGCCAGCGCCAGCGCGCCCATCGGGCTCTACCGCATCCATCCCGATCGCGATCCGCCCATCGGCGATCTGGTCGCCGTCACACCGCCAGAACGGCTTTCCCGCTGGCTTTCAGCGCGCGGCTATCTGCCCGAGAGCGTACCGCTCCTGAAGCACATCGCGGCGAAGGCCGGACAACGGGTGTGCAGAACCGGCGCCGTGGTGAGTGTTGACGGCCAGCACGTGGCCAGCGCTCGCCAGACCGACAGCCGGGGCCGTCCGCTGCCGGTCTGGCAAGGCTGCCAGACGCTCGAACCTGACCAGACATTCCTGCTCAACCCGTCCGTCCCGGACAGCCTCGACGGTCGCTACTTCGGCCCGCTGCCCGCGTCCGCCGTAATCGGACGCGCCACACCGATCTGGCTGCGCGCGCCATCCCCGACAGCTTCATCCCCCAGCGAAAAGGAGATCGGCCATGCCGACGAATATCTTTGAACCCACTGCCAACGGCTATTTCGGCCGTGCCCGGCTGTTCGGCATCGACGAGCAGATCGTGCTGGTCGCGATCGATCCCGGCGATGCGGAAAACGCACCCGATTACCGCGCCCACCTCGACGACGAGCATGGTCCCGAGATCGGCGGCGCGTGGAAACGAACCGGCGAACGCGCGGGCAATTACATCGCGCTGGAGATCGACAGTCCGCTGTTCCCGGCGCCGTTTCGACCAGTGCTGTTCCGCGCGGATGAAGGCGGGCGGACATTCCGCCTGTCGTGGAAGCGCCCCCGGCCGCGCGACGACCGGAACTGATCGATGTCTTCCCCGATCATCCCTTTGTTCGCGGAGAAACCGCATCATCCCTCCGTCCCGCTCGGTCGCAGGCCGGTCGGCGCGCGCAGCGAAGGTCAGGGGCGGCCCACGGCCGGCGCATCGCGCGTACCCTTTACCCCAGCGAGCACACTGGCAGGCTGGCGTAAGAGCGGTGGCGGATTGGTCGCCACGCTCGCGGTCCTGCTGCTATCGTCCGGTATCGGGCCGGCCGCAGCGCGGGCGCAGGACGCGCCGGCCGAGCGCACGGTTGCCAGCCATCCTTATGCCGTCCATGTCGCCGATGCCGCACGGCGCTTCGGTATCCCGGAAAGCTGGATATGGGCGGTGATGCGCGTCGAGAGCAACGGCGATGTCCGCGCCGTCTCGCACGCCGGGGCGATGGGCCTCATGCAGATCATGCCCGCGACCTGGGCCGACCTGCGCGCGCGCCACGGGCTGGGACGTGATCCCTACAATGTCCGCGACAACATCATGGCGGGCGCGGCCTATCTGCGCGCGATGCACGACCGCTACGGCAATGCGGCGGCGATGCTGGCGGCCTATAATGCGGGGCCGGGCCGCTACGACGAATATCTCGCGCGCGGCCGCCCGCTGCCTGCTGAGACGCGCGCCTATCTCGCAAAGCTGGCGTCGATCACCGGCCGCGCGGGCGACAGCCAGCTTGCCGCCGCGCCGCCATCCGATCCGTTCACATGGCGCCGGGCCGCGTTGTTCGCAGCGCGGCCGAGCGACGATCCGGTCGCGCCGGAAATGTCAGTCGGTGAACGCGCGCCCGACACCCGCCCAGCAGTCGAACCGCCCGCGAACAGTCTGTTCGTTGCGCTGTCGGGGAGGAAGCAGCCATGAAGAACGCCTGCGCCAATCCGCCAGATATCGGTTGTGTGCGCACCTGTCGCGCAGCCCGGCAACGCGCTGTCCGCAAGTCGGCGGCAGACCGGCGCACGATGATCGCCCGTGTTTTCAGATTGCCCGGTTGGAAGGTGAAAGTGCCTGGAAGGGCAGGAAAAAGCCGAAAAGAGGGATGGCAAGATAGAAAGCGCACCCCAAATCCGCTGAAAGCCTATGTCTTTCAACGATTTGGCGCGGGTGCGTCGGTCGGCGAGCGTGCCGCTCGGAACAAAAAAGCAAGCAAATTCAATGCGCCGAATGGCACCATGTGCCATTTTCGGCGGAAAGCGGCCCGGCCGTGAGCGAGGACGAGGATTTCCGCGTCCGGCCGGGCAAGGTCAGGAACAGGGGAGCCGGCCAGGGCCGCAAGGCGCAAGGACTTGTCGTCCAGGTGCTCCGCGTCGCCGCGCGCAGCAGCGGAGGTCGAAGAATGGCCGGCTGGGGCGGATCGCACCAGCGCGGCCAGTCGAACTTCGGCCGGGGCCGCACATCCTTCGCGCGCAGTCGCCTCTTCGGATCGGGCCGGCGCGTACTGGTCAAGATGGTGCCCGTCACCCGCCGCATGCCGGGAGGCCGATCGAGGGCGCCGCTGTCCGCGCACATCGCCTATCTCAAACGCGAGGGCGTCACCCGCGACGGATCGCCCGCGCGGATGTTCGACGCCAGTGGCGACGGCGCCGACGACCGCGCCTTCGCCGACCTGTGTAAGGACGACCGGCATCATTTCAGGATCATCGTCTCGCCCGAGGACGCGGCCGACTTGTCGGACCTTCGCGAATATACCCGCGATCTCGTCCGCCAGATGGAGGCCGATTTCGGTACCCGCCTCGAATGGATCGCGGTGGATCACTGGAACACCGACAACCCGCATGTCCATCTGCTGGTGCGCGGCGTCGATGATCAGGGCGCGGACCTCGTTATCAACCGCGACTATATCGGTCACGGCCTGCGCTCGCGCGCCGAGGAACTGGCGTACGCCGAGCTTGGTCCGAAGCCCGAACATGAAATTGTCCGCGCGCTTGACCGCGAGGTGTTGGCCGAACGCTGGACGAGGCTGGACGCGGAGATCAGCCGCTCGGCCGATGAGCTGGGCGTCATCGACCTGCGCCCCGAGCGGGCAGGCCCGGACGATCCCCGCGTGCGTCGCCTGATGATCGGCCGGTTGCAGCATCTGGAAACGATGGGCCTCACCGCCCAGGCCGAACCCGGCCAATGGGTCATGGCTGAGGGCGCGCAGGCGAAGCTGCGTGACCTGGGCACGCGTGGCGACATCATCCGCACCATCGGCAAGGCGCTGAACGATCGCGGCCTGCAGCGTCCGCTCGATAGCTATGCGATCGTGAATGCGCCGCCGCAAAAGCCCGTCGTCGGCCGGCTGATCGACAAGGGGCTGCATGACGAGCTGCATGGCTCGGCCTATGCCGTAATCGACGGCATCGATGGGCGCACTCACCATGTCCGGCTTCCGGGTGTCGAGGCGCTGGAACATAGCCCGGACATCGGCGGCATCGTCGAGCTACGCGCTGCGGCCAGGCCGGGCGAACTGAAGCCGACCCTGCTTCTCGCCGCCCGCTCCGATCTCGACCTTGCCGCCCAGATCAGGGCGCCGGGTGCGACCTGGCTCGATCATCGTCTGATCGAGCGCGGCGCGGGCGTCGTGGACGGCGGCTTCGGAGCGGAGGTGCGACGGGCGATGGACGAGCGCACCGACGATCTCGTGCACGAAGGACTGGCGCGGCGCTACGGCGAGCGCGTCGTCTTCCAGCGGGGTCTTCTCGACACGCTGCGCCGCCGTGACCTCGACGCGGCGGGCGCCGACATCGCGGGCCGGACGGGGCTCGCCTGGCGGCCCACCAGCCCCGGCGACAAGGTTGCCGGCACATGCCGCCAGCGCCTTGCGCTCTCCTCCGGCCGCTTCGCCATGATCGACGACGGGTTGGGCTTCCGGCTCGTCCCCTGGTCGAACGGCCTCGAACGTCAGCTCGGCCGGCAGGTGTCCGGCATCATGCGCGACGGCGGCGGCATCGGCTGGTCGTTGGGCCGCAAGCGCGGCCTCGGCATCTGAACAAGGAGATACATCATGCCCGCTACCAAAATCCTCTGGGGCCAGATCATCGCCGTCTTCGCGATCGTGCTCGCCGCGATCTGGAGCGCAACGCAATGGACCGCATCCGCGCTGGCGTATCAGCCCGAGCTTGGCGAACCCTGGTTCATGGCGCTGGGCTGGCCGGTCTATCCGCCCTACGCCTTTTTCTGGTGGTGGTTTTCGTTCGACGCCTATGCGCCCGATATCTTCCAGACCGGCGCATATATCGCCGTGTCGGGCGGGTTCGTGTCAATTGTCGTCGCCATCGCCATGTCGGTCTGGCGCGCGCGCGAGGCGAAGAACGCGGAAACCTACGGCTCGGCGCGCTGGGCGACCGACGATGAGGTGCGCGCGGCCGGGTTGCTTGGTGACGACGGCGTGGTGCTGGGCAAGCTGGGCCGTGCCTATCTGCGCCACGACGGCCCCGAGCATGTGCTGTGCTATGCGCCGACCCGCAGCGGCAAGGGCGTCGGACTGGTGATTCCGTCGCTCCTGACCTGGCCGGCATCGGCGATCGTCCACGACATAAAAGGCGAGAACTGGACGCTGACGGCCGGTTTCCGTGCACAGCATGGCCGGGTCTTGCTGTTCGATCCGACGAACGCAGCGTCGGACGCCTATAACCCGCTGCTGGAAGTGCGGCGCGGTCAGTGGGAAGTCCGCGACGTGCAGAACGTGGCCGATGTGCTGGTCGATCCCGAAGGCAGCCTCGAGAAGCGCAACCACTGGGAGAAAACCAGCCATGCGCTGCTGGTTGGTGCGATCCTGCATGTTCTCTACGCCGAGCCTGACAAGACGCTGGCTGGCGTCGCCGCCTTCCTGTCCGATCCGGCGCGCACGATCGAACAGACGCTGGCCGCGATGATGGCGACGCCGCATCTCGGCGAAGCCGGCGTGCATCCGGTGGTGGCCTCGGCCGCGCGCGAGCTGCTCAACAAGAGCGACAACGAACGATCGGGCGTGCTCTCGACCGCCATGTCGTTTCTCGGCCTCTACCGCGACCCTGTCGTCGCGCAGGTCACGCGTACCTGCCACTGGCGCGTTATGGATCTGGTCGCGGGCGAGCAGCCGGCGACGCTCTACCTCGTCATTCCCCCCAGCGACATCTCGCGGACCAAGCCGCTCATCCGCCTGATGCTCAACCAGATCGGACGGCGGCTCACCGAGGAACTCAACCCGGATGGCCAGCGGCATCGTATGCTGCTCATGCTCGACGAGTTCCCGGCACTGGGCCGATTGGATTTTTTCGAGAGCGCGCTGGCGTTCATGGCGGGATACGGCCTGAAATCCTTCCTCATCGCGCAGTCGCTCAATCAGATCGAGAAAGCCTACGGGCAGGACAATGCGATCCTCGACAACTGCCATGTCCGGGTGAGCTTCGCGACCAACAACGAAAAAACCGGCGATCGCGTGTCGAAGGCGCTCGGCACCAAGACCGAAATGAAGGCGATGAAGAATTATGCCGGGCACCGCCTGTCCCCCTGGCTGGGGCATCTGATGGTCTCGCGCTCCGAGACCGCGCGGCAGCTTCTGACGCAGGGCGAGGTCATGCAACTGCCGCCCGACGAGGAAATCGTCATGGTGTCGGGCGTCCAGCCCATCCGCGCGAAGAAGGCGGCCTATTATGCCGATCGCCGTCTCACCGCGCGAATCATGCCGCCGCCCGATCCGGTCGTATCGCAATCTCGGGACGTCTGTCCCGACGACTGGACGGGGCTCGCCGCTTCGGCCGATCCCGCCGAGATCGCCGCGATCATCCGGCGACAGGAGGATGCGGCCAACAGCGGGCTGCGCCGCGAACCCGAGCTTCCCGATCACGTCGCCATCGTGAAGGAGACGGCGTCCGCGCCGCCCGCGCAGGAGTTCTCCATTGTGGAGGACGAACCCGAGGACGCCGCGCGTCAGGCGGCGGCGCGGCGGCGGATGCAGGGCATCGCGCGCCAAGCGTCGCTCGATCCCGGCGACGGCATCGAATTGTAGGAGGTTCCCATGCGCGTGCGTCTCAACGTCTATTTTCCGCCCGAGCTGGCCCGACAGGTCAGCGAGCTGGCGATCCGCCGCCGCATCTCGCGCTCGGCGATCGTGGAGGCGGCCGTTGCCTCATACATGTCGCCGGACGGCGCCGACCGGTTGGAGGCCGCCTTCGCACGCCGTCTCGACCGGCTCTCGCGCCAGGTCCAACGGCTCGAACGCAACACCGGCCTCACCACCGAGGCGCTGGCGCTGTTCGTGCGCTTCTGGCTGGCGGTCACGCCGCCGCTGCCCGACGAGGATCAGGCAGCGGCCCAGGTCAAGGGCCGCAAGCGCTACGAGGGTTTTGTCGAGACGCTTGGCCGGCGCTACGCCAGCGGCAAGAGCCTGCTCGACGAAATGCCGGAGGATATTGCAGGTCGTAACGGCGGCTCCGCCGACGTATGACAGTGTAGCGAATCAACCGGGGGCTGCCATGCGCGACTCGGCCAAGCAAATTCACGAAAATAGCGCGGGCGGAGAGCGGCGATGAAAGATTCAGACCGCAACGCGCACTTATCTGCCGCCGTCATTACTACGCCCTGACATAGTTGTTGCCTCGCGCGATTTCCTGTCTCTCTTGATGAGCCCCTGACGCCGGGCGGCGGTTCGCCCGGCCCAATTCAGGGGCCGTTTCTTGTCCGTTCAGCCGATCCGATCCGAAGCGAACACGCGCGGCGCGCGGATGCTGCGCACGGCGCTGGGGCCCTCGATCGCGGCCTGGCTCGACGATGCCGCCGTGATCGAGGTGATGCTGAACCCGGACGGCCGGCTGTGGGTCGACCGGCTCGGCGAGGGGATTTCCGACACGGGCATCACCCTCGGCTCGGCGGACGGCGAGCGCATCGTCCGCCTCGTCGCGCACCATGTCGGCGTCGAAGTTCATGCTCGGTCCCCGCGCGTCTCGGCCGAGCTGCCCGAAGGCGGCGAGCGGTTCGAGGGACTGCTGCCGCCCGTCGTCGCGGCCCCGGCCTTCGCGATCCGCAAGCCCGCGGTCGCCGTGTTCACGCTCGACGACTATGCCGCTGCGGGCATCATGTCGGCCGCCGACGCCGAGGCGCTGCGCGATGGCGTGGTCACTCGCGCCAACATCCTCGTCGCGGGCGGGACTGGCAGCGGCAAGACCACGCTGGTCAACGCGCTGCTCGCCGAGGTTGCGAAGACCACCGACCGCATCGTCCTGATCGAGGACACGCGCGAGCTGCAATGCGCCGCGCTCAACCTCGTCGCCATGCGGACCAAGGATGGCGTCGTCTCGCTGTCCGATCTCGTGCGCTCCAGCCTGCGCCTGCGCCCCGATCGCATCCCTATCGGCGAGGTGCGCGGCGCGGAAGCCCTCGACCTCCTCAAAGCCTGGGGCACCGGCCACCCCGGCGGCATTGGCACCATCCATGCCGGGACCGCGCTTGGTGCGCTGCGCCGCATGGAGCAGCTCATCCAGGAAGCCGTGTTCACGGTCCCGCGCGCACTGCTGGCCGAGACCATCGATCTGATCGCCGTGCTCGTCCGTGACGGGCATGGCCGCCGCCTCGCCGAGCTGGCCCGCGTCGAAGGACTCGACGCCGCGACCGGCGACTATCGCATCATCTCGCTTTCCGAACCCCAGCCAGGAGACCTCACATGATCCATGCCCTGCGGCATGGCGCCCGCCGCGCCATGCTTGCCGCCACCGCCAGCCTGATCGCGCTGAGCTTTTCCGTTCCGGCCTATGCCGGCGGATCGTCGATGCCGTGGGAGGCGCCGCTGCAATCCATCCTCGAATCGATCGAGGGGCCTGTCGCCAAGATCGTCGCGGTCATTATCATCATCGTGACCGGCCTGACGCTGGCGTTCGGTGACAGTTCGGGCGGGTTTCGCCGGTTGATCCAGATCGTGTTCGGCCTGTCGATCGCGTTCGCGGCCAGCTCCTTCTTCCTGTCGTTCTTCAGCTTCGGCGGCGGGGCGCTGGTCTGATGACGGGGCATGACGCCATCTCCGGCTTCTATGCCCCGGTGCATCGGGCGCTGACCGAGCCGATATTACTCGGCGGCGCCCCGCGCTCGCTTGCCATTGTCAACGGAACGCTGGCGGGCGCGATCGGCCTCGGCCTGCGCCTCTGGATCGCCGGCCTCGTCATCTGGGCGATCGGCCATGCGCTCTCGGTCTGGGCCGCGCGCCGCGATCCGCAATTCGTGGACGTGGTCCGCCGCCATCTCCGCTATCCGACATGGATGCGGCCATGATGAGCCTCAGAGAATACCGCAACAAGGCGGCGCATCTCGCCGACTTCCTGCCCTGGGCGGCGCTGGTCGGCGAAGGGGTGGTGCTCAACAAGGATGGCTCATTCCAGCGCACGGCGCGCTTTCGGGGACCGGACCTTGATTCCGCTACGCCCGCCGAGCTGGTCGCCACCACGGCACGGCTCAATAACGCGCTACGCCGTCTCGGTTCGGGCTGGGCGATCTTCGTCGAGGCGCAGCGCACGCCCGCGCTCGACTACCCGGAATCGCAGTTTCCCGATCCGGTGTCGGCACTGGTCGATATGGAGCGGCGCGAACAGTTCCGCGAGGAAGGGACACATTTCGAGAGCGGCTATTATCTGACGCTGCTGTGGATGCCCCCGGCCGAAGACGCCGCCCGCGCCGAAACCTGGCTCTATGAAGGCCGTTCCGGCACGGGCGTCGATCCGTGGGAGCTGCTTAACGGTTTCACCGATCGCAGCGACCGGGTGCTGAACCTTGTCGAAGGCTTCGTCCCCGAGATCCGCTGGCTCGATGATGCCGAAACGCTGGCCTACCTCCACAGCACGATCTCGACCCGCCGCCAGCGTGTGCGCGTGCCCGAGACGCCGATGCACCTCGACGCGCTGCTCGCCGACGAGCCGCTGACCGGCGGGCTGGAGCCGAAACTCGGCGATCATCATCTCCGCACGCTCACCATCACCGGCTTCCCGAGCGTTACGTTTCCCGGCCTGCTCGACGAGCTGAACCGTCTCGCCTTCGAGTATCGCTGGTCGACCCGCGCGATCATGCTCGACAAGACCGACGCGACGAAGCTGCTCACCCGCATTCGTCGCCAGTGGTTTGCCAAGCGCAAGTCGGTCGCGGCGATCCTCAAGGAGGTGATGACCAACGAGGCGTCAACGCTGCTCGACAGCGATGCCTCGAACAAGGCCGCCGACGCCGACACCGCCCTGCAGGAGCTGGGCGCCGACTATGCCGGTATGGCCTACGTCACCGCTTCGGTGACAGTGTGGGACCGCGATCCCGCCATCGCGGCGGAAAAGCTGCGGCTGGTGGAAAAGGTCATCCAGGGCCGCGACTTCACCGTGATCCCGGAGGGCATGAACGCGATCGAGGCATGGCTGGGAAGCCTGCCCGGTCACACCTACGCCAACGTCCGGCAGCCGCCGATCTCCACCATCAATCTCGCCCACCTGATCCCCCTGTCAGCAGTATGGGCGGGGCCGGAACGGGACGAGCACTTCAATGCTCCCCCCTTGCTCTATGGCAAGACCGAAGGCTCGACCCCGTTCCGGTTTTCCCTTCATGTCGGCGATGTCGGCCACACATTGATCGTCGGGCCGACCGGCGCCGGGAAGTCGGTGCTACTCGCGCTGATGGCGATGCAGTTCCGACGCTACGAGAACGCCCAGGTCTTCGCGTTCGACTTTGGCGGCAGCATCCGCGCCGCCGCGCTCGGCATGGGCGGCGACTGGCAGGATCTCGGCGGCGGGTTATCCGACGACAGCGACGGCGGCGGTGTGCAGTTGCAGCCGCTCGCGCATATCGACGATCCGGCCGAGCGGGCATGGGCCGCCGAATGGCTCGCTGCGATCCTTGCCGGCGAAGGCGTCGCGGTCGATCCGCAGGCGAAGGAGCATATCTGGTCGGCGCTCGGCTCGCTGGCGTCCGCTCCGATAACCGAACGCACGCTGACGGGGCTCGCCGTTCTCCTGCAATCGCAGACGCTCAAACAGGCCATATCACCATATTGCATCGGTGGACCGTGGGGGCGGCTGCTCGACGCCGAGGCCGAACGGCTCGGCGAAGCCCGTTGCCAGGCGTTCGAGACCGAGGGGCTGGTCGGCGCCGGATCGGCGGCGGCGGTGCTCTCCTATCTGTTCCACCGGATCGAAGGACGGCTGGACGGGTCCCCGACGCTGATCATCATCGACGAGGGCTGGCTGGTGCTCGACAGCCCCGCCTTCGCCGCGCAGCTGCGCGAATGGCTGAAAACCCTGCGCAAGAAGAATGCCAGCGTCGTGTTCGCTACGCAGAGCCTCGCTGACATCGAGACATCGAGCATTGCACCGGCCATCATCGAATCCTGCCCGACGCGCATCTTCCTGCCCAACGAGCGCGCGGCGGAACCACAGATCGCGGCCATCTACGAGCGGTTCGGGCTTAACGCGCGCCAGATCGAAATCCTCAGCCGGGCGACGCCGAAGCGCGATTATTATTGTCAGTCGCGGCGCGGCAACCGCCTGTTCGAACTGGGTCTCGGCGAAATCGCGCTCGCCTTCGCCGCCGCGTCATCGAAAACCGATCAGCTCGCCATCGCCCAAATCATCGACACCCACGGGGCATCCGCCTTCGCGGCCGAATGGCTGCGCCATCGCGGCTGCGCCTGGGCCGTCGAACTTCTTCCCGAACCCCCGCAGCAGGAGTTGCCGCTATGAGTAAAATGCCGCTGCGCCGCGCCATCATGGCCGGCGTCCTCGCCAGCGCCGCCGTCGTGCCGATGCTCGTCGCCGCGCCCGCGCACGCCCAGTTCGGCGGGATCGTCTACGATCCGACCAACTACGCCTCCAACGTCCTGCAGGCAGCCCGCGCGCTGCAACAGATCAACAACCAGATTCAGCAAATCCAGCAGCAGGCGACCAGCCTGATCAACGAGGCGAAGAACCTCGCTTCGCTTCCACTCTCGACGGTCGATGTGCTTCAGCAGCAGGTCCGGCAGACGCAGCAACTGCTCGGGCAGGCCCAGCGCATCGCCTACGATGTCCAGAATATCCAGAGCGCCTTCACCGATCGCTACAAGGGAACCGCGCTCACCGGCAGCAACGCGCAAATGATCGCCAACGCGAACGCGCGCTGGGAGGACAGCGTCGGCGCGTTCCAGGACGCCTTGCAGGTGCAGGCCGGTGTGGTCGGCAATATCGACGGTGCGCGCAGCACCATGAACAGTCTGGTGTCGGCCAGCCAGTCGGCGACCGGCGCGCTTCAGGCGGCGCAGGCAGGCAACCAGCTTCTTGCCCTGCAATCGCAGCAGCTTGCTGACCTCACCGCCACCGTCGTCGCGCAAGGCCGGGCGCAGTCGCTCGACGCCGCGCGGCAGGCCGCGATCGAGGCGGAGGGGCGCGAACGCTTCCGCCGCTTCTTCGGCCGCGACTGAGGGGAGTTTGTCCATGTCACACGCTCCGTCCCGCACAGCAAAGATCGCCGGTGTCGCCGCGCTCGCTGGCATTATGCTGGCCGTGGCATTCATAGCGTCGCGCGAACCGGGCGAGCCGCCGCTTGAAGCGGTGTTCCCCGCCGTTGAGCAGGGAGATCAACAGAAGCGGCTGGCGCGCGAACTGGAACGCTGCGCCACGCTCACCATGCCGGATTCCGGGTGCGAACGGGCATGGGCGGAGAAGCGCCGCCGCTTTTTCGGCAAGGATAGCGCGGCCCGCTTGCCGGGCGAGTTTATCTTTGTCCCCGACACAGATAGCAGCGCGGGGAGCGACGGCAGCCGGGCGAACGCAGCTGTCCGGCCGGAGCTGCCCGGCCCCTTTGTCCCCGCCGACCCGGCCGGGAGCACCGCGCCGTGAGCGACACCGGCATCGTCGATACCTTCCTCGACACCTTCACCAGCTACATCGATTCCGGCTTCGGCCTCCTCGGTGGCGAGGTCGGCTTCCTGTCCTCGACCCTGATCGCGATCGACGTGACCATCGCCGGGCTGTTCTGGGCGTGGGGCGCCGACGAGGATGTCATCCAGCGGCTGGTGAAGAAGACGCTCTATATAGGCGCCTTCGCGTTCATCATCGGCAATTTCCAGACGCTCAGCACGATCCTGTTCGACAGCTTCGCGGGGCTGGGCCTCAAGGCGAGTGGTGATGCGCTCAGCCTCGCGGAGTTCATGAAACCCGGCACGATCGCCGGCAAAGGGCTCGACGCCGCGCAGCCTCTGATCGATGCGATGGAGGCCTATAACAGCCTCTGGTCGGTGTTCGCCAATGTCGCGATCATCGCGGTGCTTCTGCTCGCATACCTGATCGTCGTCCTCGCCTTCTTCATTATCGCCATCCAGGTCTTCATCACCCTGATCGAGTTCAAACTGGTGACGCTGGCGGGATTTGTCCTGCTGCCGTTCGCCTTCTGGAACCGCACCGCGTTCATGGCCGAGAAGGTGCTCGGCCATATCGTCTCCAGCGGGATCAAGGTGCTGGTGCTCGCGGTCATCACCGGCATCGGCACCACCTTGTTCAGCACATTCACGGCGACGGTCAGTGCCGAACCTGATGCGCGGGAAGTGCTGGCGATCGCGCTCGGCGCGCTGTCGCTGCTCGGCCTGTCGATCTTCGGTCCCGGCATCGCCAACGGCATTGTCTCGGGCGGGCCGCAACTTGGCGCAGGCGCTGCGGCGGGCACAGCGCTCGCGGCGGGCGGCGCTCTGGTCGGTGGCGCAGCGGCGGCGAAGCTCGGGGCCGGTGCGGCTGCTGGTGCCGCAGGCGGAACCGCGAGAGGTGCGGCCTTTGCCACAGGCGCCACGAAGAGCGCCTATGCGCTGGGCTCGGCGGGCAAGTCCGGTGCGGCAGCGGTCGCGAGCGGCACGGCTGCTGTCGGGCAGGCGGCGGCAGGTGCAGCCCTATCGCCGCTGCGCAAGGCGGCGGCATCACTCAGGCAAAGCCATAAGGCCGGCGCGCGCGCCGCCATCACCGCGACCGGCGGAACAATCTCCGGCAGCAGCGCCGCGGCCGACATGGCGTCATCGTCCTCCGGTCCTCCGGCATGGGCGGCATCCATGAAACAACGTCAGACCATGACCCATGGCGCGACCATGGCCGCCCACACGCTGCGCGGCGGCGACAGCCACGGCGGCGGAGCCGGCCCCGACATTCGTGAGAAAGACTGACCGCAGGGAGAGAGCAATGCTATTGCGAAGATCCACCATCCGTTACGGGCAGACGCCCGAACCCGTCACGCCCTATCAGCGCGCGGCGCAGGCGTGGGATGATCGTATCGGCTCCGCGCGCGTGCAGGCGAAGAACTGGCGGTTCGCCTTCTTCGGGGCGCTCGCCATGTCCGGCGGGCTTGCCGCCGGCCTCGTCTGGCAATCGGCGCGCGGGACGATCGTGCCCTGGGTGGTCGAGGTCGACAAGCTCGGCGAAGCGCAGGCGGTCGCACCGGCGGATGACGGATACCGTCCGACCGATCCGCAGATCGCGTTCCATCTCGCCCGGTTTATCGAGCAGGTCAGGAGCATCCCGGCCGATCCGGTGATCGTGCGGCAGAATTGGCTGCGCGCCTACGACTTCACTACCGACAAGGGCGGGCAGGCGCTGAGCGATTATGCCCGCGCCAACGATCCGTTCGCCAATGTCGGGCGGGTGGCTGTAGCTGTCGATGTCTCCAGCGTGATCCGCGCGTCGGGTGACAGCTTCCGCGTGGCCTGGACCGAGCGGCGCTATCAGGACGGGAGCCTCGCTGCCACCGAACGCTGGTCGGCGATCCTTACCATCGTCGTGCAACCGCCGCGCACACCCGACGCGCTGCGCAGGAACCCTCTTGGGCTTTTCGTCAACGCCCTCAACTGGAGCAAGGAGCTGTCGCAATGACCCGGCTATCCGCACGCCATGCCGCCAGTGCGGTCATGCTGCTTGTCCTGCCTGCGCTGGCCGGCTGCGCCACCTCATCGGCGAAAGTGCCTGACATCCGCTATGATGATCGCCCTGTGGAGATCGCGGCGACACCGGCACCCGAGCCGCCACGCCCGGTCGAAGTGGTGACGATCCCGGAACCGCTGCCACTGCCGGGTCAGTTGAAGCCGGTAACCGATACGCGTCGCGCGCCCGAACCCGCTGATCCCCGCCGCCGCGTCGGCGCAGCCAATACCGCCGCGCGGATCGAACCGGTGCGGGACGGTTATCTCAACGCCATCCAGCAATATCCGTGGGCGGACGGCGCTCTCTATCAGGTCTACACCGCGCCCGGTCAGGTGACCGACATTGCTCTGCAGGAAGGCGAGCAGCTTGTTGGGCCAGGGCCGGTCGCGGCCGGCGATACGGTCAGGTGGATCATCGGCGACACGGTGAGCGGCACGGGCGCGACGGCGCGCGTGCATATCCTCGCGAAGCCCACCCGGCCCGATATCGCCACCAACCTCGTTATCAACACCGACCGGCGCACCTATCACATCGAGTTGCGCGCGACCGCATCCACTTACATGGCTTCAGTATCGTGGACCTATCCGCAGGACCAGCTCATTGCGCTGCGCCGCGCCAATGCTGCCGCATCATCGGCTGCCCCTGTGGCGAGCGGCCTTGACCTCGCCGCACTCAACTTCCGCTACCGGATCGAAGGCGACCGTGTGCCGTGGAAGCCGCTGCGCGCGTTCGATGATTCCGCCCAGGTGTTCATCGAGTTTCCGTCCGGGATCGCTCAGGGCGAGATGCCGCCCTTGTTCGTGACCGGCGCGCGCGGCGACGCCGAACTGGTCAATTACCGCGTGCAGGGCCGCTACATGGTGGTCGATCGGCTGTTCGCCAGCGCGGAACTGCGCCTGGGCGACAAGCGCAGCGAACGGCGCGTGCGCATACTGCGCGATGATGGACGGGAGCGGCGGTGATGGCAGATCCCGCCGACACGCCGGTCCTGCCCGACCAGACAGTTCCGCCGCCGCCCGCGCCCCAGGCTACCCCGCAAACCGCAGGCAATGCCGCCGCGTTCCAGCTTCGCGGGCCGGCGCCGCGCGTCATGCGTCTGTCGCGCAAGGCGCTGGCGACGCTGGGCGTCGTCGCGGGTCTCGGTATCGGAGGCTCGATGATCTATGCGCTCGCGCCAAAGGGAGAGAGGGCGGCAAAGGAACTCTACAATACCGACAGCCGGGCGACCGCCGAAACCATCACAGCGGGACCGAAGGACTATAGTCAGGTGCCGAAGCTCGGACCCAGGCTCCCCGGCGATCTCGGCGGTCCGATCCTTGCCGCACAGCAGCGCGGAGAGAATGTGCCGATCCCGCCGATGGGCACCGGCCAGCCCGATCCGCGTGTTCAGGCCGCCGAAGCCGCACGTCAGCGCGCCGAACAGGAACAGGATGCCGCCCGGACCAGCACCATGTTCCTCGGTGGAAGCAGCGTCGGGGCTGGCGCGATGCCGTCTTTGCCCGGACTGGCGATGGCAACGCCGGACGCTACCACACCGCAATCTCCGGCACAGCCAGATGGCGCAGCTGCACAGACGGATCAGACCGCAAAGCGCGCGTTCATGGCGCAGGCATCGAACCAGCGCACGGTCAGTGTCGAGCGGCTGACCGCGCCGGCCTCGCCCAACATCGTGCAGGCTGGCAGTATCATTCCGGCTGCGCTTATCACCGGCATCCGTTCCGACCTTCCCGGCCAGATCACGGCACAAGTGACGGTCAACGTCTATGACAGCATCACCGGCCGCATCCTGCTCATTCCGCAGGGCGCGCGGCTGATCGGCGAATATGACAGTGAGGTCGCCGCGGGTCAGACCCGCGTGCTGCTGGCCTGGGACCGGCTGTTACTGCCGGACGGCCGCTCGATCATTCTGGAGCGCCAGCCTGGAACGGACGCCACCGGATTTGCGGGGCTGCAGGACCGCGTGAATCAGCATTGGGGGAATCTGCTCAAAGCCGCCGCGATCTCGACGCTGCTCGGGGTCAGCGCCGAACTGGGCGCGGACAGCGAGGACAACCTGACCCGCGCGCTGCGGCGCGGCTCGCAGGACACCATCAACCAGACTGGCCAGCAGATCGTGCGTCGGCAGACGGGTGTGCAGCCGACGCTCACCATCCGGCCGGGGCATCCGCTCAGGGTAGTCCTGACGCGCGATCTGGTGCTTGAGGCGATTGGAGCAACACGATGACGAAACTGAAGCTGGGGCCGATCCCCGAGGACAAGCCCGTCAAGCTCGCTGTGGAACTGCCCGCGCCGCTGTTCGAGAACTTGCGGCGTTACGGAGAAATTCTGGGCGAAGGCAGCCCGATCCCACCCGCGCGCCTGATCGCGCCGATGCTGGAGCGGTTCATGGCCACTGATCGGGCATTTCGCCGGCATCGTGCGAAGGGCAATTGAAAGCGGCGTCGATCGCGCCTCAGTTGCCGAAGAACCGCTTGTGCCGCGCGCGGCCGTCCGCTTCCGTGACGGCCATCTCGGCATTGAAGCATTCGTCGCCGCGCACCGAGCCCTCCGCGCATTGCATCTGAACCTGCCGGGCCTCGTCGAGATGCGCCGCGAAATATTGCTTGCCGCGCGGCTCCGCGGGCGCGGCGACGGGCGCCGGACTGGCTACCGCCGCTGCCGGCTCGGCCGGCGCGATCACCGGGCGCAGGACGAAACCCGCTCCGAACCCGACCATCAGCGTGACCAGCACGATGATGAGTGTCTTGCCTTGCGTCATGACCCACTCCTTTCTCCGGTTGCAAATCGGGCCGGTCCCTTGGTTACGATCCGGCCTGTTAACGTCGCATGTCACTTTCGTGGGTGGTCAGGGGATGTCGAAGGACAGCGCATAGCGGTCGCGCACGAAGGCGAGAAAACGCCTCAGCGCGGGATTGGCGTTGTCCTGCCGCCAGTAGCCCGAATAGTTGATGAAGGCCGGTCCCTGCTCGCCCAGGACGGGGCGATAGATGACGTCGGGATAGCGCGCGCCTGTCACGCCCTCGCAGACGATGGACACGCCCAAACCGCCGCCCAGCACGCTCAGGATCGCCTCGCGGCTCGCCTGATGCATCCTGATATCGGGAGGCTCGCCTGCCACCATCAGGCGACCGAGCAGCAGGTCGCGGATTTCCGGGCCGGGATCGGCTGCGGGCAGCCGAAAGCGTTCGCGCCGCAGATCGGTCCAGTGAACGGCCTCGCTCGCGGCAAGCGCATGATCGGCCGGCAGCGCCGCGATGACACGCTCGTTCCAGAAACCCTCGCGCCGGAATCCTGCGTGGCCCGCTTCGCCCACCAGGATTGCGATGTCGATCTCGCCGGTATCGAGTCCCGCGAGCAGCACGCCCCGGTCGGCTTCCACGCCGTCGATCTCGACATCGGGATTTGCCGCGCGCCAGCCCAGCATGGTCGCGCGCAAATGGCCTGCCGAAATTGCGCTGTTGTGCCCGATTATGAGACCGCCGGCACGGCCTTGACCCGCCGCGCGCATGGTTGTCACCATCTTGTCTGCGCTCGCCACCATCGGCCGCGCTGCGCGAATGAATTGCGTGCCGGCAAGTGTCAGGTTGACGCCCGCTTGCGATCGGTTGAAGATTCTGCCCCCGATCACGCGCTCCAGCTTTAGAATGGCGCGGCTCAGCGTCGATTGCTCTACGTCCAGCACCCGCGATGCGCGGTAGAAACTGCCGTGATCCGCCGCCGCGATGGCATAGCGGAGCTGACGAATATCGAACGGCACCCGAGGCTCCCCTACTTGTGGTGACGCGTCCTGCAAATGGACAGCGACTTTGCATGGATGAGTGCGCCGAATGGCGGAGCTGGTTGCCCGCCAGCTATCGAGCTTGCTTGCCAAGATATGCCAGCACCGAGGCGGCCGACGAAGATCACGCAGAACAGCCGGAGGCTTATCTTCCTCAACCGGGCTGGAGGCGTTTTGTTGCTCGTCACCGGGCAGACCCCATGCATCTGCTCAGTGAGGCGAAGTCCAGCATTCCGAGAGCCGACGATGCAGCGAGACCGTTGCATAGCCTAGCGAATAAACGAACCTTTGAGGAAATCCAGCATTACCGAAAAAAGTCATTCATTATGAAGAAAAATATATGAGAAACATATGCATTTCTCAGTTTATATACCCAGAAATACTATGCAGAAAATCGCATAAGGCCGCATTGCCATTTAGTAATACCGGAAAATGCATGACCTCTTCTGTATCGGGCACCCCGCCGGCAGCCGAGAGTCACCCGCGCCAAGGAACGACTGGCAAGCTCGTGCTGGGCGCTCTTGGCGTGGTTTTAGGCGACATCGGCACCTCACCGCTCTATGCCCTGAAGGAGAGTTTGCCGGCCATCATCCGATGACTGCGGACCACGCACATATCTTCGGTATGCTGTCGCTGATCTTCTGGACGATGATCCTGCTCGTTACGGTCAAATATGTCTGGATCGTCATGCGAACCGACAACCACGGCGAGGGCGGAGCTACTACGCCACGATACGCCAGAACCGCCGTGCGTCGCCACATGCCGCCGGGCATACGTTGGCGAAATCGTGCAATAGCGTAGATAAGGCGGTGTGTGACGACAGGCGGTTCGAGTCGTTCGTTGAAATGTCTGGTTGCGTTCCCTCGAACGACGAGTTCGTCGGACGTACTGGTAAGTCCGCTTCGGATGGTCGGTTCGCTTCTAGCAGTCGCACATTCATCAGAACGCGAAGAAGGTGAGCAATGTCCAGAGAGTTGGACATTTTTGCAGGTCCGTCCAGAAAGGAGCAGCGCATCAACTTGCTGCCTGTTCAGCCCGCTTTCCTTTCTGCGTGAGGATTGAATCTCACGGTACGTTCCTTAAAAGAAACAGACATGGCGTGTGCTGCGTGCGCCCGGGCCGGATGCCCGAGTACGGAGATTGGTTGTAACCTTTTTCCGGGAGTGCGCTTCCTATGGTATCATCGCGTTCTTCATTACCAGCCAGCGGGCTGGTTTCCGTTCTTCGCCGCTTCATGGAAAGCGCCTCATCAGGCGGGATCGTGCTGATGATCGCGGCGGCGCTGGCGATGCTGATCGCCAATTCGCCGTTCGCCCAAAGCTACTTTGATACGCTGCACAGCTATGTCGGCGGTCTGTCGATCCTGCACTGGATCAATGATGGCCTGATGGCGATCTTCTTCCTGTTCGTAGGGCTTGAGATCAAGCGCGAGTTGGTGGACGGACGCCTCTCCACATGGGATCAGCGGCGGCTACCGGTGCTGGCGGCTGTTGCGGGAATGGCGGCTCCGGCGCTTGTCTATATTGCCGTTATCGGTGGTGATCCGGCCATGGTTCATGGCTGGGCGATCCCTGCGGCGACGGATATCGCGTTCGCCATCGGTGTCCTGGCGTTGCTTGGCCCGCGTGCGCCAACCTCGCTCAAACTGTTTCTGGTAACGGTGGCGATCGTCGACGACATGGGGGCTGTGGCGATCATCGCCCTGTTCTACACGTCTGGCCTCGCCATTGGGCCTCTGATTGCTGCGGTAGTGATCCTTGCCGCAATGTTCGCTCTGAACCGCTTCGGCGTGCGTTCGTTGCCGGTCTATCTCGCCGGTTTCGCTTTGCTCTGGTTCGCGGTCCTGCTGTCCGGTGTTCATGCGACGATTGCCGGTGTTCTGGCGGCGTTCGCCATCCCGATCGTCAAAACGCCTGGAACGCCGGACGCCCCGGATTCCCCGCTGCACAGGCTGGAACATGCGCTGGATGTGCCGGTGGCGTTCTTCATCGTGCCGCTGTTCGGTTTCGCCAATGCCGGTGTCGCGCTGGGCGGCCTCACGTTGGATGAGATTTTCTCTCCGATGCCCATCGGCATCGCGGCGGGCCTGTTCATCGGCAAACAGCTCGGCATCTTCTCCGCCGTATGGCTGGCGGTGAAGACGGGCTTTGCAGCCAAGCCACGCGGGGCGACATGGTTGCAGATCTATGCCGTGGCGGTGATCTGCGGGATCGGTTTCACCATGAGCCTGTTCATCGGTGGTCTGGCGTTCAGCGATCCGTTGCTCGTCGAGGAAGCCAAGCTGGGCACGCTGGGCGGGTCAATTCTGGCGGCGATCACCGGATATCTGATGCTGCGCTTTGCCCCGCTGCATGCCGAGCATGTCCGCGAGGAAGTACAGCAAGCCGCGGAGATCGAGCGGGATGGCGATGTGGAGACCATCACCGCCGACCCGCGATAAAACCCCTCGCATCCCGAACCGACAGCCATTGAAAGGAACGATCATGGCCACATTCGAAGTTCTGCTGGCGAGCGATTTCACGGCCCGCTCCGACCGTCCGACCGAGCGCGCCATCCATCTGGCCGGAGAGAAAGATGGCACACTCATCATCGCGCATGTGCTGGAAAAAGACTCTGGATCTGATGAAGAAGCGGTTGCCGATCGGCTCAAGGCAGACCTGCCGCCTGGTACCGAAGATGCGGAACTGATCATCCGCCGCGGTGCTGCGCCCAAAGCACTGGTAACAATCGCATCCGAGCGGGCAAGCGACCTGATCGTGACGGGCGTCGCTCGCTATAACAGCATCGGTGACTATTTCCTCGGCACAGCGGTCGATCACATCATCCGCAATGCCACGCAGCCGGTGCTTGTGGTGCGGCGGCGCGTGACGGGGTCTTATGATCGCCTGCTGGTCGCAACCGACTTGTCCAATTGCTCGCGCGCAGCGCTGCTTGCGGCTGCCGCTATGTTCCCGCAGGCCTCCATCACGCTCGTGCATGCCTTCCACGTCCCCTATGAAGGCTGGCTCAAGTCCGATGATGTCAAAGCGGAAGTCCGCGTGGAGGCTCAGGAGGAACTGGACACATTCCTCGCCAAGATTGCTCCCGAATTACGTGAGCGTTTGGATGCCAGACTAGGCGAAGGAGAGATTGGCACTGTGATTGCGCGCGATCTGGCAGTTGCCAATGCCGACCTTCTGGTCCTCGGCACCCATGGACGGAGCGGTTTTGCCCATGCGACGATCGGGAGCCAGGCGGAGGCGCTGCTGGCTTCGGTCGATGTGGACGTCCTGATGGTTCGCGAGCTCAAATAAGGCGATCTCCGTCAAAAGCAGGTGACCACAGTTGAACGAGTATCTGCCCTGGCTGGAAGCCATCATTCTGGGCATCGTGCAGGGACTGACCGAATTCCTGCCGATTTCCTCCAGTGCGCATTTGCGGCTTGTGGGGGAGTTTCTGCCGTCCGGAACGGATCCGGGGGCAGCGTTTACGGCGATCACCCAGATCGGCACGGAAGCTGCCGTGCTGCTCTATTTCCGCAAGGATATCCTGCGGATCGCGCTGGCATGGCTCCGCTCCCCTGTGGGCGCGCGTGCTGAGGAGGCGGCCGATGTGCGGCTCGGCTGGCTGGTGCTCATCGGTACGCTGCCGATCGCGATTTTGGGGCTGGTCTTCAAGGATACGATCGAAGGTTCACTGCGTAATCTCTATATTACCGCAGCGATGCTGATTGGCTTCGGCGTGGTACTTGGCCTTGCCGACCGCTTCGGCAGCCGGATCCGGACGCTGGAACAACTAAGCTGGCGCGACGGTATCCTGTTGGGCTTTGCGCAGGCGATGGCGCTGATTCCCGGCGTGTCGCGGTCAGGCGGGACGATCAGTGCAGGTCTTCTGCTGGGCTATACGCGCGAGGCGGCCGCTCGCTATTCCTTCCTGCTCGCCATCCCCGCAGTTCTGGCCTCGGGCTTCTATCAGCTCGCAAGAAGGTGGGGCGAGTTCGGCCCGTTTGGCTTTGGTCAGACTGCGCTGGCAACGATCATCTCGTTCATTGTCGGCTATGGTGTGATCGTTGTCTTTCTGAAGATCATCTCGACCCGCAGCTTCATGCCCTTCGTCTGGTATCGTGTGGCGCTGGGCAGTGCGATGCTCGGGCTGCTCACGCTGGGCATTCTGGCCCCGCTCTGATGGCCAGGAACTACTCCGAGCCAGTCCATTTCGCGACGACCTCAACCGATGGGACAGCCGTTCCTTGCCGGGCGTCTTCGACCGGAACCGGGCGGTGGTGCGCGCACAGGACCGTCAGGTAATGGGACTCTCCTTCGCGCGGAATCATGATCCGGTCTCCCGGAGAGGGCACACCAAGAAAAGCATGGATGCCCCAATCCTGCGAACTGTCGCGCACAGAACCGCGTTCAACCAGAAGAAGAGCTTCGATCACTTCACTGCTCCTTTGCCGTCCCGGATGAACAGCCTCTTTGTTTCATGGCAATGCCTGAGCCGCAACCCTGTTGGCTTTGCCGTAAGGCTGGGCCTGCCCGGACTGTGCGGCTAAGAGCCTCATGAAAGTTTATATGGTCGGAGTCTTATCATGAGAATCGTTGTTTGCGGGGCCGGTCAGGTCGGCACGACGATTGCCCGGCATCTGGCGACCGAAGGCATCAATGTCACCGTCATCGACATCGATCAGGACCAGATTCGCCGCGTTGACGAAAGCTATGATGTGCGTGGGCTGGTCGGTCATGCGTCGCACCCCGCCACTCTGCAGGAGGCCGGCGCGCGCGACGCCGATATGCTGATCGCGGTGACCCGGTCTGACGAGGTCAATATGGTCGCCTGTCAGGTCGCCTATTCGCTGTTCAACGTGAAACGCCGGATCGCCCGTTTACGTCATGCCGGCTATCTTGAGCAGGATAAGAGCGGGCTCTATGCGGCAGAACATCTGCCCATCGACATCATCATCTCTCCCGAAATCGAAATCGCCGAGGGAATTGCGCATCGATTGCGCACACCGGGAGCATTCGACCGCGTGCCTATGGGCGGTGGCCTTGTCGAACTGCTGGGCATTCACAGCAGCCCGGATTGTTCGGTAACCGGGCGCTCGTTTGCCGAAATTGCCGGTCAGGACGAAGACATGCAGATGAGCGTTCTGGCCGTCGTACGCGACGGACGATCCTTCGTGCCGGACGCAGACGATTGCCTGACCGCCGGAGACGATGTTTACGTGCTGGCCAGAAGCGCACATGTTGATGCAGTCATCCGGGCTTTCGGTCATGAGAAGAGGGCTGCGCGTAAGGTCGTCATTGTCGGGGGCGGTAATGTCGGCCTCCATCTGGCTCGGAAAATCCTGCGCGAATTTTCCTCCGTCGATGTCAAACTGATCGAAAGAGACCGTGAACGCGCGGCCGAAGCTGCCCGCGAATTTGGCGATGCCGCCATTGTTCTGAACGGCGACGCCCTCGATGGGGATCTGCTCGCAGAAGCGCAGACCGGTTCAGCCGATGCTATCGTCGCCGTCACCAATGATGATGAGGCGAATATCTTCGTCTCCGTGCTGGCCAAGCAGGCCGGCTGTCGGCGCGCGATAACGCTGGTCAACAAAAGCAATTATGAGAGTCTGATCCCAACGCTGGGAATTGACGCGGTGGTCAGCCCCAGCGCCGTCACCATTTCAACCGTACTGCGCCATGTCCGGCATGGGACGATCTTCGGCCTTTACACGTTGCGCGAGGATTTCGGTGAGGTCGTGGAGGCGGAAATCGATGCAGGATCACGCCTGCTGCGCCGGCCACTTGGTGAACTGGGGCTCCCGTCCGGCATGAAGATCGGCGCAGTCATCCGCGATGGAGCGGTCATCATGGCGGAGGCGTCGACGAGGCTGGAAGCGGGCGATCATGTCGTCGCTCTGGTCGCCTATAGCTATTTGCGGCTGGCAGAGGCGCTGCTCGGCGCGCGACGGAGGCCGTTCGGATGAGCCTGGAGACGACGGGCAAGCTTGCTCGCGGCCCTTTGCTGGCGAATGGCATGAGGCCCGTTCTCCACCTGATCGGGATGGTACTGCTCTCCACATCGGGGATGATGCTCATCCCAATGGCTGCGGATATCTATTTCGACAATAAGGACTGGCAGTCTTTTGCTGCCGCCGCCGCACTTGCGGCTGCACTCGGACTATTGCTCGCGCGCATAGGTCGATCCGGCGCGCATGCCGGCATGACTCTCAGGCAGGCCTTTCTGCTGACACCTTTGTGCTGGCTCAGTGTCAGTCTGGTGAGCGCAATGCCCTTCTTCTTTTCCGATTATGGCATCGTCAGCCGCAGCATGGCCGATGCCTTTTTCGAGGCAGTGTCCGGCATTACCACGACCGGCGCCACGGTGATATCCGGGCTGGAAGAGGCGCCTCCCGGCATCCTGCTCTGGCGGGCGCTGCTGCAATGGATGGGCGGCATCGGGATCATCGCCACGGCGATAGCCATTCTGCCAGCGCTTGGCATCGGAGGCATGCAACTCTTCCGTACGGAATCTTCCGATCGCTCAGACAAGGTCATGCCGCGCGTCCGCCAGATGGCAATGGCGATAGGCGCCGTTTATATGGGCCTGACGATGATCGCCACGGCGGTCTACTGGCTGGCCGGGATGCGAGCCTTTGATGCGCTGGCCCACGCGCTGACCTCAATCGCCACAGGCGGCTACTCGACATCAGACGCATCCTTCGGAAACTGGGAAGCAAACGGAATCCAGTGGTTCGGTGCTTTGTTCATGCTTTCGGGCAGCATTCCCTTTGTGGTCTATGTCCGCTTTCTGGCAGGCGATCGCAGAGCCGTCTGGGACCGACAGGTCAGGACGATGCTGGCCTTTGTCGGCATTGTGATCATGCTGATCGGATCATGGCTCGTGATAACTGGCCAGTATGCGATCGAACCGGCATTCAGGCATGCAGCCTTCAATGTTGTGTCGGTCGTCACGACCACGGGATTTGCCAGTGCTGACTATGCGCTCTGGGGCAACACGCTCGTCGGCATCTTCTTTGCCCTGATGTTTGTGGGTGGCTGCACCGGGTCCACATCTGGCGGCATCAAGATTTTCCGGTTCGAGGTCATGGCGGTTATGCTCAAGACGCACTTCCGCCGCCTGCTTTTCCCGCGCGGCGTCTTTCCCCGATCCTATGACAACAAGCCCCTCAGCGATGAGGTAGTCGGTTCGGTCGTGGCTTTTTTTGCGGTGTTTTTCCTCTGCTACGGCGCCTTAACCATCGCGCTCATGGCCGTGGGTCTCGATTTTCTGACCAGCGCCAGCGGTGCGGTGACGGCCCTGTCAAATGTAGGGCCGGGATTGGGGGACATCATTGGCCCCGCGGGCAATTTCGGAACGCTGCCAGACACGGCCAAATGGCTTTTGTCGGCGGGGATGCTGCTTGGAAGGCTGGAATTGTTCACCGTGCTTATCCTTTTCATCCCTCGCTTCTGGCGGGGATGAGATCAGGAGCCGGTCAACGGCCCCGACGCTTCTTCCAGCGCCAGGCGAGCGATAGCCGCCACGCAATATGCACGGCGGCAAAGGAGAGCAGGCTGGACAACAGGGCGAAGATGATCAGCCCGAGAAAGGTCGCACCGGATGTGGAACTCAGGGTCGACCAGAAGCCGCTCGTTTCAGCCGGGAGCAACGCTGGTGAGGATGCTCCCACTCTGCCGATCAGATAATTGCCTGTCCGATAGGCAGCGTAATAAATGGGCGGGAAGGTCAGCGGATTTGTGACAAGTGTCGCGGCACTGGCGATAAGCACATTCGCGCGGGCGGAGGTGGCCAGCAGAGCTGCGAGCACAATCTGTCCGACAGGCAGCAGAAAACCGGCAAACAGGCCAAGCGCCAGTCCCCGCGCAATGCTGCGACGATTGAACTGCCAGATGGCGTCAGGCGCCAGCCGCGATGCGACCGGCGCAAGCCAGCGATTGCGGAGCAGAGCGTCCCGGTCGGGCGCATATTTGAGGAACCAGTTTCGCATTTGCCCGGACTGTTAAAGTGGGCCGCCTGAACTTCCACCTAACAGCTTGTCGGCAGATGACGGCGATCAGTACAGGCGAAAGTCGCTCACAGACAGGCTATCGCTGTTCAAGATGGCTGGTCTGCTGTTCCGGGCTGAGCAGCCGGTGGAGGCCCGACGACCTCGATGATCGCTGTTCCTGAATCGACATTGTCGGCGATCAGCGGGCGCGTTCGAATGCCCGCGGCATCGAGCGCGGCGATGAGCGCGTCAGCAGGTTCATCCTGAGGCAGAGCGAGGCCTATCTGCGCCATGCCCCAACGCTGGAGGGCCCAGATCGCAACATCTGGCGAGACAGCATCTCCAGACGCCAGCCCCTCGCCGATCACCACCAGTAACTGCGCGGTGACTGGTGGCATGACCCGGACCCGCCAGCCCTCGGACATGGTGTTCGCCACTCGCTCGACCTCCCGGTAATCGCGCAGCGTCCAGCCCGGTGCGGCAATCGGTTCGACATTTACGACCCGGTCAGCCTGATTGCTCCAGATGCCGCGTGTCGGGATCGCGATGCTGGCGCGGATGCGATCATAGGGCGGAACGTCAGCGGCAATCCCCGCCGCTGTCCGTTCCATTGCGGCATCGATCATGGACCGCGTCTGGGAGGTCATATCGGCTGCGACCACCTGCTGAAGCAGGATCGTGGCAGCGCGATCCTGTCGCGCCAGAATGCCGCGCACGGCATCTTCCGCCCCTTCCTTGAAGCGCGGCGTTACGACAACGGCATGAACCTGTGGCGATCCGAACAGCGGCCAGTTGATGTCGAGCTGTGCGAAACTGACCTCATCCGATCCGATGGCATTGGTGATAGCGCCGCGCGCACTACTGCGAAGCGACGCTTCCTGACTGACCCGGACCAGCGTAAGAGCAAGCGGCGTCGCGAGCACGAGAAAGGCGCCCAGTCCGGCGATGACATAGCGCGGCTTCCATTCGACATTGGCAAGCGGGCGGGCGGCACCGCTTAATCGCGCGATCAGAGCAAAGGCGAAGGCAATTGCGGAGAGGTTGGTGAGGAACAGGAGAAAGGCGCCCAACGCATAAGCCGGGTTCATAACACCGAGGCCATAGCCGACAGTGGCGAGCGGCGGCATCAGCGCGGTCGCAATGGCGACCCCGATTGCCGTGCCGCCCTTGCCGCGCACCGTTGCATAGCCACCGGCAATGCCGGACAGGAGCGCCACGGCCAGATCGAGCAGCGTCGGTTCCGTGCGAGCAAGAATTTCCGGCGTTGCGGTGCGGATCGGGCTGATCAGGGTCAGCAGCATGCCTGTCGCGATACCGATCAATGCCCCGACAAGAACGACTTTGGCCGCATCGCGAATACGCTGGCCATCGATAGACGCAAATCCAAAGCCGAGCGCCGCTATGGGGCTCATGAGCGGGGAAATCAGCATCGCGCCAATGACGACGGCTGTAGAGGATTGCAGAAGTCCGAGGGTCGCGATGCCCGCTGACAGGGCGCACATGAGCACATAGCCCTGGGACAGCGACCCTTCGTCAATGACCTGATGGCGCAGGTCATAAGCATCCTTTGGAGACAACTCGGGCAGAAGGATCGCCTGAGCAAAGCGGATACGCAGGCGCATCATGCTTCTGCGTATTCTGCTCCATTTTACAGGCCCTGCGGGAGCGGACGCTTCTGTAGCGCTATTTCCCTGGTTCATATCGTGCGGCTGATCGTGTGGGTCATGATCCACGGATATAACAATATCCCCGCCTGTGGTTGCACATTTCCTGCATGTGGCTTTGCACGACCTCGAACGGCCATATTTTCAGGGAAACAAGAAGCATCTGAGTACCATATGCTTCTTGAGGCTCGCCTGACGCCCCCTTATGCCGCCGCCTTCTTGCTTCGGGGAGAAGAAGCCGTTCGGGTTCGAACGCGGCGAACGGGCAATTGCCGACAGTTTTTCTTGAAGTAAACGATCTCAAGAAGTGTCGGCCAAATTTCCAGAGCTGATTTGATCAGTCCGACCTCGTCATCCACCAGCCGGCTGACGTTCTGCTGAAAAAAGTCCGGCTCAAAGTCATAGAAAGTGCGGGAAAAATTGACCGAGAAATGGCCCAGCGCTGCCCGACGCTCATCGGTGCTGGCTTTTTCAAGGGCGGTGAGAACGCGTGCGTGGAGTGCCCGTGCGTTATCCAGCATTTCTTCTGTGTCCTGCAGGGACACCGCACCATCATAGTCGAAGGCGATCGTGAGATCATCGGTCTTGCGAAGGGTCTCCCGAAACTTCCGCTTTAAAAGGCCGCAGATCGCTTCGTTGAAGACCTCAGAGGGTAGCGGGTTACGCATATAGTTGTTCTTGATATGGGTCTGCGCGGAATCGACATGCGCGGCAGCAATATTCGGCTGCTGAATCCATAGCCGATAGATGTAATCCTCAAACCGGAGACGAGTGGGAAAAAATGGAGGTAGTCCCGTTCGGTTGTCATATCCCGCAACGCCACAATCCATTCGCCAGTTCTTGTTTGTGACGCACGGGCGAAAGTTGACGAGAACATAGGTCTCATTCAGAGATTCAGCATTCAGTTCATCATGATCTTCGAGAAACATGTCGACATAATCGACAGCATCAATGTCGTTGGTGCCCGTCCGAAACGTCTGCGTCATTTTCACGACGGCAGATCTGGAAATCGTCCCGTCATCTATGGAAAGTGAATTCTCACGCGCCAGGCCAAGTGAGTTGTTGGACTCCAGATCCATCGCGCTGTCACGAACCAGATCGCCTCGGGCATAATTGGCCGGCGCCTCACCGACGGTTCGGCCAAGAATGTCACGGAAGGATTCGAGAATATCGTATGACTTGCGCGTATGGCCATTGGCACCGCGAGGGATCAGCTTACCGCGGCTGATTTCGATCTCACCAAGCGCTTCCGGGCTGTCTTCGATCAGCGCATAGGGCCGCATATCGTCATCAGCGCTGACCATCAGGCCGCCAAGCGTATACATCAGCGTGAAATTGCGATTCCCGCCGTAGCTGGGCCGGAACAGATTACGAACCAGCACGTCGAGTTTCCGATCACGCAAACGGCGGCAGATATAGGAAACAAACTGCTCCTTTTCTGCCGGGCCGATGTACCAGAGCTCATTATGCGTGTTTTTAGCCTCCAGAACGCCGAAATACTTCTCGTGGTTGGCGACGGAGGAATCATCGAACACCATGATCGGCGCAGTCTGGCCACTACGCTGGAAATTCTCATCATAGGCCTCGACGGTCTCGCCCACATCGCGAAGCCTATAGGTTGGAATAACGAATTGAAGCTCGGGATCTGTCACAGTTGTACCTTTGAAAATGTTGAATGACCGGAGGTCCTGCGCGTCTGACGCCGCAGAGCGAGCGCGGTCCGCTCCTCTCTGCGCTCCCGCGCCCGCAGGATAAGAAAGGCCGCTATTGCAGTGCGCCCGCCGCTCACACTCGTGTCGAGCAGAAGCAGTGGGTCTGTCTCAGCATCTGCTATGTTGGCGCAGTGGCGTCCTTCGTCAGCGCGCTCGCAGGCGCTCCGCCAGCCGGCGTGCAGGTGCCGACCATGGAGCAACAGAAGAATGCCGAGAAGAGCGACTACGAACGCAAGAAAGCCGGCGCTCCAGCGGATTGCAGCGTCAGAGCTGAACAGGGGTTCGCCCAATACGCCAGCTTGCATCAAGCCGGTTGATGCGCTTGCGAGCACGAGCATTCCGCCTGCAAGGCGCCATATCAATGCACCAGGGTCCATAGCTCACCTGTCACTTGTCGTGAAAACTGGCTTGAAGGATGAGTAAACTCGCTTGTTCCGCTTTTTCACGCATCCATCGCCAATCAGAATTGGATGCCCGGGTTACGTGCCTTCAGGAAGATCAGCGCTTTGGGTGAATCTCGGCGCCATCAATGACGTCCCAGAAACTTTTGAGGCTGAGACGTCCTTCGATACGACGTCCGGTTGCTGCAGCGCCTTGCCTGTCTGAATTCACCGTATTTTTTCGTGAGGCAGGTTCACCTGACTGATACGAACCTGATATTCGGCGTGTGTACTGCGTATCATTTTTATCGTTCATTGCTCGTCTCGAAGTGAAGCGGTCTGGCTGCCGCTGTTGAGTGGTGGCGAATGCGTTTCGTCACGCATCGAATGGAATGGCGCGTCGTCTGTCGTTGCGGCTCTTGCCCAACGCGATGAAATCAGAACCTGATCATGAATATGGGCGCCAAGGCTGATAAGGCCGCCTCCAAGGCTACAGCCTAGGAATCCGATCGCCGCGAGACCCATTTCCGCCAATGTCGCCTCGTGGCGCGGGGGAACATGGACCAGATGGTAGAGTTGCAAAATGGCAACGGCGCCGAACACGACAAGTGCCAGCCCAGACAAGCGCAGAGCCAGATCGTAAACCGGACTGTCTTTGTTGACGTGCATGCCGCACTCCATCGTTGCGGCATCTCATCTATTGGTCAGCGCGTTGGGATTCGAGCCAGCAAGCCTGCGCTCTTCATAGTGTTTTCATAGTATTTTCTGCCGCTGAATCTCAGCTGTCGGCGATCAGCCTGTATCCGACACCAAGTTCGTTGATGATCAGCGTGGGCCGGGAGGGGTCCGCTTCCAGCTTCTGACGGAGGTTGCGCACGACGATCCGCAGATAATCGATGCGGCGATCCACCTCATAGGGCCAGGCTGCTTCCAGCACACGTTGATGCGTTACGACCCGCCCGGGATGCAAAGCCAACTGGCTCAGCACCTCAAACTCCTTGCGCGTCAGATGCACGTCTTCACCATCCCGCGTCACATGGCGGTTGGCCAGATCGATCGTCACGCTCCCTGCCTTTATCGTCGCCGTTGCTCCCTGCGCTTCGACGCGGTCGCGCAGTGTAGCCCGCAGGCGGGCCAGGACTTCTTCGCTGTCAAAGGGCTTGGTCACATAATCATGTGCTCCCAGATCCAATGCGGCTACTTTCTGGTCGGTGGCATCGCGCGCTGAAACAACGATGATCGGCGCAGGGCATTGCTGGCGAAGCAATGTCACAATCTCCAGCCCGTCACGATCCGGCAGCCCAAGATCGAGAAGGATTGCGTCAGGCCTGTGATCCCGGGCCTGAGTGAGCGCCTCGGCTGCAGTTGTTGCCTCGATCGCTGCATAGCCGGCTCTTGCCAGCGTGCCTTCGAGAAGGCGGCGGATGTGGAGATCATCGTCCACGACCAGAATGCGCTGACCGCTCATATATCGAGTTCCTGTTCTGAAGGCCGGACGAGCAGGCGTCCGGGGAAATGGATGCTGAAACACGCACCTTTGCTGTCATCGCGATTTCGTGCGCGAACGGTCATGCCCATCGCTTCGGCAAAACCTTTGACGATCGCGAGCCCCAGCCCAGTTCCGCTGATTGAGCGATCCGAGCCTTCCAGCCGGCGAAAGGTCTCGAACACTTCCGCCTCGCGGCCAACGGGTAGCCCGACACCCTGATCGATAACAGACAGGACCAGTTCGTCGTAGGCGCGCTCTGCCTTGATGACGATGGGTGTGCCGGGGTCGCCATATCGGCCGGCATTATCCAGCAGGTTGAGCAGGCAATGGTGAAAAAGTTGGGGGTCCACGCTGACCAGCGGAAGATCGGGCGCGACATCGAGTTCGATGGGATGCCCATCAAGAGCATGACGCGTGTCGTGAACCGCACCGCTGACCGCGTCGGTCAGATCGACAGGTTCGATGTTCAGCTTCAGAGCGCCGGCTTCGACGCGGGCCATGTCGAGTAGGTTGGCAACGAACCGGTTGAGGCGTGTGGCTTCGCTCTCGAGCGTATCGAGCAGTGGGTCTTTGAACCGCCGCCGCAGCTCAGCTGTCGCAGCGAGAACGGACGTCAGCGGCGTTCGCAAATCGTGGCTGACCGATGACAGAAGTGCCGCCCGCAAACGGTCGCGCTCACGCACGGCATCGACATCGCGCATTTCGCCTTCGAGACGAAGCCGCTCAAGCGAAAGCGCGGTCTGATCGATGAGGCTACCGAGCAGAGCCAGTTGATCGGATCGAATGGGGTCATTCCCGTCATCGCGTGCAAGGCCAAGCACAGCGAGGATGCGTTCACCGGCACGCAGTGGCTGGAACTGCCAGTCCGACGCCGTCAGCGTGCCCGTCCCACGGCCCGCCGGTTGCCCGGTGTCGATGACCCACTGCGCGGCAGCGATTTCCATAGTTTCCAGATTTGATCCGGTCTCACTGGCGGCCTTCACGGTGAGCCCGGTGGCAGCTTGTTCGAGAAGGACAACCTTGACCGACAATAATCGGGCAATCTCTACACAGGCCGCGTTCGCAACATCCCCCGGATCGTTCAGCGATGTGAGATGGCGCAGATATCCCGCCAGAGCGGCATTGGTCCGTGCGCTCGTCGCTGCAAGATCTGCCTGCAAACGAACGCGCGAAGTGAGCTGGCTGGTCACAAAAGCCACGCCAAGCAGGACAAACACCGAAACCACATTTTCGGGGTTGTTGATCGTCAGCGTACTTGTTGGCGGCAGGAAGAAGAAATTATAGGCAAGGCTTGAGGCTAGCCCGGCAAAGAGACCCGTGCGCAAGCCGAACAGGCTCGCTGCCGCCATGACCGGCACCAGGTAGAGCATGCCGACATTGCCAAGGTCGAGGATGTGAAACAGCCCCGATCCGATGAGCGTCACAGCAACGACCCATGCCGCTGTCCAAGCGTAACCCGATGGCGCGCCCCAGGGGGATGCAACACGTGGGGTGAAACGTGAGAGACGCGACAGGCGGTCAGGCTCTTCATCGGAGGGTAGCACGTGGACGGCGACGCCGGGCGTCTCACGCACAAGCTGATCAACGACCGAGCCATGACGGAGTTCGAACAGCCGTGATCTGGCCGACTTGCCGACGATGAGCTGCGTCGCGCGCGCATCGATGGCGAACGCCTTGAGTCCTTCTGTCACGCTAACGGCGGGAACGGTCGCGACCTGACCACCGAGCTGGGTCGCAAGGGCAAGAACAGCAGCGATCCGCTGATGGTCATCAGGACCGAGCTGCTTCGTACGCGCCGTTTCGATGTGGACGGCTGTCCATGGGGCATGCAAGGCATCCGCGATGCGCTTGGCAGCGCGCACCAGCCCAGCCGACCCTGCCAACTCGCTGACGGCAACCACGATTCGCTCGCTTCCTGCCCATGTGCCACCGAGCGCATTGGCGCGAACATGATCGAGCATTTGCGCGTCGACCGCCTGCGCGGCGCGGCGGAGCGCCAGTTCGCGCAAAGCCGACAGGTTCGATTTCGAGAAGAAGTGATTGAGTGCCCGCGTGGCTTCCTGAGGCAGGTAGACCTTGCCTTCCTTCAGCCGCTCGATCAGTTCGTCAGGCGGAATGTCGACCACCTCGATTTCCGCCTGTTCGAGAATGCTGTCGGGCACAGTCTCGCGCACGCGCACCCTTGTAAACGACGCAATGACGTCATTCAGGCTTTCGATATGCTGGATGTTGATGGTCGAATAGACGTCGATGCCGGCTGCCAGCAGTTCCTCGACGTCCTGATACCGCTTGGGGTGCCGGCTTCCGGCTGCATTGCTATGGGCCAACTCGTCGACAAGCGCCAGTTGCGGGCGCCGCTCCAGCAGAGCATCGAGATCCATCTCGGTTAGCACATGACCCTGATGATGGACGTTCCGGCGCGGGAGGATTTCAAGGCCGCGTGTCAGCGCCTGGGTTTCGGCGCGGCCGTGGGTTTCCACCACGGCGATGACCACGTCGATACCGGCCTTTTTACGAGCAGCGCCCTCCGTTAACATCTTGAAGGTCTTGCCGACGCCCGGCGCTGCACCGAGAAAAATCTTGAGTTTACCCCTGCCTTCCTGCGCGGCCGCGCGCAGGAAGGCTTCGGGGGCTGGTCGATCCCGTTCCGTCAATGCGCCGCGCCGGCAGCTCGGGCACTGGTCACGCGGTCGAGCTGTTGGTTTAACGCGAGTACGTTCACACGGTCCTCGCCAATAAAGCCCAGCAATGGGCGTTCGATGCTGCGCGTCACCAGATCGCGAACCTGACCTTCACTCAAACCGCGCGCATTTGCGACGCGGGCAACCTGCACGAGCGCAGAGGCTGGCGTGATGTGAGGATCAAGGCCCGAACCGCTGGCGGTGACCAGATCGACGGGAACCGGGCCTGCGACACCTGCGGCACGCTGCTTCTCGATATCGGCCTTCACCCGGTCGGTCAGCTCTTGTGCAGCCGGGCCGAGGTTGGAGCCAGAGGATGCCAGGCCGTCATAGCCATCGCCGGCGGCTGACGGGCGCGTCTGGAAATAGCGTTCGCCCACGAAGGCCTGCCCGACGACAGTGGAGCCGACCACGCGGCCCTGCGTGTCGCGAACCAGGCTGCCATTGGCCTGATTGGGGAAGAGCGTCTGTCCAATGCCTGTCATGGCCAGAGGATAGACGATTCCCAGTAACAGCGCGAACAGGATCGTGAGGACGATCGCCGGACGCAGTGAAGTGACAAAGTCCTTGTTCATGATTGCGCCTCCTCAGGCGAGACCAAGGCCGCCAACGGCTAGGTCAATGAGTTTGATACCGATGAACGGTGCAACGAGACCGCCAAGCCCGTAGACAGCGAGGTTTCGGGCAAGCAGCGGGCCGGCGCCCATCGGCTTGTACGCGACGCCTTTCAGCGCGAGCGGGACGAGCAACGGAATGATCAGAGCATTGAAGATAATCGCCGACAGGATGGCACTTTGCGGCGTCGCAAGGCCCATCACGTTCAGCACGCCGAGCCCCGGATAGAGCGCGACGAACATGGCCGGGATGATCGCGAAATACTTCGCCACGTCATTGGCCACCGAGAAGGTGGTCAGCGCACCGCGGGTCATCAGCAACTGCTTGCCGAGACCGACGACTTCGATCAGCTTTGTCGGATCGCTGTCGAGATCGACCATGTTGCCAGCCTCGCGCGCGGCCTGCGTGCCCGTATTCATCGCCACGCCGACATCGGCCTGGGCGAGTGCCGGCGCATCGTTGGTGCCATCGCCGCACATGGCGACGAGGCGACCGCCGCTCTGCTCCTTGCGGATCAGGTCCAGCTTGTCCTCCGGTGTTGCCTGCGCGAGGAAATCGTCCACGCCTGCTTCTGCAGCGATGGCAGCGGCAGTGAGCGGATTGTCGCCGGTGATCATCACCGTACGAATGCCCATTTCCCGCAGTTCGGCGAAACGCTCGCGAATGCCGGCTTTCACCACATCCTTGAGGAAAATCGCGCCCAGCAGCTTGCCATCTTTTGCAACGGCAAGCGGTGTACCACCGGCGCGGGCAATCTCGTCCGTAATGCGACGCAGCTCCGTTGCCGCAGCCGTTTCTCCAAGGCCGGGATTGGCCCTGAGGATCGAGTCCACAGCGCCTTTCTGGACAAGTGAGCCTGCAACGTGCACGCCCGAAATTCGGGTCTGCGCGGTGAACGGTATCACCTCTGCGCTTGCCGGAAGTTCCGACAGCGTAACGCTGAATTTCTCACGCGCCAGCACGACGATCGAGCGCCCTTCCGGGGTTTCATCGGCAAGGCTGGCGAGCAGGGCGGCTTCAGCGAGTTCTTGTGCAGACGTGCCGCCGACAGCACGAAATTCGCTGGCCTGACGATCGCCGATGGTGATGGTCCCGGTCTTGTCGAGCAGCAGGACATCGACATCGCCCGCGGCTTCCACGGCGCGGCCCGACTTGGCGAGCACGTTGAAACGCACCAGACGGTCCATTCCCGCAATACCAATTGCGGACAGCAAAGCCGCGATGGTCGTGGGGATCAGCGTCACCAGCAGAGCGGCAAGGATCGCCACCGGAATGCTGCCACCAGAATAGCTAGCGAAGGCAGGGATGGTGCTGACCGCGATGAGGAAGATGATCGTCAGGCCAACCAGCAGGATCGTCAGCGCGATCTCATTGGGTGTTTTCTGGCGCTCGGCGCCTTCGACAAGGGCGATCATGCGATCAAGAAAGCCCTGGCCCGGATCGACCGTCACACGCACTTTGATCTCATCAGATATGACGCGTGTACCGGCCGTCACCGCGCTGCGGTCACCGCCCGCCTCGCGAATGACGGGGGCAGACTCGCCGGTGATCGCCGCTTCATTGACGCTCGCCACACCTTCGATCACCTCGCCGTCGGCAGGGATGAGATCTCCGGTCTGGACCAGCACGATGTCGCCCGCACGAAGCTGGCTTGCCGGTACTTGCTGGGTGCTGCCGTCCTTTAGCCGCTTCGCACTCAGTTCGGCCTTGGTTGCGCGCAGCGAGGCGGCCTGCGCCTTGCCGCGACCTTCGGCAAGCGCTTCGGCGAAGGTTCCAAACAGCACCGTCAGCCAGAGCCAGATGACGAGTTGCAGCTTGAAGCCGACGCTGAGCGGATCGCCACCGATGACGAGAAGAACCGTCATCAGCAGCGCCACACAGGCGGTTACGAACATCACCGGGTTGCGGATCAGTTCCCTGGGATGGAGTTTGCGGAAGGCACCGCCGATCGCCGGAACGATCAGCTCTGCCGAAAACATGGATTTTGCGGTTGCGCGTGTCATCTGGCGCCCCCCTTAGAAGAGTTGTCCGCTGATCATCCCAAGATGATCGGCGATGGGACCGAGCGCGAGGCTCGGCAGGAAGGTGAGACCACCCACGATCAGGATGATGCCGACCAGCAAACCGATCCACAGCGGACCGGTCGTGGGGAAGGATCCTGCGCTTTCAGGGGTGTATTTCTTGGCGGCCAGACTGCCTGCAATCGCGAGCATCGGAACGATCACGAAGAAACGTCCCATCCACATCGCAATGCCCAGCAGGCCATTATAAAATGGCGTCCCTGAACTCAGGCCGGCAAAGGCCGAGCCATTATTGCCCGTGGCTGAACTGAAGGCATAGAGGATTTCAGAAAGGCCATGCGGCCCCCTGTTGAGGGGCCCGGCTATGCCATCCGGCAACACCGAGCTGATTGCACTGAAGCCCAGAATGCACAGCGGCAGGATAGCGATAGCCAGCACGGCCAGCTTCACTTCTTTCGCCTCGATCTTCTTGCCGACATATTCCGGAGTGCGACCGACCATCAGACCCGCCACGAACACCGCCAGAATCGCGAACAGCAGAAAGCCGTAGATGCCGGCACCCACGCCGCCGATCACGATTTCGCCAAGCTGCATATTGAACAGCGGGATCATGCCACCAAGCGCTGTAAAGCTGTCATGCATGGCATTGACCGCGCCGCATGATGCGGCCGTGGTGACGACGGAGAACAACGCACTCGCCACGATACCGAAGCGGACTTCTTTGCCCTCCATATTGCCGCCAACAGCACCGAGATCGTGGAGGATCGGATTGCCGATGGCTTCCTGCCAATAGGTGATGGTGACACCGGCCATGAACAACACCAGCATGGCGGCGAGAATGACCCAACCTTGTCGCGTGTTGCCGACTGCCTTGCCGAAGGTCCATGTAAGACCTGCGCCGATGGCGAAGATCGATAGCATCTGGACCAGATTGGTAAGAGCGGTCGGGTTCTCGAAGGGATGCGCGGAGTTGGCGTTGAAGAAGCCGCCACCATTGGTGCCCAGCATCTTGATCGCTTCCTGGCTGGCCACCGGGCCGAGCGCGAGAGTCTGTTTCACGCCTTCGAGCGTGCTGACGTCAACGGAAGCAGCGAGCGTCTGAGGTACGCCAGATGCGATGAGGAACAGTGCGTAGACAACGCAGATCGGCAGCAGCAGATACAGCGTGACACGGGTCACATCGGCCCAGAAATTGCCGAGCGACTTCATCTCGCGCCGCGCAAAGCCCCGGAAAAGGGCAAAGGCAAGCGCAATGCCGGTCGCTGCCGACAGGAAGTTCTGGATCGTAAGACCCAGCATCTGGCTTAGGTTGGAGAGCGCTGCCTCGCCCGAATACCATTGCCAGTTTGTGTTGGTCGTGAAGCTGACGGCGGTGTTAAACGCACCGTCCGGCGCAATCCCTCCATAGCCCAGCCCGTTGACCGGCAATATGCCCTGCAACCGCAGCACCGCATAAGTGAACAGCAGCAGCATGAAGTTGAACAGCAGCATATGCACCGCATAGCGCCGCCAGCTCTGCTCTTCGTTCGGGTTGATGCCTGCCAGCTTGTAAAACCCGTTTTCAACAGGCCCAAGCACAAGATGGAAAGGCGTGCGACGGCCTTCGTACAGAGCAAACAGCCATGCACCGACCGGTTTGGTCAGCGCCAGCAATATGCCGACGAAGGCGAGAATGAAAATCCAGCCCTGAAGGGTCATGATATCGACCTCCTTCTAGAAGCGTTCGGGGCGGACGAGCACCGCCACCAGATAGATGAGAAGACCAAGCGCGGTTAGCGCGGCGAGCCAGAGATCAGGCGTCATGGCCGCACCTCACGCATCGTCGCACAGGCGGGCATATGCCAGCGTTGCCGCCAGCAGCCCGGCCAGCACGCCAAGCCAGAGAATATCCTGCATAAGTCATCTCCTTCAGAAGGCCGCCGTCAGCGAAACCAGGACAGCACCGTCGGCGATCGAGCCCGTGCCATCCTGCCCCTTGCTGAAGCCGGGCTGCAGATAAGCCGCTTCGCGGCCGCTAATGTCAGTATCGACATAGGAAACGCCGAGCGTCAGGTTGCGCCAGCTCGCATCAACCCCAAGCGACCAGTCCCAATATGTGCCGGTCGGCGCGACACTGGTCGCATTGGGGCCTAGGCCCGGATTGCCATCGGAATAGCCAATATGTGCTTTCGCCGTGAACGGCGTGCCTGCGATAGCGACGGCTGCGTCGCCCCAGATATAGAGATTGTCGTCCTTGGCGTCGGGCGCATTGTAAACGCCCGCTACGGCGTCAGCGCCGGTAAAATACCAGCGGCCAAGCGCCTCTTGTTTGGGCGCATAAGCCACGCCTGCTGTCAGGCTCGCAGGCCCCGCAGTGCCCGAAAGCTTCACATAGGGTTCGGCAAAGTCCGGTTTGCTGGCGCCGCCCGGATACATGTACCAGGTTAACCCGACGTCCAGCGTGGCATTGTCGGAGAGCGGAATCTTGTAACCGGCAAACAGGTCCAGTTCCATATTGGCGCCACCAAAGGTGCCCCAGCCGGACAAGTTGGATGCCCAGGTGCCGACATAAGCGCCACTTTCATGAGAGAGCGTAAGACCGCCCTGAACCGTCATTTGCTTGTCGGTTTGCGAAACGCCGCGGAAACGATAATCGGAAGCGATTGCCGCCGAACCGCCAACGGCGATTGCGGGCTCATCAGCCGTCTGGGCCAAAGCCGGAGCCGTCGGAGCGAGAAAGAAGAGAGCCGCCGCAGCGGCGGGAATGCGGTACATGTCATTATCCCCCAGGACGAGCGGCGGAGGAATTCCGCGCGCGATTCGTGAGGGTGCCCAAATATTGCTTGGGGGCATTAAGTAGCGAGATGGCAAGACAGCCACCTCCATAGTATTTTCATATAGATCGACTTGTGTGCCGGATGGCTCCATCAGATCTCCACCTGCGATCCCAGCTCGACAACGCGATTGCTAGGCAGCCTGAAGAAATCCATCGCACTTTCGGCGTTCCGCTGCATCCAGGCGAACAGCTTCTCTCGCCATATCGCCATGCCAGGACGTTCGGATGCGATCAGCCTTTCGCGGCCGAGAAAATAGCTTGTATCCATCATTTTGAGTGGCGGCTGCCAGTCATGACAGGTCCGCAGAGCATCGGGCAGGTCGACTTCATCCATGAAGCCGTAATGAAGAATGACCCGATGAATGCCGTCGTTGACACGGGTTATTTCAAGTCTGTTCTCTGCGGCGACATGAGGAATACGCTCGGTGAGCACCGTTACGATGATGTTGCGCTCGTGAAGCACTTTGTTGTGCTTGACGTTATGCAAAAGTGCGGGCGGAACAGCGTGTGTGCTCGACGACAGGAATACGGCCGTCCCCGGCACGCGCTTCAGGCTGGTTGAAGCTGAAGACGCGAAAAGCTCCAGAGACATTGCATTGTCTTCGAGGCGCGCATGCATGAGCTTGCGCCCCTTCTTCCAAGTGGTCAGCATGATGAAGACAATCGCTGCGATGAGCAGTGGGAACCAGCCTCCGTCGGGGATTTTCGTCAGCGTGGAGGCGAAGAACAGGGCGTCGACGATAAGAAACAGGCCCGTCACCAGCAGGCAGGCCCAGACCGGCCAGCGCCAGACGACACGGGTCAGAATTCCCAACATGCAACTGCTGATAAACATCGTCCCCGTAACGGCGATGCCATAGGCGGCCGCGAGATTACTCGAACTTTTGAAACCGACGACGAGCGCGATCACAAGACCGAGCAGCAGCCAGTTGACCAGCGGAACGTAGATCTGGCCTGCCGCGCGTGCGCTGGTGTGCAGGATACGAAGGCGCGGGAGGAAACCGAGCTGCACGGCCTGATGTGTGACCGAGAAAGCGCCGGAGATGACCGCCTGGCTCGCGATGATGGTCGCCAGCGTCGCCAGTATGACAAGTGGCAGACGCGCCCATTCGGGTGCGAGAAGGAAGAACGGCGCTTCGATCGCACCGGGCTGCGAGAGCAAAAGTGCGCCTTGCCCCATATAGTTGAGCAGGAGGCATGGGAACACAGCGTAAAGCCATGCAAGTGAGATCGGCCTGCGTCCGAAATGCCCCATGTCGGCATAGAGGGCCTCAGCGCCGGTTACAGCAAGCACGACCGAGCCGAGCGCGAGAAAGGCCATCGGGAAATCGATGGCGAAGAAGTTGAGTGCCCACCAGGGGTTGAAGACCGCAAGAATGCCGGGGCTGTCGACGATATTGATGACCCCAAGCGCCGCGAGAACGATGAAGTAAAACACCATGACCGGCCCAAAAAGCGCGCCGACCCGCGCTGTCCCGCGTGACTGGATCAGGAAGAGCCCGACCAAGATCGTGATGGCAATCGGTATGACAAAGCCGCTGAGCTGATCGTTGACCGCGCCAATACCCTCTACGGCAGACAGCACCGAAATGGCCGGGGTTATGATCGCATCGCCGTAAAAGAGGGCCGCAGCGAAAATGCCCAGCATCACCACGGATGGCATCCACGGCGTATCCTTGAGCTTTCCGGTGATCAGGGCAAGCAGGGCCAGGCTTCCGCCTTCACCCTGATTGTCCGCACGTAATACGATGCAGACATACTTTACTGTGACGATCAGGAACATCGTCCAGATCATCAGGGAAAGCACACCGAAGATATGGGCCTGATCAACCGGCAGCGGATGATGCCCGGCAAAGCTCTCCTTCAGGGCATACAGCGGAGACGTGCCAATGTCGCCGAAAACGACACCGATCGCGCCCAGAGCCAGTTTAGACGTAGACTCACTATGCAATGCGGGTTCGGCAGGCGTTAGTTCGGCGGTCATTCATTTCTCGGGCAGTCACTTCCAGCCCGAGAGTCTGACGATTACCGCGTAGCATTTCGAGAGCGGTTGCCGGCAAAATGCATATGTTTTCCATATAGTTTTAAGGACCGGATCGTGCGTCAGCGACCCGTCGTGCGATCGATCCGCTTACGACTGCAACTGCCCGGACGAGTCAGTTTCCCGGCACGTTCGAGCCGCGCCATACGGAAAACGTAGCAGATGCCTATCGCGCTAATGAACAGCACGATGAGAAATTCATGTGGCATAAGACCTCACAAATGGACCTGATGTCCCAATGCGAAATATCCTGAGCCATATAGCAATTCGAGCCTGAGAGGCGCGCATCTACATAGTCATTGCATATAGAATAGCGCGGCAGGCCGCATTTTCTGATCGGGACACGCCGGATCACACATGCGGAAAGGCCCTTGACCCTATAGTTGCTACAGGCCCTATGAGGCGCCCCTGATCGCCGGACCAATGTTTCACGAGTCCGGCTCTTTGCTATGATTGGGGGCCTTCTTGAATATCGGTACATCGTGCCTGCCTTGTTCGTGCAGGCTGAGCAGAAGCTTTCGACCGATCTCACACTCGCCGGCAGCGCGCGATGGGATCATCACAGCGATTATGGCTCCCATCTCAGTCCAAGGCTGTCGATATTGTATCGGCCAGGCTCCTGGACGGTCCGCGCCTCCCTTGGTTGCGGCTTCTATGCGCCGATCCCTTTCGTGGAGGATGTCGAAGCCGTCGGCCTGTCGCGCCTTAAGCCCTATGCCCGGCTTCGTCCGGAGATCGCGGATAGAGCGTCGACTGATGTTGGTTATGCAAAGGGGCCGATCGAGGCGAATATCAGTCTGTTCGCGTCCAACATCGACCATGCGGTTCAGCTTCATGCGATAGCAGTCGATCGCGTCACGCTTGCCAATGCAGACGGCGTCACCAAAACCCGAGGTGCCGAAGTGCTGCTTCGCTATCGCTGGAATGACCTGACGCTGATGGGAAGCTATGTTCATGTGAATGCGAGCGAGCCTGATCCCGATACGCTGGGCCGGCGCGCTGTTCCATCGACGCCGCAGAATACCGCTGGACTGGTCGCAATGTGGGAGCAGCACGGGTACGGTCGCATCGGAGTCGAGGCCTAATACACCGGCAGGCAATCGCTTGAGGACAACCCCTATCGCACGCGCAGCAAGCCCTATGTCCATTTGGGTGTGATGGGTGAGATCGTCGTCGGCAAGATCAGTCTGTTTGTGAATGCCGAGAATCTGCTGAACATCCGCCAGACACGATACGATCCGCTATTATTGCCGAGCCGGGCGGCAACCGGCTCATGGACGGTCGATGCCTGGGCACCGACCGAGGGGTTCACCGTAAATGGAGGTGTGCGCTTCCGCTTTGGCGGACATTGATGTGCGGATTCCGGGGTGATCGCGCGCACCATTCCGATTTGATGGCGCGCAGCATTCCGAGATGATCGCGCGCAGTTTGGGATGACGTGAGGCCTGATCGTTGGGACCAGTTCCCTGGCTGAGCAGCCGGGAGGATTGGATGCCGACGAGGAGGGTTGTGATGCGCCAAGTGCGCGAGATCTTGAGACTGAGCCTGGATGCGAGGCTATCGACGCGCTCGGCAGCCGAGCTCGTGGGCACCAGCGCGACGACGGTGCGCGATACGGTGAAGCGGTTCCGGCAGTCGGGTCTTTCCTGGCCGCTGCCGGCCGAGATCAGTGATACGGACCTGGAGGAGCGCCTCTATGGCGTCTGCGGGATAAAGACGGGGCGCCGCAGGCTGTCTGAGCCGGACTGGTCGGTGGTGGCCCGCGAGCTGAAGTGCAAGCACGTGACGCTGCAGGTGCTCTGGGAGGAGTACAACACCGAGCATCCGGATGGGTATCGCTACAGTCGGTTCTGCGATCTGTTTCGCCGCTGGGAAGGACGCCTGCCACTGGTGATGCGCCAGAGCCATGCTGGCGGCGAGAGGCTGTTCCTCGACTATGCCGGTGACACGGTGCCAGTCGTGATCAATCGGCGGACTGGCGAGGTCCGCGGTGCCCACATCTTCGTCGCTGTGATGGGCGGCTCCAGTTTGTCGTTCGCACTGGCGACATGGACCGAGCAGTTTTCCGACTGGATCGAGGGCAACAATGCCGCTCTCGCTTTCTTTGGCGGCGTGCCGCAGCTGCTCGTACCCGACAATGCCAAAGTGGCGGTGATCAAGGCCTGCCACTTCGATCCCCAGATCAATCGCAGCTACACCGACATGGCGCGTCATTACGGCACGGCAGTGCTGCCGGCGCGGCCGCGCAAGCCGCGCGACAAGGCCAAGGTCGAAGCTTGCGTCGGGATTGTCGAGCGCTGGCTGCTGGGCAGGTTGCGCAACCGGATCTTCTACAGCCTTGCTGAGGTCAACGCCGCGATCGCCGAGTGCATGGCCGATCTCAACGACAGGCGAGTGCTGCGTCAGTTTGGCAAGACGCGCCGACAGCTGTTCGAAGAGATCGACGTCCCCAATCTCAAGCCATTGCCGTCAGAGCCTTGGATCCACGCTGAATGGCGGCGTTGCCGCGTCGGGCTCGATTACCACGTCGCGATCGAGCGGCATCATTACTCGGTGCCCCATCGCTTCGCCCGCCGCGAAGTTGAAGCCCGGCTTACCGCTCGCACGGTGGAGATCTTCCTGAAAGGCGAGCGCATCGCCGTGCATATGCGCGGCAGCGGCAACGGCCGGCACACCACCATCCCCGAGCACATGCCCTCCAGCCATCGCCGCTATGGTGAGTGGACGCCGGCGAAGATCCGCCAGGAGGCGGAGCGGATCGGACCAATGCTCTCCCTGCTGGTCGAGAAGGTCATCGAGACGAGGCCCCACCCTGAGCAGGGCTATCGCTCTTGCCTGGGCATCATCGGGCTCGAGAAGCGCTTCGGCGCCGAGCGCCTCGAGGCAGCGGCGCTACGTGCCCTCGAGATCCAGGCGCGCAATTACCCGTCGATCAAGTCGATCCTGGAGAAGGGCCTCGACCAGGTGCCTGTCCCTCAATCCCCTGAGCAAGAGCCGATCATCCACTCCAACATCCGTGGCTCGAGCTATTACAACTGAAGGAGCATTAATGCTGAAACATCCCACACTCGACCTGCTGGGCCAGCTCGGCCTGGACGGCATGGCCAAGGCTTTTGCCGACCTGGCAGCCAACGACGAGGCCACCAGCCTCAGCCACGCCGAATGGCTTGCATTGCTCCTCGACCATGAGGCGACATACCGAAACGATCGGCGCCTGGCCTTGCGCCTGCGGCACGCCAAACTGCGCCACCGTGCCACTCCTGAGGACATCGACCACCGGGCTCCTCGTGGCCTTGACCGCCGACTGCTCGACATGCTGCTCAAAGGTGACTGGATCGCCCGTCACGAAAACTGCGCCATCATCGGTCCAACCGGCATCGGCAAAAGCTGGCTTGCGTGCGCGATCGGTCACAAGGCTTGCCGCGACAACCGCTCGGTCCTCTACACCCGACTGCCGCGGCTCATCGATGAGCTGACGGTGGCCAAAGGCGATGGCCGCATTGCCGCTCGGATGAAGAGCCTTGCCAAGGTCGAGCTGCTCATCCTGGACGACTGGGGCCTGCAGCCGCTCGATGGCAATGCCCGGCACCATCTGCTCGAGATCCTGGAAGATCGCTACGGCCAACGCTCCACGCTGGTCACCAGTCAGCTCCCGGTGGCCCGCTGGCATCAGACGATCAACGATCCAACCTATGCCGATGCCATCCTCGACCGCCTCGTCCACAACGCCCACCGCCTCGAGCTCGAAGGCGAGTCCATGCGCCGGCCCGCAACGCCAACTGCCGCTTGACCACATCACTGACATAGGTGACATCGACCACCAACGATCAGCCGCTTCAACTGCGCGCGATCAAATCGGAACGCTGCGCGGCATCAGATTGGAATGCCTGCGCGCGATCGTCGGAATCCGCACATTGATGGTCGCCCTCGTTGTTCGCCACCAGATCGGATTATCCGTAACTGCTGCCGCTCATCTGCTTCTCCCATTTCGGGGCAGCCCCACTATACAGGGCCTGTAGTAACTACAGGGTAAAGGGTATGGCATTCACGATTGGAGACCTGGGCAAGGCAACGCGGACGAAAGTCGAAACCATCCGCTATTATGAACGGATAGGGTTGTTGCCCAAGCCACCGCGCACCAGCGCGAATTATCGCGATTATGGTCACGCGGAATTGGGCCGCCTGTCGTTTATCCGACGTGCGCGCGACCTTGGCTTTTCGCTCGATCAGGTCCGGGCCCTGCTCAGCATCTCGGGCGATCGCAGTTGTAACTGCGCGGTATCGACGAGATCGCCAGGACACATCTGGAGGACATCGATCGCAAGCTCGCTGACCTTGCATCCCTGCGGCGGGAGCTGAAGTCATGCATCGATTCCTGCGAAGGCGGTACCGTAGCGCAATGCCGTATCATTGAGGCACTTGCGCCTGAGAGGCGCCGGCTTTTCAATCTGACGGTGCGTATGCCCCAACTTACATCATAGTGCTGTAGGTGTCCCACGGCAGCATTTAGCAGCGCGATGCAGATAGATGCGGCCCTAGCGTAGTAGAACCGGCGATTCATATTCATCGCTTTCGTCCTGCTTGGGGCACCACCACTTCCACAAGGTCTGGCAGGACTTGACTGGCGAGCGTGCTTTGGCGTGTTCGGTGGAGTGGGTTGTGTTTGGGGCGTGCTTTTCGACATCTCCTCCAACCACATGGACTACAACGCCGTTAGGGGTGCTGTCAGTCCGATGCGAGCCGGTCTCCGCACGATGTGGTTCAGGCAGGGAAGGGCTTCAGGCGGCGAGGTTCTGCCACTCGGCCTGTGCGGCTGTACGCCGAAGCTTGGATGTTTGACGGTCGACGAGGTGGCGTTCGAGGTTGAAATAGTGGCCGGTGCTGGCGTGGATGGACGCGAATTTCTGTAGCGTTTGCATCCGCCGGAATCGCAACATGGCGCGCTCTCGTTTCCAGAACGGTAGATTGCTGATTTCGGCGCGGTTGTTCAGCCATTGGCCCACCTCCCGCCGATCGAGATTGCCCAGGTAACTTATCGCGGCAGGATTTGAACCGAAACCGTCGGTGACGATTACCTCCGCGCGGCAGTGACACTTCAGCGCCTTCTTCATAAAGGCGAGGGCGGCTGATCTATCACGCCCCTCCGATCACTGCCCCGTCCATCTGACAGACCCCGGGTATGGATATCGCATCTCAGCTCAACCCGAGCAGTACAATCTCAAGCTCCGACTGGCTGGAACCGAATGCCGACTTTCGTATCACTGGCCATCGACGGTGAAGCGGGCCGGGCGGCCTGCTGCGATCCAGCCGCAAATCATCGGCGCGTACATCGACCTGTCCATGCTCCGCATCGCAGCCATTGCCCGCGCGTCCATCGGCTCCGGCGCCTCGCCATCTGCCAAGGATACCGCGCGCACGAAACCGATGAAGTCGGCATCGGTGATCGTCGCGGTACTGCACTGCCCGGTGGACGCCCTTCCAGAGGGTGCCGTTCCGGTGCTGGTCGCCTGTGTTCCTGGAAACACGCCGTCGGGCCAAGTCTCCAGATGATCCGAGCGCTCAGCGAGCGGCATGGCAACCTGCATCGCGATACTCTGCGCGCTTTGCATGCGTTCGGCGTAATTCTCGGTGTCGAAACTATACCCACCCTCTCCAGAATAGATCACGCCGGGCGTCGCGAATGACAGGCTGATCTGGCCGGCCGGCAGGATCGGGGTCCGACACGCGCTTTCGGGTTCGGGGTTTTCCTCATAAAGTCGTGCGTTGAGCGTGCCGACCAGTCCGCCATGATCGTTCATCGTGATCGTCACCGTCGCATCGCTGCGCCTGCTCTCGACGAACACGCATTGTCCATCGGAGCGGGTCTTGGCGGCGGTGAGAGAAGCGATGCTCGCCTCCGCCTTTGTGGCGACATCCAGCCAGCCGATATCGACCCGCGCGGGAAAGGTTCCGGTCTGGCCATCCGCCAGTTGCGGCAGGGACAGCTTGACCGAAGCGCCGCCGAGCAGACCGCCCGAGCTCGCAAGGCCCGCCGCCGCCCGGGAAAGCCCGCCCGTTTCGAACAGCGCCTTCTGGATCGCGTTGCCGGTGCTGACATAATCTTCGCGGGTGAACTGCCCCTGGGGGTACATATGACCTAATATGTTTCCGGCACTGCTGCTCCCCGCCGTCAGATCGGCAATCTGCCCGTAAGCGAGCACGACGGTCATCTCGTTCCCGCACTGGAGGGTTGCCTGCGCCTCCGCATCGCAGCCGACTGCCGGTTCGCGTTCCACAACATGTGTCCGCTGCGGAACGACTATCGGCTTTGGCCCCGGCTTTGGCGCGCGTGATTTGACCTTGGTTTTGCGGACCGGGTCTTCCACGGTCGCTTCCGCCTCGACCGACGCCTCTGCACCGGGTCGAACAAAGGTGACCTGCAACATGTGTCCGCGTGCATTTGCCGGGCGCGAAGGGACATTGGTCAGCAGCACGGTCTGCCACCCCTTCAACCCACCCGGCGCATTGGGGTTCAGCGGCAGATAATAGCTGTGCCATTTGGTGGTGCAGTCATTGGGATTGCCCGTGGCCTTGGCGACAAGCGGGTCCTCCACGACTTCAGCCCGTGACGTGAGTTCAAAATCCCCGCAACCTCCTGTGGTGCTGCGCGCCGTGACGCTGAACGCGGGTGGCATATCCGTCCCGGCCATGCTGGCGGCCTCGCCGGTCATGTCCAGCCCGTCGGGCGGCAGTTTTACCCGGAAACAGCGTGCCGCAAGGCTGCGGATCGGCACCGCGCCGGTCCAGGTGCGGCCGGTCGTCAGATCGACCGCCTTGCATCCGTCAGCCCATAGCAGCTTGTCATAGGATGCGGCAGCCAGCTTGCCGAACCGCGCACGCGCAATCAGGTCGGGCATGTCGGCAAGCTCGGCGATCATTTCCGCATAGACCTCGCGCACGCCGCGCGGCCAGATTTTGTTCGGATCGCTCTTCAGTCCATTGTCCATCCAGGCGAGCCAGGCATTCGAATCCTTGGTGCGCGGGCTGGGGCGACTCATCAGATGCTTCACGGCCTTCAACCCGCCGGGCCGTCCCCGCAAAATGTGACGAAAGAAGCTGCCGGTCATATATCCGGCCATGATGACATGCGCGCCAGGCGACCCGGCCTCCGCATAATATTCGGGATGGTTACGCGGATAGCTCTGCGCGATGCTGTCGACGTCGAGCGGGTGGTCGTAATAGCGCAGCCCGAGAAAGAACGAGAAGTTGCTGTTGTCCATCGTCGCCGTTTTTCGGGCGATGTCCTTGCGCGCTAGATTAGGCAGATTTTCCAGCAAACCATAGCCAAAGCCGTTGCCTTGTCCGTCGAGAATCCATGGCGGCAGGAAGCGCCAGTTGGCATTGCCGATATAATCGCGCTGCTTAGAATGGATGAACTCGTGCGAGGCGAGCAGCTTGAAGTTCCATTCGTTCGCGCGATCGGCATTGAAACGAACGCTGTGACTCGCTTCCGTGCACCAGTTGCTGGCGGCGATCCCCGGCTTCTTGCACAGCATCACCTGTCGTGGCGAGCCGATACCGGGGTCCTTGTAGGGCAGATAGTTGCCGAACGACGCGGCGACGCTGTCGAAGTTCCTCTCGTTACGCTTCCTGTAGAACCCGACGATCTTGCCGTTATACATCGTATCCATCGTCGGCACGCTCCAGCGCTTGCTGTACAGACGATAGATGCGATCGACATCAGCCTGCACCTTGCCGGGTACCGGAATCTCGGATGCCGAGTCTTCGTCATAACCGAACAGCGGAAGCGTCTTTGGTGCCTCCTTTTGCTCCTGCTGGGCGGCGAGCGGCAGCGCGAGGCTGGACAGGGCCAGGGCAATGAAGGCTTGGTGCAAACGCATCATTGGCCCTTTTTCTCGATCGTGCGGGGGACAGAGCGCCAGGCGAAATCGCCGCGCGCGTTAAAGATGTGGCCGATCAGCGGTTGCCCGCTGGCACGACGGATCAGCACGATCAGGGGATCGCTGTCATCGGCCGAAACCGGCAACGCGACCATGATCTGGTCGCCGATCACGCGCCCCTGCGCCGTGCCGTTGGCGCCGATCCAGCCGCACGCCTCGGCCGGCGGATCCTCGCAGATCGCCCGTCCTGCAACCCAAGACACGGCGACCGTCTCCTCATCCAGCACGTAAATCACCTGCATCCGCAACAGGTCGGCCCCGCCGCGCGTGCGGATGCGGAGGTCTTCGCGGTCGAGTTGGTAATTGCCCTGCCGGCTTCCCGGAGGTGTGCCGGTCCGCACTCCTGCGCTGCCGAGGCCGGCGATCCGCCATTGAATAGCCCGACCGCCACGGCACGCATCGGACGGGCCGCCATCACGGCTTCGGCACCGCGAAGTTCATTTGTACCGTCGCCTTGTCCGGCGATTGCTCGATCACGACCATGTTCAGCGAGCGGCCATCGGAATGCATGCTCTCGATCGATGTTTCATTGCGTTTGCGGACGACGCGGGTTTCGGGGGGAGACACCGAAAATCCGAACTTTTTCATCGACGCGACATGGAATGCGACGACTTTCTCCGGCGCGTCTGGAGCATCATATAACAATGTCCCGGAATCGCGCTTGACGTTGCTGCCGAAAAAGGAAGTCAGGTAGCGCCCGCCCTCATAGATCTCGACGAAATCAGGCAGCTTGTCGCGCGGGAACGGGTTTCCGTTCGCCGCCGACTTGACGACCTCGGCGACCCCGGACGCTGCCGCCTCGGCCGCGCTCGGATTTTTCTGCTCGGGAGCCGATCCCTCTCCGCAGCCCGCAAATGTCAGGGCGATCACCGCCAATGGGAGGACTGGTCTCATCATTCGTTCCTGTCTGCGCGGGGCTTGGGCGTGTTGGCTGCTGCTACGGCATTATCCTACGAACCCGTGACCGGAGCACCGCGATCCCGGCGCGTCAGCGTTCCAGTCCAGGTCGCGTACGGGGTCTCGTCGCAATAACCCCACTGCCCCTCGAACGCGTTCAGGGCCGCGTTGAAGGTGAAGGTCATGCGTCCCCAATGATAGGTGCCCCCGCGCTGCTCGCTGCACGCCCGGTCGCTGGTTCCCTGCGACCAGTATCCGCTGATCTCCATGCCGGACCGGGTGCCTTCGATCTTGCCCTTTTCGAAGGTATAGTCCGCGCGGAAAGTCGACGGCCCCCATTCGGTGACGGTCAGGTCACCCCAGTCGTTGGTCGAATAGACATTGCCCAGTGCGGAAGGACCGGCGGGCTGCGCCGGGGACGCAACCACTGCCGCTGGAGCTGCAGCGCGGCCAAAGCAGAGCAGCTCGGCAAAGTGATTGTCGCCGGTCTCGCGATAGGCGACCGACGCGGTGAAATTCATGCCGCGGCAATAGCGATCGGCGGTCTGCTTGACGCAGGCGGTGCGCTCCGTTCCCGGACGGTTGCACGCGGTCAGCCGCCGCCCCGATGCCATCGGCGCGCAGAACAAGGCAGATGTCGGTCCCGAGCCATCGCGGCACGTCGGCGCGCCGTTGTCAGCGACGCCCGCCTGCATAGCCGCTGCCGGCATGGGGCTGAACGCCAACCCCGCCAGCGCGATCGAACCCGTCGCCATCAGCATCGTTACCATTTGCATCCGTCTCACTCCATGCACGATGCGCCACACCACTGAACTGCGTGGTCGCGTCGATGAGGAAAACAGGATCGCGCGGCGAAACCGGACATGATCGATGAAAGATAACTCGGTTGCCCTTCGCTCAGCAGCATGACGCGCGGTCGCCCCTTGCCATCGCACACCGCGTGCAGCTTGCTGTTCAGTCCGCCCTTGCTGCGTCCGATACGTCTGGGAACATCCCCTTCTTGAGAATGCAGGCGGCGGTGCGATGCGCCTTGAGGTGGGTGGCGTCGATCAAGAGCCTGTCGCTCTTGCCGCCCTTGGCCGCCAGCCAGCGAAGATCCGGTCGAACACGCCCGGACGGCTCCAGCGGATGAAGAGGTTGTAGATCCTCTTGTGCGGCCCGTATTCCTTTGGCGCGTCGCGCCAGCGCAACCCGTTGCGGATTACGAAGATGAACCCGCTGACGATCCGCCGGTCATCGACCCTGGGCACACCGAGCGATAGCGGAAAATGCGGCTCGATCCGGCGCATCCGCGCCTCCGACAACCAGACCGGATCGCTCATGGCAGCGCCTCCTCGCACCACCATTGAACCAACCCTGCGCCGCACACACAGGCGACTTAATAGGTCCTGAACCTAGGGTAGCAACGCCATCCGACATCATTGACACCCGTATTGTATACAAGTATTCCGAGTCGAGGATTGATGGAGGGGGCCATGGGGATTTTCGGATTGAGCGGACGAAAGTCCGGCTTTTGGGCATCGACTGCGATGATGATCGTCCTTGCCATTCCGGCGGTCGCGCAGGATGTGCCTGTGGCGCAGGACGCTGGCGACGCTGCGGCGAAGGGTTCAGACATCGTCGTGACCGGCAGCCGCATCCAGCGCAGCAGCTTCGACTCTCCGGCACCGGTCGTCGAACTCTCGCGCGATGCCCTGCTGGAGCGCGGCGCGCCCGATCTGGCCGAGGCGCTCGCCGACCTGCCAGGCGTTGATCTGACGGGCAGCCTCGGCACGGGGCAAACGTCGATCACCGACAGCGGGGTCAGCACGATAAGCCTGCGGGCGCTGGGCTCGAACCGCACACTGACACTGATTGACGGGCGCAGAACGGTATCCAACTCGGGCACCGGTAATGTCGTCAGCCTGTCGACCGTTCCTGAATTCCTGGTCGATCGCGTCGAGATGCTGACGGGCGGTGCGTCCGCCATCTACGGGTCCGACGCGATCTCCGGTGTCGTCAACATCATCACGCTCAACAAGTTCGAGGGTGTCCGTGCCCGCGTCGTCGGGGGCACCGCGACCCAGGGCGGGGCGGAGACTCTGGAAGTTTCCGCGCTGGCCGGGACCACGCTCGACGATGGCCGCCTCTCCATGATGATCGGCGGCACCTATGCCGAGGATTTTGGCCTTATGGCGACGGAGCGCGACTATGCGCTTGAATCCGTGTCGTTCGATCGCCCGACGAACACGCTGATCCGGCCCAACCTGTCGACGTCGATTCCTGGCGGCCGGTTTCTCAACCGCTTCTATTATGACGGTACGGGGCTGCGCGACGGCTATGTGGCCTCGGTCAACGGATATGAGGCGCGGCCGGACTATTCGCTGATTACGCGGCGGATCGACTACAGCGCGGGCGGCAAGCTGGCCTATGAGTTCTCGCCTGCGTTCCGCCTGTCGAGCCAGTTCCTGGGATCGTGGGTGACCACCCACGCGCTGCGCGATCCCGATTCCTTCACCAGCACCTCTACCTATGGCCTGCTCGACCAGTTCCGCCTGAATCCGCTGGCGCGCACCAATCCGCTGGTGCCCGCGGTGATTGCGGCGGCGGCGCCGGCATCGGGCGTGTCGTTCCAGCGACGCGCGACTGAGGTCGGATACCGGACGCGGGACTTTCAGCGCGACACCTATCGTTTCTCGCTGGTCGGCGACGGCTCGCTGGGCGCCTCCTGGACGTGGAATCTCGGCTATTCGCTGGGGATCGCGACGGGACACCAGTTCCGCGGCAACGGGCTGAACATGCCCAACATCGCCAATGCACTCGATGTCGAGGTCGGGCCGAGCGGTGCATTGCGTTGTCGCAGCGCGGAAGCCCGCGGGTCCGGCTGCGTACCGCTCAACATATTCGGCGTCGGGGCGATCTCCAAAGAGGCCGCGGATTACATCCGGGCCAACGGCATCTGGGACTACCGCAACGAGCAACAGAGCCTCTCGGGCTATGTCTCCGGATCGCCCTTCGCGCTGCCCGCCGGCAAGGTCCAGACGGTCGTTGGCTTCGAACTGCGGCGCGACAAGACGCGTAGCCTCGTAGACGCGGCCAACGCCGCGGGCTTCACCTCGATCTCAACGATCCCGCAGTATCGCGGGCGGACGACCGTCAAGGAGGCTTTCGCCGAATTGTCGGTGCCGCTGCTGGCAAATGTGCCTTTCGTGCATGAGCTCACGGTCGATGGCGCGTTGCGCCTGTCGGACTACAGCATCGCGAAGGTCGGCACCGTGCTTAGCTTCCGCGCGGGAGGACAGTGGTCGCCGGTGCAGGGCGTGCGGTTCCGCAGCGAATTCAGCCGCGCATCGCGCGCGCCCGATCTGACCGAGCTGAACGCACCGGCGATGGCGGACGCCGATACCGTCTTTGACCCGTGCAACGGCGTCACCGCCGCCACCGCCGGAGGCTTTGCGACCATCTGCCGTTCCAACGCGGGGATCGCCGCGGCGATCGCGTCCGCCGGCGTGTTTCGCCAGGATACGACGACGATCAACGGCCCGAGCAGCGGCAACCTGAACCTGAAACAGGAAACCGCCAACACCCTGACGGTCGGCGTGGTCGTACAGCCGCTCCGGCGACTGCGCGGCAGCATCGACTATTACGACATCAAGATCCGCGACGCGATCGCCGAGCTCGGCAACGAAGTGATCCTCAACCAGTGCTACAACAGCGGCACCAGCGTCGCCGACAATCGTTTCTGCGGGCTCATCACGCGCGATGCGGCGGGCCAGATCACACGTATCCTCAACCCGACCGAAAATCTCGGCCGGCTGCGGTCGGCGGGCGTGGACTTCGCGGTCAGCTACGGCCTCGGTCATCGGGAGACGTTGCCGGGCGATTTCACCTTCACCGTCAACGGCACACGCCGGTTGAAGGGCAGCCAGGTGGTGCAGGGCGTCAACGGGCCGGAGACGACGACCACGCTGGGTCAATACAACGATCCGAGGTTCAAGGCCCGATTCGCGATCGACTGGCGCTACAGCGATTTCGGCATCTCATGGTCGTCGAACGTCACCGGGCGCACCGTCGACAGCAACATCGCCAAGGCGTTCTTCGAGGCGAACGGGGTTACCAACCCACTGGTCCTGAACATCGACCCGTTCTGGCGCCACGACCTGAACATCAGCTACTCTCCGGAAATGTGGGGGAAACGCTGGAAACTGTTCGTGACGGCGCGCGATCTATTTGATGCGGAGCGTCCGTTCCTGCCGATCGGGTCGGTCAGCAACCGTATCTACAACACCAACGCGATCTACGGGCTGCAGGGCCGGACAGTCAGCGGCGGGCTGCAGGTGCAGTTCTGATCGGGGCGTGATCGGATGACGGGGGGCGGGCCATTGGCGAAGGGCGTTTGGGCAGGTGGAGCGGTGCGATCCGGCGTCCGCGTGCGGCTGTCCCTCGTCCTGGCTTGTTCCTTGTTACTGACCGGATGCGGTCGCGACCCGGGACGGACGGAAACCGAACCAACGCTTGAGCGCATCCGGCGAACCGGCGAGATTGCGCTGGGGCACCGGGAAAACAGCATCCCCTTCTCCTATTTCGACAATCGCCAGCACGTCGTCGGCTATGCCCATGACATATCGACGGCGATCGCGCGCGAAGTCGGGCGGGAATTGGGGTTGTCCGATTTGCGCGTGCGGCTCGTACCGGTGACATCGCAGACGCGGATTCCGCTGCTGCTGAACGGGACGATCGATCTGGAATGCGGCACCACCACCAACAATCGCAGCCGGGGGCGGCAGATCGCGTTCAGCACCAACTACTTCATGTCGGGCACGCGGTTTCTGGTGCATCGTGGAAGCGGAGTGAAATCGCTTGACGATCTGCGGGGGCGCAATGTCGTGGTGTCGGCCGGGACAACCTCCGAAATCGCGCTGCGCACGATCAATGCGAAACAGAAGCTTGGCATAAGGGTGATCGCCGCGCGAGATCATGGCGATGCCTTCGTCGCGCTGGAGTTCGGCAAAGCGGTCGCGTTCATGAGCGACGATGCGATCCTCTATGGCGAACTATCTAAGGCTAAATACCCCGCCGACTGGCACGTCGTCGGCGCCCCGCTGACCGAGGAGGTCTATGCCTGTGGGATGCGGCAGAGGGATCCCGCGTTCAAGGCGCTGGCGGATCGCACGATCGAAGAGATGATGCGATCCGGCGCGATGCGGCGGCTTTACGCGCGCTGGTTCCAGTCACCGATCCCGCCGCGCGGCGTCGATCTGGCGGTGCCGTTCTCGCCGGAACTCGCCGGTCTGTTCGCCGCGCCCAACGACAGGCCGCTGCAATGATCGCGGCGATCCTTCCTGGTCCGGGTGATCGTCCATGAACTACGATTGGGACTGGGACATCTTCCTGGCCACGACCTTCACGGGCGAAGGGCGATACATCGGCTGGATGGCAGCGGGGCTGGCCTTCACGGTCGGCATATCACTGCTCGCCTGGGTGATCGCGCTGGCGCTTGGCGTCATGCTCGGGATCGGACGGACGGTGCCTTCGCGTCCACTGCGCGCCGCGATCGGCGTCTATGTCGAGGTGTTCAGGAACATCCCGCTGCTCGTCCAGCTGTTCTTCTGGTATTATATCGCGCCGGCATTCCTGCCCACATCCGCGCAGCACGCTTTGAACACCGCGCATCCCGCGCTCGTCCAGTTCGCGACGGCCACCTTGTGCCTCGGGCTGTTCACGTCGGCTCGCGTGTGCGAACAGGTCCGCGCCGGGATCGAGGCGCAACCGCCGGGTCAGTTCGCGGCCGGGTTGGCGTTGGGTCTCACCCGTGCGCAGGTCTATCGCTACGTCACCCTGCCGCTCGCGTTCCGCATCATCCTGCCGCCGCTGACGTCGGAATTCCTCAACGTGTTCAAGAACTCGGCGGTCGCGCTGACGATCGGCCTGTTCGAGCTGACCGCCCAGAGCCGTCAGATCGGTGAGTTCACCGGCCATATCTTCGAGGCGTTCATCGTCGCGACGCTGCTGTACTTCGCGATCGCGCAAGCCGTGAGCTGGGCGATGCGCCGGCTGGAGCTGTCGCTGGCCATTCCCATGCATGGCGCGGGGGGCATGCGATGAGCCACGATCTCGACTGGAGCGTGATCGGCGAGGCGCTGCCGTTCCTGTGGCAGGGCATGGGCCTGTCGCTCGCGCTGCTGTTGGTGTCGCTGGTCGGCGGGCTGGCGCTGGGCATTGCGCTGGCGCTGATGCGGCTGTCAGCCAACCGGGCCATCTCCGGCTTCGCCGCCACCTATGTGACGATCTTCCGTTCGATCCCGCTGGTGCTCGCGATCTTCTGGTTCTACCTGCTCGTGCCGATGGTGCTGGAGGCGATCCGCGGCACCTATACGCCGATCGGGCCGCTCTATTCGGCGTTCATCGCCTACGTCGCGTTCGAGGCGGCCTATTTCAGCGAGGTGATCCGCGCCGGCATCCTGAGCGTCGGTCGCGGCCAGACGGCGGCGGCACTGGCGCTCGGCATGACGCGCGCGCAGGCGATGCGCCATATCGTGCTGCCGCAGGCCTTGCGCGCGATGACACCGCTGATCCTGACGAAGGCGATCATCATCTTTCAGGACACGTCGCTGGTCTATGTCATCAGCGTCAGCGACTTCCTGGGTGCCGCGACCAAGATCGGCCAGCGCGACAGTCGGCTGATCGAATTGTACCTTTTTGCCGGCGCCGTCTACTTCGTCATGTGCCTTGTCGCGTCGAAGCTCGTCGAACGCTGGACGGCGAGGAAGGCCACGGCATGATCGATATCCAGAATGTTTCCAAATGGTATGGTGCGACGCAGGTGTTGCACGATTGCAGCCTGAAGGTCGCCGCCGGAGAAGTGGTGGTCGTGTGCGGCCCGTCGGGTTCGGGCAAGTCCACGCTGATAAAATGTGTCAATGCGCTGGAGCCGATCCAGTACGGGCGCATCGCGATCGGCGATTTTTCGATCCCCGCGCCCGCGGCCACGCTGCCGGCGATCCGCGCGCGTGTCGGCATGGTGTTCCAGCATTTCGAGCTGTTTCCGCACATGTCGGTACTCCGCAACCTCGAGTTCGCGCAGGTGAAGGTGCTGAAGCGCCGGCCGGAGGACGCGAGGGAACGCGCCAACGGCTATCTGGGGCGCGTTGGTCTTGCACAGTTCGGCGACAAGTTTCCTGGCCAGCTTTCGGGCGGGCAGCAGCAGCGCGTGGCGATCGCGCGCGCCCTGTGCATGGACCCGACGTGCATGTTGTTCGACGAGCCGACCTCCGCGCTCGATCCCGAGATGGTCAACGAGGTGCTCGACGTGATGACCGGGCTGGCGCGCGACGGGATGACGATGATGTGCGTCACGCACGAGATGGGCTTCGCGCGCGCGGTGGCGGATCGCGTCGTGTTCATGGACGCCGGACAGATCGTCGACGATTGTCCCCGCGACGCCTTCTTCGGTTCGCCGCCGCAATGTTCGGAACGTGCCCAGCGCTTCCTGTCGAAAATCATAAGCCATTGAAAGCCTGGAGAGAGAAATGATCCTGGAGGACGAACTCAAGGACCAGTCGGTGCCGCTGATGTCGCGCCTGACCGACTGGATCGCCGATCCGGCACGGATCGACGGCTGCTCGATCACCGAAACCGAACTGGCGGGCGTGTTCGGCGTCAGCCGCACGCCGCTGCGCGAGGCGATCAACCGCGCGCACAGCATCGGCCTGATCCGTCGCGAGCGCAGCCGCTCGATCGAGATCCCGCCGCTCTCGACGGCGGACATGATGCAATTGTCGAGCACGCGCGAGGAACTCGAAGGGTTGATCGCGCGGCAGGTGACCGAGCGCCTGGTCGCCGGGGAGATCAGCCTGTCGCGGCTGGAAAGCATCAATACCCAGATGGGCGCGCTCGCCACCGTCGGCGACACCGGCGTGCTGCTGGGCGTTGGCCTGGACTTCCACGGGCGGCTGCGTGCGCTGTCGGGCAATGCGGTCGCCGCGGGCCTGCTCGAACAGTTGATGGTGCGGCTGGAGCGCTATCGCCAGTGCGTCCGCTCGCTCGACGGCCGCTCGTCGCTGATCGTCAGCGAGCACGACACATTGCTCGATGCGATGCGGGCGGGCGATCCTGCGGCGGCCTCCGCCGCGGCGCGCGCGCACATCGCCCGCGCTCGCGAATTCTATCGCGACGAACTGTTCCGTCGCGGGCTGCCCTGAGCCGTGCCCCGCCTCCGGACCAGGTACACGCTGCGCGCGTTCGCGGCGGTCGGCATGCTGGTGGCAATGGCCACCGCCGCGTCGCCGGGACTCGCCGGCACCGCCCCGACGGCACGGTCGCGGGCGTTCGACGTTCGCGACCTGCATCGCAACGACATCGGCCGCCCCGATGCCGACCGTCTCCTGACGCGCGCGCAGGCGTCGGAGGATCTGGAGGCCGTGCGACGTATCATCCGGTCGACCAGTTCCTATATCTGGGCGACCACCTTCCCTCTGGATGCGGCGATCGCGGCGATGCAGCGCCAGCTCCCGGCGAGGGTCTCGGTCAACGGCCTGTCGACGCAGATCAACAAGCTGGTCCGCCTGTTCGGTGACGATCACGCGCAGGTCGTCGACTGGGAAAAGCGCATTCCCCAGGGCTTCGCGCCGTTTCGGATCGGCAAGCTCGACACGCGCTATTTCCTCTACACCTCGGCACCGGCGGGTCTGGTCAACCGGGACTTTCCCTTCGTCCGGGCGATCGACGGCGTTCCCGTCGAAGACTGGATGCGGGCCGCCGGCGACATCGGCCAGGGACCGCTCAGCTCGGTATCGGCGCGCTTCGGCCGTGCCGTGCGGGTGATGGAGAATATCGCCTACATGCGCGCCGAGCTGGGCGTGCCGAACGGTCCTGCGATCGCCGTCGAACTCGTGTCGGAGGATGGGGAGCGCGCCGTGACGATGCGCCTGGCGATGCTCGTCAAGCGGCCCGAGCTGCCCAAGCCCTTTCATCTCGGCACGGCCAGCCGGATGCTTGACGGCAACATCGGCTATCTGCGGGTGCCCGCGCATACCGGTGAGGAGGCGACCAGTTTCATCGACGGCCTGCCTGCCGAAATGGCACGGTTCCGCGATACCCGCGCGTTCATCATCGATGCGCGCCAGTCGGGCGGCGGCAAGCGCGAGGTGCTGAACGCGCTGTTCCCCTATTTCATGGCGCCGGGAACGCCGCCCTATGTCTTCAATGTCGCGAAGGTGCGGATACCGGACAGCACGCGTGATTTCGATCCGCTGGCGGTGTTCGACAGCCCCGACAAGCGGTTGCTCTATGCCCCGAACCCGGCGAACCCGACCGATGAGGCCGCCGCCTTTCGCGGCTTCATGACCGGCTTCCGCCCGGCGTGGATGCCGCCGTCCGGCAAGTTCACCGACTGGTATTTCATGACCCAGCGGCCCGATCCGGCCCGGCCCCATTATGCGCGGCCGGTCTATCTGCTGATCGACTGGGGCCTGGGCAGCGCGGGTGACATCTTCACGTCCGCCTTCAAACGCTGGCCCGGCGTCACGCTGGTCGGCACCCCGACGATGGGACGCAGCGGCCAGGGCGAGCAGACCACGCTGCCCAACAGCGGCCTGCGGATCAACATCTCCACCATGGCCTCGTTCCAGAAGACTGGCGAACGCTACGATACGGTCGGCATCCAGCCGGATATCGCGATGGAGCCGATCCCGTCCGATTGGTTCGGCGCGACCGACACGGTGCTCGATCGCGTCGCCGCGATGGCGAAGGGCGGGGCGCGATGACGCGCCCGGTGGTCCGTGCGCGCCGCTGGGTGGCGTTGTCGCTGATGCTGGTGCCGGTCGGCAACGCTGCCCCCGGCAGTGCACGTGACGACGCCATTCCTGTCGCCGACCGCGCGATGGCGCGCGCACTGCTCGACGAACTGCTGGTGATTCCCAGCGTTCGGGGGCAGGGCAGGGTGCCCGACGTCGCCGCGGCGATCACCGCGCGTATGCGGGCCGCGGGCTTCGCGGCGGACGATATCGCGACCGTTCGCGTCGATGCGGACGGCGAGCCGCTGGTCGGCCTGTTCGTGCGCTATCGCGGTCGCGGGGGCGGCGGGAAGCCGGTCATGTTGCTGGGGCACATGGATGTGGTCGGTGCGGTCGCCGCGAACTGGAGCGTCGATCCGTTCCGCCCGGTCGAGAAGGACGGCCATGTCTACGGGCGCGGCACCCTGGACAACAAGGGGCAGGTGGCGCTGCTCGTCGCGACCTTCGTCCGGCTGAAACAGGCGGGATGGACGCCCGATCGCGATATCATCCTCGCCTTGTCCGGCGACGAGGAATCAGGCAGCCGCACCACACGGGCGATGCTCGAACACCCCTGGGCTAGAGGTGCGGACTATGCGCTGAACGCGGATACCGGTACCGGTGAGGCTGGGCGTGCCGGACGGCCGCCACGCGCCTTCATCGCCAGTGCCGAGAAGACATCGGTTAGCTTCAAGGTAGAGTCACGCAACCCCGGCGGCCACAGTTCGATGCCGCGCAGGGACAATGCGCTCTACGATATCGCCGACGCGATCAAGGCGATCCAACGGCTACGCCTTCCCGTGGCGTTCAACGAAGTCAGCACGGCGATGGCCCGCGATCTGGCGGGCGGCAGCGGCGAGATGGCCGACGCCTTTCGCGCACTGCTCGCCAATCCGGATGACCATGCGACGCGCGCAATCGCGGAGCAATATCCCGAACACGCGCATCTGCTGGCCACCACCTGCGTCCCGACAATGATTTCGGGCGGCAACGCCCGCAACGCCTTGCCGCAGAACGCATCGCTGACCGTGCATTGTCGGTTGCTGCCCGGCGCGTCGGCGCAGGACGTGGAGCAACGGTTGCGGACGGCGATCGGCAATCCCGGCGTCACAGTAACGCTAGACGAGGCGCGCGGCGTCGGTCCGATCTCGCCAATGCGCGCCGATCTCGTCGCTGCGGTGACGCGGGCGGTCCGGGCGAACTATCCCGATGCCGCGATCGTGCCGCAGATGTTCGCCGGGGGCAGCGACGCGCGCTATTACCGCGCGCGGGGCATACCGACCTATGGCGTGGGCAGCCTGATGATCGACGCTGCCGACGAAAGCCTGAAACACGGCATCGACGAGCGCGTTTCGCTGGTCGGTTTCTACCGCGAGCTGCTGTTCTGGGACGTGTTGCTGCGCGAGATCGCCGGCGGGCAGCGCCCGTTGCCGCGATCGCGCTGATCCGCGCCGACCCCTTGTCTTCACCTATGTTTCGAACAAGCTAAGGACCCAATATCATGGCGACAACGCCAGTCATCGACCCGCCAGCGCCCGTTTCCACCTGGGCTGAATGTCCGATCGCGCGGCTGGGCGACGGTTCCGCGCATCATTTTTTCGGCTATTATAACAAGCCGGTATGGAACGCCGCCGGCACGCTGATCCTGGCGAACCGGGTGGATGCGATGCAGAGCGATCTGGGCCGGCTGGCGGCGGCGCAGGTCGGGGTGTTCGACATGACGCGGGGCGGGACCTTCCGTGCGTTCGGCGAGACGACGACCTGGAATTTCCAGATGGGATGCCAGCTGCAATGGCTGGAAAACACCTCGTCCAGCGTGGTGTTCAACACGCGAGGCTTCGCAGAGGGCGCAGCCTGTCCCGATTTCGCCGCCACCGTGCTGGACATCGTCACCGGTGAGCGACGCGAGCTGCCGCTGCCGGTCTATGTCGTCGCCCCCGATGGGGGCTATGCGCTGTGCATCAGCTATGACCGTCTGCAACTCGCGCACCCGACGATCGGCTACTTCCCGCATACATCGCGCGCGCCGCTGGAACTTGCGCCAGCGGACGACGGTATCCGCCGCATGGACATGGCGACGGGCGACCATGAACTGGTGGTATCGTTGCGGCAGTTGCGCGAGTTCGATCCGGTCGCGTCGATGGACAACGCGTTTCATTGGGTCACGCATTTGGAGATCGCGCCCGGATCGGCGCGTTTCCTGTTCCTCCATCGCTGGACCGAATGTTTCGACGACGAGACGCGCTGGCTCCATCGCCTGTTCACCGCGAACCCGGACGGCAGCGACCTACGTCTGCTGGAATGCGGCGATCATCCGCTGCCGCCGCCCGGCGCACCGCCGGAGGGAATCTTCGACTATGAAAAGGCGATCTACCAGCTGTCGCATCCGACCTGGCGGGATGACGGTCATATCCTGATCTGGGGTCCGCACGATCACCGCGCCCACTATCACCTCTACGACGCTCGAACCGGACAGGTGGAGGTTGTCGGCGCGGACTGCCTGACCGAGAACGGACACATGACCTATTCGCCCGATGGTCGCTGGCTGGTGTCCGACACCTATCCCGACGACGAGGATCACCGGCTGCTGATCCTCTACGATACGCGCACGGAGCGGCGCTTCGACGTGGGCCGCTTCTACACCGATCCGGCGCTCGGCAAGGTCAACCGCTGCGATCTGCATCCGCGCTGGAACCGTTCGGGCGACGCGATCTGCATCGATTCCGTCCATGAGGGCGAACGACAGATGTATGTCGTCGACGTTTCTAGGGTGGTCGGGGTGCAGGCGAGACTGTGACGAAAAAGCGCTGGCGCTTCCGGGTCGGGATGCTGGCGGGGATGCTGGCGATGGTCCCGGCTCAGGCCCTCGCGATCGATCGTGCCGGCCCGACGGTCATGATCGATTCCGGGTCGGTGACCGGGGTAGCGCGCGGTGGACAGCGGCATTTCCTGGGTATCCCGTTCGCCGCGCCGCCGATCGGGCCGCTGCGCTGGCGTCCGCCGCAGCCGGTCGCGCGCCGGACCAGGCCGTTCCGGGCCGATCGGTTCGGTACGATCTGTGCCCAGGCGGACAGGTTCGGCCTGTTCGCTCGGCCAAGCGAGCAGGAAGACTGCCTGTCGCTCAACGTGTTCGCTCCGGCGAAGGCGGGGAGGCCACGTCCGGTAATGGTCTGGATTCACGGCGGCGGCCTGACCGCCGGGTCGAGCGCGGATTACGACGCCACCGCGCTGGTTGCGCAAGGCGTGGTCGTCGTCTCGATCAACTATCGCCTGGGCCTGCTCGGTTACTTCGCCAATCCCGCGCTCGGCACGGACAACGCCTCACCCAACTATGGCCTGCTCGACCAGATCGCTGCCCTGCGCTGGGTCGGCCGCAACATCACGGCCTTCGGTGGCGATCCAGGCAACGTGACGATCTTCGGCGAGTCCGCTGGGGCCCGCAGTATCGCCGCGTTGTTGGCATCGCCGCCGGCCGCTGGCCTGTTCCACCGGGCGATCCTCCAGAGCGTCAGCTATGACAGCACAAGCATCGCGCGCGAGGATGCGGAACGGCGGGGACGGGCCGCTGCAACGCAGGCGGGATGTCCGATGATGGACGCAGCCTGCCTGCGCGCGCTTGATGTGAAGACCATTCTTCGGCTTCAAGGCACGTCCAGCGCCACACCGGCACACGGCGGACCGGACCTGCCCGAGGCGCCGCAGGTCGCGATCGCCACGGGACGCTTTCACCATGTGCCCGTCATCGCCGGATGGAATCGCGACGAGGCGACGTGGCAGACGGGCATCGCCGAACTTCGAACCGGCCGTGTCCTGTCGATCGACGACGTGCTGGAGGCTGCGCGAATGCGGGTGGGGGGCGATACCGCACGAGCCTCCGCCATCGCGAAGCTCTACATGGACACTTACGGCGTGCCGAGCCTGGCCGTCTCGGCGATCAGGACCCATTCCGCTTTCGTCTGCCCGACCCTCAGAATGCTTGGCGACCTCTCCGTCTTTGTTCCGACCTACGCTTACGAATTCGCGGATCGGAGCGCGCCACAGTTCAATCCAGAGGTCAGCTTTCCTTACGGCGCGGCACATACCAGCGAGTTGCAGTATCTGTTCCCCGGCTTTCGCGGTGCTGCGGGGCTAACGTATCCCCTTTCGGAGCGGCAGGCTCGGCTAGCTTCGGCCATGCAGCGCTTCTGGTCATCGTTCGCGCGATCGGGCGTGCCTTCTGCCGTGGAGGAGCGGGTGCGATGGCCTATCTACGATGCGACGATTGGGAGTGTTCTGATACTTGATGAGCCGACGGTTTTGCTCCGGCACCGGCCGAATGTCTCTTCTTATAATTGCGCCTTCTGGGATGAACAAATTTGATCATGTCTACTTCATGTAGGTGTTCAGTCCCGGCATCTGGTGGATTGGATTGGCGATAAACTTGTCTGGCTCTGAGGTCCAGATTTTGGCGATGTATTCATAGGGTGCAAGGCCGCTGAGGGTCTTGAGCCGGCGAGCGAAGTTGTAGGCGGCCATAAAGTCGGCGAGGTGCGTCCGGAGTTGGTCGTGGCTTTCATAGTGGAAGCGTTTGACGGTGGCCTCCTTGATGGTGCGGTTCATCCGCTCGATCTGGCCGTTGGTCCACGGGTGGTTCGGTTTGGTGAGCCGATACTCGATGTCGTTTGCCTCGATGATCCCTCTCGCCATAGCCAGCGAGGGGAAGAGAAGCTCATTCAGGCACTCGGCGCGCAAGCGACCATTTGTGGACGGTGGCGTGGACCGAAGCGCACTTGGGCAATGAAGCCATCCGCCTGAACCTGCGCATCACACGCTCGCGTCGTCGGAACGGCAGGTGGGCGTTGTTGGACCAGCGGCCGGCCTCCTGCCTGGCGCAGTTACCGAGCGAGCATCAACGCACGCTTTTGATGGCGCCCGCCTGCCGTCGCACGATCGCCGAGAAAGTGCGTCACCAGTGGCTCGGCCCGCCCGCCAGCGAATCCAATATTGCTATTGCGACTGACTCGTAATAGAGCGCCGCCACGCCCGATCGGTAGACTTGAAGGAATTCTCATGCGTGCCCTTACCATCGGCGTGACCGTCGCGGCGTTCCTGCCGGTCCCGTCGCTTGCGCAGGAAACGGTCCAGCAAAGCGGCGCGGCCGAAGAGGTCCTGGTCATCGCGTCGGGCACCAGCACCGCCTCGGCCAGCACCAAGACCGACACGCCGCTCATCGAGAACCCGCAGACGATCACCGTCGTGAATCGCGCCGAGATGGATATCCGCGCGGTCGACAGCGTCTCCGACGCCCTGTCCTATGTCGCGGGCGTGCAGGCGCAGCCCCAGGGCAGCGACAATCGTGTCGACGAGGTCACGGTCCGCGGCTTCGGCGCGGGCGGCTTCGGCAGCAACAACAATTTCGTCGATGGCCTGCGCCTGCCCGCGGGCGGCCAGTGGACGCGCCCCGCCTTCGACCCCTTCGGCCTGCAGCAGGTCGATGTGCTCAAGGGTCCGTCGAGTGTACTCTACGGGCAGACCGCGCCGGGCGGGATCGTGAACCTCGTCACCAAACGCCCGAAGTTCCGGCCGCATGGCGAGATCGTGTTCCAGGCACAGGGTTTTGGCGACCTCGATCGCGCGCGCCTTCTCGTTGGCGCCGATGTGGGCGCGCCCTTGTCGGAGAGTGTTGCGGTGCGGCTGGTCGGGCTCGCTGCGCACGGCGAGACGCGCGCGAAGGACATGCCCAGCTCGCGCTATTATCTGGCGCCCGCCATCACCTTTCGCCTTGGCCAGGATACGACCTGGACATTGCTCGGCCAGTATCAGCGCGACGAGGGGGCCTCGACGTTCCAGTTCCTGCCAATGCGCGGAACCCTGAACGCATCGAACGGCCGGCATATCTCGCTCGATTCGAATCTGGGCGAGCCCGGCTGGAATGATTTCGACCGCAGTCAGTATCTGATCGGTTCGTTCCTGGAGCATCGCTTCGGCGGCGGCTTCGCGGTTCGCAACAACACCCGCTATACGAAGCTCGACAGCTTCTATCGCGCGGTGGTGATGGGCGGCGACACGCTCGCGACCTGTCCCGCGAATATCGCGGGCTGCATTCCCGGCCAGACGATCCAGCGCCGCGCGGTGCAGGGCGCCGGCGCGTCCGAAGGCTGGGCGACCGACACACAGGTCGAGGCGCGTTTCGCGACTGGCGCGATCGAGCACATCATGCTCGGCGGTGTCGATTATTTCCACACCGACTGGTCGCACGACCGCGACGGCGTCGCTCCCGCGCCGGTCCTGCCGCTGCTCGATATCTTCAACCCGGTCCCGCGCGGTACGGCCGGCTTTGTCGCGACACTGACGCCGCAAATCTACGGCGGCGCGGTGTCGAAGCAGACCGGCGTCTATCTGCAGGACCAGCTGTCGCTGGGCAACCTGCGCCTCGCGGTCGGGGTCCGCAACGACTGGGCGACCGACACCATGTCGAACAGCCTGAACAACACAGACTTCAAGCTGAAGGCGGAAGCCTTCACCTGGAACGTTGGCGCCGTGTATCTGTTCGATTTCGGGCTCGCGCCCTATGCGAGCTATTCCGAATCCTTCCTCCCGCTGCAGAACGATCCCGTCACCAATGCGACCGGCACGCCGTTCGCGCCGACCAGCGGCCAGCAATATGAGGCTGGCCTGCGGTTCCAGCCGCGGGGGCGGAATATCTATCTCACGCTGTCGGCCTTCCAGATCACCCAGCAGAATCTGCTGACCCCCGATCCGCTCGGTTCGCGCTGCGGCCCGACGCTGACGCCCTGTCAGGTCCAGCTTGGCGAAGGCCGCTATCGCGGCGTCGAGTTCGAGGGCCGCGCGACCCCGACGCCGGGACTGACGCTGATCGCGACGGCGACGCGTATCGACGCCAAGGTCTCGCAGGGTGCGGCGAACCAGATCGGGCTCCGCCTGCCGCAGGTGCCCGACTGGCAGGCATCCGCCTTCGCCGACTACAGCCTTCGCCGCGGCGCGCTCAACGGCGTCGGGTTCGGCGGCGGCGTCCGCTACACCGGCGACAGCTGGGGCAACATCGGCAATTTCGAGATTCCGTCCTTCACCTTGTTCGACGCCTTCCTGCGCTACGACATCCCGAAATCCGGGCTTTCGCTGGCGCTCAACGCGCGCAACGTCTTCGACAAACGCTATGTATCGACCTGCACCGCGGCGCAGGCCTGCTATTACGGCCAGGGCCGCACCGCGACCGCGCGCCTGCAATATCGGTGGTGATGATGGACGAAAAACAGGGGTCATTTGAACGGTCGGCGGCGTCGCGTCGTGGCATGCTGATGTTGCTCGGCGTCGTTCCGCTGGTTCTTGCCGGCTGCGGCAAGGGCGATGCAGGCGCGAAGAACGATGACGCCGTCACCCTCAAGGACCTGCGCGATCGCCCGCTTCGCCCCGGGCTTCCCGCAACGCCGCTGACGATCGACGACGGCCGCTACCTGATCGCGCTGTCCCTGATCCACCCGGACCCGGTCAGCCTGCTGGCCGGCTGGTCGGGCGACGTCAACCGGATCAGCCCCGAGCAATACAAGGCCTATGTCGCGCGTTTCCCCAGGCTCGCGACCCTGCCCAAGACGCCCAACAGTTCGGATGAATTCAGCGTGGAGGCGGTGCTGGCCGCCGCGCCGAAGACCGCGATCGTCTCGCTCGGGTCGGGACCGACCGATGCCCAGGTGGCGCAGTTGACCGGGGCCGGCGTGGACGTGGTCTTCATCGACTTCTTCTCGCACCCGTTCGAAAATCAGGCGCGCAGCCTGACGCTGCTCGGCCGGCTGATCGGTCGCGAGCAACAGGTCGCGGTCTATAACAAGTTCCGCCAGGACAAGCTGGACGTCATCAGCAAGCGCGTCGCCGCGATCCCCCCCAGACAAGCGCCCGTCCGTTTTCCTGGAGGCGCATGCGGGCAACGGCCCCGACTGCTGCAATTCGCCGGGCAAGGGCAATGTCGGCGACTATATCAGCTTCGTCGGCGGCAAGAATATCGGCGAGGACGTGATCAAGGCGCCGTTCGGCAAGCTCAACCTTGAGTATGTCATCGACAAGGATCCCGACGTCTATATCGCGACGGGGGGGCCGCACCTCGAGAAGGCGGGCGGTTTCGTCGTCGGTCCTCAGTATGACACCGGTCGCTCGCGCGCCTCGCTCCGCAAGGTGACCGAGCGCCGCGGGATCAGCGGGCTGTCGGCGGTTCGCGGCGGCCGCGTGCACGGCCTGTCGCATCAGTTGATCAACTCCCCGATCGACATCGTCGCCACCGAAGCGCTGGCCAGATGGATCCACCCCGATCTGTTCGGCGATCTCGATCCGCAGGCGACGCTCGACGCGATCAACACGGATTTCCTCTCGGTTCCCTATGCCGGAACCTATTGGACCGATCTTCAACCCTCCCCCGCCTCGACAGGAGAATGACGTGAATTTACGCAACGGATTCAAACTGACGACGGCGCTCGCCATGCTTGCGAGCGCGGCCGTCGCCTGGGCGCAGCCGACGGTCAACCGGTCGGTGAAGGTGGCCCCGGGGGGGCTTTATGAGATCGTCCAGAATTCGACCAACAACGAACTCTATATCGCCGCGGTAGGCCCGCGCGGCGAGACCAGGGGAGCGGTCGTCCGCCTCGATGGCGCGACGCTGCAGCCGAAAGGTACGATCGACGTGTCGACCAGCCCGCTGTACGGCTTGGCGATCAACCAGAAGACCCAGACCCTCTACGGCACAGACACGCGAAACGGCTCGGTGTCGGCGATCGACCTGGCCACGGGCAAGGTCGTCGGGACCGTCCAGGTCGGCGAGAAGGCGCATGTCCGCCAGATCGCGGTCGATGAAGGCGCGAACAAGATCTATGTCACCGTCGTCGGCGCGATGCGCGGCAGCGATACGCCGAGCGCCATCTGGGTCATCGATGGTAAGAGCAACACGATCGACCGCGTGCTCAACGTGCCCGGCATTTCGCTGACCGGTCTGGCGCTCGATCCGGCCAACAAGCGGATTTTCTCCACGGGCATGGACAGCAACGACGTCATCGTGCTCGACATCGAAAGCGGCGCGGTGAAGTCGCGCTGGGCGAGCGGCGGCGAGAATGCGATCAACGTGGCCTATGACGGCGCGACGCAGCGCCTGTTCGTCGCCAATCAGGGCAATGGTGTGCTCGGCGTGGTCAATGCGAAGGACGGCTCGCTGATCAAGGCGATCCCGACCGGCGAAGGCGCGCTGAGCGTCGCCTACAATCCCGCCGTCGGCCAGATCTATGTCGCCAACCGGCGCGCCGGGACGGTGAGCGTCGTCGATGCCAAAAGCTATGCGAAGCTCGCCGATCTCGAGACCGGCACCTTCCCCCAGACGATCACGATCAACCGCGCCGATAACAGCGTCTATGTGACGAACAAGGCGCGCGGCCTTCCCCGCGACGCGGCGCCGGGCACGCCGCCGGTCGATGATCCCAAGGGCGATACCGTCTCGCGCATCACGCCCTGATCGCCACACCCGATCCCACCCGCCCGGTCCCTATGCAGGGCCGGGCGGCGTGTATCAGAGAATGTCGTCGATCATCACGCGAAGCGATCCACGATCGCAGCGATCGATGCGCGCCTGGACCCGCCATACGTCGGCCAGCACTCCGGGTGTGATCGCTTCCTCGGGAGCGCCCACGGCGGTCACCCTTCCATCGGACAGGACGACGACGCGGTCGGAAACACGCGCCGCGGCTTGCAGATCGTGCAGCACCAGCATTGCGATCATGCCCCGCTCCCGTACGAGCGAGCGCACGAGGTCGAGCACGCGCACCTGATGGTTAAGGTCCAGCGCGCTCGTCGGCTCGTCGAGCAGCAGCAGGCGCGGCGAACGCACCAGTGCCTGCGCCAGGGCGGCAAGTTGCCGCTGACCGCCAGACAGTTCGTCGATCCCCCGCATCGCCAGCGCGTCGATCCCGACGCGGCCCAGGACAGCCATCGCACGCTCCGCCGAATCCCCGCCGCCGGCCTGGCCGGTGGGCGATGCCTCCAGCGCGCCGATCACCGTCTCCAGCACGGTCAGCGCGACCCCCTTCGGCAACGTCTGGGGCATATAGGTCACCGCCTTCGCGCGATCCGCGAGCGGGAGGTCGTTGAGCTCGGCGCCGTCGAGGCGGATCGATCCCGTCGCTGGCGCGAGCCCCGCCAGCGCGCGAAGCAAGGTGCTTTTCCCCGCGGCGTTCGGACCGAGCAGCGCGACCGTCTCTCCGGGTCGGATCGGCGGCAGCGACAGGTGCTCGATGACCCGCCGGTCACGATAGCCCGCCGAAAGGCCGTTTACGTGAAGGCCGCCGGTCACGCGCCGCGCCTTCCGCTGCGAAAGATGAGGAACAGGAAGATCGGAACGCCGATCATCGCGGTGACGATGCCGACCGGCATCAGCACGCCGGGGACCAGCAGTTTCGACAGGGTGGAGGCGATCGACATGATCGCAGCGCCTGTGAACAGGCTGGCGGGCAGCAGGTAGCGGTGATCCTCCCCCAGCATCATGCGCGCGATATGCGGGCCGACCAGACCGATGAACCCGATCGCGCCGACGAAGGCGACCGCCGTCGCGGCGAGCAGGCTGATCCGCAGCAGCGACAGGAAACGAAGACGGGCGACGTCGACGCCGAAGCTCTGCGCGCGATCCTCGCCCAGGCGCAGCGCGGTGAGCGCCTTCGCGGACAGCAGCGAGAATGGCGCTACGACGAGCAGTACGAGCGCGAGCACGCTGACATTGCTCCACGTCGCGCGCGACAGTGATCCCATCGTCCAGAAGACAAGCTGTTGTAGCGCCTCCTGCGACGACAGGAACTGCACGAGCGAGGTCAGCGCGTTGAACGCGAAGACGAGCGCGATGCCGAGCAGCACCAGGGTCTGTGCGCCGCCCACGCGCTGGCGCGACACCGCCTGGAGCAGCATCATCGCCAGGAAGGCGAACAGGAACGCGTTGAGCGACACCATCCAGTCGGTTGCCCAGCCGCCCGCGAACGGCAGGCTGATGCCCAGCACGATCGCCAGCGACGCGCCGAACGACGCCGCCGAAGACACGCCGAGCGTGAAGGGGCTGGCCATCGGATTGTCGAGGATCGTCTGCATCTCGGCGCCCGCGAGCGACAGCGCCGCACCGACCATCACCGCCATCAGCGCATAGGGCAATCGCACGTCCCAGATGATCGCCCGCTGTCCCGCGCTGACGTCGCCGGGCCAGGCGATGCCATGAAGCACGTCGCGCCAGCCCATCGCCGACGGTCCGGTCACCAGATCGGCAACGAACGCCGCCGCCGCGATCACCGCGATGGCGGCGATGACGAACAGGCGCCGCCGCGCCGTCCGCCGATAGTCGGACAGCATTGCCTCCATCAGCGGAGAGGGAGCGGCCGTATCGATCATGACATTTTGTTTCCCCGAAATTCCTGTAGGTTGATCGTGCGGCACATCGATGCCATCCGCCTTATTGAAAATCGGTCGCAATACCAGCCCATCATGTCCCAGCAACCATCCCCCGCCGATGCGCGCGGCGCCAACCGTAACCGGCGGTTCGTGCTATCGCATTCGGGCGACGACTATCGCGTCGACGTCCTCGTCCCCGCGGGCGAACCGCCTGCCGCCGGCTGGCCCGCGATGGTGATGCTCGACGCCGAGGGCTGTTTCATGACCGCGGCCGAGGCTCTGGCGCGGATGAGCCGGCGTCCGGACGCCACGTCGGTCCAGCCGATGGTCCTGATCGGCCTCTCCACGCCCGGCCGCGACCCGCTGCTGCGTCGCCGGGAACGCGATTTCGGCCCACGGGGGGCTGCATCCCCTTTTGCCGATTTCGTCGAGAGGGAGGTCATCCCCCCGGTCGTGGACGGGACGCCTGTCGATCGCCGGAGGCTCACCCTCTGCGGCCATTCGCTCGGCGGATATTTCGCGTTGTGGATGCTCGCCCATCGCCCGCATCTCTTCGCCCGCATCGCCGCGATCAGCCCGTCGATCTGGTGGTCGCCCGACGAATTGCGCGGCGCGCTCATGGGGATACCGCAAGGTCGCCACCGCGTCCTGATCTGCACCGGCGAATGGGAGGAGGATCTGCCGCCCTGGCAGGCAGCCCGTCCCGATCATGCCGCCGTCCGGGCGCGGCGCGCCGATCGCCGGATGGTGGCGAGGGCACGCGAGATCGGCGACCTGCTGGCCGGGCATCTGGGCGACGATGCGGTCCTGTTCCGCCTGCTTGCCGAAGAAGATCACGCCTCGATCCTGTCTGCGGCTGTTCCCCGGGCACTGCGGCTGGCATCATCGCCCCTGGAATAGTGGAAGGATAACGGCATGGCCCTGATCGATACCCCGCACCGCTACGGATCGGTGACGCGCCTGCTGCACTGGGCCATGGCGCTCCTGCTTTTCTGGCAGCTTGGCGGCATGATCATGAAGAACGTCCTGGGGCGTGTGCCGCTGATGAAATTCTGGGTCGGAACCCATGCCTCGATCGGCGCGCTCCTGTTCGCGCTTGTCGTCGTCCGCCTGCTCTGGACGCTTCGCGAAAGGCGGCGGCGGCCTGCCTATGGGCGGGACATGGCCGGCGTCGCCGCGCGCGCCGGCCATGTCCTTCTCTATGCGCTGATGGTGATCGTGCCCGGCCTCGCGATCCTGCGAATGATCGGGAGCGGCAAGGGCGTCACGCTCTTCGGGGTCGAGTTCGCGTCCCCAACGGGGCAGCAGATCGCATGGATGACCGCGCCTGCGAATGCCGTTCACGGCCTCCTCGCCTGGATGCTGCTCACGCTGATGATCGGCCATGTCGCTATGGTGCTGGTCCACCGCTTCTGGTGGCGCGACGACATCACCTCGCGGATGCTGGGCAAATAGGCATCTTCGTAAACGCGCGGAGGGTGCTGTCAGTCTAAAGCGAACCGCTCTCCCGACGATGCAGGAGCATCTTTGAGGGGGGCGGCTAGCTTGCGATCAGGATCACCCTGCCAGGGCGGCCGAGCGGCGTGCTTTGCAGGTCTGTCGATCGACGGGATGGCGCTCGCGGTTGAAGTGGTTGTGGACGTTGGCGTGGACGGAGACGAACTTTTGTAACGAAGCCATCCGCCAGAACCGGACCGTCTCGTGGCAAATGTCGATCCCTTGCTCGGCCAGCAGGTTTTCGACATTTGGCAGCGACAGTGGGAACCGGACGTACACCATGACCGCCAGCCGGATCACCTCGGGCGACGCTTTGAAGCGATGAAATGGGCTGGGCGGAAGGGCGCGGGGCTTGCGGCTCATTCTCCGTTGTCACCAGCGGCTGACGCCGGCTGCCACGTTGGTCTGACAGGGGCGATCGCCGCGATCGCACCCGTCGCCGTGACCGAGAGTCATCGACCCAGACTGACAGCGCCACCGATCGGCACTCCACGCTGCCGTCGCCGCGGATGCGCCGGGCCCGTCCCCGACTGTCGCCTGATCCCGCGGAGGATCGGATTCACCGGTCTAGTATAAAGAGTATCGCGAGGGTGCGGCGTGATCACGATCCACCGGCTGGACTGATAACGTCGTGTCATGAATATGAAAAAGATGCTAAAAAATTTTCCCTAGCCAGCATTGCAACCGCTCGCTAATAACGCATAATAGAAAAGTCTAATAAGAAGAGCTTTATGCCGATGGCCATGCCGCTCAATCCCGATCCCGTCCGCGCTTCGTTCGATCTTGAGCGGTTGCCGATCACCTTGCTGAACAATCCCTATGTGGTTTCACCGGACGGCCGCCGGCCCACCGGTGCCCCGCGCTGGATCGACGAGGTCGATCATCCGTATCTGCACGGCCATTTCGCTCCGACCACGGAGGAGGTGATCGACGTTCCGGTTGAGGTCGAAGACGGTGAGATACCGCGCGATCTGTCGGGAATGTTCATCGCCAACGGTCCGAACCAGCGGTTCAAGCCCGTCAATCGCTATCATTACTATGACGGCGACGCGATGCTGAACGCGATCCTTTTCGACGAGGGCAAGGCCACCTTCAACGGCCGCTGGATCCGCACCCGTGCGTTCGACGCGGAAACGGCGCGGGGCGAGGCGATCTGGCCAGGCCTTTGCGGACCCTATGATCCGAGCCTGCCGTTCTTTCCGATCAAGGATACGTCGAACACCGACGTCGTGTATTTCGCCGGCCGGTTGCTGACTTTGTGGTATATGGCCGGCCAGCCCTACAGCGTCGATCCGCGCACGCTCGAAACGATCGGCGAAGAGGATTTCGGCGGCATGCTGCGCCATACGCTGTCGGCGCATAGCAAGTCCGATGCCCGCACCGGCGAGATGCTGTTCTTCGATTATCATGATGACGCACCCTATATGACATACGGCGTCGTCGATGCTGAGGGTCGGCTGGTCCACGACGTGCCGATCGACCTGCCCGGCCCGCGTTCGCCTCACGACATGGGCTTGACGCCGCGTTACTGTGTGCTGCACGATCTGCCGTTCTTCCATGACGCGGAGATCCTGCGCGCGCATGGCCGCCGCGTCCTGGCCTTCCATCGGGACAAGGCGACGCGGTTCGGCGTTATCCCTCGTTACGGCGCCTCGGCCGACGTCAAATGGTTCGAATTCGAGCCCTGCTACGTCCTTCACGTTGTCAATTGCTGGGAGGAGGGTGACTGGGTCGTCCAGATCGGATGCCGCCAGCCGCACCCCGGGATGCCGCGCGAGGAGATCGACGGCAGGCTGGCCTCGCAGATGGCGGAGCGTCGGCGCGTGCACGAACTGCACGAATGGCGCATGAACATGCGCACCGGCGAGACCCGCGAGCGTGCGCTAGACGACCTCAACACCGAATTCCCGACCGTCAATCGCAGCTGGATCGGGCGGCGCAACCGATATGCCTATCACCAGTTGCTGCCGACGCCCGTCGCCGGCGAGATGCACGGGCGGTGCCAGACATTCGACGCACTGGTGAAGTACGATCTCGAGACCGGCGCGTATCAGCGGTACGATTATGGCGAGGGCGTCTGCGGATCGGAATCGCATTTCGCCGCGCGCAAGGGCGCGGGTGGCGATGCGGCGGAGGATGACGGCTATGTCATCGCCTACACCCACGATGCGCGCGACTGGGTGTCGCGGTGCCTGATCTTCGACGCCGCCGACGTTGCGCGCGGACCGATCGCGACGCTGCGCCTGCCCCGCCGGTTCGGCGTGACCTTCCACCACGCATGGATCGACGGCGGGGCGCTGGCCGGGTGAAGCGACCCGTCTAGCGCGCCACTTCCCACACCCTCAGCGGCTGGCGGCAGGCGTTGCAGATCATCGCCGGGCGGATGATGTTGCCGCACGGGGCGTGCCGCAGCAGCTCCGACGGGCCCGCCGAGCCCGCCAGCCAGCGATCGCCCCAGCCGATCAGGCTGTGGATCATCGGATAGATGTCCCACCCCTTGTCGGTCAGCGATCGCAGGATCTGGCGCCGGTCGCCCTCGTGGCGGGTCTGTTCCAGGATCTGCAGCTCCGCGAGTTTGCGCAGCCGGGCGGCGAGCACGCCGCTGGAAATCCCGACATGTTCCAGGAACTGGTCGTAGTTCGCGATTCCCCGCATCACGGCGTGCAGCAGCAGGATGGTCCAGCGATCGCCGATCATGAACGCGGCGAGGTTCTGCATGTCGCCATCGTCGTTGCGCACCCGGGATTTCCTGGGCTGGAGCTGCACGCTGTCCCGCTCGGCAGCCCCCTTGTACGAAATGACGTCGGGCGCGATGATCGCGACGTCGCATTCGCCGCAGACGAACTCCGGATCGAGCGGCGCGCCGCAGGGGATGTGGCGCAAGTCCATCGGTAGCGACCCGCCCCCGCCCCAGCGCCGGTGCCAGCGCCACACGGCGAGGATGAACGGGAACAGGTCCAGCCCCTTGGGCGTCAGCTTGTAGACATAGACGACCCGGCGTTCGACTTGCGGATCCTTGTAGAAGATCGCATCGTCGCACAACTGGTTGAGGCGCAGGAACAGCGTCTGGCGCGGGATGCCCAGCCGCTGCTGGAAATCGCGGAACCGATGAACTCCCTGGAATGCCTCCTTCAGGATCTGAAGGGTCCACGGATCGCCGATCACGTTGAGTGCGCGCATCAGCGCCTCGGACGCGACATGGCCATCGCGCGGGGTTTCCGGAGAGTCGTCGATGGGGTCTGCTGTCATCGAGATCGCACCTGAGAAAGTCGGGGGCAGGGAGAGAATCGCTGTCCTAGCTGCATCACGGACCCCACACAAAGCTGCGACCGCGCGGGGCGGATTCGGCGCCAGGCTCCCGCCAGACGTCGTCGAGCCATCGATGGAGAAGATCGGACGTCTGCTCCGGTGCCTCGAGCGGCAGCATATGCCCGGCATCGGCCACGGTCGCGATGGACACGCCCAATGCTGCAGCCGTCACCGCTACCGCGTCTTGCGGGACGATCCGGTCGCGGTCGCCGCGAGCGATTGCGATCGGGCATCGCAGGGCGGCCAGCACCTCCGTGGAATCCGGTCGCGCGGCCACAGCCTGGAGGTGTGCGGCGAATTTCCCCGGCCCGGCCCGTCGCGCCATCGCGAGCAGCGCGGCGCGGGCGACCGTGGCGTGCGATCCGCCCGGCCACACCGCGTGGCGTGCGACGGCCTCGACCGCGGCAGCGAAACCACCCTGTTCGACAGAGGCGATCGTGGCCATCCGTGCCGCGCGCTGGGTCGGTGCGTCGGGAAGGCTGGTGGTAGCCAGCAGGCACAGGCCGGCGATGCGGTCCGGGGCGATCCGCGCGATCTCGCAGGCGACGTAGCCGCCCATCGAGAAGCCCGCGATCGCAAAGCGCTCCGGCGCTGCCGCCAAGACCGACCGGGCAAGAGCGGTCAGCGATGTCGCCGTCGCGAAATCCGGCGTAATCACCTCCGCTCGCGATCCGAGCGCGGCCTTCTGCGCCTGCCACAGCGTGCCGTCGTTGAGCAGGCCGTGAAGAAGAACGACGACGCGTCGCGGCGATCGTTCGAATGCCTGCGAGGGCGCCGCACTGGCCATTTTCGATCCTGATCCCCCGGTTGACATTCGTAGGTCTACTAATAAGATTGAATTCATGGAAGGGCAAAGGAGAGGTCGCATGGCTGGCACGGGAAAAACGGGGATCGATCGGCGCTGCGCGGTGCTCGGCGGGCTTGCGCTGCCGGCCGGCCTTGCCGCCATCGCGGGTGCAATGCCCGCTTCGGCGCGGCTGGCCCAGGGCGAGACGGCGGACCAGACCCACGTGCTGCGCCATTATGTCTTCGCCGCCCAGACCATGGACCAGATGCAGAATGTCCGGGCGGAGCTGAAGGCCAATGCAGGAATCGCCACCAGCGAACCGCGGCACCTGAAGGAGCTGGGGTTCTCTACGGTGATGGCGATGGTCGGCGGAACAACGCTGGAACTGGTCGCGCCGGACGTCCGGGGCCGACGGCCCAAGGTAGATCACTTCCTCGATGTTCGCGGGGCGCCGGGCATTTACAAGCTGGTTTTCCAGACATTCGACGCCGCCGCGCTACGCCGCCGCATCTATGCGAGCAAGCTGCCGCTCGAACGCGACGAGCAATTCCGCGGGCAGGAGATGATCGCGATCGAGCCGGAGATGTTCGGGGTCTCGCTGGAAACCTATCAATATACGCCGCTGGACGACTGGTGGGGGAACGCGTCGTCCAAGGCACTCCCGCCGAGCGATGTCGTCGAGAGCATTCCCGGATGCGATGTCGCGATGCGCAATCCCCGACTGACGGCGACGTTCGTGTCGCACCTCTTTCAAGCCGATCTCGATTCGGAAGCGATGGCGGTCCGATTCCAGCCAAACCGCACCGTGCCGTTTCATGCGTGCGAAATGCGCTACCAGGAGCCGGGCGATAGCGCGATCGGCGTCAACCGGGTGGATCTGAAGGCGCGCGATCGCAAGCGCGCGGGAGAGACTTTCCGCATCTACAGCACCGAGTTCCGGTTTGTCTGAGCCGGGTCGCGGCCTTGCAGCGCGGCAGGATTTATCCGAAAACTAGACCTGGATCGCGAATGCTCGGCCGCGGCCATGCGGCAGAATCCGAAATAAAATGACGTAAAAGCATTGGGCTATGGGATCGGCGCTGGTCGCCGGCAATGATCCGCCCGCCAGACCGCTTCTGGCCCCGGTGGGGCAAGTGCGGTGAATAGTGGCGCTTCAGCATAATAGGCTAGCATCTAGTTTCAGCAGTTGTTGACACTGAACGATCTAGTTAGTAGATGTGAATTGCAGTCCAACGCCAGCAGGCGGGATCAGAGATTCGGGGGAGAGTGATGGCTCAGCGATCGTCGTCAGTTCGTGGAATGAACCGCTGGTGTGGGGTCGCACTCGTTGCGGTCGCCAGCCCCGCTTTCGCTCAATCGACGTCGGCACCGACGGCGCAGCCCGAGACGACGAGCGTCGAGGAAGTCGTCGTGACGGCCCAGCGGCGCAGCGAGAACCTGCAGACCGTGCCGATGGCGATCACCGCCTTTCGCGGTGACCGGCTGGAGGCGATGCAGGCCTATGACTTCTCCGACCTCGCGACGCGAGCGCCGGGCTTTCAGTATCAGCAGCAGAGCCCGATCCAGACCGAGCTGAACATCCGCGGCATCGGCACGGTCAGCGAGAACGGCAGCGCCACCGATCCCTCGGTCGCGACCTTCGAGGACGAGATTTACATCGGCCGCATGGGCTCCGCGACGACCGAGATGTTCGATATCGAGCGGATCGAGGTGTTGCGTGGGCCGCAGGGCACGCTGTACGGCAAGAACGTCGTCGGCGGCGCGCTGAGCGTCTACACTGCGAGGCCGAAATACGACACGTCGGGCCAGGTCCGGCTGGGCTACGGCAACTACAACACCACGCTGTTGAGCGGTCATTTCACCGGCGGCCTGTCGGAGGGCGTCGCGGGCCGCCTGAGCTTCCACTACCGTCAGCGCCACGATGGCTATTCGCGCAACGTCCGCCTGAACCGAGAAATGGACACCTTCTCGGCGATGGCGCTGCGCGCGCAACTGCTGTTCGACATGTCGAGCAACCTGAGCCTGCTGCTGCGTGCCGACGTGTCGCGGGACGAGGGCGACGGCCAGGCGCGTCGCGCCTTCGACGATCCGTTCACCGCGGGGATCGGACCGGTCACGGCGTCCTATCCCGACGATGACGTTCGCAAGAACTACAGCCCCGATCCCGAGGGGCACAAACGCAACGTGTGGAGCACGTCCGCGCGGCTCGAATGGGACACGCCGGTCGGCACCCTCACGTCGATCACTGCATACCGCGACATCGACGCGCGCAACATGCTGGCGCAGTTCGGCACCACCGCCCCGCCGCTGGCCACGACATCCTATCTGATCGTGACCGAGAAATATTCGGCGCTCAGCCAGGAACTGCGCCTCGCTTCGCCCAAGGACCGGCCGGTGAGCTGGATCGCGGGCCTCTATTACCTGCGCGAGCGGACCGGCAACGACGACAGCAACTTTACCTACAATCCGCTGTGGGTGGCGCGCGGCCCGAACCCCAGGGTCAACTATCATTACATCCAGAACAACCAGACGCGGAACGTCGCCGCGTTCGGCCAGGCGACGTGGAACATAACCGACGGCCTGGGGCTGACGGTCGGCGCGCGCTACACCGAGGACAAGAAGAATTACGACACCGTCGCGACGGCCATCGCGCAGGACGGCGGCGTGCCGAGTGCCGCGGTGCTGACCAGCTATCCGTTGCAGATGCTCGAAGCCAAGTGGAAGCGGCTGACCCCGCGCGTCAGCCTGCAATGGCAGGCGACGCCCGACGTCATGCTCTACGCATCGGCCAACAACGGTTTCAAGGGCGGCGGCTGGCAGGGCAAGCCGGCATCGGCGGCGGCGGCGCGGTCCCGCTTCAACCCCGAAATCGCCTGGAGCTATGAGGCTGGCGCCAAGACTCAGTGGTTCGCCAACCGCCTGCGCGCCAACGTCGCGCTGTTCCACGTCGACTACAAGGATCTGCAGGTTCGCCAGACCAACCTCGACTGCGTCTGCCTGGTCGTCTCGAACGCCGGCAACGCGCGCATCCGCGGCGTCGAGGTGGAGGCCCAGGCCGCGATTTCCAGCCGGTTCGATCTGTGGGCTGCCGGCTCGCTGCTCAACGCCAAATACGTCGATTTCGTCGATACGCGCGGGGTGGTTTTCAGCGGCAACGTGATGCAGCGTACCCCCAAGAGCCAGTACAGCGTCGGTGGAACCTACACCGTCCCGCTCGGCCAGCATGGCAAGATTTCGATGACCGCGGATTATTCATGGCAGAACGACATCTACTGGACGGTCGATAACACGACCCGCGAACCCTCCTACGGGCTGCTCGGCGCCCGGGTGACCTATGCCACCGCCGGCGGCAACTACCGGGTCTCGCTATGGGCGAAGAACCTGACCGACGAACTCTACCGCGTCCGCGCCGGGCCGCTGAGGGGCGACGAATTCTCGACGATGTCGCCGCCGCGCTTCTATGGCCTGGAACTGTCCGCCCGCTTCTGACGCACTATCGTATCCGGGATTTCCAATGGCCACCCTGCGCAAGATCATATCCTTCTATACCCGCTTCACCCCCAGCTACAGCGCGATCGGGTATAATTTCCGCAGGCTGGGGTGGCGTGGCTTCGGCACCGATTTTGCCGGCCAGACCTGGCTGGTCAACGGCGGTTCCGAAGGGATTGGGGCGAGCACTGCGCGAACGGCGGCGACAGGCGGCGCGACCGTGATCGTGGTCGGGCGCAGCACCGAAAAGCTCGCCGCGTTCGCCGCGTCGGTGCGCGGACCAGGGCAGGTCATTACCGAATCGGTGGATTTTTCCGTCCAGGCCGATGTCTGGGCGTTCGTCGATCGGCTCGAAAAGCGCGGCGTGCGGATCGACGTTCTGGTCAACAACGTCGGCGCGATGAAGAACCAGCTCATCATATCACCGGAAGGCTATGAAACCTCCTTCTCGATGAACCTGCAGAGCCATTATTTGTTCGTCCGCGAACTCCTCGCCCGCGACATGATCGCCGGCGACGGCGTGGTGATCGAGGTGTCGTCGGGCGGGATGTACAACCACCCGCTGCTGGTCTCCAAGCTGAACAATACCGGTGCCGACTATGAGGGCGTGCGCGCCTATGGGCTGGCGAAGCGCGGGCAGGTCGTGCTGACCCGCTACTGGCGCGAACACCATGGCGGGGCGGGGCGCCGCTTCTATGCCATGCACCCGGGATGGGTCGATACGGCAGGCGTACGGCGATCGATGCCGCGGTTTCGCCGCATCCTGAGATCGGTGCTGCGCGACGACCCGCAGGGCGCCGACACGATCGTGTGGCTCGCCGCAACGCGCCCGGACCAGAAACAGACCGAGGCGATCTGGTTCGACCGCAAGGAACGCGGCGTGCACATCTACGCGCACACGCCAAATTCGCCGGATACGGTCGAAGACCTGGTCGATTTCCTCGAGCGCAACGCGAACCTGTTGCCCGAAGCCGAGCGCGCGGCGGCAGCGAGGGCGGCGGCATGACGACACCCGAGCTCACGGATCGCGCAAAGATCGATCTGGTGCTGGCGATGTTCGCTGCCTGGGAGCGCAAGGACTGGGGCGCCGTCGCTATGGCCTTCGCCGAGGACGGCATCTTCCACAATATCATGCTGGAGCCGACCGTCGGGCGCGCGGCGATCGAGGCGCGGCTGTCGCGCTTGCGCGTCGCCGAGCCGGGCAGCGTGCTGGAAATGGAGGTTCGGCACATCGGCGTGATCGACGGGCTGGTGTTCGTCGAACGGTTCGACAGCTGGAAATTCGACGATGTCGCGGGCGGCATCCCGGTCGTCGGCATCTTCGAACTGCGCGGCGCGCAGATCGCCCGCTGGCGGGAAGTGTACGACCGCGCCAGCCTGCGGCGCGAGGCAGGGTATCCGGAAGGGAGCGCCTAGGGCACGCCATGCAGGTAACGCCGGCGGACAGGATCGCGGACTTCACCGCGCGGGGATGGTGGGGCGACCGCACGCTGGCGACGCTGTTCGCCGCAACCACGAGCGCCCATCCCGAGCGGCTCGCGCTGGTCGATCCTGCCAACCGGGCGGATTTGTGCGGCGGCCGTCCGCTCCGGTTGACCTTCGCGCAGGTTGTCGATGCGGTCGATGCGCTGGCCGCACGGCTGTTCGGCGCCGGTCTGCGCCGTGACGACATCGCGCTGGTCCAGCTGCCGAACATCGCCGAATTGCCCCTGCTTTACCTCGCCGCCGCGCGCCTGGGCGTCGTCGTCAGCCCCGCGCCGATGCAATACGGCCGCTTCGAGCTTGCCAAGGCGCGCCAGATACTCGGGCCGTGCAGCTTCATCACGACGACCGGCTGGAAGGGCCGCAACCTCGCCTCCGAACTCGGTCCCGTCTTCGACGATCGGTGCCGTGTGCTGGCCTTTGGCGGAAATCCGACCGAAGGCGTCGGCGCGATTTCGCTCGATCCGGTCGAACCCGCGCTCGATGCGGACTATCGCCGCTATGCCGCGGGGCTGGAACACGATGCCAACGACGTGATGACATTGTGCTGGACGTCCGGGACGACCGGCCAGCCGAAATGCGTTCCGCGCACCCACAATCAGTGGATCGTGACGTCGAGCAGCGTCTGCATCATCACCGGGCTGGAGCCCGGGGACGTGCTGTTGTGCCCGTTCCCCTTCGCCAACATGGCCAGCATCGGGGGGTTCCTGTTCCCGTGGCTGTTGATGGGAACGACATTGGTCCTTCATCATCCGATGGATTTCGGCGTTTTCCTGGGCCAGATCGCCGAGGAACGCGTGACGTACACGCTCGCGCCGCCCGCCACGCTACAGCGTCTGCTGAACGACCCCGAACTGCTGGCCGACGCAGACCTGTCGACAATCCGCGTGATCGGCAGCGGCGGGGCGCCGCTGTCGGAATGGCTGGTGCGCGATTTCCAGGAAAAGCTGGGGATTGCGGTGCTGAACCTGTTCGGTTCGAACGAGGGCATATCGCTGTCGGCGGGCATGGGCGACATCCCCGATCCGGCGCAGCGCGCGAGCTATTTTCCACGGCTGGGCGTGGACGGCATTGCGTGGAACAATCCGATGACGGCAATGATGCGGACGCGGCTCGTCGATATCGGTACGGGCGAGGAAGTCACCACGCCCGATGCGCCCGGCGAGTTGCAGATCTGGGGGGCGGGTGTCTTCGACGGATATTGGCAGTCGCCGGAAACCAATGCCGAGGTGTTCACCGCCGACGGCTATTTTCGCACCGGCGATCTGTTCGAGATCGCCGGCGAGGGCGACCTGGCCCGCTTCTACCGCTTCACCGGCCGTTGCAAGGACATCATCATCCGCGGCGGCATGAAAATCTCTCCCGACGAGATCGACCGCGAGCTTGCCGGGCATCCGGCGATCGATGAGGTCGCGGTGGTCGGGTATGACGACGATGTGCTGCACGAGCGCATCGCGGCGGTAGTCGTCCCGAAGCCCGACGGGGTCGTCACGCTGGACAGCCTGGCCGATTTCCTGCGCCAGCGGGGCATGGCCGCATTCAAGTTTCCCGAGCGCCTGGCGCTGGTCGACGAACTGCCGCGCAACGCCACCGGCAAGGTGCAGCGCAATCAATTGAAGGACCTGCTGCACCGCGCGGCCTAGCGCGTCGCGGCGGCCGGTTCCGGGAGGGCGAGCGAATGGCGCACACACAGGCAGGCGATCAGGCGTCGGGCGACGCCGCGGCGACCGGCGCGCCGGACGACGGCCGCTACGCCTCTCCCGCCTATCGCTGGTACGCGCTCGCCCTGCTGACGATCGTCTACATGTTCAACTATGTGGACCGAAAGATCGTCGTCATCCTGCAGGAATCGATCAAGGCCGAGTTCGACCTGTCGGACGCGCAATTGGGCCTGCTGTCCGGTTTCGCCTTCGTGTTCTTCTATGTCCTGTTGGGTGTTCCGATCGCGCGCTGGGCCGATCGCGGCAATCGCCGCGACATCATCTCGATCGCGATCGCGCTGTGGAGCGTGATGACGGCGGTCTGCGGCCTCGCGCACAGCTATGCCCAGCTGGCGTTGGCGCGGGTCGGGGTCGGGGTCGGCGAAGCAGGTGCCAGTCCCCCTGCACATTCGATGCTTTCCGACATCTTCCCGCCCGAACGCAGGGCGATGGCGATGGGCATCTATTCGACCGGAGTGAACCTGGGCATTCTTGTCGGCTTCCTGCTCGGTGGGTGGATCGACCAGCTGTTCGGCTGGCGCATGGCGTTCGTGGTGGTCGGGCTGCCGGGGATCGCGGTGGCGCTGCTTGTGCGCTTCACGCTCCAGGAGCCGAGGCGTGGCATGGGCGACGGTCTGACGACGGTCGAGGAAGCGCCGCCGGTGATGATGATGTTCCGGCTGCTCTGGTCGCGCCCGGCGTTTCGCGCGCTATCGCTGGCGGCGGCGATGAGCGCGTTCTTCGCCAACGGCATGCTCAGCTGGATGCCGTCGTTCCTGGCGCGATCACACAATCTGTCGAGCGGCGAGATCGGATCGATCCTGGCGCTCATCCTTGGCGTCGTCGGCGGCGCGGGATCGTTTCTGGGGGGCATGCTGGCGGATCGGCTGAGCAAGCGCGATGTCCGCTGGAACGTGTGGCTCTCGCCGATCCTGCTCGCGATCGCCATGCCGTTCGTCTTCCTGACCCTGTTGACCGGCGACACCGCCGTCGCGATGCTGGCATATTGCATCCCGGTGCTGATCTCGGGCGCCTATATCGGTCCCGTGCTGGCGATGACCCACGCGATGGTCAGCGTGCGGACGCGGGCATCGGCCTCCGCCATCCTGTTCCTCATCCTCAACATGCTCGGGCTCGGGCTTGGGCCGCTCGTGATCGGCATCCTCAGCGACGCGCTCGGCCCGGCATATGGCAAGGAATCGCTGCGCTATGCGCTGATCGTCACCTCGGTCGTGTCGGCGGCGCTGGCGGCAGCCGCCTTCCTCATGGCTGGGCGGCACCTGAAGAACGATCTCGCGCGGCCCAAGGGCGGCCTCTGATCCACCGCACGAGGAAAGAGCGACATGGTATACGTGCTGGGCGGCTGGCAGAGCGATTTCGCGCGCAACTGGGCGCGCGAGGGGCGCGGCATCGGGGACGGCTTCGTTGAAGCCATTCGCGCGGGGCTGGAAGCGACCGGCCTCGATCCCGCGGAGATCGGATGCGGCCACGTCGGCAATTTCGTCGGCGACCTGTTCGCCGGACAGGGGCTGCTCGGCGGGTTCTTCGGCTATGTCGATCCTGCCATGGACGGGCTTCCGACGGCTCGGCACGAAGCTGCCTGCGCGTCCGGAAGCATCGCCGCGCTGGCGGCCATCGCCGACATCGAGGCCCGGAACTACGATCTGGCCTGCGTCGTCGGGATCGAGATGATGCGCAACGTGCCCGCCCGGAGCGCCGCAGCGCATCTGGGCGTTGCCGCGCACGCCGGCCACGAATTCGCCGACAGCGCGTTCGTCTGGCCGCAGGCTTTTTCCGACCTGGCCGACGAATATGATCGTCGATGGGGTCTCGACTATGCCCATCTGGGGCGCATCGCCGAGGTGAATTTTGCCAACGCGCGACGCAATCCCGATGCGCAGACGCGGGCCTGGTCCTTCGGGCCGACGAGCTTCACCGAGGATGACGCGGCGAATCCGGTCGTTGCGGGCCGCACGCGCAAGAACGACTGCGGCCAGGTGACCGATGGCGCGGCCGTTCTGTTCCTCGCGTCGGAACGCACGGCGCGCGACTATGCTACGCGTCGCGGCGTGCCGATCGGAAGCCTCGCCCGGATCGCCGGCTGGGGCCATCGCTCGTCGCCGATCGGCCTGCGCGACAAGCTCGCCCTCGCACAGGGTGCCACCCACGTCTTTCCGCAGGTGAAGCGCGCTATCGACGATGCACGCCTGCGCGCGGGCAGCCTGTCGATCGACGACATCGATCTGGTCGAGACCCATGATTGTTTCGCGATGACCGAATATATGGCGATCGATCACCTCGGCCTGACCGCGCCGGGCGAGGCGTGGAAGGCGGTGGAGGACGGATCGATCGAGATCGGCGGCCGGCTTCCGATCAATCCGTCGGGTGGGCTGATCGGCCTGGGCCATCCGGTCGGGGCGACCGGCGTGCGCATGCTGCTCGACGCGGCGCGCCAGGTGACCGGTACGGCCGGCGACATGCAGGTCGAAGGTGCACGGCGGGCGCAGACGCTCAACATCGGGGGATCGGCGACCACGACGGTCAGCTTTGTCGTCGATCGGCTGGAATGAGTCCGGAGCTGGTCCGGAATCGCGTGGTCACATATTGTTCGACGGCAGTTTCGAGCGCGAGCTTCAAAGCGGCATGCTGCGCACCGATCGCGGGCAGGCCGGCGATGCCGGCCGCGTTCTTTCCCCGTGCGAGGGCGCTGTCAGTCTGAAGCGAAATGCTCTCCCGATGATGCGGGAGCATCTTTGAGGGGAGGGGGCTAGCTTGCGATCAGGGACCACTCGGCCGGGGCGGCCGAGCGACGCTCTTTACAAGTCTTTCGATCGACGAGGTGGCGCTCGAGGTTGAAGTGATTGTGGACGTTGGCGTGGAACGAGGCGCACTTGTGCAATGAGGCCATCCGCCTGAACCTGAGCATCGCCCGCTCGCGTCGTCGGAACGGCAGGTAGGAGTTGTCGGCCTAGCGGCCGACCTCCTGCCTGGCGCGGTTACCGGGCTCGTCCATCGTGGCACCGTAGGATCGCAGACCGTCGGTGGTGATCGTCTCGGGCGCCCCGTGACGCTTCAACGCCTTCCTCATGTTCGTGATCGACCGCCCGCCAGAGGTAGACCATCTCGCCGTTGAGCTTCACGTACAGCCCGTCGAGATGCCGCCCCCGGTGCCGGAAGCCGCGCATCCAACTGACCCGCTGGCGCCGGATTTCGCCGGCGAACATCGGTCCCAACCTGTTCCACCAGAACCGCACCGTCTCGTGGCAGATGTCGATCCCGCGCTCGGCCAGCAGGTCTTCGACATTCCGGAGCGACAGCGAACCGGACGTACAGCATCACCACCAGCCGGATCACCTCGGGCGACGCTTTGAAGCGATGAAATGGGCTAGGCGGAAGGCCGCGAGACCTGCGGGTCATTGCTGCACGGTATCACCGGCGGCCACGTTGGTCTGACAGCGCCCGCTCGGGCGTCCGCGTCGGTCGAGCCGACCCGCGAAGCAGCTCGAGCGAGAATGGGTGCTGCATATCAGCGCGGTTTGCCACCAGCCGCGCAATTCCGCCGCATCTTCCGGCTTGAACTGGCAAAAAGGTGCTGCTAACGATTTCTTCTGTCGGAAAGTATTTCCGTTGAGTGGAATAGATATGAGCACTGCCGTAAGTTATCGTGGCGAGAGCGCGCACACTGATGCACAGCCTGTTTCAGACTTGGAGGCTGCCGACCTGCCCGCCTTTGTCGTGCGTGACGGCGCGACATTCCTGCTCTGCGCTCTAACGACGGACGGTCGGCGCAGCTTCCCCTACGTGCATGGCGCCCAGCGCGTCGAAGTCGGGCCCGAGGGCGTCCTTTACAGCTTCTCGACAGTCCACGTGTCCTCGTCGCAGCCCGTGCCGTACACGATAGGCTATGTGGATTTCCCCGGGGATGTCCGCGTGCTGGCGAAGGTCAGGGGTACGCATCGCGCATTGCGATGCGACTGCGCCGTTCGCCTCGTCAGCGAGGATACCGAATGGTTTGTCGAGCCTGTTGCCGGTGACGCCCGGTGAGCCGCGCATTCATCGTGAGCGGCGCGATGATCCCGATGGGGAAACATCGTGAATCGAGCTATAGCGGGCTGGCGGTACCCCCGGTCCGCAAGGTGCTCCAGGACGCGGGCCTAGAGCCAAGCGCGATCGATGCGGTATATTGCGGGCATGCCTTCGGTGGAATGCTGACGGGCCAACGCATCGTCAAGGAGGTGGGGATCGGCGGCGTTCCGATCTTCAATGTCGATAATGCGTGTTCGGGAGGCGCCACTGCCCTGCATCTCGCCTGGAAGAGCGTGTGCAGCGGAGAACACGCCGCGGCGCTTGTCATCGGCGTTGACAAGCTGACGCAGTTCGGTGGCGGCACCTTGCCGCTCGTCGCGGAAGATATCGAGGTGCGCAGCGGCATGGTCATGCCGGCGTTGTACGCGATGAGGGCGCGGCGATACCTGTACGAACGCGGCGTATCGGTCGACGTGCTGGCACAGGTCAGCGTGAAGGCGCGCCGTCATGGCGCGATGAATCCGTTTGCCCAGTTGCGCAAACCGACAAGCGTCGAGGAAGTCGTCGCGTCCCGGATGATTTCCGACCCGCTTACCCTTCTGCAATGCTGTCCGACCGGCGACGGCGCGGCGGCGGTCGTGGTGGTGAATGAAAGCCTCCGCAAGCGGCTGTCGCTGCCGACCGTGGAAATCCGCGCATCGGTGCTCCACTCCGGAACGCCGACAGCCGGCTTCCGCGACATGTTGCGGCCCGAGATCACCCGGCACTCCGCAAAGGATGCCTTCGATCAGGCGGGGATCGGGCCACAGGACCTGGATGTCGTCGAGCTGCACGACGCATTCTCGATCGCGGAGCTCGTCTACTACGAGGCGCTGGGGCTATGCGAAGACGGAGAATCCGCAGCCTTTCTGACCTCGGGCCAGAGCAGCTTCGGTGGCGCCGTCGTCGTCAATCCGAGCGGCGGACTGCTGTCGAAGGGGCATCCCGTCGGATGCAGCGGCGTCGCACAGGTCGTCGAACTCTACTGGCAGCTGACGGGACAGGCGGGGAAGCGACAGGTACCGAACGCGCGCGTCGGTATGGCGCACGTCACCGGGGGTGGCATTGCTCGCCTCGATCATGGAGCATGCGCCATCCATATCCTGAAGGCACTGGACTGAATATGACGGAGTATAGCGACGAAGGGCCGGGAACGAGCAGCATCAGCCGCGCCCTCTATCTGTTGGCGCACCTGGCCGACGCGCCGGGCCCGGTCACGGTGAAGCAGGTCAGCGCCGATCTCAAGGTCCCGCCGTCGACCGCGCACCGGCTGCTGAACGCGCTCGCGGCGGAAGGCTTCGTCACCGCGTCGGGGAGCGGCATCTACCGCGTCGGGCCGCGCTTCTACCGCATCTCGGCGCGGGTCATTCAGGGCATGTCGCAGGTCACGATCGCGCAGCCCACCGTCGATGCGCTGGCGATCAAGTATAACGAGACGGTGCTGCTGGGACGCTATGTCGCCGCCGACCGGGCGATGAACTTCGTCTACCGGGCCGACGGCAGCCAGATGCTGACCTACCAGATCGAGCTCCACCGGCCGCTATCGCTATATTGGGGGGCGTCGGGGAAGGCGATCCTCGCCTTCCTGGCGGACAATGAAATCGAGCAGATCCTGCTTCGGGAAGCCGGCGCGTCAGCGTCCGGGGAAAAACCGCCGTCGCTGGAGGCGAGAATGGCGGAACTGCGCGAGGTTCGTGAGCGGGGATACGCCATTACCGAGGGGCAAAAGCTGCCCGGCGCGCGTGGCGTCGCCGCTCCGGTCTTCGACGCCAAGGGGGTGTTCGGCTGCCTCTGCATGACCTCTCCTCAGGAGCGCATGCCAAGCGCGAATATCGACGCCATCGTGGAGGACATCATGAAAAAGAGCGCGGAGATTTCGCGCGTCCTTGGGTCGGCCAGATGAGTTCGCCTGGGCAACCGCTGCAGGGTGTGCGGGTCCTCGACCTCACAACATTCCTGTCCGGGCCGTTCTGCACGCAGATCCTCGCCGACCTGGGTGCCGAGGTGATCAAGGTCGAGTCGCCCGCCGGCGATTCCAGCCGGCACATCCCGCCCCATTTCATCGACGGGGAAAGTCTCTACTTTCTCGGGATCAACCGCAACAAGCAAAGCCTATCGATCGACCTGAAGGCGGATCGCGGCCAACAGCTCCTGTTGGAGCTCATCGCGAAGGCCGATGTGGTCGTGGAGAATTTTCGGCCCGGCGTCGCGCGCAAGATCGGGCTGGACATCGACAAGATCGCGGCCGCGCATCCGCGGCTGATCTGGGCGTCGATCAGCGGATTTGGCCAGACCGGGCCGGACAGCACTAAGCCCGCCTACGACATGATCGTGCAGGCGCTGTCGGGCGTGATGAGTCTCACCGGGGAAGCGGGGCGGCCCGCCGTCAGGCTCGGCATTCCGGCGGGTGACACGGTGGCGGGGCTCTATGCGTGCATCGCCATTTGCGCAGCCCTGCATCGTCGCGATTCAACGGATCGTGCCGACGTCATCGACGTCGCGATGCTCGACTGCCAACTTGCCATGCTGTCGTATCAGGGCACCTACTCGCTCGTTGCGGGAACCGATCCGGGCCCGCAGGGCGGGGGACACGATTCGATCCCGACCTATCGGACGTTCATGGCGCGTGACGGCCGTGAACTGGTCGTGACGGCGAACACCGAGAAGATGTGGCAGGGGCTGTGCCGGTCGCTCGGCCTGTCGGACCTGACGGCCGATGCGCGTTTTGCGACGGCGGCCGACCGGCTGACCAACCGCGTCGCGCTGTGGCAGCTGCTGGAAGCGGCTTTCCTGGAAAAGGATGCCGCCCAGCATGTCGACAGCCTCCAGGACCACGACGTCCCGGCCGCACTGATCAAGCGCGTACCGGAGGCGCTCGACGATGCGCGCGCCGCAAGTCGCGGGATGATCGTCGGGATGCAGGCTCCGCAGGGAAAGCGCGTCGAGGTGGTGGGCAATCCCATCAAATTCGCGGGTTGCGAGAGTCCGGACCCGAGCTATCCGCCCGCCCTGGGCCAGGACAACACGTCCGTCCTGTCGGCGTGGCTGGACATGCCCCGGTCGGTCGCGGACGCACTGCGGGCCGACGGTGTGCTGAGGGACGGCGCGTCGTGAACGGCGGGGCGCGACCATATATCCCGATAATTGCGCTTCACGCGCTCGGCCTGGACCGGCTCGCGTTCGAACCTCTTCGGGAAAGCCTGCAGGACGGCAGGCGATTGGTTGCACTCGATCTTCTGGGTCACGGACGCAACGGCGAGCGTGCGAGCGAAAGCCTGGACGAGCATGTCGATCACGCCACCCGGCAGATCCTGGAGGTGACGAACGGTCCTGTCCATCTGGTGGGACATTCCTTCGGCGGGGTGATCGCGGCGCTCGCAGGTCAGCGGCTCCGCGGGCAGGGCCATCGGGTCGCTTCACTGGCGCTCCTCGCCACGCCGTCGGACGGTGGAAAGATCTACGCCGACCGCGCCGATGCACTGCGACGCGACGGGATCGGACCGTTCGAGCGTGCGACGCTGGCGCGTTGGTTTGGCGATGCGCCGCCGCAATGGCGGCCGCATATCGGCTATGCGTCTCGGTCGCTGCGATCATTGTCCGTCGAATCCATCGCGCTGACGTGGCGGGCGCTTGCGGCCTTCGGCGGCTTTTCCGAAATCAGGTCGCATGCGGCGGTGCTGTGCGTCGCCGCTGCGGACGACCAGTCGACGCCGCCGCCGGTAATGTCCGCGATCGCGGACGCGCTGGGCGGCGACGCGGCCGGGCCAGGCGCCGCGCTCGAGATATTGCCGGAGGGCGGGCACCTGTTCCCGCTGACGATGGCGCCCGGCGTCGCGCAATTGCTGGAACGGAAGTGGGCCGCCGTCGAGGCCGCAGGCTTTCTCGTGACGGATGACCGACCGTGACCGGGATCGCGGACGAGACAGCCGTCATCGGCGGGCGTAGCCTGATCGTGCGCAAGTCGGGCGCGCGCGAGGGAGAGGCGGTGCTGCTGCTGCATGCCCTGGGCCTCGACCGGTGTGCGTTCGATCCGCTTCGCCAGACGCTGGGCGGATCATTCGATCTCATCTCCTACGACCACTTCGGTCACGGCAGCCGTGCGGGCGAGGCGAATTTCACGCTCCAGATGCTGGTCGACGATGCGCTCGACATGATCCGCTGGATCGACCGCCCGGTGCACCTGCTGGGCCACGCGTTTGGCGGCGTCGTCGCGACGCTTGCGGCGAAGTCGCTTCGTAGCGCGGTGCGAAGCCTCACCCTGGTGACGACCCCGCTGGAAGCGATGCCGGCTTTTGCCGAGCGGGCGCGACAGATCGACGCGGGCGGTCAGGCGGCGACGGTGGAGCAATCAATGAGCCGCTGGTTCGATGGTGTCGAGGGCCTTCCCACATACCGCAGCGCCTTCGCCTATGGGCGAAAGGCGATCGCGGCGGTCTCCGCCGACGGATATGCCAGCGGGTGGCAGGCGCTGGCAGGGTTCGGCCGTCTCCCGCTGGATGACGCCGGGTTGCCGCCGACGCTTTGCCTCGCGGCTGTCGACGACATTTCGGTCCCGGCGTCGACTTTCGACCGTCTCCGGGGCGGCGCGCACGCGCGCGACACCCTGAGGCTCGAGATGCTGCCGCGTGGCGGGCACATGCTGCCGTTGATCGAGCCGGAGCGGCTCGCCCGGCACCTGACGCAACACTGGAAGGCGCCCCAGGCATGACGACTTCACCCCCAGCACCCGCCGGTGCCCTGCTTGCCGGACTGCGCGTCGCCGTCACGGGCGGGAGCGCCGGGATCGGCGCGGCCATCTGCAGGCTTTTGAATGATCAGTCGGCGAAGGTCTTCAATCTCGACCTGAAGGCAGTGGCGGCGGGGGGCGACGAGACCTTCATCGAAACCGATATGCGTTCGCGCGACAGCGTCGAGCGGGCGTTCGCGGAGATCGCACGGCGCGCCGGCGGGCTGGACGCGCTGGTGAACAACGCCGGCGTCGCGTTCGTCGGCGGGATCGAAGACGGCAGCGACGAACAGTGGCTCGATCTGCTGAACGTCAACCTGATGGGGTATCGGCGCGCCACGGTCTGCGCGCTGCCGCTGCTGCGCACTTCGCCGTCGCCCGCGATCGTCAACATCTCTTCCTGTTCGGCGACATCGGGCATCACCCAGCGCGCCGCCTATTCGGCGTCCAAGGGCGCGATCCACAGCATGACGCTGAGCATCGCGGCAGACCTGGTGCACGAGGGTATCCGGGTGAACGGCGTCGTTCCGGGCACTGTCGAAACGCCGTTCATGCAGACGCTGATCGACGCGGTGAGCGACCCCGCCGGGCAGCGCCTGGAGTATGAGCGGCGACAGCCGACGGCACGGATGGTCGATCCGGTCGAGGTCGCCCATGCCGTGTCGTTTCTGATCAACCCGGCATGCCGTTCGGTCACCGGGTCGTTCGTCGTGGTCGACGGCGGGCTCGCCTCGCTGCGGACGCTGCGTCGCTGACCGGTGGTTCTAGAAAGATAGGTGGGGGGTCCGAGATGACAGTCCGGTTTTCGTTTGCCCTGAACTGCACTGGCGCTTTCGGCAGCACCATGCTGGCCGCGCTGGTGCCGGCCCTGGTCGCCGCACCCGCCTGGGGCCAGACGGTCCGGGTCGAGGCGGTCGCCTTCCCCAGCAGCGACGGCAAGACCGAGTTGAAGGGCTATCTGTTCAAGCCCGACGATGCGTCCGCGAGTACGCCCGCGGTGGTGATGATGCACGGCGGCGCGGGCGCTTATTCGACCCGGGCCAAGGGCAGATACGACGCAACTACGTTGTCCGGGCGGCACAAGGCGTGGGGCCGGCTGCTCGCGCGTAACGGCTATGTCGCGCTGATGGTCGATGATTTCGGCCCCCTCGGCTATCCCGGCGGCTTCAAAGCCGACCCTTCCAAGGCCCGCCCCGCGATGGTCGACGAGGTCGCCTATCGCCCGCTGCATGCCTATGGCGCGCTCCGCTATCTCCAGCGGCGCCGCGATATCGGTGGGACGCGCGTCGCGCTGTTCGGCTGGTCGCACGGCGGCGGTGCGACCCTCGCGGCGATGGCCGACGACAAGCCGGGCGACATGCGCACCAACGGCTTTCGCGTCGGCGTGGCGCTCTATCCCGCCTGCGGCCTGAAGAAGCGCTTCGCGGAGAGCGGCTACCGCCCCTACAACCCGGTGCGCGTCTTCATCGGCACCGCCGACGAGAAGGTGTCGCCGCAGTTGTGCGAGGACCTCGTCGCCGGAGCCCGCGAAAAGGGCGGCGATATCGTGCTCACGACTTTCGCGGGCGCGACGCACAGCTACGACACGCCGGCGGAGAGCCGCCAGTCGGTCCCGGCCAACGCCGAGGCCAAGGCCGCGACCGAGGCGGCCATCCTGGCCTTCCTCGCCGCGACGCTCAGACCCACCAGATAGGAACCCGCCACGCCTCCCGCTGCCGCGGCGCGGACGGCGTCCAGCTAAGCTGCACATATAAGACACAAAAATGGAGAGGACGACCATGACAGCCCAGCACCCGTTTACCCTGAACCGCAGCGGCGACCGCCGCCACCGGATCGCCCTGATCGACGGGCCGAACATGTCCAGCCTGGGCGCCCGCAGCAAGCAGGTCTACGGGACGATCAACTCGCTGGACGACCTCAAGGCCTTCGTGACGTCGGCGGGTTCGGATATCGGCGTGGAGGTCGAAACGTTCTCGTCCAACCACATGGGCGACATCCTGGAATATATCCACGGATCGGCCGCCCGGGTCGACGGCTACATCATCAACCCAGCGGGCCTGACGACGATGGGCGAAGCCGTGCGGCACGCGCTTGAGGACACGACCAAGCCGTCGATCGAGGTGCATTTCGCGAACATCTCGGGCGCGCCGGGAACGCCGCGCGGACTGGCCAGCGGCAAGCTGATCTCCACCTTCACGCACACCGCGACCGGCCTTTGCATGGGGCTGCGGCAATATAGCTACATCGCCGCGCTGGTGGGCCTGGTGATGGCGCTGGATGACGACGGCTTCCTCGGTGCGGATCTGAAAACGACCTGAAGCTGGCACTCGGCGATGTGCGCGACCGGGACTGTACGTACGGTCCCGGTCCGTTCACCCGATCAACGACCGCGATTCCGCGCCGGCGGCACACGTCTTTCGCATGAGCGGCGGAACGCAGGCCGGCAGCTCCATGAAATATCTGATCCGAATAGCCCAACCATCGAACGGGGAAGTTACTGAACCATGGGACGGCGACATCTCCTGCTGGTGGGTACGTTCCTCCTCCTCATCATGCTTCTGTATGTGGACCGCGTCGTGATCTCTGCCGCGAAGGAGTGGATCACGGACGAGCTCCTGCTGAGCGGCACCTCGATCGAATGCTTAGATCCGAATATCTCAACTCTCGAACGGTAAAGGTAACCGAGCCATGGGGCGGAGACATTTCCTGTTGGTGGGCACGTTCCTGCTCACCATGCTTCTGTACGTGGACCGCGTTGTGATATCTGCCGCGAAGGAGCAGATCACGGGTGAGCTCCAGCTGAGCGACACCCAGTTCGGGTGGGTGATCTCCGCCTTTGCTCTCGGCTATGCCTTGCTTCAGGTGCCGTCCGGCCAGCTTGCCGATCGCATCGGGCCACGCAAAACGCTGGCCGCGATCGTCATTGTCTGGTCCGCATTTACCGCCCTGACCGGGGCGGCCTGGAGCTTTCTCTCCCTGCTGCTGTTCCGCTTTGCGTTCGGCGCGGCGGAAGCCGGCGCGATGCCGGCCTGCGCCAAAGCCGTGTACAGCTGGCTTCCCGCCTCCGAACGCGGCATCGCCAACGGCATCAACCTATCCGGCACGCGGGTCGGTGCCGCGCTGGCGCTTCCGGGTCTCGCCTGGATGCTTTCGACCTTTGGCTGGCGGCAAACCTTTGTGATCATGGGCGCGATCGGCTTGTTATGGGTTCTCGGCTGGTGCCTTCTGTTCAGGGATCGGCCCGAAGATCACTGGGCGATGTCCGATGCGGAAGTTCAGAAGATTGTCGCAGGGCGAACACTTTCCGCGCAGCGGGCCGATCCGGCGAAGCGCGACTCCGCATCGAATCACCGCGGCGTGTGGCTTGTCGTTACGCAGTATTTCGCCTCCTGCTTCACCTTCTTCTTCGCGCTGTCCTGGCTCTTCCCCTATCTGCAAAAAACCTATGGCCTGACCACCGTCGAAACCGGCTTCATGACCGCCATCCCCTTGGCCGCCGGCGCCGCTGGCAATTGGCTAGGCGGAGTGGGATCCGATTTCGCTGTGCGCAGGACCGGGAGCATCGCATCTCTGCGTTACGTGGCGATCCTGGGTTTCGTGCTGGCGGCGATCGGGCTGGCCGGAAGCCTCAATGCCGACACGGCAATCGTCGCGGTGCTGTTCCTCAGCCTCACGGTGTTCGGCGCCGATCTGACCCTCCCGCCGTCCTGGGCATTCTGCATCGATGTGGGCGGTGAACGGGCCGGGACTGTCACCGGTCAGATGAACATGGTCGGCGCGTTCGGCGCCTTTGCGACCGGTCTCGCCTTTCCATATTTATACAGCGCCTTCAATTCGGTGACACCGTTCTTCGTTACCGCCATTGCGCTAAATCTCGGTGGAGCGGTGCTTTGGACGTTCGTACGGCGCTCGAAGCGGTCCGAGCCCGAAATTGCCGTCAACCAAGCATAGAACCGAAGCCTCATCTGAACGACATCGCATCGCGCTCATGGACTCTCGCTTCGGTGGCAGGCTCTCGGCGGTGGAGGGATGGTTGAACATGGACGACAGAGAACTGGAAGTCTCGAGACGGAGGTTGCTCGTCGGTAGCGCCGCGGCGGCGGCGGTTACCGCGGCGCCGAGTGCCGACGCTCGAGCAACGCGTTCGCGGCCACCTCCCGCCACCATCCCGGTCTGGTTCGAGGTCAATGGAATGCGTCGCGATCTGGATCTCGATCCACGCACGACGCTGCTCGATGCGCTCCGCGAGAATCTGAAGCTAACCGGCACGAAAAAAGGATGCGACCATGGCCAGTGCGGGGCCTGCACGGTTCTGGTGAACGGGGAACGGATCAACGCCTGCCTCAGCCTGGCGGTCCAGCATACCGGCGACAAGATGACCACGATCGAGGGTCTCGGCACGATCGAGCGGTTACATCCGATGCAGGCGGCCTTCCTCAAGCACGATGGCTATCAGTGCGGCTACTGCACTCCCGGGCAGATTTGCTCGGCCGTGGCGGTGCTGGACGAGATCAAGCGCGGCGTTCCGAGCCAAGTGCAGTTTGATATCGCGGCACGGCCCCGCCCGAGCAACGCCGAACTCCGCGAGCGCATGAGCGGCAACATCTGTCGCTGCGGTGCCTATTCCAACATCGTCGAGGCGCTGGCGGAAATAGCCGGAGCGCGCGAATGAAGGCCTTCATCTACGAGCGTGCGAAGTCGCTCGCTGAAGCTGCCGCGGCCGTCGCCGAGACGCCCGGCGCAAAGTTTCTCGCCGGGGGCACTAACCTGCTCGATCTGATGAAGCTTCAGATCGAGACCCCGACGCACCTGGTCGACTTGCAGGATCTTGGGCTGAACAGGATTGAGAAGACGTCGACGGGAGGCATGCGGATCGGCGCGCTGGTCACAAACACCGCGCTGGCTTCAGACCCCAGTATCCGCCGCGACTACGCGGTGCTCGCACGGGCTATCGTCGCTGGCGCATCGGCACAGCTCCGCAACAGGGCGACGGTCGCCGGCAATCTGCTCCAGCGAACCCGCTGCCCATATTTCTACGACACCAACCAACCGTGCAATAAGCGGCGGCCCGGTTCCGGGTGCGCGGCGATCGGCGGCTTTTCGCGCCAGCTCGGGGTAATCGGCACGTCCGGCGCATGCATCGCGACCTATCCGGGCGACATGGCCGTGGCTCTGCGCGCCCTCGATGCGATCATCGAGACGGTCGATCCACAGGGAATCGCCCGTGCTATCCCGATCGCTGATTTTCACTGCCTGTGGGGCGAAACCCCGCACATCGAGACCGAACTGAAGACCGGCGAGCTGATCACCGCGGTCACCCTGCCGCGTCCGCTCGGCGGCCGACACATCTACCGGAAGGTGCGTGACCGAGCATCCTACGCCTTCGCTCTCGTCTCGGTCGCCGCTGTCGTCCAGCGGGACGGAAGCGGGCGTGTTGCCGTTGGTGGCGTCGCCCCGAAGCCCTGGCGGGTTCCCGCGGCCGATGCCGCCATGTCGCAGGGGGCCGGTGCCGTCGCGGCCAAGCTGATGGCCGGGGCACGACCGGCCGAGCACAACGCATTCAAGGTTCCGCTGGTCGAGCGCACGCTTGCCGCGGTCATGGCCGAAGTGACGGCAGGATGAAATTCGACACGCCAGCCGGCTCCAACCCGATCGACCGCATGAAGGTGGTCGGTCGTGCCACCCGCCGGATCGACGGGCCCCTGAAGACCACCGGCGCCGCGCCATATGCTTACGAACGGCACGACGTCGTGGCGGATCAGGCCTATGGCTACATGCTCGGATCCGCGATCGCGACGGGTCGTATCAGGCGCATCGATACGGTCGACGCCGAACGCGCGCCGGGCGTGCTCAAGATCGTAACCGCGGCCAATGCCGGGCCGTTCGCGACGTCCCGGAGCAACACCGCGAAGCTGCTCGCCGGCGCGGAGATTCAGCATTACGATCAGGCGATCGCTCTGGTCGTTGCGGAGACCTTTGAGCAGGCGCGGGCCGCGGCGGCGCTCATTCGCGTCGATTATGTCCGCGCCGACGGCCGTTATGACCTGGCGGCGCAGAAGGATACCGCGCCATTGGTCGGCGGGGGCGGCGGCGAGGGAAGCGAATCCGGCGTGTTTCGCACCGGCGACTTCGAGGCGGCCTTCGCCGCCGCTCCGGTCAAGCTGGACGCCACCTACACCACACCGGACCAGAGCCACCAGATGATGGAGCCGCACGCGTCCATCGCCGCATGGTCTGGCGACGAACTCACACTCTGGACCTCCACCCAGATGGTTGCCTGGGCGGCTCGCGACCTCTCACAGACCTTCCTGATCCCGCAGGCCAAAATCCGGGTGCTGTCACCTTACGTCGGCGGGGGGTTTGGCGCCAAGCTTCGCATTCGTGCCGACGCCGTGCTCGCGGCCTTGGGCGCGCGTGCGGTCGGGCGTCCCGTGAAGCTCGCGATTACCCGCCCGCAGACGATGAACAACACGGTGCACCGTCCGGCGACGATACAGCGCATCCGGCTCGGCTGCGATCGAGAGGGGCGGATTACCGCGATCGCGCATGAGAGCGTCGGGGGCGATCTGGAGGGTGGAAGGCCGGCAACCGTGACCGCCCAGACGCGCCTTCTCTACGCAGGGCCCAATCGGCTCACGTCGATGCGGCAAGCCGTGCTCGACCTGCCAGAGGCCAATTCAATGCGGGCGCCCGGCGCGGCCGGTGGCATGATGGCGCTCGAGATCGCCATGGACGAGATGGCCGAAATGCTGGGTCTCGATCCGATCGAGTTCCGCGTCCGTAACGATACCCAGGTGGATCCCGAGCGGCCGGAGAAGCGCTTCTCCGAACGCCAGCTCGTGCGGTGTCTCCGCGACGGCGCGAAGACGTTCGGGTGGAGCCGGCGGACGATGCGACCGGCCCAGCGGCGCGACGGCGACTGGTGGGTTGGTCTGGGTGTATCCTCGGCCTTCCACAACAGCCCGGCGGTGAAATCGGCGGCACGCGTGCGGCTCGAGCCATCGGGCCGTATTCTGGTCGAGACCGACATGACCGACATTGGTACGGGCAGTTATACGATCATCGCACAGACCGCCGCGGAGATGATGGGCGTGCCGCTCGACATGGTGGACGTGCGGCTCGGTGACTCGCGCTTCCCGGCCGCCGCCGGTTCTGGCGGCCAGTTCGGCGCGGCGAACTCGACCTCCGGAGTCTTTGCCGCATGCGTGAAGTTGCGCGAAGCCGTGGCCAGGCGACTGAACGTGGCGGTTGATGGAGCCGTGTTCGAGGGCGGGCAGGTCGTTGTGGACGGCCGCCGCGTCAGCCTCGCTGAGGTGGCTCGGGCTGGCGCGCTCTCCGGCGAGGACGCCATCGAATATGGCGACATGACCAGGAACATCCATCTTTCCACATTCGGTGCACACTTCGTGGAGGCCGTGGTCCACGCCTATACAGGCGAGGTTCGGGTGCGGCGCATGCTTGCGGTTTGCGCGGCGGGACGGATCATCAACCCTGTATCGGCCCGCAGCCAGGTGATCGGCGCGATGACGATGGGCGTGGGGGCGGCGCTGATGGAGGAAATGGCCGTCGACAAGCGGTTCGGCTTCTTCGTGAACCATGACCTCGCCAGTTACGAGGTGCCGGTGCATGCCGATATCCCACATCAGGAAGTCGTCTTCCTCGACGAGGCGGACGAGATGGCCAATCCGATGAAGGCGAAAGGCGTGGGCGAACTGGGCATCTGCGGTGTGGCAGCCGCCGTTGCCAACGCCGTGTACAACGCCTGCGGGGTGCGGGTGCGCGATTATCCACTCACCCTCGACAAGTATCTGGATCGGCTGCCGTCGCTCAAGTCCAATGGTGGAGGTTCGCGAGTTGCGGGCTGAGCAAGGCGACTGATTCCAATCTTCGCCGCTCCGGCGACGATCGGTTAGGCTTGGCATCGGTGAAGGTGAGAGCTCGGACCCACCTCCCCGAAGCTTCTAGGGTCCTGGCCCTAATCGGCGATCCGTCGAACCAGCGCGACCCAATCGGCCGAACCGCCGGACGGCGGCGTCCCAAGCGAGGCGAAGCGCGAATTGCGGATGGTGCGGGGGGCGTTCCGTCTCAACGGCGCTTCACCACCCGCGATTTCCAGCACGCTTCCTTTGCGCAAGGGGCCGCCAGCGACGGCATCGTACCAATCGACGCTATAACGCCCGCTTTCGCCAAGCAGCGACAGATCGGCGGGCGTGCCGGCGCGAGTATAGACAATGTAGGTCTTGCCGTGATCGGCAAACACATATTCTGACCTGGTCAGGGTCAGATCGTCATCAGCGACCATCCCGAGCGCACGCGAACCGACGTGTTCGTCAAAAAATGCGATGGCGTTCCTGCCGTCGCTGAATTTTCGAGCGCGCGTGCGGTCGTTATCGCATCCCAGATCGTGACATTTGTTGGTCCAGCCATAGTAGATTTCCATCCCCGCCGCTCCGGCGAGCAGGGCATTCCAGATTGCATGGCGGCGGTAAGTCTCTCGCGTCGGAGCAATCTCGGGCTGAACTGCGGGCGGTGGCCCCTTCAGCTCCTCACCGGCCAACGCCGGTTCCGCGCCCGGTTGGCCGGGCGCGGCATCGGCTGGGCTGAACGACAGCACGCCCTTCGTGGGTAGCGTGTTCAGGTCGAACCCGGCGTCGATCGGCGCACCGGGGCCCGCAGTGCCAGACTCGTCATAGCCGATCACGACGCGGCGCCCCGCCAGAATGGAGGCGTTGGTCCACTTGACGATATCGGGTCGCATGTCGGAGAAATCGATCGTGTTCCCCTGCATCGCCAGGCCGTTCAACGCCGATCCGCTTGCCAGATGTGGCCTGAAACGCTCCTTCTGGCGCGGATAGGTCGCCATCACGAGCGGGTGATCGTAAGGATCCAGTGAGTCGATATATTTCGCTTGCTCGCGGACAACATCCGGATGCTGCGTGTTCTCCTCGCCCATATTCCACGACACGGCGAGGAAATGGTTGAAGCGCGCAAGCATCTCCCTGATGTAGATCTTCCGTAGGCGACCCAGTTTGCCGCCATCCATGAACAGGCCGCTCTCGACCTCCTGCATTTTGAAATGCACCTGGAGACCAAGCTCGTCGGCATAGGACAGTGCACGCTGCCACTGGGCCAGCTTCGCCACGTCGTAGCGATCGTGCTCCACGCCCTTTGCCCACTGATCGTCGGGCGAAAGCTTTTCATAGCTCTGCGCGGACACGCGCATGATCTGGGGGATAACGTTCTGATCGTCGCCACCGACGTTGAACAGCAGCATACCGACGCTGTTCACCCCGGCTCCGTGCAGATAGGCGAAGCGGCCAAGCAAGCCCTTGCCGCGTCCGCCGTTCCATGTGAACGGCTGCGCGCGCGTGTCATAGTCCCTGACATGAGCCTGCCAATCGTGCCGCATGCCCCGCGCGTTCGGCGTACGGTCGAAATCGCTGTAAGCCAGCGTATTCTCCGGTGAATCCACCCCGAGCTTGAAGAAGGGGCGGCCGGTGCCGGACCAGCGATAATATTGCTCGTTGCGATACTGAAGCAGGCCGCGCGCCCGGACGGTGTTTCTGGGCGTGGCGGACACGCTGAAACGGCCGGTCGCGCCGTCGATGCCAGCTATCGCTTGGCCCCCATCGCCGTTGACGGCCACATCGGCGCCGGTCCGGAAGCTGACGCGATAGGTCCACTCGCCGGCTTCCGCGGGCACGAAATGCGCGCGCCACAGCTTCCCGCTGGTGCATCCGCGATCCGCTGCGTCGACGCACGCGGCAAAATAGCCAGGCACGGTATATTCGCGACCGGACCGGCTGAACGTGACGTCAAGCCGATAGTCGGCGAACGGATTTGGACCGGCCGTCTGGTCGAGCGCAGGTCCTTCGACATCGATCGTGACTGCGTCGTGGATCCCCCCGGGATTGTGCGCAGTGACCTGGGCGCCCGCCGCCAGCGAAACGAAACAGCCCACGGCGACCAGCGTCAAGCCATAGCCTGGACGGCCCGATACGACGTTTCCGAGATACTTCATGCAATTGACTCCCGCCTCGACCAGCAAACAGCACCGGATGTCCGGTATGCGGCTTGCGCGGCTATGCGCCGTCGACCCATCGACGGCCCCGGAACTAGAATTCGGCGCTCAACCCCAGCGAGATCATCCGTCCATACGGGTTCGACACATAGCGGTTGATGCCATGAGTCCGCCCCATCGTGCCGCTGAAGAACGGCGGAGCCCGATCGAACACGTTGTTGACGTTCAAGGATAACCGAGCGGAGGAAGTCCTGCTGAAGCGCAGCCGGTATGCGGCGCTCAGATCCAGTCGCGTGTCGGCCTCGACGCGGTCGCCGCCACCGATGGGCCTGTTGTTCGCATCGAGGATCAGCGGCGTGACAGCATCATTGCCCCAATTCAAATAGGAGCCGGTATGGGTCACGAAACCGTCAAGCGAAAAGCCGGCGAAATCCCAGCCAAGCTGGAACCGGAACCGCTTCTGGATCGAAGGAAAACTGGAGTTGTACCCCGAGGTGTTGAGCGTATCGAATGACTCACCGCCGAAATTCTGGTCGAAACGGGTATAGTAGGTGCCCGATGCGCCGAATGTGAACCGGCCTGCTTTCTTTGTCCTGAGTTGATAGTTCAGGCTGGCGTCGATGCCCTGGACAACCATGTTGAGCACATTGCCCTGGTCGTTGTTGTTCAGAAAGTAAACGATGGCCGGCGGCGTCACGTCGATCGTGCCGCCTTCGGCGACGTTCCCGAACGCATTGATCTGGGCCGTGCTGCATCCGGTCGGGCAGATCGTCAGCCGGTCCCGAAGCGCGGTGGAATAGAGCTGCTGTGTGACCTCGAGCCGATTTACGCCGCCGATGAACTCGTTGCTCCAAAATGTCAGCGCCGTCCGAAGACCGCGAACCTGCGGCGGTGCGAAGTCGACGCCGATCGACCAGCTGTTTCCCGTCTGCGGCTCCGCATCAGGACCGATGCCATAGCTGCGGGTCAGGCCCGGGTTTGTGGAAGTGCCGACCTGGCATACGTTAACCGCTGTCGCACAGCCGGGCAGCAACCTGACCTCTGGATAGATATCGATCGGAACGTTGAATGTCCCGGCAGCCGTTACCCCAGTGGCGGTGCGCCGATAACCGAGTTCCGGGATACCGATGGTAGCCATCGGCGGCGCGACAAATGCGGTCGCATAGTTGCCGCGCAGCCTCAGCCCACGGGTCACTTCCCAGGTAGCCGCGATCTTTGGATTGGAGGTGCCGCCGACGTCATCGTAGTGGTCATATCGACCCGAGAGGCTCAGATCGAGCTGCCGTACCAGCGGCACTCCCATGTCCGGCGCTACTAGCGGAACCGCGACCTCGACATAGCCTGAGTGGACATTGCGGCTGAGCGAAAAGCCAACTGCCCCGCCTGCGTCGACATCAGTGACATCCTGGCGAGTCCAGTAGTACTCGCCACCGAACGCTAGCCGAACGTCACCGGCAGGCAGTGCGAACAATGCTCCCTGCGCCTCCAGCTTTGTCTGATTGAACTTGTTGACATGCATCGTGAAGCCCTGGTTGGTATAGAAACCCGCCAGAATTTCAGCCGAGGTCCTGCCGCCGTTCGGCTGCCAGACGTCCAGCGCGTTCGCCGTCGTCAACGGGATGGCTGGATTGCTGGCGTTGACACTTCCGTTTGCTGCCGTCGACCCGTTCAGTGCTCGGCGTACGCAGTTGGTGCAGATTGTGTCCCGTTCGCGCTGAGCGCTTTCGCTATCCCCGTATGCGTTGCTGAGCGCCACGGTCCAGCTGCCGGCCAGCTTGTATTCGATCTTGCCGGTGAGATAGAGTGTTTCGTTTTCCGCCTCCTGCGTTCCATAGTAATTGTCAGGTTTGATCAGGGCGAAAGTAACGATCTGTTGCGCCACGGTGGGTTCGCCCGCCGGAGCCACATAGAATGGGTTGATCTGAACGCCGCGATTCGACCCTGGACCAAAAACGGTAACGTTGTTGACGTTCGCCGGGGCAAATCGATAAATGCTTTCCAGTCGATTATAATTTGCTGTTGCGGTTATCGACAAGCGATCATTGAACTCGTTATAGAATCGTATCAAGCCATTGGTGCGCTTGTTACTGTTAAGGGCGTCCCCATAGATCGAATTGTTACAGGGTGCATTTTCAGTGACCAAGGCAGTGGTCGTCGTTGCGGACGGCGACAGGTATGCGCGGGCGGTTCCAGACAAAGCTGTTCGGATCGTGGCCGGCGAACAATTGAACGTGTTGGTGTTGCGACCGCCGAGTGAACGGTAATCTCCCAGGCCCAGGATTTCCCGGTCCTTCTTCGCCAGTGGATTGCTATAAGCATGCTGGACGGCGAAATAGACGCCGCCGGTGGCCCATTTCGTCCCCACGATGCCATTGACGTCGATGCTATGCCAGCTGTCCGCGAGCCTCACTCGGCTGGCTATCCGCGCGCCGCTGTACGATGGCCGCGTGATATAGTTGACGACCCCCGCGACCGCATCGGATCCATAGATCGACGACGCCCCGTCCGCGAGCACTTCGACCCGCTGGATCGCGCTGATGGGGACTATGTTCGGATCAGTTTGGCCGTATCGTATGCCGCCGCCAGGGATTCGCATGCCATCGATCAGAACCAGCGTTGAGTTGCTCGCGCTCCCCCCGAGGCTGTGGATTTGCGGCGAGTAGTAGGAGAAGGAATTCTCGCCGATTCCTTCCGAGCCCGCCGTAGTCATCGCCGGCAAGGTGTTGACCACCTCGCTCAAATTGGTTGCCGCTGTTTTTTCAGCAAGCTCCCGATCGAGCGTAACAAGGTTCGATCCGACTGGAGCGACGCCACGAATGGCCGAGCCTGTGACGACGACTTCCTTAGCGGGCGCCTCTTCCTGTCCCGTTGCCTGTTGAGGCAGCGCGGTTCTCTCACCATCCTGTCCAGCCGCGAATGCAGGCGCAATTCCGAGATAGGAGACCGCCAATGCAATGGCGATTACCGATACCGATCCGTTCAGCCGAACAGTCATAATTCTCTCCTCCCACGTTCCGTCATTCTATTTTCAGTTCGGGTTCCGCGCTTAGCGCCAGCTTTTTGAACGGCTCAGAATCTGCGCCAGTGCCCCACCAACTCGCCCGAATATTCCAATCAATGGAATGTTATTCTATCTAAGGAAATGCTGTAACAAACGCCTTTCGGTTTTTCAACCCTTGGCTGGACAACCCATCATTCGGTGACCCCCTGCTGAAGAGGGGCGAAAAGAGTGCCGGTGCCAGACGTCTGATTTCAGCTGGGTGGCAGCGAGAAGAAGCTCGCCTGAACTGCGATCTGGCCCGTGCAGAGCGAATTTGGGCAGGCGGCTTATCGAGATCGGTGTCGGTCGGATTTACGGAAAGCCAATCACACGCCGCCGAGATTCGCCGCGCGCGGTTTGCCGCCTATGTCACTGGTATGGCGGTCCCTTTGCCGAGGCATGTCGTCCGCTGGGGGATGACGCAGCGGTCGAGGTAATTGCCGCTCGAGTAGCAGGCGATGCCCAGCGCGACGTGTTCGATTGGCATGGTGACATTCTGTCCTCGGCGGGTGCCGGACCTCGCACCCGTCCCAGCGCTTGCCTGCCATCTTCACGATTTTCTGGGGTTGGGCGTGCTCTGACAGCGCCGCCTTGACGCTACCCGACCGGTGCCGTTGCGTTCGAATCGAAGTCGAAGGCGGGTTCGGGGCGGCGGCGGCCGGTCTGACTGCCGAGATTCCACGTCACGCCCAGCAGCAGGATCGGCCCCGGCCCGCGCTGGACGATCCGGTCGCGCAGCAGCGGCGTGTCGATCACCGTCACCTGGCGTGCCGTGTCGAGGACGTTCTGCGCGGTGAAGGTCAGGCTGAAGCGTTCGTCCAGTTTGCGGCGATAGCCGAGATTGAGGACGCCGCCGGGGCTGCGATAGCCCTGCGGGATCAGCACCCGCCCCGAATAATTGCCGCTCAGCTGGAAGAAGTCCTTCGGCGCCGGCTGCCACGACAGGCTGGCCCGCATCGTCCCGGTCGTGCCGGAGCGCGGCTGCGCGACACCCGCCGTGCGCGGATCGATCCGGTTCCACAGCAATGTGGCGGACGCATTATAGGTCAGCGTCTTGGACAGGCGCCCGTTGGCGACCGCCTCGACGCCGGCACGCTCGGCAGTCGCAAGATTCGCGCGGGTGTTGAGGAAGACGTTGTTGCCGAGATCCTGCACGACGTCGGTCACCCCGTCGCGCGCGGTGCGATAGAAGGCGGTGAGCGACTGGAATGTCCCGCCCTTGCGGCGTTGCCAGGCAGCTTCGAACGAGTCGGTCACCTCGGGCCGCAGGAAGGGATTGCCGCGGCGCAGGTTCAGCGGATCGAGATAGATGGTGTAGGGATTGAGATCCTGGCCCGACGGCCGCTGGATGCGGCGGCTGTAGCTTGCTCGGAGCTGCTCGTTGCTGCTCAGTTCGTAGCCGAGGTGGAGCGTCGGATAGAAGTGGAAATAGTCCCGTCGGACGCGGACGCGATCGGTCAGCTGGTCGATGTCGAGCACCACCTGCTCCGCGCGCAGCCCGATCTGGGCGTCGAACGTGCCGGGATCGACCTGATAGGTCGCGTAGAAGGCATGCACCGCCTGGTCGAGGTCGAAGCGGTTGGTGAGCGACGGCACCGGCACCAGCGCGTCGGCGGCCGGGCCGCGCATGCCGCGGAAATCGAATTCCGCCATATTGAAATCACCCTCGTAGCCGAGGTTGAGCTTGCCGTCCTTGCCGAGCGGGCGCTTGTAGTCGATCCGGCTGTCTACATCGGTGCGGTCGAGATCGGTGTCGATCCGTTCGACGCTTGCGGACGTGGCCGGGAAAATGGTTACGCCGTCGATGCGGCGACGCTGGCGCTGCTGCTCGATGTCGAGATCGACGGTCAGTTCGTGGCCGCTGCCCGGCAGGGTGCGTCGCCAGCCGGTCCGCCCGCTCAGGCTGCGCATCCTCATCGCCATGTCGGCCGTGCGATCGAAGGTTGCCCCGGGTAGCTGGCTGACCGACCGGTCGATGCGCGAGATGTCCTGATTGCCGGCGCGCCAGGCGAGATCGGCGGTCAGCTTGCTGCGCGGGCCGAGCGCATATTCGGCGCCGATGCGGGCAGTGCGCATCGCCATGACCGGTTCGACATCCAGGTCCTGCCGCGTCGTCAGCGTCGCGCCGGTCGCGGGATCGATCCGGGCGCGATCGATCGTCGAGCCCGCCTTGCCGCGGAAACGTCGGTAGCCGGCGTCGCCAGTCAGCGTCAGCGTCTTGTTCGACAGCGTGCCGTTGACGTTCACGTTGCCGCGCCCGAGCGGGCCGGCGGCGGCGCGTACTGTCGCGAACCGCGCGCCCTGCCGCGTGCGCTTCGTCACCAGGTTGATGACGCCCCCCGATCCTTCCGGGCTCATCGCCGCCGACGGGTTGGTGATGAGCTCGACCCGCTCGATCTGACCGGCGGGCATCGCCATCAGCGCGTCGCCCCGTGATTCTCCGCGCAACAGCGCGGACGGGCGGCCGTCGATCAGGATCGTCACGCCGGGATCGCCGCGCAGGCTGACGCGGCCCTCCAGATCGACATCTACGCCCGGCACCGCGCGCAGCGCATCCGCCAGGGTGCCGCTTTGCACCTGCAGGTCGTTCGCGACGCTGAAGCTGGTGCGATCGGTCGAGGCGATCACGTCGGAGCGCGCGCCGGTGACCACCACGTCGCCGCGGGGCGGCGCGGGCGGCATCTGGCGTGCCGGCCGAGCAGTCGGCTGCGGTTGCTGGACGGGGGCACCCGCCTGTGCGGCGAGCGCAAGGCCCGAGACACAGGTGAGAAGGGAAACCGCGGCCATCTGAAATCTCCTGTTCCAAGTCGCGCCGCCGTGCCCCGCCCGCGGATGAGCGACATGATCGCGCTGTGAGGAGATGCTGAAATCGTCACCTGACGGCCCGCCGCACTGCCTCACAGCATGTGTACTGTGTGTATTGGTACAGCAATGCTCTAGGACGTCAAGCGGGAGATTTGCGAGCGATCAATGCGAAGGCGAGGAACATCGGCAGGCCGAACGCGAGGGTCGCGAGCGTCCATGCCGCGATCGCCGGACCCGACAGACGGCGTCGGCGCGCGAGTATCAGAGCGCCGATCGCCGCCGCCAGCGCCACCACGGCGGCGGCGATCCATATGCGCGAAGGCACGACGACCGGTGCCTGGCGCACGATCGGGGCATCATGTGCGCCGATCCGCGCCGCGGCCGCCGCGGTCACGCCGAGCGCGGGCGACACCCAATAGCTGCGGTATCGCAGGGCATCCGGAAAGTCGGCGGCGAAATCACGCTGCGCCAGCGTGCGCACGTTGCCGTCATCGGCAACGGACACCACGCGTTGCCACGCCTGTGACGGTCCTTCGATGCTGTTACGGCCGAAGAACATGGACACGATCGTGCGATCCGGCAGGCGCGCTATATCGAGCCGGCGCAAATCCGCGATCGCGCCGGGCAGCGGCGCGATCATCCGTACGCGAGGGGCGATGCCCTCATCGAGCGAAGCCTTGTCGAACAGGCGCAGCGCCCGGTCGCTCAGCACGGCGACGCTGGCGCCGACCGGCACCGGTGCCGTGACGATCACCTCGCCCTTCGGCAGGCGGAGCAGCGTGTCGAGCATGCCGCTGTCGCCGTTCAGCCGGTAGAGGCTGCCACCCGCGATCGCCCGGCCGCCGCCGATCCCGAGCGGCGGCGCGTCGAAGCCGCCGGCCGGGCGCAGTTCGCCGGCCGTTCGCCGATCCTTCAGCCGCAGGCCCGTCAGCGCATTGGTATCGTGGCTGTACATCCAGACGACGCCGTGCCGCGCATCCTCGAATACGTCCGCGCCGCTGTTGGTCAGTTCGCCGCGCATCGGCAGCGAGTCCCTGGCGATCGGCAACCGTACGGCCTCGATGCCGCGAAGACGGGCGCGGATATCGGCGGTCTCGGTTCCTGGTGCGGCGGCGAGCGCCGAATCGATCAGTTTCTCGCCCTTCGACCGCGACATCTCGACCAGCCCGCCCGGCGGTGGCGTGTTGATGAGCGGGTTACGCCCCAGTGCCGCGAGCGTCATGTGGTAGGCGAAGCCGCCGCCGAACAGCAGCAGGAAGTAGAGCGTCAGCGCCGCGAACCCCGCCGTCAGCGCCAGCAGCGCCGGCTGTCCGGGCGCCAGCGCGCGGTCGGGCCTGAACGCGCCGACGACCAGCAGGATCAGCAGCGCGATGAGGATCAGCGGCAGCATGAGTGCCGCCGCGCCGCTCGCCAGCATGCCGATCATGAGCATCGCCGCGGTCGCCAGCCCCGTCCATCCATAGCGGCGCGGCGCCAGCGCGGCATAGCTTCCGGCGAAATATCCGCCGACGCCGATCAGCGCGCCGGCGAGCGCGAGCAGCCAGTGCCGCCCGTCGACGACGCGACCGGGCTGCAGCAGGTGGCTCGCGACCAGCCCGAGCAGCGGCACCAGTATCACGAGCGCTGCCACGGTCGCACCGGCGCCCGTCACGCCCGCCATGATCCGCCACGGCGCCACCGGCCGGTGGAGCAGCGCGATCCAGTGGTTCATACGCCCATAGGTCGCCGCGCCGTAGAAACCGAACCCCAACCCCGCGATGCCATAGGCGGCAGCCGCCAGCATGGAGATCTCGGCCGATCCGGCCAGGCCGGGAAACAGCCGGTCGAGCATCAGCAGCGCGACGAGGTGCAGCATGCCGACGCCGGCGCCCCACCGGGCGAAGCGCCGCACCTCCGCGAGATAGAGTTCGCTCATGATGGGGACTCTCAGCGTGCCGTGCCGGCGTGGTTGCGGGTCAGGAAGGCATCGACCGCGCGATCCAGCGAGACCGGCATCGCCTCGACGCTGCGCGCACCGTGGCCGCGCAGATAGTCGGCGAAGCCATTGCCCTGGTCGATGACGACGAAATGATGGATGCCCTCAATCCGGCGATGCTGGAGCAGACCGGGGGCGCTCTCCGGTGCGGGGCCGTGGAACGGAATGTCGGTAACCCAGTGGGTGATGCGATCGCAGAAGGCGTCGGGCGTCGAGAAGCTGGCGAGCCGGCCGCGTTCGAGCACCAGCAGCGTGTCGGCCAGCCGCTCGACCTCGTCGATCTGGTGCGAGCAATAGACGATCGTCCGGGCGCCATCGCCGGTCGCCGCGATCAAAGCATCGAGCAGGCGGCGACGCGCGACGACATCCAGGCCGAGGGTCGGCTCGTCTAGGATGAGCAGATCGGGCGACTGGCCCAGCGCGAGCGCGAGATTGAGTCCCGCGCGCTCGCCGCGAGATAGTTGGCCGATACGCTGACGCCCCGACAGGTCGAAGCCGCCGATCACCGCGTCGAACGCCCGTGCGTCCCAGCGATCGGCATAATGGCTGCGCTGGACCGCGATGACGGTATCGACCCGCGCCCAGCCGGGCAGCGTATGCTCCTCGTTCACAAAGCCGATCCGGCCGCGATCGGACGGGGTCAGCGCATGTGCCGGCTGGCCGAGCACGAAACAGTCGCCTGCGTCGGGACGCTGGAAGCCGAGCAGCAGACGAAAGAGCGTCGACTTGCCCGCGCCGTTCGCCCCGACGATCGCGTGAATCGCGCCGCGCGGCAAGGCGAGGTCGAGCGCGTCGAGCGCGCGCTTGCGGCCGTGGAAGCGGGTCAGCCCCCGCGTCTCGACGGCGAGATCGGGCGTCACGCCGACTGCCGCAGGCCGATCGCGCCCAGCGCCTCGCCGACGCGCTCGACCGCGCCCTCGGGACTGGCGCGGATCGCCACCACTTCGTTGACGAAGCGGTTCACCGCGGCGACGAGGCGGCGGTCGCGCTCCTCGTCGCTCAGCGGATCGCGTTGCGCCGCGACATAGAGGCCCAGGCCGGCACGCGAGACCAGCCAGCCGGTGGATACGAGTTCGGCATAGGCTTTCGACACGGTGTTCGGATTGACCGCGAGTTGCTGGGCCAGGCCGCGCACGCTGGGCAACTGGTCGCCGACCGCGAGGTCCGCGCCCGAAATCTTGCGCCGGATCGCGTCGACGATCTGACCGGCGATCGAGCGGCGATCACCCGGCGCGACGGCAATCGCCAGAGGCACGGTGCGCGACATGTCGTTGCTCCTACTGTTCTAGTTCAGATAGAACAGTAGGAGCATGCGTTGTCAAGTCGCTGGCCAACCTCCCGTACCCGCGGAACCAGTCATCTGATGATCGCAGCGCCAAGAGGACCATGGCAGAGTTCATCGAACGCCGCCTCAAGACATTCGGCGGGCTCATGCCCTACGAGTGCATCACCAAATCCGGACGTCAGAGCCAGGCCGTTTCATCGTCAATCCGATCCACCAGATGCCGGGATTGAACACCTAGCGTAGCGCTAGCGCGGCGAGATCGGCGGGCGTGTTGATGTTGGCGAGCGGCGTGTCCGGCATCACCTCTGCCGATCCCGCTCTGGCCACCCAGCCGCGTAGCGACCTGTCGTCGCCCTCCAGCAGCCGTGTGCGCAGGCGCGGGGCGAGCGCCGCGGGCCACAGGCCGATTACCGGCTGGGTCGCGACATGCGCCGGCATCGTAACCATCAGGCGGGCGAGCAGGTCACCCGGCAGGTCGGGCGCGTCGCACGGCGCGCTCAGTACCGCGTCAAACCCATCGGCCAGCGCAAGATCGAGCGCCGCCGACAGGCCACCGAGCGGCCCGAGGCCCGGCGTCGGGCTGTCGGCGATCGTCCGCAGGTGCGGGTGCGATCCGCCGCAGACCACCACCGCGTCGCAGACCGTCGCCAGCCGCCCGGCGACATGGTCGATCAGCGGGCGCCCGTCGAGCAGCGCCGCCGCCTTGTCGCTGCCAAAGCGGCGCGACCGGCCCCCGGCGAGGATCGCGCCGAGCAGCCTCACACGGGCGACGCCAGCATCGCATCGGCGCGGGCGAGCGTGCGCAGCGGCAGCCCTGCCTCGTTCGCGCGCGCGACGGCCAGGCGCGTCGGCGCGGAGATCGTCGCGAGCATCGGGCACCCGGCGAGCACCGCCTTTTCGACCAGTTCATACGAACAGCGCGAGGTGAGCAGGGCGAAGCCGCCACCCCACGCGGTGCCCGACCGCAGCATCACGCCGATCAGCTTGTCGAAGGCATTGTGCCGTCCGACATCCTCGCGGACGAGCCGGATCGCGCCATCCGGCGCGCAGGCGGCGGCGGCATGGACCGCGCGGGTCGCCGTCCCCAGCGGTTGCGCATCGCCCAGGGCGGCCAGCGCGGCAAACACCGCACTCTCCTCGCCCGCCCAGCGCGCCGTTACGGCGGGCAGCGGGCGCAGCGCCTGGTCGAGGCTTTCGACCCCGCACAATCCGCAGGACGCATCGGTCGCGCGGTGGCGCACGCGGTCCGAAATCCGGCCGGCCACCCGCTCCGCCAGCGTCAGCCGCACGATCGTGCCGCGCGCGACGTCGTGCGACTCGGCGTCGAGGATGTCGGCGGCGCCGTCGATCAGCCGTTCTGTCAGCGCGAAGCCAAAGGCGAGGTCGATCAGGTCGGCCGGGGTCGCCATCAACACGGCATAGCCGATTCCGTTGACCTCGATCGCGACCGGGGTTTCCTCCGGCACCTTGCGCTCGGCGGGGCTGCGCGATCCGTCCGCGCCGATCCGCTCGAATGCCAGGTCGGCGGCGGCGCTCAGGGGCAAATCCGCACCGGCACCGATTTGGCGGCCGGGACATGGCTTTCCTCGGCATGATGCTCGACCGGCATCAGGACATTGGCCTCCGGGTAATAGGCGCCCAGGCATCCGCGCGGCACCGAGTAGGGGGTGACGATCATTCCCGGGCGCCGCCGCAGGACACCGTCGTCGGCGTCGCTTTCGAGCGTGACGATCTGGCCCTCGGCCAGGCCCTGCACCGCCATGTCGGTCGTGTTCATCAACAACACGTCGCGGGTGCCTTTGATCCCCCGGAACCGGTCGTGATAGCCGTAGACGGTGGTGTTGAACTGGTCGTTGGAGCGGAGCGTCATCAGCCGGAAGCGACCGTCCGAATCGGCGAATCCGGTCGCCGAAATACCGGTGGGGGTCAGGAACTCCGCCTTGCCGGTTGCGGTCTGCCAGAGTCGTTCGGCCGCCTTGTTGCCCTTCCAGAAACCGCCGGGGGTGAACATCCGCGCGTTGAAATCCCGGAACATCTCAGGATAGGTCGCCTCGATCGCGTCGCGGACCAGCGCATAATCGCCGACCCACGCATCCCACGGCACCTTCGGATTGGGGTCGAGGATGCGCTTGGCGATCTCGCCGACGATCCAGGGCTCGGATTTCAGATGCGGGCTGGCCGGCTCCACCCGGCCGCGCGATCCGTGGATGCAACTCGTCGAATCCTCGACCGCCACCGCCTGAGGGCCGGTCGCCTGCATGTCCTTCTCGATCCGGCTGAGGCAGGGCAGCAGATAGGTCACGCGCCCTGCGAACAGGTGGTTGCGGTTGAGCTTGGTGGCGATCTGCACCGACAGGTCGAGGTTGGGCCAGGCCGCCTCCATCGCCGCCGTCTCGGGCACCGCGCGCAGGAAATTGCCGCCCAGCGCGACGACCGCCCGGACCGATCCGTCGATCACGCCGCGGCAGGTCTCGACGGTGTCGAGCCCCTTCTCTTTCGGCGAATCGAAGCCGTACAGCTCCTTGAGCCTCGCGACCGGGGCCAGTTCGGTCTTCTCGGTGATGCCGACGGTGCGCTGGCCCTGCACGTTCGAATGGCCGCGCACCGGCGTCGGCCCCGCGCCCGGACGGCCGATATTGCCCTTCATCAGCAGCAGGTTGACGACCATGCGGACGTTCTCGACGCCCTTGACGTGCTGGGTCAGCCCCATGCCGTAGACGATCATCGTCGCCGGAGACGCGGCATAGACGCGCGCGGCATCCTCGATATCGGAACGCGGCAGCCCGGTCTCCGCCTCGATCGCCGCCCAGTCGGCGGCGCGCACCGCCGCTTCGAAGCCCGCGAAACCGTGGGTGTGTTCGGATATGAAATCGTGGTCGAGGACGGCCGGTTCGCCCTTCGCGCGCGCCGCATCGTCCCAGTCGAACAGGCATTTGGCGATGCCGGTCATCGCCGCGATGTCGCTGCCCGCGCGCAGCTGGTGATACTGGGTCGAGATGATTGTCTCGCCGCCGGTCAGCATCTCGACCGGAGACTGCGGGCTGGTGAAGCGTTCGAGCCCGCGTTCGCGAAGCGGGTTGAAGGTCACTATCTCCACCCCGCGTTTCCGCGCGGACCGCAGGTCATGCAGCATCCGCGGCGCGTTCGACCCGACATTCTGCCCGAAGAAGAAGATCGCCTGGGTATGTTCGAAATCGCCCTGCCGGGTGGTCCCCACTGGCACGCCGATCGCCGCCTTTAGGCCGACCGAGGTCGATTCATGGCACATGTTCGAACTGTCGGGCAGGTTCTGGTTGCCGTACATTCGCGCCATCAGCGCCCACATGTACGACGTCTCCAGGCTCGCGCGGCCGCTCGCGTAGAACGCCACCGATTTCGGATCGAGCGGGCGCAGCGCCGCGCCGATCGCGTCCATCGCCTCGCCCCATTCGCACGCGACATATCGGTCGGTCGCCACGTCGTAGCGCAGCGGATGGGTCAGCCGGCCGTGCTGTTCCAGGTCATAGTCGCTCCACGCGCGCAGCTCGGTCAGCGTATGCTGCTGAAAGAATTCGGGCGTGGTGCGGTAGCTCGTCAGATCCCAGGCGGTCGCCTTCGCCCCTTCCTCGCAGAATTCGAACGGGTGGTGGTGCGCCGGCTTGGCCCAGGCGCAGCTGGTGCAGACGAAGCCCTCCGGCTTGTTCTGGCGGACCAGTTCGACGACGCCCGATGGCGGCACGCGTTCGCGCGGGATGATGTCGGCGAGCGACCGGACCGATCCCCAGCCGCCGGCCGGCCCGTCGAACGGTGCGACTTCCGGCTGATCGCCGCGCTGTTTGGTCATCTCGCTCTCGCCGTCAGGGTCCGGGAGGTCCCTCTTCCGCCTTCGATCGTCGTTCGGCAAGCCTCCGCTTACCCCCTTTCGCGGGGAATGGATCGCGCGCCGACACGTGCCTATAGCGCTTCCCGAACCGTGATTGCCGCAAGGAGCCTGCCCATGAAGACCCGCGCCGCCGTGGCATTTGAGGCGAAGAGGCCGCTTGAGGTTGTGGAGCTGGACCTGGAGGGTCCGAAGGCGGGCGAGGTGCTCGTCGAGATCATGGCGACGGGCATCTGCCACACCGATGCGTACACGCTTGACGGACTGGACAGCGAGGGTCTGTTCCCGAGCGTGCTGGGGCATGAGGGCGCCGGCATC
>JAMHVU010000210.1:0-5556 GCA_035911355.1 Sphingobium sp.
TGAACTCCGCGCTGTAGCGCTTTCTCGTCGTCTTCATTCCAGTCCATTCCTCAGGTCAGGCTGAGCTTATCACCCTGTCCAGAAAAACGGCACCACCTCAATTCTCGCCGAACTCAGCATGGATATCTATGATCCGATAGCAAGCCCCACGAAGGCGTTCATCGGACAAGTCGGTGATCCACACGTTTTTCTTGGCTATGAACTTTCCCCCGGATCGTACCCGCCTTCACCTGCCGCACGGGACAAGCTGATAGGAAAAATTGGTACCCTTATTACGGAGGGCCAGCGTTCGATTAGTAAGGCTGTAAATGACCGTAAGCTAACCAGTCAGGATCGGTGTTACGCTCAGACATTGGTTGCCGTCGATCAGACCATTCGTGGCTGGCAGGGCTCATTCAAATCATCCAACTGCCCGGAACTCTTCAAACAGTTGGATACCCTCATTGATCGCCGTTTGTATGATTTTCGGGCGTTCTTTCTAGGTAAGATCGCAAAACATTCTCCTGCGCATCAGCGGCGTGCTTTAGGCGTTAGCCTCCTGCACGCTTCCGCCCCTGCACCATAACCAAGATCAGCTATGATTAGGCGGACGCGAAATCGCTCGCGATGAGATATTGCGTCACACCGGTCAGGGTGATGATTTTCCTACCGCCGAGCGTGATGGTCGCGGTTGAGTTCAGCGCGTCGTGCACGGTTACGTGTCTTGAAGGCGAGGCAGCATATTATTGCGTTACCTTCGGCCCGCGCTCTACTCGCTGGCGCCCGCGGAACCGCCCACGCGTTTCCGCCATCCGGTGACGATCGCTAACGCTTGAGGCTGGGGCTCCGCCCCCAGCGCGCTGCGAAGCGCCTTCCGCCCAGCTTCCTCCGCTACGCTCCGTGCAGCCGGTTCCCCGCGAAGCCGCTTACTCCGCTTGCCCCCCGACGCTCGCCGCATGGGCAGGGTTTCAGATCAGCACTGAAACCCAAACCCATAGGAGTTAGTCATGGGAAACAGCCTCAACGATAATCCCCAGCCCCACATCTATGTGGTGTGTCTCGCCGCCTACAATGCCGGGCAACTTCACGGCGCGTGGGTCAATGCCGCGCAGGAGCCTTGGGCACTTTATGACGACGTGCGTGACATGTTGTTGGCATCCCCTATCGCCGGGGCCGAGGAATGGGCCATTCACGACTACGAGGGGTTCGGAGGCGTCCGCATCGAGGAATATACCGGCCTCGACCGCGTGAGCGAGCTTGCCTGCTTCATCGCCGAGCATGGCGAGGTTGGTGCGGCGCTGCTGGAGCATTTCAACGGTGACATGGACGAGGCGCGCGAGGCGATGGCCGACCGCTATCTCGGGACGCATGCCAGCCTTGCGGACTATGTGCAGAACGTGACGGAGGAAAGCACCGCCATCCCCCATGCGCTGCGCTACTATATCGACTATCGCGCCATGGCCCGCGACGCCGAAATGAGCGGCGACCTATTCACCGTCAGCACCGCCTATGACGTGGTGCATGTGTTCGCGGGGTGCTGAGCATGGAACCGGCACCCCAAATTCATCGCTTCCTCTGGCAGGGCATCGAGATCGAGGCGCGCTATTGGCCGCTCAAATGGAGCGCCATTGCCCATCTGGAAGTTCAGAGCATCAACCCCGAGCGCGCGCCGCTGCCGATCACCGGCACCGGCTACCGTTCGCACTTCCATCAGCCCGGCACCATCGAAGCCCATGGCGGCGATGTCGTAGAACAAGTCGTCGCATGGCTGGACGAGGAAGCCACCAAGCCCGCATGGCTAGAGCACGTCGAGCGCAGCAGGCAGTTGAGTTTGTTTTGACGACGCTGGGCGGTATCGCGAATCTTGAGCGCCGAGCGGCAAATCCGCAAATTTTTCTACACAAACCCTACACAGGCCAAAATGCCCGTTTTTTCCTGTGTAAAGTCAACGCCTTACAGCGCTCTGCTGGAATTGGAGCGGGTGCGTGGAATCGAGATGGCGGTCGAGTGTTTCGAACACGGCGAGAAGGCCATCCTCCCCGTGCACGGCGCGCCGACAGGTCGATCCGATCGCAACCGTTTGTCCCGGACGCAGGATATGGGCGATGCCATCGAGACAGCGCACATAATCGCCTGGTCGGCGGCCTTGCAAAACTGGCATGAAATTCGAGACGATACCGGCGTCGAGTGCGCGGGCATGGCATTCGATGTTGAGGCGAACAGTGCGCGCGATCCGATCGAGCACTTCTTCACGGTCGCGCGCGATCTCGGGTTCGACGCAATGATCGAGGCTTGCCCAGAGCCGCCAGGGGTAGGCGGCCGCCAGCCCTTCGACATAATCCTCGACGGTCCATGGGAGGCCTCGATATCTTGATGCGAGGACGAATCCGGCGGAATCGAGCATGATCGAAGCGAGGCCATGGGCGTTGGCAAGCTGCCTCAACCGCCAACCGGCCCATTCACGCCCGCCGTCACATTGCCGCCAGCGTGACAGGCTGTTCGCGGAGATGAGGACGGGAAGCTGCAACGCGCGCGCGCGGGCGAGCAAGGGCCCCTCCGACAGGCCGGGAAGGCCGACGATGATCTCGATGGGGGTGCCCGCGGCCAACCGAGGGGCAACGTTCGAAGAGTACACCGGTGATCGGTCCGCCTGGGACAAGCCGGCGGGCGGCTGCTGGAAGCGAGAGGGGATGTCATAGGGCATGAGGCCAGTTCCTGCCGTCCGGGCGCATCAGCACGCCCGCCTCAAACCCTCCCTCTCCTCTTCGGTCAGGCCGTCGCCGCCAGAGGCTGGGCGACCGGCGGTTGCCCGGGATCGATCATGCCAGGAGATTCCGGCCGCCCCAGCGCGCCGGTGCCGCGCGCGATCACGCGTCGACGGCTTGTGCGGGAAGCCGCGGCTCGAGATGGTTGCGAACGAAGCCGCGTGTGATGCGCAGTTCGCCGGACGCGACCTTGGCAAGCTGCTCCTCGAAAGTAAGCTTGTGCGTCGCGGCCGCTTCTCGTGCTATCCTTGCCTCCTCTCGCCGCGTGTCCTGCCAATGTGCTTTCGCCTCAGCGAACCCCATACAGCCGAGGAGGCGCCGGAACGCGTAGATCTCCTGAGGCGAAGCCGGAGGCCAGCAGGAATTGCGCATGGGCGCGTGGCGAACCCGGCCAGGACGCCTTGGAGGCGGCAGGGCCCGGCCTTCGCCCGCCAGTTCGGCGGCGAAGGCGTCACGAAGCCGATAGGCTGTCGAGGCGCCAATCGCGAGTTCGCGCGCGGCTCGCTGGACGGGCACCCGATCGAGGAGCATCGCGCGCAGAAGGTCTTTCTGTTCATCGGTTACGAAACGCGCGCTTTCAGCATGCACATGACGGACCCCGCAGCTATCGCATCCAGGAAGCGACTCCCCTTTGCGGCGCAGACTTCGGATAAGGCGGCCCCTGATCCTGGTGCAGCTCGTCTTCGACACGCCGGTGCGCTCGGCGATCTTCTGTGTGCCGAGCCCCTGCAGGAACAGCTCCTCGACCTGCCTGCGCTTTGCCGGCGACAGTTTGACGCCGCTGTAAGCCTCGCCGCCGCCCGGCGGGGGCAGCGCGGCCTTGCCGCGTGCGAGCAGTTCACGATTATATCGCCGGCGCTGCTCGGAAACGCAGGCGGCCGAGACGCCAAGACGCAACTGAATGTCGATGCCCTTGTAACCCTTCTTCAACGCATAGCGCAGTCGCTCGATACCCTCAGCCGTCAGGCGCCCATGCTGATCGCGCTCTGCCGGACGGTATCCGCGCCGGACACAAAGGGCGATCGTCACCGCGTTGCAGGCGCTGGCTTCGCAGATACCGAAATGTGTGCCGATCGCGCTGAACGACCAGTTCTCGACCTCACGCAGCCGGATGGCTTCGTCGAGGTTCTCACCGCCAAGGCGCGGCCTCGGCGCGGGATTTCTATGGGCTGTCTTCAGGCCGAGCTTGTGAGCCTTGACCTGCAAGGCATGGACGCTTCGGCCCGGAAGCCGCTGCGCGACGCTGTGTCCTTCGGCAGGATAACAGGCACGCAGCGTAACGATTTCCTGCGCCGTCCATGGCGCGGATCTTGGGATGGTCATGGGAAGGACTCCGGTGCTAGGAGCGCCTGCCCTGGAGCAACCGCGGTCGTGATGGTCTGCGGTCCATTTGAACAGGCCTCGCCTGCTCTCTCCCCTCTCCCCTTCCCATGCGCCGAAGACCAGGCGCGTGAACCTGTGTGTCAATATGCTCCGCAGTCGCCAGGACGACTGGAGCCTATTGATGATACCGCGCTCGGCGCCGTCCGTTGGGGGTGGCTGCATAATGTTTCATGCCGACAAACCGCAGCATTGACAGCAGACAGCACGGGCGCTTCGTGCGCGCCGCTCATCTCAAAGTAGGTTCAAGGCCCGGTCGATGTCCTGTCCTGGTCCAAGGATTCGGACGACACCTATCCGATCGCCTGCGACACGATAGAGTAAAGCATAGCCGCGATAGGACCTGCGTCTGATACCGTATCGTTCGTAACGCGGAACCAGCGGAAAGCCCTGTGGCATCTCGGCAAGGCCCTGTGCGGCGCTCTCGAGCTCTGCGATGAAGGAGACTGCGCGCAAGGGATTATCCTGCGCGATGTAGCGGCCGATCGCGCGTAGATCGCGCTGGGCGGCCGACGCCAGTATGACAATCATTGAAGCGGGGTCTGGTGGCCTTGAGCTTCGATTTCGGAGGTGAGCTCCCGACAGAAGGCCCCGAGCTCACGGCCGCCGCCGCTCTCCAGTTCCTCTACCGCTTCCTCGACTGAAGCATCAAGCGAGCTCAGCCAGCGCTGTTCATTCTCCGTGTCCGCCTGGTCACGACGGATTAGATCGCGCACATAGTCACTGACACTTGCATAGTGCCCCTTGTCGATGCGCTTCTGGACATAATCGCGCATCGGATCGGGCAATGAAACATTCATGGACGCCATTGACGTATCTCCTGAGGTCATAATGGCACAAATTGCCATTGATAGCCAGACCGATGTGAGCATCAGGCAGCAACGGCGGCTTCTTGTGGCACCGGCGTGCCTGCGCCGTCCAAAAGCGGGGGCAGCGGCGCGTCACCGTCATTGTCCGCGTTGAACTCGCCCTTGGTGCTCGCCAGCTCGGCCTCGAGCTCGGCGAGTTCGTTGAGTTTTTCGTCGAGCAGGGCGGCGTCGGGAAATGCTTGCCCCAAGCGAGCCTCGAAGGCGGGAAGACGCCGTTCGTTGGCTTCGAGACTGGCCCTGACGACGGCGAGATCCGTGTCGAGATCGCGGATGGAGGACTCGATCCGGCCGATCACCGTGCTCGGCCGCGTCTTCTCGGTCACCTCGAAGTCGGCGTGCTCGCCGTGATGCTGCATCGCGATCACGGTGCAGAGGTAGCGCCGTCCATCGGGGTCGAGGGCCTCGTAGCCCGAGAGTTCCAGGCCGATGCCGTTGAAGGTGCCGAGCGTCCAGCGCGCCTCGGCGCGACCTTTCCGCATCCGGTGCGCATATCCGAGGAGACGTTCGCCGGCAGCCTTGCGATCGGTCATCATCGTGCCGTCGCAATCGAAGAGGATCTCATC
>JAMHVU010000211.1:0-3005 GCA_035911355.1 Sphingobium sp.
CGCAGACGAAAATCCTGATCATTCGAGACGAATCATTGCGAATCATTGCGAATCACTGATTCGTGGGAAAGAAACCAAAGCTTGTTCCAAGGGCGAGGGGCCCCAGGCACTAGGCACGGAGTTGATAATGGCAAAGGACATGGAGCCGCGGAAGCCCGAGGACGGCCAGGACAACTCCGGCCCGATGCTGGACATGAGCCAGGCCGCGGTCAAGAAGATGATCGCGACCGCCAAGTCGCGCGGCTATATCACGATCGACGAACTGAACGAGGTCCTGCCGCAGGACCAGGTATCCTCGGAGCAGATCGAGGATGTGATGGCGATGCTCAACGAGATGGGCATCAACGTCACCGAATCGGACGACAGCGACGAGGACGAGGACCACGGCGATTCCGCCGACGCGGCCGCCGCCGACAGCGGATCGCGCGAGCTTGCGATCACCTCGGTCGGTGGCGAATCGCTCGACCGCACGGATGATCCGGTGCGGATGTATCTGCGGGAAATGGGCTCGGTCGAACTGCTTTCGCGCGAGGGCGAGATCGCGATCGCCAAGCGCATCGAGGCGGGCCGCAACACGATGATCCTCGGGCTCTGCGAAAGCCCGCTGACCTTCCAGGCGATCACCATCTGGCGCGATGAGCTTCTCGACGAGGCGATCATGCTGCGCGAGGTGATCGACCTCGAAACCACCTTCGGCGCCTCGATGGAGAGCGACGAGGTGGACAGCGTGCTTTCCGCGCTCAAGGCAGGCCCCGACCCACTCGACGACGCGGCCCCGGCGCTCCGCCCCTCTCCGCGGCCGGCTCCCGCCCCGGAGGCCGCGCGCGACGATGCCGAAGCCCGGACGGACGACGAGGATGAGGACGAGGATCGCGCATCCTCCCAGCCCGACGAGGAAGAAGAGGAGGATCAGGGCAACCTGTCGCTCGCTGCGATGGAAGCGGCGCTAAAGCCGCAGGTGCTCGAGACGCTCGACCGCATCGCGCGCGATTACGCCCGCCTCGCGGAAATGCAGGACAACCGCATCTCCGCCGCGCTCAATCTCGACGAAACCTTCTCCTCCGGCCAGGAGCGGGAATACCAGCGGCTGCGCGGCGAGATCGTCGAGCTGGTGAATTCGCTGCACCTGCATAACAACCGCATCGAGGCGCTGGTCGACCAGATCTACGGCATCAACCGCAAGATCATGGCGCTCGACGGGGCGATGGTGAAGCTTTCCGATCAGGCCCGGATCAACCGGCAGGATTTCATCAACGAATATCGCGGCACCGAGCTTGATCCCGGCTGGCTCGACCGGGTGGCGAAGCTTTCCGGCCGCGGCTGGGAACAGCTCGCGACCCGCTATCGCGACAAGGCGGAGGAAATCCGCAACGAGATGGCCGAGGTCGGCCAGTACGTTGGCGTCGACATTTCCGAGTTCCGCCGCATCGTCTCCCAGGTGCAGAAGGGCGAGAAGGAAGCCCGGCAGGCCAAGAAGGAGATGGTCGAGGCCAACCTCCGCCTCGTGATCTCGATCGCGAAGAAATACACGAACCGTGGCCTCCAGTTCCTCGACCTGATCCAAGAAGGCAACATCGGCCTCATGAAGGCGGTCGACAAGTTCGAGTACCGCCGCGGCTACAAGTTCTCGACCTACGCGACCTGGTGGATCCGTCAGGCGATCACCCGCTCGATCGCCGATCAGGCGCGCACGATCCGCATCCCGGTCCACATGATCGAGACGATCAACAAGCTGGTGCGGACCGGCCGCCAGATGCTGCACGAGATCGGCCGCGAGCCGACGCCGGAGGAGCTGGCCGAGAAGCTGCAGATGCCGCTCGAGAAGGTCCGCAAGGTGATGAAGATCGCCAAGGAGCCGATCTCGCTCGAAACGCCGATCGGCGACGAGGAGGATAGCCAGCTCGGCGATTTCATCGAGGACAAGAACGCGATCCTGCCGCTCGATTCGGCCATTCAGGGCAACCTGAAGGAGACGACGACCCGCGTCCTCGCCTCCCTCACCCCGCGCGAGGAGCGCGTGCTACGCATGCGCTTCGGCATCGGCATGAACACGGACCACACGCTCGAAGAAGTCGGCCAGCAGTTCAGCGTCACCCGCGAACGCATCCGCCAGATCGAGGCGAAGGCGCTCAGGAAGCTCAAGCATCCGAGCAGGAGCCGCCGGCTGCGGAGCTTCCTGGATCAGTAGGAGCATATCGATGGGGAAGGATAAGGCCCATTCGAGTTCTTCGAGTGGCTCTTGGTTGCAGGTTGATCCGCTCTCTGGGAGCTTCTCGAAAGCACCCAGAGGCAGCGCCGATCCGGTTCCGGCAAGGACTTCGCCCAAGTCCGAGCGAGTGATCAAGGAAAGTTCGAACGCTCACCGAGACGCGTTGAGGCGGCTCGTCGACCGATAGTGAAGCACTACCGTGTAACGCTCGCGGATGCGTTGGCGGCCCATGACGAAGCGCTGACCTACGGTGGCCGCCCCGGCATCCTGAACCTGAATTCCATCGAATCCGCGATTGGCCGGCCTTATTCCGGATACTATCGCCCCATCGCGGGCAAATGCGCCGCCCTGCTGCACGGCGTTGTTCGCAATCACGGCTTCGTGGATGGCAACAAGCGAACAGCGCTCCTGCTTACCCTGCTGCTCGTAGAGCGGAGCGGCTATTCCCTCCATGTCAGCCCTGCTGAGCGGATCGATGATATCGTCGTCGCGGTCGCCGACGGAGAGATGTCCTTACCAGATCTGATCGACTGGTTCCGCGAGCGGCTGTCGTCCGCCTGATCACTGTTCGCCAGCGGACAGGGCGACACTCGGAGCATCCCCTTGCCGACGCCCTCATTCCCCGGTAATTCCGGACCAACAGCGATGGGAGGAGGGGCTATGACCGCCAGCGACCCGCGCCTGCTGGTCTCGACCGACTGGCTCGCCGCGCATCTCGGTGCCCCGGACATTCGTATTCTGGATGCGAGCTGGCATATGCCGGCCGAGGGCCGCGACGCGGCGGCCGAGTATCGCG
>JAMHVU010000212.1:0-2081 GCA_035911355.1 Sphingobium sp.
TCGGAAGGCGACAGATCGTGGGCTCGGCTGGCTTCCGCCACCGTCGTCTTGCCTTGGATGATCTCGAGCACCAGCGCCGTCTTGCGCTTCGCCGTCCATCGCTTGATCGGGTCGTCCATCGTCACGCTCATCGCTACCTCTTCCCTCGTAGCATGAGCAGATTTTCACTGGGTCATTACAATTACGTGCTGGCGGCGGCCAAGGGGACGGCGCCTTCGTCCAGATCATCGCTTACCGCGAGGAAACCGCGAGCGCGGTGGAGAAACTGCGCGCGCTGATCGGGGTGTCAACCAGCACTCAATTGGGACCCTCTGTTGGAGTACGCCCTGGGGTTGGACACGGAGGCCGCCTGATTTCGCCCTGCTCGGGCATTCGGAGTATGAAAGCCGATGCCGAGACCACACCGCCGCCATAGCACCGCGTTCAAGCGCCAGGCCGTCGAGGAATACCATGCCGGTTCGACGCTGCGCGCGTTGAGGAAGCGGCACGACATCCGCCGGCAGCTCATCCGGGTCTGGATCGAGAAACACGAGGCCGCGGCTTATGACGAGGACGCCGAAACCGTGGACCTGATCCAGGAGCGCGACGCGCGCATCGCCGAGAAACGCGCCTGGATCCGTGATCACCGGCCCGAAGGCGTCACCGTCGAACGGGGATGCGATCTGATGGAGGTCGCGCGCTCCAATTTCTACGCGGAACCCGCGCCGGGGCGCGCCGGGCCGATGATCCTGGCCGCGATCACGGCGATCTGCGAGGAGTACCCCGCCTATGGCTACCGGCGCGTCGGCGCCGAACTTCGCCATCGTGGCCTGGTGGTGAACGCGAAGAAGGTGCGCCGGATCATGGCCGAGAATGGCCCGAACCCGAAACGGCGGCGGCGCTACGTGGTCACCACGGACAGCGACTATGACGGCTCGATCTTCTCCAACATCGCCAAAGAGTTCGAGGCTCGCGGGCCAGACCAGCTCTCGGTCGCGGATGAATCGGGAGCTCATCTCGGCACCTCAGCGAAGACGCCGATCGCTTTCTTTAGCACGCCGCGCTCCATGCGCGTGCGATCCAGTTCCCGCTTCAACCGCGTGATTCCCGAAGCTTGGCCCGCCGGAGACGGCAGGAGCGAGATGATCGACAGCATCGACGGAGAAATTCCCACCTCGCTCGCCACGCGTGTCAGCGGTCGGCCTGTCAACGGCGGCGACAAAGCCGACCGTTCGGCGGCGCAAATCCAGGCCATTGGGCGCGCGCCCAGATCGTGCCCCATCTGATGGTGTAGCTCATGGCGGCCGTCGCGCTGACTGGCGGGCTGAGCAGGTCAGTCGCGCTGCGCGGCAGGCAGGCTGACGGTGAGAGTGTTGAGGATCAGAAAACGATCCGGGGGATCGTTTTCCCGAAACACGCAGACGGGCGCGAGCGTTTCCAGCGTGAGATAGCGATCGCGCTGAACAGTCCATTCCTCGGTCTGCTCCATGAGGATGGCACCAACGAGCCGCCGGATCGATGCCTCGTTCGGAAAGATCCCGACGACGTCGGTGCGCCGCTTGATCTCGCCGTTCAGGCGCTCGATCGGATTCGTCGAGTGCAACTTTGCCCGGTGCCGCTGAGGAAAGGTCATGTAGGCGAGCACGTCCTCCTCGGCGGTATCCATCAGCGTGGCGATCTTCGGCACCTTGCCGCGCATCTGGTCGGCGACCAGGCGCCACTGGGCCTTGGCGGCCGCGTGGTCGGGCTGGGCGAAGGCGGTGGCGATGAAGGCGGACACCACCCTCCGGTTGTTCTTGCCGGCATGGGCCAGGGCATTCCTTTGAAAATGCACGCGGGGGCCGTTGAAAAAGCCTTCTTTTCCTGATTCCGTTGAGGGGAGCGGAGTTCGTTTGGAGAGTGCGGATGCTCGGTTCGAGGGAGCGCAGGCAGCTTGAGTTCTTCGTCCGTGGCTCGCTGGGGGATCTTGTTCCGGATGACCACGTCCTCGCCCGCGTCGACGCGGTGCTCGATCTCGGCTGGCTGCGTGGTGAGGTCGCCGAACTCTACGCCCCGGATGTCGGCGCCCGGGGATAGATCCTGAGGCAGCACTCCGGCTGATG
>JAMHVU010000213.1:0-2064 GCA_035911355.1 Sphingobium sp.
TACAGTCTCGCCGAGGCGAAGATCGTCATCGAAAGCTGGCGCCGGCACTACAATACCCTGCGCCCGCATTCGAGCCTCGGCTACATGCCGCCCGCGCCGGCCGCCCTGCTCTGGCCGGGAGCTCCGGCCTCTTCAACCGTGGCCGCAAAGCCCATCATGCATTAGACTTGAACCGGGCCACCCAATGGGGGCAGGCCACGACTGCCATGGTGTGAGGCGGTGAATTGCAAAAGCTATTCTGTTAGGTTTTGCAGGTGGGAGGCCAACAAGGAGTTACGAGAGAGATGAAAGTGGCGGCAGGGATCTACGCGCGAATACTGCTTTCTGACGCGGCATCGAACGCCGACCCACAATTATCTGGAATGCAAAAGGAAATGCTTGATGCTACACCGGACTGCATCAAAGTCATATCTGTCGATGGCACCCTGTTGGCGATGAACAGGGCAGGATGCCTCGCCCTTGGCGTCCCCGAAAACTCAGATTTTGGCATGGCGTGGCTCCCTTTGCTGCCTGATGATGTCCATCTTTGTGGTGAAGCTGCCCTCGAACAAGCGGCCGCTGGGCACACCGCGCGCTTTCCTGGGAGGAGCGTTTCTCCAAAGGGGACGATCTATTGGGATAATCTACTCACGCCGATCATCGATGCGTCCGGTCAGGTTCTGTCGATCCTGTGCGTCTCGCGTGATGTTACCGAAAAGACGTTGCTAGAGCGGCGCCTTGAGGAGGCGGTCTATCGCGAGAAGCTTCTCGCCCGCGAGATGCGCCACCGAGTTAAGAATCTCTTTTCCGTAGTATCGAGTCTAATTTCGATATCGATGAGGGAGGCCGATTCCGCGGAAAATGCAATTGCGATCCTTCACGAGAAACTCAGAGCTTTATCGCGCGCCTCCGATGCCGTCTTCGCCCAGGAGAATGGGGAAGAAGGAGTGTCAAAACCCGCCGATCTTGAGACCGTCGTCACCTCGGTCATGCAGCCTTACGGTAGTCAATGTACGGTGAGTGGTAACCCAACACTGATCCGTCGTGACGCTATCACAATATTTGCGCTGTTCCTCCACGAATTGGCAACCAATTCGATAAAGTACGGATCTCTTAGTAAAATCAATGGTCATGTGAAAGTAGAATGGGTTGTCGGAGACGATTTTATTAAGTTGATATGGACCGAGACAGATGGCCCGCCTATCCTATTCCCTCCCAAGAATTACGGTTTTGGGACCGAGATGATAGATCGTTTTGCGCGATCCATCGGCGGGGCGATCGAGCGGAGTTGGCGTCCTGAGGGATTGGTAGTCGATTTGCAGGTTCCGACGTAGGCGATCTGAGAGCGTGATTGAGGAGGGGATTCCCGCCGGGACTCGGGCGTGGTTCATGGGGCGTCGGATTCCCCAAGCCTGAGCCGACATCCACGCCGAAACGCCGCCGATCACGCTTCCCGAGTGACCTGATCGACAGCCAATGAGCGGTGGTCGCGCGCATGGTTCCGGATGCCGCGCCGTGTGGTCGCCCGCGCAAGGGCGAGAAGCGGGAGATCGTCGCGGCGATCCTCCATCTGCTCCGGGCGGGCTGCTCCTGGCGGCTGTTGCCGCATGACTTCCCGCCCTGGCAGACGGTCTATCACTACCTGCGCCGCTGGGAACGCGAAGGGATCTGGGCCGGCGTGCTCCACACCCTCGTCATGGCCGACCGCGAGCGGGCCAGCCGGAAAGCTTCTCCCTCGGCGGCCATCGTCGACAGTCAGACGGTCCGGACGGCCGATCAAAAGGGGGATTCAAAGGGTACGACGCAAGAAAACGCATCCATGGGCGCGAGCGGCATATGCCTCAACCGACGCCGACGGTCGACTGCTCGCCGTCGAGGTTCATGGGTATGCGGCGGCCACGCCCCATTGAGTTTCCGCTTGCGCGGTGCCGCGATGGGATGAAGCGGATGGCTGTCGGTAGCTCGTCAGGGACTACGAGACGAGGTCCTTATGCGCCATCGACCGGCTGGGCATAGGCCCATGGCATCAGTGCGTCGATGTCGCGGGAGAGGTGGCCGTTGGCCAGCTTCGTGAACAGATCGCGC
>JAMHVU010000214.1:0-1329 GCA_035911355.1 Sphingobium sp.
GCCGGTCATGCTGCGCGCCGAAAAGGAAGGCCTGACGCCCGAGGCGCTCATCAACCGCGTACATGGCGAGCACTCCCGCGATTTCCGCGATTTCGGCGTCGAGTTCGACAACTACCACTCCACCCACAGCGATGAAAACCGCTGGTACGCCGAAGACATCTACACCCGTCTGCGCGATGGCGCCAAGCTCATCGACACCCGTTCCATCGAGCAGTTCTACGATCCGGTAAAGGAAATGTTCCTGCCGGACCGCTTCATCAAGGGCGAATGTCCCAAGTGTGGCGCCGCCGACCAGTACGGCGACAACTGCGAAGTCTGTGGCGCCGCCTACGCCCCCACCGAACTCAAGAACCCGTTCTCGGCCGTGTCCGGCGCCAAGCCGGTGCTCAAGACATCCGAGCACTACTTCTTCCGCCTGTCCGATGCGCGCGCCGTCGAATTCCTGCGCGAATGGACGCAAGGCACCACGCCCGACGGCGCGCGCCGCCTGCAGCTCGAAGCCGCCAACAAGATGAAGGAATGGCTCGGCGAGGCCGGCGAGAACAAGCTCTCCGACTGGGACATCTCCCGCGACGCCCCCTACTTCGGCTTCGAAATTCCCGATGCGCCGGGCAAGTACTTCTACGTGTGGCTGGATGCGCCTATCGGCTACTTCGCCAGCTTCAAGAATCTCGCCGGCAAGCGCGGCGACATCGACGTCGCGGCCTTCACCGAAGCCGGCCCGGCCGCCGCGGCCGGCACCGAGCTGATCCACTTCATCGGCAAGGACATCCTGTATTTCCACGCGCTGTTCTGGCCGGCGATGCTGCACTTTGCCGGCTACCGCTCGCCCACCCAGCTGTGCGTCAACGGCTTTCTCACCGTCGACGGCGCCAAGATGAGCAAGAGCCGCGGCACCTTCATCACCGCCCGCAGCTACACCGAGCAAAAGCTCAACCCCGAGTGGCTGCGCTACTACTTTGCCGGCAAGTCCAACGGCACCATGGAAGACGTGGACCTCAACCTCGACGACATGATCGCCAAGGTCAATTCCGATCTGGTCGGCAAGTTCGTGAACATCGCCAGCCGCTGCGCCGGCTTCATCGCCAAGCGCTTTGACGGCAAGCTCGGCGCCTTCGACGCGGCTTTCGAATTCACCTACAAGCTGGAGTGGCACGCGGCCTTCAAGACCATCGTGCTGGCCTACGAAAACCGCGACTACAGCCGTGCGCTGCGCGAGATCATGCGCCTCGCCGACTTCGCCAACCTGTACGTGAATGACAACAAACCCTGGGAGCTGGCCAAGCAGGAAGGCCAGGAAGTCCGCCTCCACGAAGTCTGCAGCACGGC
>JAMHVU010000215.1:0-4655 GCA_035911355.1 Sphingobium sp.
GTCGGACGAAGCGGCTTTGGACGGTCGAGGAGAAGCGATCGATCTGCGTGCAGACGACCGCGCCGGGTGTCTCCGTCGCACATGTGGCACGGCGATATGCGCTGAACGCGAATGTCATCTTCAAATGGCTGCGTGATCCGAGGTTCAAGCCGGACCCCGACGCCGGGCCGACGGAGGATTTCCGCTTCCTGCCCGTCGAGATCGTCGAGCCCTCGGGTCGAGACGATGCGCGCGCGCCGGTCGATGCTGGCGACCCGGCGGGCACGATCGAGATCGAGCTCGTTGGTGGCCACCGGATGCGGATCAATGGCGGCTACGATCCCGAGGCATTGGCCCGGTTGATCCGGGGTCTGTCCGGGTGATCCCGGTCCCGGCTACCGCGCGGGTCTGGCTCGCGGCCGGGGTCACGGACATGCGTCGCGGCTTCGCCGCGCTCGCGGCCCAGGCCGAGGCGACGCTCCGGCAGGACCCATTCGCCGGGCATCTCTTCGTGTTCCGTGGACGGCGCGGCGATCTGGTGAAGGTGATCTGGCGGGACGGCCAGGGCGCCTGCCTGTTCATGAAGCGGCTGGAGCGGGGCAAGTTCGTCTGGCCTTCGGCGAAGGAGGGCAAGGTGTCGCTTACGCCGGCGCAACTGGCGATGCTGCTCGAAGGCATCGATTGGCGCATGCCGCGTCGAACCTGGCAGCCCGAGGCGGCGGGATAATCGGCGACCGAGATCATGCGAGGATTCCCATAACGAATCCCGTGGGATAAACTCGATCATGCTCGATGAGATCGCCCCATTACCTGAAGACCCCGAGGAGTTGCGCGCCTTCACGGCACGCCTCCTCGCTGAGGTGAAGGCGCAGGCGATCCTGATAGAGAAGCTCCGGCATCAGCTCGCAGGCCACAGCGCCTCCCGGTTCGGCGCCTCATCGGAAACAGCCGAGCAGCTCCAGCTGGCCCTGGAAACCAGCGAGATCGCCGCGGCGGCGATGACCGCTCGGCTGCGTCTGCCGGAGATCGAGGAGAAGGATCAGCCGAAGCGCCGGCCGATCCCGGACCACGTCCCGCGGATGGAAGTGGAGATCAGCCCCACTGCCGACGCCTGCGCCGGATGTGGTGGCAAGCTGCGCCGGATCGGTGAGGATGTAACCGAGGAGCTTGAGTACGTTCCGGGCCGCTTCATCGTGAACCGGATCGTTCGCCCCCGCCTGACCTGTTCCGGCTGTGAGTGCTTCCTCCAGGCCCCTCTGCCAACCCGCCCGATCGAGCGCGGTCGTCCAGGGCCTGGCCTGCTCGCCCATGTGCTGGTCAGCAAATACGCCGACCATCTTCCCCTCTATCGCCAGTCTCAAATCTTCGAACGCGACGGGCTGGACCTTGATCGCTCCACGCTCGCGGACTGGGTAGGCAAGTCCACCGCGCTGCTCGAACCCCTGGCCGCCGCCATCGGCCGACATGTGCTGGCGGCCGAAGCGATCTTCGCCGATGACACGCCCGTCCGGATGCTCGCACCTGGCACGGGAAAAACCCAGACCGCGAGGCTTTGGGTTTACGCGCGCGATGAGCGGCCCTGGAGCGGCATCGCGCCGCCGGCCGCGTGGTATCGCTTCTCGGGCGACCGAAAAGGTCAGCATCCGAAGGATCATCTCACCCGCTTCCGAGGATGGATGTATGCCGACGGCTATGCGGGGTTCGAAGATCTCTACCGGTCCGGCGCCATCCGCGAAGTCGCCTGCATGGCTCATGTCCGGCGCAAGTTCGTCGACATCCATCGGTCGCAGGGCTCGCCGATCGCCGAGGAGGCCATCCAGCGCATCGCCCAGCTCTACGCAGTCGAGAAGGAGGCACGCGGCTTGCCGCCCGAGCGCCGGGTGAAACTTCGCCAAGCCAGAGCCGCCCCGGTGTTCGATGATCTCGAAGCCTGGCTCGCCCAGCAGTTGCTCCGCGTCTCTGGCAAATCGCCGCTCGCCGCCGCGATCCGCTACGCCCTGGCGCGGATGGGCCGGATGCGCCCCTATCTCGCCCACGGCATCCTCGAGATCGATAACAGTATCGCCGAGCGCGGAATGCGCGCCATCGCTCTCGGCCGGAAGAACTATCTCTTCGTCGGCTCGGAGGCAGGCGGGAAGACCGCCGCGATCGCCTACACGCTGATCGAAACGGCGAAGCTGAACGGTGTCGATCCACAAGCCTGGCTCGCCGACACCCTGGCACGGATCCCGGACTACAAGATCACCAGGGTCGACGACCTGCTCCCTTGGCGCTGGAGCCGGTAGCGGTCAGACCAGACGCTTACCGAGGAGCCGCGCCATCCAAGGTTGGCGATCAGCATTTTTGCGCACCATGCGCATCACCGCGGTCGCGCCGACCACGAGCAACCTTCGCAAGTAGCCGTCGCCCTGCTTGGTAAGAGTTGGCTCGGGAGATCTGAACAAGGGCTATGAGTGGATTGTCCGCGCGACATCGGCATGATGCTGAGAGCGAGGAGAGACCATGACCCGACGACCACGGCGGAACCACAGCCCGGCATTCAAGGCCAAGGTGGCGCTGGCAGCCATCCGGGGCGAGAAGACGCTGGCTGAACTGGCTGAGCAGTTCGACGTGCACCCGAACTAGATCACGCAATGGCGCTCGCAGCTCCTGGAAGGCGCCTCCGGTGTGTTCGGGGCCGTCGCACCGGTCGACGCGGCCCCGGCCGTCGACGTGAAGACGCTGCACGCGAAGATCGGCGAGTTGACGTTGGAGAATGATCCTCCGTGGGGCTTACGCGGCCCCACCGGGGCCACGGTCCCCACTCCGATGTCCGTCGCGCTCGGGCCGAGGCGGGTCTGTCGCGGGGCGCGAGACGATGATCGACCGCGACCACGCGCTGAGCCTCGGCCGTCAGGCGAAGGCGCTCGGGATCAGCCGGGGCAGCGTCTACTATCCGCCGCGCCCGACCTCGGCCGCTGATCTCGCGCTCATGCGCCGGATCGACGAGTTGCATCTCGAGTATCCATTCGCGGGCAGCCGGATGCTGAAAAACCTGTTGCGGGCCGAGGGATACGCGGTAGGCCGGCTCCACGTCTCAACGTTGATGAAGAAGATGGGGATCGAGGCGCTTTACCGCCGTCCCAACACCTCGAAACCTGCGCCGGGCCACAAGGTCTACCCGTACCTGCTCCGCAACCTCGCAGTGACACGGCCGAACCAGGTCTGGGCGATGGACATCACCTACATTCCGATGGCGCGCGGATTTATCTACCTGGCGGCTGTCGTCGACTGGTTCAGCCGCGAGGTCCTGGCTTGGCGATTGTCGATCACGCTCTCCGCGGACTTCTGCGTCGAGGCGCTGGAGGAGGCGCTCGCCAGACACGGCAGGCCCGAGATCTTCAACAGCGACCAGGGCTCGCAGTTCACCAGCGCCGACTTCATCAGGGTCCTGAAGGATGCCGGGATCGCCATCAGCATGGACGGCAAAGGGGCCTGGCGCGACAACGTCTTCGTCGAGCGGCTCTGGCGGACGGTGAAATACGAGGAAGTCTATCTGCGCGCTTACCCCACCGCCTACGAAGCCCGGGCCTCGATCGGCCGCTATCTGAGCTTCTACAATGGAAAGAGGCCGCATTCGTCGCATGGCAGGCAGACGCCCGATCAAGCCTATTCCAACCAGCCAACGCCGATCCCGGCGGCGGCGTAACCAAGGCGGATGTCCACTTAACCGCAGCCCAGAAGCCGTTCAGACAAACCGAGCCACCTCTGTTCGCTTCTTCCATTTGGCGACCGTCTTCTGGTTGATCCCGTAGCGCTTCGACAGCGCTCTCAGGCGCTCTTCACTATTTTGTATTGCTCGACGGATTGCCTCAGTCGTCGTGGCGCTCCCGGGACTGTCAGGAATTCCGTGTTCGGGTGGGCATAGTAGTAAAGAAGGAGAGCCCGCATGCCCCGAGGCAAACCTCCCGTGATCGCCGACGCGCTGCTCGACCAGTTGGACACCCGCAATGACCCTCCCCTTGAAGGATCGGGATGATTCATTGGGTCCATCGAGATCGAAGGGGTGAGATGGAGCAACGATCGCTGTTTGGATTGTCCGAGCATCTGGAGAAGCTGAGCCAGCACGGCGACCCGCTCGAGGTGCTCGAAGCGACGGTCGACTTCGAGTATTTCCGGGCTGGCTTGTCGAAGGTCTCGGCTACGGGGACGGAAGCAAGGGTGGCCGGCCGCCGTTCGATCCGGTGTCGATGTTCAAGGCGCTGATCCTCCAGGCACAGCATAATCTGAGCGACGCGCGGATGGAATTCATGATCCGCGACCGGCTGTCCTGGATGCGGTTCCTGGGCTTCGATCCCGGCGGGCCGGCGCCGGACGAGAATACGATCCGCCACTTCCGGAACCGGCTGACGGAGACAGGCACGCTGAAGCGGGTGATGAAGGCCTTCGACTGGTAGTTGAAGAAGAAGGGCTACATTCCGATGTCCGGGCAGATCGTGGTCGCGCGCATGGTCCCGGACGCCGCGCCGGGGGGTCGCCCGCGCCAGGCCGAGAAGCGAGAGATCGTCGAGGCGATCCTCTATCTGCTCCGGGCGGGCTGTGCGTGGCGGCCGTTGCCGCATGACTTCCCGGCCTGGCAGACGGTCTATCACCACCTGCGCCGCTGGGAGCGCGAAGGGGTTTGGGCCAGTGTGCTC
>JAMHVU010000216.1:0-4349 GCA_035911355.1 Sphingobium sp.
GTCACTTCCCGAGCGACGCCGCCGCGACCAAGCTCCTGTTCCTGGTCTTGAACAGGGCCGAGAAAGAGTGGACCATGCCGCCGAGGGAATGGTCCATGGCCAAGGCCCAGTTCGCCGCCATCTTCGGCGATCGCTTCACCAGGGCGATGGCCCGATGTTCGGCAGCCCGCCCGAACACGGAATTCCTGACAGTCCCAGACCGAGTGCATCGACACCTCCTGCGATTGCTCTCCGTTTCCACGAAACGCTGCCCGCCAATTCCGCGACATCGACGGTGATAGTCCCACCTCGCTCGCCACACCCGTCAGCGGCCACCCACTGCTTTGCAGCGGCGCCACCGCTTCCCGTTTGAACTCGCGAGAAAGCTCCCGCATCGTCTTCGCCATTAGACACCTCCGGGCTCTCACAGGTTTAGCAAAGGTGTCCACCAAAGCGAGGGACCATCAAACCTCATGTCGCATCCCTCGCGAAGAACGCTGCGGCTTTTTTAGGATGTCACGCTCCGCCTTCAGACGGGCGACCTCCTTGCGAAGCCGCGTGATCTCCAGCTGCTCGGGCTTCATCTGCCCGTTGCCGGGAAACGCCTGAGCCGGATCACCGTCCAACTCCCGCATCCAGCGCCGCGGCACCCTCTCCGCCAGCTCCGGATCCCGGCAGGCCCGCGCCACCGTCACGCTCCGATCCCGGACCAACCTCATCTCCTCAAGCTTAAACTCGCGGCTGAACTTCCGACGCCCATAAACCCATCCGCCCCCACTGAACGACCCTATCTCGGCGTCCACAGGACCGGCAGCAGCTCGTCCAGCGCCGACGACTCACCGGCGATGACGTCGATCCCCTGCTAAGCTTCAGACATGAACCTGTGCCTGAGGATATGCCCAAGCCTCCTCGCCTATGCCGGGCGTCCGGGTCAAACGGGGGGCAAGGTCAGTTTTGGCCGACGATGGCGCCGGGCATATCCGCATGCCGCACGGCTCAGGTCATTCCGGAATTTCGCATGCCATCCCCGACGAAATGACCAATGCGACGCCGTTTGGTTGTTCCTTGCGCGGAAAGCTTGCCGAACTCCGCTTGCGCGGTTGCGCTGATGGAGTCACGGGCGCATCGTTCGAATAGTCGGTGCCGAACCCCTTGCCAGTGACGCGCGTTCAGTATACATCGGCATACATTGAGCGTGTCGCCGCTGGCAGAGGTGCTTGCGTTTCGGCGTTCGAGCTTATTGAGTATCCAGCGCTGAACCATAGGGATCGTGATGAGCCTCTACACGGACTACCTAGCTGAGATTGAAACGCGCAAGGATCAGGGTCTGCATCCCAAGCCCATCGACGATGGCGCGTTGGTGGCGGAACTGATCGCGCAGATCGAAGATACCGGCGGCGAGTACCGGAAGGACTCTCTCGAGTTCTTCATCTACAATACTCTGCCCGGCACGACGAGCGCCGCCGGGGTCAAGGCGAAGTTCCTGAAGAGGATCATTCTCGGTGAGGCGGTCGTCCCCGAGATCACGCCGACCTTCGCATTCGAGCTTCTGTCGCACATGAAGGGTGGCCCGTCGGTCGAGGTGCTCCTCGATCTCGCGCTCGGCGATGACGCCGCGATCGCGACGCAGGCCGGCGAGGTGCTGAAGACGCAGGTCTTCCTCTACGACGCCGACATGGCCCGGCTGGGCGAAGCCTACAAGGCGGGTAACGCCGTCGCGAAGGGCATTCTCGAGAGCTATGCGAAGGCCGAGTTCTTCACCAAGCTTCCGGAGGTCGCGGACGAGATCAAGGTCGTGACCTACATCGCCGCCGAAGGCGATATCTCGACCGACCTGCTCTCGCCCGGCAATCAGGCGCATTCGCGCTCGGATCGCGAGCTTCACGGCCTGTGCATGATCTCGCCCGAGGCGCAGAAGGAAATCGTCGCGCTTCAGGCGCAACATCCCGACAAGCGCGTGATGCTGATCGCAGAGAAGGGCACGATGGGCGTGGGCTCGTCGCGCATGTCCGGCGTGAACAACGTCGCGCTCTGGACCGGCAAGAAGGCCAGCCCCTATGTGCCCTTCGTCAACGTCGCCCCGGTGGTCGCGGGCACCAACGGCATCTCGCCGATCTTCGCAACCACGGTCGACGTGACGGGCGGCATCGGTATCAACCTGAAGAACTGGGTCAAGAAGACCGACGACGAGGGCAAGCCGATCCTCAACAACGACGGCAATCCGATCCTTGAACAGAAATATTCGGTCGAGACCGGTACCGTCCTGTCCATCGACGCCAAGGACAAGAAGCTCCGCGACGAGAGCGGCAAGGAGCTGGTCGACATCGCCGCCGCCTTCACCCCGCAGAAGGTCGAGTTCATGAAGGCCGGCAGCTCCTATGCCATCGTCTTCGGCAAGAAGCTCCAGACCTTCGCCGCCGAGACCCTCGGTATCGAGCCGACGCCGGTCTTCGCGCCGAACAAGGAGATCACGGTCGAGGACCAGGGCCTGACCGCGGTCGAGAAGATCTTCAACCGCAACGCCGTGGGCGTGACGCCCGGCAAGGTGCTGCACGCGGGTTCGGACGTGCGTGTGAAGGTCAACATCGTCGGTTCGCAGGACACGACGGGTCTCATGACCGCGCAGGAGCTCGAGGCGATGGCGGCGACCGTGATCTCGCCCATCGTCGACGGCGCCTATCAGTCCGGCTGCCATACGGCCTCGGTCTGGGACAAGAAGGCGCAGGCGAACATTCCGAAGCTCATGTCCTTCATGAACAATTTCGGCGTGATCACCGCGCGCGACCCGAAGGGCGTCTATCACTCGATGACGGACGTGATCCACAAGGTGCTGAACGACATCACCGTGGATGACTGGGCGATCATCATCGGCGGCGACAGCCATACCCGGATGTCCAAGGGCGTCGCCTTCGGCGCGGATTCGGGCACCGTGGCTCTGGCGCTCGCGACGGGCGAGGCGACGATGCCGATCCCGCAGTCTGTCAAGGTGACCTTCAAGGGCAAGATGAAGCCCTGGATGGATTTTCGCGACGTGGTTCATGCGACCCAGGCACAGATGCTGAAGCAGCATGGCGACAACGTCTTCCAGGGCCGGATCATCGAGGTGCATATCGGCACGCTCCTGGCCGACCAGGCCTTCACCTTCACCGACTGGACGGCGGAGATGAAGGCCAAGGCCTCGATCTGCATCAGCCAGGACGAGACCCTGATCGAGTCGCTCGAGATCGCGAAGCATCGCATCGGGATCATGATCGAGAAGGGCATGGACAATGCCGCGCAAACGCTGAAGGGCCTGATCGACAAGGCCGACAAGCGCATCGCCGAGATCCGCTCGGGCGAGAAGCCCGCGCTGACCCCCGACGAAAACGCGAAATACTTCGCCGAGGTCGTCGTCGATCTCGACCTGATCGACGAGCCGATGATCGCGGACCCGGACGTGAACAACACCGATGTCTCGCGCCGCTACACGCATGACACGATCCGCCCGGTTTCCTACTACGGCGGAACGAAGAAGGTGGACCTCGGCTTCGTTGGCTCCTGCATGGTGCACAAGGGCGACATGAAGATCGTGGCCCAGATGCTGAAGAACCTCGAGAAGACCACCGGCAAGGTCGAGTTCAAGGCCCCGCTCGTCGTCGCGGCGCCCACCTACAACATCATCGATGAGTTGAAGGAAGAGGGCGACTGGGAGATCCTGCAGCGCTACTCGGGCTTCGAGTTCGACGATCTGTTCCCCAAGAACAACGCCCGGACCGAGTACGAGAACATCCTCTATCTGGAACGCCCGGGCTGTAATCTCTGCATGGGCAACCAGGAGAAGGCCGAGAAGGGCGATACCGTGCTGGCCACCTCGACGCGTCTCTTCCAGGGCCGCGTCGTGGAGGATACGGCGGAAAAGAAGGGTGAATCGCTGCTCGCTTCGACCCCGGTCGTCGTCCTCTCCGCCATTCTCGGCCGCACCCCGAGCGCGGAGGAATACAAGGCGGCGGTGGAAGGGATCGACCTCACCAAGTTCTCCCCTCCGCTGGAGAAGCCGGCCGACACGCGCTCGGTCCATTTCTGAGCGCGGCTACGCACGGCTCGCGGTCCTCGACGTAGTTGCCGAGGCAGGTTTAGAAGATGCCCGTGGCCTTCGTTGGCCGCGGGTAGCTGCGCGCTGATCCGAGGCTCCTCAAGTCCGCCGCAGTGCTTCGGTAGTGAGAATGTCAGGGCGTCAGTATCGTTTTCGAATACGCGACGAAACGGTCGAGCCGTGGTTGGCTGAGCGCAGCACGGGTGTCACCCACGCCGAAACGGTGTTTCAGGCTGTACGGCCCCAGCCCCTAATGGACAGACTTGGGCGGGCCGAATGCCTAGGCATCAACCTAGCC
>JAMHVU010000217.1:0-59098 GCA_035911355.1 Sphingobium sp.
GTCGATCAAACCGCAGTGTGAAGATCGAGCATGACCGGACGCTCTACAAGCAGCGCAATCGCATCGAGCGCATGTTCGGCCATCTCAAGATCAACCGTGCCATCGCCACCCGCTACGATCAACTCGCCAACAGCTTCCTCAGCATCGTCCATATCGCCACCGCCAGATACTGGCTCAAATTTGTCCACGCCGCCTAGAACGGAGGCAGATAGCTGGTCCGTGGCTGCTGCGACACCATTCGATGTAACCGCCTGTTTCGTGCGCCCAGCTCCCGTATGTCCGGCGTTTGCAGTAGAGCTATTAGGGGGTGGGCTATATGTGTGCTGCAAGTTTTGTCGGTTGCAAAATTGCAGTGATCGTTGCATGACGCAATCACCATTTGCAGTCTTGTGGGACGATTTCACTTGACGGACAACTTGCTCAAAGAAACGATCGGTTCGTGAACGAAAAATCTACAAGAGTTGGTGGCTACTTTTTGAATATTGTAGGTCTCAGCATCGAAAAGATTCTTGGACTTGGTTGGATTTTCGTCGTTTTGGTAGCCATTCCGACGATGTGTTCAATTATCTATTTCGGCCTGTGTGCGTCGGACGTATATGTCTCGGAGTCGCGCTTTGTAGTTCGCAGTCCGGATAAGCCAGCATCCAGTACTTTTGGGATATTGCTCAAAGGGGCTGGATTTTCAAATGCAGGCGACGAAGTTTTTGCGGCTCAAGACTATATGGTGTCTCGGGATGCGTTGAATGCACTAAATAACGATGAGAGTTTTCGTCGATCTTATTCGAGTCATGATATCTCTTTATTCAACCGGTTTGATACTTTTTTGACCGGAACTACTTTTGAGGATATGTTCAAATATTTCAAAACTAAGGTGAAAGTGGAGCACGATAGCACCTCTTCCATAACAACGCTCACGGTGCGAGCTTACACTTCCGCAGATGCGCTCCGCTATAATCGCCAATTGCTTGAAATGGCAGAGGGCACGGTCAATCGTTTGAACGAGCGCGGGAGGCAGGATCTCATTCGCTTCGGAAGTGCCGAGGTGGAGGCCGCGAAGGAGAAGTCGCGTGCCGCTGCGCTTGCCTTGTCCGACTATCGCAATAAACAGGGTATCGTTGACCCTGAGAAGCAGGCCACGGTTCAGCTTCAAATGATTTCAAAATTGCAAGACGAGCTCATCTCGACCAAGACGGCATTGCTGCAGTTGCGTACTTTCACACCGACCAACCCGCAAATTCCGGTTCTTGAGACACGCATGAAAGGGCTGTCCCATGAAGTGGAGTTAGAGCTGGGCAAGGTGGTGGGTAGCCAGCGATCTCTGGCCGCGGCCACAGCGCAGTATCAGCGCCTTCAGCTTGAGACGCAGTTTGCGGACAAGCAGCTTGCGACCGCCATGGCCTCACTGGAGGAAGCGCAGAATGAGGCTCGGCGCAAGCAAGCCTATGTGGAGCGTATCGTTCAGCCGAATATGCCGGATAAGGCTGTGGAGCCGAGACGGCTGCGTGGGGTCATTGCTACGCTTGCACTCGGATTGGTTCTGTGGGGCATATTCAGCATGTTGCTCGCAGGCGCAAGGGAGCACAAGGACTGATGCCGACTGGCACGCAGAAGAACGAAAGCCTCTCGCATTCTTTCGTAGTCCAGCGTCGTGTCATCAGCGCCTTGCTGATGCGCGAGATACTGACACGCTATGGTCGCCATAACATCGGGTTTCTGTGGCTGTTTGTGGAACCCATGTTGTTTACGGTGGGCGTGACCGCAATCTGGACGGCGACCAGAACCATTCACGGTGGCAATCTCCCAATTACGGCGTTTGCAATCACCGGCTATTCTAGCGTGCTGTTGTGGCGAAACATGCCTGCACGTTGCATTGGGTCAATCGAACCCAATGCTGCCTTGCTCCATCATCGGAATGTCAAAATTATAGACATATTCATTTCCCGCGTGCTCGTGGAAATGATGGGTGCGTCGATTTCCTTTTTCAGCCTGACCGTATTCTTCTATTTCATAGGGTGGACGGAACTGCCGGAAGATATCATCACGCTGCTGCTTGGCTGGCTATCCATCGCCTGGTTCGGTGCGGCGCTGGCCATTTTCCTGGGCGCGCTTGCGGAACGATCAGAATTGGTGGAGAAGCTCTGGCACCCAGCGGCCTATCTCCTGTTTCCCTTTTCGGGAGCAGCCTTTATAGTGGATTCAACGCCCCAGGCGCTCCAGAATATTCTTTACTTCTTTCCGATGGTGCATGGCGTAGAGATCGTTCGCGAAGGATATTTCGGGTCGGCGTTCCATCCTCATTATGACGTGACATATCTGGTTTGTTCCTGCTTGGCGCTTAGCCTGTTGGCGATGCTGGAGGTACGCGTGGCGACTCGAAACGTCGTTCCCTTGACATGATCGAGCTTACCGATGTCTCGCGCAGCTACCGCACCCGACATGGTAGGAAGCGTGTTCTTGATCAGGTCGGCCTGACGGTTCATCGTGGCGACAAGCTGGGTGTGCTGGGCCGTAATGGCGCGGGGAAGTCCACCCTGATCCGGATGATATCTGGAGCCGAGTTGCCGGACAGTGGTACTGTCGAACGGACCATGTCTGTCTCCTGGCCGCTGGCGTTTGGCGGCGCGTTTCAGATTGCCCTGACCGGGCTGGACAATCTGCGATTTATTTGCCGCGTTTATGGTGTGCCCTTCGAGGATAAGATCGAACGGGTCGATGATTTTGCGGAACTCGGACGTTATCTGCGGGAGCCGGTCCGATCCTATTCTGCCGGTATGCGGGCCCGTTTGGCGTTCGCCATATCAATGTTGATTGAATTCGATTGCTTTCTAATTGACGAGATCGTTGCGGTTGGCGATGCGCGCTTCCATGAAAAATGCCTTGTTGAGTTGTTTGAGAAGCGGGCGGACCGGGCGATGATTATCGTGTCGCATGATCCCGGTTATATCCGCGAACATTGCAATCTTGCGGCCGTTCTCTCCAATGGACGGCTGCACCACTATGACTCTGTCGATGAGGCCTTTGAGTTCTATCGAACGGAAATTACCTGAGAAGCGCTGATGCTGGGTCTTCTGAGATGGTATAGGGGTATTTGCTATCTGAATCAGATCGCGCGGCATCCGATCGATGGTACAGAAGGGCGGCCCCGGCATCTGTTGGTGGATGTGTCTGTTCTGCGCCGTGTCGACTCCCGTACCGGCATTCAGCGCGTAGTCCGTGCAATGCTCGTCGAACTAACCAAAATGACGCTGACGAATATGGTGGTTCAGCCTGTGTTCGCGACACGTAAGGAAGCCTATCGTTATTGCGACCTCGCCTTCCTAGATTGTAACTTGCCGATGCAGGAAGAAGCGGCGGGTAACGTTGTTGTTCCACATGCAGGTGACGTGTTTCTGGGGCTCGATCTCGCGATCCATCTCCTGCCCATTCATGAGCGTCAGATCGAGCACTGGAAGAAGGAGGGCGTTGCCCTCTTCGTGATTGTTTATGATCTTCTACCCTTGTTCGACCGACGTTGGTTTACCGCAAAGCTCCGCCGACGTTTTCGTCACTGGCTGAAACTTCTCGCACGGCGGGCGGATGGAGCCATCTGCATTTCCCACGCGGTGGCGGCAGAGTTGGAGGAAACTCTCGCGGGATTAGGAAAAAAATGGGCTGGCCATCCTCTTGTTTCGACCATCCCGCTTGGCGGCGATATGATGGCGACTTTGCCTAGCTCGGGCCTTCCGGTGGGGGCGGAGGCTCTGCTGGAGGGGGTTGGTTCGCGGCCGACCATATTGATGGTGGGCACAATCGAGCCACGCAAGGCGCACAGCAAGGCGTTGGCGGCTTTCGAGCAGCTATGGGAGCAAGAGGGTGATGCCGCGCCGCAACTGATTATCGTCGGCAGAGCAGGATGGAAAACGGAGGCGTTTCAGCGGCGCCTGCGCAGACATCCCCAAGCCGGGCGTGCATTTCACTGGCTTGAAGACGTCAGCGATGAATTTCTGGATAAGCTATATAATGTGACCACGGGCGTGTTGATGACCTCCTATGCAGAAGGTTGTGGATTGCCGGTGCTGGAAGCATTGGCGCATCATAGACCGGTATTGGTAAGGGACTTGCCAGTCTTTCGAGAAATTGGATCGTCGCAGGTCTGCTTCTTTCAGGATGACGATCCGGTTGCGCTGGCCAAGTCGATCAGCGATTTTATTAGCCGCGCCCAGCAACGAAGCGACGAGAAAATGATTGTGGATAGCAGGTCCTGGTCAAACACGGCCTTGTCATTGATGAATGTCATTGATGCCCAACTTGCAAACGCTTAGCAAGATCGAAGAGCGTGTGGGCTGGCTGAGCTTATGCGTGTTAGCCGGTTACATCGCTGGGGCACAACGAAGGTGAATTTGGTCTCACAGCGCGAATGTCTTTGAAAAATGTCGTGGAGAAGTGAGAATGATCGAAGAAGCTACCTACCATTCAAAGTTCGGTGGGTTATGGATAGACCGGTCAGATTGGCGACAGGAAGTCACCGCTCGTGGCATCGACGCCACCGAAGCGCGCATGGTGACGGACTTCGTAGACAATGGCTATGTCATCCTTGAGGGGGCAGCGCCGCATCATCTAGTGGACGCCTTCCAGCGCAAGATCGAACTGGCCTATCGAGAGGGCAACGATCAGGTGCTTTACCAGAAGCATGGTCAACAGGCCGTGCAATATCTGACAGAGCCTGCGGATCGCAAGGGCGGCCGGGTCGTAGATTCTTTCGTGCCGCTCAGCGAAGCGCTCGACCTCTTTTCCGTTCCGCGACTCATGAACTTCCTGAAGCTTATCTTCGACGCGGACCCTTTATTGTTCCAGAGTCTAAGCTTCGATCAGGGGTCGCAGCAAGGATTACATCAGGACACGGCTTATGTCGTGGTCAACCGGCCACTGGAACTGGCGGCGTGCTGGATCGCCTTGGAAGATGTCCGTCCTGGCTCCGGCCAACTGATGTATGCGCCGGGTAGCCACCGACGCCCGGACTGGGATTTCGGCGGGAACAAGAAGCATTGGGACCCATCTCAGGATGGCCCGGAGACCCATAATGCGTGGAGCGTGGATGTCGCCGAACAGGCAAAGCGCAGCGACCGTGGAATTTTGCCGTTCTATGCCAAGAAGGGCGACATTCTCATCTGGCATGCGGATCTTGCCCATGGCGGGGCGCCAGTAGAGAATGATGACCTGACGCGCCAGAGTCTGGTCGGCCACTTCTGCCCTCAGACAGCGGCGCCCTTTTATTTCTCGACCAATCCCGAGCATAGTGTAGTCAAGCAATATGGCGACCTCGCTTATTCCAGCCAGCATTATCGTCTTTGATCTGCGAGGGGGTACGCGGAGAGGCAAGTTTGCCCTTTCCGCGTATGTCTCGCTTGAAACGCGGATTGAACTGATGGGGTGGATGCCTCCTTCGCCCGGCATCGTGTGATGCCAGATCGGTGTGCTGTGCGTCGCAGAAGGAGGAGCATGTGGTCAACGTTCACATTCTCACCATTGGATTTGCGGGCGGTGCGCGAGGTGATCGAACTAGGCCGTAGACTCATAAGAGCGGAGGCACAGGCGCATTGAGGCGAGTTGGACCATAGCCAAGAAGTTTTCGGCGAGTTTGTCGTATCGGGTGACGACACGGCGGAAGTGCTTCAGCTGGGCAGCCGGGCGCCTTCATTTACCGCTCGCCAAACCGTCGTTGGGATGATTCACTGGCTCCGAGCGATGGGAGCGAGCGATGCGACAGGCGGGGCTTTTCGGCTTATCCGACCACATGAAGCGGCTTTCGGCGGATGGTGATCTGCTGGAGGTGTTGGCGCGGGTTGTTGATTTCGAGGCGTTTCGTTCGACGCTGGTTTCCGCGCTGGCCTACTCGGACGGCACGAAGGGCGGACGTCCCCCCTATGATCCTGTGGTGATGCTGAAGATGCTGGTGTTGGCCGCGCAGAACAACGTCTCCGACGCGCGCATGGAATGGCTGATCCGTGATCGGCTGAGTTGGCTGCGCTTTCTGAGGTTCGACCTTGGCGCAGCCACGCTGGATGCAAACACGATCAGAACGTTTCGGGAGCGACTGACCGGCGCTGGCGCGCTCGATGCGCTGTTTGCCGATTTCGACGGCCAGTTGAAGGCGCGCGGCTATCTGCCAATGGGCGGACAGATCGTCGATGCCACTCTGGTGGCGGCACCCAAGCAGCGGAACACCGAGGTCGAGAAGGTGGCGGTGAAGGAAGGCAAGAGCGCCCCCGAGCTTTGGCTACAAAAGCAGTATCTCGATCTGCCGCGCCTTTGGGTTTATCCGCAAGAGCAAGACGACGGATGGTGTGCGCTACGACGGGCGCATGTTGCGCGACGTGGTCACGGGCGACAGCACCGCGTCCGATGTGTGGGTCGATATTGCCTACCGCAGCCAGAGCAACGAGCGCTGGCTGAAGGCTCAGGGCCGGGTTAGTCGTATCCATCACCGCAAGCCCAAAAAATGCAGCAACATCGAAGGGCAATGCCGTGATCAAGCTGTGTACCCCTCTCATGCCCACAATCCGCTCAGATCAATGGGTAAATGACGATGCCCAGGTCGCTGCCGGGGCGTCTTGTTCGAATGAAGTATGGGCCATGGACTTTGTCCATGACCAGCTCGCCACTGGCTCGAAGCTGCGCATCCTGACGGTGATCGACACGTTCAGCCGGTTCTCGCCGGCGGTGGTACCGCGGTTCAGCTCCCGGGCACCGGATGTGATCGCGGTACTGGACCGTGTCTGCAGCGAGGTGAGCTATCCGGCCTTGATCTGGGTGGACCAGGGCAGCGAGTTCATCTCCCGGGACCTCGAACCTGCGGGCGTACATGAAGGGTGTCGTGCTCGACTTCTCGCGGCTTGGCACGCCGACGGACAATGCGTTCATCGAGTCCTTCAACGGCAAGTTCCGGACGGAATGCCTGAACCAGCACTGGTTCATGAGCCTCGACGATGCGGTCGGAAAATGCGAGACTTGGCGTAGAGACTATAACGAAGTGCGGCCACATAGCGCGATCGGCAATAAGCCGCCGGTATCGCTGGTGAACCGTTCAGCGGCAGATGACCCGCCGCGACCGGCAGGAACTGGATGACGCCCAGCAGGGTGGGCCAACAACGGGTAGCAGCTCACGAACGCTGAGGCTGACTCACGCTGGGGATTTCCAAGCGGCTTAACATCTGATTCGAGGTTGCAGGCACATGGAGGCTTGCAATGGCGGCAGCGATTGGGGTTCGGTCTGACGGTACAGCGGCGGATTCGCGTCAGTTTACGCGAAGGAGCGGGGCTCCCCATCAGGTGGGTGTTGGCGATTACCCTGATTCTGGGGGCGGGAGACGCAGTGAGGCAGCGACGGTCGCGGGCGTCACGTTGCAGATCGTGCGCGACTGGGTTCTGCGCTTCAACGCGAACGGTCCCGATGGCCTGACAACACGCAAGGCACCGGGGCGAGCCGCGATCCTGAGTGACGAGCAGCGCTCCCAGCTCGCGGCGGTTGTCGAGGCCGGGCTGATCCCGGCGGCACATGGCGTAGTGCGTTGGTGGCTGTGCGATTTGGCGCAGTGGGTCTGGCACGAGTTCGAGCTGTCGGTCACGCGCCACACGCTTGGGCGCGAGCTTCGCGCCATGGGCTACCGGAAGCTCTCGGCACGGCCGCGCCATCGTGGCCAGAAGAGCGATGACATCGCCGATTGTAAGAAGCTTCGCTGCCCGTCTGGCGCAGATCAAGCGGCGGTTCAAATCCTACGACGACATCGGCGACCACTGCTGCTTCGCCTGGAGCAAGCTCGTCGACCAACCCTGGCGCATCATGTCCCTCGGAATGCAGCACAGGGCACAGGCGTTCTGATAAATGCTAATGAGTCCCCCACCCTAGGTTCGCGCGCCGCTATGGGCATTGACGGCGTTGGCGCCCCATGCGTGCGGTCGATCCCGAATGATTCTTGTAGCCGAACATTGAGATAGCAAGATCGACCGTTTGAACGCGCTGGGATCGTTATCCGTCAACGAATAGAACGCCTGGGGCAGGGATCTTGAATATCAGCACGGGGTCGAATGGCGGTCGTCTGCCCTTATCTAGAGGGGCGCTGCGGCGCAATACTACCAGCAGCAGCACTTAGCGCCTCATTCCGGTCCGCAAGGCCAAAGTAACTGACAGTTGTGACATCCCTGCCTCCGCTGTCACCCAGCCCAAGTGAAGCACCGCAAGCCACCAAACGCTAACGGTTCTTCGAAGTGTCCGGTTGTCTCGTTATGGCAATGCCCTCGTTGCACTCGTTCACTGGCTGCCCCGCCACCCCGGATCAGAGGCCATGCCGGCCAGCAGTGATCGGTCAACCGCGTCAACGGATGTGGCGCCGGACAGGGCAAGGGCGATACGCATTTCCGCCTCAATCATGCCGAGCAGTTTAGACACGCCGGCTTCCCCCTGAGCGGCAAGGGCATAGACCCACGCCCGCCCCAGCAGGACGCCATGCGCGCCCAGAGCAAGCATACGGACAACATCGAGCCCGGAGCGAATACCACCATCTGCGAAAATAGTCAGCCTATCGCCCACGGCGTCGGCAATTGCCGGGAGCGCCGCGGCGGAGGAAAGCGCGCCATCCAGTTGACGCCCGCCATGATTGGAAACGACGATGCCCTCTGCACCGAGTTTGGCCGCGGAACGGGCATCATCCGGGTCCAATATGCCCTTGATGATGAGCGGCCCCGTCCATTCGGCCCGTAGCCATTCAAGGTCAGCCCAGCTTATGGACGGATCAAAGTTGGACGCAAGCCACCCCATGAAGTCCTCAAGGCCAGTCGCATCTTTGAGGACCGGCGCGATATTGCCGAGGAGATGCGGCCGCCCCATCACGCCAACATCCCACGCCCAGCGCGGATGCATGCAGGCCTGCACGAGCCTACGTGCTGACGCATAAGGGCCGGACATGCCGGAATGCGCGTCGCGATAGCGCGAACCGGGCACCGGCATATCCACCGTGAAGACCAGCGCCTGCGCCCCGGCCGCCTTCGCGCGGGCCAGCAACGCGCGCATGAAGCCACGATCACGGATAACATAGAGCTGGAACCACAACGGCCCGGGCGCGCCAGCCGCGACTTCCTCCAACGAGCAAACCGACACCGTCGACAGGCAGAAGGGGATGCCACATGCATTGGCCGCGCGCGCGGCCTGCACCTCGCCTCTGCGGGCATACATGCCCGTCAGACCAACCGGCGCCAAGGCAATTGGCAGCGACTGTGCCTGGCCAAAAAAGCTGCGCGTGAGCGAAATCTCGCTGACGTCGCGCAGCACCCGCTGGCATAGCGATATGGCCTGAAGGTCCGACTGATTGCGGCGCAGCGTGCTCTCGCTCAGCGCACCGCCATCAATATAGTCAAACAGGAAACGGGGCAGGCGATGCTGCGCGGCAGCACGAAAGTCCATGGGCGAAGATATGATCACAAGCGCTCCCCCGGCATCCACGTTGCGGTCAGAACATCACGCCCTGATCCGGGACGGCTTTGCGGCTAGTCAATGGAACGATCAAGATGAACGTAGCCGCCGTCGACGAAAAGCCATTGCCCGGTGGTGTGACTGGAGCGAGCGGAGAGCAGAAAGAGGACCGTGTCCGCGATTTCCTGTTCGCTCGTCATCCGCTGACCGAGCGGAATACGCGCGGTGATGGTGGCAAGCTTCTCCTGCGGGTTCTCAAAGCTGTCGATCCATCGCGTGTAGAGCGGCGTCATCACTTCGGCAGGCACCACCGCGTTGACCCGTATGCCATGCTGGCGCAGCGCGACGGCCCATTCACGCGTGAGTGCCAGCTGCGCGCCCTTGGCCGCAGCATAGGCGCTGGTGTTGCCCTGGCCGGTCACCGCCGTTTTTGACGAGATGTTGACGATGCTGCCCGCGCTGCGCTGCAAATAGGGCAGCGCATGATGGGCCATGGCAAAATAATGTATAAGATTGCGGTCCAGCGATGCCCGGAACTCCGCCGGCGTTGCGGAAAGGCCGATATTGTCATTCGCCCCGGCATTGTTGACCAGCGCATCGATCGCTCCGAATGTGTCGACCGCTTCCTGTACTGCGCGGGCACAAGCCTCATCGTCGCTCAGTTCAGCATAGACCACGAGATGGCGGCCAAGCTGTGCGAGAAAGTCGCCCTCTGGCGCACGGCGCGCAACAATGACGGGAATGGCGCCTTCCGCCGCCAGCCCCAGCGAGATGGCTCCACCAATGCCCGAGCCCCCGCCCGTGACTATGACGACCTTGCCCTCAAGTTCCAGATTCATCGGCGATACTCAAATTCCACAAGCGTCTCAGGCTTCATCTCGATGGAATAGCCGGGGCGGGCAGGCGGCATATAGGCCGCATTGCGAATGACGCAGGGATCGAGAAAATGCTCATGCAGATGGTCGACATATTCGATCACACGCCCCTCCATGCTTCCAGAAAAGCACAGATAGTCGATCATCGAAAGATGCTGGACATATTCGCACAGGCCAACGCCACCCGCATGGGGGCATACGGGAAGGTTGAACTTTGCCGCCATCAGCAGCACGGCCAGCACCTCATTGACCCCGCCCAGACGGCAGGCGTCAATCTGCACCACGTCAATGGCGCCTGCGGCGATGAACTGTTTGAAGAGGATGCGGTTCTGGCACATCTCGCCCGTCGCAACCTTGATCTCGCCAATCCCGCGACGGATTGCCCGATGGCCTAATATATCATCCGGGCTGGTCGGCTCCTCGATGAACCATGGCCGGGCGAAGGCCAGCGCATTCACCCACTCAATCGCCTGGTCGACTTCCCACACCTGATTGGCATCGATCATCAGATGACGATCCGGGCCGAGCACTTCCCGCGCGATGGTGACGCGCCGGATGTCGTCATCCAGATTAGCCCCGACCTTGAGTTTCACATGGTCGAACCCGGCATCGACCGCATCCTGCGCGAGGCGGCGCAGCTTGGCATCGTCATAGCCCAGCCAGCCGGCAGACGTGGTATAACAGGGGTAGCCGTCAGCTTTGAGCTTCGCGATACGATCTGCTTTGCCCACAGCGCGCTCAGTGAGGAGGGCGAGCGCCTCATCCGGCGTAATCGCATCGGTGATGTACCGAAAATCGATCGCGCGGACCAGTTCGGCCGGGCTCATATCCGCTACGAGCTGCCAGACCGGCTTGCCGACAGACTTGGCCCACAGATCCCAGATCGCATTGACGACGGCGCCGGTCGCGAGATGAATGGCGCCCTTGTCAGGGCCGATCCAGCGCAATTGGCTATCGCCGGTGAGGAAGCGCCAGCAGCGCCCGGGATCCTGCGTGATCCAGTCCAGCTCCAGTCCGACGACCAGATGCCGCATGGCCTCGATAGCAGCGATGCATATCTCGTTACCGCGCCCGATCGTGAAGGTGAGGCCATGCCCCTCCAATCCATCTCGACTGGTTTCGAGAATGACATAAGCCGCCGAGTAATCCGGGTCGGGGTTCATCGCGTCAGACCCGTCGAGCCGGGCGCTGGTCGGGAAGCGCACGTCAATCGTACGCAGGCCAGTGATGCGCGTGCTCATTGCGCGGCTACCATCGTCTGGCGCTGCTCGCCAAGCCCATCGATACCCAGCCGCACGACCTGCCCTGCCTTGAGATAGATCGGGGGCTTCTGCCCCAGCCCGACACCGGCAGGCGTGCCGGTCGAGATGATGTCGCCCGGCTCTAACGTACAGAAATCGCTGACATAAGAAATGAGCGTCGCGACGTCGAAGATCATGTTTGCCGTGTTGCCGTCCTGATAGCGGTGCCCATCCACCTCCAGCCACAGTCTTAGCGTCTGCGGATCGCTCACGTCATCCGCCGTGACGAGCCACGGGCCAATCGGGCCGAAGGTGTCGCAGCCTTTGCCCTTGTCCCATGTGCCTCCTCGTTCGAGCTGATATGCCCGCTCGCTCACATCATGAACAACGCAATAGCCGGCGACATGAGACAGCGCGTCAGCGGCCGCGATATGGCGGCCGGCCGTGCCGATGACGACGCCCAGCTCAACTTCCCAATCGGTCTTTTCCGATCCCCGCGGGATTTCGACATCGTCATCGGGTCCCACGACGGCGCTGCTCCATTTGCCAAAGATCACAGGCTCCGCAGGGATCGCCATTGCGCTTTCGGCGGCATGATCGCGATAATTGAGGCCAATGCAGATGAACTTGCCCGGCCGCGCGATACAGGCACCGATACGGGGCTGACCGTCAACCAGCGGCAGGCTCTCGACATCAAGTGCAGCGATTGCCGAGAGGCCGGCCGGGGTCAGGCGCGCACCGCCCAGATCGCCCAAGCTGGAAGGGAGCGCGCGCAACCGGCCTTCAGCATCGAGAATGGCGGCCTTTTCTTGCCCCTTGGGACCGTAGCGGAGAAGCTTCATGCGGCTATCCTTAGTTGATCCATCCACCATCAATGGTGTGGACAGCGCCCGTGGTGAATGCTGCCTCGTCGCTCGCCAGATAGAGCGCCAGCGATGCGATCTCGTCTGCCCTGCCCAGCCGGCCCATGGGTTGCCGCGCGATGAAAGCCGCCTCGACCTCAGCCAAGGGTATGCCGCTGTCATGCGCCTGCTCTACCATGCGCGCACTCAACGATGGGGATTCCACCGTGCCGGGACAGATGACGTTGGATCGAACGCCTTGCGCCACAAAGTCCGCAGCGACAGCCTTGGACAGTCCGATCACGGCGGCCTTGCTCGCGCCATAGGCAAAGCGATTGGGCACGCCTTTGATGCTTGAGGCAACCGAACTCACGTTGATGATCGATCCGCCGCCATTATCGAGCATGCCGGGCAGAAATGCGCGGATCATCCGATAGATTGCAGTAACATTGAGATCGAAAGAGAGGTCCCAGCTCGCTTCGTCACACGCTAGGATGTTGCCGGAATGCACATAGCCTGCGACATTTGCGAGGACGTCGATCATGCCGATCCGCGCTGGCAGGCTGGCAATTGCTGCCTGATCCAGCAGATCTATCGGTAACCGCTCAACCCCCTCGATCGCATTGAGAAGAGATGCATCTCGATCCAGCGCGAAAACATGCGCGCCTTCGTCGCGAAACCGCGCGGTCACCGCCAGACCAATCCCGGCACCAGCGCCGGTGACCAGCGCAGTTTTTCCTTCAAGCCTCACCGCGTCCCTCCAATCCAGAGAGTTCTTATATGGAAATGAATTTTATATATCAAATATTATATTTGATTATGAGTATTGAGGCCGACATAATGTCTCTCTGTGGCCGTCGAGCGCGGCCGACAGGTATATCCAGCTCCATCCGATGATCCTGAAGCAGGTGAAGTCGGCCTGCCGCCTCTCGTTCAGTCGGGTGGCCTTGGTGTCGAACGGATCGACGTCCATATGGGCGTCTGATGATCGATTGACCTTCATGCCTCGGCAGCAAAATATTTTTGTTCCCCTTATAGCCCCTTGCGCAGCGCGAAAGTGATGGATTGACCACGCGTCGCGGGAGGGGGCTGCCCCGGGGCGAGGCTATTCACCACCGGATCGACGCATTAACCGACTTGCAAGACTGTCCGGCTGTGGCACTATCGGTAGTGGCTTCTGCCCAGGGGGCACCCAACAGATAGTATGCAGTCGCGAAGGAACCCTCCTTCGCGTTTGTTGTGTGTGCCCTTATATTCAGTGTCTGGCACGTTTCGATGCGCCGGGCTGATCGGGGGGTTGACCCGAATCGAACGAAGAGAGAACATCGAGGCGCTTGGCATGGATTTCAGAGATAGGCAGGCAGTGCAGGACGAAACGACCATGGCCGGAGGCAGCGACGACACCGTTCTTGTCGAGCCTGCCGTCCGTATCGAGGCGGACCCCGGGGCAAATCTGGCCGGCAAAGCCAGCAAGGGCACCGGCAAGGCGATCGCCTCCAATGCTGTTGCCGAACGGCGTTTCCCGGTCGTCATCGATCATGCCCGTGACGCGCTCCTCACCGATTTTGGCAAGGAGACGCTGAAGGATCGCTATTTGCTGCCGGGCGAATCCTTTCAGGATATCTTCGCGCGCGTTGCGGCCGCCTATGCCGACGATGCGGAGCACGCCCAGCGCATCTATGATTATATCTCGCGCCTCTGGTTCATGCCGGCAACACCGGTGCTCTCCAATGGTGGCACCGGGCGCGGCCTCCCGATAAGCTGCTATCTCAACAGCGTGGACGACAGCCTGGAGGGCATCGTCAACACCTGGAACGAGAATGTCTGGCTCGCCGCGCGTGGCGGCGGCATCGGCACTTACTGGGGCAGCGTGCGTGGCATTGGCGAGCCCGTGGGCCTCAACGGCAAGACATCGGGCATCATCCCCTTCGTGCGGGTGATGGACAGCCTCACTCTGGCGATCAGCCAGGGCTCGCTGCGTCGCGGCTCGGCCGCATGCTATCTCGATATCTCCCATCCGGAGATTGAGGAGTTTCTTGAGATCCGCAAGCCCTCGGGCGATTTCAACCGCAAGGCGCTGAACCTTCACCATGGCGTGCTGGTGACGGACGCGTTCATGGAAGCCGTGCGCGCCGGCGCCGAGTTCGAGCTGAAGTCTCCCAAGGACGGCTCGGTCCGCGGCAAGGTGGACGCGCGCTCGCTCTTCCAGAAGCTCGTCGAGACCCGCCTTGCCACCGGCGAACCTTATATCGTCTTCGCCGACACGGTGAACCGCACGATGCCAAAGCATCATCGCGAGCTTGGCCTCAAGGTCTCGACCTCGAACCTGTGCTCGGAGATCACGCTGCCCACCGGGCGCGATCATCTTGGCAATGACCGGACGGCGGTGTGCTGCCTCTCCAGCCTCAATCTGGAGACGTGGGACGAGTGGAATGGCGACCGGCTCTTCGTCGAGGATGTGATGCGCTTCCTCGACAATGTGCTGCAGGATTATATCGATCGCGCGCCGGACGAAATGGCGCGGGCCAAATATTCGGCCGGACGCGAGCGCTCCGTCGGCATGGGCGTCATGGGCTTCCACAGCTTCCTGCAGGCGCGCGGCATCCCGTTCGAGAGCGCGATGGCGAAGAGCTGGAACCTCAAGATCTTCAAGCATATCAGCGCACGAGCCAACGAAGCCTCGATGCTGCTCGCGCAGGAGCGCGGAGCTTGCCCGGATGCCGAGGATCAGGGCGTGATGGAGCGCTTCTCGTGCAAGATGGCGATCGCGCCGACCGCCTCGATCAGTATCATCTGCGGCGGCACCTCCGCCTGTATCGAGCCGATCCCGGCAAATATCTACACGCACAAGACCCTTTCAGGGAGCTTCGCGGTCAAGAATCCGCATCTGGAGAAGCTTTTCCAGGCCAAGTCCAAGGATTCCATCAATGTGTGGAACTCCATTCTGGAGCGGGGCGGCAGTGTCCAGCATCTCGATTTCCTCTCGCAGGAGGAAAAGGATGTGTACAAGACGAGCTTCGAGATCGACCAGCGCTGGTTGATCGAACTGGCTGCCGACCGCACGCCGTTCATCGATCAGGCGCAGTCGCTCAATCTCTTCATCCCCGCCGATGTTGAAAAATGGGACCTGCTGATGCTCCACTTCCGCGCCTGGGAACTGGGTGTCAAATCGCTCTATTATCTCCGTTCCAAGTCCGTGCAGCGCGCGGGCTTTGCCGGTGGCGTGGAGAGCGACAACACGCCGGACGCCCGCCGGATCGAGGTGGAAGTCACCAATTACGACGAGTGCCTCGCCTGCCAGTGATGCAGGCTGGGCTGGCGTTACTGAACCGGTTTCCGGGGGGAGCGCAGGCGTCAGGATGACAGATAAGATCGAGAACCGCCGGCGATCAGCCGGCGGTTCTTCCATCCTTTATAGGGTCAGGCGAAAGCGACAGCAGCCTTGCGGCGGCGCAACATGCCGCCGGCAAGCCCGAAGCCGCAGATCAGCATCGCCCAGGTCGCCGGTTCCGGCACCGCTTGCGGTGTCGCCGCAAAATTATCGGCCGTCGCGTTGCCATAAAGGCCAAGGCCGACACCGGTGCCGAGCGGCGTGAAGCCATAATCATAAGTGTAGGTCTGGACTGAACCGGTCGTTGGCGTGATCGTCAGCGTTGCCAGCGAGCCGGCGAGCGAAATCGAGACATTACCGCTCGTGAACACGCTGCTGAGGAAGCCGAAGCGGCCGATCGCGTTGTCATCATTATTGATGTAGAAGCCGAAACGGTCGAAGCCGCTGCCGGTGCTCGTACCGTTACCGATGCCGTTATTCTGCACCTTGACGAAGATGCTGTTCCCGTCGCCAATGCCGATGGCCCCGGCCACATATTGCAGGGCCGTGCCGTTATTCGTGACATCAAACGACACGGTGTTGCCCGTCGCGCCGTTAAGCGTCGCGAGACTCTCCGTCGCGGCTCCGGCGGTCGCAGCATTGCCGGAAATGCCGACTGGTCCGGCGACTACCGTCCAGTTCGAGCCCAGAGTCGCGGCATCGGGGCGATTGAAATCGTCGAGGACGGTCGCTGCATTTGCGGTGCTGGCGACGAAGGCGGCCGACGCGATGGCCGCGAGGAAAAGCCTGTTCATATCGATAATCTCCCACGCGCCGCCCGTGAGGGATGGTTGGCGGCGCATGACGGGCTTTCTACCGGGATAGATAACAGCATTATGACATGGAGCGGCGCTTCCGCGCGAAATGCTCGCTGGCGCCCGGCTGTCGGCTATCGCCAAGCCTGCGTCGTAACCTTTCTGAAACCTTATTGTCATCGAGCAGGCCTAGGGAGGCGCCGCAAAGCATGAAGGGATCAGGCTTATGAACGCGACGCTTGCAGGACGACAAAGCGCGATAGAACAATCGAATAGCCGGCCGAATCTGGATCAGGGACTCGGCGTCATCGGTATGCTTGGCTTCGGCGCAGCCATTATCTCCGCGATCGCCTATGTCGCGTATAGTATTTATGCCGATGCCAGCCAGGCCGGCGTGCAGCCGACAACTTACCTGCCTTTCATCCTGCTCTTCATCGCGCTGCTTATCGCGCTTGGCTTCGAGTTCGTGAACGGCTTTCATGACACCGCGAATGCTGTCGCAACAGTGATCTACACGCATGCCATGCCCGCCAATGTCGCGGTGGTCTGGTCAGGCTTCTTCAACTTTCTGGGCGTGTTGCTCTCTACTGGCGCCGTTGCGTTTGGCATTGTCTCGCTTCTGCCTGTCGAGCTTATCCTGAAAGTGGGCTCCAACGCCGGTTTTGCGATGGTGTTTGCGCTGCTGATTGCCGCGATCATCTGGAACCTTGCGACGTGGTGGTTCGGTATTCCTTCTTCCAGCTCACATACGCTGATTGGCTCAATCATCGGTGTGGGCGTCGCCAATGCGATGATGCACGGCAAGAGCGGCACGGCCGGTGTTGACTGGACGAAGGCGACGGAAATCGGTCAGGCGCTGCTCTTCTCGCCGCTGATCGGCTTCGGCGTCGCCGCCGCGCTGTTTCTCGCCATGAAAGTGCTCATCCGAAACAAGGCGCTCTATGAGGAGCCGAAAGACGGCCTGCCACCGCCATTCTGGATTCGCTCGCTGCTCATCTTCACCTGCACTGGCGTCAGCTTTGCCCATGGGTCCAACGACGGGCAAAAGGGCATGGGCCTCATCATGCTCATACTCATCGGCACTGTGCCGACGGCCTATGCGCTGAACCGTGCCGTGCCCGAGCGCTACACCGCCGAATTTCAGGCCCATTCCGTTGCGGCGGCGCAAGCGTTGCACAGTGGTCCCGTGACGATCGACGCGGTCCAGGCCCGCACACGCATCACGGCCTATATTGCCGAGCGCAACTATGACGCCAGCGTCAAGCCGGCGCTCGCCGTGCTGGCGCAGGATGTCAGTCGGCAGGTTAGCGAATATGGCTCGCTGGCCAAGGTTCCCGCCGCCGCAGTCAGCAACGTTCGCTCAGACATGTATCTGAGTTCGGAAGCCATCAAGCGTCTCAACAAAGAGAAGGAAAAGGCCGGGTTGAACGCTGGCCAGATCGCCGCCCTCAACGACTATAAGGGCTCGCTCGATGCCGGAACGCGCTTCATCCCGACCTGGGTCAAGGTCGCTGTCGCCTTTGCGCTTGGTCTTGGCACGATGGTCGGCTGGAAACGCATCGTGGTGACGGTGGGTGAGAAAATCGGCAAGACACACCTTACTTATGCCCAGGGCGCCGCGGCGGAACTCGTCGCGATGGGGACGATTTTCGGCGCGGACCATCTCGGATTGCCCGTCTCGACGACCCATGTCCTGTCCTCGGGTGTGGCGGGCACGATGGCGGCCAATCGCTCGGGCCTGCAGATGAGCACCATCCGCAACCTGCTCATGGCCTGGGTGTTGACCCTGCCTGTGTCGGTCGTCCTTGCTGGTACGCTTTATATGGTCTTTTCGCGCCTGTTCTGAACATTGGGGCACGCGTCACTATAAGGGAACCGCGCCGTCATCGTGACGGCGCGGTTCCTTTGATTCCGCTCAACCGAAGGTGGAGAGCTGATCGAATTTCTGGGCGAGCAGATAATAGACCGTCACCCGGTTGCGAAAACTCTCGCCTTTCATCGTCTCGCCAACCAACTGGATGGCGGCGTCCAGTTCCTCGTCCGATTCCGTGCGTCCGAGCTTCTTCTTCAGGAAATTATCCCGCACGCGGCCCGTTTCGGCCGGATCGCCGAACGAGACGAGCGAAGAGTCGCGGTTCTGGAGCGCGATGCCGCAATAGCGGACGATTCCCGCTACCGCCGCCTCGTCGCAATCGGGCACATATTTTTGCACATTGGTTAGCCAGTCCTGGGCCATCCGCATTCTCCTTGAGCGTGAGCGCAATCCCCGCGCCCGGGAAGACTAGGCTAATATTGCGGTGTGGACAAAGGTCCGTGCATGTCGTTTTGACAGGGGAAATCCGCATTCCGTGCAGAAAATCCCGTAGTCGGACACCGCTCCGTCAGGCTGCCGCGCGATTGAGCAGATGCGAGAAATCGCCCTTGCGAGCCAGTATGTCCGCCAGCGAATAGCGATCCAGTGTCGCCAGAAAGGCGCAGACCGCCTCGCTCAGTACATCGGTAAGCCCGCAGGCCGGCGCGATGATGCACCCACCGCAGCCGACGAGATCGAACTCGTCCTCGGTGTGGCGCACAAGCGCGCCAACATTGATTTCGGCCGCCGGCCGGGCAAGGCGAATCCCGCCATTGCGGCCACGCACGCTCTCCAGATAGCCGGCATTCACCAGATCATTGACCACTTTCATGAGGTGGTTCTGGGAAATGCCATAAGCACGCGCCACCGCTGCGATGGAGCACAGCTGATCGGGCTGTCTCCCCAGATAGAGCAGCACCCGCATCGCATAGTCCGTGTAGCGCGTGAGGCGCATCGGCATCTCCCATATGGTGTATCCTTGTTGCATGTTTTGTCAGAGCAATATAGATGCATTGAAAATACATCATTTAAGCACGCACGTGAAAGCAGGAGATATTGATGCCGCAGCAGCCCCTGAGCGCTCAAACCATCGCGCTCGTCAAAGCCACCGTTCCGGCGCTTGAGGCGCATGGCCTTGCCATCGTGCATGAAATGTATGCGCGCATGTTCCGCAATCCGGACATTCGCGACCTGTTCAACCAGTCCCATCATGGCGATGCGAGCGCGCAGCCGCGTGCGCTGACCGGCGCGATCCTTGCCTATGCGAGCAATATCGAAAATCTCGCCGCGCTGGCTCCCGCCGTCGAGCGGATCACCCAGAAACATGTTGGTCTTCAGATCCTGCCCGAACATTATCCTCATGTTGCCGATGCGCTGCTCGGTGCAATCAGTGCTGTACTGGGGGAGGCCGCGACCGACGAGATTCTCGCCGCATGGGGTGAGGCCTACTGGTTTCTGGCCAACATCCTCATCGCTCGTGAGGATCGGATCTACGCGGAACAACGGGCGGCGGCAGGCGGCTGGAACGGATGGCGGGATTTCCGTATCGCCGAGGTAATTGTGGAAAGTGCCGTTATCACATCCTTCGTCCTGCATCCGGCGGATAACGGCCCGGTGATGAACCATCAGCCAGGGCAATATCTCACCTTCTGGCTCGAGATTCCCGGCCACCCGCCAGTCAAGCGCAACTACTCGATCTCGTCAGCCCCCAATGGCGCGAGCTATCGCATATCGGTCAAACGCGAACTCCATGGCATTGCCTCTGGCTGGCTGCATGACACCGCCGGCGTCGGCACTGTGCTGAAGGTCGCGGCGCCGGCTGGCGAATTCTTCCTGAGCGGCGCGCCTGAGCGCCCGGTGGTCCTGCTTTCCGGCGGCGTCGGGCTGACACCCATGGTCGCGATCCTCGAAGCCCTCGTCGCGCAAGGCTGCTCAACACCTGTCTATTATGTCCATGGCACGCACGACCGCACGACACATGCCATGCGCGATCATATCCGCGCGCTTGCCGCGCAAGGCAAGGCGGTGAGCGTCATGGATTTCCACCAGACACCGCTTGCCGACGAAATCGCCGGGTGTGACTATGACCATGCCGGGCTCATCACGGATGCGTGGCTGATCGCCAACACGCCCGTGACAGCGGCAGACTATTACATCTGCGGGCCGCGCCCGTTCCTGCGTCATGCCGTTTCGGCACTTTCACTTGCCGGCGTGCCCGCCAGCCGCATCCACTATGAATTTTTCGGCCCAGCGGATGAACTGCTCGCCGCGTGATATGCCGTTAGGCAGACCGTGCGACACTGTTGCACGGCACTGCTCCGAGTCCGCGACGTCGCGCCCCGCCGGGATTTGAGTGGGATGGTTGCCAGCGATCATCTCAGCGACGCTCGCGTGGAAGCACGGGCCGATGCGCGTGCCGTCGCGGATCAACGGAACGGCTGCACCCGAATCGGTACGATCCGAATCAAGCGCATCTATGATCCTGTTGAAGACGGAGATTGTCAGCGTGTGCTTGTCGATCGGCTCTGGCCAAGAGGATTAAAGCGCGGGCAGGTCAGCCTCCATCTTTGGCTAAAGGATATCGCGCCGAGTGCGGCTCTGCGGACATGGTTCGGTCACAGAGCTGAGAATTTCGCGGACTTTGCCGAGCGCTACCGCACCGAGCTGGATGCTAATCCCACGGTCGTCGCCAAGCTCCAGACTATGCGTAGCGGAGGCGATATCACGCTGCTCTATGCTGCGCGCGATCCTCACATCAACCACGCCACCATCCTGGCAGATTATCTGCTCGCGCACCCTTCGTGCGCCTGAACGCTGCGTGCAGCGATGCCCGCCTCATCTCCAGATGGCTATTTTTGCACCACCAGATCCTCGGGAATCACCGCATCCCCCAGCACATGCTCCATGCGTTGCCAGCGTGCAGCGACATCCGGCCCGACCGCCTCGACATAATCCCGTACCAGATCACGCCCCAGTCCATAATTGATGACATAGCTGCGATAATGGTCGGTGAAACCAATCGTCTGCTCGGCACGCTGTGGTGAGAGGAGCTGATATTTACGCGCCAGCTCAAGTGCTTTCGTCCGGTCGATTGCACCATCCAGATACAAGCGGGCAATGGTGAGCCGTGCACCGGTGAGTGCTTCGGTCGCTTGTTGCACTTTCCAATAGGCCTCCGCTGTTTTCGGATCGAGCCCGGCAAGTGGATAAAGCACGTCTCGTTCGAAAATGAGCCGGTCCGTCCCCGGAAAAGCGAGTTCGATACCGAAATTGGCCGAACCTTCCGAAATGAAGCTCTGCGGCGCGTAAAGCGGATTGACCTCATATTCGCGCCAGCCTTTGCCACGCGCGAGTTTGCTCTCAATCATCAGATTGAGGACATGATGGCCGGGATAGCCCTCATGGCATCCAAGGTCGACAGCCCGGCTGATACGAATAGGGAGATCGGTATTGACCTGAATGAGGCTGTGATAATTGCCCTTGTAATAATTATAGCCTGACCAGGGCTTCCCGGTGACGAATTCGAGACGGAAATTTTCTCCCTCGGGCAAGCGCATATGCGCCATGGTCCGGCGACGGCACTCGGCAATCGCGGCATCGAACACGCGCCCCAGACGGTCCTTTGGGATAGCGTAGCGCTCGTTGAAGGCGTCGACACGGGTTGCAAGATCGCCCGTGCCGGGGACGAGGTTGTCTAATGTGGCTATGATTGCGTCATAGTGGCTAAGCGGCTTGAGTTGCGGATGCACGCCAAACAGCCCCTGTGCTTCGTCATCGAAGCGAAAACGCTGCCCGCCAATCATCGCGAGGCGCGTGGCAGCCGCCTGATAGAAGCCACGCAGCGCCCGCGCGCGCGTCAGATCATCTCCAGCACCGAGATGTGGTATGACCTCCGCATCAAGCCGGGCGACAGCTGCTCGTGCCGCGGCTTCCAGCTCCGCGCGGGATCGCGGTGTGGCTTCCGCTTTTGTCTTCAGATCAGCAGGGCCATAATAGGCATCGACATAGTCGGCCTCATATGTGCCTGCCTCCAACGTTAACGGCACAAATGCGGCGGCGAGATCCGCCAATACCAGGCGCGCATCCGGTTGCGTTGTTTCAGAGTGGGCGGCTGGCGTCTCGGCAGACGACTTCTGCCCGGTGGCGCAGGCGGCCAGCGACATGACAAGAGCCAGCGGAACGAAAGCTTTAGCAAACGACGTCTTCATACTCGATTTAGAGCATGCGCGATGTCGCGTGTCGAGAGCGCGATCTATGGAAAGGCTCGAAACTTACGGCCAGAGGACGTTAGCAAAGAGAGTGAAGGTGGGAGCATCGGATGTGGCCCGGATGGGCAGCCAGTATCTTAATCCATTTGCACAGCACGTTCTCGCACACGTCGAGGTTACGCCGCGCCCGGACAATCGGGCGACCGCGCTTGCGCGCCAATCTGACCTGCACCAGACGTCGCTTCAAGATCGATGACCTCTGAGATCCTGATGCGGCCTTGCAGAGCAGGTCGTGGATGCAGCGGTAAAGCGCACGGACACGGACCCGTTCCGGTGCCTGCCTTTCAATCGGATAGCGACGCGTGTAAAGCTGAGGCCATCTTCGGAAATTAGGCTTGGGACGAGAGTGAACGTGGTCGAGCTGGTGATGCTTGCGAGTAAACAGCGTCCGTCCCGGCGCAACTCGATCAGCCCGGGCGCGCGCAGGCCCCAGGTTTCGCCAATCAGCGCCGTCTCGAAGAGGATCGGCCGGCTCGCGCTAAAGGTGTCGCGCAAAGCAACGCTGTTGGCGGTGCGATCGAACGTCATGTGACGTGTGAGTTTGCGCAGGCCTGGCACCGCATAGCTAGGCGCCAGATTTATTCCTATCCTGTCGGCGCGACGGGTGAACTGCGTGAACATCACCTGCCCGCTTACGACAGAGGCATCCCTCTGGCGTTCACCATCGACCAGGGGAACCGGGTGCCCAAGGGAGTTTACAGTTTTGATCGTCCGCCGGTCGGGGCCAAATGTTCGTGCGGTATAGCTTCCCATGCCCGGATCGCCCGTCGGTTGCGTGCCGTCGATCGCTATTGCGTAGGAACCGCTGTCGTCATGGCTATGGCTGATTGAATTACCGCCTGCCTTGATTGTGATGGCAAGCTGCCCCGTCTGCGCGGTAGCGGGACGGGAAACGAGCACGCCTGCCGCAGGGAAAAATGTTCGTAGCGGGTCGATGGAGGGCGGGAGCTCTCTTCCAGCGTCAGCGTTGCGTGGTTGGTCGAACAAGGGGTGAAGCAGTTCTGCCAGCGGTGCGTCCGGTGAGAGGGTAACATCGCTTAGCTTGTCTTGTCGGCCCAGCTTATAGGCGTGGTTGGCATAGGCGAGCGCATATCCGCCCTCAAAGCGATCCAGATGGCTATCGCCAAAAGGAGCAACGGCGCCACCCGGCATCTGAATTGCAAAGCCGTAATGTGAAAAGAGGCCAACGCGGGGCGACAGGCTAAGGAGATCAATCCTGTCGTCGCTCGCCTTCATGAGCGTTTCACGTAGTTGGAAAAATGGAAGTAAGCCATAAGACCAGTAATGCGGTCCCTCAGAGGAATAGCCATCCTCGCCCATGCCTGAGATGTAGTTGGTGATGTAATGCTGCGCGGCCGCGATGAAGCGTGCACGATCGTTGCGATCAGGAAGAACAGCGAGTGCGGCGGATGTGACACCGTCCAGGCACACGGCATTCCAGTTATAGCGGCTGTCCAACCACCATGCTGAGCCGGGATTGGCTTCCGGTCCGTTTGCAAATGCAAGGCGCATCGGTCCGAACACATGTCGCTCCAGCGCGGCAAGGGCACGTGCACGTACGGCCGGACTGATTTGCTCTTGGAGCAGAGACAGTGTTTCAGCGATACTGGCGCCAAGCATCGCAGCATTGAGGTCCACTGTGTGACGCGTGCCGCTGAAATTTTCGAGATTCAGGTCATGAGCGGCCAGCGTCCATGCCGGCTGGGCTGCGAGCGCATCCAGCATAGCCTCGATAGCGGCGAGATAGCGACCATCGCCTTCCCCGCATTCGGCGATAACAAGTGTGACGAGGCGCGTTTGCCGCGCTGCCATCATATCCTGCCCATCGGTACGCTGCCCGTTCCTGGAAAACTCCAGATAAGCATCATCGCTCCAAGGCGGCATATCATGCAACGCCATCTTGCGTGCACGAGCAACAAAGGGGGCGATTCTGCGCTGTACTTCCGGTGCATTCCATGCAGATCGATCGGCGCACGATGGCGCGAAGCCGCGCGGAACGAGCGGGAGCAGCGCGGCAATATCCTGCACCGATCCGACAGATGAGCGAGTTACGAGGTTTGCTTCCGTTGCCGCCCGAGCAGGCATTGGCGCCACGAAGAGCGTGAGTCCGCCTATGATGCAGAACCTAAGCGTGGATTGCGAAGCGCTCTGCTTCATGGCGTGGCACCAGAGCCGCGCAACATTTCCTCCCGACGCAGGGCAATTGCAGCGCGCAGGCGCGCATGTTCACGTCCATCGAGCTTGTATCGCCAAAGCACGACGATGGAGAGCAGGAGGCAGCCCATGGGGATGCCGCCTATCAGCAGCCGGATTGCAGAGAGTGCGTCGGTCGATTGAGCCTGATTGGCAGCGAAGCCCGCCACTTCCAGGATGACGCCCACCAGCATCGCGTCGAACGCCAGTGTCATCTTGCGTGCGAAGAGTGCAAGGCCGACTGTCTTGGCTTCAAACCGGTCGCCAAAGGTGAGTTCGTTGACCTCTACGGTATCGGGAATCATCGACCAGAACATGACGGACAGACCGACATTGGATGCGCCGAACAGGAAGAAAAGGCCAAGTGCAAGATAAGGCTGACCAGTCGGAATGATGGCGAGACCCCCAAGGCCGACGAACCCGACACAAGCGGCGGCAAACCAGCCGGTACGCTTGGACGTGCGATTGGCGAGCAGAGCCCAGAGTGGCGCAAGGGCAAGCTGCGCGACTGCCGACATGGCCAGACCATATTGGGCTAGCTCAGGCGCCTGTGCATAATATTTATAATAATAGAGCGCCGTCTTGTAGACCAGCGTTCCCGCGCTGGACACGAGCATGGTTGCGAGCAGCACACGCACAAAAGAACCATTGTGACGCACCAGCATTTTGAATGCGCGCCCATCCTCCGCGACCGCCTGACGGAAGGTGCGGCGATGCGCGGCCTGGGGAGGAGTGTCATCGACGGGTTCTACTGTCTGACTCATCGCGGCGAAAAACACCAGTGGGATGACCGCACCCAGTAGCGCCGCAGCAACAAGGAAGCCGGTTGCGGCCTGCTCTGGCGGAAAGAGACCACGAATGAGCGGATAGGAGAAGGCGACGGTCAGGCTGGCGAGACCAGCAAACACCATGCGCAGGGCGGAAATGCGCGCCCGATCGCCTGCGTCATGCGTCACCCGCGCGGTGAGGCCGATGAAAGGGATGGTTCCCATCGTATAGGCGGTGCGAAACAGAAGATGGGCGACAAGAGCAAAAATTGCCAGCGCTGCGCCTTCGAGGGGCGGCTTGTAGAAAGTGAGTGCGAGGCCAACGCCCATAAGTGGGCCCGAGCCGACCACCCAGGGGCGGAAACGGCCCCAGCGCGTTCGTGTACGGTCGGCCATAGAACCGATAACCGGATCGATCAGGGCATCCCAGATTGACCCCATGGTAAGGACGAGCCCGGCGAAGACCGGGGGAAGACCCGCCACATCCGTATAGAAGAAGAGCAGGAACAGCTCGATTGAGTGCCAGGCGAGATTGACGCCATAATCGGTACCGGCGAGGGCCAGCGTGCGTCGCATGGGCAACTGCCCGCCCGGCGCGATCGCACTTCCTGCATTGGTTGCCATTTGGTCGTCCTCTCCGTTATCTTCTGTTTGCTTTGGTTGTCACGACGCCCTGAGCTGCGCTATCCGGCAAACAGGTGTTGCGGTGTTCCGCAGATGCCGGGCTTCCAAGCGAAGACGCCGCCGGCGTGGGGCTGGCGCCTCTCCGTCCCCGGTTCGAGATTTGTACCTATGGATGTCAGGTAGAGCGTATCCAGACGAGGTCCGCCGAAGGTCAGCTTGGTGGGCTTTTGCACAGGTACATCCACGATCTGGTCGATCCGTCCGTGGGGCGTCAGGCGTATGATGCTCCAACCATAAGCGGCAGCGAACCAGTAGCCTCCTTCCGCGTCGACCACCGCGCCGTCCGGGTGTCCTGCAATGTCGCACGCATCGAAGAATAGACGGCGATTATGTGCCTCTCCGGCATTACCATCCCAGTCATAGGCCCAGATGCAGTTGCGTGCCGGATGCGAGTCCGACAGGTAGAGAGTCCCTCCGTCGGGCGAGAACGCAAGTCCGTTGCCGATGCACAGCCCATGCTCCAGCGGCCGAACCTTTTGATCCGTATCCAGTATCACAAGCTGTTCTTCGGACGCGTCAAAGGGCGGCGCGGCCATCATTGTCGTAGCTAGCAGGCAACCCTCGGGCGAAACGGCGCCGTCATTGAACCGGCGGCCGCTTTTGCCGGGAGCAAAGCCGGGAACCATGTCGAGGGTGCCCGAATTCGGATCGAACAGGCCGAAGCCTTCCTGGAGGGCGACGACCAGCCCGCCTTGCTGACGCAACGCAAGACAGCCGATGAAGCTCGGCATCTCATATACCTCGTCGGTGCCGCTTGCCGGGTCGAAGCAATGCAGGCGACGTTCAAGAATCTCGACCCACCACAGCCGTTGGGTTTTCGCACACCACATGGCACCTTCGCCAATTCCGGCTCTTGCATCGAGCACGCACTCGAACATGGGTCTAGATCCGTTCACGCTGAAACTCTGCCTGAAGTCGCGCGATGTCGGTCAGCATCCCTTTTGCCCGTACTTCACGGTCGACGAGTTCAGGACTTTCCACCGGCGCGTAGCCATCACGCGGGACATATCCGATCAGCCGCTCGGCCTCTTTGAGATCCCAGCGCATGCCTTTGTTGCGGGAAACAAGATTGAGCACCGCGAAACGCAAGCTATCGGGCGCGAAAGTTGCGCGCTCAAAGCCGGCGCACATATCATGATCGGAGAGCCACATGCGCTGCCCCCACAGGCCGCCACTCATATGATCGCCCGGCTCATTGCCTGGCCGTCCCTGATTGAAGCCAATTCGCAGGCAAATAATCGAAAGGCCGCGCGCGACGCTGTAGAGATAGCCCTGCCGCTCCCCCGCGAGCTTACTCATGCCATAGGGATTGACGGGAGCGGGCTCCATGTCACCGGTCAGCGGAAGATCATCAGCCCGATGTCCGGCGACTACCCAGTTGGAGCTTGCAAAAATGAGGCGAGCAACTCCGTTCTGCGCTGCGGCTTCATAGACATTGCCAGCAAGATCGAGATTGAGCCGTTCAATCTCCGACCAGCCAGCATCTGGTCGCGCGCAGGCGGCCAGATTGATCACGCAGTCGATCCCCTTAAAGTGATTGACCCATGCCTGATCCCATAAGGCGAGATTTGCGACGGTAACGTCACTGCGCCCATGCGCCGAGGTGCCCATGCGGACAACCTCATGCCCAAGCCCCTCAAAATGGCTTGCGAGCTTGCCGCCAATCAACCCGGTAGCGCCCGTAATCAGAATTCGTGCCATGTCTCTCCGCAATTCGGCTAGATTTTATACAATATGGTATTATAGTATATTAAACTGTTCAAGCGGCATCAACGCGACGTGAGGACCGGTAAGAGAGGACGATGGGGGATATGTTGACTGGTTCGATCGTTGCGGGCGAGGGCTGGAGCAAGGGCGGGCCGACAATATCCGCCATTGATGCCTTTCCCTACTGGTCGGAGCGATCGATCAAGCCCCAGCTTGCCGTGCGGGTGCGTACGAGTGACGGGATCACTGGCTGGGGTGAGGCAGGCTTCACATTTCGCGAGCGAGCGGTTGTTGGCGCTTTGGAACATCTTGCCGACCTGCTGATCGGGCAGGACAGCTTCCGGGTTGGGGCGCTTTGGCAGGAAATGTATCGCCGGCATTACTTTGAAGGGTGTCGTGCGACGTCCGCAGCGATTTCCGCTATCGACATTGCCCTGCATGATATCAAAGGGCAGGCGCTTGGCGTGCCTGTGCATCAATTGCTCGGCGGCTCGCAGCGCGACAGGGTCGCCTGCTTTGCCACGACAACGGGTGCCTCCCTCGATGCGATGGTGACCGATGCTGTGGCCCTCAACGAGCGGGGCTTTGATGCCATTCGGCTGCACATCCTGCCGATTGCTAATGCGGAACAGCCGATATTTGAACCACGCCTTGCCATTGCCCAAACCGCGGAGGCTGCGCGCGCCGTACGTGGACGGCTTGGTGAACGAGTGTTTTTGGGGCTGGACTTCCATCATCGCCTGACTCCGGCGGAAACGGCATCTTTCTGCCAGCGATTGCCTTCAGGCACGCTCGATTTCCTGGAAGAGCCTATTCGTGCGCAGTCTGCCGCATCTTACCGCGCCCTGCGTAAACTGACGGACATTCCATTCGCGATTGGCGAGGAGTGTACATCGAAATGGGAGTTTCGCCCATTTCTGGACGAGGATGTCCTTCAGTTCGCGCGGATCGACATTGCCAATGTCGGTGGGCTGACCGAGGCGATGAAGATCGCCGGCTGGTGCGAGGCCCACTATATCGATGTGATGCCGCATAATCCGCTTGGGCCGATCAACACTGCGGCAACGCTGCATTTTAGCGTGGCCATTCAAAATCTCGGATCATTGGAGGCGCGGCATCATCATGTTCACGCGCCACTCAGCGTGGATGCGCATATCTTCCCCGATCAATTTGTGATGGACGGCACCTTTTTCCATCGTCCGGATCGTCCGGGGCTTGGTATCAGCGTGGATGAGGCAGCGCTCGCTGACGAAAGCGCGCGATATCGCATGGGCCATCAGGATCGATTGGTTCGCGAAGATGGCAGTCTTACAAATATATGATTGGTAAGATGGCCCGCCCTGAGGAACGATGGGCTCTCTTTCGACCGTTCGGATAAGTGCGGCATATGCGAGTGGGTGCGAGTTACCGTGCCGCTAGCGGCGCACATCCAGTGCAGCGGGATTGAAGAGGGTCAGAGCTTCGGCGGAGAACTGCGCGAAATCGCCTGGTACGCTATGTTTGAGGCAGGTCAGTGCCAGGCCGCACTCCGCGATGCGTTCTGGCGTGTTGCCTTGCAATATTCCATGCAGGACACCGGCGGCAAAGGCATCGCCCGCGCCGATCCGGTCAACAATGCCCGTTACATCGGCTTCAGCGGTTTGCGCCCATGTATCTGTTAGATCAAGCCGGGCGCTGATCCGGTTATGCCCGGCATCCACGACATGGCGCGCCGTACAGGCAATGAAGCGGAGGTTTGGGAAAGCGCGAAAAGCGGCAAGCGCTGCGTCGCGGCGCCGATCCGGCCCATCGCCCGAGAAGTGCGTATCAAGCAAAAGCGAGATGTCGCGATGATTACCAAAGAAAATATCGGCCATGGAAACCAGACGAGTCAGGATCGATCGCGGATCGCTTGGCCATGTCTGCCAGAGTGAAGCACGATAATTGCCGTCAAAGATGAGCGTGATCCCGCGCGCGCGCGCTGCCGATGCAGCAGCAATAGCGAGTTCGGCAGAATGCGGGCCAAGCGCCGGCGTTACGCCGGAGAGATGAAGATGCGTGACGCCCCGCAGGCAGGTATCCCAATCATAGTCTGCAGCCTTGCTGAGCGCGAAGGCGCTGTCCGCGCGATCATAGATGATTTCGGACGCGCGCAGACCTGCACCGAGCGTAAGAAAATAGAGCCCCATACGACCGGGCGCGTTCTCTAGAAAACTGCAATCCACGCCAGAGGCGCGCACGCGCTGCCTCGCCAATTCGCCAAGTTCCCCAGCGGGAAGGCGGCCGATCATGCGCGTGTCATGCCCCAGGCTGGAGAGGCCCACGAGGACATTGGCTTCCGCTCCGGCGGCGGTGACGTCCAGATGCTCGCTATTACGCAACAGCTTCTTGCCCGGCGTGGAGAGGCGGAGAAGTATCTCTCCCAATGCAGCGATGAGCGGCTTAGTCACGATGGTCTCTCCTATGATTGCCGGGCCTGATGCACGCTGGCAGGCTAACGCGTGACACGTCCAGCGTCGTGCCCGTTGATGCAATACGGCTCATCGGCATTCCAACGGAAAAAAGGAGGATGGCAGGCGTGAAGCGACCTTTCACGCCTGCCATCCTGATCGCGCTGGCTGGTCCCTGCAAAGGCATGTGCAGATGCCCGACATGCAGGAAGCCGGCGCGGTTAGCGACATTCCAAGATTACCAGTTCCACAACGTGCCATCTTCCAACCGGTTCACAGGCAGAAAGGCGCGCTTGTAAGGGAAGGTTTCAGCAAGCGTCTCGTCGATCTCGACGCCAAGGCCGGGGGCGTTACCGGGGTGCATGGCGCCATCGGCAAATCGATAGGCATGGGGAAATACAGCATCCGTATCGGGTGTGTGGCGCATATATTCCTGCACACCGAAATTGGGCACGCTGAGATCGAAGTGAAGGGCTGCGGCCATACAGACCGGTGAAAGATCTGTGGCGCCATGGCAGCCTGTGCGGATGCCGTATAGATCCGCCAGTGCGGCAATCCTGCGGAGATGGGTAATCCCGCCCGCATGGACTACGGTGGCGCGGATATAGTCGATGAGCTGATTCTGGATCAGATCCTTGGCATCCCAGATAGAGTTGAATATCTCGCCTACCGCCAGCGGTGCCGTCGTATGTTGACGGATAAGTTTGAAGGCTTCCTGATTCTCGGCGGGTGTCGCGTCCTCCAGCCAGAAAGGACGATAGGGTTCGAGATCCTTGCCCAGCCGCCCGGCTTCAATTGGGGTCAGGCGATGATGGATATCGTGTAGCAGGTGGACGTCCCAGCCGAGCGCATCGCGCGCAGCTTTGAACAACTCTGGCACAACCCGCATATATTTGCTGGTATTCCAGACATTTTCCGTGGGCAGATCGGCATCTGCCGGCTCGTAAAAATATTTGTCCTTGCTGACCCCATAAGTGGAAGCCATGCCCGGTACGCCGCACTGAATGCGGATCGCCTTATAACCCTGTTGCTGATAATCGAGCGCCGCAGCAATTGTTTCGTCGATCGTAGTGCCGTTGGCATGACCATAGACCATCACACTCCCACGGCTGGCACCTCCGAGCAACTGATAGACTGGTAGTCCGGCGATCTTCCCCTTGATATCCCATAATGCCATGTCGACCGCCGCAATAGCGGTCATCGTCACCGGGCCACGGCGCCAATAGGCTCCACGATAAAGATACTGCCATATGTCCTCGATACGATGGGCATCCCGCCCGATCAGACATGGAATCACATGCTCGGTCAGATAGCTGGCCACGCTCATTTCCCGGCCATTGAGCGTCGCGTCTCCCAGCCCTGTCGTTCCGTCATCGCATTCGATTTTCAGCGTGACGAAATTACGATCCGGGGATGTGACGATGACCCGAGCGTTCACAATCTTGGGCATGGTTGGGCTTCTCTCCTTGTGCAGCGTATTTTAGCAAATTTGAGATGAGACGTCTATATATTATATACAATATGATTATGTTGTATATTAGAAGGCAGATGTGAGCAGTAAGGAGAGAATGCGTCTTGTCGGAGCAGGCATTGAAAGTGGCGCTGGAAGGCTGCCCGATTGTGGCCATTTTACGAGGGATTACACCGGCTGAGGCGCATGATGTGGCGCTGGTGCTGCTGGAGGCAGGAATTCGCGCCATCGAGGTGCCGTTCAATTCGCCGGAGCCGCTGCGGAGCGTGGAAATTATTCGCAAGGCTGTGGGCGATGATGCACTGGTTGGCGGGGGAACGGTACTCGATGTTAGGCAAGTGGCAGCGCTTGCGGATGTAGGCGCGCAACTGAGCGTCTCGCCGAATGTAGATCCTGCTGTGATCGAGGCCGCTATAGCGGCGGACCTTGTGCCGATGCCGGGTTTCGCCACAGCCACGGAGATGTTCACTGCGATAAGGGCTGGCGCACGCTTCCTTAAGGTTTTCCCTGCCGTACAGATCGGTGTGAAAGGAATTCACGCGCTCAAAGCCGTGCAGCCCTCTGGCACGCACTTGCTCGCCGTGGGTGGAGTCAACGCCGATAATGCCGGAGCTTATCTTCATGCCGGCTGTTTTGGTCTGGGCACGGGTAGCAACCTCTATTCGCCTGGCGCTTCGCTGGCGGATGTCGCTCGCAATGCGACGGAACTGGTCCGTAGCTTGCAGCACCTATGAAAATAATGGCCGGTACGCTTATAACAGGGCATGCGCGTGCCCATCGCATCAGGGCCTCCAGTCCGAAGCCATGAGCCCGGCGGGACCAAACAGGCGTGCGACTGCATCCTTGCTCTGCGCTGCGACGCGCAGTTCATTTGCCAGCGGGTCCTCGATAGGGGTGGCATCATGCAGGAAGCGGACATAGGCGTCGATCGCTCCGCGTAATGACGGGCACTGGCTACCGCGCTGCTGATGCCAGGCCAACGTTTCAAGCCAGCGCTGTGGCAGCTTCTGGCTGCCATCCATGGCAATCTGGCGCAGGCGGTGATTGAGCGCGGGATTTGCAAACCGGACGAGCAGATCATCGGCATAGAGTTCGAGATCCTGCCCCGGTGCTGGTAAAATTGTCGGCGCGGCTTCGACCCGCATCAGTCGCTCTATCACGGGTCGAATATCGGGGTCTGCAATGGCCTGATGAACAAAGTCATGACCCCGCCCAATACCGATATAAGCGAGCGCCGAATGAGCGCCGTTGAGCATTCGCAGCTTAGCTGCCTCATAGGGGGCAACATCGGCGGTAAATTGGGCGCCGACGGCGGCCCATTGTGGGCGCGGTCCGGCGAATTGATCCTCAATTACCCATTGGGAGAATGGCTCTGTAACGACTGTGCCCTCGTCTCTGATGCCCAGCGCTAGCTCCGCCTCGGCAAGATCGGCCGGGGTGGTCGCGGGAACGATCCGATCGACCATTGTCGCAGGGCAGGTGCATTCCGCGTCGAACCACGCCGCAAGGTCGGGTTTTCGAGCGGCGAGATATTGGCGCATCAAAGCCCTTAGCACTGCGCCGTTATTCGCCAGATTGTCGCAACTGAGTAGCGTGATGCCGGGCAGACCTGCTGCGCGCCGCCGTTCAAGCGCGTTGCCGACATAGTGATAGAGGCTCGTCTCGTCTGCGGCAGCAAGATCCAGCATACCATCGGGGCGGCGCAAATAGCCTTTCTCCGTCACGGTAAAGCTGACGATATGCACATTCGGGGCAGCGATCGCGGTGATGACCGCCTCAGGTGCGTGTGATGCCACCAACACGGACTTGATCGCGCCGATCAGGCGCCATGCGTTTCCCGCCGCTGAACGCACGCCAAGCGTATAGAGACCATCTTGCGGTTCAAGCTGGGCGGCGACCGTTGGCGAGCGCAGAGATACGCCCGTAATGCCCCAGTTGCGGTCGCCGGCGTTCATCGCATCGTCGGTGTAGATCGCCTGATGTGCACGATGGAAAGCGCCGATGCCAATATGCACAATGCCAGTTGCCTGTGCTGTCCGGTCATAGCGCGGCTGCTGGATGCCAGGGGGCAGGAGCGTGGTCGAGGATAGCCTCATAGCCGATATGCCGCTTTCGCAAGCTTGTAGGACAGATCGACGGCGAGTTCGGCGGCTTCCCACTCCTCGATCCGGTGTTCGGCGACGAGTTGAGCGAGGAACCCGCAATCGATACGCCGCGCGACATCATGCCGGGCCGGTATGGACAAAAAGGCGCGGGTGTCGTCGTTGAAGCCGACGGTGTTATAGAAGCCCGCCGTCTCCGTCGTTTGATTACGGAACCGCCTCATCCCTTCCGGGCTATCATGGAACCACCAGGCTGGACCGAGCTTGAGCGCGGGGTAATGGCCCGCTAGCGGCGCCAATTCGCGTGCATAGCTCGTCTCATCCAGTGTGAAGAGAATGATGCTGAGCGCGCTCTCGTTGCCATAGCGGGCAAGAAGCGGCCGGAGCCCATGCACATAGTCGGTCGCCACCGGAATATCCGCGCCCATGTCCCGCCCATACTGGTCGAACAGCCAGGGGTTGTGGTTGCGGAAGCTACCGGGGTGGATCTGCATCACCAGCCCGTCCTCAAGACTCATTCCAGCCATAACGGTGAGCATATGAGCGCGAAATAGCTCTGCATCTTCTGCACTCACTTCATCGGCAAGTACGCGAGTAAACAGGGTTTCGGCTTGCGCGGAGGTGAGGTCGGCCGTCGCGGCAGTCGGATGACCATGATCGGTGGAGGTGGCACCCATCCGGGCGAAAAAGTGACGGCGATTGCGATGCGCTGCAAGATAGCCAGCATAGCTGAAGGCATCCTCTCCGCTCAGTTCGGACAAGCGGGCAAGGTTCTGGCGAAACCCTTCGAACGTCGGATCGACCACCGGGTCCGGGCGGTAGGCAGTAATAACCCGTCCAGCCCATTCGCCATGCGCATTGGCGGCGCGAATCGCGGCGTGGTGCTCCAGCGTGTCGATGGGGCTTTCGGTGGTGGCGATCACCTCGATCCCGAACCGGTCAAAGAGCGCGCGCGGACGAAAGGGTGCGGTCGCCAACTTTTCCGTTATCAGATCATAATAATGGTCGGACGTTGCAGCCTCGAACTGCACGTCTATGCCGAATGCTTCGGCAAATACCCAGTCCAGCCATATGCGGCTCGGTGTACCCCGGAAGAGATGATAGTTGTGAGCGAAGAGCCGCCAGCTCTCACGTGGGTTCGCTTCCCGATTGCGAATGCCCAGCGCATCAAGCGACACACCCTGCGAATACAGCATCCGAAAGACATAATGGTCCGGATAAAGCAGCAGGTCTGCCGCATTTCCGAAAGGGGCATCGGTGGCGAACCACGCCGGATCGGTATGTCCGTGCGGGCTGATGATAGGCAACCTGGCTACCTCACCATAAAGGCGCCGTGCGATGTCCCGCTGTATGGGATCGGATGGAAACAGCCGATCAGGATGGAGGGCAAGCGGATGAACCATCGTTCACCTTTCAAAAGCTGGCAGGGGGGGTGGAACTGTTGGGCCCATCTGTGCTCACGCTACGGCAACCTTTCACAACACTGGCTCGATTGCAGTCGGATCATATGCTCCAGCGGCCGATTGCTTTGCGAAGTGCCTCTCCTTGGAATGGGTCCGCTAGCCGCCTCATCAGACCGCGCCAATCGTGCAGCTCGTTCGGATATCTTCATTGAACAGCGCGTCGACTTGCTGGCCCGGCACCACTTCATGCACACCAGTGATGGCCCCCGTGGAAACCCATGTACCCGGTAGAATGGCGATGCCCCGGGCGCGCAGTGTCTTGATAAGGAAAGCGGCAGAGCCAAAAGGTCCGTCGAGCATGCGCGCCATTGTCGACTGTCCGACGGTTCGCCCATCGATCATGGTTTCGACCAAGATGTTGATAAGGTCGACGTTGCGCCAGTCTTCGATAACCGGACCGAGGACTAGGCCCTTGTTATTGCCGTAATCGGAAATCGTGACTGCCGGGCCGCACTCGTTGATGCCTGCGAACGGGGAACTGGCGATCTCTATGCCGACACGCACCTGCGTGACGCAATCTCGTACCGACAGGAGATCATGGTCGTGGGTGCCGACCTCTCCAAGGCAGAGGAGCAACTCTGCCTCCGCGGCGGCGAAGCCGCGGCAGTAGACGGGCATAGCCGGCATGTAGTTGGCGACCCCATCGACAATCTCGTCCGCAAAGATCGGACCGACGAGGCGCTCGCTACCATATTGCTCGACGAGACCGGGTGGAATGCGCCCGACTTTCCAGCCGCCGACAATGCGGGCGTCCAAGGCAAGCGCGCAGCTCTGGATTGCGTAGCCTTCCGCCAGCGTCCGGGGCTGATCACCGGGATAAGTGGTTAGCTCGGCTCCGGCGGAGCGCGCAGCGAGAAAGGCAGCGGCAATATCTGCGTGATTGCGTACGTCTGGCATCGGCGCTTTTCATGGCTCCCTCTCTCGTTGCGACATGATATTGGACACCGGTGTCAAATACAAGCCGACAGCCGTTGGCGCATTGATTTTATACAAGCCTTTGCCCACTAGTGGCGTGATGCGGGTAATGCACAGGCAATTGAAGCGGATAAGACATGGCCCCCCGAACACGAAGCAGAAGCGGCGCGCAAGCGACCATCAATGATGTGGCAGCTTTGGCGGGCGTCTCAAAAAAGACCGTCAGCCGCGTCATCAATCGGGCTGATTCGATCACTGATAAGACACGCAAGGCGGTAGAACAGGCGATTGAGATGTTGGGGTTCGTGCCCAATCCGCAAGCACGCGCGCTCGCCTTGCGTCGGAATTTTCTTATCGCATTACTGCACGACAACCCTAACGCGCAGACCGTGTTGAACTTCCAGCATGGCGTTCTGGACGCAATAAAGGAGAGCGAGCTTGCGCTTGTCGTTCGGCCCGTGGATCGTGTGTCATCCCGGTTTCTGGAAGATGTGCAGGATTTCCTGGAGAAGCATCGGCCCATGGGTGTGATGCTGCTACCGCCTATTTCGGAAAATGACGCGTTGGTCGCACTCTGCGAAAAACTCGGCGTGCGGTATATGCGTATCTGCTCAGCGTCCCTTGGTGATGCCAGGCATTGTGTCTCGTCCAATGACAGGGAAGCGGTTGCCGAGGTTTGTCGGCGACTAATCGCGCTAGGGCATCGCCGAATTGGCTTTGTGCGTGGTCCGTTAGGGTTTCGTTCCACCGCGGAGCGCGACGCCGGCTTTCGGGAGGCGCTGGCACAAGCTGGTCTTACCTTGCCGAACGAACTCGTCGTTTCGGGGGACTATTGTTTTTCAACTGGCATCGAAGCGGGGCGGGCTTTGCTCTCGCTGCCCGAGCCGCCAACCGCGATCTTTGCTTCAAATGACGAGATGGCTGCCGGCGTTTTGAGCGTCGCCCATGAAAAGGGCATCGCTGTTCCTGCTCAATTATCCCTCATTGGTTTTGACGATTCGCCGACGGCGACCCATATCTGGCCGGCGCTTAGCACAGTCCGCTGGCCGATCCGTGCGATGGGCAAGCTTGCGGCAGAGGCGCTTGTGCCCGATTTTCTTGATCTTGTGGATGCCACCGCCGCGCGGGACAGCCATATTCTTCCGTCCACATATATTGAACGACAATCTGTCTCCTCCCCACAAAGCCGAGACTGACTTATCGTGCGAGCCAGCCGCCATCGACGGCGAGGATATGGCCCTGCACATAGTTGGATGCTGACGAGGCGAGAAACACCGCCGCACCGCCCAGATCGGCTGGGTCGCCCCAGCGCGCAGCGGGAATACGGGCGAGAATATCGCGGTTGCGCGTCTCGTCGGTCTGCAGGGCTGCGGTATTGTTGGTCGCGATATAGCCCGGTGCGATCGCATTCACCTGCACGCCTTTGGAGGCCCATTCATTGGCCAGCAGCTTGGTGAGGCCGCCCACGCCGGATTTGGATGCGGTGTAGCTCGGCACGCGGATACCGCCCTGAAAGGTCAGCATCGAGGCGATGTTGATGATCTTGCCCGATCCGCGCGCGATCATGTGCCGTCCGGCCGCCTGACACAGGAAGAACAACGTCTTGAGATTGGTGTCCATCACCGCATCCCAATCTTCTTCTGTGAAGTCGACCGCATCGGCCCGACGGATGATCCCGGCATTGTTCACCAGAATGTCGATCCGGCCAAAGTCGGCCAGCACGCTGTCCACCAGCGGCTGCACCGCTGTGATGCCGGAGAGATCGGCCGTGATGTTCTCCGCCTTGCGGCCCAGCGCACGGGCCTGCGCCACCGTCTCGCTCGCAGGCGAGCGGCCCGCCGCTGCAATGTTCGCGCCTGTGCCCGCCAGCGCCAGCGCGATCGCCTGGCCGATGCCGGTGTTCGCGCCGGTAACCAGCGCGACCTTGCCGGACAGATCGAAGGGGTTGCTCATCGCGCTCACTTGAGCTGGCAGATGTCGAGGACGTTCATATCGGTATAGTCGAGATTTTCCCCGCCCATCGCCCAGATGAAGGCATATTTCTTGGTGCCCGAGCCCATATGGATCGACCATGGCGGGCTGATCACCGCCTCCTCATTGCCGATGACGATGTGGCGCGTTGCATCAGGCTCGCCCATATAATGGAACACCCGGTCCTTCGCTTCGGGCATGTCGAAATAGAGATAGATCTCGCTGCGCCGGTCATGAAGATGGGGTGGCATGGTGTTCCACACGCTGCCTTCCTCCAGCACGGTGAGGCCAAGCAGAAGCTGCGCGCTCTCGCACACGCCGGGGATGACGAGCTGATAGATGGTGCGCTGGTTGCTGTTGGCAAGGTCGCCGCGCGCCAGAGGGTTGGCCTGCTCCAACGTGATATGCCTGATCGGGCAGACTTTGTGAGCGGGCAACGAGGCCAGATAGAAGCGCGCGCCTGCCCCTTCGAAGATCACATCCTTCGATCCCATCGGGATGTAGAGGCACTCTTTGTTGCCGAGCTCGAAACGCTGGCCATCGACGGTGATCGTGCCAGCCGTGCCGATGTTGACAGCCGCCACCTCGCGCCGCTCAAGGAAGGGATGGCCCGCAGCCGAGGCAGGCTCGCTCTGCTCAGGCAGACGGATTGCGCCGCCTGCCGGCACAACGCCGCCAATCACAAACCGTTCATTATGCGAATAGTTCAGACGAATCTCACCGTCCGCGAACATTGCACTCACCAGATAGCGCGCGCGCAGATCGTCGTTCGATACACTCTCCATCATATCAGGGTGCGTCGCATGATAGGTCTTCGCAAACATTGAGATAGCCTCCGCGCTCTTCCTGACTGCGCCCTATGCTATTTCTTATGGTAACCGGTGTCAATTATCCCGCTGCGCTGCCATGATCGATGTTTAGCGTGTGATGTCCTTCCCTCCTATGAGTCAGGGTGCGGCTGTATCGGCACCGGATAAAAGTGGCGCGCGTTTCTGATTGAATACAGGTCGTTTTCCAAAACTCTACAACCGCGGCAAAACAGGATAGCGCTGCGTCAAAATGCACTCATGCAGGATAAGACTGGAATAGCCCGAGCAGATATCAAAATAAAACCGGCAAGTTATTGAACTTACCGGTTTTATTTTCGTTCAGGCCGCTGTTAGCATTACCTTTGAAATTATGCCTTCAATCCGGGCCATATGACCACCCCTTTTCAGTGGGGAGAGCCGGCGGGAAATTGCCTCGGTATCACCATAGCGTTCAGGTGCTGCCTGCAATGGTCGATGGAGACAGATAGACCAGATATGTGCGTTGAGAGCCTTTCGATCATCAAAGTCGAAGCTGCTGACACGCCGCCTTGGCAACCAGGCCCGCGCGCGATCCCATTCAGCATCCGTCAAATCGGCTAGGCCGGCATCGACGTCATGACAGCTCAGATTGAAAGCAACCATCCGCTCCACGGCCCAGTCAGACAGGTCACGATCCAGATGAGACTCGATCTCCCTGCGCTTCCAGAATCCCGAACAGAAGGGCTCGACCCTGAGTGAGAACACGAATTGGTCGACGGTGAAAAAATGCCTGCCCATGCGGGCCGAAATTTCTTGCGAACTGATCAACTCCCGAGCAGCCCGCTCCACGGCCCATCGATCGATCTGATTATCGTTGACGCTGCATTCCGGGATCAGATCATGATCCCGCAACGTGCGAATGCCGACCCAGTTACAGTTTAGCAGGTCGCAAGCGTCGTTCAGACAAACACGTCCGTTGGTGCGCCACGTCGGATCGTTGAAGTTCGACGGCAATTTGGCCAGCGCCGTAATAGCATCGAGCCGCACATGCAGGCGAGACAGATCCAAACGTCCATCTGCCTTCCTGGGCGCAGCCAGCATTCCCGGGTTACCTATTGCATGCTCGATGAATCCGATGACCGGTTTGGGCCGACCGCCGATCTGCCGTTTAACCGCTTGCAGCGTCACCCAACCAATCTGATTCATTGGTAGATCCGTCACCGAATTTGTGAATGACGCTAGGAATCGATGTGCTGAATCCCGGTCGATTTGCTCTTCCTCGAAGCAAATATCCAAGACGTCAGACTGGACCTGCTTCAGCAGGCCTCCGGCTATCAAGCTGCGCAACGACAATCTGCTCAGACCCGATAACCTGGAAAGCCTCGTCAAGGACATGCGGGCCGCCAGTTCGCGTTCGACCGCACGCGCTGACGTCCGATCAATCCACATCGTTTCGCGCCGGCGTATGGATACCCTTCGGCCTTCAAGAAGCCCGGCCTCGACCAGAGAGACGAGTGTCGCCACCGAGGTACCAATATATTTCGCCGCTTCATTCTGTGAAAAATAACCCAACCGCAGCAATTGCAACTGGACGGCTTTGCCCACGTCGATGTCGCATCCAATGTTCCTGACGTTGTCGCTCGCAAAGAAGTCCCGGACGGCTGGGAGGGCACTTGCGCTGCGAAGGCTCGCAACAAATCGTTCGGAGAAGGTCGGCTGACGATTTCGGAGCGGCAAGGCGTCGGCGTAAAACCTGTAGTCGATGAATTTGTCCGGCCAGCCTTGGAGCGCAGATACGGCGCGAGCGAGGCGGTATTCTTCCTCTGACTCCCAAATCTGCTGCCCATGGCGAGTCATGGCAACTGTAAGGTCGAACACACCGTTGACGCCGAGTGTTCGAATTTCCGGCGGAAAGACTGCAAGCGCATTGTCCCGAGCAACCCTGTCATCTGCGATCAGGTCTGCCAAGATTCCGAGGCGTGAGCGAACATGTTCCCCGACGAGGGGACGATCGAAATCCCGAAGGTCCGACTTGCAGCGTGGACACTGGGCTACATGCTCGAGCCTGTGCCAACGAAGCTGCGCCCCGCACTCGGGATTGAGGCAGACGTCAGTCAGCAACTCCCAGGACCGCTGGCAGAACGGCAGTGGCGACACCAACCATGCAGCGCGGCCATGGTTGGAAACTCGTAGGCTGGCGGGCGAAATGCGTCGTCGCGTCGTATCAATGAATGAGCGCCGAAGCGGAATGCCATTGAACATTGCCAGGGGGACAGACCCGCCAGAAGCATCCGGTGGGTGGAACATGCGGTCAAACCGCCCGCCTTCAATGCCCAAGAACTTACGCAGCGATGCAACTTCGTTGGCGTGGCGAAACGGGGCGCTGGGAAGCGTTCCGTTGACGCCGTTGCCGTCGAGAATATGCCGATGATGGACGTAATTGCCTGCAGCGCACGCGACTAGGTAACTCATCAGACTTTCATCACCCTCTGGCGGACGCACGGAAAGAAGCAGGCCCGACTTCATGCGGCAACCTTCGTGTTCGACAGTTGCTCGAAAACATTGGCTGCGACGAAGTCCAGACCAATGGCCCATGTTTCGACCGCTTGGTGCAGGTGAGGGAGTGCAATACATGGCGAACCTTCGAGCATTGACAGTTCGAGTGCCCTTTCGATGATGTTTTTCGCGCGACCAATGTAACCGTTGCCAGCTTTTAAGATCGCCCACGGCAGGGCATGTTCGCCAAGACCGCTTGGCATTTCGCAGACGCAGGCCGCGACCATCGCTTTGTCGAGCTGCCGAAGAAACTTGGTAGCATATGCCAGATCCCCATCAATGTTTGGGTCGAGCGGATCGTAACTGAAAGGCTGCCTCAAACGGTTGTTGAGCTGATCATTGGTCGTGAACAGCTTTTCTGCCCGCTCCATGCCGGCAAGCACCATTGGCGCCACACCATCTTCTAGCATGCGCTTGAGCGTTTCCGTCACCTTCCAAGCGGCCTTTTCGGTATCCTGCATGACAAGGTGATTGATCTCATCGACTATGATGAGTTCGATTTTCCGCTCACGACAGGCTTCGTAAACACGCCTCTGGATATCAAGATAGGTTCCCTTCTCCGCCAGTAGATCGCCAAGTGCCCTGGCAATCATGACGAAGAGGGCCTTGGGAGTCGTGTCGCCTTCGAGAGCGACGTAGAGGACGGGGCCATTCTTGACGCCGCAGTTCGCTCGGGCGGCATAGGCCTTCAGACTCGTCGTCTTGCCTGAATAACTGCCGCTGACGAACTTCAGGCCTTGAAATGGTCCCTCAGGATTGACCCGCGCCAAGGCACGCATCAGATCCAAGGCATTGAACAGTTCGAGCTCGCGGGGATGCCTGAGGTGAATCTGTCGGAAACGATTGATCTTTTGTGCGATTTGAACTGAATTCATTGGGAGGCTCCCTATGCCGCAAAGCCGTCGAGATCCCAGCCATCATTGTCGGCCGAGACATCAATGTCAGAAACGAGGCGAGGCATGTCGACGGCCATGTCGCCGACCAATTCGATGACGGGTTCTTGTGGCCGTCGAGATTGACGCCTTGATTTGCCACGTTGCGGTGTCTTCCGCGGCACACCTCCATCGCGACGCCCTTCGACAGCGGGCGTCTGCGGAATGACCGGGATATCTTCTGGCACGGCTAGAAGGCCGATACGATTAGTCCAGCTCTTGAGAGCTTCTTCACCAAGCTGGCGGGCCAACTGGCGCCGAACGCGGGCGGTCATGTCGGGACAGCAGGTCTCAATCGTCCGACGCATGGCGATCCGTGCATCGCGGCGATCCTTTTCCGAACAGAATTCGAGTTGCTCGGCCTTGACGAAGGCTCGAAGCGCCTTGTGGCGCCAGATAGGCAATCCCTCGGCATAGTCTCGGTCGATGCATGCGAGCTCCTCGTAACGGTTAGTCTTGCTATCAAAGACCTGCACCGACCCCATGTTCGCCGGATTATACTTAACTTTGACGCGCGCCGTAGCCGACCCTTTCGCTCTCCTGCGCTTCGCACAAGATTCCGCCATGTGGTCGAGCATGGTGTCGACTTTTTTCTTGGTGCAATATTGCAGGCCGAAAAGCGTAATGCCGTCTTTTGTCAGACTGCGCACTTCCGTGAGGCCCATTGCCTTGTCGACGATTTCCGGCTGATCGAAAGCCGGAATACCTGCCTCCGCATCCTTGAGCCAAACCCGAATGGGAAGATCGTCGATACCGGTGTGCAGCGAATAGTGATAAAGATTGACACCCTGCTCGACGATGAAGTTGATCTCCTCGAGAAGTACGACCCTGTCCTTGACCGGATCGTAGCCCATACGCCGCATGAGCTCCGGTGGCAGCGGAACACTGCCTTGCAACTTGTGAAAAATCTTTGTGTTGAGCGTCTTGAATGCACGTTCACCGATTGCCTTCTGCTGCGGTTCCTTCACCGCACACCAGGTCACGCCGATGCCGACATCATGCATGGCATCCCGAAACGACGAGCCATTGGTCTCGACCCCGTGATCGAGAAGTATCTCTGATGGTTTCCCGCCGACCCGCGATCCGTCCGGCTGATGGGGGAACAGCTTGCGCAGATGGGGTTTGAAGCGCACCGCCCGTTTGAAGAGTTCGGCCACGGTATAGATGGAAGGATCCTCGAATGAGAGGAACCATCCCACGATGCACCGTGACTTCACGTCGACCATGAGCACCAGCCACGGGCGCCCGTAGACAATGCCATCCTGACCCGAGACGCACACCATGGTGTCAATCCGGGTATGATCGACGATCACCTTCTCAAGAATGCGGCTGGCTCGAAGGCGATTGTCAGAAGAAGCGCCATAACGGATCTTCGCCGCCTGCTTGCCAAATTTGGCTGCATAGCGATCGGCCGTTTCCGCATCACGGATGCGCTTGCGCACGGTTTCGTAGCTTGGGCATACAAAAGGATCGGCAAATGGCGCCCGCTCGACATTCATCTGGCCGACCGCCTGGGAAACGAGATCATGCGCCTCCTGCATCGTGTGGCCACGCTCGGACCAATACCATTCGAGCGCGACCAAAATGGTGTTCAATATCTCATTGCAGAGCCGCGACTGGCGAGGCCCGCGGCCACTCGCTGACACCATGGCTCCCAAAGGTCGTTCATCGACGGAGCCACGGTTCTGGACCCAGCGACGAAGGCTAGACGGGCTTGGGATTAAATGATGCCCATTGGCGATCGCATCCGGCCCAAGCGCCTTGATGAACCGAAGGAGGGCAGCATCCGACAGTGCACATGGCGCTACGTCGTAGGCCTCCGTCCACCATAGTCGCGCTGCCGCCTTCGGATCCTTTGACAGGATGATGGCGCGGTCATACTCGATCGGCAGCTTCGGCGCCCTCTTGTTGCCGGCATGCAAATAGGTCAGCTTCATGCGGCCTGTTGCGAGGAGGTCCTCCACCTCATCCTGCTTCGGAAATCTGTTCTCTCCGGTTTCCGCATCGAAATAACGATAGGGCTCACCGTCCTGCGCATTGAGGAACATGTACACGTTACCGGCCAGGAATTGGCCGAAGACATAGCTCTGCCCGTCGATCTCGACCTGGGCGTTCTTGATGATCTGGATCTTAGCCACGGGCGGCCTCCCGGAGCATGAGGCGCGACTTGCGCGACGGCGGATCGAAGAGTGAGACGATCGTGACCGGAGAGAGCCTACGGTCGAGTTTGACGTGCAGCAAACGCCGGACAATCATGGCGTTAATTTTGGCACGTGCGACACCTCGCGGAAATGGAAGCATCCGCTCGACGGTCCCCATGATCGCGCATCCGCCAACCGCACGCAGCCCTGCTCGCACCAGTCGGCAATCTTCGGGAGTAACTTCCGTCCAGCGGTCCCGCACGATTTCATTCACAGCAAGCATTTGCGAGACATGGGCGGCGCTGCTCTTGAGGACCCGCTTCACCGTGAAGCGAATGCCGATCGCCGCGTAGATTCTCTCCACAGCGGCATATTTTGCAATTTGCTCCGGATGACGCTGGGGATCGTAGCTCGCGTCCTTGACCTCTTCGACCTCAATGGGCTCGCCATCGCGATCGATCATGGAGTCGGGGCGATATTCTCTGACCATCCCATCGAGTAAGAAGTAGAGGACATGGGGTTGCATTACGTAGCTGTGGACTACGGTTTCCGCTTCGTGCGTGTACATCCGGTCCCGCTCATTGAAGCTTTGCCAGTCAAAGCTTTGACCACATTTGCGAGATGGAAATGACCCGACGATGCGCTTGGTCCCGTGGGTGATGATCTGATCATTTGCAGGATGGCCATGCGGTTTGACGACCATCAGCGCACTGTAGTGACCGCGCTCCAACAGCGCTTTGGCTTGGCTCGGGCGGACGCGCGCTCCCGCCTCAACCACCTTGAAAAATCCATAATCCGGTTTCATTTAGAAATCTCCTTTTCCTGTCATCTGTGACTGGAAGTAAAGGAGACATGTCTCTTTCATCAAATCAATTTTCTCGGATGTGTAGTAGACTGCTTTGGCTTGCGAGATTTAGAAATAGCATTTTAACCACTGAACAAGGCGAAAATTCCACGCCTATTATGAGAACTGACGCGATCCATTAACCAAAAGAAAATTTTTCGACGCGTGCCCCGGTTGGGCTATTTGACAACGTCGCAGCCCTATTTTGCGGGTCCAATCGAACTCCGACGGGGATCTTGGACTGCGAATCGAATCGATGGATACAAATCAATGAACACAGTGTCCCAAAGCGTGGGAGCAACATCGGAACTGGAGGCACTGTGGCGGGGGCCAATCCCGGAGACAGAGCGTCTCTTGTTCCTGAAACTTTCCCGCGAAAAGCAGCGGCTGGCAATCGCGAGGCTTACTGCCATGAATGAATTTCAGGATGGAAAGCCTGCCGCGACCCTCTTTCCTAAACTGGGCATTGGCAAGGCACGTTTCTATAAAATTGTGAAGACATGGGTGGACCAAAAATCTCTAGCGGCGCTGGTTCCCTTCGCCACAGAGCAGTCCAAGCAAAAAAGTCCGAGGCTCAATGAGGAAGTCAAGAAGCTGCTCCTCACGACGATCAAGGAAAATGCCAAATCCGGTAACGCCATGACTGAGCGCCAGCTGGTGGAGAAGGTTCGGGGCCGCGCTGCAAAACAGTCATTACCGATGCCTTCCGCCGAGACCGTGTCGCGCCACTTGGTGAAGACAACTTATGAAAATGCCGAGGTGTCATTGGCACCGGTAACTCGCGGTTCCACCACCAATCCCGGCGATATCTTTGCAGCCCACCTCATCATCGACCATGTCACTGCGGATCTGATCGTGAGACATGAGGGACAGCTACTGAAGCCTACCCTGACGCTAGTTGTCGATGATGCGACGAGAATCATTTTAGGATCAAACCTCGCTGCCTCCTATCCAGCACCTGGATCAGTTTCCGCAGCGATGCTCGGAGCCGCTGAACGATATCGACAGCTCGCTAAGGATGGCATCGGAGCAGTGCCAGGCCTGCGTCCATTGATCTCGGCCCGGTTTCCGGTGGCAGACACTTGGTCGGAAGTGGACTGGCTTCTACAGGACAGCGGGTTCAAATCATGGAACGTTAGCCGTTCTCCGAGTGAGCACCACAAGGGCTATGGACGTCTGCTTCGACGCTTCATGGTGACCAAGCTCGGAGAAATGGGGCTCCTGACAGCAGCCACCTGGATGGAGCCATCGAAACGCGTGTCCAAACAAGAGGCTACAGGGTTTTCCGGCATGAGCTGGGAAGATGCACTATCGATCGTTGCGGAAGGTATTGCGCGGCACAATAAGGGACGGCTGACCGTCGCTCGGCAATTGTCGCGAACCCTGCCTTCGGATCTCAAGTCCTATCGGTTAGGGCCAGATCGGTCGAAGGACTATGTTGCAGATGCATTCAACACGTTTGATCAGTTGCTAAAAAGCGCTTCCGCTGTTGCGGAATAACGTCCGCTTTGCCGGGCGCGGAAGCCGGAAACCAGCGACCGCCAATGCGCTTGAGGTGCCCTCCCTTGCCCTGACGTCGGATGACTTGCCGTACCAGTAAATTTGGCGAGCGCGTAAATGGCTGCATAGCCTCGACGAGTTCCGCGTGGGACAACCCATTTTCCGCCTCGTTAATCAGGATCATGACCGCCCCAGCGAGCGATTTAGCGCCGCCTGGAAGAAACAATGTCTCCGACGCCCGGTGAATAGGGCCGACTGACATAGCAACCGACCCTTCTAACAAGATCTCCATTTGGGCGATTGCTGACTTCATCGAAGCGAGTTCATTGCGCAGGCGTGCGAGGTCGCAATGCATCATAAATTTTACTTTCTGTTGAGACCAGTTAAGACTGCCTCAAAGAAACCGTAGAAATCAGCCAGAGGCATTCTTCTTGAACTTCCCTCGAAGACGATAACAGCGCCTCAAAATTAGGACCCAAGGCGTCCAGAAATCTAGGGGCTATTCAAAGAGAGGATTCTCGAGGTGCGCGTGAGGCGCTTGGTTTCCGTCTATTAATGGAATTCATCTCAATGCGATGAGCGGTTCGGGGGATGACGTAGTCAAGCGCATTGGACGGCCGTTGCTGCTCAATCCGAAGCAAATCCCCCACGACATATCGGTCACTCGGACAAACCAAATTATTGAGCCTCTGATCTCGCCAACATAGGTGTCGTTCAGGGCACCGGAACCGATCGTCGGAATCTGCCGTACATTCAGGCGCAGATTGCGAGGCGCGGAGGGTGAGATTTGGGACTTCTCTGCCGCTCCCAAGTCCTGAGCCGAACGGCGGATTCTGCCGGGAGCCGACACGTAAACCTTGGTTGATCGGCACTATGCACCCACGGCGGCGGCCAGATTGCCTCATGTGCTGCCGGGTATGTCGCAAAAGACCAGTTCAATGATTTCGCTGATCCAGGCTTCGTCGACGCGACCGGATGGAAGCAACAGGCGATAGTCGATTGCCCCAAACACGAGATCGAGAATAGCATTCGCTCGGTCTAGCGTCATGGATTGGCCGACAAGTATTTCGAGACCCTGCTGTCGGCGAGGATAGATCCAACGAGTCCAGAACGCCTCGGATAGTTCAGGGTCCGACTGCGCCGATGCTATCAAGAGCCCCCTGCTTCGCCATCTTGGCGATGACGCCGACAGCGTAAGTCTTGCTCGGAGCGGAAGCCCCCGATCCCGATCAATTCCCCAGTGTATCGCGAGCGGTCGCCGCTACACTTCGGGAGGGAGACCAGCGCGACACGCAATCGATTCGCCTGACCGGTCGCCCGTACGCATTTTGATGGATTGGGGGATCCGCTGACATGCTGAACCGACGCAGGACGCTTTTCCAGAGCTTCGACGCCGCGCGTTTCAAGGACGAGAATGCCAGGGCAATGGGCGTCTCTCGCGAGACACTCGAACAGGATGCAGAGGAGGATATCGCGCTCGCACGGTGCGAACTGCTCGGCGCCATGCTGTTCGGACATCAGATCGTTGTTCCGGCGGGTTCGGTCGCCGACAGTCAGGCCTTTGTCCAGCTGCTGACGGAGGTTTTCGAGCCCTCGCGTCAGCAGCGTGCCAAGATCGCCAGCCTGAATCGCGGCGAGCCTTATTTCCCGTTCATTGTCGGCCTGGAGCCGCGCTTCCGCGAAAAGGCGGACGGGCTTTCGGGCTATGACGCATTCGTTCGCGACTATCTCGGCAATTACAGCCCCGATCGAATCGATACCCGGGTCATCGCGGCGCTCAGCGCGAAGATCGGCCGCTCGCCCGAGGAAGCGATGGTGCTTGTCGGCAATGCCTATCTGACAGGCAAGATCGACGAGCTCGAGACCACGGTTCCCGAATATGCGACCCATGTCCGATGGGTTCTGGAGCAGTTCAGCCACCGCGTATTGCGACCAGCCCCCGACGCCTTTTCCGCGACCAACCAATTCAAGGAGGCCTCACCGACGATCTACGCAAGGGCGATCGAGTTCTGCTGCCGCGAGGTCGAGCAACACGAGGACGTTCCTGGCGGAATCGAAGGGCGGGGCGCAGGCAATCAAGCCTATAACGGCTTAGAAGACATCAGGCGGGTCTCGAAGGAAATCGTTGCCAAGCTCAAAAAGGACAAGCGTGCCGCCGAGGCCCGCGAGCGCGGCGTCTGGTACAAGCATGGCACGATGTACGGCGAGCATTGGCCGGTTGTGCGAAACTGGCTCGATCGGCGCATTCACGACATGTTCGTGGACGGCTATGAAGTCTCGATCCCCTCCTATTTCACGCAGAAGCTGCCGGCCGGAGCACCGACCTCCGCCGCGCTGGCTTATCTGAGGAACCTGGGAGACGCCCGGCGCCCAGGCGTCGCGCCCGGCGACCTGATGGAGAGGCTGCCCTTCAACGTGCCATGGGGCGCGGTCTGGGACATTCTCGCCGAACCCGAGGTGCAGCACGAAATGGCGGTTCTCCAGGCAATCCTGACCGGCCGCCTCGAACAGGACAGGGCACTCGGGAATGCCGGTCATCCCGCCCCGGGCACCCGCGCCGCCTTGCAGGAAGCCGATCGCGCACAGGCGCGTGTCGACACGATCGGCAAGGCGCTCGATCATTATGTCGATGTGATCAATCGCGGCCAGACGCATCTGCACCTCGATCCGAAGACCGGGATCGTCACGGGGCTGAAGCCCAAGCCCGCTCCCAATCCGATTGTGGAGAAAGGAAAGGACGTCGCCGGGGGTGCAGCCGTCGGGACAGTTGCCGGTGTGATCTTGACCGTGGCGTGGCCGGCCTCGGGCGGCCTGGCCATTCCAGCGGGTGCAGCGGTCGGTGGCGCGGTCAATATGGCTTCGGGCGTTGCATGGGAGGGTATGAAGGCGGGCATGGAAAAATTGGTCGGCACTGTGCGGCGCAAGCCTGACGAGCCGCTGCTTCCCGCACTAAGCCAAATCGAGCAGGAACGGCTGAGCATCTGGACCACCTCGTCCGACTGGACCCTACGCAGAAGATGAGGTGCGGCGCCTGTCAGGCGCTCAAGCGCGCCTCCGGCGTCCGCATCCCCGCGACAAGCTTGCCGTCTCAGCATCCGGGAGCGCGCCGCGTGGCTTGCAATGCAGCGCGGCCAAGCGCATCAGGCTGGGGAAAATATCCGGAGCCCCGATGACGATCCTTATCTGCCTGTTGCTGCTCCTCGCCTCGATCTTCCTTCTCGCGCGCGGAAAGCAGCGCTGGGCCCTCCGCCTACTCGTCGCGGACATAGTGCTGATCATGGCGATCGGTTCCGGACTCGTTCCCGCGCTGCTGCTGTCGCACGTCCAGCTGACCGATAACGCCACGTCGGCCTGGACAGGCCATGACAGCATCGTCCTTCTTGGAGCCGGCACGACCGTCATGGCCGACAACACGGCACCCCAAGTGCCGCTTTTTGGCTATAGTCGAGTCGCCATCACCGCACGCTCCTATTTCTCGTGCCGCGACCACCAGACGGACTGCAAGATCGTGGTGAGTGGCGGAGATCCCCAGCACCATGGCATGCCTGAAGCAGAGGTCAACGCCGCCCTGCTCAGAGCGTTGCGCGTTCCCAAGGAGGATATCCTTCTCGAGCCGCGCAGCAACAACACCTGGCAGAATGCGGACTATTCGACGAAACTGGCCGGCGACGGTCGCATGATGACGGTCGTAACCTCCGGCCTGCAACTCAAGCGCGCGCTTCTCTATTTCCGCCATTTCTCCAACCGGGTGCGGGGATTGCCCGCCGACGCCCTGACAGTCGATATCGCGATCGTCCCCAGCAGCATCAATTTCTACGCAACTGACGCGCTGCTGCATGAACAGATCGGGATCACGCGATACTATATCTACAATGCTCTGGGCCTGAACGCTCCGAAGCGGAAATAAGATGATTCGAACACAATCTCATTCCGGAGATATGTTCCCCATCGACGTAGTAAAGCCTCTAAATGGCGTCGGCTTGATCTGACTACCGATAGATCCCTCGCGATCGCACGAGGGAACTCAACACAGTCGCGAACATCTGAACTCGCCTCGAATCACCACCCGCAATACGCATCGTCCTGAAGAAATTTCGCATCCAGATTGAAGTTAACCCATCGCGTGTTTGTCTGGAAGATGCTAATGTTTGATGTCTAAAGTTGAATCTTTGGCGAGCTTTCCTGACCGGGCGCGGCATTCCCGTCATCGGCCATGTCGGTCTGCGCCCGCAAGCGGTGAACCTGGACGGCGGGTTCAAGGCGCGAGGCCGCAACGAGGCGGAGCGCGAGCGTGTGTTGGCAAAAGCGCGCGCAACCGATACGGCCGGCGCGATCGCGATGGTGGTCGAGGGCGTGACGCCCGAGTTGGCAGCCGAAGTAACCGCCGTGGTCGGCTGCCCGACGATCGGCATCGGTGCTTCTTCGACGTGCGACGGGCAAATCCTGGTGAGGGAGGACATACTGGGGCTGTTCGACTGGACGCCCAAGTTCGTCCGTCGCCACGCGAACCTTCGTGCTTCGATCGGCGAAACGGGACCGCCGGATGGCGCTCGGAGCAACCAGTAACAGGACGACAAAGCGGGGAGCGGAATGTCCCGGATTGGGCCGCTGCCGACCGGCGGCTTCATAACGCTCGAACAGCGGCTCCTGTCAGATGCGGACGTTCGCGCCTCCACGGAGGAACGGCGACACCTGGTCGACACCTGCTGGTTCGAGCACCGCACTGCTTTTTGTCGAGGGTCGCCAACATAGCTGTCGTTCAGGGCACCGGAACCGATCATCGGAATTTGCCGTACATTCAGGTGCAGATTGAGAGGCGCGGAGGGTGAGATTTTGGGGACTTAACTGCCCTTCCAAAGCGCTGAGGGGAATGTCAGCTCTTGTTTCGAGCAGACGCTCGGAGACCAGGACCATGGTCATGCGGATGAATGGATAATCGACACTCAGCTCTCCGTTAAGGTGGCGAACTTCCTCTATATTGAGGGCGGGATCGCTGGAAGGTCGCTGCTTCGCCGTCGGGAGGAAAACCCGCCGCTCGCTTCCAAGGACACTCGATCCTTAGCCTTTATCCGCAAGAGGCCTGCCAAGGACGCGATCCACGTGACGTCGTTCAATACTGTCGTCAAAGCGCTGAAGAACCGGAAGCTGCCAATTCAATCGGCTACCATCAACGATGGAACGCCACGGCGGTTCGTGTGGGACAAGGCCGAGCGGCGGTTCTATAGGCAGGAGGGGGTGCCTCCGGCAGCGGCCGGCTCTATTGCGCGGGTTTCCACCACTGCTCAGCCAGCGCACGAGCGCGGCCATAGTCGATCAGGCACCGCATGTAGCGCGGCTTGAATTGCACGGGATCGTCGAGATCGACATCGAGCTTGGCCCACTCCGAACAATAGTGCTTGCCCGAGCCGAGCACCGGATCGTTCAGAACATATTCGTGCCCGTCGACACTGCTGTCGATTTTCGAAACGCGGGCGACTGTTCCGCCCCTGGCGACCTGGCTTTCGGAGAAGCGATAGACCTGGTTGGCCAATATCTGTTCCGACCGGAGCGCAAGATCGGTTAGTCGCCAGGCTGCGGGCGCGGCTTCGCCGCCTGTTGGATCGTTGAGGGTGCAGAGCGTCTCGTCGGCCTTCGCGCAGCGCGGCTTGATGCGCTGGTCGCCGTTGATGAGCAGGAAATTCTCGGGCGCCGTCGCTGCCTTCCCCTCGGGCGACGCGCGAAACAGAGCAGCGGCCTCTACCTGCCGGTCGGCAAACATACCGAAGCGCGCGCCCCCGTCGATATACATGCGGTTGTCGATATAGACGGGCGCGGCTGCCATGGGTGCCGAGGAGGAGGCGACGATCGCATCCATGTAGCAGAGCCTCAGATTGGCACGATCGTCCTTTGCGGCAGCCCAGCGCTCGGCCATGTTCGTCAGATCCAGCGCCTTGGCCTCGCCCGTGTCGACATCGACGACGCCGACCAGCAGCAAGCGACCGTCGGCCGCGCCGGCAGCGACGGCGCGCAGCATCTCGTCGTCGATCGTCTCGTTGAGTCGCGTTCGAAGAGGTGAGAGATCCCCAAGCGAGCCGCGCCGGAGCATTTTCACATAGGCGCCGAGGCCGAGCTTGCCCTTGTTGGGCTTGACGAACGGCTTGAGCAGTTGGTCCTCGCGCGTGATGGTGTAACCGCGCACTGCCGCATCGGTCCGATTTGTGAAGGCGAAGGTAGCCAGGATCGCGCCCGTGCTGATTCCGGTCACGGTTGAGAAGGGAGGCAGACGGCCGCCAGGCGACTGGCTGCGCCATTCGTCGAGATAGCCCGCGCCATAGGCACCATTAAGACTTCCACCCGAGAGCGATAGAAAGGAATTGGTGGATCCGGGAACCGCCATCGCCCGCACCGCGCCCGTGACCAGACTCTGCCGCAGAGCGTCGGTATAGGGGTCGGGCGGCGTGGGGGGCAGTCCTCTGGCGATGGCGCTATTGGCCGCAGCCGGCGCGATTTCCGCGACGCTCAAGTCAAAACTGCGGAATTTACAGGATAGTCGGGGTGGCGGTTTTATCGCGCACGCTGAGACCAACATGGTCAATATTATCAGGGATATGGCACGGAAAATCGACATCGAAATCCCCCACTTGCGAATCCGATAGAAGCCCCTATCCCAAAATCCGCAATTGTGATTGACATCATTGGAAAAGCTCCATGTCAATAAAGATAATTTATCTATATTCACCATTATGGACTTGACCTGAATCGTTTTTTATTATGATTTGATGTAGTCTTCACTGAAGGGGAGTAGAAGACAGATGCAACGGGGGCCAATCCAAAGGACGTTTCTGCGCTGGGGAATGGCGCTTAATGGCAGCATGGCTGCGTTTTTTGCCCAACCTGCAGTCGCCGCACCCGTCGAAACGGTTTTTGTCTATCCATCGGACAAGCTGGAAGCGTCAAGACTTCCGGACCAGCTGGTTCAGCTACGTCGAGACGATCCGCTGCTCGATCCTTGCACCACTACACCGGCGGTCAGAGCCTTTCCCGTCGTCCTTGTTCCGTTGATCGCGGAAGGTTTTAAGGCGCTGCTGGGTGTCGTCGACAAGGCGATGACCGCGCGCGAGGACAAGCGTATCGCAGAACTGTCGCACAGTTTCGCTGGTAATAGCGCTTTCGCCGATTTTCCCTTCCGTCAACCCTCCCAATCGTGCTTGGTCGTCGATCGCGTCGCCATCGACGGGGCCAGTCTGACGTCGCTGTCGACCTATGTCATTGGGTTTCGCCGGTTCGGCACGTCGGCGATCAGTGTGGAGCTGGTAGGCACACGCGTAAGCGACACCACGCTTGTACGGGGTATGAAGGATATGACCCTCAACGCGGACATCGCGGTGACAATGTCTGTTATCGAGCAACCGCGAGACGCCCTGGCGGTGCAACGGACGCTCGGAACATTCTCCTCGACCATCAGGAATATCGATCCGTCAAAGCCCGGCGCGGCGCCCAAGCACGCCCAGGCACCCTTGCTGTTACCGCTACCGCTCCCCGGGGCCGCTACCAGTCTGACCGTGGCCGTAACCGAATCGAATGCCGGGCTCGCCGCCGTGAAGGATCGCATAGCGCTCCAGCGCAAGCTGCGTACCAAACTGCTGGAATTTGCGGGTGATACGGTCGAGAAGAAACTTGGCGCGCAATAGACGGCGCAGCATCACCAGCGTCGGCCTGCGGCTGACGCTGGTGATGCTGACTGTCTTCGCTAGTGGCGTTCCAGCGAAAGCGGACCCGACCGCGACCGAACCCCGCCGGATCGCGCTGGTGATCGGTAATGCCGACTATCAAAATTATCCGCCCCTGCCGAACGTCACCAACGACGTCACCGACATGACAAGTGCACTTAAGGCACTCCATTTCGATGTCACCGTCGCGCCGGAAAGGCAGACGATGAGCGAGCTGGTTTTAGGCGACATCATGCCGTTTGCCGACGCGATCCAGGAAGGGGATATCGTCGTCATATATTATTCGGGTCATGGCTTTTCCTTCGGCAGCGAGAGCTATCTCGTCCCGGTCGGCGCGTCGGCGAGCGTGAAGGCGAACAAGCTCAGCACCACCTTTCCACCGATCAGTGCCATACAGTCGCTGATCGAAAATCAGAATCCGGGCCTAGTCCTGATGATCTTCGATGCGTGCCGCTCGATCGGAACCTTTGTGGAACCTGATCCGGCTACGGGTCCTGCCAAGGGCTTTGGAATCGAACTGGCGCCGCCGTCCAATATATGGGTTGCCTATGGCTCCGCTCCCGGCCTGCCCGCGGGCGCGGGCGCGGCGGGCAGCAAAAGCATATTCACACAGGCGCTCGTCAACCGGATAGGAACGCCCGGAAAGGAACTGTCGGACATTCAGAAACTGGTGCTGTTCGACGTCAAAACCGCGACCGACGGCGCACAAAAACCCTGGTATTCGGATTCGCGTACCGTTTCCCTATGGCTGGCGCCCACGGATGCCGAGCGCGCCGAGGAATTGCAGCAGTGGCAGGCGCATCTTGCCCTCGGTACTGTCGATGCGATGCGGGAGTTCCTCGCCTTCTACGGCGTGGGCGCCTATGCCGCCGCCGCGCGCGAATGGCTGGCCAAGGCGGCCGCCAACAGGTTAGCGGCGACCGGAAGCTCGCCCACCAGCGTTCCCGCACTGCTCCCCGAAACCGCATGGCAGTCCGGACAGCCGAATGTCCGGGTCGCCACATTCGCCAGCCTTGCCTTTCCGGCTGCAACGGACGTCTCCGCCGCCCCGTCGCTCACTGCGCTCCAGATGGCGGTGAAGGCCGATGCGCTCGCTTTCCAAACGGTAGCCGTCACGCGCAAGACGGTGAAGATCAGGGAGGATGACGTCCCGGTTCCGTCAGTTGTCGACCCTACTCGCGATCCGCGCGAGATCGACGATGGCAGCATCATCGTTTCGGGATCGAGCGATCCCTATCCCATGTCTCCTAACCGAAAGCTCGAAAAGGGCAGCGCTCTGACGCTGGGACCGCAACTGGGTATGAAGCGGGCGGCAAGCCGGAGCTTGGGCGACAACCGCGAGGATATCGCGATCAAGCTGAAGCCGTCGGAAATCGCTCTGGGCCGACCTACGCTCGAAATGCTGGTCAGCCCGGATCCGGCGGGAAGCGGCACGGTCGTCGATGCCGCAGCCGTAACGGCAGCGCTGGAACGGGCGCGAGAGGGTGGGCGGACGGTCAGCTGGGTGTCGGTGTCGACCGCCCGCGACGATGCCGACCAGGTGGAGCTCGAACGACGCATGTTGGGCACACAGGCGCGCTATGCCGTCACCCAGGCAGGCGTCGCTGCCAGTCAGGTCACGATGGTCAACGGACTACCCGAGAGTTTCGAGGGCGTGCGACTGCGCATCTATACCAAATGAGGGGAACGGACATGCGCTGGCGCACCATCGCAACGACACTCGCTTTCTTGCTCACGCAGCCTGCAAGGGCGCAACTGACGGACGATCCCGAAGGCGGCTATGCGGCGGCGCTTGCCCGGTACAAGAGCGGCGTCCAGGACAAGATCGTGGGTGGAAAGCCGGCCGCTGACAAGGAGTTGCCATGGCAGGTATCCCTCGGCGTATCGTGGATCGCCGACCCCTATGAGGCGCATTTCTGCGGTGGCACGATCTATTCGGCGCAATGGATCGTTACCGCCGGCCATTGTGTCGCCGGGCTCAATCCCGAGCATATCAGCGTCGCCTATGGCACCAATCGGCTGGTAAACGGTACCCTGCGGCTGAACGTTTCGGAGATCATCCGTCATCCCGACTATAAAGTCGTTCAAATGACCAATTATGGAAGAAAAAACTTTCGCATCCCTGTCAACGACGTCGCCCTACTGAAACTCCGTACGCCGCTTAGTTTTACCGACACGGTGCAGCCGATCTTGCTCATCGGCACAGCGCAAGAGGCAGGGTTCACCGAGGCGACCGACCTCGTCGTCAGCGGTTTCGGCGCGCAGGCCGAAGGGAGCAAGCCTGTCCCCAGACTGTTCAAGGCCCGGGTCGGATTTATCGACAGGGCCACTTGCAACAGCGGTTTGAGCTATAACAAGAATATCACGCCGGAGATGATGTGCGTGGGAGTCAAGGAAGGCGGCGTTGATTCCTGCCAGGGGGATAGCGGCGGTCCGCTGGTTTATCGCGGCACGGACAACATCCCCCAGCTGGCAGGTGTCGTGAGCTGGGGCGATGGTTGTGCGCGTTCACTCAAATTTGGCGTCTATGCGCGGATCGGCGTCTATGGGCCGTGGATCGCCCAGAACGCCAAATGACGCTGCGCCGCTCATCTGTCGCCCGACGCTGTCTCGTCATGGCCGCCCTGCTGTCCACCGCAGCTTGCGCGCCGGCGCTGGTCGAGGCCGGCCCCGGGCGGTTGTCCGATACCGTCTCGCTCGGCCGCGCGATTCAGGACGCGGGACCGCGCACCACGCATATACTGTTCGTCCACGGCATGCGTGCGGACGGCCCTCATACATCGGACGCGTTCGTCGCCGGAATGGCGGAAAGGCTGCACCCGCTCGGTTTCCGACGTGATACGCCGGTGCCGGATATTCCGGTCGACGTCGGGGAATGGCCCGAAGATGCGCGCTATGCTGGAGCACGCATCTGGTTATCTCGGCAGCAATGGGACGCCAGCCGCCCGTTTGTACAGCGTCATGTGCTGCGCCGGGCCGATGGTGCCGTGGTCGTGCTGGACGAGATCAACTGGTGGCCGCTGCTCTTCCCCCTGAAATGCCGCTTCCTGCTACTGCCCGAGGCGGAGCTCACAGGAGCGGATATTGCGCATCTGCGCCTTTGCTCAAAGCCATGGGGCGGCGGGCCGGGCTGGCTCAGCCAGGCGGAAGTCGATGAGGCCTCGGCGAAACACCCGGCGGGTGGCCGCGGCGCAGTCCTCAATCGTGCGCTCAAGCAGCAGATATTCGACTGGGGCCTGTCCGACGCCGTGATCGCGCTGGGTCCCGGTCGCCTCTATATACGCCGTGCGATGCAGCGCGCCTTCGCTGCCGCCCTGCCGTTCGAGGGCCGGACCGCGGAGCAACAGGATTTCACGATTATCTCCGAAAGTCTGGGCAGCTTCGCGGTTCTGGATGCCCTTCGGCCGGATGAAGGGGAGGAAGGGCCGGTCGATCTCGCGCTCGATCGCAGCGCCAGCCTCTATTTTTTCGCCAACCAGATCGCACTACTCGAGCTCGCGCGGCTGACGGGCATTGAGGGTGAGGTAGCCGCCGCCGACATTATCCGAAGCGCTCCTCCTGTCGGGGCCGCCGGCACCGGCACCTTCGTCAGGAAGCAGCACCTCAGCCCATTGGCCGGACTCGCCCGCTGGCAGGAGGAGATGTCGCTGCGCTCAGGCCACACAAAGACACGCCAGATCATTGCGTTCAGCGATCCGAGCGACCTGCTGACCTGGCGGGTGCCTAGCATCAAGGGCGTTACGGTCGTGAACGTCCACGCCCATAACGGCGCTACCTTGTTCGGCCTCCTCGCCGATCCCGTCGCCGCGCATACCGGCCACAGCCGCAACCGCCGCGTGCTCGACGTCATCTTCGGCGAACCGGGCCGCAAATAGTCCGTTCACGTCGCAATTGGCCGGTTCCGGCGTGAACCGCCGTTTATATATCTGCCTCGGAATGACTTAAGTTGGTCGAATGCCGCCGCTTTTGGTTGGCTGCATCGTTCTGGCGGCAGACGCCAACAAAGCGGTTTTTCGCGGGCTCAATTCGAATTGCCGAAAGCAGTCATCCGTTCATCACTAATGAGCCCTCTCGGATCGTAAGCGGCGTTCCGGCGCCACCTTGTGTCCGCGACTGATTGCGTCAGATGCTGGCGTGGATGGAAGATTTTGCACCTACGACCGCACTGGACACGTGCACTGGAGTTGGTCCGGAGCCGGTTCGGCGGGTTGAGCTGCTGAGCGGGATGGCGGGGCGCCGTCGTTCATGGAGCCTGGAGCAAAAGCTGGCGATCGTGGC
>JAMHVU010000218.1:0-3106 GCA_035911355.1 Sphingobium sp.
TCGTAAGCGCCGACGGAACCCGGCCTTGCGTGGATTGGGGTGGGCGTGAATTTCGCGGGGCATATGGAGGCCTTGCGAGTGGATATCGAGCAGTCAAACGAGCCTCGTATGAGCGCACGCCGAGATGGCGGAGCGGTCGTTCGAGTGGAACGGCGCCGGCACTGGAGCGACGAAGAGAAGCTGGCGATTCTGAAGGAAACCACGCAGCCGGGTGCCATCATGGCCGTGGTCGCGAGTCGGTACGGGATCGGGACCGGTCAGCTCTACACCTGGCGTAAGCAATTGCTCCGCGGCGCGATGGCCGGGTTCGTGCCGGTCGAACTGGCCGCCGAGCCGCAGGGGACAGCACCTGAGATTGGCCGGATTGAGATCCGGCGCGGCGGTGACTTCATGGTGTCGATCGACAGGTTGGTCGACAGAGAAGCGTTGAGATTGGCACTCGAGGTTATCGGGGAGCTTGAACGTTGAGCCTGACGCTGCCGCCATCGGCGAAGATCTATCTGTCGTTGGCGCCGTGCGACATGCGAAAAGGCTTCGATGGCCTGTCCGCTCAGGTTCGCAATATCCTCCAACTCGATCCCTTCTCCGGCGCTGTATTCCTGTTCCGCGGAAAACGAGGCGATAGATTGAAGGCCTTGGTCTGGGACGGATCAGGACTTTGTCTGTATGCAAAACGCCTCGAGCGCGGAAAGTTCGTATGGCCCAGAACCCAGGACGGGGGAGCAGCGCGGCTCTCGGCCGCGCAGTTGGCGATGCTGATCGAGGGACTGGATTGGCGGCAGGCGATTGTTCACGACGAGGTGCTCGTGCCGACCCTCGCATGAGCGATAAAAGCTCGGAAAACTGCCGTTTTATGTAGGCGGGAAATGCCACTTGCGCTATACTCCGGGGCATGCGGTTCGACCTTGATCGCCTCCCCACAGACCCCGTTCTCCTGCAGAAAATGCTGCGGGAGATGGCTGAGATCATGGAACTGGAGCGGGCCGAACTGGGGGCGGCAAAGCAGACCGTCAAAGCTCAGGGTCTGACGATCGAGAAGCTGGAGCACCGTCTTGCTCGGCTGCTGCGCGTCCAGTTCGGTCGCAGCTCTGAGAAAATGGATATCGCGCAGTTGCGGCTGATGTTCGAGGAGGTGGATGCCCCGGAGCCGGCCAATGATGACGCTCCTGCGGCGTCGAACGCGAAACCGACGCGCAAGGCCGGAACCAGGGCGCCGATCCCCCTACATATCCCCCGTGAGACGACCCAGCACCTTCCGGAGCCATGCGGTTGCGGTGGTAGCGAGACCGTCATCTGCGAAGACGTCACCGAAGTGCTGGATTACGTACCCGCCTGCTTCCGTGTCCTGCGTCATGTTCGCCCTCGCATCGCCTGCCGATCCTGCGAAACGATCCGCCAGGCGCCGGCCATCGATCTGCCGTTGCCCAAGGTGATGGCAAGCAGCGCATTGCTCGCACACCTCGTCGTCAGCCGCTTTGTCGATCATCAGCCCTGGCATCGCCAGTCGGTGATCCTGCGCCGGCAAGGGGTGGAGATCGATCGCGACGTGATGGGCCGCTGGTCGCGCAAGCTGGCCTGGTTGATGGCGCCGCTCGGCGAACGGTTGCTCGTCCATATCCTCGAAGCTCCAAAGATACATGGCGACGAAACGCCGGTGACTTTGCTGCAGGGCGAAGACGGTAGCCATACCGCCTACTTCTGGGTCTATCTGCGCGACGGCCGATCAAGCGGGGACATGAGCCCGCCTGCCGTGGCGTTCCGCTTCACGACCGGGCGCGGCGGTAAGCATCCGGCGGCCCACCTTGCAGGTTACCGTGGATACCTTCAAGCCGACGGTTATGCTGGCTACAACGCGCTGTATCATGACCCCAAGACCAAGGTGCCGCGCGGCGTGATCGAGGTTGGCTGCTGGGCGCACTCGCGACGCAAGTTCACTGACATTCTGGAAAAGAACCCATCGCCGGTAGCGGCTGAAGCGGTCGTGAGGATCAGCGAATTGTTCGCGATCGAACGGGATATCAAAGGAGCGCCGCCCGATGAGCGGCGACGGGTTCGCCAGCAGCTGGCTCTCCCGAAGCTTGCAGCCTTGCGGCCATGGCTGCATGCCCAGATGCAGGGATTGTCCTCGGACAGCGCCTTGGCGAAAGCATGCCGTTATCCCCTTAACCGCTGGGCGGCGATGGTCCGTTATTGCGAAGATGGCCTGCTGGAGATCAGCAACAACCTGGTCGAAAATGCCCTGCGCGGCGTTGCTCTGGGGCGTCGCAACTGGATGTTCGTCGGGTCCACCAAGGGCGGGGATGCCTCGGCGCTATTTTACTCGCTTGCCGAAACGTGCCGCCTGAACGGTGTTGAGCCCGAAGCCTGGTTCACCGACGTAATCGAGCGTATCGGCAACCACCCGATCAACCGGATCGACGAACTCCTGCCGTGGAACTGGCAGGCCGCAAAGGCGATCCAGAACCTGGAGCAAGCTGCTTGAGCAACGCCTTCGTCGTGCACATGACGATCACTCTGGATGACGTGACGCCCGCCGTAACCCGCATGATCGAAGTACCGCTCGGCATCCGGCTCGATCGTTTGCACACTACCTTCCAGGAAGCGTTGGGATGGACCGATAGCCATCTGTGGGAGCTGACCTTCGGGCGCACGGGCTTCGGCACCCCTGACCCGTCCTACGGCTTTGGCGGCCCACTTGATGCCCGAAAGACGACCCTCGCTGAGGCGTTGGAGGGAATGCGCGGCAAGACCTTCCAGTACCTCTACGACTTTGGCGACGGATGGGAGCACAGCGTCAGGATCCACGGCATCGCTCCGGCTGACCTGCAAGGCAGCTATCCCCGCCTGCTGGAAGCTACCGGAATGCGCCCACCGGAGGACTCGGGAGGGCCTTGGGGCTATGCCGAGAAGCTGGAGGCTCTCACCGATCCGTCGCATGAATACCATGAAGAGGCGTTGGATGCTCTTGGCGACGACCATGACCCCCACACTCAACCCAACATCGAGGTAATCCACGCTCGCTTCGCGGCACTCGCCAAGAAATGGGCGCCGCGCCTGCGAAAAATCAAATAGCCCGACGTCAACGCCGCCTTCCGTCGGCGCTTAC
>JAMHVU010000219.1:0-2714 GCA_035911355.1 Sphingobium sp.
GCGCGAAGCCTGGGCGAGCTCGGGCTCGTCGATGAGTACCGGCTCTATTTCCACCCGGTTGTGCTTGGGAAGGGAAAGCCCTTCTTCGCCGGACCCCGGCCACCGCTCCGCCTGACGGCGAGCGACCAGATCGATGGCGAGGTCATCAGGCTGACCTACGTTCCCGCCTGACAGAGGGGCCAGCCCGGGGGCAGGCGCGAAAGGCTCATGCTATCCGCAGGGCCAGGCCGCGACCTTCTGATCGACGGCGGGATGCCGCAATTCCGCCCCCAGCTCGATGCCGAGCGTCCTGGCCATGCCGCCGTTCAGTTCCAGAACGAAACGGATGTCCTGACCGCCTGGGATCGGCGTGGTGTCGAGCGGCTTCGCATTCTCGTGAATGCGTTCGAGCCGGCCCGAGGCGTCGAAGAACAGCATGTCGAGCGGGATGAGTGTATTCTGCATCCAGAAGGCAACCGGCTGCGCGTATTCGTAGACGAAGAGCATGCCGGAATAGCGCGGCATCGACTCGCGGTACATAAGGCCGCGCTCCCGGCCCTCCGGCGTATCGACCACCTCGACGGCGACGCGCGCGGAGCCATCCGCGTCACGGATATCGACGCGGGCGAGGTCGCAGGCATTTTCCGCCCGCGCCATGCCCGCCCCGAGAAGCAGAAGCAGCGCCAGCGCGGGTCCGAGCCGCGCTGGCTCACACATCCGGATCGCCCGCCTGCTTCTGACGTGCGACATAATCCCAGCTCCGCACTTCATAGACCATCGGCCCGCGTGGCCCGGAGGTGATGCGCACCGCCAGCACATCGCCGGCCAGTACCTCGCCATAGCCATACTGGCGCAGCGTCTCCATATGCAGGAACACATCCTCGGAACGGCCATAGACGTTGACGAAGCCGAAACCCTTGACGCGATCGAACCATTTCACCCGCGCGGGCTGCAGCGGCCCGCCGGCCGCCCCTTCCATGGGCACCACGGCCTGGGTCTCGTTGGCCGGCGCCGAGGCCGGCAGGATGTCGACCACTTCCAGCGCCTGACGACCACGCTCTGTCACCTGGACCCGAAGGACGATCTCAGCCCCCTCGGCGACCGAGGTGAAGCCAAACACGCGCAACACATTGCCGTGGAGAAGGATATCGCCTTCCCCATCCTCGGCGACCACGAAGCCATATCCCTTGGTGGTGTCAAACCATTTAACGTGACCGCGTACTACCATTTCACGATACTCTGACTCTTCGGACAGGTCCGTCAGAGACGACCGGTCAAACTCCGTACAACTATTATTCTCCACCGCGTGATTCCGACTCCGCCTTTCCCCGCATATCGCTCGTCTTATCCCGAATGAGCGAGCGCGCAACGAGAAACTGGGTCACACGGGATCAGCGGTGAAAATTTTCAATCTCAAGTTGTGCAAATCGGCAATACCAATGGCGCTATCCGCGCAGCCTCCGTCAGACATGCTGGCCCCCATTGATCTCGATCTCCACACCGGAAACATAGCCGCTTTCCGGCCCACACAAAAAGAAAATCGTGTCCGCGACCTCGCTCGGCTGGCCGAGGCGGCGTAGCGGGATCGCGGCGACGAGATCCTCGGTGCCGGGAGAGAGAATATCCGTCTCGATTTCGCCCGGGGCGATGGCGTTCACGCGGATGCCCATTGGTCCGAGATCATGCGCCATTTCGCGCGTCAGCGCCGCGAGCGCGGCCTTGGACGTCGCATAGGCGGGGCCGGCGAAAGGGTGGACGCGGCTGCCCGCGATAGAGGTCACGTTCACGATCGCACCCCGCGCCGCCTTCAGCTCCTCGATCAGCCCGCGCGCGAGCACGACCGAGGCGAAGAAGTTCACGTGGAACACATGGCCCCAGGTCCGGAGGTCGGTGGTGAGCGTGTTGAGACGCGAACCGCCCTCGCCCTTCGGCGAGATGCCGGCGTTGTTCACCAGCGCCTCAAGGCGGCCACCCTTCAGCCGGCGGCGAATTTCCTCGACCGCGTTGATCGTGTCGTTCGGATCGGCGAGATCGACCTGGATGTGATCCTCGGCGCCGGCGGGCCAGGGGCAATTCTCCGGGAAGGGGTGGCGCGAGCAGGTGATGACGCGCCAACCCGCGGCCGAGAAGCGCTTCACCGTCGCATGGCCGATTCCCCGGCTCGCACCGGTCAGCAACAGGGTCTTGCGTTCCGGCATGGCGGACTCCGAGTTCCGGCGTTTTATCAGAGCTAGAGGCCCGCGCGCGGCGGATCAAGAGTCCCCGGTCAGTGAAACCGTGCCATCAGCCCGATCGAGGCACAGGCGAGAACGATACCAAGCATCTCGCGGGGGGCGAGCTTCTCGCCGAAGAGGAGCACGCCCATCGCCGCGAGCAGGATCAGCATCAGCATCGAGTAATAGACGCCGATCGCCGCGAGCGAGAGATGGCGCATCGCGAAGAGCCAGCCGACCGCGCTCAGCGCGTAGATCACCACCGCGCCGGCGAATTCCGGGGTCGTGAGCCCACTCGGTTTCATCGACGCCAGTTTCAGGAGATAGTCGCCGAACATCGTCATCGCGACCACGCCCAGCATGAAAAGAATTCCGCTCACCTTCTTCCCCTTTCCGGGCATTCACCGTCGCCGCTGCGAGATCGTCCTTGCGGCGGTGGATTAATTAAGCGTTAACGAGGCCATCATGGCCGAGCCGCCGGACATCGCCGGGATCCTCCGGGAAATTCATGACGCGCTCGCG
>JAMHVU010000220.1:0-2027 GCA_035911355.1 Sphingobium sp.
GCGGGTTCGAACCACCTTGGCATGTGCGCCAAAACGAAGGTGAGTTGTTCTATGTCATCGACGGCTCACTGTTGATGGCCGTCGATGGTCAGACGTTGACGCTTGGTAGCGGGGGGATACGTCTTCCGGCCGCGCGGGTTTCGGGTGGAGTGAGAGCGTCCAGTGCGCCTCCCGCTGATGACATCGCGCAGCGATTTCGCCAGTTTCATCGGCGAGCCAGCGTGTCCGCCGACGTCCATCGTTTTCCGCCGGACATGGGGCCGCGGGTGGCCGCGACGGCGCGCCATAGTCTAGACATTCTCGAGCGGTTGCCGTGGCAATTCCGGCCGGGATCCTATGTAGGTCGGGCCCGCCTCCTAGCGGGATTTTCGAACCGGCCATCCGCGAAAACCGGAAAACCGATCAAGGGACCAGGCAGGCGTCGCCTGATGCTAAGCGCCATGGCCGCCGGCGCGGTCGCGGGATTACCTTCGCCGCTGGTGGCGCAAACCAGGAATCGACAGGGGGGAAATACTCGATGGGTGCATTCTTCAGGGACAGCCTGCAGGATCGTCTGGGGACCTGGGGCATCGGCTACATCCCTTACGGCGGGGTCGACCATGGCGAGCTTGTGGCCATCGGCAAGGCGGTCGGTGACAGTGATGATGGCGTCTATTACGACACCTGGGTCGCGACCGCTGACCGTCTGAAGACCCAGGCCGAGGACGCGCTGGCCAAGGGGCACCGGGCGAGCGCGCGCGACCTTCTGCTGCGCGCCAGCGGCTTCTATGTCTCGGCCTATCGTCCGTTGTTCGGCCCGCAGCGCGACCCGCGGCTGCTGGCCGCACACCAAAGCTCGGTCGAGGCGTTCGATCAGGCCATGGCGCTGTCCGATCCGCCAGTGATGCCGCTCGCCATCCCCTTCGAGGGATTGTCGTTGCCGGGATATTTCATCCCAGCCGAAGGTCGCGCCGCCGAGGTTAGGCCGCTGCTCATCCTGACCAACGGCTATGACGGCACCATCACCGACATGTATTTCGCCTCGGCCGTGGCGGCCGCGCGCCGTGGCTACCATGTGCTGATGTTCGACGGCCCCGGCCAGGGCAGCGTGCTGGTGCGGCAGAGCGTGCCGATGCGCCCCGACTGGGAAGTGGTGATCAACGCCGTCGTCGACGTGGCAGTCACCCTGCCCAATGTGGATACCAACCGCATGGTGCTCAATGGATGGAGTCTTGGCGGCTATCTCGCGCCGCGCGGGGCCAGCGGCGAGCCCCGGCTGGCCGCCTGCGTCGCCGACCCCGGGCAGTTCAGCATGGCCGGCGGTTTCGCCGCCTATGCCGTCAAGCTGGGCGCCTCGCCCGAGCAGGCGCGCGACCTGTCCAGGCTTGACCAGTCGATCATCGACAAGCTGCAGCAGATCATCGACGGCGATCGCGTCCAGCACTGGACCTTCATGCAGCGCGGCTTCTGGGTGCATGGCGTCACCGACCTGCGCGGCTATCTCGCCGCGGCGCAGCGGTTCACCATGGAAGGGCGCGCCGCCATTATCCAATGCCCGACCCTGCTAACGATGGCCGAGAACGACCCGCTGACCGCCTCGACCCAGACGCTGTTCGATCAGATGACCTGCCCGAAGACCATCATCCGCTTCTCGGCGGCGGACGGGGCAGGTGACCATTGCGAAATCGGCAACCGGTCGCTGTTGAACCGCCGGACCTTCGATTGGCTTGAGGAAACGCTTCGCCCATGACGCTCGGGCGTGACGCAGCGCTGATCACCCGATCGCCGCTGCCGCCGAAGGGCAGGTCGAGGCCGCGACATTGGCCCCGGGCGCGCGCAGCCAGGAAACCCGGCCGATCCAGGTATGGTCTGGCTCAACGCCCGCGACCCTGCCCCGGAACGGCACCGTGTCCGTCTGGAAGGCGCTCGTCGATGGCCTCCCATTGGAACGCCGTATAGCACGCCGCCCCGTCTTCCATTTTGACGATTCTGACTTCCCTGAACCTGGACCGTTTTGCATTGAGGATCTCGTCATGAACCCGTTGGCG
>JAMHVU010000221.1:0-3968 GCA_035911355.1 Sphingobium sp.
CGATATGGGCCGCCTTGACGCGCAAATCCCGCTGGACGTCGAGCAGGGAGCGGCCCCGCGTCGCCCTTTCCCCGCGCAGCAGATCGCCCACGGGAACGTTGAAATCCTCCGGCACCCCTGCGTCGGGGCCCTTGTTCGTAGTCATCATCGGATCCGCCTCAAGACCCCAAAAACGCCAGTCAACTGCCCGCTCGACGATTACCGAATCAATGCCCGCGGATTCCTTGTTTTGTGGAAATGCTACCATCATTCTAAGCGGTTGTGCAGCGTTCCCGCGGAAAAAGCCTTGTCGGTTGCACAAAAGCCGCGAGGAGGTCAGGTTCGCGATCCGCGCGCCCTCGGCGCGTGGTCGCGCGCTCAGTAGATGTAGCGGATCTGATCGCTCCAGTAGCGCTCCATCCGGCGCAAACTGCCGTTCATCTCGGGCAGCCGGGCGCCGCCGAGCACGTCGCGCGAGAGGATGCCGTCGGCGTGGCGCTGGAACAGTTCCGAGATGATCAGGCGTATCGCCCGCCCCTTCTCGGTCAGCCGCACCCGGACCGCCCGCCGGTCCACGCCGCATTTCTGATGGTGCATGTAGCCGTATTCGACCAGCTTCTTGAGGTTATAGGAAACGTTCGACCCCTGGTAATAGCCGCGAGTCTTCAGCTCGCCCGCCGTCACCTCGTGGTCGCCGATGTTGAAGAGCAGGAGCGCCTGGACCGAGTTGATGTCGATCACGCCGAGGCGTTCGAACTCATCCTTGACCACGTCGAGCAACAGGCGGTGGAGACGTTCCACGAGCGCGAGCGTTTCAAGGTAGGAGGCCAGAAATTCCTGATCGCCCTTGGGCGCCGCCGCCTTCTCGACCGCGGCCATCCTTGCCTGCACACTCATACCGTTTCTCCGCTGGCACCTGATGCGAAGAAACCTCCGGCAATTTCATATATAAGTTGTTAACGGCCGGCCCGGGCGCCGCCTCAGGCGAGCCCGTGGAATCGGCGCACGTGGTCGAGCGCGGCTATGTGCGCCTCGGGCATACCCTCGCCCCGGCTGACCCAGAGATAGAGGTCCTGGTCGTTTTCCTCCAGCAGCGCCTCGTAGGCGTCGAGTTCCTCCGCCCCGAGCGTGGCGAGGCGGGCGTCGGCATAGGGGCCGAGGATGAGATCCATCTCCTTCGTGCCGCGGCGCCAGCTCCGCATGCCGAGGCGTTTCAGCCGGTTCTCCGCCGTTTCGCTCATGCTTCGCTCCTCCCGCTGCCCGCTACCGGTCGCGGGACGGGAATAGCGCGGGGCGCGCCGCGCGCCAAGGGCCGCTTTCGCTCTTGCGAAGGCGCCGAACCGGCCCTTAGAAGGAGGGCCTTCCGCGACTGATCGGAGCATTTCCCATGTCCTTCCTTTCCTCGGCGCTCGGGCGGATCAAGCCCTCGGCGACCATCGCCATTTCGACGCAGGCGCGCGAGCTGAAGGCCGCGGGCCGCGACATCATCAGCCTCTCGGCGGGCGAGCCGGATTTCGTGACGCCGGACAATATCCGCGAGGCCGCGAAGGCCGCGATCGACCGGGGCGAGACGCGCTACACCTCGCCCGAGGGGATCATCGAGCTTCGCAAGGCGATCTGCGCCAAGTTCAAGGCCGAGAACAATCTCGACTACGCCCCCGATCAGGTGGTGGTCTCGACCGGCGGCAAGCAGGTTCTCTACAACGCGCTGATGGCGACACTGAATCCGGGCGACGAGGTGATCGTGCCCGCGCCCTACTGGGTGAGCTATCCCGACATGGTGATGCTCGCCGGCGGCACGCCGGTGGTGGTCGTGGGCGCGATGGAGACCGGATACAAGATCACGCCCGAGGCGCTCGAGGCGGCGATCACGCCGAAGACCAAGTGGCTCATCTTCAACTCACCGTCGAACCCGACCGGCGCGGGTTACTCGCCGGAGGAGCTCAAGGGGCTCACCGATGTGCTGATGCGTCATCCGCAGGTCTGGGTGATGTCGGACGACATGTACGAGCATATCGCCTACGCGCCGTTCAGGTTCTGCACCCCCGCGGGGATCGAGCCCGGCCTCTACGAGCGCACGCTGACGGTGAACGGTGTCTCGAAGGCCTATGCGATGACCGGCTGGCGGATCGGCTACGCCGCGGGGCCGAAGGCGCTCATCAAGGCGATGGTGACGATCCAGAGCCAGTCCACCTCCAACGCCTGCTCGATCAGCCAATGGGCCTCGGTCGAGGCGCTGACGGGGCCGCAGGACTACATCGAAACCTCGCGCGAGGCCTTCCAGCGGCGGCGGGATCTGGTGGTCGGGCTCCTGAACGACTGCCCCGGCATCGTCTGCCCGGTGCCGGAGGGGGCGTTCTATGTCTATCCCTCGATCGCGGGCACGATCGGCAAGACGACGCCCGGCGGGCTGGTGATCGCCGATGACGCCACTTTCGCGAGCGCGCTCCTCGACGCCGAGGGCGTGGCGGTGGTGTTCGGCGCGGCCTTCGGCCTCAGCCCTAACTTCCGCATCAGCTATGCCGCGTCGGACGAGGAACTCACCGACGCCTGCCAGCGCATCCGCCGTTTCTGCGAATCGCTGAGCTGAGACGGGTACCGGCCCGCCTCCCCCGTGCGCGGGAGAGGCGGGCCGGCGGCTTCCACTCAGTTCGCCGGCTTCGGCGCCTCGGGCGCGGCGCCCGGCTCGGTCGTCGTGCCTGGTACCGTGGTAGCGCCCGGCTCGGTCGTGACGCTGGGCTCGGTCGTGACGCTCGGCGAGCCTTCGGTCGCGTCCTCGACGGCGTCGGCGGCGTCATGTCCGGCGTCGTGCGCCGCGTCGGTGGCGGAGTCGGTGGCCGATTTGACCGCGTCGGCGGCGGAGTTCACCGCGTCGCTGGCGGCTTCGCCCGCGGCCTTGGCGGCGTCGTTCACGGCGTCGGTGGCGGATTTCGCCGCGTCGCCAAGGGCCTCGGTCGCCGATTTCGCGGCTTCGCTGGCGGCTTCGCCCGCCGCGTCCACCGCCTCACCGGCGGAGGTCGCCGCGTCCTGCGCCGCTTCGCCGGCCGGAGTCGTCACGCCGGCGGTGTCAGCGCGCCAGTAATAGAATCCGAGCGCGGCGGCCACGACCACCACGAGAATGAGAAGCAAACGTCCCATTGGCATGCACCTTCTAGATAACTTCGGTAAATGCACCATATTCATTTGTAGACGAACAATTGAAAGGGCCGTATGCGTATTGGCACCACGAACATACGTTTGAAGAAAAAGGAGGAAAGGTGTTGATGAAGGATAAAGTGACTTATGCTGTGCCATTTGGGGTGCTGGGGCAGTTGGCAAGTAAATTAATAGTAAGGAAAAAGTTAGAGCAGATTTTCGATTATAGAACAACTCAAATCCAAAGCTTATTTAAAACTCAATAAAATGGTTTTAACGTTAATAATTTGTGTGCTTGGTGCTTTTATAGCGATGGAATGCGTGGCTTGGTTGGCACATAAATATTTGATGCATGGTTGGTTATGGAGTTTGCATAAAGACCATCATAAAAAAGACGATGGCCAAGTGCTGGAAAAGAACGATTTCTTTTTCCTCATTTTCGCTACACCTGGCATTTTATTGTTCTTGTTCGGTTCTATTTGGAGTAATGTTGTGATGATTGGCATTGCCGCTGGTATTACCTTGTATGGCTTTTGCTATTTTATGGTACACGATATTTTTATCCACCAACGTTTTAAATGGTTCAGAAATACTAATAATATCTATTTAAAAGCCATTAGAAGAGCCCATAAAATGCATCACAAACATTTGGGCAAACATGATGGCGAATGTTTTGGGATGCTTTGGGTGCCATTCAGATATTTCCGCGAAGCTTATCGTCAACAAAAAATGCAGGAACAAAAATCATGAAGCACTACACCTATCTGTTGGTTAACTTTTTTTCGGTAATTGTTCCTTTCATTGCTTCGTTTCATCCAAGATTAATGTTTTGGAAGAATGTAAAGGCTTTTTTG
>JAMHVU010000222.1:0-4924 GCA_035911355.1 Sphingobium sp.
CCGAACTCGAGACCACCCCGATGACCCGCCCCTCCCGCCGCGACCGCAATCCCGAAGTCGACGTCCGCGGCGAGAAGCGCTCGAACGCCACCCATGCCTCGTCCACCGATCCGGACGCACGGCTCTACCGGAAGTCACCCGGCACCGGCGCCATGCTCTGCTTCATGGGCCATACCCTGATGGAGAACCGCGACGGCCTGATCGTCGAGACCGAACTGACCCGCGCCGACGGCCATGCCGAACGGCAGGCGGCGCTCGCCATGCTCCAGCGCAGGTTCCCCGGCTCGACCCGGCGCCGGACGCTCGGGGCCGACAAGGGCTACGACAGCGCCGACTTCGTCGCCGACCTCCGGCAAGCCCGCGTCACTCCGCATGTCGCGCAGAAGCCCCGCCATTCCGCCATCGATGGCCGGACCACCCGCCACGAGGGCTATGCCGTCTCGCAGCGCTGCCGCAAGAAGATCGAGGAACCGTTCGGCTGGGCAAAGACGGTGGGCGGCATGGCCCAGACACTCCATCGCGGCGTCGAGCGCGTCCGTGCCCGCTTCACCCTAACGATGGCCGCCTGCAACCTTGCGAGGCTCCCCAGGCTGCTCGCCGCCTGACAAGGAGGCACCCGGAACCGAGGCACCCGACCAACTGCCGGCTCGAAAGCACGCACAGCCGGGAAGCCGTTCTCGCAACACTGCTATTTCAGCAGCCTGTTAGTGCCTGCCCGACAAGTCTCATCCTTTATCAGCCTACGTTCGTAATACCGAGCTTCTGGAAGAAGATCGCGTTGCGCAGCCGTGCGTCCCGCATAACCTTCCCGAACGGGATGATCTCCACGAAGGCCGAGGGGTTGGTCGTGTAGCCGAAATATCCCTGGCTGTCTGGGGTTTTCTCAAAGCGCCCGATAATCCGCTCCTCGAGCGTCGGGGTGATGTCCGCGACAACATAGCAGTGAAAAGACGTGCTCGGCCTTATGCCGGTGATCGCGCGCCCGCGAATGTCGGTTTCTCCAGAGGTTTCCTTCAGCCGCCGAACATAGGAAAGAACCTGCTGCACCGGGTCCTTGCCCTTGCTGTAGTCCTCCCGCATGGGCCGCTTGAACTCGACAATGACGATAGTGTCGGTTTCCTCGCGCTCCCGCCACGCCACGCAGGCGTCATAGAAAAAGGCCAGGTCCGGGCGCTCGTCGTCCGGGAGGGTGGTGTATTGATTGAGGAGCTTGTCGGACGCAAAAAAGCTGAAGAATGCAAGGCGGTCGTCCAACAGCCAAAGATTATGATCCTCTATTGACAGCCCCTTGGAGTCGATCCGCATCGGACAAAATAGTTGATGCAGTGCGTCTTCCCTGTTGTAGGTTTCCTCCTCCGGGTCTTTGTATTCGAGGAGAGTTTCAAACACGTCCAGCACTGCCTTGCGCCTCGTGACATACTCCGCCAGTGCACCGCGTTTTTCATCGGCGATGTAGGCGGTATATTCCTCGATCTTCGCCGTGAGCGGGCCTTTCAAGGGCTCGCCGGTCTTGATGGAATGCTCGAGGCCTGAGAACCGCTTTTGCCGCCGGAAGCGATTGCGCGCCATCTCGAGGAGAATGTCCTCCTTGGCGAAGGCGTTCGGCTGTAGGGCTTCGGCGAAAGTTTCGAGCTCGTCGGCCATGTAGAGGAACTGAGGGTTCTCCGCGATCAGGTCGCGGCTTGTTTCGACCTTCTTGGCGATGGCTTGGTCGATATAGGACCGAAGAAACCGGCGGGCTGCGCTGCCGATGCCGCGCTTCACTTCTTCGATCTCACCGGGATCCAGCGTGAAGGCCGTGCGCTCGCTGTTGACCTTTTGGTCCAGGTAGGGGCTCGAGGCGCAACAGACGTAGATGTATTCCCCGTCTAGGGCCTTCAGGCCGAGCTGCTCGTCTATGGGGTAGTCGATTACGGAGCGGCTGTCCCCGGCGATAAAGGCATAGTTGAAGGCAGGCGAGTTGAAGCGCATGCGGCGGCTGCATTTCAAGGACCAGACCGTGAGCTCGAAGGCCTCCTCGCCCTCCCCTACGGGAATAGTTTCGGTCGCCTGCTCGACAATGCTCTCGCTGAAAACCGTCTCGAGCTCGGTCAGGCCGTCTTCGTCCTCGACCGTCACCTTGGGCGCGTTCCCGGCCACAAAGAGCGGGATGAAATGCGCGGCCACGCGGTTCTGAATGACGCCCGGCGCGACCGGCGCGCGCCCGTCAAAGAGCGGGGCGAAGCCTTTGAAGCTGACAACGGTACGGTGCGTCTGGTGCTCGGGTTCGGTCTCGTGCTCCTCGATCTGGTTGCGATCGGTGAGGCGGAAGTCGAAGCGGCGACGCTTCCATTCCACGCCATCGCTGTAGGTGCTGTCTATGCCGATGTGCTTGAACACCTTCAGCCAGGCGAGGCGGCCGACGCCCTTGCCGCCGCGGGCTTCCTTCAGGCGCGAGTCGGGGGTCTTGAAGGATTTGTAGTTGTCGTCGGTGAAGCCGATGCCGTTGTCCGTCACGTCAAAGCCGGTCACGCGGCGGTCGTCATCCCGGTGGATACTGACGGTGATGTGGCCGCGCGCTGCTGCCTTGTCGTCGTACAGGTCAGTGATCGCATAGACGGAGTTGCTGATCGCCTCCATAAGAGGCAGCAGGGCGGTTTTCTCGGAGGGCCTGAGCGCAAGGCGGTTCACGCGGCCAACGATGTCGCTCTCAAGGTCCGCCACGATGTCCCCCTGCTCCGCTTACGAGCTTCCCCTTTGAATACCTGGATTCAACCGCAAGGGAAGCCGGAGGTGGCCGATCCGTCAGAGAGATCGCTAACCCGGCAAGGAAAATTCATCTTCATAAAAATCCAAAAGCCAAGGCCCTGATTTGATTCAGGTCGCCTTCGCGTTTCTCGCGCTGGTATTAATCCGGCCCTTAACTATCGCCTGCTAGGTTCGGTCAATCGGCAATGTTGCAAGTCGCAGCGTGGCCGAGGGGTACGAAACCGCCCGTCGCGGGCAAGGAACATTTTCAATGACCAATCGAGACGATCACGACAACGATCCGCCGCTCCCGCGGCTGTCCGGGAAATTCTTTGGCTTTCACTTCGACGCAAAAGGCGCGGCCGCCTTCGTCGTCGTGGCCTTGGGGCTGATGCTGACCAGCGCCGTGGTGCTGCAGATGCTGGCGATGCTGAGCTGACAGTCCCGCCAGTCCCTAGCATTACAGTTGCGTTTTTGAGCGACCTCTGAATCAATGGGTCACCATGACGAGGGGGTTGTGGTGACAGGAGTATCGATCGAGACGACGCTGGATCTGTGGACCTCATCGCTGCGCGAGGTGAAGGCGCGGATGCGACTCTTGTTCAGCCAGGAGCGCGTCGCGGCATCAGCGAACAGCTTTCTGGACGGGCTGCTGGGCGACGAACGGCGCAAGACCGGGGTGGATGCGCGCCGAGGCGGCTGGCGACGCGGGGCCGTGGCGCCAGCAGGCGATCTTGGGACGCGGGCGGTGGGACGCGGATGCTTTGCGCGACGTCGTGCGCGACTACGCCATCGAACATCTCGGCACGGATGACGCGGTGCTGGTCATCGACGAGACCGGGTTCCTGAAGCAGGGCAAGGCGTCGTGTGGCGTGGCGCGCCAGTATACCGGATCGGCGGGCAAGGTGACCAACTGTCAGATCGGCGTGTTCGCCGCTTATGTCTCGGCCAAGGGCCATGCCTTCGTCGACCGGGCGCTGTACCTGCCAAGGAGCTGGACCACCGATCCGACACGGCTGGCCGCGGCGCATGTTCCCGAAGGCACGGCCTTCGCGACCAAGCCGGCGTTGGCGGTGGAGATGATCGAACGCGCGATCGCGGCCGACATGCCGTTTGCCTGGGTCGCGGCGGACGCGATCTACGGGGTCAGGGATATCGAACAGGCACTCCGACGCGCCGGCAAGGGCTATGTGCTGGGGGTGAAAGGCGATCACCGCTTCGGCTCATGGGGGACCAGGCCGGCGGTCGCGGGCACCGCCGCGGAGATCGCAAGCGACCTCGATCCGGCCGCGTGGCAGCGTCTGTCGGCGGGCGAGGGCGCCAAGGGTGCCAGGCTAGGGACTGTCAGGAATTCCGTTTTGGGCGGGGCATAGTGGGATCAAAGGAGCCCCGATATGCCGCGACGCAAGGAACCGAAGATTTCTGATGCCCTCCTCGACCAGCTTCTGGCTGGCGCCGATCCGAAGACGGCGTTTGATCCGAACGGTCTTCTCGACGACTTGAAGAAGGCGTTGGCCGACCGGGCGCTGAACGCCGAGATGGACCATCACCTCGTCGGAGAGGCCGGGGCTGGCAACAGCCGCGACGGCTATGGCCGCAAGACGGTGACGACGGACAGCGGCCGGTTCGAGTTGGAGGTGCCGCGGGATCGGCAGTCGAGCTTCGATCCGCAGCTCATCGCCAAGTACCAGCGCCGGTTTCCAGGGTTCGACGACAAGATCATCTCGATGTATGCGCGTGGCATGAGTACGCGCGAGATCGTCGGGCATTTGCGCGAACTTTACGGCATCGACGTCTCGCCGGACCTGATCAGCACGGTGACGGATGCGGTGCTGGAGGAGATCGCGGCCTGGCAGGCCCGGCCGCTGGAGGCGATCTAGAGCGGAATCCGATCTGGCTGAATCTTGGGGATTCCCCTGAAGCGCGGGTTCTGATTCAAACTGTCTGCCGGAGGGAGGCCGGCGGACATGTCGAAAGCGCTCTCTGTCGATCTGCGGTCCTGCGCCCCAGGGTTTCTCGAGACATCCCAGACGGCCTATTGAGCCGATGGAGGTGCGTTGATGGCTGACGTTGAGCGCGGAGGAGCCGCGGGTGCGGAGACCTCGGATATCGGAGCGGCCGCGGCTCCGGGCCGGGAACGGCGGATGACGGCGGGTCGCAAGCGGGAGGCGGTGTTGCGGCTGCTCCGGGGTGAGCC
>JAMHVU010000223.1:0-2198 GCA_035911355.1 Sphingobium sp.
GTCATCTCCTTGGATTTGCGCTCTGCGGCGCGCCGGATGCAGTCGGCACGCGGCTTGTGATCGCCGCAGTTCCAGCATTTGCGCGGGCCGCTGTTCTCGCACTCGATGCGGCGCTTGAAGGCCGCGATGGTTTCGGCGCGGGTCACGGCCGAACCAGCTTCCGCGCCAGGGAGTTGATCTTCCGCTGATACTTGAGCATCACTTCGGAAGGGATGCCGCGCCGCTTCCAGTTGTTGACGCGCTGCTGGTATCCACGTTTTTTGTCGATGCCCAGGTAGCGAGCAAAGGCCGTATCGCCGCCGGCCTTGTCGATAAGTGCTTTGGTTTGATCCTTGTCCATGCCGACATTAAACACCACGTTAAAGTAAAAAGCAAATGCAGCGTTAAACCTGATCGACCCTGCGCCGACCGACTGTCGGCTCGCATCCTTTCGCAAAAAAATTAAACATGGCGTTTGCTTTGTTGAAAAACATAGTGTTTAATAGCCACATCAACCAACGCAACACGATTTAGACCTTGGGTCATCCCGGCAACACCCCGCCGGGCGCCTTCGGGCGACGACCTCCAGCCGAGCTGACGGTTGTCAAGAGGGGTGATCAGCAAAGGGCAGTCCCTGCGCCGCACATAGCGACGTAGCCCCAAGGGATCGGGCCACCGGGCGCAACCCGGCTTTGTAGGCCTCCGGAGAGCGTGACCGGAATCAACAGTGATGAGCGTTGGCGAGGTGCCCGCGGCGCCGCCCACAAAGAGAGCCCGCGCTCATCACTGTTGAGCAGCACCCCGATAAACAACACCGGCGCCGCCGGAGATGGAGGAAGAGATGAACATCCAAATCAAGTCCCGCTTCACCGCCGCCGTGCTTTTTGAGCACGACACCGAGAACAACAGCATCCGCCTGACGCTGGAGCTGGCAATCAAGAGCGGCACCGACCTGAGCGGCGCCAACCTGAGCTGCACCGACCTGAGGGGCGCCAACCTGAGCGGCGCCTACCTGAGCGGCGCCGACCTGAGCGGCGCCTACCTGAGCTGCACCGACCTGAGGGGCGCCAACCTGAGCTGCGCCGACCTGAGCTGCGCCGACCTGAGCGACGCCAAGATGAGCTGCGCCGACCTGAGCTGCGCCAACCTGAGGGGCGCCAACCTGAGCTGCGCCGACCTGAGCGACGCCTACATGAAGAACAAGGAAAAGCTAGTCGGCAAGCGCCCCATCTTCCAGATCGGCCCCATCGGTTCACGTTGTGCCTACTTCGTGGCCTATGTCACCGACAAAGGTCTGCGTTTCGATGCCGGCTGCCAGCACCAGATCACTCGCGAGGTATTCGAGGAACGACTGACCGAGCTGCACGGCGAAAACGACCACGCCAAGGAATACCGCGCTGCACTGGCGCTGATTGATGCGCACGCCGAGATCTGGGCGCCGAAGGAAGAGGCCCTTGCCGTCAAGGCTGAATCTGCGACCGAGGAGGCCTGAGCCATGAAGCCCATCACCGCGACCTTCGCTGCCCTCGCAATCATCGTTCTGTTCGGCATCGCCGGCACGCCCGATTACGTGCTCGAAGTCGAGCGCGAAAACGACGCGCTGCGCGCAAAGCTGGCCAAGGCCCAGAACGCGCAGTTGCAGTGCCGCGAAACGCTGGTAGCCGTGTCGGGGGTGTCGGAATGAACGCCCGCGACCTTCCCGGCATCGGCGATACCGGCAACCCCTTCGGCTATGTGCCGCCCAACTCGCCGGACTTCGTGGATCACGACGACGAAAAAGCCGCCGCCATCGCCACGAACATCGAGGCCGCTCGCGAATGGCTCGATAGCTTCATCGACACCGCAGAAAACGAGCCCACGAACATCAAGCGCATGCAGCAGTGCCGGTTCCTACTGGTGTCGTGCCTGACGGCGATTGAAGAGCACGCCAAATGAGCCAAGCACAAGCGGCGCCGATCTACGCGCTCCAGAACGCCATCGGCGAGGCTCGCACGGCTCTGACGATGGCCGAGGTTGAGCTGATCAAAGCGCGGCATCTCGGGCCGGAGTGCCTGGATGCGGCGGAATCGAAAATCAAAGCGGCGGCGGGTGTTCTGCTGGCTGCGACAAAAGGAGGCCAATCATGAATCAAGCAAAGACGCCGGGCCGGACCGTCATTGACGGCATGCCGAATGCCGAATACCACGCGCACCCGGCCGTATCGAATTCGCTACTCACCC
>JAMHVU010000224.1:0-1401 GCA_035911355.1 Sphingobium sp.
GGCTCCTGCGGAGCAGGTGGTGAAGGACATCCGGCGGGCGACACGCCGGCACTTCTCTGCCGAGGATAAAATCCGGATCGTGCTTGAAGGCCTGCGCGGCGATGACAGCATTGCTGAACTGTGCCGCAAGGAAGGGATCGCCCAGAGCCTGTACTACACCTGGTCGAAGGAGTTCATGGAAGCGGGCAAGCGCCGGCTCGCCGGCGATACCGCCCGTGCCGCAACCACCGGCGAGGTCCAGGATCTGCGCCGGGAAGCCCGTGCGCTGAAGGAATGCGTGGCCGACCTGACCCTCGAGAACCGCCTGCTTAAAAAAAGCATGATCGCGGATGGGGGCGACGACGAATGAGATACCCTGCATCCGAGAAGCTGGAGATCATCCGGATCGTCGAACAGTCGCACCTCCCGGCCTGGCGCACGCTGGAGCAGTTGGGCATCCCGCGCCGGACCTTCTATCGCTGGTACGACCGCTATCTCGAAGGCGGCCCGGAGGCGTTGGAGGATCGGCCATCGGCCCCGCGCCGGGTGTGGAACCGCATCGGCGACGATATCCAGCAGCAGATCATCGACATGGCGCTGGATACAACCGATCTGTCGCCCCGCGAACTGGCGGTGCGCTTCACCGACGAGAAGCGCTACTTCGTGTCGGAGGCCACGGTTTATCGCCTGCTCAAGGCCCATGATCTGATTACCAGCCCGGCCTTCGTCGTGATCAGGGCAGCCGATGCGTTCCACACCAAGACGACGCGGCCGAACGAAATGTGGCAGACCGACTTCACCTACTTCAAGATCATTGGCTGGGGCTGGGTCTATCTGTCGACCGTGCTCGACGACTTCTCGCGCTACATCATCGCCTGGAAGCTGTGCACCAACATGCGAGCCGAGGATGTCACCAACACGCTGGACCTCGCGCTCGAGGCCTCGGGTTGCGACAGCGCAACGGTGCTGCACAAGCCTCGGCTGCTGTCGGATAATGGCCCGAGCTACATCGCGGGTGAACTGGCGGAATATATCGAGGCCCGGAAAATGAGCCATGTGCGCGGCGCTCCGATGCATCCCCAGACCCAGGGCAAGATCGAGCGCTGGCATCAGACCCTCAAGAATCGCATCCTGCTCGAAAATTACTTCCTGCCCGGTGACCTTGAGGCCCAGATCGAAGCCTTCGTCGAGCATTATAACCACCGACGTTACCACGAGAGCCTGAACAACGTGACGCCCGCCGACGCCTACTTCGGCAGGGCCGATGCCATCATCAAACAGCGCGAAAGGATCAAACGGAAGACCATCGAACATCGCCGCTTGCTCCACCGCAAGATCGCCGCTTAATATCAACCCCAGGACGAGGCCCGCACTCCGCTAATTTACGCCGCGAGTTGTGCCAAATGTTCTGACGACGGACAG
>JAMHVU010000225.1:0-47112 GCA_035911355.1 Sphingobium sp.
GCTGCAATCGCTTTCCCCAGAAAACGCGAAGCGCTGCGGCTTGCAGCTTGTGCTCCTAGTCGGGCTTGTGTGGGCTGGGTGCTGACAGTTTTACCGGGCTTCAGAGGGCACGGAAAGGCTAAGTGTTCCGTAGGGCCGACGCGAAAGCGGTAAGGATGCGAAGTTGGCCGGGAAGGTCAACGCTGTGTTCTCATCGGAGGCGAGGTGCCGAGCTACGACTGCTGGTTGTCTGGTCACGTCGTGTCGTTCGGTATCATCTTCGCCTTCTGAGAGCCAGTTGCAGGCCATGTCACCTTGGCAGCAGAGAGTGGATGGATGAGGCAGAGCGGGGAGATGCGGCAAAGCGGTGAGATGCGGAACGCGAGCTTGAGCATCGCCGCGACGACTAGCGTAGTGCCTTGCATCGGCAAGCAGAATGCCGTCGAGGCTTGCACTAAGTCAGTGATTAGATTCCGAGCATGAGGGGCTGCGTACCTGCGAAAGGAGATGTAGGTCTAGCGCTCGGCGGTTGTCTGGAATCTTGATGAGTGCCGGTCAGGACGTGCCGGAGTCTGGTGTCGCAATGACAGGAGGGCGGAATCGGGTCCGCAGCCTGACCTGCTGTGACGTGCTGCTCGTCCCGCTCTTGATAAACTGTGGAGCTGCTATGAGACGATGCTCTCAGGGGGCCGTGGCCAACCAGCAGTTTGTCCCCTTAACAGGGTCAATCCTGCGGGACTGGTGACTATGATATCAACATATCCATCGTTGTCGAAATCCGCGACTGTGATTGGTCCAGCTCCGGGCGTATTTATCTCGGCAGCCAGCGTCCAAGCCTTCGTCGTTTTATCGCACTGATAGATTCGAACACTGAGCCCTGCCGTAGAGACCAACTCTGCTTGACCATCGTGGTCGAGATCAACAGCGATTAAGTCACGAGCATACTTTCCCGCATAAATATCATGATGGTCGCCAAATAATCCCCGACCAAGATTTGGAAAAATCTGAATTTTCGATTCCCAGCTAGATAGAGTAATAATTTCCGGCAAAGAATCTTTTTCAAAATCAATCAGTATCAATCTCTGTGTTTCTTGTTTGATTGAAAGCGTGGTGATAGGAGGAAGTAAGAAGGTACCATCACCAGCGCCATGTAGTACGCTGATTTCATCTACATAGTTCTTCTGGAAAGAATCGACAACGACTAGGTCGAGGTGATGATCTCCATCGAGATCGGAAACATATGCGCATGTTGGATTCTGGCCAACTATCAGGCGCGGTTCAGCGTGAAAACGACCATTTCCCTGATTGAGCAAAATATCAATTCCCGCATCCGGTCCATGCTTGGTTCGCTGCCGATTGATAATCAAGTCCACACGACCGTCTTCGTTCACGTCCGTGTCAAGGACTTATTTTTCTCAGACGGGGGTGGCTTAATTCGGCCTTCGCGGGCTGGAGCCTCCTGATGAGATTAAATGTGCGATTAAGCACAAAAGCGTGGGTACTTGTGGGTCGTTTCGATTGCACGACATTATGAGGGGGATAATGTCGCGTCGAGCTGCGGTTTGATTCAAGCGGGATGCTGCATAGGGGCTTACTCGCTATCCCGTAATGGCTGCTCGGCATCACGATTGGCGTTACGAAATAGCATCAGCGCCATCCTCGGGTGCCCCAGTCCCAGCGCTTACGGCACGGTCAACTTCGGCTGCCAATTGACGGCTGCTAATCTGTCGACCAGCTTTTTGAATCGTCGCGACATGAGCGCGTCATTTCCAAGGCGGCGCGAAAGGGAAGCGAGGCTACGGCCCGGCGTCGCCGTGCTTTGCTCACGAAGAGGATCGGACGATCAGGAGCCGGCGATCTCCGTCGCTCCAGTTCACGCTGATTACGCGGCCACGCAGAAACAGCTTGAAGCACGGCGTGGCGAAGGGTCTTCCACTGGCGTCGAAGTAAACGACGACGTACTCCGCCGGGCATGGGATCTCGAGAGGGAGTTCGACGGGGTTCAGCTTGAATAGGGAGGGAGGGCGCTGGCGGGCCGTCGGAAACCAATGCACGGTATAGGCCTCTGAGCCGATGCGCCGGCACCCGACTCGGTAGCCGACCGCTCCTGACGGGGCCATGCGCTCAATCACCAGGCCGGCGCGAGGAGCGGGGTCCATCTGGTCGAGTACCTGCTGTTCGTCGGCGGTGACTACGAGCGGCTTGATGCTGTTCCAGAACTGAATCTCTTGTTCTTCGACACGCAATTGACGACTGTTCTCACGGCAGCCTACGCTGCAGTACTTTTTTGATGGATAAGGCTTCTTGATAGCGCGATTACAGCGTTCGCAATAATAATACATCATGATATAAGCTCCTGATGGTTTAGAATTGTTACATAAAGAATTGCGTCGCGCAAATGAATTTTATCTTATCAGGTAACCGGCGATTTTACATTGTGTTTTTAAGGCTGGCCTTCAATCTCGGCAGGGCTAATTCAGAGCTGTCCTCGGTAGACGCGGGTGGTGGCCAGCCCCCGATGATCGCTCGGTACAGTCAGCGCCGGCTTTGGTGAGCGATTCCCTGATATCGACCCGCTTCCACGAAGGCGGCCAAGCCAGCCCACCTACAGCAGCAAACTGCAACAACAAATTGAATTCGGCTGATATGCAATTTTTATGCTGATAATCCATCCTGGCGAAGATGTACAGTTAATTGACGGAATGTTGGTAGATTATTGAGAAGACAGGTCACGGGTTCAATTTGTTGCGGCAGCTTGGCTGGTCCGCACGAGTGGACTTCCTCCCGAGCTGCCGGAGCGTGGCAGACTTGCGCCACGGGTCGGATCGGAAAAAGACGCTTATCGCGTGAACGCTTTGCGGCCCTGCACCGGAGCCACGCTGCAGGAGCCAGCATGTAGGCGTTGGGCACCTTGCCACGGCAAACCGGGGTGTGAGGTTGCGTGCGGAGGCATCTGTTTGCGCGTTCGCCGATTTGATTATCCTGATATCGCTATGAGTCAATGAAGCGAGTTGTTCGCGATTACTGTTTTCGAAACAGCATAAGCGCCATAGTGGGCTTTCCGTCATCACTGTGGCCATAGGGAATTACAAGGTCAGGATGCCAACCCACGGCGGTAAGGCTGCCAGCGAGCTTCTCGGGATCATAGCGACGGGTGCGAAACATGAGGAACCGCCGTTCTGGTGCTCCGCTTTGCATCTTGGCGGTCGCGATGAAGTCGAGGCCATAGCTTCCGGGAACGGGACAGCGGGTGTCGATCTCCCGATGTAATTCGACTTCGCTGAGGCCGCGGCAGTATCGACGGAGTGGGCCGCTGAGGAACGCCGCATGCGAGGGGGATCTTGTTTTTAACGCGGGGTCAGTTTGCTCGATTTCGTCGGGATGATTCGGCGAAGCGTGTGCGATCAGGATGTCGCAGAGAAAGTAGTCGCCGGGGGCGCAGCAGCTCAGGGGGTCACGGAAGAAACGTACTTCGTCGCGCAAGTTGACGAGCGTCAGGCGATCAACGTGTAAAGCTGATGCTGGCCGCGCGCTTGGGTCAGCATCGCGTAGCGTGGCAGATCGTGGAAGTTGCCGTGAATGATTCGCACGGGCACATCGTGCAGCGTTTCGATCGCAGGCGTGTAGACTGTCTTGAGCAAGACGTGGCTGATGTCGAGCAGGTAAAGCTCGACCTTGGATGGACGCGGAGCGTTCCGGACCCAGTGCTCGACCAGCATCACCTCGGCCTTGCCATCGCCGCAGCCGAGTACGTTGACGCGAAGCGGGCGCGGGCGAAGGGCTCTTTTCGAGAAATGAGCGAGTGGAGCTCTGCGCAACCAACGCACGCGATGTGCCGCGGCAGGTGAGAGCGGGGAAAAGGATCTGTCGTTAGGTAAAAATCTTCGATAGATAGGCGGTGAACTGACCCGCATCGATCGGTTGGCTGCGGAAGGCAACATAACCATCGGGCCGAATCAGATACAGAGAGTTCGTGCGGGCGCCGTAGATCTGGTGCATGAGGCCCCCTTGATCGACGAGAGCGGGGCCGTTCCAACCGCTCCGCGACGGATGGCGCGGGCTGCCTTCGATCGTAATCAAGAATGTCCGAATGAGACCAGGGTACAGGTGGGAGATCTGCGCCCCGAGGTCCGTCAGATGAGCAGGTCCTTCGTCGCTAGACAACACCCCAGGGAACAGGAGCAGGGAGTGCTTGGTGCCACCGATGAGCTCGAACAGGCGCAAGTCCTTGCGCGTTCCATCTGAGAGGACACCGACATCCGGCGCGCGCTCGCCTGGCGCCGGTCCGTACCCATAGTGCAGCCACTCGCGGAGGCTACGCATGGACGAGGAACCGCTCTGTCCTGCTTCTCCTTGCGGCTCAGTCTGACCGACGCTCGGACTGTTCCTATAACCGAGCTCGAGCATAGACAGGCCGCGCGACGTCCTGCGCTCGACGAGTCCCATCTCGGCGACGAAGCTCAGCAGAGAGCCGCGCAGCCCCTGCGCGACCTGGCTATAGCGCGCGAGGAGCGAGCCCAGCTCCTGCACGACTGCATCGGGGGCCTTGAGCAGCGCCGCGGCAACGGGCATGCGCTCCGCTTCGTAGGAACCAAGAAGGACTGGTCGCGCGAGCCCTTTTTGAACGAGCGAGAGCTTCCACGCCAGGTTGTAGGCATCCTGCATTCCGGTGTTCATCCCCTGGCTGGTCACCGGGTTCACGGTATGCGCCGCATCTCCGGCCAGAAAGACACGGCCGATGCGGAACTGCGCTGCCATTCGACAGTGGATCGCGTACTCGATCATCCAGACCGGATCGCTGACCCGCGCGCCAGCGGCGCTGCGTTCGTCGAGGAGAAACTGAAAGCTTCCGAGCGTTGGCGCGAGCCCGGTATCAAAGCCGAGCAGCCGGTAGCGCTGCTCCCCGGGGAGGGGTACGGCCATGGTGGGACCGCGCGGAGAGAGGAAACCGATGATCTCGTCCTCCGCGTGTCGCAGCGGCCAGTCAATGCGCACGTCGGCCTGGATAATCCGCTGCTCATACGTGTTGCCACAGAAGTCGATGCCCAGACAATGGCGCACAGCGCTATGCGCTCCGTCGCATCCAACTACCCAGGCGGCGCGGATCTCATCGATCTCGGGGTCTTCGTCGTCCTGCACGCGCTGCACCCGCACGGTCACGCGGTCGTCGGTTTGCGTCAGCCCGAGAAACCGGACCGGGCACTCGATATGCCCGCCCAGGTCGGCCAAGTGCTTGATGAGCAGCTGCTCGGTGTCGTTCTGCGGCAGGCTGAGAGTAAACGGATATCGGGAATCCATTTCGCCGATGTTGAAGTGGAAGAGCCGCTTCATATCCGGGCTGTACAGGCTGAGGCCGTACAGCGGACGCCCCAGGGCGAGGAAGCGCTCGACGATGCCCATCTGCTCCAAGATCTCGAGGGTCCGCGTCTGAATAAATTGCGCTTTAGAACAGAGCGGCGGGCCTTCGCCCACATCAATGATGCGTACCTTCAAACCATGGCGCAGAAGCTCGCAAGCGAGGAGCAGTCCGGTCGGGCCGGCGCCGACGATCAGCACATCGGGGTCAAGCTGTCGCTTCGATTGCATCGATGCCTCCGAGACGTTCTTCGTTACGCATTTGGAGGAACGAGCAAGCCGCGTTCCGTCTTCGTGCGGCTCGGCGACGGACTAAAGATCCGCTACGACCTGACGAGCACCCCGCAATCTCTGCGCGATGGCCAAAAAGTACGGAAACTTTTTCGCGTCTTTGTGCCGGCCGCCTAGGCTCCAACCTCGAGCGGCAGCAACACACATGAGAAGCTTCGCACGGCTTGGGATGACCACGCCCCGGAGCTACTTGCCTTCGAGCAACTCTCTCTTGAGCCAGAGGCTGAGCGGGCTGTGGCCGATCCAGGTGTCCAGCATGGCGAAACCGAAGCGCCAGCCTTCGATAGTCACCGAGGGGCCGCTCTGAACGGCCACCGTTGTGCCCTTGCTAGGCGTGTAGCTCACGGTCATGACCGTGCCCTTCTTGACATCGGTGAGCGCCGCGGCGACCTTGTCGAGGCTCGCCTGCAACGCCGCGTCGTTCCTCGAAGTCTTCTCGAAGCTCTCTTCGAAGGGGCGGACGATCTTCTCCTTCTCAACGTCTCGCAGAAAGATCATGCGCACGGCCCATGTGCGGTGGCGTTCGAAGATCGCGTGCTCGTCGGTGGAGTTGCTCTCAAGGTAGAGCGCGACGACGTACTCTTTGATGATGATCTTCTTCCGGATGCCGGCGCCGTTGCACCTCAGGCTCTTGCCCTCGACGGTCAGCGTCTCCGGCACGTCGACGTCGGCGACAGAACGGGCAAACGCCGGCACGGCGAAGAACAGCAAGGCAGTAGCAATGAGGGACAGACGTTTCATGAGCATCCTCCTGGCAAGGAACTCGCAAGCGCGGAGCATTCCGGTCGGGTTCGTCCCGCATCTAGAGGAAGTAGCAAGCCGCGATCCGTCCAGCTTGGCGACTGGCCAGGGATCGAAATCGTATCTGGTTCAGACCGTGCCAGGTTCTCTAGAGCTGTCTAATGGGCCCGGGGCCGAGACGTTGCTCATCGACCAGCGAGGTCTTCTCCACCGAATCTACGGTGCACGCGATGCGTGCGCTTACCTGATTCGTCATGACGGCTATGTCGGATTTAGTAGCCAGCCGGGCTAGCTGCGGAGACTGGCCGACTATCTGAACCGCATCTTCTTCTGATGCTCCATGCGCGGCGCGCTGATTGCTTCCTCATCAGGGTGGAGAACAGTGCGCCGGGAATGCTCGGCCGAGTGTGCAACCTCTGCAGGAGGAATGCGATGTACCTCTGTACCCACGATATCCGCACTCCCATTCTACTGCTCCTTTTCGCCTCGCTGATCAGCGGCAGGACGTACGCTGAGACGCCGCGCGTCATTCATGAAACAGGACTTCAGATCCTCTTCCCTGCCGAATTCGACGTGCTCTCACGCGGCGAAGGCTTCGTTGCATCTGCGCCCGCGTTGAGCTTGACCGTCCACCTGATCGTCACCCCGACAGGGGCCGCAGACTTCTTCGCGACCAAGCTCCCGAGTCTCGTGCCGGCCGTCGAGCCAACCGCGGGCGCGCCCGTCCCGATTCGCCTCGCTGGCCTCGACTGCCAGGCGACCCGCGGCCAGACCTGGGAGGCATACCACTGCGCATCTCAACCCAAGGCGCTGGTCCTGCTCGTTCTCGGAGCGAGCCAGGCCAGCTCGAGCCTTGTGGCGCGGCTGGCGGCGGGGCTCTTCCCGCTGCCGCGCTCCGTCGAGGAGGCTACGAGCGCGCCGGCCCTCAGGTGGCAACCCATGGCGTTGCCGACCGGCGCGGCGCGGCCCAAAGGCCTTGCTAAGATCAACGGCCAGCTCGCGCTGGTGATGGAGAGCGGCGTCTTCACCTCTCGCGATGAGGGACTCACCTGGCAGAGCCGCGCGCTTCCACCCCGGTTGATCAAGCCGCTCGGGATCGTGTCCCACAAAGGCCGCTTTTTCGTGCTTGGATCCGATGGAGACATGGCGGCGATGAGTGATGGCGACGCGGAGTTTGAGCTCCTTGCGCGCTTCAATCCGAACCCGCCGGCGATCAAGCTCATGAGCGGCGGCGATGCTCTATGGCTCGACTGCAAGGATCAACTCTTCCGCTCGGAGGACGGCGGCGTGAGCTGGCAGAGCGTTCCGGTCGGCTGGGGCAAGGCTGTCGTCACGGCGGTCGAAGTCGACGGAGCAACCTGGTTCGTGGCGACGAGCGCGGGCTTGTGGACTAGCCCGGCCGGCGGCGCCACCTGGACCCGGATCCTGACGGGGAACGTCGGGGCGCTGCGCAATACTCCGCATGGGTTGCTCGTCGGGCTTAGAAAGGGGGCGGCGCTTTACCGCAGCGGTCAGGCGGTGCCGCTTTTCGCGGGTGAGCAGGCGCTGTTCTGGGGTAAGCTCGACGGCATGCTCGTCGGGGCAACTAGTCCCCACCCTTTGTCGGGCTGGCATCACATGATCCTGGTCCGGCCTACTGGTGTGACGCCCCTCCGCATCGCCCATGGCGTTAGTTTCCTGCTCGGGTCCTACGAAGGGATCCTGACGGAGCCGAAAGGGATCTATTGGGTCACCTCGGGCGAGGTCAGGAAGCTGTCTCTTCCAGAGGGCTGGCCGGATCATCCCGGCGACTTCTGGCGCTTCCCGAAGGCCGGACTTCAGATGTGGATCCCGGCGGACTTCAAAGTCAGCCAGGGTGACCCGGGGGAGCTACGGACCATCAGCGACCTGCGCAAGCTCACCATCGTCTGGACTTCGGCGACGCAGGGCCCGGAGCGCTTCGCCGCCGAGGCCGAGGCCCTGGCGCGTAGGACCTTCGGTCCCATGTTCGAGATCAAGGAGACCGTCCAGGAGGTCCCAGGCGGCGCGATGAAGGTCCTCGTGCAGAGGGGCAGCCATCGGAGTGGCTTGGACGGAATGCAGCCTTGGGCCATCGGCAGATTTCAGGGTCGCGCGGAGCAGAGCCTGCTTGCGCTCGTGCATTCCATGGATGCCTCGGTCCAGACGCCGGACACGTCGGTGCTGTTCGCGATTGCTGCCTCCGCGCAGCCGCTCCCGGTCAACGCGTCGGTTCGAGAGCCGCGGCGTCGCTAGCCGCCAGCTCTTTCAACTCTCCCAAATCAAGGTTAGCTCGATCGAACGACCTCAGGACGACGATCGGCCGCGGCGGACCAGTGAGAGTGTCATCCCCGCAGCAGCCAGCGCCCATGCGCCAAGCGCCACGTAGACAAAGACGCGAGAGATCGAGAGCAGGTACGGCGCATCGACGGCGCGAGATATCCGCGCGGTGCATACGGTGTACATCCCGAGCGGAAAGACAGCGCCCCAGTAGAGCGGATCGTATCGGAGCGGGAAGCGCCGCAGGATATGCCGCCACACGCCGAGGATCACGAGCATCGGGATCCACCAAGTCGCCGTGGCCCACCACAAAAGGGTCAGTCCGCGCACGAAGGGCAACACCTGCTCGATGACCGGCGAGTGAGGCGCCGCTGCGACTAGCATCGTGCCAGCGAGCGTCGAGATCGCCGCCGCGCCCATGTTGATCCAGTACGGCGGCGCCAGATCCGACGGGCTCATCGTGAAGAACGCGTAGCGGTAGAAGATGAGCGCGATGATCCACAGATAGAGCATCCCGCCCCCGAGCCACATCGCCAAACAGAAAGTGAGCACCGGCGGAGCATGCTGGCCCATGCCGGGCGCGAGCTGCGCGCCGAGCACGCACACCGATTGCGCGGCGACGACGGAGACCAGCCAGCCGCCGTTGAGGCCCTCGGCCAGCGCGGGCTTCTCCGGCTTGACGATGATGATCGTGAACACCGCGTACGTGAGCAGCGCCCAGAGCGCGATTCCGGATACCCAAAACGCGAGCGCAGCCTGATACGCTCCGCCGATAAGGAAGCACTGCGTGCCAAGAACGCAGGTGGCCGCCACAGTTGTGAAGAACCCGACCGAGCGGCTGTGATTGCGCAGGTCGGCCACCACCTGCGCGCGATGGCGCACGAAGCGCACGAGGGTGAGGATCCAAAGCGCGGGGTAGAACGCGAGGTTACACGCGAAGAGCCCCTTGGCGGGCAAGGGCAACCCCATCGTGTGGCAGGCCAGCGAGACGATCCCGGTCGCCATGACCAGCGCGAAATACGCCGGATGCATCGCGGCAAGTCGCGTAGGAGGGCTCGTCATCGCCGTCCGAGATAGCGCAAAAGACCGAGGTTTAAGGCCAGGCACGCGACGCTGGCCCCAAAGGCCGGCCAGACCGCGCCGTCGTCGCCCCCGAGGAACGCGTTCATCGTCGCGGTGAAGAGCCACAGCTGTAGGACGACGAGGAGCAGGACGAAGCACAGGACGCCATAGACGACCGTGGTCCGCTGCTCGCGCGTCAACTGGCGGGATAGGCGCGACATCAGCCGGTCCTCGTGTTCACGTCGACGGCGAACACCTCGCCGCCCACGACCTCGAGCTCGATCTGCGGCAGCGGTCGCGGCGGCGGACCGGAGAGATTCCGGCCGGTCGCCAGATCGAAGGAGCCATTGTGGCACGCGCAGAGAAGTACGCCGTCCTTGAACCGTGGGATCACCGCGCAAGAAAGGTGCGTGCACTTCTGGCTGAACGCGACGAGCTTGTCTTCGGCGATGCGGATCAGCAAACAGGGATCGTGCTCGCCGGGGTAGTCGAACATCAGCGATTCTCCGACGGGCACGTCGGTCATGGCGGCGATCCGCTTGCGCGGCGGCGGCGGGCGGCGATGCCGGACCAGGCTCTGCGCCGCGATCCATCCCTGACCCGCTGCGAACGCGCCGCTGGTCAGGACTAGGAACTTCGTGAAGTCGCGGCGCGCGACGTGGTGATCCTGCGGCCAATCGATCGCGAAATCGCGCCGCCACCGGGGCTGCTCCGCCATCGACCGGCCGTCGGGCGGCACCGTGACGTCGTCGCGGTCGTGCGTCGGCCCGTAAACATCGGCGCGCGCGGTGCCGGTGAGCCCCTGCCGAGCTTCGGTGTCGAGCCGCGCGTCGAGCGCGAGATCCTCCTCGAAGCGCCTCTGCGGATCGTCCGCCATGTCAGACCTCCACCTCGGCGAAGGGATCAGGGTCGTCGCCCACCACCGGCAGCCGCACCGCGCGGCTCGGCGGACGCTCGTCCATCGCCGCGGTCACGTCGATCTGCGCGGGCGCGGCCGGCCGGCGCGGCACCATCACGTTGACCCGCGTGCGGATCACCTGGTCGCCGAACCGAAACGTATTCGTCGGCATCGACTGCGGGCGCAGCGCCGAGATCTGCTCGCGCGTGCCGAAGTACAGCGCCTGGCTCGGACAGACCGTCGCGCACATCGGCTTCTTGCCGACCGAAGTCCGGTCGTAGCACATGTCGCACTTCATCATGATCGCGCGATCGATGTACAGCTCGGGGACTCCGAAGGGACACGCCACCACGCAGTTGCCGCACGCGATACAGCGTGGCTTGCGCGCGCTCTGCACCACACCATCCCCCGTGCGCTTGATCGCGTCGGCCGGGCAGACCTCGGCGCACGTCGGCTGCTCGCAGTGCATGCACACGACGGGAACCGTTTGGACCGACGCGCCGCGATCGATGTACTCGAGGTGGATCATCGGCTCGCCCCGGTGCGTGTCGCATTCGGTGCATGCCTCCACGCAGGCGCGGCACCCGATGCAACGGCTCGGGTCGACGAAGAACTCGAGGTGCTGCGGGACGCTCATTGCTGGGCCTCCCTTTCCTTGGCGTAGGCGGGCGGGCCATCGGCGGGCCGCAGCCGGCAGCCGCAGACCTTATATTGAGGGATCTTGCTGATCGGATCCTGCGCCGCCACCGTCAGGCGATTTGCGCTCTTGTCGCCAGGCCAGTGGTAGGGAATGAAGATCGTATCGGGCCGGATGGTCGTCACCACCATCGCGCGCAGCGTGATCGCGCCGCGGCGGGTCTCAGCCGTCGCCCAGGCGCCATCGGCGATCCCAAGCTTCTCGGCAAGACGCGGATGCAGCTCGATCCGCGGCTCGGGGTAGTGCTTGACCAGCGGACCGATACGACGCGTCTGCGTCCCAGATAGAAACTGGCTCACGACGCGCCCGGTGGTGAGGAACAGCGGATATTCCTCGGACACATCGTCGACCGCGGGCCGGTACTCGGCGACATTGAACCGCGCCTTGCCATCTGGGAAGTAAAAGCGCCCCTTCCCCTTGGCGACCGGGTTGTCGCTGCCGGGCTCGAACAGGCGCGGCGTCCCCGGGTGGTCGTCGCTCGGGCACGGCCAGAACACCCCCATCTGCCGCTCGATCTTTTCATAGCTGATGCCGGAGTAATCCGCGACGCCGCCCTTGGATGCCACGCGGAGCTCGTCGAAGATGGCCCGCGGGCTGTCGAACGTGAACCCGTGCGGTCGCCCGAGCGCCTTCGCGAGGTCCTGGATGATGCGCCAGTCCTGTCGCGCCTCGCCGGGACAGTCGACTGCCTTGTTGATCTTGATGACGCGACCCTCGACCTGCGTCACCGTACCCTCGTCCTCTTCCTGCAAGCTCCCCGGAAGCACGAGATCGGCGTGGCGCGCCGTGTCGTTGAGGAAGAAGTCGATCGCGACGTAGAACTCAAGCTTCTCGAGCGCACGCGTCACGAACTGGTTGTCCGGCAGCGAGACCTTGGGGTTGAAGCAGATCGAGATGAGCCCCTTGATCTCGCCCGCGTCGATCTTGCGGAACAGCTCGTACGCATCGACGCCCGGCCCCGGCAGATCCGCCTCTTTGATGTTCCAAACCGAAGCGATATACTTCCGATGGTCCGGGTTCGAGATGTCGCGCCAGCCCGGCAACTGATCGCACTTCTGCCCGTGCTCGCGACCGCCCTGCCCATTCGCCTGACCCACGATCGTGCCGTAGCCGCTCTTGGGCTTGCCGATGCGGCCGGACGCCAGCACAAGATTGATCGTGCCAAGCGCGTTTTGCACGCCGTTCGAGTGGTGCTCGATGCCGCGCGCGTGAAAGAGGAAGCTCGACTTCGCTATCCCCCACAGCTCCGCCGCCTTGCGGATCGAGCGCTCGGGGACACCCGTGACCTCGGCGACCCGCGCTACCGGCCACGTCGCGCAGTACGCGGCCACTGCCTCGAAGCCCACCGTTTCCCGCTCGATGAAGTCGCGATCGATCCAGCCGTTCTCGATCATAAGCTGGAGCACGCCCGCGAACAGGGCCGCATCGCGCCCTGGCCGGACAGGCAGATACAGGTCGCAGGTGCGCGCGACCGGCGTGATGCGCGGGTCCTGGACGATCACCTTCGCGCCGAGCTCACGCGCCTGCCAGATGTAGTTGGTCGTGATCGGCGAGCACTCGGCAACATTGGATCCGGCCACCCAGATGACGTCGGTGCCGACCATATCGGACCATGGGCTCGTCGTGCGATCGATGCCGAACGCCTTCTTGTTCGCGGCACCGGCGCTCACCATGCACAGCCGGCCGTTGTAGTCGATGTACGGTGTCTTCAAGCAGACCCGCGCGAACTTGCCGAGCAGGTAGGTTTTCTCGGTCGTAAGGCTGGCGCCGCCAAGCACACCAACTGCGGCCGGCCCGTGCCGATCTTGGATGCGCCGAATCTCACGCGCGGCGCGCTCGATCGCAGCATCGTATGGCATCGACCGGAATCCGTTCTCGACTGACGGATCGCGCACGAGCGCGGTCAAAAGCCGGTCAGGATGCGAGCCTTGCAGGTAGCGCTTGACGCCCTTCGGGCAGAGCATGCCGCGGTTGAATGGGAAGTCCTCCCACGGCTCGAACCCGATCACCGCGTCGTTCTTCACTTTGAGCTGTATCCCGCACTGCTGGCCGCAGAAGCAGCAGTGCGTCTTGACCAGCCGCTCAGGCTCGTCGGAAGCACGGCTCAGGGTGCGCGGCGATAGATGCGGACCGAACGCCCGCGTGATCGCCAAATCATCAACGGGCAGTGTCGCCATGATTCTCTCCCCGCCACAGCGCGCCTTGTGCAAGCCCGAACATCGCGCGCCGGCACGCTGGGCAGATCCGCTGATAATGACCGGTACCACCAGATGTTTCGTATTTGAAGCCGAGCTCGCGCTCGACGTCGATCAGGTCGCGGATCATCGCGGCGGACGCAAACTCGCGGTCGCACCGTGCGCACCGCGCCTGCTCGCTGCGTGCGCCCACATCTTTGTAAAAGCCGACACCGAGCTGCGCCGGTCGCTGGAAGATGTGGAAGAACTTCCCAAAGGGCATCCAGAGGAGCGTCACGATCACGGTGACCGCATGCAGGATCGCCAGGAAGTCGTACGCATAACCTCGCAGCCAGGTGTAGCTCACGGTTAGCATCAGCCCGGTCATGCTGATGGCGCCGAGCAGAACGAGCGGCAGGATGTCCTCACCGAACTGCTGCGCCGCCATGGCGCCGTGGTCGATCATGCGCCGCCGAAACGCGAGCATCACGCCGGCCAGCACCAGGAACGACGCCCAGACGAGCCCATGGAACACCATGAAGGCGAGCCAGGAGGCGACCGGAAAATCACCCGCTGCGAAGCCGAACACGTAGGTGCGGTAGGTGTCGAGGTGGCCCGGTACCGTCTCGAAATGGATCCAGCCGAACACCAGCGGGAAGGTAATCGCGGCGGCGATGATGCAGCCCCACATGAGGAGCCAATGCGTCAGGCCGCGCAGCGCGCTGCGCCGAAAGATGAAGCGATTGCCCGCGACATCGACGACCGCGCGCTGCACGAAGCGCCCGAGGTTGCCGGCGAGAAACCGCGGCGACACGAACGCCTGCCAGCCCCGCTTCCAGTACATTCGCGTCGGCGGACGCTGCAGCCACATCGCGTACCGATAGGTGATGCCGAACGTCGCGAACAGCGTCGCGAACGTGTATCCGACCAGCGCGGCGTCGAAGTTTGCGAGGCGACGCGAGCCGACGATGATCAGGACGGCGAGGGCGAGCGTAAAAATGCTCGCCCACAAGGACGCCCGCAACGCGTGTGATCTAGCCACCATCTGATTAGCCTCTAGTCGGATTTCCGGGCGTTGGCAAGTTCCCTGCGATGCGCCTCTCAGCGGAAGGATTGGAACCCGCCGGCCGAGCCACCACGAGGACATTTCCCTCCGGGTCGGCGAAATACGCTGCTTCATCGCCCCACGGTCGCGGACCAAGTGGGCTTAGCAGCCGCGCGCCCGCTCGCCCCAACCGCTCCATGAGCGGAGCCGGGTCGTCCGCGTGGAAATAGAGCTCCGTGGCAGCGGTATGGTCCTCCGGAGCACACGCTGCGCGCCGTCCGGTATTGCGGGCGAAGCCTTCATGATCATAGAGCCCGACGCGCTGACCGCCGGGCATCTCCATCTCTACGTAAACCGGGACCTCGACGAGCACCGGCCAGCCAAAGACCTCCCGATAGAAGGCGACTGCCCTCGCCAGATCACGCACGGCGAGGATGATGAGGACCAGTTTCGGCTGACCGAGCATCAACTACATTTATCACTAACCCTGCTTCCCTTCCTGGGAGATTTCCTTCTGCCCGAAAGCGCGCTCTGCGGATCGCAGGGCCGATTCGGCAGTACGATGGGCGGCGGGTCCATCGAAGTGGGGGGCTGTTCGCACCGCGGGCATGGCCTTCGCGCGTTCGAGCAGCGTGACGGTTTCGCTGCCGAGCAGCGATTCACAGATGGCGTACAGGCCCTCCGGCCCTTCCTCTCGAGGATTGTGGCGGGTAAGCAGCCGGCGAATTTCATCGACCAGCGCCGCATCTGGCGTCGGCACCATCAGCGACGCTAGAGCCGCATGCTCCACACGCAGCGCATGCGCCAGCGGCTTGCCGCCGCTCTGCTTTCGCGCGGCGGGCAGGAGGAGCTTCTCTTCAATTCCGATATGTCGGAGCAGACCGGAGCGGAAGCTTTCGAATGCTTCATGATCGAAGTGCGCGGGATCGGCAACGCTCTTTAGGAGGAGCGCATCCAACCGCGCATGATCTTCGAGCAGGTAGCTGGAGAGTGTGTTGCCCACGGTTCCCTCGCTTCGTAAATAACCATCGCAACCCGCGTACCAGCCTTTCCCCGTCGCTGCATCGCATACTATGCGCACAATTTTCTGCGTTTGTACGCCAAAGCGAAAAAAATTCGCGAATTCGGTTTAGATGAAGATCCGGGACAGGTAGTCGGCGAACTTGAGCTGATCCGCGGGCTGCCCACGATAACCCACATAGCCGTCGGGGCGAATCAGATACAGGCACTCACCGCGCGCGCCGTAGGCCTGGTGTAAGAGCGCGTCTTTGTCGAAGAGCATCGGGCCATCGCGCAGGATGCTCGGTGGATCGCCGGGGCGCGGCACAATCTGCACGAAGTAAGAACGCATTAAGTCGGGGTACCGGGCGAGCGCCCAGGCTTCGATCGCAGCCAGCCGCGCGTAGCTTTCGTCGCTGTTCATCAGGCCGCCGAATAGCAGCAGGGTGTGCTGGCGTCCGCTGAAGAGCTGGAAAAGCCGCGTCGCATCCTGGCCGGTTTCGTCGACGAGCGCCCCATCAAATGCTCGCTCCCCGGGCCTGGGTCCGTGGCCGAAGTCCAGCCAATCGCGCAGGCTGATGGAGTCGCCGGGCTCATGATCCGTCGAGAGGCGCGTGCTGTGGTTCTGCCCGACGATCGGGCTTTTGCGGTATCCGACGTCGAGCATCGACAAGTTGCGCGAGACGCGTCTTTGTACCAGCCCCACCGACGTGACGAAGCGCAGCATCGCGTCACGCAAGCTCTGCGCGGCGGGATTATAGATGGTGAAGAGATCCTGCATGCCGCGTGTCGCCGCGTCCGTGACCTGGAGCAGCGCACGCGCCACCGGCGCTCGCTCGGCGGTGTAGGAATCGAGGAGGAGCGGGCTCCCTTGTTCCTTATGGCAGAGCGCCAGCTTCCACGCGAGGTTATAGGCGTCCTGCATGCCGCAGTTCATTCCCTGTCCCGTCGCCGGGCTGAAGGTGTGCGCGGCGTCGCCGGCCAGGAACACCCGGCCGACGCGAAACTCCTCCACCATGCGGCAGTGGATCGTGTACTCGTTCATCCACGCGGGGTCGCTGATGCGCGCCCCCTTGGGACCGCGGGTGTCGAGCAGCCACTGGAAATTCTCCAGGCTCGGACCGAGGCCGGCGTCGAAAGCGAGCAGGCGATAGCGGTGCTGGCCCGGAAGGGGAAACGCGGCCAGCGGGCCGTGCTCCGAGACAAAGCCAATCATTTCATCGTCGGCATGACGCAACGGCCAGTCGATGCTCACGTCCGCCTGCAACACCCGCTGCGCGTAGGTGCTGCCTGAAAATTCCAGCCCCAGGATCCCTCGCACGGCGCTGTGCGCTCCGTCACAACCGACGAGCCATGCGGCCCGAATCTCTTCCCGTTCATCGCAGCCGGCGCGCTTGACACTGGCGATTACCTGCTTCGCATCTTGCCGCAGCTCAGCGAGATGCACCTGACGCTCGATCGAGACGCCCAGCTCGGCGAGACGGTCGCTGAGCAGCTGCTCGGTCTCGCGCTGCGGCAGGCTCAGCATGAACGGGTACCGCGAGTCGAGCTCTCCGACGATAATGTGGAAGAGTCGCTTCATCTCCTGGTTGTACATGCTGAGCAGGTGCAGCGGTTGGCCGCGCTCGAGGAAACGGGTGACGAATCCGAGCTGCTCCAGAATCTCGAGCGTCCGCGTCTGGAGTACCTGCGCTTTCGAGGCCAGTGTCGGCCCCTTGCCCGCGTCAATGATGCGAACGTGGAGCCCGTGATGAACGAGCGCGCATGCCAGGAGCATTCCCGTCGGACCAGCACCGACGACAAGAACATCAAGAGCCCTTTCAGTTTTCGTATCCATGGGAGTCCTTTTTTAGTTCATTAGCCATGCGCAGCCCGCACGAGCAACAGGCCAGTTGCCATGGTGCTGAGCACGAGCAGCCAGCCGATTCGGTGCAGCTGCTTCGGCGACGGCGGGAAAATCAAGAGTGTGCAAGCCATCCCGACCACCGGTGCCGCGGCGACCGCGACCGCTGCGGAGGTTTGTGTAACGAGCCAGCAGCCGGAAAGCGAGAGCAACGGAATCGCGACCGGGGCACGCGTACAGCGCAAGGTCTGCTTTTGACCGTAAATCGCTCGGCGCAATGACAGCGTGACGAGCCCAAAGCCCAGCGAAAAAATGCCCCAGGCGCAAAGAGCGAGTCGCACCGGAACGCCGCCTGCGACGGCAACCGGGAGCCCGGCAGCGGACAGCGCAAACGCCGCGACGATCTCGCCCCAATCCGTTCGCTCCTCTTTGCGAAAGATGAGAAGCGAGAGCGCCAGCGCCCCGCCGAGCGGTGCGACAGACGCCAGGCGAGCAGTCTGACTCGACAGCAGCAGCGCGAGCCCGCTGCACAGCAGCGTGCCGACGGCGAGCAGAGTCAACCGGAGGCGCGCGCGAGCACCCAGCTCGCGAAACGCACGCGAGCCGCGCTGACCCAGCAATACGAGCAGCGGTTCATGCGCGAAGAATGCGAACACCGCTGCCGTGGAATACAGGAATGCCGCCGCGGTAGGTCGCCCCGAGAACAGCGCCGTGAGTAGTGGCAGTGCTAGCTGCCCATAAGCGCCGTGCTCTCTCGGCATGAGCGAACGCGGTGAGGAATGAGCCGCCATGGACAGACTCCCATCTCGAAAAGCGCGCTTACATCAGGAAGCCAGCGCGCGATGAAAAACCAATTCTTCGAGGCGAATGTGCTCCCGCAAAGAATCATCGATCGCGGCCAGACCCTGCACGATCGACTGCGTCGCCTGCGCGCCATCCATCAGCGGAATGTATCGCTCACGGAGCTTGCCCAACCGAGCGAGCAGCTCTTCGGTCTGCTTGTGATCGTGCTGCATCACTTTGATCGGCGCTTTGGCCGAAGCGCTCCGCCCAGCTCGAATCCAGGGGAAAAGCACCTGCTCTTCCTTCTCCATGTGCAGCTCGAGCTCCTCGCGCAGCGTCGAAAAGCACTGCCAGATCTCTTCCAGAATCGCTTGCCGCTCGACCGAGCAGTCGCGGGACGTCGCGCGCGCTTGGGAGATGAGCAAGTGGATTCGCGCGAGGTCTTCACGCAGCGGTGCGTGATAGGTGTGCAGGATATGATCCAGGATTTGCGAGAGCGGACTCTCGAGCCACCTCGGAGCAATTGCACCGGCTGGGAGGGATACATGATTCGGCTGCATAGGAAGCTCCTTCCTGTTTGCTATTGCAAGGCCCGAACCAGCTGGAGTTCCTCAAACATCGGCAGCGGTCGGAGCCGCAAAAATTGCGCCCAACCTTCCCGCGCCCGCAATTTTTTCCGAGATCTCTGCGACGGGCAGAGGGTTCTTGACTGGCATTGTGATTGCTGTAATTCCCTTAGAAAAAGGACTTCGCGGAGGCTTCCATGTTGGCTCGGTTTTCTCGGTTCACGGTCTCGGCTCTGCTTGTGATCCCGCTCCTCTGCGGTGCAGGCTGCAACAAATCTTCCGCGACGGCTGACGACGTCATCTCCCCCGAAGCCAAGAAGGAAGCGGAAGAGCTGTTCTCCACGCGCTGCATGACCTGTCACGGCCCGCAGGGACACGGCGACGGACCGGCGTCGGCGGGGCTGACACCCAAGCCGCGCAACTTCAGCGACAAGACGTGGCAGGCCACCGTCACCAACGCGCACATCGAGAACATCATCCTCAATGGTGGAATGGCCGTCGGCAAGAGCCCCGCCATGCCGCCCAACCCCGACCTTTTACCCAAGCCCGCGGTGGTCAAGGGCCTGCGCGCGTACATCCGAAATCTGGGGAAATGAGCCATGAGATACCTACACGGTCGAACACTTGGATGGGGTCTGGCCTCGCTGTGCTTGAGCGGAGCGATTGCGTCTTGCGACAATCCACCGGGCGGACAGCAGGCTGGCGGGGCGAATCTCGCCGAGCTCATGAAGGCGCGCGGACTGACTGAAGCCGATGTCACCGCGGCGCTGAAGACGTACACGCCGAGCGGCAAGAAGGATGAGTACTATTTGTTCGCGTCCGGCGGACATGGCGGCAACCTCATCGTCATTGGCGTGCCGAGCATGCGCATCCTCAAATACGTCGGTGTGTTCACGCCCGAGCCCTGGCAGGGCTACGGCTTCGATGAAGAATCGAAGAAGGTCCTAAAGGGTGGCCGCCGCGCCGGCCGCGATATGAATTGGGGCGACATGCACCACCCCGCGCTCAGCGAGACCAAGGGCGACTACGACGGAGAATTCATCTTCGTCAACGATAAAGCCAACCCGCGCATCGCCGTGGTCAGCCTGAAGGACTTCAGCACGGTGCAGATCGCGACGAGTGAGCTCATTCAAAGCGAGCACGGCTCGACCTTCGTCACCCCCAACACCGAGTACGTCATCGAGGCCAGCCAGTATCCGGCGCCGCTCGGCGGCAGGTACGCGGACATCAGCAAGTTCAACGAGGAGTATCGCGGCGCCGCCATCTTCTGGAAGTTCGATCGCCAGAAGGGCCGCATTGATCCCGAGCAGTCGTGGGCCGTCGAGCTGCCGCCCTACATGCAGGATCTCGCGGACGCCGGCAAGCTCGACAGCGACGGCTGGGCCTTCTTCAATTCATTCGACACGGAGCGCGCCTACGGCGGCAATGCCGAAGGCAAGCCGCCGCTCGAATCGGGCGCCTCGCAGAATGACATGGATTACCTGCATGTCTTCAACTGGCGCAAGGCCGAGGAGGTAGTCAAGGCCGGCAAGACGCAGCCCATCGCCGGCATGAAGGTCATCTCGCTACAGACGGCCATCGATGAAGGCCTCTTGTACTTCATCCCCGAGCCGAAGAGCCCGCACGGCGTCGATGTGACCCCCGACGGCAAGGAAATCGTCGTCGGCGGCAAGCTCGACACGCACGCCACCGTCTACAGCATGGAGAAGATCAAGGCCCTGATCGGCCAGAAGAAGTTCGACGGCAAGGATCCCTACGGCGTGCCGATCCTCAACTTCAAGGAGTCGATTCGCGGGCAGTGCGAGATCGGACTCGGCCCGCTGCACACGCAGTTCGACAACCAGGGCTTTGCGTACACGTCTGTCTTTATCGAGACCAAGGTGGCCAAGTGGTCGCTCAAGGATCTGAAGGTCGTGGACAAGATCCCGACCCACTACAACATCGGTCATCTCGCCGCCGCGGAAGGAGACACCGTCAGTCCCGACGGAAAATACCTGGTCGCGATGAACAAGTGGGCCATCGATCGCTTCGCCGATGTCGGGCCGCTTCTACCGCAGAACTTCCAGCTGGTCGACATCAGCGGCGAGAAGCAGCAGATGCTTTACGACATGCCGCTGCCGCTTGGCGAGCCGCACTACGCGCAGATGATCAAGGCGGACAAGATCAAGTCCATCGAGATCTACAAGCCCATGGGCATGAACGCCATCACGCACGAGCACGATCCCTTCGCGGTCGAGGGTGGCAAGGAACGCATCGAGCGCAGGGACGATGGTGTCCACGTCTACATGACCGCGGTGCGCAGCCACTTCACACCCGACATCATCCGCGTCAAGCAGGGCGAGACCGTCCACTTTCACATCACCAACATCGAGCAGGCCAAAGACGCCACGCACGGCTTCACCGTCGGCTCGCACAGCTTCAACCTGAGCCTGGAGCCAGGCAAGCACGCCAACGTCAGCATGGTCGCGGACAAGGCCGGCGTGTTCCCGATGTACTGCACGGAGTTCTGCTCGGCGCTCCACCTGGAGATGGCGGGGTACTTCCTTGTTGAACCCACGGAAACCGCGGCAGCGGCTACCAAGCCAGCCAAGAAGTAGCGGCGCCCGCGTTTGCCTGCTGCTCTGCCTGATGGCGAGCTGCCGCGGCGCGGCGGGCCTGCCCGCTCCCGAGTCGCGCGAGCCGCTGCCGGTCGCGCGCCCCGAGACCTGCGAGGAGGCTTCGCCGGGACAGTCCTTGCAGGCGCTGATCGAGCGGGCTCCGGACGGCAGCGCAGTCTGTCTGCGCCCCGGCGTCTACCCTGAGCACATCTGCGTCGATCGCGGCCTCACCTTGTGGGGGCCGCGCGATGCGGTCATCCGCTCCGATGGCACCGGCACCACCGTGCGCGCCGCCGGACGGGGTACTAGACTCCTCGGATTTACTATCGAGGGCAGCGGCAGTCGCTATGACAAGATGGACTCCGGACTGCACATCCAGGGCGAGGAAATCGAGGCGCAAGGGCTGCTTATCCGCCGCGCCGTCTTTGGCGTCAATGTCGAACGATCGCGCGACGTGCTCATGCGCGGCAACGTCATTCTGGGTACTGGTGACGCGGCGCTCGGCCTGCGCGGCGATGGTATCCGTTTCTGGGAGGTTACCGGCGCGCGTATCGAGCAGAACTTCGTCACCGGCAGCCGCGATCTGGTGATTCGCTATACCAAGCACACGCGGATCGCCGGCAACACGGTCACTCGCGGTCGCTATGGACTGCATCTCATGTACAGCTCCGACGTGACGCTCGAGGACAACCGCTCGCTTGGCAATGTCGTCGGCACCTTCATCATGTACAGCCGCGATGTGCGCTACCTGCGCAACCTGATCGCCGCGTCTTCGGGCGCCGCGGGCATCGGGCTCGGCATGAAGGAATCGGGCAACGTGTTCGTCCAGGGCAACGTCTCTTTGCGCAATAACATTGGGCTCTATCTCGATACCTCGCCGCTGCAGCTCGGCGACAGCAACAGCTTCCGCCATAACGCCTTCCGGCTTTGCAACTCCGGCGTCATCTTTCACAGCAGCCAGCGCGGCAATACGTTTTCGGAGAACAGCTTTCGCGACAACCTGGAACAGGTGCGCGTCGAAGGCGGCGGCGATGCGCTGGGCACCCACTGGGAAGGCAACGACTTCGACGACTACGCCGGCTTCGACTTTGATGGCGATGGCCAGGGAGATGTCCCCTACGAAATCTATAGTCTCTCGGGCGATCTGCAAAACCGCTTTCCCGATCTGGCCTTCTTTCGCGGCAGCCTCGCCCTCAGCCTCGTCGACGCGGTGACGCATCTTTTTCCCCTGTTCAAGCCACGGCCAGTGCTCATCGACAAGCGGCCCACCCTGAGCCGCATCGACGTGGAGGTTCCTCGTGCGAATTGAGCTTCGCGATGTAGATAAGCGGTTCGGCGCGAACCATGTCTTGCGCGGCATCGGGCTCGAGGTTCCGCGCGGCCGTCGCATCGGCCTCATCGGTCCCAACGGCTCCGGCAAGTCGACGCTGACCCGCGTGATCATGGGCATGCTGTCCTGTGCAGGCGTGGTGCGTCTCGATGGGAAGGATCCGTCCGCGCCGGGCAGTGCCCTCCAGTCCCGCATGGCTTATGTGCCCCAGATCGCGCCCCAGCTTTTCGCGCTGATCGGCGAGGTCTTGCGCGCGGTGTGCGAGCTACGCAGCTTGCCCCGCGCCCGCGTCAAGGAGACAGCCGACGGGCTCGGCTTCGACATCGATGCGCTCGCCGCACGTCCATTTCGCAATCTGTCGGGCGGGATGAAGCAGAAGTTCCTCATCGCGCTGGCCCTCGCGTCGCGCGCGACCCTGCTCATCCTCGACGAACCGACAGCCAGCCTGGATGCCTGGGCGCGCGATCGCTTCTTTCGATTGTTTCAGGATGTGCCAGAGGACACCACGCTCATCCTCTGCTCGCACCGGCTGGAAGAAGTCCGGCACCTGGTCGATCACGTCGTGGCGATGCAGGACGGGAAGGTGGTGTACGACGGTGCCGCCGGGGAATTTCTGTCGCAGCGCGCTTTATCGATCATCGAGATCAGCCTGGATGCTGGCGCCGAAGCCGAGTGGCTCGTCGAGCAGGGCTTTCGCCAGGGAGTAAAGGGCGACACCGACCGCTGGCTGCGCACGGTCAGTCGCACCGACAAGATGCAGGCGCTGGCGGGGCTGCGCGAACGACTCGGCGACCGTCTTCGCGACTTGAACGTCCGCGAGCTCGAGACAATCGACGTTCCGCAAAGCCAGCCAGCAGGAGGCGTTCATGGCTGAAGCGCGACGCTTCAAATGGCTGCTCCCGTCCATCTGCGCGATCGCGGTCCTTATAGCGATCGTTTTGGTCGTGCGCTTCACGCAGCGGCTGCCCAGCGGCCTGGTCCCCATCGTGTGGGATCGCGAGGCATGCGCCGAGTGCCACATGCACGTTGGTGAGCCGCGCTTCGCGGCACAGCTTCAGACCAAAGAAGGCGCGGTGCTGAACTTCGACGATCCGGGGTGCCTTTTGCGCTATCTTGCGACTCGTCAGCCGAGCGTCCACGCGCTGTACTTCCACCATCTGCGAAAGGACCTCTGGCTGCCGCGCGCGGTGGTGGGGTTCGTGCCGGCGGAGGGGACACCCATGGGTTATAACCTCGGAGCTGTCGAGGCGGCGACCTCCGGAGGGCTCTCTTTCGAAGCGGCGCAGGCGCAGGTGGCCGCCCGCGATTCGAGGAGCGCCGAATGAACATCGAGCTTCTCGCCGTCGCGCGTCTCGAGCTCGCCGAGGTCCTGCGCTCGCGCTGGCTGCTGTTCTGCGGAATCATCTACGCGGTGCTCGCCGCGATGTTCGTCCTCGTCGGCGTGCGCGAGTCGAACGTGCTCGGCTTCACGGGCATGGGGCGCGTCCTCATGTCGTTTACGCACGCACTGTTGCTGCTGCTGCCGCTGCTGGCGCTGACCGCGACCGGTCAGCTCATAAACCGCGCGCGTGACGACGGCACGCTGGAGATGCTGTTCAGCCATCCGCTGTCGCGCGGGCGCTATTTTCTTGGCATCACGCTCGTGCGCTACGCGCTGCTCCTCGGCCCGTTGATCATGCTCGTGCTGCTGCTCGGCGGGCTCGGCAGCCTGTTCTTGCGGCAGGCGATTCCGTGGGCGTTTCTTGGGCGGGCGCTCGCGATCAGTGCTGCGCTGCTCTGGGCTTTTTTGGGGCTGGGGCTGCTCATCTCGACGGTGGTGCGCAATCAGGCGCGCGCCATGATGTACGTGCTGGTGGCTTTCGGGCTGGGCGTGGCGCTGCTCGACTTCGGCGTCATCGGGCTTCTGCTCAAGTGGCGGCTGCACGCCGCGACATTGTTCGTCATCTGCGCGGCAAACCCGGTGCAGGCGGCGCGCATGGCGCTGCTCTCTGCCGCCGAGCCGGAGCTCGGCACGCTGGGGCCTGTCGGCTTCTTCCTTTCGAGCCGCATCGGAGAGAACGCGCTGTTCGCGCTGGGCACTCTGTGGCCGGTGGCGCTGGGCTCACTCTTGTGGTGGGCGGCGAGCCGCCACTTCCGCAAGAGCGATCTCGTCTGAGCGATGCCCCGAAGAGTCAAGGAGAGGATCGTGAAGGACGCAGTCAAAAAGTTCTACGAGTTTCTCGATCGGCCGCTCTTTCCGAGTGCGCGGCTGCTTCTCGTCGTTCTGCTCGTACCGCTATTCGTGAGTCTGGTCGTGCCGCTGTGGCAGATTCGCATGGAGGCGCCGCAGTATCCGCGGGGCCTGCACATGGACATCTATTCCTACACCATCGAGGGTGGCAACGACGGGCACGACATCGTCGAGATCAACACGCTCAACCACTACATCGGCATGCACAAGATCGACCGTCAGTCGCTGTCCGATCTCGACTTCATGCCTTTCCTGTTCGGTGTGCTCGCCCTGCTCGTCCTGCGGGTGGCGGCCATCGGCAACGTGCGGGCGCTCATCGACCTGACGGTGCTCGCCGGCTACGGCTGCACCTTCGCGTTCGGGCGCTTCATCTATCGCCTGTACGTATTCGGGCACGAGCTCGATCCGACCGCGCCGGTCAAGGTGAAGCCGTTCACGCCGGTCATTATCGGCTCGAAGCAGATCGCCAACTTCACGACCCACAGCTATCCGCAGCTCGGTGCGATCCTCGTCGGCGTATTCCTTCTCGGACTCGTCTTGATTCTCGCCTGGCACTTGATCGCCGGCCGGCGCGCTGCCGCGGCAGCCGGCTGAGTGTGCGTCAAAGGATATTCCGCGCCAGCATCCCCACCGCAACGATCAGGATGAGGATGGCGAAGCTCCGGCGCAGCGCTGCCACCGAGATCCGCTTGGACAGAAGTCCCCCGGCGGTGCTGCCCAACGCCATGACGAGCGCCAGGACAGGCACCACGTCCCAGCGCACGGAGGCATGGGCCAGGTAGCCAAGCGCGCCCATGCTCGCCTGCAGCGTGATGACGAAGAGGGACGTGCCGATGGCTCGGTCCATCGGCAACCCGCCGAGCTCGGTTAGCGCAGGAACGATCAGAAACCCGCCGCCGACGCCGAGCAGCCCCGCCAGGAAACCCGTCGCGGATCCAACCGCGGCACCTCGAACCAGCGAGGGCGGCGGGCGCTCGGTCGCGGCAGCCGAACGCCGACGGAGCATGGCAACGGCGCTTATCGCCATGAGCGCAGTGAATCCCAAGAGCAGCAGCTTGGTGGGAACAGAGCGGGCAGTCCGTCCACCAAGATAGGCCCCCGCCATTCCAGCGATCCCAAACGCGGTTCCGACGGAGAAGACCACGCGCGAGGCTCGTGCGTGTACCACGACCGCCACCGCGCTCGTCGCAGCCAGGATGACCTGGGTCGACGCGAGCGCCGACTTCGGCTCCATTCGCAGAACGTAAAGCAGCACCGGCACCATCAAGATCGAGCCGCCTCCGCCGAGCAGACCGAGGAGGATTCCGATGACGAAGGCGAGGGCAAGCGCCACGGTGAGCATCGCGAATCCTAGATCAAGGCCGGCGCAGCTTGAGGAGCAAGAACACCGCCCAGAGCAAGAGCCCGAGCAGCGCGAGCCCCGCCGCCGCAGTCAGACCGTCGAGGAAGTATATGCCGAGCCAGTCGGCGCCCACCCGTAGCGCCGCGGCCAGATAGAGCAGCAAGGCCGTCGTCGCGACGGCGGGCGAGCTTCGTTCAGCTTCTGCTTCATGGCCTGAGTGAAGCAGGGTCACATGGACCGATGTGGCGAAGGTCAGGGCCATCAAGCCGGCAACGAAGGTGATATGAAGACAGGCGACGCGATGCAGCGGCGTCGCAGCGGCACAGAGAAATCCCACGGGGATGAGCCACAGCGCGACGCGAAATAACACCCGGTGCAACCCTGCGCGCCGTCGCGGCTGCCACGGCAGCGTCACCCGCCACAACAGCGCCGCGCAGAGGATTCCGCGGAGCAAGAGTCCCGCTGAAATCGATCCGCTCTGCTCCAGCACAAAGCTGGCAACGAGCGCCACTGCGCCCCCGGCCTGTTGGGCGCGCTGCGCTGTTGCGTGTCGCGGCGGCGGCGGCGCATTTCCCGTCCACAGCATCGGCGCCAACATCGGCGCCAGCCCCAGAACGAGACTGAGGATCAGTCCCTGCTGAGCTAGCTGTCTGGCCAGGCCATACGTCCACGGCGGCGCGCTCGACGGCGGCAAGGTAAACAGCAAGAGCGCGCCTAAGAATCCTTGAAAAAGACCTGCTGGAATCCAGATGAACGATGGTAGCGGCGGCTGCTTCTGTTCGGTCCGACGCAGAGAGCGCAGCGCGTAGCGGCCGAGGGTGAGCAGCGCCAGGCAATAGGCGAGCTGCGCGGCGCGCTCTACGCCGAGGCCCAGGCAGAGCGGGACACTGAGCAGGGCGACCGAAAGCAGCACGAGCTCGGGCGTAGACAGAGGCGGCGCGCCAGTCCGCCGCGGCAGCATCGTGCCGAGAAAGCCGACGGCGAAGGCTAAAAGAAACCCCTGCGTCATCGCCATCGCGTGCAGTGGGCCGGGCCAGCCGCGGATCCAGCCAAGCTGCACCAGGGGCCACGGAAAGAGGCCGGCGGCGGCGATTCCCAGTCCGATCAGGAAGCAGAGACGAAAGGGTTCTTTCGACGAAACGAAGGTGCCGATGGCGCTCTTCATGATGATCGCTTTACTCAACGGGAAGTATGGCTTTCGTACATCGCAAATCCGATGCCAATGGCGGCGGCTTCCAGGCTGGTGATGGCACGAAGCCTGCTAGGAATTTGAGCAGGAGATCAACATGCTGCACCCAGGCCAAAGCGTTGCCGACATCGTTTCGGAATTTTCAGAGTGCGCCTCTGTCTTTCAGCGCCACCGCATCGATTACTGCTGCCACGGCAGCATGAGCCTTGCGACAGCATGCGGCGCGCGCAACCTCGATGTACAGACGCTGCTAGAGGAACTCGAGCAGGCTATCTCGGAACGTGTCGATGCGTGTGAGGATTCCCGCAGTCTGTCGACAGCCGCGCTCATTCGACACATCGAACATCGGTACCATCACTCTTTGCGCAAGACGCTGCCGTTCGTAGAAAAGCTGTCCGCAAAGGTCGGCCGGGTTCACGGCGACCGCAACCCGCGCCTGCGCGAGTTGGAGGCCGTCGTCCGTGAGCTGAACGCGGCCCTCATTCCTCATCTCGATCGCGAGGAGCAAGAGCTCTTCCCGGCGCTGACGGCGCGAAGCCCCGCGGATGCCGTCGTGCGTAGAGAGCTATCGGAGATGCTCGAAGAGCACCGGAGCGTAGGAAGGCTCCTCCTGCGCATGCGCGGAGCCGCCGAGAATTTTCAATCGCCTGCGTGGGCCTGCAACAGCTATCGCACGCTGATGACAGAGCTCGAACACCTGGAGGGCGACATCCTGCGTCACGTCCACCTGGAGAACCACGTGCTTATGCCGCGCTTCATACCAGCGGAGCTCGCGCGGTCCATCGCGTGACCGCGGCGCTTGGCTCGTCCGCAGGAATGGACTTCCACGCGAGTTGCCGGGGCGCGGCAGGCCCGCGGCGCGAGCCGGAACAGAAATGGACTATCATCTGTGTGCGCGTTCGAGGCTCCGCTTATGCTGATATCGCTATGAGGTAAATCGTCGAGTCGTTTGCGATTACTGTTTTCGAAACAGCATAAGCGCCATGGTGGGCTTTCCGTCATCACCGTGGCCATAGGGAATCACAAGGTCAAGATGCCAACCCACGGCGGTAAGGCTGCCAGCGAGCTTCTCGGGATCATAGCGACGGGTGCGAAACATGAGGAACCGCCGTTCTGGCGCTCCGCTTTGCATCTTGGCGGTGGCGATGAAGTCGAGGCCGTAGCTGCCAGGAACGGGGCAGCGGGTGTCGAGCTCCAAGTGCAGCTCGACCTCGCTGAGGCCGCGGCAGTACCGGCGGAGAGGGCCGCTGAGGAATGCGGCATGCGAAGGGCGGATGTTGGTCTTTAGAGCGGGGTCGACTCGTTCGATCTCGTCGGGGCGATTCGGCGACGCGTGTGCGATCAAGATGTCGCAAAGAAAGTAGTCGCCTGGGGCGCAGCAGCTCAGCGTGTCGCGAAAGAAACGTACCTCGTCGCGCAAGTTGACAAGCGTGAACCCAAGCAGCGTGTAGATCCGATGCTGCCCCCGCGCTTGCGTCAGCATCGAGTAGCGCGGCAGATCGTGGAAGTTGCCATGAATGGTCCGCACGGGTACGTCGTGCAGCGTCTCGGTCGCGTGCTTGTAGGCGGCGTTGAGCAAGACGTGGCTGATGTCGAGCAGGTAAAGCTCGACCTTGGGCGGACGCGGAGCGCTGCGGATCAAGTGCTCGACCAGCAACACTTCGGCTTTGCCGTCGCCGCAGCCGAGGACGTTGACGCGAAGCGGACGCGGGCCGAGCTGCTCGCCGAGATGACGCGCGATGGTCGCCAGCGGGACGTTGGTTCGGTAGGCCGCGACGTAGGCAGCGGAGTTGCACGTTGCGAGGAAATCAGCGGCACTCTGCGGATCGAAGTAGAGCAGCGTCTGTTCCACTTGCCCTCCCGCGCCGTTTAGGACTTCGACCATGTCCGACACCATGGCCACGGGATCGTACTTGGGCGCAAACCACGAGGTCGGCGTCCAGGCCGCGCCGTCGCTCTGCTCCGCGTCCAGCTCGATGTCACTGACCCGCAGATCCAACTCGGAGACAGCCAGGAGCTTGAGCATCAGGCCGCGGCCGGGGCGCCTGCGCTGGCTCTCGATGTGACGGATCATCGTCGCGGTCACGTCCACTTTCTCAGCCAGCACTTCCTGCGACATCTTGGCCGCGTTGCGACGCTCGCGCAGCAGCGCAGCGAATGCGGACCAATCAACCGGCCCGACTTCGGAGATGTCGTCAGGGTCGCCGACCAGCGTCAGCGCTTTGCGCACGAAGCGGATCGAGTCGGCCAGGTTTCTGATTGGGGACTCGGTATCCTTCTGCATCTCGTGAAGCGCTTCGACAAGCTTCACCTGGATCTGCTCCAGCGTGGTGCTCTCGTTGGGAATGCTCGGACTTGATGTGTGTCGGGGGAGCGCGGCGGGCTGTGCGGACATGACGGACTCCAGACCAAGAACAGGGCGGTTCATAGCACGGCCATGCGGTCATAGATCTAGAATCACCGACGGAGCGACATGTTGCGCGTGCAGCCGTTGTCGAGCCAGGTTCTGTTTTGGTTCGGTTCCGGTTCTGTTTTTGGTTCGGTTGGCGCTTCTTGAAATTCGTTCTCGACGGGGAGTTGTCAGGTGCGCGGGTTTAACCTCGGTTCTGTTTTGGTTCGGGTCTGGTTACGCAAAGTGTTGTAGTTCCCAAAAAGAAAAGCGACTCGCAGCATGAGGGCAACTGATGAGCCCGCCGATGACCAAGCCCGGTCCGCAAGCAGCACGAAGTCTGATCCGGTTCTTTCTCCTCGTTGCGGCCTTCTCTGCACTGGCCGCGTGGGAACCCGCCGCTACCGCCGACCCGCGCCTGATGCCGCAGCCCGCGCTGCTGCCGCACTACAGCCCGCTCTGCGAGAGCAACCTCGTCGGATGCCTCGACATCGACGACTTCGGCGCGCATGCCTACGGGCACTTGATGGTGCTGCCCAAGACGGACCAGCGCGACACCGCCGCCGTCTTTCCGTATGGCATGACGTTGGGATTGTTCGGTCGCTTCGCGGGCGGCGTCGCGACGGACTTCAGCTTCTGGCAGATCAACGGACAGGCGGAGAGTCAACACGGTCCCGTGCGTCTGAACCTGACCGCGCTCCTCTGGCCTTTGCTGCCGTTCAGCCAAGCGCCCCAGATGAAGCGAGAGGACGACGGCGCGACGCACTACCAGCCTGCTCATCATCTTCGCATCGGCCTGCACTACGAACACCAGCTCCGCATCGGCCCCTTCAGCGGCGCGAATGCGCTGGGTCTGCTCGCCGACCTTGCCGCGCTACGCGTCATCGCCAACCGAACCTTTGGCCCCGTCGAGCTGACCGCGAGTCTGGGAGCGCTCTATGATTGGCACGGCGCATTCGCGACCAGCGAGGCGGCGATTCAGATTGGCGTCTACCTCCCCTTCTTTCGCGCGCTGAAAATCTACGGCGAGGCGCTGGGCCGGGGATGGCCGGTCCACGTCAAGAAAGGGGATGATGGCATCACTCCCATCCTGCCCGCGTTGGTCTTGCCGGATGGCACGGACCCGATTCGCCGCCAAAGTGTCCTCGGGCTAGGCTTGAGTTTTCGCCCGCAAGCGCGCATCGACCTCGGCGCCTCGGTGCAGATGGGGCTCGGCGGCTTGGCTCCTTCGGTGGTGTTGGTTCGCGTGCTCGTGCTGAGCGCCGGCAAGACTTACCAGGGGCGAGCAGCCACGCCCGTCGCGCAGCTTGCAGCCGATGTCGCTGTCGAGACGGTACGGTACATTCACGAGTACATCCAGAGCCTGCCCGTTGATCCGAAGCTCGACGAGAAGTGCATGCTCGTGGACTACGATGGCTCGCTCTTGTTCGATCAGCCGCTCGGCGTGCCGACTGCCGACAAGAAGCACTGCATCGTGCAGGGCGAGAAGCTCCGCATCGGCGAGGAGTGGGAGCGGGACAAGAGGCGGTCGGTCGTCTGCTACGATAAGAAGCTGCAAGACTGCCTGATGTACCGCCGGCCCGGCGGCAAGACGTATCGCGTCTTGCACCGACCGTGGGTGGGCGACGACTGCGTGCTGCGCGAGAACGTCTACGATCCCGCAGCGGCAAACCTCGAACCCGGCCAGACGCATCGTGCGGTCGAGCTGGCGGTCATCGGCTCGCTGACCAAGGACAGGAAGGGCTGCACCGATCAGACTGGACACGTTCATCCGATCGGCACTCGCTACTACCGTGAGCATGGCCATCTGTGGATCTGCGATGCGCCTCGGATCGAAGAGCAGGCCGACCGCTGTTTCATGGCCCTCGGCGAGCTGCCGCAGAAGACGCAGAACCAGATGACGCCGACTGGCCGGATCGCGCGGGCGCTGAATCACGGGCTCAGCAACAAGGCGAAGCAGATTGACGCCATTCCTGATCGGGTCGTCGATACGGCGCAGGACATCTCCGACGGGCGAGTCACCCTGAAAACTGTAGAGAAAGCGATTGAGGACAAAGCCACCGACATTGCCAAGCACGCCAACACCGACGATGCGAAGACCTGGATCAAGGAAAAGCTCGACGGGCTCAAGGAGTGGGCTGACAAGCCTGGTATCGAGCAGGCCGAAGACGTAACCGAGGAGATCGGTGACTCGATGCTGCCGCATCCGGCGACGGTCCTTGGAACTGTAGTCGCGGGACCAGCCGGGCGTGGAGTTCTGCGAGTCACGGCCGAAGCCGGCGATGTCGCCAAGGTGGGTAAGACCGGCAAGCGGCTGGCCAAGGTGGGCCGAACAGCAGGCAAGGCTGAGGCCGGGGTTCCGTCGAACCATCGACCTAAAGCCAAGCCGCCGCACGGCAATCTTGTGGACGATCGCCTGGCGACGCGATACGAAAAGGTCGATCAAGACGGCGGCTTACTAAAGCATGGCGTCACCAAGCATGAAGACCCAGCCAAGCGATACTCCAAAAAGCAGATTGGCGACGGAAAAGTGAATCCCATCGAACGGGGCCCTCGCAGGGAAATGCTCAAGAAAGAACGGGAGCTGGTTGAAACGAACCCTGGCCCTGAGAATCGCGAACCGTGGGCGGGCAAAAGGCGGACGCCTCAAAATGGAGAACAAGATGAGTGACAAGCCTACGGTGATAGTGGGCGTGCAGACTGGCGATGTGCCATCGGATCGCGCGACGGACCCCCACATCAGGCCCTTGCGGAAATTGCTCCAAGCCCATTGCCAAGGTCCTTACAGCCCCGACGTAGATGAGTTTTCGCTCGTCATCCGGATCGATGGTGACATCTATCATTGGGAGCAAGAGGGCTGCGACCGCATGCGCCGCAGCAAGAAGGAACGCTACATCACCATCGACATCTACGTCCCTCGGGCCAGATGGGAAGGTGTCAGCGGCATCGAGATTCGCAAGTACCTGGCAGCGTGCGTCGAGGATGCGTTCCGAAGAATGATCGGCAAGCTCCAACGCGACAAGGTAGCCGTCGATGGAGACGCGCTGCTGCGGGACTTCGCCACCGTCAGAGAACAGTATCTGTCTCAGCTCGAAGCCGTCGCCTCGCACTGAGCCTGAATCAGAAGCAGGCCACCAGGAGCGTCGATCCTCTGGGTAGCAATCTGCTCAACTCCGATGTGAAGGATCGCGCCTTGAGATGGCGTTCGCGCTGTTGTTCCCGCTGTCCTTCGTGCTGTTGTTCCTGATGTCGGTTGTGATGTTGTTCCTGATGTCGATTCTGAGTGGCAGCCGCAACGAGGCAACCTCGCAGACGTATGGAATCCCTGTAATTCTCGATTCGTTCCGCCCTGTACGCTAAATAGAATCAACATCAGAAACGACATCACAACCGACATCACAAGCAACATTGCAACCGACACCGCGAGCAGCATTGTGAACGCCATTTTAGATGACAATGCAAACGACGCTGCAATACGCAAATCAATAACATGAAATCTAATGACCGATTGTCCATTACATCTCGCAACTTGAGCAGTCATGGATTCCATTTACAGACGGAAATTCAGGCTTTTTGCTCAAGCAATGCAGAAGCACAGGCATGACGCTTCATTTACAAGTCTGCTCGCCATTCATCCTGCCAGGGGTATCAATGTCGAAAACATAAACAGCCCCGCATGTTTATGAAATACAATTTGACACTTCAATCGCATTCATACCATGATTCGATCATGGCATCAGGGCAGCATATGTCGAAATGGACGCATGCGACGCAGCCGCCCCGCTCTGCCATGGTCGCAGGCAAGTTGATCGCATCGCCGATGGCGGGGCCGTCGCCAGAAGCGATGAAGGATCGGCTTGTGCAGGCTCTCAAGCTGCCGCCTTCAAAGAGTGTCATGCCTTTGATCGCAGCAAGCCCGCCGTCGAGTAGTGTCATGCTACAGGCGCTGCAAGAGCTGCCGCCGAAGCGGGTCTGCCCTTCGGCGATGCAGCCGCCCTTGTTGAGTCTAGAATCACCAAGGGCGCAACGAGCGCTGAGTACCGCTCAGCCGACGAACAAGCCTTGCCGGCAGCGCTTCGATGCTGCGCCTGCCCGTCACAAAAAGCTGGAAGAAAGCTCCACGCGCAGCGCCTTCGCTCCGCTCGGCCCAGCGGCGAAGACGCGAGCGCACTTTCGACCAATCCGACGGGGGCTGCGGGCGCAACGTCATCCCCGACTTCTGCGTTCCTGCGTAAGAAGTCCCAGAATCGGCCTCTGGATCAAATGGTGCCCGGCGTCAGGCAGCGCTGCGCCTGCGGGTACTTCGGGATGACGTGCATCGGTGCCTTGTGCTTTGAATTATAGTCCCCCTGTCATCGGCGCTGCTCTCGCGAGCCAGACCGCTCGCCGCGCGCACTGACCGCGTTCACCATTGCCCCTGAATCACTGCTTCTAGACATGCGGCTTCGTTCGCTACGGCGTCTTGATAAGACCTATCGGAGTCCGCTTTGAGGCGCCCGCTGAGACCTCGCTGACCAGGCCCCGCAGGAACCCGCGAGGGCCTTGGGTCTCGAGCACATAGGCTCCTGACAGTCTGAGGCTGGGCCTCTTTTCCCCAAGGTCAGCCAACCGCCCCAGTTCCAGCTTCTTACCGGCCACAGTCCACACGATTGTCATGTCGTGTCGCGCGAGGTATTTGAGGAGAGCATCCTTCCGAAAAAGCAGGGCAGTCGGGCCGTCTGCCCGTGCCGTTGGGTCTTGAGCCACCAGCAGCCCAGTGCCGTCGATAAAGTTCCCATCACCATTCCATCGCAAACCAAGGTCGGACATCAGCATGGGATCGGGAAGCCGAAGCCGAATCGTCTTCTCAACCGAGCAGTCAAAACCATCCGCTCCGGACAGGTACTCATGGACCATCATGCGCACCATGCCGGGACATCCGCGCTCGGGTTGAAGCCAGCCATCTTCAGCGAACTGCTGCTGCAAGAAGAGAGAGGCTGGTGACCATCCATGCTCACCGAGGAACGTAGGGTAGATGGTAGGGGGACTTGGCATGGGATCATTCGCGAAATCCTCGGACTCCGCCCATTTCATGAACTCGCCGACATCAGCTCGGCGAATCAGATAGGCAGTGAAGATGAGCCATAGCTCTCTCCGATCAATATCGGTCGGCTCCTGATCCGCAGGGGCTTCTTGTTTCCAAACCAAGGAGCCGTGCAAATTGACCCACGGCGTGCCATCCGTAGGGTTGGCTACGACGAGAAGATCTACAATGTTCGGGACATCATCGGAGCGTCGGGTCCATCCGGCAAGGTCGCTTGGCTTTCCCCATTCGTCATAGATAGCCGGCGCCCACCAGGCCGGTGTGTGGCTGTCCCATTCGGTTCCGCCCTGCGTAGCGCGTAACGCACAGGAAGGGTCGATGTCCCGCACATTATCTTGCCACGGTCCTTCGTATGCTTGGGACTCCCGCTCCTCGTCGTAGTGGTTTCGATACTGAAAATGGTCAGCAAGGAGCGCCAGTATTTCGTGATACGCAATCCACTGATACTTCTTCCCGATGCGCTCTGCTTTGGCTGCATCACGGCCTCGATGATCGACGGCCCCGTGATCAAAATCCCCAAAGCGCTCGGCAGTCCAGCCGAGCTCGAATACACGTCGCAAGATGTATCGTTGGACCTGTCCCAGATCGAAACCAGGAGGGGTGTCCTTGCCCTCTTGTCGCTCGTGCCGCGTGAGGATTTCATTCAGCCTTCTTGCATGCTGTTCGGTGAGCACAGCGACAGCGTCAAGAGCAGCGTTGGCCTCCTCTAGCTTCTTCTCGCGCTCCGCTGCCTCCTCTTCAGCGCTCTCTATCGAGTCGGACCGCGTCGCTGCTTCCCAGGCTCTCTTCTCAGCCTCCGAAAAGTCGCTGATCAATGCGCGCAGGCGGTTCCGGATCAGAGTAGGCGGAGTCCAGGCAGGCTCATCGAGCCCCAGGGACAGCCATGTGCTGGATGTTTGCGATGAGTTGGTGCCGATCACATAGAACGCAAAGTCGTCATCCAGCACGGACTTCGCGATCCGGGCGCGCGCCCATTCGTGAGCACGATTTCTCATCGTAAGTTTCTTGCCATCAGAAAGGAGAGACACGAGGTCTGACTCAGTCGGAATCGTTGGCCACTCACTCTTGTAGGGAGGACGGATGAGGCTGAGATCCACCTCAACATCGGCATCAAGCGCGAGCGCCCGTTCGATCACACCTCGCGCATAGTCACGAAGCAAGATATGCACGGGCGGACGGCCCCCCTCGAAAACTCGAGCGTATACGCCCTTCGCGAGAGGACCTATCTCGGTCCGGTCATGGCAGCGCATGGCCGTGCCGTAGGCGACAGCAAAGATCCGCTCGGTGACGTAAGGATCGTCTACGTCTGCGAAGCGCTCGATCAACCGGATGACGGCAGGGATGCGCCCTGCCAGGAGGCAGACGAGCGCCTTGGTCGCGCGGTCGCGGAGGAACCTGTTGGATGTGGTCAACATCCAGGCCAAGGTAGTCGCGCACAGATCTGCCACATCTTCGTCCAGGGCAGCACCTGGAGCGATTGCCGATGCCCAATCCACCAGCCTGTCTACGGCATCTCGGCTCCCCCATGTGTAGTGTAGATAGACGCTCCACCAGGCATCCCGGATCGCCATGCTGTCCTTTCTTAGCCTTCGATCAAGAAAGGTGGCGTTTAGGGGATGTTCCGGCAGAGATGCCAGGGTCATGAGTGCGTCTAGGGTGCTGTGCAGCGCATGCTCGCTGTCGCACAGCTTGTTCATGATGTCGCGCGTTTCATCAGTGATTGCGGACGTTGCCCGCCACATGAGGCTTTCACGAAAAGCCGCACCGTTCTCCTCGTTCTCCAGCGCTCTTGGAGCAATTGCGAAGAACTCCCGGCCCGTCCGCTCCGGAACCTGAATGCACATCGCCTCAATAAGACCTTGCTCTACATCCGATTCGCTGTCGGCCAGAAACGCAAGAGGCTGACCGTCCGAGAAAGCATTTGCTGGATTGGCCGGGTCTAGGAACTTATCGAGCAGCGTCTTGGCGATCAGGTGGTCCGCAAAGCGCTCGTAGCCGATGAAGACAACTTCTTGAGCTGCTCCATCGTCGAGCTGAACAATCTCCTCGATAAGTATTCCTTCGGTGACTAGGCCCCGATATAAAGAGCGCTCGAACTCGATCGCTGGAAGGAGCGCATTGATCACGTTCGCCGCCTGTTCAGCCGGCAGAGACCGCTGTTTTCCAATCATCAAAGCATTGCAAAAGCTCTCTAAGGCACGTAGGACCAGCGGTGTCTTCGGATTGAAACCCAACGACGATGAGAGCAGTTTGTTGATGGCTTCGAGGTACTGCGCAAAGATGGCCGTGATGCCATGAAAGCCACGAGGCAGGCGGCGCTCTCCGCGCTGCTGGAGCCCAGCACAGAGCGTCTTCAGGAACAGCGGGATCCGAAACTCCGGTGCCAGGAGCGGCGTCGACGGAAATTCCAGCCCGTAATGAACAAAGAAGGTCCGTGCTGCATCATACTCGTGACCCGCAAAGCCTTCGTGGACGATGCAGGCCGCTTCTTTCTGTACCTCCGCTGGAATGACAGAGTCTACGTATGATGATCTAATGGACAGCGCGACCGCTATCCAAGGGGAGCGTGCGACCTGGGCCAGGAAGGCCGCCAGGTTGCTCGGCCAGATGCGCTTGCCCTCTCCCTCGTTGAGTGCATCGATGATCAGGAGGGCTCGACAATCAGCGGCCTGAGCTACCGCTTCCAAGGCGCCAACGAACTCCTCCGCGCGCAGGGAGGCCAGATCGAGCTGCCGCAGTGCTTGCCCCCATGGATCAGCATCGCCGAATCGTTGCCCCATGAGCAGCACGGTTGGCTTTCCGGCGGCGATCCGCTGTTGCGCAATGTCACAAAGCAGATGGGTTTTCCCCGTGCCGGCCGCGCCGGTAAGAAGCACGAGTGATCCGCTCGCTAATCGATCTGCTTGGCGCAGCTTCTTCTGGGAGTCCCGCAGCGCGGATATCAAGGTCCCAAGCAATTGGCGCTGCTCTTGGTACGCATCCGCCTGACTACGCTCGCGAGCGTGCGGTTGTTCGGCTGATGACGGGTTGCAGGCGCGTTCCTTCTCTTTGAGCAGAACTCTTACCTGAGATCCCGCAGCCAGCGACTCGTCAAGGAGTCCCGCAATCTTCAATAACGGAAGTTCTCCAAGCGCTTTGACGGCTAGGCTGCCCAACTCGTTGAGGATCTCTTGAATCAAGCTCGCCAGTTTCTCGGTGGCTGCGGACAGCCTTACATCTGTCTCTTTGCGCGCTGAAGATTGGAAGTCCTCATACGCTTGCCGTAGTGGCCGCGCGCATCCTTTGATCCGATCAAAGAAGGACTCGGTACGTCCAAGCGCATCAAACTCGTCCGCAATCGGTAGCCCGACGTGGACTTTAAGAGTGTAGCGAGGACCGGCCGCCTTTATCGCTTCGGAAAGGCGAACCGAGAACCACTGCGGATCGAAGGCGTGAACGTCGAAGAACAACTGGACGCGGCCAGCATGCTCTGGGCGCTGGAGTCGAACCCACAATTCATGTTCACCCCAATAGACGAACTCCACGGACATACCGCGGGTAGCGGCCCAGCCAGACCACTTCGTGACATGATCATTCCATCGGTCCCTCGCTGATTTCTGTCCATCCTTTCGTGCGTCCGGCAGGTTCAAGGGGATGCAGACGAAGTAGCGGACCAGCCTTGGATGCTTCTCAAGAGCGGTCTTCACTGACTCATCAAGCTGAGACCACTGCGAATCGACGAGGGACTTGAAATACTTGGCCTGCCATCCCCACTCTGAACCGTCCGCAAACACCGAATAGCACTCGACGCCAGCATCCGGTGAGCCCTTGCGCTCAAAACGGCTGACACGAGTACATTCCTCGCGAGCAAGCTGAGCGCAGAGCTCCTCAAACCCTTCAGCTCTCGATCCGTTCAGCGGACGAATGGCGTTCCAATCGAGGTTGATCCCAGCCATGCCAGTCAATTCTCCCCTGCCGAGCGCACAGAGCTACCACGAGACGGCGGCGATGGCTACTTCACGAATCGTCGGAAGCCACTTGGGGCAGTTCAGCCTGGCTCAGAAATTGACGCGCATGCCGGCGGTCACGCCGCTCAGCACCTCCACGTTGGGCGTGAAGGCGAGGGTGCTGGTAGGGCTCGGGACAGAATCACAACTATCGCCGATGTCGACCCACCGGCAGCGTCTGCAGGGACTCGACCGGCAGATTGTTGATCTTCATCTCGTAGGGAATCACTTGAATGAAGCGCCCGGCGTCGTCCAAGTGTGGATGCGGATATAGCCGGCTGACAAACCTGATTTCATAGTTCGTCGCCAGCGGAACAGTGGGAGGCTCGAACGGATCGAGGAGGAAGAACTCGGCCGTGGTGCGCTTCCGGTAGAACGTCATTCGCGTTTTCTGCTTACCGTCCCTGCGCTCCCCGGAGGGCACGATGGGAAACCACAGATAGCTGCTTCCTGTCCATAGACCCGTCTGATAGCCCCCGGCATTCTCCGGCGCATGCGCTCGCACGCGCTGTTCAAATTCCCGAATCCAGAAAGCAAATCGAGTCGAGAGACTCTGTTCGTAGATGTGCCTTTCTCGATTCTTCTCTCGACGATCGGCGGCAACTACGATCCCTCGGCACTTGTCTCCACAGTAGACGGAATCCGCTCGCTTCGTCGCGTCGATGGGCCTCTGACATCGCTTGCAGAGCTTGATTCCGCTCGTCATGCTCGACCCTCTTCTATTCAGCAAGGGTAGGCTCGGCGCGCTGTTGAAGGCAACATGCTCTAGGAACAGCAACATAGTCATGGACATGGCGGCTGACCCGGAGGTGTAGCGGATCCACGATCCAGACCTGGAGGTTGGGCGTAGCGAGCCTCCGATGTGGGCCACAGCCTGAACCTATTCAGACCGGACCCGATCCGCAGCCGTGCGCGATCTGATGATCGAAGCTGATTGAAAACGGGCCGATAGCGCAGGACGACGCAGCGAAAGCGACTCGGATAGGGATCGGCTCCAGCTTCGGAGCGACCTTTCTGGAGCCCCGCAATCGCGAGGGTAGAGCTGCCGAGCGGACTGGCTGAATGGGACTGTTAGCGACGCTTGCACTGTGCGGATTGAGTCCAGTGATTAGCCTCATTGCGAATTGGGATTTGCATGAAGCGTCTGTTTGCAGAGACCAGGACACGCTGCGGCTGCGCCGCCGCCGGCGTCCATTTGCGCTGGCTTCAGAGGCGCAGGCTGATCTCGATACGTTTGGCAGAGTTATGCTGTCGTCGACGACGGGCTGTCCCTGTGCAGAGGATCACGGTATACTGTTTCTTTTCGGAGCAGCAGCAATGGGCAGCCTGCGGTATTGGAACATCTCACATCACGGCCAGTGGCAGATCGAGCAGGCACTGGAAGTTCTGCGCTGCCATGCCCCCACGCACCACGCGCATATTCTTGGGGTCATTGAGGGTGTGAAGTACATGGGCGGCGATGGCTGTGGGACAAATGCCATCGCTTGCACTGCCGGGCCGCACGGCCGCTGGATCGTACTCACGAGCCCGCCCGAGTCCTCAGCGCTCGTCGAGCTGGCGATCACGCTCAGCCACGAGTCCAGACACTACGCCTTCGATATCTACGGCCGGCTCGTCGAAGTCGCGCACACCTGCCGGGACTGCTCGGCGCATCATGAGCGAAGCCGCGATCCCATCTACCAAGAGGACGAGCGGCTCCGTTCGCACTTGACGTGGGCGCTGACCCCACAGCAGCCCATTCCCGTCGCGATCGTGCCAGCCTGGCAGCGCGCGGTGCCAGCCTATCCGGCGCAGGCGCAATGGGTTCCGGCAGCCCCGGAGCCTACGCCGAATCTCCTGCCGCTCGCCGCCCTGGCCCTCCTGCGGCCGGCAGTGCCCCCCGAGGCAGTGGCATTCGGCCTCTTGGGGTTGGCGCTCAGCCTGGCCGCAGCTTCTCAACGTCGCCGGTAAGCGCAGTCGCCCGACTGTCGAGGGCCGTCGCAGCGCGGGGATGGCTCCCGCTCACAGGACGATGGGGTCATCCGTCGCGCACATGAAGTTGTCGAAGCTCTCGAAGTCGGAGAACCCCAGGCTCAAGCCGCAGACACCCATGAACTCGGACAGGCCCGCCAAGGTCGCTTCGGGATCGCCCTGGGAAAGCCCATCGTCAATGCTTGCGAGGCTGGCGCGGAAGAATTCGCCGCGCTCGGAGAGAAGCGAGCGCCAGTTCTGCTCAAACTCGTCCTTTTCTTCTTCGAGCTTTCGTCGCGCCGCTTCGAGCAACGCGACGGCGCGGCCCGACTCTTCCTCAGCAAGCCGCGCTCGCTCCAGAATCGCCATGCACGACTGGTATGTATTGGTCGCGATCAAATAACCGGCGAGCGAGCCAAGGAGCACCCCCACCGGCCCGAGCGCAGCGCCCGACACCATGCCGCCGTAGAGCCCGGAAAGCGTGCCGCAGCCGTTCTGGCCGAGCCGATGTCCAAGCTCCTCCGGCGTCAGCTCGCCTTTGACGAACGAATAGACAGCGGCTCCGGCATCGATCAGCCCGGCGGCCATTGCCGTCGAGACATTGGCTTTGGCGAGGCCCGGCAGCCGGGTGGCATGACGCATCGTCGTTGCCAAAGTCGCCGTCGCCCCACCGTGGAGCGCTGACTGCACGCTCCCGCGGGCCACCACGGCAAAGGCACTCGGCGCACCACCCATAGCTGCGGGACCGGCAAAGCCAACCTTGGCCAGCTCGACCGCGCCGCGAAGCAGGCCGCTGGCCACGGCCGCGTGAGCGCCCGCGGTCACGGCTTCGCTCGCGATGGCGCCAGCCGATAACTTGAGAGCATAACGACGAGGCCCCTCAGTGGCCTCGATGGCTTCGCTCAGGTCGGTTCCGCCCGAGCGCACATCGTCGAGAGCCAGCTCCCCGCGAACATTGACCGCCGTGTCGGCATACTGCCTCGAGATTGCCTCTCCGCGCTGACCAGTTCTCTTGGCGAGCCCCGCTGAGAAGGCTTTGACCCGAGGGGCCTTGTCCCGCGGGACCAGCTTGACCATCCCGTCGTACTTGGGATTGGCCAACATTCGCGCAGCTTGCGTGCTACTTTCGGAAACCTTGGCCTGCACGGGGATGCCAGCCCCGCCTGGACGCCGAAGCACGATGTCGGCAGGCGCCGTGGGATCTCCCAGCGCGGCGCTCACTTCCGCGACCAGGCTGGAGCCCTTTCGGGCCGCGTCGTAGTTGAACTTGGCCGCCTCCAGGTACTCAAAAAGATTGCCCTTCTTGATCGCTACTGGGACAGCCGTCAGACGTTGAGCCGCGTCGAGAAACTGTCGCATCCCTTGGCGCATGACATCGGCGCCAGCGGCCTGCAAGGCAGCCTGCTCCGCGCCATAGAGCGCCCCGGCCAGGCGGAAGCCCGACTCCGTAGACGGCTTTCGCTGGTCAGACATGGCTAGGCTTCCACGCCCGACAGACGACGAAGCGCAACCAATGCCTCCGACGAGACCTCGGTAGAGCCATCCGCCTGCCCCACGAGCGGCAGGTCGAGCACTGACTTCACGGCGCGGCTGAACTCGACGGCCACGCGGAAGTGTTGTCGCTGTTGCGGAGTATAGGCTCGGTAGTCTGTGCCAGCCTGCGCGATGAGGCGAGCCAGATTGTTCAGCACGCGGTTCGCCCGTTGTTCCAAGGCATCGAGGCAGAAAACATACTGCGCCGCGACTTCACCGACTCCCGTGATGGCGCTCGTCTTTTGGTCGATCTCCGCACCGACGCGGCATGCGTCGGCGTAATAGGTTCGGGCGGCAGCCAGATTTTGCCGTGCCTTGGCCTCTGCCAGAGTCCCGCCCATGATCAATGCCGGTCCTGCGACGAGCAGACCAAGTGCCCAATACCCGCCGGTGATACCGAGCCCGCCGGCCGTCAGCGCGCCGCCGCCGAGCGCTGCCAGCGTCGCTCGGGTCGCCACCGGGCCGGCGAGCGTCGCAAGCGCCGTTCCGGTAGATGCAGACGCGAACGTGGTCGTCAGGCCATAGACGGCGATACCCGTCAATGCCCCAGCTCCGGCAGCCATCGCGCCGCCGCTGAGTAGTTGATTGGCCTCAAAGGCCACGTCGCTTATCTGAACCAGCTCGGTGCGCCAGGTCGGCGCGAGCTGTCGACCGGATGCGATGCCGGTTAGTTGAACATGACGCACCGGCTCGACGAGCCTCACGAAGCGCTGGAGATGACTGGCGGCGACTTCGAGCTTCCGCTGTCCGACAGACGTAAGCCTCTCGTTGGTCAGGGTGAGTGCTTGATCGCGGCGCTGGGTAGCGTCGGCGACGAGCTGATTCGCCGCCTGGCTCCAAGAGACCGCAAGGCTCTGGGTTCCTCGGGCATCCAGGCACTTCTTCAGACCAACTCCGACGGTGATGAGGCCGAAAATCAGGGGCAGCGCCATGGCGTCTCCTCGACAAGATTGTATCGCATCCTGGCCAGCGTGGAACTGGCCGAGTTTCAGCGATCTGGACGGTTTAGATGCTCTCCGCCATTGTCCACGTAGCTCTGACACACGAAGGCGCCACCGTCGGCCAGTGTCGCCAGAGCGGCCTGTCTTGGGCGGCCTTGCTACCGCGGGTCGGCAGGGCTGCGGCGAGCCCAATGTTCCAGGGCTTGGCCGAGCAGATACGAACCGCAGATGAGGACAGCCAGGCCACTCACGATTGCGCTGATGCCGTGTACGACGAGCGGCAGGTTTGGGATCGTCACGAGCGCGCCCGGCACCACGATCGCGAAGGCGGCCAAGATCAATCTCGCAGGACTTGGGGCCGAGCTGGTCGTCGATGGTGTGCCAGGGCAGACGACGACCGTCGAAGGCACGTCTTCCATCTGTTCATCTAGCGCGGCTTGCGGCAAAGCGTTGTTCGATTGCGCGGTGAGCCAATCGAGTCGTCGCCTTCGTGGCAGTAGAATGGCGGCGGCGCCGAGCGACAGCAGGGAGAGTAAGCCGAAGTAGCGATGATGCGGCCAGCGCTCCCAACACAGCCCCAGCACCCCGGCCAGGCTATTGCCGACCGCGCAGCCGGCGAACCACAGCCCCACAGCCTGAGTAGCCTTTTCCTTCGGCGCAAGCCGCGTCAGCAGCGACACGCCGAGCGGCGCGAGCAGCACCTCGGCAAGCGATAGCAGCAGATAGCAGCCGGCAAGCCAGCCTCCGCTCACGCGCCCGGTATCGCCGCCGCGCAGTCCCGCCATCGACATCAGCAGGAACGCCGCCGCCGTGGCCACGTAGCCCCACAGCATCAAGCCCACCGTCGAGGTCGCGTGCGTTCGTCTCCTGCCATGCAGCGCCAGGAACGCGGGCAGCAGCGCCAGCACCATGAGTCCGTGCAGCGACGCGAAATGACCAGGACCCATCTGAAAGATGTATCCGACGATCGTCACTTGCCGCACCGTGCTCGTCGTTGCAAATGCCATCAGCGAGCCGCCTGCCTGCTGCGCCGTCAGCCAGAAGATCACCGCCAAGCCCGAGAGCAGCCACACTGCTCGCAGTCGCGCGGAACCGGAACCGGATGCCATCGACGCTGGGGATGTGCTCGCCCTGGCTGCACGACCGCGCATCCATGAGCGGCAGGTGACGACAAGCCCCCCACTTGCGGCTGAGGCAATCGCCGCTCCGAAAAAAAGCGTTGCCCAGCCGTGGCGCGCATGCGCCCATTCTCCGAAGAGCCCCCCGGTCACATAGGCCAGGTTGACTGCGAGGTAATGCCACAGAAAGGCCCGCTCTTGCGCGCCTTCGTCGCTGCCGGCTGCACTTCCAATCAGAACGTGCAGGCTCGGCTTGAACAGACTGTGCCCGACCACCATCACTGCGAGCGCCGGCCACCACAGCATGGCCTGATCGAGTGCCAGTGCACCATAACCGCATGCCAGCAGCGCCGCACCCAGCGCCGTTGCTGCCCACGCACCCAGCCTGCGATCTGCGAGCCAGCCCGCCGGCAACCCGCTCAGATACGAGAGCGCCTGAAAGATTGCCAACACCAGCAAGGCCGTCGGTGCTGCGATGGCATGCCGGTCCTGCGCATACAGCAAGAACAGCGGCAGCATCGCCGCGAAAGCGAATCGCTCGCAGCCCTGCACGGTCCAGAGCATGATCAGAGGAAGAAAACGACGGACAGACGGGCGATGATCACTCGGCAGCATACCGGCCTCCAAGCGCAGTTGCATGAGGAAAGGCCCGTGGAGTACGCTGCGCGACGTTCCACGGGGTGTTAGCCCACAACCGGGAACATGGCCTCCGTCGTCTGATCACGACGGAGGCCGCTTCATCTCGGCCTCGATCGGCGCAGCCTATGGGGCGGCAGCCGATGGACGCGCATAGTATTTCTCGAACTTCCCGTCGAGAAGCTGCTGCACTTGCGCTGGCCACCAGTGCCCGTGGCCCTTCGGTGTTGGATATCCGGCTTCGGTGAGCAGCTTCGCCAGCTTCGGATAACCCGGCCGTTGGAACGGCTGGCTGGGCTGCGCCCGCTCGTGCTCGTGCCGCATCCGGTTCAGCGCCGTCTCAAGGAAACGTCGAGGACTGAGCAACTTCGTCTCGTCGCAGTGCGCCAGCAAGCCGCGCACACTGCGCTCGGTAAACAGGCGTCCCTTGAGCGGCCTCCAGCCCTGCTCATTGAGGATCGCCGCGATCTGCTGCTGCGTGTGCCCGCGCCCCCGCAGCTCGATGATGCGCTCCTTCAACTCCTCATCGGTGTGCGGGCGCTCGTTGTGCGGTCGCGGCGAGATCCAGCTCAAACGCAGTTTGAGGTTATAGATGAGGCTCTTGGTCCAGCGCTCCCCCTGCGGCGGCTTCGTGCCAGCATCGTTGAGCCGCTTCGCCATCTCGGAGATCCCGACTCCCTCCGCCGCCCACGCCTTGAGCTGCGCGAGCACGACCTGCTCGTCCTCATCATCGACGAGAATCCGCATGCGCGGGTTGTCGGGGGCGGGCATCGCTTTCTTGCCATAGGGCACCTTGCCGAAGTGGTAGCCCCTGCCCCGAATGTGCCGGATCGCCTCGCGCGTCCGCTCGCCCGTCGCTTCCCTCTCCATCTGCGCGAAGACGAGCAGAATACTGATCAGCGCTCGCCCCAGCGCCGAGTCCAACCGGATGGACTCGCGGATAGCGACCAGTTCCTTCGCTCCGTCCTTAAAGTAGCGTTCGTAAAGTTCGCAGAAGTGGCGGATCGATCGACTCAGCCGATCAAATTTGAGCACCACGAGGACATCGCCCCCTCGTTCGAGGCTGGTGAGCGCATCCTGCAACCCTGGCCTCTGGTCCTTCCCCCCTGAGAGCACATCCTTGCAAATCTGCACCAGCCGAAATCCCTGCATTGCGCAGTATTGCTCGATAGCCGCCTGCTGTGCTTCTAGCGATATCCCTTCATTGGCCTGCATATCCGTCGATACCCGGATATAGCCAATCGCCCTGCGAACCGTGACATTAATGCCGTTCGAGATCGAATCTGTCCGCGAGGCCCGTGCGGATTGATTGGAAACTGGCTTCATGACGCTCCCTCCGTAGGTGTTTGTGTGCCCTTAACGGAGGGGTTTAATTGGTTTAAGCGTCGCCAAGTTGGATGTCAGAAAATCCATATGCGACGGTGTCGGCGTAAATCGTCTGTTCGCTGGCGAACTGGCCAAGACCACGATTGCGCTGCCAGCTGACTTCGCCGCTGCGGTGATTGACAAGGAGGATGTCTGTGCGACCATCTCCGTCCACGTCTCCAGCGGCAAGAGAGACAGGCCAGTTGCTGCGGCGCTGATGATCGAAACGGTCGATACGCACAATCTGACGGCGCTTGCTCAAATAGGCATAAATCTCACTGCGCGGGTAATCCCACTCTGTCGCAATGGCGTGCACTATCAGCAAATCGGGGAGTTGGTCTTCATCGAGCTGCGCCGTTACGAGCTGGACCACCGGCAGCCGACTCAATAACGAGAGCACCGGACTTTCCGGGAAAGGCACCGATTTAACGGCGGGCGGCTGGTACTGCTTTGCGGCTGTGCAGCCCAGCAGCACAAGGGCCGCCAGCACTAGCCAAGCTGCGCGCCTATGGCTTCGCTGGGCAGACAAGCCCGTCGCCATACACACCGCTGTTGGTCGGTTTGAAACAGACACGTTGCTCTCCGTTACGCATCCTGCCAGCAGTTCCATCGTAACACTTCTGACCGCACCGGCAGCGTTCGGGACCACTCGGCACTCTCGGTACCCAATTCCAGCTCGCCCATAGATCGAAAGGGTCGGATGCTACCTCCGA
>JAMHVU010000226.1:0-8368 GCA_035911355.1 Sphingobium sp.
CCAGCGGTAGTAGGTAAACGGCGTCACGCTGATCGCCCGGATCGCCTCCGCAACCGGGCGGCCCTGCGACAACAGCACGTCGACCTGCCTCAGATTCGCGACGATTTCTTCGGGCTTGTGCTTCTTCTGCGGCATTCCTGGCATCCTCCAAAGGCTCAAAAGCCTACCTCAGGGAGGACCACTTTTCTGGGGGCAGACCACGGGGCTCAGAAGTTTCCCGAGGCGGCCTCGCGCAGGATCAGCCTCTCGAGCGTCAGATCCGAGACCGCCTTGCGCAGCCGCTCGTTCTCCTTCTCGAGGTCCTTCAGCCGCTTCACCTGGTCAGACTTCAGCCCCCCGAACTCCTTGCGACAGCGATAGTACGTGAACGGCGTCACGCCGATCGCACGGATTGCTTCCGCGACTGGCCGCCCCTGCGACAGCAACACGTCGACCTGCCTCAGCTTCGCGACGATCTTCTCGGGTTTGTGCTTTCTTCGCGGCATTCCTGGCATCCTCCAAAGGCTGAAAAGCCTACCTCAGGGAGGACCACTTTTCAGGGGGCAGACCACATGGTCAATCCAGCGTCAAGGCGATCCATTGGCAATGCTCTCCCCCTGCCCCGCTTCTCGGCTCAGAATGTGTGGCGCAGTGTCAAGGCGACGGTTCGGCCCTCGCCGATGAAATTGCCATAGCCCGGGACGCTGATGCCCGAGTAGTATTCCTTGTCGAAAAGATTCTCGACGTTGACCTGGATGTCGGTCATTTCGCGGAGCCCGTAGCGCGCCATCAGCCCGAAGACGGCGTAGGCTGGCTGCTTGATCCGGTAATCGACCCCGGAGTCGGTTCCCGTCGCGACAAGTCCACTCTGCGCCCTGAGATCGCCGCCGAGCGTGAGGCCTTCGAAACGTCCAGGCAGGTCGTAGGTCGTGGCAAGTTTGGCGACCACCTTCGGATTGTACTCTGGCAGGAAGCGCTCACCGGCGTTCTCTCCTTCGACGTATTCGGTATTGGCCCAGGTGTACCCCGCCATCACGTTCCAGCGCTCGGTCACGGCGCCGGTGGCATCGAACTCGATGCCCCGGGTGCGCACCTTGCCCGCGGGCGTGGAGCAGCCCACCATCAGGAGCGGGCAGTCAGACTGCGGCAGAGGCTCGGCCAGGCCAGTCTCGTCGGTCTGGAAGATAGCCGCGGTCGCCTGGACCGCCCCGTCGAGCAGGCTCGCCTTCACGCCTGCCTCCAGGTTGGTGCCTGTCGCGGGCGCGAGCAGGTTGCCAGCCGGGTCGCGTTCCGACTGCGGCTGGAAGATGCCGGTGTAACTCGCATAGAGCGTCCAGTCCGGGTTGATGTCATAGACCGCGCCGACATAGGGAACGGGCTCGGCATTGACCCGATATGTTTCCCGTATCGAGCTGTCGCTGGTCGAACCGCTCTCGAACCAGCTGAGCCGTCCGCCGGCGATCAGCGTCAGCGCGTCGGTCAGGCTGAACCGACCCGCGGCGTAGATGCCCGCTTGCGTCTGGGTGCTGTCCTCCCACCAAGGGCCGATCGGCACCATTGGCCCATTGCCGGGCGTGCCGAGATCGAGCGGGTCCGGCACGGTCCAGCTGTATTGATCGGTCATCGTGTATGACATGAAATCGCTGTTCGCATTCGCACCGAAGACCAGCTCGTGCTCACGACCTCCGAGGGTGAGAGGCCCGGAGGCACGCACGTCGAGCGCATAGGAGCGCGCGTCATAATCGAAGGGGGAGCCGGTCCGGGTAAGTTCGTCCGGCGTGGTCCAGTAGTTGAAATAGGACGAGGTCATCGCCGTGTCGGCCCAGGAGGCGCGCCCTGCCCCGCGCAGCGTCCAGCCTCCGTCGAATCTGTGCTCGATCTCGGCGAAGGCGACGGTGCCGGTCCTGTCGGAATATTCCCACGGCAGTGAGGGAGAGGTCCTAGCGGAGTAAGGATAGAAGCTGCCATCGGGCGCGGTTGGTAACCCGCCCCAGGAATAGCCGTCTATCTTCTGCCGCGCATAGGAAACGCCCAGGCTCATCGTAGTACGATCATCAAGATCCACGTCGAGCGTGCCGTAGAGCAGGCCATACTGCTCGGACAGGTCATCGCGATAGGAGTCGCCCGCCAGGCCGTTGGCGACCAGCCGTGCGCGAACGGTACCCGCTGCGTTGAGCGGCGTCGAATGGTCGAGGGTGAGGCCGAAGGCACCGGTGCTCGTCGCCAATGCCTCTATGCTGGTACGCCGGTCCTCGAAGGCGTGCTTGCGCACGAGGTTGATCGAGGCCGATGGCTCGCCCGCGCCTTCCATCAGCCCGTTCGCGCCGCGCACGAACTCGACCCGATCATACATTGCGAGATCGTCAACCGGGTTTGTATCGCGGGCAAAGGTATGCACATAGGTCGGTACGCCGTCATACTGGAGGTTGATCACCTCGTGGCCGCGCGCGAAATACATCCACCGGGTGTCGCCGTTGCCCTTGTTGGCGGTGAGACCGGGGGTCATCTTCACCGCGTCGGTCAGACTCAGCGCGTTTGCGTCGATCATCTGCTGCTGGGTGACGACCGAGACTGACTGCGGTGTCTCGCGAGGGGCGAGCGGCAGGCCCGTGGATGTCGTGCTCGCGTTGTCGGACGTCCAGGACCCCGTCCCCTCCGTAGCGGCGCTGGCGTTGATTGTGATCGTGTCGAGTGCCACCGCGCCGTCTCCATCCCCGGCGGTCTGCGCCGCCATGGGCGTGCCTGTGAGGGTCAGAACGAGGGCGAGGCGCAGGGGGCTGAGACGCATGGTCGGGCTCCAGGGATGATTGCTGGCGGAGCCTGTGCGCGGCCTTGCTGGCGGGTGCGGTCATTTGTCGCTAGGGGCCCTCTGCTTCCGAGTCAAGCGGCTGGAGATCTTCAACTCTGGACTGAGTTGTTGCGCGGCAGGCCGATTCGGAAGAGCGGATGGTATTGGCATGCACGGTCCTCCTGTTTTCCCTCACCCGCGTCATATGTGGGTGCCTCGGAATGCCGTGCGCCACCTCCGCTGACGGAGACGTTCTCCGTTCTTGGGCCTTAGAGATAGGCTGATTGTACGACAGCCCGGCGATGACCCACGCGAGGGCGTGTCTTTGCGCAAAAAGGATTCTGATATGGAAAGTCCGTGAGTTGATGGCAGGCCGTTTGCAGTGCGATAGTAGGGGTGCAGGCCGGCCGTCGGACTTGGGCAAAAGTTCACAGCTGTGAACCACCCTTGGGGGCAGGCCGAATGTTCGCTTCATCGCACCGGTAGCCGAAGTTGGCCGGTTGATGCGCGTCGCGCCAGTGATCGTAGGTATGCCACGGGAGACCGAATGCTTTCAAACCGCTCAAGCGTCGCGGCTATCACCGTTCCTGCCAAGGAACAGCCTAGGGCCCTTCTGATCTCCAGCCATATATTCGCCGGGATGCCCATCATCGGTGAGATAAATTCCGCCACGATCGAAAGCTCATCCCAACTCTCGATCTTTTCCCGGCTGTATTTACTAATTTCAGGATAGGCTCGAAGCACATCCGTGATGGTCCAGCGTGGAGTTCGCCAGAGTGCCCTTCCTTGGGTACGCGGATCTTTCCTGTTGAATTTGTCCACAGAGCGTTTGGTCTCGATCGTCGATGTTGCCTGATCGATGTCTGACAACGAATGATCTTTTTCAGTCCTCTGTTGGTGCTGCTCAATTCGGGTGTCTGCGATGCTCATTTCTGCGGAATTGATCGCCTGAAACCGAGACCGGAGTCGATCGAGCATGTCCTGCAACCGCTCGACGAGGCATTGAAGCGCGGACTGTTGGAGCTTGCGGCGAAGCAGGCGTGCGCTTTCGTTCGAGAGGTGGCAGGCGTCGTCCCAAAGCGTCTCCTCGGGATGATGTGCCGCGCCAAGATCCGTGAGGCTGGCGATATCCCGGCGCATCAAACGCGCGCACTCGCGAAGATCCCGAAGATGATCGGCCTCGGCCCGTATCGACGCGGCGGCCAGCGAAATGGGCTCGGATTGATTGAGCAGGGGGGTCAGATCGAGGCCAAAGGCAGTGTGTTTCGTTCCCTGGCGCCGGAGATAACGCTTCCCATTCGGGCTGTCACGACGCGCGATCAAGCCGGCTTCAACCAACCGCGCTAGGTGTCGCCGCATGGTGGAGCAGGGCATTCCGTTCAGTCGCGCGCAGAGGGACTGATTTGAAGGAAAGACAACGAGCTCCGGTCCACGGGCGAGCTGCTGCCCCGGGTAGAAGCTCACGAGTGCCTGAAGCACGGTAATGTCCCGGTGGGACACACCGAACGCGTCACGGGCGATGGCAAGCTCTTTCAGTAGTTGCCATTTGTCGGCCGGACCCGGCATCGTGGGGGAAGAGGCGACAAGTTCCGGCGGGACAGCATCAATCGCTCGCCGAAACGGCGTGAGTGGGGTATATTCCATTCGAAATCACGAAGGCAAAGAAATACGGCCCGCGAAAGCCATCGGGCTTGCGGAAAGGGCTCTTGACCACTAGCTTGAGGGTGCGGACATCAAGAAGGGGTCTCGTGAAGCTAGTCTTTGCGGGACCTTTTCCTTTGCGGCTCGTGCCTCCTTTCCGTTGCTAATGAGGTCGGTTCAGTCTTCCACGCACTGCTTCCAGCGCGTGTGAAGCTCTTGGATCATCGTTTCCGCGTTTCGCTCGAACCAGTCGGCGAAGGCGCCGCGAGATAGGTCGATGACCAATCCATTTTTCTTTCGCCTGAGGCTGCCCACGCGCCGCCCGTTGGCGTGCAGAGGGCGCACCTCCGACCCCGTGGCGGCGCGACCACTCGCGGGCTGTCCGCGCAATGCCTTGGCAACCGCTTCGAAGGCGGCCGTGGAAGCGTCCGGGCCCTCTCCGGCGGGAGGCTGGTCGCCGTCGTCGAAAGCTTTCCTCGCCGCATCCTGGGCCACACGGACCAGATCGCGAGGGTCCACGCCAGATGCCTCGATGGCGCGTGCCAGCGCTTCCCAGCGCGGCCGTCCGATCCCATGCGCGGGGCCGACCGCGCTCGCAAGTTCAGGAGTGATGACGTCGACGACGCCAAGTGCCATTGAGATGGCGGATTTTGTGACCGTCAGGACCGCGGCGACCTCGGATTGGGTGCCGAAGCCGGCCAGAACCAGCTGACGGGCGAAAAGCGCCTTTTCAATGAAGGATAGGTCGCGCCGGGCCGTATTTTCCGAGATCTGGGATCGCAACGCCGCGTCATCGTCGAGATTGGCGACCACGGCGCGGATCTTGCTGATCTTCTCTGATTGCCGGATCGCCTCCAGCCGCCGTCGCCCATAGACCAAGAGGTAGCGATCCGGCTCGACGGGATGGCGACGGACAAGAATTGGGACTGTCTGGCCGTTCGCCTCGATCGACTCGCGCAGGTCGGCGATATCGCCGGAGTTCAGGCGATCCGCGACCCGGCCATCAATGACGTTATCGGGATCGAGATCCCAGATACGGTGGCCATCGACGGCGTCACGCGCCGACCGGAGCGCGCGATTCGAGAACACTCCTGAAACGGGCGGGGCAGGGGACCCGGCCGCCGCCAGACTGTCGAGCATCGAGAGCCGTCTTCTCTTGCCATCGGTCATTGCGATCTTCCCAGGCCGCTCCGGCCCCAGGTTTGCTGGATCAGGCCCGCGATTTCCGAATTGACCGCGTCAAGACTTTCGATCGCCCGATCATAGGTCGACCGCGTGAAGGCGCTCCGGTCAACTTCATAGAGGGTCTGCTTCGTGAGGCCCGCGTCGGAAATCGCCGTGGACTTCAACATCGGAGCATTGAGCACCTGCTCGCCATACATGGTGCGCAGGAAGGCGACGATCCGGTTTTGCGGCGCATCCGTGGGCTCGTAGCGGGTGAGCAGGTAGCGTACCCAGTCATGGCGCATATCCGCGCCGCTCTCCGCGATCACATCCATCAGGTCCGCGGTCATCCGCAGAAACTGGCTCATCGACATCACGTCGAGCATCTCCGGATGTATCGTGACCAGCACCCCGGTCGCGGCGGAGAGCGCTGACATCGTCAAGAAGCCGAGCTGCGGGGGGCAGTCGATAACCACGACGTCATAATCATCCTCCACCGCGGAGAGAGCCTGACGGACACGGAAGAAGAAAAGGCCCGCCGATCCCTGAGACAAAGCGCGTGGCGTCTCGTGTTCGAATTCCATCAGTTCGAGATTACCCGGCACGAGATCTAGGTTCGGGAAGTATGTTGGTCGAATGACTTCCCGGATGGAAAGGGGATCTTCGTAGCGGATCGCATCATAAAGCGTGCCGCCCTCTGGCAGATCGTATTCCGGTTGCACGCCATGCAATGCCGTGAGCGACGCCTGCGGGTCGAGGTCGATTGCGAGTACCCTATAGCCGTGAAGCGCCAGATGTTGGGCGAGATGGGCCGCGGTGGTCGTCTTGCCGGAGCCGCCCTTGAAGTTCATGACGCCGATGATCTGCGGGCGATCACCCGCGCGCCGCCCCGGCAGATAGTCACCGGGTCGCCGGGCTGTACGCTCGAGCAGAACGCGCAATGCCTGAATGTCGCTCGCGGAATAGAGCCGACGATTGCCCGAGGTCACGTCGGGAGTGGGGCCTTTTCCATCGAGATGGAGCTTACGAAGGTAGGAATCGTTAACGCCGAGCAGTTTCGCGGCCTCGCCCGAGGTGAATCGACGCAGCGCCTTCGCCGCGTCCGGAGGAAAGAGGCTCTCTCTCTGGGCATGCAGTTGCGCGGCAAGGACTTCGGCGTGCCGCCGGATGACCGTGTTGAGATCCGTCGGATCGGAATGTTTGTCCATTTTCGGCCTGCTCTCGCCCGTGTTCACGGCTTTTGCCGTTTAGACACGATTTTCCGTGACTATGGCAGCGGGTCAAAGATTCGCGCAAGCTGTTTTATTTGCCGGCCTGGGATCGCTTTCGTCCTGACTTCCACAAACACCGGCATCCCGCCGCGAATCCGGCTATCGATACTCCCGAACTGACTCGGAATCCTACGTCCGGTTCCAATCTCGGCGCAGAAAAAACTTGGTCCCGATGGGCGGCTCACTCCTTCGGCACGCGGCATTTTGGCAAGCCCGCCGCTTGGGTGCGCGGATCAACGGACCGCCCAAGGGTCTAGAATGACCGCTCCGGTATCATCGAAGTCCTTGATGTTTCTGGTCACGACGATGAACTCATGCACGATCGCCGTGGCCGCGATCAGTCCGTCAATGTCGCCGCGAGGCCGGATCGCGGCGATCCGGCCCCATTCCATTGCGACCTCGGAGGAGATGGGGAGAACGCGGTCGGCGAAATCGCGACGGAGTTCCGCCAGCCATTGGGTGAGATGCGCGGCTGCGCGTGGATCGTTTCTCCGCCGAAGTTCGATGCCCCGCTTGATCTCTCCCAGCGTAAGGACACTCAGATAGATCGCGGAAGGATCGGCCCCCCGAAGCCAGGACACCGCCTCCGCCGTACCACGCCGCGCTTCGGAGATGACATTGGTATCGACGAGGAACATCAGAAGGTCGGCGTACGGCTGGGGGCATTCTTCCGGCGCTGGACTTCGGCTGCGAGATCATCGTCCCACGCCGGCCCTCCCAGCAGGGCATCGACGATATTCGGAGTGCCGGCCCGCAGCGCCGCGTACTGCTCCGCCGAGAGAACCACGGCGGCGGGAACCCCACGCAGGGTCACGATCTGCGGCCCTTCCTCGCGTGCGCGGCGAACGACTTTCGAGAACTGGTTTTTCGCATCCTGCAACGGCCATTCCATTTTCGCAACCCGCTCTATCTAGACAGTCTAGATATATACTGCGCTCCTGTACTTTCAAGACGTTTCGCGCGCTCTGGCGCTTGACCACGGCAGCTCGGGAGGCCCGGGGGCGTAGACTCCGGCTATGGCCAGCCGGCTGCGATCCGCCGCTGATCGAGAACACGGTGCTTAGGCGGCGGCGGTCGCCCCCGAAGCGCCTGTTAAAAGCGCGGCGCGGCGTTCGATGACCGGGCCGCGTCTCCAGCGTCGGTGCGCGGACCACGATGTCAGTCAGGAAGCTGCTCCCGCGTCGCGGCCAAACGCCTTCCCTGGAGTGCGCCCCTTGGGTTGGACACGGGAGACCGCCCGATTTCGCCCTGCTCGGGCTTTCGGAGTATGAAAGCCGATGCCGAGATCACATCGCCGCCATAGCACCGGGTTCAAGCGCCAGGTCGTCGAGGAATACCATGCCGGTTCGACGCTGCGCGCGTTGAGAAAGCGGCATGACATCCGCCGGCAGCTCATCCGGGTCTGGATCGAGAAGCACGAGGCCGGGGCTTATGACGAGGATGCCGAAACCGTGGACCTGATCCAGGAGCGCGGCGCGCGCATCGCAGCGCTTGAGCGTCTCGTCGGCCGCCAGGCGCTCGAGAT
>JAMHVU010000227.1:0-1911 GCA_035911355.1 Sphingobium sp.
TTTCTGACCCTTCCGCCCGGCTCCGGCTTCACCTTTCATGTGCAATGCGATCTGGCGCATCTCAACCGTATCGCGCCGGAACTGGCCACCGAAGGGCGCTGGAAAGCCATGCTCGAAGCCGCCTTTGCCCACGCCTTCCTGTGGCTGGGCTTTGGGGCCAAGACGTCCGTGGGCTATGGCGCGATGCAGGAAGACCCGAAAGCCGGAGCGCGCGAAGCGGCCAGACAGCAGGCGCAAGCCGAAGCAACCCGGCGCGCCCAGAAGGAAGCCGAGCGTGAGGCTGCGCTGGCGCAGATGTCGCCCCTCGACCGCGAGATCCGCGAGTTCCTCGATGCTCGTCAGGACAAGAACCAGCCGGATCTGAGCGCGCTGATCGGCGGCTTGAAGAAAGGTCGATGGTCCGGCGTGAACAAGATCGCCGTGGCGGAGCGCGCCAAGGCCATGATGCTGAGTGCGAAGAAATGGAGGGAAAAATCCGAGAAGAAGAACCCGGACAAGGACAACGACTATCAGGACACACTCAAGGTAATGGCGTGGATCAAGGGGCAATGATCCGCCTCGCCCGCCGCCTTGTACCCTCTACAACCCGACACTAGAATGAATCATGTCATTTTTCAGGATTGCGCCATGAACACCGCAATAATGTCACAAGGCGGCCGCGTGGTTATACCCAAACAGTACCGCGAAAAACTCGGCGTCAAAGAAGGCGACGAAGTCATCTGGACCGAGGTGGATGGGCAGATAGTCCTGACCTCGCGTCGGCAGGAGTTGGAGCGCGCCGAACGCTTTTTCGACCGGCTCATGGCTGATTACACCGGCCCTTCGCTGGCCGATGAGCTCATCACCGAGCGGCGCGCCGAGTCCGTGCGCGAGGATGAGCATGAATAGCGTGCTCGACGCCTCGGCGATCCTCGCCTGGATTCTCAGGGAACCAGGCAGCGAACGGGTGCGCGAACTGATGGCGACCGGAAATTGCCTGCTGTCCGCCGTCAATGCCGCCGAGATCATCACCAAGCTGGCCGACAAGGATCGGCCGGAGACGGCCTTGCGGCAGGTGATCGCCCATATCGGCGCCGAATGCCTGCCCTTCGACGCCGCGCAAGCGACCGAAGCCGGCCTGCTGCGCCCGCTCACCCGCCACCTCGGCCTGTCGCTCGGCGACCGGGCCTGCCTGGCGCTGGCACGGCTGCATGGCGGCACCGTCATCACCGCCGATCGCCCCTGGCTGCAACTGGCCGAACCACTCGGCCTAAGTATCGAATGCATTCGGCCACCGTCGTGATATCTCTTCCCCTCGCCCGCTACCGCCTCGACTTCACCGTCACCACGCCTCTCACCCTGCCCGCCTTTGCCGGCTCCACCCTGCGCGGCGCCTTCGGCAGGGCGCTGCGCGCCGACATCTGCATGACCCATGCCAAGATATGCGACGGCTGCGCCTTGCTGGCCTCCTGCCCGTATGCCGTGGTGTTCGAGCCACGGCCGCCATCCGCAGCGCACCCCTTGCAAGACTTCAATCAGATTCCCCGTGCCTATGTCATCGAGCCGCCCCAGTGGGGCGAAAAAACCTATGCGCCAGGCGAAACCCTGAGTTTTCACCTGGTGCTGGCGGGGCGCGTGGTCGAGCAGTTACCGCTGATCCTGTGGGCGTTTCACAAGGGCTTTCAGCGTGGCGTTGGCCGGGGCGACGGCACGGCCACGCTGACGCAGGCCTGGCATGTGATCGGTAAAGACGCCACGCCGATCCTTGACGGCCCCGGCGGCAACATCGCCCGGCATGCAACCACCGTGCCGCCGGCGCCCGACTTTGCAGGCCACGCAGTCACCCTGCATTTCGACTCGCCGCTACGTCTGCAAACCAACGGCCGCCGCGCCACGGCAGAAGAATTTACCCCGCGCAAGCTGCTCATGAGG
>JAMHVU010000228.1:0-1107 GCA_035911355.1 Sphingobium sp.
CGAGAAGAGATCGGCCGTCGCCTTGAAGAGTAGGCAGCCGATGAAGATCGGGGCGAGCGAGACAGCCATCGCGAGCCCGATCTTGCCGATCGATGCGACGACGATGGCGACGCAGGCCATGATGGCGCCGACGATCATCAGCCCAAAGGAGATGAGCGCGCTCAGGATGAAGCCGCTCTCGTCGGCGGCGTGATCCGAGAAGCCGAAGATGCCCGTGACCATATTATCCATGGCTTCGTTCAGCGAGGCGACGCCACTGGCGTCGAGCAGCTTGGCACCGATCTGGCCGGGCACGTTCGTGACGATGTCGTAGAAGGGCTGGAACTGGGCCCAGCTTGTCGCGACCGAAAGCACGATGATGTAGCGCACACTCCACTTGGCGAAATCCGAGACCCGCAACGGAGCGAGCTGGAGCACCGTATTGGCGCCGAGCAGCGCGAGCGCGAGGATGCCACCAAGCCGGATGGTCGTTGTCAGCGGCCCTGCGAAATCCGTGAAGACCGTTCGCGCGTAGCTCGCGACGGCCGCGTCGACCAGGGCGAGGGTGTCCGCGATGAATGTGGCCATGGTCGATCCGCTCTCTACTTGATGGCGCCGACCGAGCGGCAATAATCCATGGCTTCCTTTAGGCCATTTCCTTTCCGGATCTCCTCCCGGACCACCGGCGCGAGGCTTTGGTTCGATCGCCCGAAATAGTCCTGGGGAACGCTTGCGAGCACGGCCTCCCAATCCCTGCGATCATTCAGGCACGAGATGTCGGAGGGTCGGCCGGCGGCGTAGGCTTGACATTGCCGGAGCGATTCCGCCGCGTCCCAGCGCAGGACGTACTGGTTGACGATCTGGATCAAGCCAAAGCTGCCATCGACATGTTCGGCCGTCTCCGTCAGCGAGGAGCTTTCGCAATGAAACGATCCCCCGACCGCCCGGGCGGGCGCGGTGGCCGAAACCCCGAAGCCGAGGGCAACCGCCGCCAGGGTTGTTCCGAACCTTCTTGTCATGGCGCGCCTCCCGCTTCGCCGATGCCGCGCACGAAGCCGCGCGAGGCCATTTCCTGGCGTGTCTCGAACAGGGACCGCGCGCCCTCGGCGTTGGCCTGCGACGACTGCA
>JAMHVU010000229.1:0-1649 GCA_035911355.1 Sphingobium sp.
AGCCGTTGATCCTGCTGCTCACCGAGGGCCAGGTCAGCGACTATCGCGGCGCGGCGACCATGCTCCCGGACTTGCCGGACGCCGAGGTGCTGATCGCCGACAAAGGCTATGACAGCGACTGGTTCCGCCAGGCCCTAACTGACCTTGGGATCGCACCCTGCATCCCCGGCCGGGCGAACCGCAAGGCGCCGATCCCCTACGGCGCCAACATCTACAAGCAGCGCAACCGGATCGAACGCATGTTCGGCAGACTCAAGGACTGGCGACGCGTCGCAACTCGATACGACCGCTGCGCCCACACCTTCATGAGCGCCATCTGCATCGCAGCCACCATCATCTTCTGGTTATGAGTCCGGAGCCTAGCAAAGGTGTCCACCAAAGCGAGAGACCATCAATCCGATCCCGGCGACGCAGCCCCGCCCTTCAAACCGGATCCGCCTTCAGAAGAGCTTCATGAGTCTGAGCGTGAAGCTGAAGTCCTGCTCGAACCCACCCTCCACGTTCAGATCGCGCTGCGCCGCCGCCAGCACCTGGAAATCAGGCGCAACGAATTTCGCCGCCTGCAATCGGATCTGGTCGGAGCGGGTGGCCGTGCCGGTATCGACGCCATCGAGCGTCTGATCCCCGCCCCAGAGCTTCGAGTAGCCCGCGGAGAAGCTCCAGCCCGGCGCCGCGAGCGGCGCGTAGGTAAGCCAGAGCTGTCCCTGATAGGTGTTGTCCTGTTCCAGTTTTCCTTGGCCGCGCGCCGTGGCGTCGTCATTGTCACCGTACCACAGCACATCCGCGCCCGCCTCCAGCGTCAGGCTGTCGGTAAGCTTCTGCGACACGCCAAGCTGGAGGTCGAATTTCAGCCGGTTCTCGCCAAGGTTCAATACCTCTCCCGCGTCGTAGGAACCAAGCGGCAGGTAGAGGTACGGGACGAGGGTGACATAGGTTCCGGCGTCCGGGCGGTTCACGATCCAGACGGGCAAGGCCACGATCGGGTCGGCGAATCCGCTCGCCGAGGACAACGGCGCCCCGCCGACCTGCCCGTCATAGAGCGTGCCGAAAGGCAGCAGAACCTCCGGCGCGACGGTGAAGCCGCCGACATCCATGTAATGGACATAGCGGAAGATGCCGATGAGCGAATCGAGGCTGGAGTCCGGCACCTTGTCGCCGTTCTTCAGCACATAGCTGTCGCGCGTCGCGTAGGTCGTATAGAGCAGACCCGCGTTGGTGCCCGGCGGTGCCGGTGTGAAATCGCCCGCGTTGATGTCCACCGCGCCGGCGGCGAGCGGCGACATTCCCAGCGCGCCGGCAAGCGCGAGCGCCGTCGCCGAGCCCTGGATCCGTTCCCATGAATGCATTTTCTTCTCCTCCTCGTTACGATCAGCCTTTGCGCTGATCCTGCCTCTTGTTCGTGGACAGGTTAGGCTGCCATGCGCTCAATGCTGGTTGGGATCGCCATGCCGCGCGACGCGGCCGAGCCGACTTCGGGCTCGGTGAGGCCGAAGGAGCCGATCTTCTCGAGCCGCGCCATGGCCGGCAGCCAGCGCTCCTTCTGCTCGTCGGACCCGCAGAGGTAGATCGAACCCATGGCCAGACCCGAGTGCACCGCGTAGAAGGTCCCGATCGAAGGGTCGCCGCGGGCCAGTTCCATCGTCACGATG
>JAMHVU010000230.1:0-1015 GCA_035911355.1 Sphingobium sp.
GAGCGGCGGGTGCAAGGCATGGTGCGACTGGCCGACGGCGACCTAATCCGCCTGGGCGAGGGCACGCAGTTTAAGTTTCGTTTAGATGACTAGGCCCGCAGGCAAGACGCGCGCGTGGAAAAGAGCACGAACTTGAGGCCGCAGCCGATGACTTGGCAGGCGAGAAAACCCCCAACCGGAGAAAGGAATACCACATGCCAAAGCAGCGCCCCGTAACTGGGCAGGCCTCCGGGAGCATCATCATCTGTGGCCGCTGGTACAACATCGGCTGTGAGGATGGCCGCTAGCGCTGCGACGAGAAATGACTAGGGAAAGGCGGCTGCGGAACGAAATAGGAACAGTGCGGGGGGACTTTGAGCGCGGGGGCTTAGGCGGTCTTGGGGTTGAGCTTGGCGGCGTGGACCTCGGCGCGCGCGAGCTGGAGGTCGGCATCGACCATGATGGCCACCAGCTCTTTGAATCGCACCTTGGGCTCCCAGTTTAGGAGGCGGCGGGCCTTGCTCATGTCGCCGCACAGGACATCGACTTCCGAGGGGCGCAGGTAGCGGGGCGCGATCTCGACGTGCTTTTTCCAGTCCAGATCCAGGCGGCCAAAGGCTTCGTCGAGCAGCTCGCGCACGCTGTGCGTCTCTCCGGTGGCGATAACAAAGTCGTCTGGTGCTTCGTGCTGCAGCATCAGCCACATCGCGTAGACGTAGTCGCGGGCATAGCCCCAGTCGCGTCGCGCGTCGAGGTTGCCCAGGAACAGCTTGTCCTGCAGACCCAGCTTGATGCGGGTGGCGGCGCGGGTGATCTTGCGCGGCACAAAGGTCTCGCCGCGTCGGGGCGACTCGTGGTTAAAGAGGATGGCGTTACTGGCGAACATGCCGTAGGCTTCGCGGTAGTTCTGGGTGATGTAGTAGGCGTAGGCCTTGGCGGCGGCGTACGGCGAGCGCGGATGAAACGGCGTCTGCTCGGACTGCGGCGCGGGCGCGGTGCCAAACAGCTCCGATGAGGAGGCCTGGTAGAAGCGGGG
>JAMHVU010000231.1:0-1270 GCA_035911355.1 Sphingobium sp.
CTGACCGGCCCCCACTGAGTGATCCGTGCGGATTGTTAGTGCATTGACGCCTCCATCGCCAGTGTTGGCCGTAGGTGGAGCGAAGCGGAACCGGAGGGCGACACTGGCGATGGAACGGCCTCTGGCGCCGGGGGTCGATACCCGAGCGAGCTGTGCGGCCGGACGGTGTTGTAATGTCGCCGCCAAGCTTCGATCAGGATGCGGGCTTCGGCGAGCGAGTAGAAGATCTCACCGTTGAGTAGTTCATCGCGCAGCGATCCGTTGAAGCTTTCGCAATAGCCATTCTCCCACGGGCTCCCCGGCGTGATGTAGAGCGTCTTCACGCCGATCTGGGCGAGCCATTGCTGCACCGCCGTCGCGATAAACTCCGGGCCATTGTCCGACCGTATATGTGCTGGCGGGCCGCGCGTGACGAACAGCTCGGCGAGGGCCGCCAGCACGTCGTCGCTCTTGAGCTTGCGTGCGACCGGCAACGCCAGGCACTCCCGGCTCGCCTCGTCGATGATCGACAGGATCCGGTATTTGTGCCCATCATGGGTGCGGCCCTCGACGAAGTCGTAAGACCAGACGTGCCCAGGATATTCCGGCCGGAGCCGGATACACGATCCGTCGTTCAACCAGAGCCTACCGCGCTTCGGCTGCCTTTGCGGCACCTTCAGCCCCTCGCGGCGCCAGATGCGCTCGACCCGCTTGCGGTTCACATGCCACCCCGCATCACGCAGCAACGCTGTCACCCGGCGATAGCCATAACGACCATATTGCCGGGCGAGCGCAATGATATTCTCGGTCAGAGCTGCTTCGTCATCCGCCCCGCGGGGCGCCTTGCGCTGCGTCGATCGGTGCTGCCCGAGCACACGGCACAGCCGCCGCTCGGACACCGGCATCATCGTCCTGATGTGGTCGATACAGCGCCTTCGGCGCGCGGGGCTCAGAAGTTTCCCCGGGCAGCTTCCTGCAATATCAGCTTGTCGAGTGTCAGGTCCGATATCGCACGACGAAGCCGCGCATTCTCTTTCTCCAGATCCTTCATCCGCCGTGCTTGATCGGTCTTCAGACCGCCATATTCCTTACGCCAGCGATAATAGGTCTGCTCGCTGATCGCGATCCGACGACACGCCTCTGCCGTCGTCGCCCCCTGCGCCAGCACAACCTCCGCTTCACGCAGCTTGCCGATAATCTCTTCCGGGCGATGCTTCTTGCTCGGCATTCCATATCTCCTTCGTCGTCCAAAATATCATCAATTTTGGACCACTCAGAAGGGGGCAGATCA
>JAMHVU010000232.1:0-10706 GCA_035911355.1 Sphingobium sp.
CTTGGTCCGGCTCGAGATCAGCCGGCCGACCAACTGGGCGGTATAATCCACGATTGGCACGATCCGGCCGTAGTTCAACCGGGTCGGCCCGATCACCCCAACCGCGCCGATGATCTTGCGGTCCGCATTCATATAGGGAGAGACGACGAGAGAGGAACCCGAAAGTGAGAAAAGCTTGTTCTCCGAACCGATGAAGACGCGCACCCCGTCGCCCCCTTCGGTAAGCTCCAGAAGCTGGGCGAGATCGCGCTTGCGCTCCAGATCGTCGAACAGGCCGCGGATGCGCTCCAGCTGCTCGGCATCCTCGGTGCCCTCGAGCAGGTTGGCGCGGCCGCGGACGATCAGACGGTCGCGCCCGACGTCGTCGTCCGCGGCCCAGACGGCGGTTCCGTCCTCGATGAGATCCGCGGCGAGCGCGTCGAGTTCGGTCCGGCGCCGGGTGATCTCCGCCAGGACGACGCCGCGCATTTCGCTCAGGGTCCGGCCCTGGAGGATCGTGTTGAGAAAATTCGCCGCCTGTCGCATCGCCGATGGCGTAAGGCCGATCGGCGGCACGAAGACGCGGTTCTCGACCTGGCCATCCGCGGTCACGAGCACGACCAGCGCCCGGTCGGGGCCGAGCGAAACGAATTCGATATGGCGGATCGGCGCCTCTGATTTGGGCGTGAGCACCAGGCTTGCGCCATGGGTGAGGCCGGAGAGCATTTCGCCCGCGTGATCGAGGATGGAAGCGAGATCCCCGTCGTTCCGGTCGAGGCCCCGCTCGATCTCCGCCCGCTCGCCCGCGCCGATGTCGCCGATCTCCAGAATGCCGTCGACGAAGAGGCGCAGGCCCATCTGGGTCGGCACGCGGCCGGCCGAGACATGCGGGCTGTCGAGCAGGCCGAAGAGTTCGAGATCCTGCATCACGTTGCGAATCGTCGCGGGCGACACGCCCTCCGCCACCCGACGCGACAGGGTGCGCGAGCCGACCGGCTCGCCGGTTTCAAGATAGGCCTCGACCAGCCGCCGGAACACCTCGCGGGCGCGGTCGTTCAACTGGCTGAGCGGAGATTTCGGCGGCGGGCTGGCGGACAAGGGGTGAATCCTCGATCGTGCGGGGCCAAGGTAGAAGCTGGGCCGCTCCTCGGTCAATTCAGGGATTCAGGAGTGGCCCCGCGGCGCGCCAAGCTGGACGCGGACCCGCGACGGGGATAAGAGGCGCCGTTCCCGCTCCGGCGGGTCCGCCAAGATCAATAATTCTCGAAGGAGATTGTCATGCGTCCCTCCGGCCGCGCCACCGATGCGTTGCGCTCCATCTGCATCGAAACCGGCGTTTCGCGCCACGCGGAAGGCTCGTGCCTGATTCGGATGGGCGATACGCATGTGCTCTGCACCGCCTCGATCGAGGAGAACGTGCCGCCCTTCCTCCGGAAGACCGGCCTCGGCTGGGTCACGGCCGAATACGGGATGCTGCCGCGCGCCACGACCTCGCGCAACAGGCGTGAGGCCGCGGCCGGCAAGCAGTCAGGCCGGACGCAGGAGATCCAGCGCCTGATCGGACGCAGCCTGCGCGCGGGTATCGACCGGGTCGCGCTTGGCGAACGGCAGATCACCGTCGATTGCGACGTGATCCAGGCCGATGGCGGCACCCGCTGCGCCTCGATCACCGGCGGCTGGGTGGCCCTCCGGCTCGCGGTCAACAAGCTCCTGAAGGCGGGCGACGTAAAGGCCGATCCGATCACCGCCCATGTGGCCGCGGTGAGCTGCGGCATCTACGGCGGCCAGCCGGTGCTCGATCTCGACTATGCCGAGGACAGCGTGGCCGGCACCGACGGAAATTTCGTGATGACCGGGGAATTCGGGCTCATCGAGGTTCAGGGCAGCGCCGAGGGCGCGACCTTCAGCCGGGCCGAACTCAATCAGCTGCTCGATCTCGCCGAGAAGGGCATCGGCGACCTTGTCGCGGCGCAGAAGGCGGCGATCGGATGAACCGCCGGCTGACCGAGCCCAGGCTTCTGGTCGCGACACATAACGCGGGCAAGCTCGAGGAGATGCGCGCCCTGCTCTCGCCTTACGGGATCGAAGTGGTCTCCGCGGGTGAGCTCGGTCTGGCCGAACCCGAGGAGACGGAGACCAGCTTCCTCGGCAATGCCCGGATCAAGGCCCGCGCGGCGGTGGCGGCGACCGGCTTGCCGGCGCTCGCCGACGACAGCGGCATCGCGATCGACGCGCTCGATGGCGCGCCGGGGGTCTGGACGGCGGATTGGGCGGAAACGCCGAATGGCCGGGATTTCCTTCTGGCAATGACACGCGCGCATGACGCGCTGCTCGCCTCGGGCGCCCCGGAACCCTGGACCGCCCGATTCCTCTCAACCCTGGTACTCGCCTGGCCAGATGGACATGAGGAGACCTTCGAGGGTCGCGTCGAAGGCCGTTGCGTCTGGCCGCCGCGGGGCGTCGGGGGGCATGGCTACGATCCCATCTTCTTGCCCGAAGGCTCAGAGATCACACTCGCCGAGATGGACATGGCGGCGAAGAACCGGATCAGCCACCGGGCCCGCGCGCTGGCGAAGCTCGTCGATGCCTGCCTCGCACCGGCCTGACCGGAACGGCCGCGGCCAGAGGGAGGGCGCCCGGTGATTTCGCAGCTTTTCCGTCGGCGCCGGGTCGACGCGCCGTTCGATGCCCGTGCCACCGCCGCGAGCGACTGGCGCGTCGGCGGCTTCGGTGTCTATGTGCACTGGCCGTTCTGCGCCGCCAAATGCCCGTACTGCGATTTCAACAGCCATGTCCGGACCGGGGTGGACCAGGAGCGCTGGCGCACCGCGTTGGTTCGCGAGCTGCGCGCCGCGGCGTTGGAGACCCGCGGCCGGGAGGTGACCAGTATTTTCTTCGGCGGTGGGACACCCAGCCTGATGCCCGCTGAAACGGTTGCCGCGGTGATCGACACGATTGCCACCGAATGGCATCTGGCGGCCGAGGCCGAGATCACGCTGGAAGCCAATCCAACATCGGTCGAGGCCGGACGATTCGAGGGATACCGGTCGGCCGGCGTGAACCGGCTTTCGATGGGGTTGCAGGCCCTCAACGACCGCGATCTGAAGGCGCTCGGTCGCATGCACAGCGCCGCAGAGGCACGCGCGGCCTTCGACGTCGCCCGGCGCATCTTCCCTCGGGTGAGCTTCGACCTCATCTACGCGCGTCAGGGCCAAAGCCTCCCCGACTGGCGGCGAGAACTCGACGAGGCGCTCAGCTTCGCCGCCGACCATCTCTCGCTCTATCAATTGACGATCGAAGACGGCACACGCTTCGGGGAACTCGCCGCCCGCGGCCGACTGCGTGGCCTGCCGACTGACACACTTGCGGCCGATCTCTATTTCGCGACGCAGGAGATCTGCGAGGCCGCCGGGATGCCGGCCTACGAAACATCGAACCATGCCAGGCCCGGAGCCGAGGGACGGCACAATCTCACATACTGGCGCGCGGGCGATTATGTCGGTGTGGGGCCGGGCGCGCATGGCCGGCTCACGATCAATGGAACCCGCTGGGCCACCGAGACCCTGCTCAATCCCGAAGCCTGGCTCGCCTCGGTTGAAAGCGATGACGGTGGCCTGTCGCTCCGGGAGCCAGTCAGTTCGACCGATCGGGCGGTCGAGCTCATGCTGATGGGGTTTCGCCTGACTGAAGGCATTGACCCGCGGCGCTTTTACGCGCTCGCGGGTCAGGCGCCGCACGCGGAGACATTGCGCGACCTCGCCGAGGACGGCTTTCTTCTGGTCGAACCTGACCGGATCCGCGTCACACCGAAGGGCAGACCCGTTCTGAATGCAATTCTGGAAAATCTACTGTTAACAATGGCTTAAGCCATTGTTAATTGGTGGATAAGAGCTGGCAGAGACCGTCGAGCTCTTCGAGATTCCGATACCGGATACGAACCTCGCCCGATTGCTTGCCATTCCTGTGCTCGATCAAGACCTTGAGCCGAAGCGCGGCGGAGAGATCCTCCTCCAGAGCCCGCGTATCGGCGTCCTTCGTCGGTCGAGCGGCTGGCTTCGCGCTGGGTGTTGCGCCTGAGACGGAGCGCGCGAGCTGCTCGGTTTCACGTACGGAGAGATCCTTTTCGATCACCTGCCGTGCCAGCGCCTCGGGATGAGTCGCTGTAACCAGCGCCCGCGCGTGCCCGGCCGTCAACCGGCCAGTCCGAACGAAATCAAGGACCGATTCAGGAAGTGTGAGCAAGCGCAGCAAATTAGCGATATGGCTCCGGCTCTTGCCAAGCCCCTCGGCCAGCTTCTCCTGCGTATGGCCGAACCGATCCATCAGCTGCCGATAGGCAAGCGCCTCTTCGATCGCATTGAGATCTTCACGCTGGATGTTCTCGATGATCGCGATTTCGAGAACCTGCGTATCATCCAGGTCACGCAAAATCGCGGGCAGTTCGTGCAACTGCGCCAGTTGAGCGGCGCGCCAGCGGCGCTCACCGGCGACGATCTCGTATGTATCAGCCTCTGTCGGATGGGGCCGAAGGATTAACGGCTGGATGATGCCCTGCTCACGGATGGACGCAGCGAGATCCTGAAGGTCCTTCTCCGGGAAATCGCGCCGCGGCTGGTCCGGGTTGGGCTTGATCCGCTCGATCGCGATCAGACGCTGTCCCTGCCCTATCGGCGCCGCGCCGGGGGACCGGGCCGGTTCCGGCGCAACATCCGCGAGCAGCGCCGAGAGGCCACGCCCCAGTCCCTTCTTTTCCATCACCCGTTCCTCTTAGGCAGGTTCCACCAAGCTCTGACCACCGCGCATTCGCGCAAGCACCTCACCAGCCAGCCGCTGATACGCGATGCTGCCGCTGGACGCATAATCGTAGATAAGCGCGGGGACTGCGTGCGATGGCGCTTCGCTCAGACGCACATTGCGGGGGATGACCGTTTCGTAAACCAGCGAACCCAGGTTCTCCCGGACATCCGCGGCGACCTGACCGGACAAGTTATTGCGTTTGTCGTACATCGTTAACACAATACCTTGTATCTTCAGCCCTTGATTCAGCGATCCTCGCACCGACTGAACGGTCCGCATTAACTGTGACAAGCCCTCGAGCGCAAAAAATTCACATTGTAGCGGAACCAACACAGAATCGGCCGCGACCATGGCGTTCAAGGTGAGCAGATTTAGCGACGGCGGACAATCTATCAGAACGTAATCGAGTCGCTCCGGCAGCGCGCCGGGAAGCGAAAGGGCATCCCGCATTCGAAAGAGACGCCGCGGGTCCGCGACGAGATCGACATCGGCGGAACTGAGGTCAGCCGTCGCCGGAATAACGTATAGATCCGGAACCATTGTTGCGATTGCGAAATCGGCCGGAGCGGTAGCGACGAGAAAATCATAGGACGACAGACCGCGCGTCGCCGCTGCCATGCCGAGCCCGGTAGAAGCGTTGCCTTGCGGATCAATATCGATCAGTACGACCCGCTTGCCGAGGGCGGCCAAAGCCGTACCGAGGTTGATCGCAGTGGTTGTCTTGCCAACGCCGCCCTTTTGGTTCGCAATGGCAAGAACGTGCGGCTTCTGTGGCCTTTCAAACACGGGCGAATGCTCCGATCTCAACAATCGCCGCCCTTGGGTCGGTGCGGCTGGGGTGTAGACGGTACTCAAAGTTCCAGAACCGGCTCGCGTCGGCTATTTCTTTATGCACCGTCTCGCCCTTCGGAAACAAGCAAATACCCTCTGGCCGGCGAAGCTTTTCGACAAATGCCAGTAATTCGCGCAAGGGCGCCAGCGCTCGAGCGGAGATGACGTCGACCTGCCTCAAAGTTGTGGCTTCGATGCGCTCCGCATGAACAGCCACCTTGATCCCACATTCACGGGCGACGGTATTTAGGAAAGCGCATTTTCTGATGTCACTCTCGATCAGATGCACTTTTGTCGCCGGACTCGCATCAGCGGCAAGAATGCCGATCACAAGGCCGGGGAAGCCGCCTCCCGATCCGAGATCAGCCCAAATCTCCCGATTGGGCGAGGAGAGAGCCCAGACCTGCACGGAATCGGCAATGTGCCGCGTCCAGAGTTCATCGAGGCTTGCTCGGGACACCAGATTGATTTTTGGATTCCACTTAGCAAGCAAACCCGCGTAGATCGTCAAACGCTGGAATGTTTCACGTGAAACATCGAACTCAGCACGGAACCTCTCACTCATGAAGCACGACGGGCCTGTCGCGCACGCATTAGAATGAGTGTCAACGCCGCGGGGGTAATCCCTTCAATTCGGCCTGCCTGACCCAATGTCGTGGGCCGAACACGCCCCAGCTTGATCCGAAGCTCGTTGGAAAGCCCAGGCATTGTCGCATAGTCAAGCGACTCTGGAAGCGGAATCGCGTCATCCTTGCGGAGCAGTTCGATCTCCTCTCTCTGTCGTGCAAGGTACGGAGCGTAAAGCGCCTCCCGTCGGAGCTGAAGCAGCGTTGTGGAAGAGACGTCCGCGAACTCCGGAAATGCGCTGCGAACACGCACCTCGTCCAGATCCGGCAGAGACAGAAGCGACAGAAGATCGCGCCAGGCCCCGTCCTTATTGACGGAAACGCCCCTCGCTTCGGCTTGGGTCGGGGTAACCTTAATTGCAGTAGCCAATGCGCGTGCCGCTGACAATCGCTCGATCTTTACTTCAAACGCTCGTCGTCGTTCTTCGCCTACGCATCCGAGACCGCTTCCCAACAGCGTCAAACGTTGATCCGCGTTGTCTGCGCGCATCTCCAGACGGTATTCCGCCCGGGACGTAAACATTCGATAGGGCTCGCTTACGCCCTGAGTGACAAGATCGTCGATCATCACTCCGATATAGGCTTGATCACGCCCTAGAGTTAACGATTCACATACGTGAGCGCTGGCCGCGGCGTTCAAGCCTGCGACAAGCCCCTGGGCCGCAGCCTCCTCGTAGCCCGTCGTGCCATTGATCTGTCCCGCGAGAAACAGACCTGGCAGTTCCTTGAGCTCAAGCCGCGATGTCAACGCACGAGGGTCGATGTAGTCGTACTCGATCGCGTATCCCGGACGGACTATCCGCGTAGCTTCTAGTCCACGCATTGAATTGACTATCTTTTCCTGGGTATCCGCCGGCAAGGACGTCGAGATGCCGTTGGGATAGACGAGATCATCGTCCAAACCTTCTGGTTCAAGGAAGATCTGGTGCGCGTCCTTCTCAGCAAAGCGAACAACCTTATCTTCGATCGAGGGGCAATACCGAGGCCCGGATCCGACGATGTTGCCCACGTAAAGCGCGGATCTGCTGAGGTCCTTTTCGATGATCTCGTGCGTTCGCGTGTTCGTATGCGTGATACCGCAGGATATCTGCCTTGCAATTGGGCTGGCAGTTTCGAACGAGAGAAATTCCGGCTCATCGTCGGCAGGCTGAGACACGATGCTCGTCCAGTCAATTGTGCGCCGATCCAGCCGCGGGGGAGTGCCCGTCTTCAACCTCCCCATCGGCAGGCCCATACGCTCAAGCCTCAATCCCAAAGCTACCGCTGAAGTATCGCCATCTCTTCCCGCAGGCCGAGTTCGGTCGCCAATGTGAATGACTCCCCGCAGGAATGTCCCAGTTGTCAAAACTACGGCGTGGCTGGGGATCTCGGTTCCATCCCCAAGCACCACACCGCGGACCCCACCCTCTCGCTCAATCAGGTCTGCGACCTCGCCTTCGATCACTCCGATCTGGAGGCGCCTGAACTCACCTTGGACAAAGCGTCGATAGCGGGATCGGTCTGCTTGTGTCCTCGGTCCCTGCGCTGCTGGTCCTTTGCGACGATTGAGTAGTCGAAACTGGATGCCTGCGAAATCAGCCGCCCTGCCCATCAATCCGTCCAGCGCATCGATCTCTCGGACTAAATGCCCTTTCCCCAGTCCTCCGATCGCCGGATTGCAGGACATTTCCCCCAACCGATCAAAGCGGTGAGTCACAAGGATAGCGCGCGCGCCTACACGATGAGCGGCCAGGACAGCTTCCGTCCCGGCGTGTCCGCCACCGACAACGATCACGTCGAAGTTTCGATGTTTCACGTGAAACACTCTCTATTTGCCGAGACAGAAGCTCTGAAACACGGTGTCCAGAATCGTTTCCACATCGACCTTTCCGACCAAAAAATCAAGGCCACGCACTGACCGGCGTAGATCCGCCGCGGCCAGTTCCGGAAGATCCAAACGCAGATGCCTCTGCGCCTGTTCGAGGCCTTCCACCGCCGCCGCGATCGCTTTGATCTGACGGTGGTGTGATACCCCACTGGCGAGCCCCGCACGACGGCCAAGCTCCGCTGCGAGCAATGCGAGCAGTTCATCCATGCCGGTTCCAGTAAGCCCCGAAACGGCCAGACCCTCTCCCGTCCGCCGAAGATCCCCTTTCGCACGCGCAACGATATCGCCGCCTTGCTGCGCCACGCCGAGCTCCGGGATGGTTTCCACCGCATCTACCAGAAAGAGTCGCAGATCCGCCGCATCGGCACGAAGGCGCGCCCGCTGGACTCCTATCCGCTCTACCTCATCCTCGGCAGATCTCAAGCCGGCCATATCGAGGAAAGTTACCGGCAATCCCTCCAAGTCCATATGTACCTCGATGACGTCGCGCGTCGTTCCTGAGATCGATGAGGTGATCGCCGCCTCCCTGCCAGCAAGCGCGTTCAGGAGAGTGGACTTGCCGACATTGGGTGGCCCCACCAAAGCGACCTCGAAACCTTCACGCAATCGTCTAGATAGATTCGCCCCTGCGAGTGTGCGCTTCAACTCGTTGCCGAGCCTATCGAGATCATCGATGACTCCCAGAAGAATATCATCCGGTATCGCGTCATCCACGAAATCGATGGATGCCTCGACAAACGCCAGCGCCCGGATGAGTGCCTCGCGCCAACGGGCCGCCTCACCCGACAATCCGCCGGACATAAGTCGCGCCGCCTGTCGACGCTGCGCCTCGGTCTCCGCGGCCAAAAGATCTCCGAGACCTTCGACCTGAGTAAGATCGAGGCGCCCGTTCAGCAGAGCGCGGCGTGTGAATTCCCCCGGCTCGGCGAGCCGTGTTCCAGGTTGCGCGGCCACGAGATCAAGCACGCGCGCACAAACCGCGACGCCGCCGTGTACCTGCAGCTCAGCGACATCTTCGCCGGTAAAGCTGCGCGGTTCGGGAAAACAGAGGATCAGCGCTTCGTCGACGATCTCTCCATCAGGCGCGCGCAGCGCGCGGAGCGTGGCCATTCGATCGGCCGGACGTGGCCCGGCAAGCGCTTCGACGACAGAGAACGCGGAGGGTCCGGAAATCCGGATGACCGCGACCCCCGCCCGCCCGCGGGCCGAGGCCTGGGCGAAGATCGTGTCGGTCATCCTAGCCTATATATCCAGAGTAAAAGTATCAGCTATTCATGGAATCAAAGAATTCCGAGTTCGACTTGGTCTGCTTCAGCTTCCCAAGCAAGAACTCGATCGCATCCGTTGTACCCATCGGGTTTAGAATACGCCTGAGGATGAACATCTTGGTAAGATCAATTTTATCTACCAAGAGTTCTTCTTTACGGGTACCGGACTTCAGGATATCGATAGCCGGGAATACACGCTTGTCGGCGATCTTCCGATCCAGCACGATCTCCGAGTTGCCCGTACCCTTGAACTCCTCGAAGATCACCTCGTCCATCCGGCTACCCGTATCAATCAGCGCCGTGGCGATGATGGTGAGCGAGCCACCTTCCTCGATATTGCGCGCGGCGCCGAAGAAGCGCTTGGGACGTTGCAGCGCATTGGCGTCCACGCCGCCAGTCAGTACTTTGCCCGACGACGGCACGACGGTGTTATAGGCACGGCCGAGGCGCGTGATCGAGTCGAGCAGGATGACGACGTCGCGCTTGTGCTCGACCAGCCGCTTCGCCTTCTCGATGACCATTTCAGCGACGGCGACGTGCCGCGTCGCCGGCTCATCGAAGGTCGATGCGATGACCTCACCCTTCACCGACCGCTGCATGTCGGTCACTTCCTCGGGCCGCTCATCGACGAGCAGCACTATGAGGTAGCATTCCGGATGGTTCTTCTCGATGGAGGCGGCGATGTTCTGCAGGATCACCGTCTTGCCCGATCGCGGCGGCGCCACAATCAGCCCGCGCTGACCCTTACCGATCGGAGCGACCAGGTCGATGATCCGCGCGGTGCGATCCTTCACCGTCGGATCGTCGAGCTCGAGTTTGATGCGCTCGTCGGGGTAGAGCGGGGTGAGGTTGTCGAAGTGGACCTTGTGCCGGGCCTTTTCGGGATCCTCGAAGTTGATCTTCGAGACCTTCACCAGCCCAAAATACCGCTCGCCCTCCTTCGGGGCTCGGATGACGCCTTCCACGGTATCGCCAGTGCGCAGCGAGAATTTGCGGATCTGGTTCGGGCTTACATAGATGTCGTCCGGGCCAGCGAGATAATTCGCCTCAGGCGACCGGAGAAAGCCGAACCCGTCCTGAAGCACTTCGAGCACGCCGTCGCCGGAAATCTCGACGCCTTCCGCGGCCATGTCCTTTAGAATGGCGAACATCATGTCGCCCTTGCGCATGTTCGAGGCATTCTCGATCTCGAGTTCCTCGGCCAGCGTCAGCAGGTCGGCAGGACTTTTAGCTTTGAGCTCGGCGAGCGAAAGCTGTTGGAAATCTGCGGATAAATCCATCGGAGCAGTCAAACGTCCTTGATGGTAGGGAGAAATTTTGGGGAATAGGCCAGCCGGA
>JAMHVU010000233.1:0-1029 GCA_035911355.1 Sphingobium sp.
TGTAATGACCCAGTGAAAATCTGCTCATGCTACGAGGGAAGAGGTAGCGATGAGCGTGACGATGGACGACCCGATCAAGCGATGGACGGCGAAGCGCAAGACGGCGCTGGTGCTCGAGATCATCCAAGGCAAGACGACGGTGGCGGAAGCCAGCCGAGCCCACGATCTGTCGCCTTCCGAAATCGAAGGCTGGGTCGAGGATGCCAGGCGGGGGATGGAGAACGCTCTTCGCGCCAACCCGCTCGATATCCGTGAGCAGTACGAGAAGCAGCTGAAGGACCTTCAGGAGGCCTATGGCGAGGCGATGCTGGAGCTGCGTGCGCGAAAAAAGTTCCAGGCCCTGCTGGATGCGACGGACGAGAAATGATCCAGCGCATCCAGCAGGGCCTTCTGTCGGAGGGCATCAAGGTACCTCTGACGAAGCTCTGCGCCTGGTTCGGGGTGCCGCGCCGAACGGTCTACTACAAGCCGACAAAGGCCGCGCCGAGGGTCGATCCGCGCTTCGCCGAACCGATCAAGGCGCTGATCGAGCAAGAGCCGTCCTTCGGCTACCGCACGGTGGCGGCGCTTCTCGGCTTCAACCGGAACACCGTGCAACGGATCTTCCGGATCCAGGGCTGGCAGGTGCGCAAGCGCCCGATCGGCATGCGGCCCCGGATCGAGGCGGTGCCCTCGGTCGCCGCCGCGCCGAATGAGCGCTGGTCCACGGATATGTGCCGGGTCTGGGCCGGCCGCGACGGCTGGGCCACGCTGGCCTTGGTGATCGACTGCCACACCCGGGAGCTTCTCGGCTGGCATCTCTCGCGCTCGGGCAAGGCGACCACCGCCGCCAGCGCGCTCGAGCATGCCCTGATCAGTCGGTTCGGCACGCTCGGCAAGGTGCCGCGGGAGTTCCTGCTGAGGAGCGACAATGGGCTCGTTTTCACCAGCCGGAAATACACGGCGCTGGTCCGCGGCTATGGCCTTCGCCAGGAATTCATCACACCGCATTGTCCCCAGCAGAACGGCATGGTCGAGCGCGTGATCCGG
>JAMHVU010000234.1:0-1495 GCA_035911355.1 Sphingobium sp.
CAACACGCTGGGCGAGATGTATACGCTGCAGCGCTTCATGCAACCCGACGAGCTTCACGCCAAGGGCCTGCACGAATTCGACGCCTGGGCGTCTGCCTTCGGAGACACCCGCACCGAACTCGAACTCCAGCCGAGCGGCAGCTACAAGCCCGTCACCCGCTTCTGCGAGTTCGTCAACGTCGCCGACCTGATGGCGATGTACCGCTCCGTCGCCGACGTCGTCTTGAAGGATGATCTGCGCCAGTACGTCAAGCTCCCCACCATCAGGGGCGGCAAACGGCAGATCGTCGTCGCGAAATCCGGCGCGCCGTTCAAAGCCTATCAGCGGGTGCTCGCCAAACGCATCCAGGCCATCGAGAATCGCAGCGGGCGCCCGCAAAAGGGCGACGACATCCTCCTGTCGGTGATCACCGATGGCCGCCACTCGGCGATCGACCTGCGTTTCGTCGACCCGATGATGGGCGACGAGGAGGGCAACAAGCTCAATCTCCTGATCGAGAACGCCTACCGCATCTGGGAAGAGACGGCCGACCATCGCTACATCGATCCCGAGACCGGGAAACCCTATCCGCTCCCCGGTGCCGTGCAGATGATCTTCTCTGATCTCGGCACCGAGGCCGCGCTCGAAACGCGCGGCTTTTCCGCCTATGTCTGGATCCGTGATCGCCTCGTCGCGATGGGTATTCCCGCCGACCAGATCGCGTTCATGCAGCATTACAAGAAGAACAGCGCGAAGCAGCGCCTGTTCAACGACCTCAACCAGGGGCGCAAGCGGTTCGTCCTGGGGTCCACGGCGACCATGGGAACCGGGGTCAACGCGCAGCAGCGCCTCAAAGCCTTGCACCATCTGGATGTGCCCTGGCTGCCGTCCGATATCGAGCAGCGGGAAGGGCGGATCGAGCGGCAGGGCAACCAGAATGACGAAATCGAGCTTTACGGCTACGCGACCAGCGGCTCGATGGATGCGACCAACTGGCAGATGCTCGAGCGCAAGGCACGCTTCATCAACATGGCCATGTCGGGCGACCGCTCGATCCGCCGGATCGAGGACGTCAGCTCCAACGTCAACCAGTTCGCGCTGGCCAAGGCTCTCGCATCCGGAGACGACCGGCTGATGAAAAAGGCCGGGCTCGACGCCGAGGTCGCACGGCTCCTGCGCCTGCGGGATGCCCATACCGACGACCAGTATAATATTCGCAGGACCATCACGCGAACGACGCGCGAGATCGAGGACTGCCACAAGCAGATCGCCAGACTGGAGGCCGATCTTGCACGTCGTGTTCCCGCGAAGGCAGATGAGATCCTCTTCGATTGCGACGGCACGATGATGACCGATCGCAAGGCTGCCGGCGAACGTCTCCTCGGATATGCGCACCGGATGCGGAAAGGTCGCGCCGAGGCGCGCTGGACGCTCGGCACCTTCAACGGCATCGGCCTGGAACTCTCGGGCTACGAGGCCCTCGACCCCGATGGACGGCGCTACCTCTGCACCGTG
>JAMHVU010000235.1:0-2964 GCA_035911355.1 Sphingobium sp.
GCGGGCCGACGATCAGGTAATCGCCGGCTGCGCTGCCGGTGGCGCGGCTGCCGATGTAGCCGTAGTTAAAGGTGTTGCCGTCGTTGAGCATCACCGAGTAGTAACGCTTGGGATCGACGGCCGGCACCGAAATCACGACCGGTTCGGCACGCAGATCGAGCCAGGCCAGCGAATAGGGCGTGTCGCTGTTGGGCGTCGGGATCGCCGTGTCTTCATAGGTGAAGACACGATGCTCGTTGTAGATGTTATTGAAAGGCGCCTTCCATTGCCCCGAGTTCTTGTCGAGGACGTATTCGTACATGACGCCGTAGTTCATGATGAGCGGCAGGCCGTAAACGAAGCCTTCCTCGGCGATGGCCTTGACTTCCGCGATGCCAGGGGCGTGGATTTCGGCCTTCTTGTCGGCCACCTGGGCGGCGGCGACCGGGTCGGCCGTAAGTATTCGGTGAACCCGTAGTCGGAGGTGGCGGCCGATAGTCGGCGACTGAGCAGATGGCGGAGGGCTGGACACAGAAGCCGAGTTTGGGTAGACTTCGACGTATGGGCTCTGGATCGGACATCTCGTACGCAGGACCATCGACAAGCAACGGCAAGCCGACGCCGTTTGCCCAGGTGATGGTGACGCTGAGCAAGGAAGCGGAGATCAAGCTCCGGTCCGAGGCCAATTACTGGAAGAGTCAACATCAACAAGCGCTTGCCCGTTTGGCGCAGCGGGAGGCTGATCATCGCCTGGCGATGGCGCAAGCAGCGGCGCGTGAGGCGGTTTTGCGCAGCGAGTTGGAGAAGGCCGAGGGCAAGCTCCGGGACTTGCAAAAGCGCCTGTTTGGCCGCAAGTCCGAGCGTTGTTCGAGGACGGAAAAGGACGCCGCATCGAATGACCAGAAGTCGGCGAGGCCGCGAGGCCAGCGGCCGGGAGTCGCCGGTCACGGACGGAGGCTTGAAAGCCACTTGCCGGCACAGGTCGAAACCATCGAACTCGACTGCCCCCATTGCCCGGAGTGTGGTCTCGGCTATGCCGACTTTCCCGGCACGGAAGACAGTGAAATTCTCGAAATAGACGTCAAGCCGTACCGGCGAGTAATCCGCCGGCGGCGCTACCGGCGGACCTGTCGGTGCCCCGGGACGCCGGGCATCCTGAGCGCACCCCCCCCGGCGCGGTTGATCACCCGCGGCAAGTACGGGGTGTCGATCTGGGTGCACCTTCTGCTCTCCAAGTTCTCGTACGGCCAGCCGACTCATCGGCTACTCCGAGACTGGTCTGACTACGATCTGACGCTCTCGCCCGGAACCCTTACTGGCGGACTACGCGCCTTGGCCCCGCTATTCGAGCCGCTGGAAGACGCGCTGCGTTGCCGACTGCAGAGCGAGAATCGCTGGCACGCGGATGAAACCCGCTGGATGGTGTTTGCCGAGACCGAAGGGAAGATCGGTCATCGCTGGTACCTGTGGGTGTTTCACTCCGAATCGGTGATTCACTTTGTGCTTGACCCGACGCGATCGGCGCAGGTGCCGATCGCCGAACTGTCCGCCAGCCAAGGAGGGATCGTCATCTGTGATCGCTACTCGGGCTACAAGAAGCTCGCGAGAATCCTTGGGACGATCCTTCTGGCCTTCTGCTGGGCCCATCAACGGCGTGATTTCATCGAGTTGGCCAACGCCCATCCGGAGCTCTCGGAATGGGCCCTGTCCTGGGTCGAACGGATTGGCGAGCTCTACCTCTTGAACGACGCGCGCCTTGCCGTGCGCGCCGATCCGGTTCAGTGGGCCGCACGTGACGACGGCTTGCGGCAAAGGGTCGCGCAAATGGCGAGCCAACGCGAGGCCGAACGGGCGAACCCGGCGCTCAAGGCCCCGGCCAGGAAGGTGCTGCAGAGCATGCAGAAGCATTGGTCCGGCTTGACGGTGTTTGTCGACCACCCCGAGGTGCCGATGGACAACAACGTCGCCGAGCGGGACCAACGCACGCCCGTCGTCGCGCGCAAGAACTTCTACGGTTCCGGCAGTCCGTGGTCGGGCGCCCTCGCGGCCACGATGTTCAGCTTGCTGATGACGATGCGCCTGTGGGGGATCAATCCCCGCACGTGGCTGACGGCGTATCTGGACGCCTGTGCGGCGAATGGCAGCCAGCCGCCGGCGGACCTGAGTGTCTTTCTGCCCTGGGCGATGGACGCTGACCTGCTGGCACAGAGGCGTCGTGCCGCGATGGACCCGGCCGACCCCATCGACAGCTCATGAAGCCTTATTGCGGGCGTCAGTTCACCCTTGACGAACTGCAGACCCTCCGCCACCTGATCGAGGCCAACCCCAGTGCCAGCCGCGCGCAGCTCTCGCGTCAGGTGTGCGCGCTCCTCGACTGGTTCAAGCCGAATGGCGAGCTGAAGGACATGACCTGCCGAGTCGCCATGCTACGCATGCAAGCGGACGGCCTGCTCACCCTGCCGGCGGCACAACGGTGCGCCCCTCGCCAACCCGAGTATCTCGCCACCGCCGCTACCGATCCCCAATCGCTGCTCGTGCGGCCAGTGCATGAGCTGCCGCCGCTCCACTTGCGCCAAGTCTCCGGTTCGGCCCACTCCCGACTGTGGAACGAGTACATCGCCCGTTACCACTATCTCGGCTACACGCCCATGGCCGGTAGTCAGAGCCGCTACTTCGTCTTCGCCGGTGAGCATCGGGTTGCCTTGTTGAGCTTCGGCGCCAGTGCCTGGAAGCTCGCCGCACGCGAGCGCTTCATCGGCTGGCAGGAGGACGAGCGGCAAAGAAACCTGCCGCTCGTGGTCAACAATGCCCGCTTTCTGATCTTGCCCTGGATCCAGTCCAAGGGCTTGGCCTCGAAGATCCTCGCGATCATCCACAGGCAACTGCCCAACGACTGGCTGGCGCGCTACGGCTACCGCCCCGTGCTCCTCGAAACCTTTGTCGAGACTCCCCGTCATCGCGGCACCTGTTACCAGGCCGCCAACT
>JAMHVU010000236.1:0-1432 GCA_035911355.1 Sphingobium sp.
CTACAGTCTCGCCGAGGCGAAGATCGTCATCGAAAGCTGGCGCCGGCACTACAATACCCTGCGCCCGCATTCGAGCCTCGGCTACATGCCGCCCGCGCCGGCCGCCCTGCTCTGGCCGGGAGCTCCGGCCTCTTCAACCGTGGCCGCAAAGCCCATCATGCATTAGACTTGAACCGGGCCACCCAATGGGGGCAGGCCACATCCTCGCGACAGCGGAGCGGCTTAAGTACACGTCCGCGCTCAAGGCCGAGATCGCCAAGGTGATTGACGAGCCGCCGGAGGAATTTGTGCGCATGGTCTCCGCCGGACTCTATGAAGGGCGCTTCACCTCGGCGATCCGGGATCAGTTCACCACTCTGGTCAAGGCGGCGTTCCGGGATGTTATCCGCGACTCTGTGGCGACACGGCTCTCGACCGCCCTCGCGGTGACGGAGCAGGCACACGAAAACCCGATCACCCTGGAGGCGGAGGAAGAGGTTGTCACAACCGATGACGAGCGCGAAGGCTACATGATCGTGAAGGCGATCGCCCGGGAGGTGATCCGGCCTTCGCGGGTGGTGATGCGCGACGCGCGGTCCTACTGCGCTATCCTTATCGACAACAACAACCGCAAGCCTCTCGCCCGGCTGCATTTCAACAGGACGATCAAGTACCTCGGCCTCTTCGATGGTGAGAAGGAGGAGCGGCTCAAGATCGACAGCCTCGACCAGATCTATGATTTCTCAGATCGGATCAGGACTACGGCTTCCAGGTATGCCGAGGAAAAGGTCTCGACATAGTTACTCCGCTCGAAGCCACCGAGGGTGAGTTCATCGCCGAAAACGTCGGAGGGGAAGAGTTGAGATTGCCGAGAGCCCAACCCGAAACTCTACGAGACATAGCAGTATCTTGTGAGGCGTGGGGTCAGGAGGCGGATGTAGGCGATGAAGACCCAGACTTGGGCGGAGGCGATGGATTTTTCCGAGTCCTGCGCCAGTCGGCGGCATCGTCCGAACGAGGCGAAGGTCCGCTCGACAATCCAGCGCCTTGGCAGAACCTCGAAGCCCTTCGCGGTATCGGATCGCTTGACGATCCGGATCGTCCAATCGCCGAGGCGGCGCAGGGCTCCCTCGAGTTTCGGCCCCGCATAACCCCCGTCCGCGAAGGCGCGCTCGACGAAGGGGGCGCGTCGCCGGGATCGTTTCAGCACGCCCTTCGCCCCGTCGCGATCATGGAACGTCGGCGCCATGAACGTATGCGGCGTTTCCAGCCCATTGATTTGATGTGTTCCTGACGCCCGGCGCGCCTGCGAGAAGGTCTGCAGCAGCAGATGGAGGTTTCGCATGGCGGATGGTGGTGACGGGTTCATTGGGCGTTGCGAGGTTGTCGAGCCGCGGCGGCGTGGCAAGCGGCGGTGGCCTGATGAGGTCAAGGCGCGGATTGTCGCCGAAAG
>JAMHVU010000237.1:0-4165 GCA_035911355.1 Sphingobium sp.
GACAGAATCGCATAGACCGCGTGGCCGGATCGTTTCGATAGAACGATGTCGTCGATATGCCCGATGTGCGCCGCATCGGGGTTGAACACATCGGTCCCGTTCACGGTCGTCGCCCGGATATGATCATGCGCCTGGATCAGTGCCTCGTCCTGCATGGCTCTCCTCCATCCGTTGCATGGCGGATCAACGCGCCGCGGATGGCCCGGGTTCCGGGCCGCGAAGGTTCGTCAGGATCGCTCGTCGCAAAGGAAAGGCCCCGCCGAAGGGGGGCGGGGCCTAGAAGAAGGGTGACGGCGCCGAGGGGTGTGGGGCGGCGCCGTCACTGTGAGGAAACGTTCATGCGCGGAACGTTCCTGCTCCTGAGGCGCGGTCAACGACGCGATGTTCCGAGAGGAACCGCGTGTCGCAATTGAGCCCCGTCGTCGCGAGATCGCGAGTCGTGGCATCACGCCCATTAATCTGGAGATACTTGAAAGCCTCCGTCTGAACGGCGGGGCGGTGTTCAAGCATTGCATAGTCTGACCTGATCACGGCGAAGGTGACCTCGGCGTTTGCCCGACGACCGTACGCTGCATTGACCGGTTCGATCGGTAAAACGTTCTGATCGGGCGTTCCCGGTTGACCAACCGGCGCGCGCATCGGCGAGCGGTGCGGCAGCAAACGGAGGTCATTGAGGCCGTGATCGGAATGAGCGGTCATCTCGATTTCTGTTTCGAAATATGACGAACCGAAGGTTACTCCGGCGTGGAATCCCTCAGGCGCGGGCGAAGAGATGGCGGACGCGACGGAAAACGTCGGTGAATGCGTCGGTAGACCCGCTGAAAACATTGGACGCGGTGAAAGCGGTCGGGCTCGGGTGGTGCGATCCGACCGGTGGTATCGCGTCGACCCAGGGGCCGCCCGGCAGCATCGGAACGAGCGGATCAGCGCCACCCGGTCCATCGAAAGCCATGGCATCACGCCGCTCCGTTTCGAGGAGGGCGGCTTCGGGAAGGAATCCGGCGAATCGTTCGAAGCTTTCCAACGCGCGATACTCCTTAAGGCGACTATTAGCGATTATTACGACAGAGATGATCGTGTTTTGCAAGCGGCAAGGCCATGACGGAGAAAGGCCGCGGCGGTTCGCCGCAGCCAGGTACGGCCACACGCCGGAGCACGCGGAGCTTATCTCCGCGCTTTCCCGGACGGTACTTTCGCGAAGATCAGCGCCGCGAAGTATCAGGCCTTCGCCGGAGTGGCCGGCGTGGCGTGCGCGCCTTTGCGCGAGAAGAGCCGGGTGACCAGCACGAAGAAGGTCGGAACCAGCAGCACCACGAGGAAGGTGCCGGTGATCGTGCCGCCGAGCGTGGCGACGCCGATCGCATACCGCGCGCCGGAGCCGGCACCTGTCGAGAGCACGAGCGGCAGCACACCGAGCGAGAAGGCCATCGACGTCATCAGGATCGGCCTGAACCGCATTCGGGCGGCGTGAATCACGGCGTCGAACAGGTTCTCCCCTGCTTCGACCTGCTCGCGCGCGAATTCCACGATCATGATCGCGTTCTTGCCCGTGAGGCCCACGACCGTCAACAGGCCGACCTGGAAATAGACGCCATTCGCCGTGCCGCCGAGATGCGCGCCGATCAGCGCGCCGAGGATGCCGACGGGGAGCGCGAGAATCACGGCGAAGGGGATCGACCAGCTTTCGTAAAGCGCGGCGAGGCAGAGGAAGACCGCCGCGATCGACAAGGCATAAAGCATCGGGGCCTGATCGCCCGAGTCGCGTTCCTCGAGCGACAGGCCGGTCCAGGCGATATTGTAGCCTGGGGGCAGCTGCTCGGCGAGCCGCTCGACCTCGGCCATCGCCTCGCCTGTGGAAACTCCGGCCTGGGGCGTACCCTGAAGCTCCATCGCCGGCAGCGCATTGTAGCGGTTGATGCCCTGCGCGCCAGAGATCCAGCTGCTGGTGGTAAAGTTGGAGAAGGGCACGAGATCGCCAGACTGGTTCGGGACCCGCCAGCGGTCAATGTCCTCCGGAATTGCCCGGGCCCAAGGCTCGCCCTGAACGTAGACGCGCTTGATCCGGCCCCGGTCCACGAAGTCGTTCACATAGGTGCCGGCCCAGGCTGTGGAGAGGAAATCGCCCACGTCCGCCGCCGTGACCCCGACCGCGCCCGCCTTGCGCCAGTCGATCTCGAGCTGATATTGCGCCGCGTCCTCGAGCCCGTTCGGACGGATCGACTGGATGAGCGGACTTTGCGTGAGCAGCCCCATCAACTGGTTGCGGGCGGCGAGCAGTTGTTCATGTGTCTGCCCGGTGCGCGCCTGCAGGAAGAAGTTGAAGCCCGAGACATTGCCGAGCTCCGTCACCGCCGGGGGCACCACCGGGAAGACGAGCGCGTCGCGGATCTGGCTCAGCGCGCCGAAGGCGCGGCCTGCGATCGCCTGGGCGGATTGGGCGACATCCGGCCGCTCCGCCCAGTCTTTCAGCTTCACGAAGGCGAGGCCCATGTTCTGGCCCGAGCCCGCGAAAGAGAAGCCGGTCACGCCGAAGACCGAGGCGACATTCGCCTCTTCCTTGGTGAGGAAGTAATTCTGAATGGTGTCCACCACCCGGCTCGTCCGCTCCGCCGTCGCGCCGGACGGGCCCTGGATGAGCGTCATCAGAATGCCCTGATCTTCGTCGGGCAGGAAGGCGGTGGGCGTCTTGACGTAGAGATAGCCCATGCCGAGGACGAGAAGGAGATAGATCAGCATCGTCCGGACCGGCCGGCGGATGGTCCAGCGGTTGGTGTCCGAGTATTTTCCCGTCACCCAGGTGAAGAAGCGGTTGAACCAGCGGAACGGCGCGAGCGGCTGGTGGCCATGGCCCTTGGGTTTCAGGATCGTCGCGCAGAGCGCGGGCGTGAGCGTCAGCGCGACGAGCACCGAGAGCGCCATGGCCGAGACGATCGTTACCGAGAACTGGCGATAGATCACGCCCGTCGACCCGCCGAAGAAGGCCATGGGGATGAACACCGCCGACAGCACCATGGCGATGCCGATCAATGCGCCGGTGATCTGGTCCATCGACTTGCGCGTGGCCTCCAGCGGCGAAAGCCCCTCCTCCTCCATGATGCGCTCGACATTCTCCACCACCACGATCGCGTCGTCGACCAGGAGGCCGATGGCGAGCACCATGGCCAGCATGGTAAGCGTGTTGATCGAGAAGCCGAAGGCCGCCATCACGCCGAAGGTGCCGAGCAGCACGACGGGCACGGCGAGCGTGGGGATCAGCGTCGCGCGGATGCTCTGAAGGAACAGCAGCATCACGAGGAAAACGAGCACGATCGCCTCGATCAGCGTATGCACCACCGCCTCGATCGAGATCGAGATGAAGGGCGTGGTGTCGTAGGGGATCACGTAGTCCATACCGTCCGGGAAGAACGGCCGCATCTCCGCGATACGGTTCTTCACGAGTTCGGCCGTGTCGAGCGCGTTGGCGCCCGAAGCGAGCTGGATCGCGAGGCCGCTTGCCGGATCGCCGTTGAAGCGGGCGATCGTGTCATAGCTCTGCGCGCCGATCTCAACGCGAGCCACATCCTTCACGAGCACGAGCCCGCCATCGGTTTCGGCGCGGACCACGATCTGCTCGAAATCCGACGGTGTCGAAAGCAAGGACTGGGCGTTCACCGTCGCATTGAGCTGCTGGCCCTTCGGTGCCGGCAGCGAGCCGAAGGAACCCGCCGAGATCTGCTGGTTCTGCGCCGAGACGGCGTTGATCACATCGGACGGGGCGAGGTTGTAGGCGGCGAGCTTCGACGGGTCGAGCCAGATCCGCATCGCGTATTGCGAGCCGAACACCTGCACGTTGCCGACGCCGGGCAAGCGGCTCAGTTCGTCCACCATGTTCGAGACGAGATAGTCGGCGAGGTCCGCCTGATCGACCTCGGCCTTGCTCGAGGTGAGGCCGACCACCATCAAGAAGCCTTGCGACGCCTTCTGCACCGTCACGCCCTGGCGCTGCACCTCGTCGGGCAGGAGCGCGGTCGCCTGCGAGACCTTGTTCTGCACCTGCACCTGGGCGATGTCGGCGTCGGTGCCTGTTTCAAAGGTGAGCGTGATCGTCACTCGCCCTTGCGCCGTCGAGTTCGAACTCATGTATCTCAGGCCGTCGATGCCGGTCATCTGCTGCTCGATGATCTGC
>JAMHVU010000238.1:0-248595 GCA_035911355.1 Sphingobium sp.
CCCGCTCCCATGGCGGCATCCGCCGCCACGGCCCGGCAAAGGCGGCCCGGGCCGCCGCAACCGCCCGATCAATATCCCGCTGCCCGCCATAGGCAACATCACCCCAGGGCTCACCGGTCGCCGGATCAATGCTCGGCCGCACACCACCATCAAGCGGGGCAACCCACACACCGCCTATAAACAACCCATCAAAACGGAAGCCTGCCACGATCCTCGTCCTTCGACATTCCCGAATATGGGAGAATGTTGGTCCCACATCGAAAGGCCGATCAAGGTACGAAACGGGTAAGCCTCCACTGAAACGGGGCAGGCCAAGCCAGAGCTATCTCAGGGAGACGCGCGCACCGCACCCGGCGGGATCAACCCGCGCTCGGCCGATATCCGCACGGCATCCCGGCGCTTGCTGACGCCAATCTTGCGAAACACCGATTTCAACCGATATTTCACCGTGTCGGGCGACATGCCGATGAGCCGCGCAATCTCCTTGTTGGAGTGGCCCTGGCAAAGATAGAGCAGCACCGTCGCCTCCGCCTCGCTGAACATGCCGAGCGCGGCCGCGCAGTTGCGGTATGACGCCAGCGCCTTCACCAGCGTTTTGAGAAACTGTGCGCGAAAGCGATCCACCTGGACATCCGCGCTCAAGGCATCGTCGAGGCAATCGCGCACCAGCGGCCGCGCCTCGACAAAGGGGCGGACGATATTCTGGAACATGGCGATGCCCACGGCTTCGTCGAAACAGGCGCGGGCCGCATCGACAGCGCCCTTGCCGCGCAGGCCCGCCGCCGCAAGAATATTGATATCGATGAGGAGCCGGCCAGCGCCATGGCGCTCCGCCCAGCCACGCAGCCTGTCCAGCTCCACAAGTGCCTGATCGACCTCGCCGGTCAGCAGTCGCAGGCGGATACGGCACAGGCTCGCCGCGATCGCCACCGGGCGATAGGCGGGCGATTCCTCGTCCATCATGCCGGCAAGGGCATCGAGGTCGATGGCTGCGGCCGCGACACATGCAGCCTGCGGCGGTGTCTCCTGAAGGATCAGAATGCCGATATCGCAGATGTCGGCCAGCATCTCCAACTGGCGCAGCCGCCGCCGCGCGGCGACCCGGCGAGCACGGGCGATGACATCGCGCGCTTCCTCAAAGGCGCCCTCCCCCGCCAGCGCGCGAGCCTGCGTGAAATAGGCCGCCGCATAGACATCGACCCAACCGTCGGACTGCTCCATGTGCGGCAGCGCCCAGGAAAGCAGGCCGCGCGCCTCCGCCACCAGATCCTGCTCGAACAGCAATTCGGCCTGAAACGCGGCGCAATTGGCGGCAAGGTCCGACCGGCCGCCATAAGTGTCGCTGATCGTCGCCCATGCCGCAGTCAGGATCGCCTCCGCCTCGCGCGAGCGGCCCTGCGCGCGCTTGATCCGCGCCTCCAGAAAGCGCGTGAACAGATCGCTGTAGAGCGACCCGATGGCGCGATAATGGTCGCGCGCGGCAAGCGTGGGCTGCAAGGCGCGCTCCAGCCAGCCCCCTTCGAGATATTTCGCGCCAAGCGTCTCGCTCATATTGGCGAGGATCAGATGATCGTTGGCGGGCAATTTGCGGAGCAGCGCCTCGCGGCCCAGCAGGTCATCAAATGTGACGGGCTGGTTCTCGTAATCGGACAGCGTGTCGCCCACAACGCGGATTTCGGTCCACATGTCGACCGACAGGTCCACGTCTGACGATCCCGCAAGGAACAGCTCATATTCCGCGCGCGCGGCACCAAGCTGGCCGAGCTTGACCTGGAGATAGACTTGCGCGAGCGCCAGACGAGGCCGTGCGCGGATCATCGCCACCGGCAGCTTCGCAAGGCCACGGGCCATAATGCCCTGCATACCCTGCGGGATCAGCCGCCAGCCGCCGGCCTCTTCCAATATTCCCGCCACGAGCACATCATCGCCCGAGAGGATCGCATGGTTGATCGCCTCGGTCACATCGCCACGCTCGGCAAACCAGCCCGCGATCCGCCGCTGAAGCGCGGCGAACTGCGTCCGGTCCGACCGCTCGAACCGATCACGCAGATAGTCCGCGAAAAGCTGATGATAGCGATATTCGCGACGGTCCCAGCTTAGCGGGGTCAGGAAAACGCCCTGCTGTTCGAGCCGCTCCAGCACCATCCAGCCATCCTGCCGGTCGCACAGGAGATCGACCATCTCACCAGTCAGTCGGTCGACCAGCGCGGTGCGGGCGACGATATCGCGCGTTTCCTCCGGCAGGGTCATCAGCACCTGTTCGGACAGATAGCGCGCCAGATCGCTGCTCGTGCCGCAATATTCATCGATCACGCGCGCGACGCCCAACCCTCGTTTGATCGAGAGCGAGGCAAGCTGCACCGCGATCGGCCAGCCCTCTGTCCGATCGAGCAGCGTGTCGATGTCGAGTGTTTCGAGCGGGTGGGCCGACCTCGCCAGCAGGCACGTCGCCTCCTGCGCCGAAAATCGCAGGTCGGCGGGGCCGATCTCCAGCAGTTGCTCCTCCGCAGCCAGAACCGACTGGCCGATCCACGGATAATCCCGCGAGGCAAAGAGGAAATGGCAATCAGGTGGCGCCAGCCGCACCAAGGATTCGAGGAACTGGCCCACCGGCTCGCAAAAAGCGTGGTGCAGATCATCAAGGATCAGCACGATGGGTTGCCGGCTTTCGGCCATTTCGTTGATGATCGCGGAGAGCGCGGCGCGCGGCGGCAGGTCCCCCGATGTGCTCTTCGCCTCGCCCCCGTCGCGGCCGCGCCGGATGGCGAGCAGCAGATATTTGACGAAGCGCTTGAGGTCGCGATCATCGCGTTCCAGCGTGAGCCAGGCGATCCGCATTGCCCCGCCGTCCAGCGTATCGCGCCATTGCGCGAGCAGGCTTGTCTTGCCGTAGCCAGCCGGCGCGTGGACCAGCGTGAGCCGGTGCGTCAGCACGCCCGCCAGCCGGTCCAGCAAGAGACCCCGGCGGATCTGGTCGCCCATCCACATGGGCGGATCGAACTTGGCGGCTATCAAGTCCTTCATTGCGGTCCTTGTGTGCACGCGTGGGGGAAAGGCTGTTTACAGCCTCCGGTCAGGGAAGTTACGGTTCGATGACAGCCATGACAACCGCCTCCGGGGCATTACCCGTCCTTCGCCCGGCCATTACCCGTTCATGCCGGAGCGGCACCCGTTTTACGCATTGCGTGGCCCCGCGCCCCCCGGTGTAATCCGGCCATGAAGTGCATAGCCGCCAGTGGATGGCAGCAGGAGGTTGTAAGGTGCGAATAGGCGTCGATGTCGGGGGAACGAACACCGACGCGGTTTTGATCGAGGGTCGCAGGGTTGTCGCGTCGACCAAGCAGCCGACGAGCGCCGATGTGAGCGGCGGCGTGTCCGCCGCGATCAGCGCGGTTCTCGCCCAGGGCGGGATCAGCGCCGATGACGTGACCGCGGTGATGATCGGCACCACCCATTTCACCAATGCGCTGATCGAGCGCGATCGGCTTGACCGTGTGGGCATCATCCGCCTTGCCAGCCCCTCGGGTGAGGCGCTGCCGCCGCTCACGGGATGGCCGCCAGCGCTCGCTCGCCAGATCGAGGGCGCCACCTTCCTTCTTGCCGGCGGCTATGAGGTGGACGGTCGCGAGATCTCTCCGCTCGATGAGGCCGGCCTGCGCGCCGCCGCGCAGGAATGCCGCGCGCGCGGTATCCCGTGCATCGCGATCAGCTGCGCTTTCGCACCCATGAATGCGGCGATGGAGGTTCGCGCGGCAGACATCATCGGGCAGGTCTATCCGGACGCATTGGTCAGCCTCTCGCACAGCATCGGCCGGCTCGGCCTCATCGAGCGCGAGAACGGCACTATTCTCAACGCCGCGCTCGCCCGCCTTGCCCGCCATGTCATGGCTTCGCTCGAAACCGCGCTCGCAGGGCTGGGCATCGCTGCGCCCCTGTATATCTCGCAAAATGACGGCACCCTCATTTCCGCGGCCGACGCCGCGCGCCATCCTGTCCTCACCATCGGCTCCGGGCCGACCAACAGCATGCGCGGCGCTGCCTTCCTGACCGGCGTGGAGGACGGCATCGTCATGGATGTTGGCGGCACCACCTGCGACATTGGGGTGCTGGCCAATGGTTTTCCCCGTGAATCCTCCATCGCGGTGGATATTGGCGGGGTACGGACCAATTTCCGCATGCCCGATATTCTCGCCATTGGCCTTGGCGGCGGCACCCGTATTCATTTGCCAGCTGACGGTGATGAGGCGGGTGAACTCACCATCGGTCCCGATTCCGTGGGCTATCGCATCACCGAGGAGAGCTATGTGTTCGGTGGCGCGACCCTCACCACCAGCGATGTCGCCGTCGCGGCCGGCAAGGCCGGTTTTGGCGACGCGAGCCGGCTTCCCGCGCTCCCACACGCCCTCATCGCGCGCATCTTCACGCGCATCACGGATATGCTGGCGGATGGGATCGACCGCATGAAAACGACACCGGGTGATGCCACGATCATCGCGGTGGGCGGCGGCCATTTCCTGATCGGGGATGATCTCAAGGGGGTGGCGCGGGTCATCAGGCCCGCTCATGCCGCCATCGCCAATGCCGTCGGCGCGGCCATCGCCCAGATCGGCGCCCAGGCGGATCAGATCGTCGATTATGATGCGGAGCCCCGGCCGGTCGCGCTTGAGCGGATGCGCGCGCAGTTGACCGCTCGCGTGGTCGCCGCCGGCGGCGCGCGGGACAGTGTGGCGATCGTCGATGTGGATGAAGTGTTCCTCTCTTATTTGCCCGGCCGCGCCGCCCAGCTTCGCATGAAGGCCGTAGGCGATCTTGCGGAGGCCGTCCCCCATGCCGCGCCAGCGGCCCTGCCGGAGGCCCGCCATGCGCATTGACGATCCTGCCCAGCTTGGCGATCTGGCGCTCGGCGCTGCCTTTCTCGGCTCTGGCGGCGGCGGTGACCCCTATTATAGTCTGCTGCTCGCCAAGGCCGCGCTTGCGCGCCACGGCGGGTTCGATCTCGTCCCGCTCGATGCGGTCGCGGACGATGCGCTCCTTGCGCCATGCGGATGGATCGGCGCGCCGACCGTCTCCGTCGAGAAACTGCCCAATGGCGGAGAGGCGACCGCCGGCCTGCGCCGTCTCGAAGCGATCATGGGGCGGCCTGTCGATGCCGTGCTGCCGATCGAGATCGGCGGCGGCAACGGCCTTGCTCCACTGCTCGCCGCCGCCGAGCTTGGCATCCCCATTGTCGATTGCGACGGAATGGGCCGCGCCTTTCCGGAATCGCAAATGGCGATTTTCAACATTCGCGGCCTCTCCGCCTGCCCTTCCGTGCTGACCGCCGCCGACGGATCACTGAACGTCATCGAGACGCCGGACAATCTGACGCATGAGCGCATTGCCCGCGCGCTTTCCGTTTCGCTAGGTGGCATCGCGCATATGGTCGAATATCCGCTGAGCGGCGCACAAGCCAAAGCCCATGCCGTGCCCGGCAGCATCAGCACGGCCATCGCGATCGGTCACGCCATCCGGCGGGCGCGCGCGGCGGGTGAAGATCCTTTCGCTGCGCTCGCCCATGCGCTGGCGACCACCGGTCTCTATCCCCACTGCCGCACCCTGTTTGACGGCAAGATCACCGATCTTGAGCGTGAGACGCGCGGCGGATTCTCGGTCGGCCGGGTCGTCGTCGAGGGGTTCGGAGGCAGCGGCCGGATGGAGATCGAATTTCAGAACGAAAATCTCGTTGCGATCCGCGACGGGGCGGTGCGCGCGATGGTGCCCGATATCATCACCATCATGGATCGGGACACGGCCGACACCGTCACCACCGAACGGCTGAAATATGGCCAGCGCGTGCGGGTGATCGCGGCGGCGGCACCGGCCATCCTGCGCGAGGCGCGCGCACTCGCCTTTGTCGGTCCGCGCGCCTTCGGCATGGCGTTCGACTTCACGGCGGTCGAAGCGCTCAATCCATGAGGCAGTCGAGCGGGAAACATATCCTATGAGCGCAGCCAAAGCCGGCAATTATGCGAGCGGTCCCGTCCCTGAAGCGCTCACCATACCGGGCTGGCGTGTCGCGCTCATCATCGCCAGCTTCGCCTTTTCACTGCCCGGCTTTCTCAACAATGCGCAGGCGGGCCTCGCCCTTGGCCTCAATCAGGCCGTGCTTGCCGCGCTTCTTTCCGGCGCGATCCTTTGCGCCGGGGCATGTCTCACCGCCATCATCAGCGTGCGGACCCGCCTCACCACCTATATGCTCGTTCAGCGCTCCTTCGGCATATGGGGGGCGGCGCTCGTCAACATCGTGATCGCGATCGTCCATTTCTGCTGGTTCGGCGTGAACGTCTCGTTTTTCGGCGATGCCATGGTCGCCGCCGCGCGGCAGGGCTATGGCGTGGAAGGCAGCTTTTCGGCCTTTGTGATCATCGGCAGCATTCTCATCACCCTGTCGACCATCTGGGGCTTCCGCACGCTTGACCGGCTGGCGATGATCGCGGTTCCCCTCGTCGGCGTGATCCTGATAACCGTGTGCGTGCAGGGTGTCGGCGCGCAGCCTGCGCTTGATCTTGGCCCGGCGCCCGCGCCGCCGGTCAGTATGAGCTTTGGCATTGCCCTGTCATCGCTGGTGGGCGGCAATATGCTCACCGTGGCCGCCATGCCGGATCTCGCGCGGTTCATCCGCACCGAACGCGGGGCCATTGCCGGCATGCTGCTCTCCTTCCCGGTCTGCGCCCCGGTGCTGATGCTCGTCTCCGCACTCATCGCGCTGTCCACGGGGCAGACCGATATCATGGCGCTCGTCGTAGGCCTGGGCTTCGGCATCCCTGCGCTCGCCATGCTCATTCTCTCGATATGGACGATCAACGCCCTTAATCTCTATTCCGCCGGGCTCTCTATCGCGGCGACCTTCCCCCGCATGTCGCAGGGTGCCATCATCGTGGTGGGCGGCGCCATCGGGTGCCTCTTCGCCCTGCTCGGCATCATCGGCAGCTTCATTCCGTTCCTCATCACGCTCGGGCTCATCATCCCGCCCATCGCCGCCATTTACGTGATCGACGGGCTGCTGACGTTTCGCGGGCAGACGGAGGTGACGCCGGTGGCCGTGCGCTGGGAGGCGATTGGCGTGTGGCTCGGCAGTCTGGCCATCACCCTCCCCGCCATGCGGCTCGGCTGGACGCTCACCACCGTCCCCGCGCTGGACGCCACGCTGCTCGCGGCGGTGGCCTATCTCCTCGTGCTGCGGATGCGTCGCCGGCTTGCCTAGCGCGCGGCGCCGAGCGCATCCCAGCCCCCGAAGACGGGCTTGCCCTTGAAGGTGGTGACGAGCACCTTAGTTTTGGAAATCTCCGAGACCGGCATCAGGAAGATGTCTTTGTCGAGCACGACGAGATCGGCGCTCTTCCCCGCCACGATCGATCCGGTGATCGCCTCGAAACCATTTACATAGGCAACGTTGATGGTGTGGCTCGCAATTGCTTCCTCAAGGTCGACACCCTCGGCGGGAAGCAGCGGCCGGGCATTGGGATCGCCGGCCGTTCGCCGCGTCATCGCCACCTCTATGCCTTCCAGCGGATTGGCTCCGCCCACCGGCCAGTCCGCCCCATATGCGAGCTTCCCGCCCGCCCGCACGATGCTGCCCGCCGGATAGATATAGTCCGCGCGCTTCGGCCCGATCGCCGCGACGGTGAGGTCCATATAGTCATACCAGGACGCCCAGCTTGGCTGGAATTGCGCGAATGTCGCGAGCTGGCCAAAGCGGGGCTGATCGGCCGGGTCCACGACGTTGAGGTGGGTGACCATATGGTGCGTCCTGCGCGTGCCATTGGTCGCGCGCGCCGCCGCGATGGCATCCAGCGAGAGGCGGACGGCACCATCACCAATGGCGTGGAAGAAACCATGCATCCCGCGCGCGTCGACCGCGACGGTTGCCTGCCGCAGAATATCCGGCGCGATATGCGGGGCGCCGCGCTCGTCCCCGCTGTTTTCATAGGGCGCGAGCATGAAGGCGGTCTTTTGCGGGATCACGCCGTCGACATAGAATTTGACGCTATGCGTGGGGATGCCGAGCGCGCTGGCCCGCTCCGCCGCGCGCAGCAGCCCGGGCAACTGCTCCATGCCGCGCTCGTTCTTCCATTTGAGCGAGACGGTGACATGGGTCGTCAGATTCCCCGCGTCGAGCACGGCCTTGTAGCCATCGACCATCGCGCTGCCGCCTTCATCGTCGAAATCGACGCCGGCATCGTTCCAGTTCACAATGCCGAGGCTGTTGAAATGATCGACGACATAGCGGATCGAATTCTGGATTTCGGTCGCGGATGGCGGCGGGATCATCGGCCGCACGAGATCCATCGCCGCTTCCTGAAGACTGCCCACCGGCTCGCCTGTCGCAGGGTCGCGATCAATCGTGCCGTTGACCGGGTTTCTGGTCTCGCGCGTGATGTTCGCCAGCGCGAGCGCCCTTGAGTTGACCCAATATGTGTGGCCGCCGGTCGACTCAAAGATCAGCGGACGCGTGGTCGAGACGGCGTCGAGCAGCTCTTTGCGCGGTATGCCATTGGGCGGAAACAGCGCGTCGCTCCAGCCGATGCCGTAGATCGCGCCATCTCCGGGCGTCGCCGCCACGCAACGCGCAATGAGCGCCTGATAGTCCGCAATGGATTTGCCGTCGTGCAACGGGCAACGCGTGCGGCTGAGGGCACCGAAGAGCGGATGGACATGCGCGTCGCCAAATGCCGGGAGCAGCAGTCGCCCGCCCAGATCGACGATCTGTGTCGTCGCGCCACGAAGCTTGCGAACCGCCGCCGCCTTGCCGACCTTCAGGATCTTCCCGTTGCTTATGGCAACGGCCTCCGCCCAGGGCTGGCCTGCATCAACGGTATAGACGCGCCCATTGGTGAGGATGAGATCGGCCACCACCTGCTTTCCGGCCCATGCCGGCCCCGTGACGGTCATGCCCAGCATCGTGGCGAGCGCGGCGGAGGCGATAATCTTGGGCATGGTCACTCCCGTTAGCATGGTCATGGTCTCGCACGGCGCGAACCAGCGGGCGGCATTCTCATCATTCAGGCCCCCTCCATGCGAGCCATGTCAGAGGGTAAGCTGATCGTAAGACGGGTAAGTCCCCGGCGCCATCGCGCTAGGCGGATCGCGGGCGATGCCCTTCCCCGCTATCATGCTCACCTTACCCGCCATGTCGCTTTCCGCGGATCGGCCTGATGCTATTGCGTCCTGTTGGCAATCGTCGGCGCCTCCCGCAATGCGGGGGCCAAATGATATGCCGCCCATATAAGAGAAGGGACGCCATGACCCGGCAAATGACAAGACGCCCGCAGGGGCGCGCAACGATCGTCCGGCTCCATCGCTGGCTCGGGATCGGCGCGGCCGCCATCTGGATGCTTCAGGCGCTGACCGGCATTCTCCTGTCCTTTCATTTCGAGGCGGAAGACGCGCTGCTCGGCACACGCCATGTTCCCACCAATCCCGTCGCTATCGAGCAGCGACTGGACGGACTGGCGAGTGCGGGCGGGGACGCCAGGGTCAACTGGATATGGACGACGGCAGGCCTTGCCGACCGATACATCGTCTCTTTCGCAACGCCCGGCGGCGAAGCGCGCAAGGTCTATATTGATGGTGCCGGCACGCTTCTGGGCGACAGGCCAGCCAACGCCTCCAGTGTGTTCGGGCTCATCCGCGATATCCATCTCACCCTCGTTGCCGGCGCGGCGGGCGAATGGATATTGGGCATTGCCGGCTTTCTTCTGGTCACGAACATCCTGTTTGGCCTTGTCGTCGCATGGCCGCGCCGGGGCCGCTGGCGTCAGGCCCTGATCCTGTCCGGCCTGCGCTCGCCGCTCGCCGCACTTTATGGCTGGCACCGGGCATTGGGGCTCTGGGCGGCCATCCCCGCGCTGCTGATCGTGATGACGGGCAGCCTCATGCTCTTCGAGCATCAGGTGCGCACGCTGGTCGGCGCGAGCGAGGTCAGCCTGCCGGCCAATCCGGCCACGGGCAGGCCGGTGGGCTTCGCGCAGGCATCGGCTGCGGCGGTCGCGGCGATCCCCGGCAGCCGCTTCGTGGGGACCACACTCCCCTCGACGGAGGACGCGAGCTACTATGCATGGGTGCGGGCACCCGGTGAGCTCTATCGTAAAGATGGCTATGGCAGCAGCCTTGTCATCATCAACGCCAATGACGGCAGCGTGCGGGGCGCATGGCCAGCGACACAAGCAAGCGCGGCACAGGCATTTATTGGCTCTTTCTACCCCCTGCACACGGGCGAGGCGCTTGGGCTGACCGGCAGAATATTTGTGCTGGGAATTGGCGTCTGGCTCGTCGCCACCATCATCCTTGGCCTTCTGCTCTGGTGGCGAAAGCGGCCGCGCGTCCGGTCCTGATACCAGATCGAGGATAAATGGGCGGGCCAGAGATCGGCCCGCCCGCATATCGCCTGCTCTAGAAACGATATGTCAGCGTTGCCTGCACCGTGCGCGGCTCACCATTGGCGCAATAGCCATAATTTGAGCATTGCGGATAATAATGCGTATCCAGCAGGTTGATGCTGTTCAACTGGAGCGTCCAGTTCCGATAATCGATCGCGACCATCGCATCCACCAGCGTATAGCTCGGCGTCGAGACCTGGAAAAAGGCCGGGTCTCCCGCCGCCTGCTGGCCGACATAGCGGATGCCGCCGCCATAGCGCAGCGTCGCCTCTTCGCCCAGTTGCGATGTCTTGGTGCCGAATATGCTGGCAAGATATTTCGGCGTGTTGTCGCGCTGCCGCCCATCGCCCGACTGGCGCGACGTCGCATAGGAGAATGCGGCGGTAACGGAAAAGTCATTGGCGATATTATGGTCCGCCTGAAACTCGACGCCCTTGGACCTGGTGCTGCCCGACTGGATGGAGTTGAGCGGGTTGGTCGGGTCCGGCCGGAGCGCGTTATCCTCCTTGATGTCGTAGAGGGAGACACGCAGCAGGGTCTGGCGGTTCGGTTGCCATTTGATGCCGATTTCCTTCTGCTCGCCCGAGAGCGGCTGATAGGTGCTGCCAAACTGGTTGAGCCCGGCGATCGGCAGGAAGGATTCCGAGTAGCTGACGAATGGCGCCAGCGTCGGCGTCACATTGACGGTCAGCCCCACGCGTTTTGTGGTCTTCTTGGTGATTTCCTTGGGCGCGCCGACATCCTCCTTGGTGTACCGGTCGCGCCGGATACCGAGCACAAGCGAAGCGACCTCGCCGAAATCAATCTGGTCCTGTGCGTAGAAGCCGATCTGCTTGAGCGTTTGCGTCGCGTCGAACGTGTAGACGGGATCCGGCACCGTGCCATAGACGGGATTGTAGATGTCGATCGGCGTGGACACCCCATAGCCCTGCGAACTGATCTGCCGGAAATAGGAATAGTCGACACCCACAAGCACCTTGTGCGTGAGTGGCCCGGTATCGAACTTCAGGCCGAGATTATTATCCGTGTTGAACGTCTTGTAGCGCACCTTGTAGGCAAACATGTTGCGCGGAACCCAGGTCTCGTCGGGTTCGATCGTGCCGTTGCCATTCTCGTCGATGAACGGGTTCAGCGGATCTCCGTAGACATTGAGATAGACTTCCCGCTGATCGGTATTGGCTTTCATGTAGCGGGTCGAACTGCGGAAGCTCAGCGCATCGGAAAATTGGTGTGTCGCCAGCAGCGTGAAAGTCGTCGCCTGCTTGTGGCCGGCGCCGTTCAGCGATGGCTCGCCGAGCTGCCGCGAGTCAGGCACCCGCCGCCCCGGCAGGGCAAGCAATGAGGCGACAAGCGGCACCGCATTATAGTTCGGCCCGTTCTTGTCCCGCTGATAAAGACCGATGGCGGTGACATCAGTCCGCTCGCTCGGCTTCCAGGTGATCGCCGGCTGAACCAGCACGCGATCATTGGGCACATAATCCATGCGTGAATCCGCCTTGCGGACGAGGCCGACGAGCCGCACCGCGAGCGTTTCGGCAAGTGGCCCGGTCACGTCGACCACGGCTTCCTTGCGATCGAACGTGCCGTAGCTCACGCTGGCGGTGCCGCCGAATTCGAACTGCGGGCGCTTGCTCTGCATGTTGGTGATGCCGCCCGAGCTGCCCGCGCCATAAAGCACCGATGCCGGGCCAACCAGCACCTCCACACGCTCAAGCGCGTTGATATCCGGGCGTGGCAGGTAGACGAAGCCGTAGTTGCGCTTGAGCCCATCGACATAAAGGACCGACTCGAAGCCGCGGATATTGTTGAAATCGCCGCGTGAATCGTCCCCGCCATTGGATACGCCGGCGGTATAGGTCAGCGCCTCGAGGATCGTGCGGGCGCCCCGATCCTGAAGCTGTTCTACCGTGATGATGTTGATTGATTGCGGAATACGCAGAACGGGCGTGTCCGTCTTGGTCGCGGTGACGGCGCTCGTTGCCGTTACGATGATGTCCCGCCCTTCGGGATCGGCCGATTGGGCGTGGAGCGGTGACGCGCAGGCCAGAGCCAGCAGAGAAACACCGATCGGCCCACGCATGCCGGCCGCGCGATAATGGTAGATATTCGTCATAAGGCCCCCTTTATCCATCCGACTGTGCAGGCCGCCCGCATTTGTCTGTTCTCCGGCCTGATCCGGGGAGTTTAGAGAGAGCGCGTGCGGGTTCTCGCCCGGATTTGGGTAATGGCGGACTATGATGGGTGAATGTTCTTTGCCCCCGTCCCCTTACCCCCGGAACCTCGCTAGCGCGGCGTCTCCAGCCCGGTTCCATCGCATCTTGCCGGGGACGACATGCTCTCCTTATGGAGAGGGACAGGGGAAGGAGATAGCGATGCTACCGCTGCTTAACGGAATCAGGATCATCGAAGTCGGCGCCGTCGTCCTTGGCCCTTATGCCGGGCAATTGCTGGCCGATCTGGGCGCGGACGTCATCAAGGTCGAAGCGCCGGAAGGCGACATCGCGCGCTACGCCTATCCGGCGGGCACCAGCGGCGGCGCATTGTTCGTCAACAATAACCGCAACAAGCGGACGCTCGCCATCGATCTCAAACGCCCGGAAGGTCGCGGCGCCCTGGCACGCCTCATCGAAACGGCCGATGTTCTCCTCCACAATATGCGGATCGACGCGGCCAGCAGGCTCGGCCTCGGGTTCGATGCGGTGTCGGCGATCAATCCCAACATCATCCATTGCGCGGCCATCGGCTTCGGGCAGGCCGGCCAGTATCGTGATCGCCCGGCGTTCGACGATATTATTCAGGCGGCGAGCGGAATTGCCGGCCTTGGCGTGGCGACGGGCGGGGAACCGCGCTTCATCCCGACGATCCTCGCGGACAAGGTTGCCGCGTTGCACGCGGTCTACGGCATATTGGCCGCCCTTGTGTCGCGCGCGAACGGCCGCACCGGCCCGATCGAGGTGGAAGTGCCGATGTTCGAGGCGCTCACCGCCTTTTTGTTCAACGAGCATCTCTCCGGCGCCACATTCGCGCACGACGGCACGCCCGGCTATCCGCGCATCCTTTCCGCGAACCGGCGCCCGTTCAAGACGGCGGATGGCTGGATCGCGGTGCTCCCATATACCGAGAAGCAATGGCGCGCCTTCCTTGCCGAGGTTGGCCGTGAGGATGTGACGCATGAGCCATGGTTTAACGATCCGCGCGAGCGCGCTGTTCATCTCGACGCGCTCTATGCGCTGATGGCGCACTGCCTCGCCCTTCGCTCCACCGCCGATTGGCTGGCAGCACTCGAAGCACGGGATATCCCCTGCTCCCCTGTCGCCCTGTTCGACGATCTTCTGGCTGATCCGCATCTCGCCGAAATCGGCTTTTTCGATGTTCCGCAGGGCTATCCTGAAGGGATCGCACGGGCCATCCCGCAGCCCGTGAAATTTGCCGGTATCCCGCCATCGCCCGATGCGGCCCCGCGCCTGCTCGGTGCGGATAGCAGAGCGGTTTTGCGCGAATCTGGCCTGAGCGATGCTGAGGTGGAGGCGCTCGTCAGTGCCGGTGTGGTTCTGGCGCCGTAGCCGCCGGCAGCCATTGCGCCTCCCCGGTCCCGTCCGCGAACCATGGCGCCGGCAGCGGGCGTGCCACGGGCCACAGTTCGTCAAGCGTGTTCGCATCGAACAACTGCCCGCCGCGCATCACGAGGCTGACCGATCTGCTATTGCGGATATCGACCAGCGGATCGGCATCCAGCACGACCAGATCGGCATATTTTCCCGGCTCCAGCGTCCCCATGTCGGCCAGCCGGCCGATCGTTTCGGCCGCACCCGCCGTCGCGGCGTGGAGCGCTGTCATTGGCGTCATGCCGCCGAGCATATTGGCTTCGATCTCGTCATGATAGCCGATACCCGGTTCATCGCCATGCGACCCCATGCCCACAAGCGCGCCATTGGCGGCCAGCGCGGCAACGTCGGCGGCGAGCGCCGGCAAGCGGGAGGCGGCCAGAGAGCCCCATTCCCGTCGCGCAAGCTTCTGGGCGATGGCCGGCGGCGGCCAGAAGCGCTTCACCTTGGCTTCCAGCGCCGGATCATATTTCGCGACATAATAATGCCGCCCCGCTGGCCCGCTGCTGTTGACCAGCAAGGTCGAGACATAGCTCGTTCGCGTCAGCCGGTAGAGGCCGATCACATCCTCGCCAAATGGCGCGAGCGGCAGGGCATGTTCGTTGCCCGCATAACCGTCGAGGATCTGCGTCAGGATGAGCTTGGGATTATGGCTGCCCTCGGTGGTCGGCAGCAGCCCCTCCTCCCGCGCCGCCATGGCGATCCACTGCCGCACCGTCCGGCTCTCGCCGCGATATTGCTTGATGTTGCGGAGACCCCATGCCGCCCGGTAGCGGCGCAGCACGGCGCGCACCTGCTCCAGCGAGGTGAAGCGTTCCTTGGAGAAGAGCGCCGGTCCGGTCGAGCGGAGCCGAGGCCCGGCGATGAGCCCGGCATCGATCAGATCCTGATAGGCGATCTGGTCGATACCGAGCGTCGAGGGATCGAACGATGTCGTCACGCCATAGGCCAGCCGTGCCCTGAGCCCCCATTCTTCATAGCCGATGACATCGCGGCGCACGCCGCCGATATGATCGTGCGCGTCGATGAAGCCGGGCGCCACTGTCTTACCGCCCAGATCACGGACGGGTGTGCCCGCGGGCACCGCAATGCTGCCGCGCGGGCCAATGGCCTCGATCCGGTCCTCGCGGATCAAAATGTCGGCATCGTCGATGATCCGGTTGCCGTCCGCCATGGTCAGTGCCCGCGCACCGCGCAGCAGAAGATGGCCCGCCGGCCGCGCACGGGGCAGCTCCGCCACCAGCTCGACATGGCCATCGGGCGCCTTCGCGCCGGGATCGGCCAGAATTTGCAGATAATTGCCAACGGTCCAGATCAGGCTCCCATCGGCGCGCCAGCCAAAATAGTCGGCGCCCATGCCGGTGACCCTGCGTGCGCCGCTATTTGAGGCTGTCAGATCGACAAGCGGCGCGGGGCCGGCCGGCACGGGCAGCAGATAGAGCTGCTCGCTCGTCTGTGCCGCCAGCCATTTGCCGTCCGGGCTGATGCGGATATCGTCGGCATTGGCGAGCTGATCGGTAAAATAATAGCCCTGCCCCTTGACCGACGCGACCAGACGGTGCGTACCGCGCGCGATATCCACCGCGATCAGCCCGTCCGCACCAAGCAGATAGGCCGTGCCCGGTTGCCCCGCCACGAAATGCGGCCGCTGGCCAATCTCGCCGCGCATCACGACCCGCGCCGCGCCGCCGCGCGCCGACAAGGCGACAAGCTCAGCCGGACGCACCGTGCCAAACTCGAAGCTCGTCTGCTGGCGCGCCGCCGCCGGGGATCGCACGGAGAGGATCGTCCCGCCGTCCGGCGTATAGGCGGGGTGCGTGTAGAAAGCCGGCAGGTCGCTCACCTTCACCGGGGCACCCGTGCCATCAGCGGCGATCGTCCACACCGCGCCGCCGGACCGCTCGCCCCACGTCACATAGGTCAGGCGCGCGCCATCGGGGCTCCAGCCCGGCAGCGAGGGCGGATCGCCATTGATCGGCAGCCGCAGCGCCGCGCCACCATCGATGCTCTGGACATAGATGCTGCCCAGTGCCGCATAGGCGACAAGCCGGCCATCGGGCGACGGGCTGGTGCCTTGCAGCAGCTTCGCGCGGACCGGCCCGGTATCCTCGCGAAACCCGATGCGCGTGCTCGCGCCCACGGCAAGTTGCAGCCGCGCCGTGAATGGAATGGGCGTCACCACCGACCCGTCGACCGCGCGTCGCTCGATCCTGCCCTTGTAGGCGATGATGATCGCCTTGCCGTCGGGCGTGAAGGCATAGCGCGGGATCAGATCGAGCCACGCCGCGCCATTCATGAGATCCAGCGGCGCCGGCCCCAGATCGCGATCGGCCCCGCTGGTGAGATCGCGCACGCGCAGGCGGGTTTCGGCCATGCGTCGGGTTGCATAGGCAAGCAGCCGGCCATCGGGGGAGATGACGGGGCGAAAAACCGTCTCACTCCCCGCCTCGCGCCCGCCCGAACCGCCGATGATCGTTTCCTCGGCCCCGCTTGCCAGATCACGGCGCATGATCGTCCACGCCACCGGTGCATCGAATGAAAGATCACCCACGCGGCGCGCGAAATAGAGAAAGCGCCCGTCCCGCGACGCCGAGACGCCGAGTGTGCTTTGTCCCGGGCCGCCAGCCGCTTCCCCTTCCCGCCGAGCGGGAATGACAAGCACGCCCGGTCCGCCATCGATCGGATGCCGCCACAGTTCGTAGCGATCCGTCCGAATGCGATAGCGGCTTACATAAACGGATTTGCCGTCCGCGCTCCATTCGGGCGAGGTTCGCACCGCGCCGTCATCCTCGTCGCTGATCCGTCGGGCCTGGCTGCCATCGGCCCGCGCGATCCACAGATTGTCCCCGCCGGACCTGTCGCTCACATAGGCGATCCATTTGCCATCCGGAGAGAATGTCGGCTGAACTTCAAACGCCATGCCCGTCGCCACGGGCGCCGCGCGTCCGCCTTTTGCGGGCAGCGCATAAATCTCGCCGAGCATGTCGAAGAGGATGGTGCCGCCATCGGGCGAAAGCGCGACGGACATGAAGGTGCCGCTCGACACCTCATAGTCGAGCGTGCGCGCAGGCGGCATCGGCAGCGCGTCTGACGCTTGCGCCGCCACAGCGCCCGGCAGCGCGATTGCCGCCGCCAGCATGCATTGGCCCAGCCATTTGGTCCGGCGTCCACGCATCATCCGTTTATCTCCCTGCGCCGTTCGCCGGCCCGATCAGGTGATAGCGCCCCGGCGCGTCGCCGCCAGCCCCTCTAAGGCCTCGTGTTCATGCTCTCTTCTGATTGAACCGCCGCATCCACTCAATCATCGGCGCATCACCAAGCGATGATGTGATCGCGGCATAGGCCGCGTCCGTCTCATCCTGCCCCAGTTTGAACTTGCCGCTGAGACCAGTGACGGATGCGCGGAAGCCGATGATATGTTCCAGCATCCCCGTATAGCGCGCGCCCAGTTCGCCGACCTGCCAGGGCTGCGCCCGGCCTGCCTCCATCGCCGTGATGAGCACGGCCAGCGCTGTCTCGGTGAAGCTGGCATCGAACCCCACGGTCGCCGCGATCTTCACCTGCGCGTAGTTCCATGTCGGCGCCCAGTTCTTGATGCCGGCATGTTCCGGGCTCACATAAGCGTCCGGCCCGCGGAAAAGGATCGTGGCCCTGTCGTCCGCCAGCAGCGCCTCATGGAGCGGGTTGGCGCGCATGAGGTGGCCGATCAGATCCACCAGCCGGCCGTCCCCGTCATAAACGCCAACCAGCGGCAGCAGGCTTGCCTCCATATTGCCCGCCGGCCCGCCACATAACCAGGCGAGCGGATATGCCTCGATCAGCGCGCGGACATCCGCATGATCGAACCTGTCGAAAAGTCCCACAATTATCCCCTGACCATGCTTGCCTGACCACCGCTCCCCAGTAGTGCGCATGCAGTTTTGCCCCGGAGGCTGGAACCTCACAAGCGCCAATCTTGTAAAGAGCAGGGGTCCATCCGCATTGTGAAAATGGGAAACCGCCGATAGGACTGGTTTCAACATCATGTCCATTTTCCTGACAAGGCGGGTCCAATGTTGCGTCCATGGCAGGTCAGTCTCGGCGCCCGGATCGATCCGGCACGCGGCACCCCCCTCTATATGCAGATCATTCAGGCGTTGATCCGCGACATTGAACGTGGCCGGCTGACCTCCGGCACCTATCTGCCCAGCAGCCGCGATCTCGCCCGCACGCTCGGGATAAACCGCAAGACGGTGGTGCTGGCTTATGAAGACCTGATCGCGCAGGGCTGGCTCGATTCAGCGGGCACGCGCGGCACCATGGTCGCCGCATCGCTGCCCCAACCGGTCAGCCGGCCGCAAGGCAAGGCCGGGACCGAGGCGACGATGAGCAGCGTGGCAATCGGCTATCGCTATGCATCGCCGCCTGATCGGCCGATCGCGATGCCGCAGGGCACCGGCCTGAAGATTGACGAAGGCACGCCGGATGGCCGCCTCTTCCCCGTCGATCTGCTCGCGCGGGCCTATCGTCGCGCCGCGCTCCGGGCGTCGCAGGCGGACGGTTTCCAATATGGCGATCCACGCGGTTCGCCGGCACTGCGCGCGGCGATCGCCGCAATGCTGCGGAGCCAGCGCGGCCTGCCGGTTCAGGCGGACAATATCTGCATTACACGCGGCAGCCAGAATGGCATTTTTCTCGCCGGTCAGGTGCTGCTCCGGCGTGGCGCGGCGGTCATCGTCGAGAAGCTGAGCTATGAACCCGCCGTCAGCGCATTCCGGGCGCTCGGCGCGACCATCGTTCCGGTCACGGTGGATGATGGCGGTATCGATGTCGATGCGGTGGAACAGGCCTGCCGGCATCATGCCGTGCGCGCGCTATTCGTGACACCGCATCATCAGTTCCCGACGACCGTGTCATTGCGACCCGAGCGGCGGCTGCGACTGCTCGATCTCGCCCGCCGCTTCGGCTTCGCGATCATCGAGGATGATTATGACCACGAGTTTCATTTCCAGTCGCAGCCATTGCTTCCGCTCGCCGCTTATGGCCCGGGCCATGTCCTGTATGTGGGGTCAATGTCGAAGCTGCTGCTTCCGGCGCTGCGGATCGGCTACATCGCCGCGCCGCCGGCGGTGGTCGATGCCATCGCGCACCATGTCTCGCTAACGGACGGAATGGGGAACCGCCTGACCGAGGATGCCGCCGCCGAGCTGATCGAGAGCGGCGAACTGCGGCGCCACAGCCGCAAGGCGCTACAGGTCTATGCGCGTCGCCGCGCGGATTTCGCGGCCCAGCTCGATCGGACGCTCGGCGATATCGCTGAGTATCGCATGCCCGATGGCGGGCTCGCCTTCTGGCTCCGGATTGATGCCGATCTCGACAGGATGGAGGCGCGCGCCGCCGCCATGGGCCTGCGCCTTGCCTCCTCACGCTCATTCATGACGGCGGACGATGCACCGCGCGGGCTGCGGATCGGCTTTGCCAGCCTCAATGCGCATGAGGCCGGCGTGGCGCTCGAGGCGCTCCGCAAGGCAGCCAGCTAGAGGGGAAAACGGCTTGCCTCGTTGGTCCCCTGCTTTCAATTTTATTGGATGTTTTGCGGACCGGCGCGCTCGCCAACATAGTGCCATATCCTGAGAGTGCGTCACCAGGACCGGCGTCGTACCCAGCCAGACGGAGACCCGCTTATGTTGCTCGGCCGCCGCGCCCTCCTCGCTTTCGCCGGCGCTGCTGCCGTCACCACCGGCGCTCGAACGGCCTTTGCGGGGGCGGAGGGCGATCTCGATGTGGCCTATGTCAACGGCAGGGTCTGGACCGGAGCCGGCGCGACTGTCCGCACGGATGCCATCGGCACCCGGGGTGCCCGGATCGTCGCCATCGGCGCCGGGGCCGTTCGTGCGCGGACCGGGAGGCGCACCCAGATTGTCGATCTTGACGGCGCGTTCGTCACCCCCGGCTTCATCGATCCCCATGTGCATTTCATCATGGCGTCGTTCATGCTCTCGCAACCGTCCCTGCGCGATGCGGCGAGCCAGCAGGACTTCATCGAGCGGATCGCCACTGCGGCGGCAGCGCTGCCCAGCGGGCAATGGCTGCAAGGCGGCAATTGGGATCAGGACCGGTGGGGCGGGCAGATGCCGGACAAGACGTGGATCGACGCGGTGACGCCGAACACGCCTGTCGCCGTCATTCGCTATGATCTCCACATGCTGCTGCTCAATTCCGTAGCGCTGAAACTTGCCGGGATTGATCGCGACACACCGGAGGTGCCGGGGGGCGTGATCGAGCGGGATGCGCGGGGCGAGCCAACGGGGATCATCAAGGACAGCGCAAAAGAGCTGGTGGAACGGGCCATCGGCACGCCGAGCCACGCGCAGATCGACGCGGCGGCGCGCAAGGGCATCGCGCTGGCGCTCAGCAAGGGCGTCACGCAGGTCCACCCCACCGAGCTGGAGACGGGCAGTTTCGATGCCACCCGCCGTCTGCGCGCCGCGGGCGAGACAGGCCTGCGCTTCCGCCATTATCTGCCGCTCAAGGATTGGGCGGCGCAGGCCGCGCTGATCCGCAGCGAAGGGCGCGGCGACGATTGGGTGCAGTGGGGCGGCTGCAAGGTGGTGTTCGACGGATCGCTGGGGTCACGCACGGCGCGCTTCTATGAGCCCTATGCCGATGATCCGTCGACCCGCGGGATCATCGTGACCGATCCTGCGGATCTGCGCGGCTGGATGGAGGGCGCGGATCGTGCCGGGCTTCAGATTACCGTCCATGCCATTGGCGATGAGGCCAATGATCTCGTGCTCGATACGATGGCGGCGGTTGTCCGCGCCAATGGCCCGCGCGACCGGCGCTTCCGCATCGAGCACGCCCAGCATATGCGGGCAGAGGCGATCGCGCGGTTTCGCGCGCAGGGCGTCATTGCCTCCGTCCAGCCCTACCATGCCATTGATGACGGGCGCTGGGCGGTCAACCGCATCGGCACGGAGCGGCTCGCGACGAGCTTCGCCGTTGGCTCGCTCGTTCGCTCAGGCGCCCATGTCTGCATGGGGTCGGACTGGCCGGTCGCGCCCATCGACCCGCTCACCGGGCTGGATGCGGCGGTGAACCGGGAGACGCTTGACGGAGAGAACCCCGGCGGCTGGCAGCCCGAGCAGCGCACCACCCTCGCTCAGGCCTTGCATTGCTACACACAGGAAGGCGCCTATGCCGGCTTTAACGACGCGCATATGGGCCTCATCGCGCCGGGCTTTCTCGCCGATTTCGTGGTCTGGGACGCCGATTTCTTCGTGACAGACCCCCACAAGCTGACTGGTGTGAAAGCCCTCAAAACGATTGTCGGGGGCATCACCCGCTTCGGCTGAGGGGGGCAGATGACGCGCGCCGGTCGCATCAGCCGCAATCGCAGCCGCTCCCTTCCCGCGCGCGGTCACCTTCGCCGCAGGCCTTGCCCCTTCCAACCGCGATGGCGATCAGCATCACGCCGACCAGCAGATAGGGCGCGCCATTATCCAGCGTGTAAACGAATGTGCCAACAATCGGGCCGAGGATCACGCCCAGTCCATGCGCGGCCGCGACGCTGCCCGCCGCCGCGCCCTGCTCATTGGCACCGACGGCATTGGCCGCCAGCGCGGATACCGAGGGGTAGACCCAGCCCATGCCGAACGCGGCCAGCGCATAGCAGGCCCACAGCATCGGCGCGCTGCTCGCCAGCGTGACGGACATGAAACCGATGCCGCCGATGATGCAGCCAGCGCGGATCAGCCGGGCCGGCGCCCAGTCGAGCTTGCGGAGCGCGACCTGTGCGATAACGAGCGCGACACCCACGGCGGCCAGCGCGATGCCCGCCGCATTGGCCGCATCCCCCGGCACGAGGTGGAGTCGGTCCAGCGCATAGAAGCCCACGGTGATCTGCGCGATCGCGACGCTGAACATGGCGACGAAGGCGACGCTCATTGCCCGCCGCAACCGCCTGTCCGTCAGCCGGAGCGGCTGCATGTCCGGCGGGGCATGATGTTCCCGGCGCGGCAGCACCCGCCACAGCACAGCAAGGGCAATGGCCGGCAGCACCGCCGTGACATAGAGTGGCAGGCTGAGGCTCCATGGGCCGACCAGACCGGCAAAGCCCGGCCCGATCACCATGCCCGCCGCGCTGGACGCGCCGATTGCCGCCATCGCCTTCCCACGCTCGGCCGGTTCCACATGGTCAGCGACCAGCGCGGCCCCGGTCGCCGGGACGGCCGCGTAGAAAATGCCTGCCATGCCCCTGCCGACCAGCAGTCCGACAAAGGCCAGCAGGGGCGCCATCGCCGTCCGCAACGCAAGGTCGATGAACAGCGAGAGCAGGAAATAGCTGATCGCGAAGCCGGAAAGGCCCAGCAGGATGATCGGCCGCCTGCCGCGCCGGTCGCTCATGACGCCCCAGACGCGGGCCATCACCATCCACGCGACCCCGGCCACCGTCATCGCCGCACCGACCTGCCATGGCTCCAGCCCGATCACCCGCGCGATCGGCCCGGCCAGCGCCACAAAGGCCATCATCGCCATCGAACAGACGAACGTCTCAAACATCAGAGGTTTGAGGCTGAATGCCGGCCCCGTCATGATCGTCATACCTTTCGACTGCTGCCGGCGCAGCTCTACATGCGAATCATTCGCAATCAAGTGGCCATGCCGCTTTTATCGCAGCGACCAGCCCCGCCATGCCGCGATCATGAGCACGACCGTCGCGCCAAGCGCTGCCCAGGAAAGCACGTCGTGCCACCCGTCACCCACCAGTGCGGAGAGCAGGCCGACAATGCTGATGATCGCCACCGCCAGCGGCCAGCGAAATATCCGCCAGGTCGATTGCGGCGCGGTGGTCCGCCGTTCGTTCACGCCGTTATCCTTCATTCCGCCGCCTCCGGCCGCCCCTGCCCGGCTGCCGCGAGATGCGCGGCGTGAATATCCGCCACGCGCTTCTCCACCGGTGTCCGGCGCCCGAGCCAGAGGTAAAGCCCCGTCGCCAGCACGATGATCGCCGCGACATCCAGCAGCGCCCAGATGATCTTGAGCGGCATTCCGCCATAATCGCCAAAGTGCAGCGGGACCGAGAGGAACAGCATGTTCACATACCAGGGCGGGGTCGCCACGTTCGTCAGCTTGCCGGTCTCCGCATCGACCATCGCGCCTTTCACCAGCCGCTCGGTAAGTGGTGTATCGCCCTTCATCGCCACCATATAATGATGCGGCGTGCTGAACGGACTGCCCGGCCATGAGATGAAGGATATGTCGGCGTCCGGCACCTGCGCCTTCACGCTGGCCAGCGCGACATCGACCGGCACCGGATTGCGCACCGGCGCCTGCCCCTTGTAGGGCGCGGCCAGTTCGGCGAGCTGATCCATCTGCCAGATCATCTGGATCGGCGTGGAGAGGGTCAGCAGCAGTCCCGTCACGCCGACGACGCTGACCCACCCCAGCGTGACGATCCCGGTCATATTATGCGTATCGAGCCATTTGATGCGTTTGCTGCGCTCCTTCCGCACGGTGCCAAACGCCAGCCGCCGCATGAATGGCGCATAGACCACCACGCCGGAGATAATCGACACCACGAACACCAGCCCGATCAGGCCAAGGAACAGCGTGCCCGGCAGACCCAGCAGCAGGCTCGCATGCAGATCGAGGATGAAGTACATCACGCCCTCATTGGCGGGCGGCGCGTTCAGCCGCTCACCCGTGCGTGCGTCGAAGGGCAGGATCTTCGCTTCCCCCTCCCCGGCCTTCATCGACGGCACAAGAATGACGTTGATGAGCGGATTGTCGTCATCCCATGTGATGAACATCGTCATCCAGTCCGGCGGCACTTCGGCGTGGGCGCGGCGGACCATATCGTCGAGGCTGAAGGCCCGCTGCGCCGGCGCCACGCTGGCCATGTCCGGCGCGCGCGTCAGCTCATCGATCTCGTGATGGAAGATGAGCGGCAGGCCCGTGATGCACAGCATCAGCAGGAAGCCGGTCGCGACGATGCTGGTCCATTTATGGACCAGATACCAGCGGCGGATAGCGGTCTGGGAGAGAGCCATGCGCGCGTCCGGTCAGAACCGCAGTTCTATGCCGCCCAGAACCTTGCGCGGTTCAAGGATCGTAGCATAGTCCGCCGCTGCCGTCGCGCCGCTGTAGATCATGATCGGGGTTCCACTGTTGAGCAGGTTGCGGACCGAAAAGAACAGGCGCGCCGGGCCGAGAGTATAGGCCACCTGCCCGTTGACCACCGTATAGGGGTCGATCTTGCCACGCGCGGAGTTGAGTACGTCGGAATAATAGGTGTCTGAATAGCGCACGTCCGCACCAAGCTCGAACCTGTCATCGGGCGAGAAGACAAAGCCGGCCGCCGCGCTGAATGCCGGGGCACGGGCAAGCTTGTTGCCTTCCAGCGCCGTCTGTCCGGCATAACGGTCGATCTTCGTGTCGAGCAGGCCGGCACTGGCGAACAGGCGGTTCTTGCCGGACGGACTCCAGTCGAGCTGAATTTCCGCGCCGCGCGTCGTCGCCTTGTCGGCATTGGAAATCACGGTGGAGAGCGCGCTCAGATAGAAGGGAAGCTGGATATCCTTATAATCATTATAGAAGATATTGCCGTTGAGGCTGAACCCGTGCCCGAACTGCGCGCGCAGGAACGCCTCATAGTTCCACACATATTCCGCCTTATAGGCATAGCTGACGATCGGCGGCGAAAAGGTGATGCCCGCCCCGCCCGCATTATAGCCGCGCCCCGCCGTCACGCCGAGGGTCACCGCATCAGAAACATCGTAGGAGAGCGTCGCCTTGGGCAGGAACTCCTTATAGGTCTCGGCAAAATTCGTGATGAACACGCCGGCGCTGCCGTTGCGATAGCGCTTCTCCACTTCGTAGCGCGCGCCAAGGATCAGCGAGAGGCGGTCGACCGGCTTAACCGTCACTTCGCCGAACGCGGCGGTCGTATCCGTCTCGTCCCGCCAGTGCCCGCCGCCAAAGAGATCGATCACCTCATTCTGATGGGTGCGGAAGACATAGGCCGCGATAAAGCCGGAAAACCGTCCATCGGAAGAGCGCGCCCGGAGGAACGGCTGGACGACATATTCCTTGCCATCGATCTGGAGATTGCCCGTCCCCGCTGGAGCATGGCGGTTGACGCGAAAATCGCTCGCCGAGAGATGCGCCTGAAACGTCAGAATGTCCGAGAGGTCGACGCTGGTATCGGAGATCAGCGTCGTCGTGCGGGAACGGAACACGGGCATCAGCGGAAAATAGGCACGGTGCGCGCTGTAAGGCTGGGTGACCTGCGCGGCCTGCGGCTGCTTCCCGTCCTGATAGGCCAGCGTCCAGAGCGAGCGGACGCTCGCGGCGGGCGTGAACAGCAGCTTGGCGCGGTAGGTCTTGACGTCATACTCGCCGGGGTCGGATTCCTGGGGATAGGCCGTGTGCGCGAGGAAGCTCTGGCTGTGCTGCCAGTCGCCGCTGAGCCGGAAGGCCAGCAGCCCGTCGATGATCGGCCCACCGATCGCGCCGGCAATCTGCGTCTCGCTCCGGTTGCCCACAATAGCCCGCGCCGCGCCATGCCAGTCGAAGGTCGGATCGGCCGTCTTCGCGGCAATCACGCCGGCAATGGCGTTGCGCCCCTGCTGCGTGCTCTGCGGCCCACGATAGACCTCCACCTGCGTCACATCCCACAAGGTGGCGTTGCTGAACAATGCTTCGTTGAAGCCCAGCGTCCGCCCGTCCACCTGATAGCTCAGGCGTGGCCGTGTCCCCGCCAGAAAAGCCACCGCGCCCCCGGCTGGCCCCGTCCCATCGACCCCGCGCACGGCCGGCGCATCATTGCCCGGCTCGATGGAGACGATGTTGGGAATGCGGGCGAGAAGATCATTCACCGAGTAGATGCCGGCGCGCCGGCTGATCGCATCCTGCGTCTCCACCACCACGCTTGAGGCGGTTTCGCGCACGGTCCTGTCCGTCTTTTCCGCGGTGACGATGATTTCGTCCGGGCCGGCCGCGCGCGGTGCATCACCCGCCTCCGCCCGGGCCGCGACAGGCATGGACAGGGCAAGCGATACGGCAAGGCTCGACACGGCGACATTCAGATAGGACTTCACGATACCCCCTGCATATGACGGCGCCCGCGCCCGGACCTGCCGTCGCGATACACCTTGTATTGATAATGCCTCGCAACAGCCCTACGCTAATCATCATATCGCGCCACTCCAAAGGGGGGTGTCACACTCCAAAAGCGGCTCAATGGAGGATTTCATGGACCCATGGCTTCCACGCCAGAAGCAGATCGTGGATCACTACCAGCGCCTTGCCGGCTGCGACGGGCCGCTGGTGACCAGCGCCTCGGGCACGATCATCGTCATGCACGGGCAATTTCCGGCATTTGAAGGGGAAGGCCCGGGGTCGCCCTATGCCACGCTTGGCATGTGTACGGCCGGCGGCGGGCCAACGCGCAAGTTCGGCAAGGGCTTCAGCGTGAACGACATATGGGCGCCGGGCAAGCTGGGCCTCGCCCTGCCCAATGAACCTGCCTCGGGGATCACGCCCCCCATGAGCATGCTCGGCATCGCCTTCAATCTGGAGGATGTGCCGCCCTGCCATGGCGAACCTTTTGATCAGGATCTGCTGCGGCGGATCGGCAACCGGTTGTTCGACGATCCGCTCGCGGCCTGGATGATGACATCCCTATGGAATGACGCGGAGGCGCATGGCGCATCGTCCGCCTTCTTCGATCACGGGCTTTCGCTGCTGCTTCACCGGCTCGCCACGCTGGTCCAGACCGGCGCGCGGGGCACGGGCATGGTCGGCGACGCCCGAATGGCTGATGTGTTCGCGATGATCGAGGATAATCTGGACAGCGACCTGCGCGTAAAGGATCTCGCACCGCTTGTCAGGCTGGATAGCCGCAGCTTCACGCGGCTGTTCCGGCGAGAGACCGGCTACGCCCCCTTTGGCTATCTGACCTTTCGTCGGATGGAACGCGCCAAATCGCTGCTTGATGAGGGCCAGATGGTAACGGATGTGGCGACGGCGGTCGGCTATTCCAATCCCGCCAAATTCGCCGCGGCCTTCCGCCGCTGGGTAGGCTGCGCGCCATCGCAATGGCGTGCACGGGGCATGCCGCGCGGCCAGGCCTGAGCGGTACGATCATTGCTTGAACGGGTGAAAAGACGTGTGCGCCATCAACTCATCGATGCCGCACTCTGCGGCCAATCAACATAGCCCCAAATAAGCGTGGCCGCGAAGAACCAAAGGATCCTTCGCGGCCTTTGCCGAACCAGGTTTCGACCCTAAACTACCATTCACGAGAAAAGCCAAAGACTGTACACGAAGTTCAGCACCAAAGCAAAACCGATCCAAGCACCTCAAGACCATTAGGTGGCGGCAACTGATATTCTTGCCCTAATCAGATAATTTGTCAATCCGATACTTCATATATTGTTTAATCTCTGGCACGTCGCGTCAAGGCGATAAGGCGTGATCCCACCATCGGCATAATTGCCCTGCACGAGCCAGAGCTTCGCCCGTGCATCGGTGCCGTTCGTGCGCGTTACCGTGAAGGGGAATGGGCAGGACCGGACGATGTTGCCGCGAATGTGCAGCAGCGGGCCGAGCTTGCCCACCACGCGGACACCCTCGGCATGCAAGGCGTCGAAACTGCGGGCGCGCAGCTGCGTCGCGCGGCCGTCTCCGGGGTCGGCGTCCGCGGTTTCCCCGGCAATGTCATTGTCGACGATCCAGCTTCGCTCGAAATTACCGACATAGATACCACAGCGCACAATGTCGGTTGGCACGACCCGCAGGCGGATCATGTTGCGCTCGATCCGCAGCGTGCCGAGCGACAGACGCTGCTGCGGAACGCCGGCGTTCACCGCAACGCGAACGCCGCGCAGAGCGCCTTCGATGCGGTTTCCGGAAATCGTCACATCGCCCGCATGATCCCCGCCGACCACGATCGCGCTATCGATCGACGGCGCGACCAGTGTGCGAATGGCGCTATAGAAGCGCTGAAACCCGGTATAGGCCGTACCTGCAAGCGGCGGCCGCCCCTGATGCGCCAGAATCACCGAGGCGAGGCGGCGCAGGCGCATGGCGTGCTCTCTCAATGTGCCATTGGGTCGTTCCTGCATGAGCAGCCGACGCATTTCTACGCCACTATCCGCGATGAGAGGCGTCGTGAAAATCGAAAGCCCGCCCATGGCGATTTCCATGCTCAGTGATCTGAACAACTGCGTGTTGATGCGCGTGGGCGGGCGCCGATCGATCGGCGGCCACGCCGCATAGCTCACCGCAAGTCGCCCGACTGCGGCGGCCATGTGCAGATCCTGACTCCAGCGATCCAGTGTCACGGCCATATCCTCATTGCGTGGACGGATGCGGTTTTTCTCGATACGCAGCGTGCGCGGATTGGTGACGATGATACCGCTGGCAAGATCACCCGCGACGATATCGCAATCATCGACCGAAACGTCGCCGCCGCCTTCCGCGGTGGAGCAGGCGATACGGAGCGCGGCGGATTGCTTCCAGCGCCGGCCGCGCGCGATGAGTGTCGCGCGGCTGATGCGGACGGAACCGCTGCCGGAAATGTCCACCGCGCCGCCCGTGCGGAAGAGCTTTTCCGGCACGCCGGGCGCTTCTGCAGCGACCAGCAGGTCCGCGACTTCAACGGAAAGGCAATTCTCGAAGACCAGCGCCTGCGCGCCGTTGCGCCGCCAGAGCTTGCTGCCCGGGCCGACCCCAATCACACGAACATGCCCTTTGCCGACGATCCTTAAAGGAGCGCTGAGCTTGTAGTTGCCCGTCGCGAGGCAGAGCGTGCCATTTGCCCGCGCCGGAATCGCATCGATCAGCGCCTGCAGATCGCTGCCGGGCGATGCATGCCATGTGCAGCAATCCCCCTCGCGCCGCGCCAGCTCGTCAATCGCCTGCTGGACAGTGGTGGCGTCGAGCCCTGCCCGGCTGTCATCGAAGCGTACCAGCTCGGCCGTGATGTCCGTGAGCGGCGGGAAACGGTCGCGCAGGTCCTGCGTGACTGTGATCGCGGCCCCTACGCGGCGAACGAGCGCCAGCGGCGCGCGGTAGCGGTGCCCCTCGAGCGGCGCGTAGAAATCGACCGATTGCCCGCCCACGATCTGGGAAAGATCGGCATCGGGATAAGGTGGCCAGAGGACGTCGCCCAGCACCGTGCGCGCCGGAACCGTCCATGCACTGCCTGCGGCATAATTGCCCGAAGCGAAGCGCACCCGAACGCCGCGCGACAACGGCACCCAGCCGCCGCCCGCCGGTATGGTGACAGGGAGCGAAGACCAGCGGCGAACGCGCGTCGTGGCAGTGATGAGGCCAGCGGCTACCCCGTTGATCGTGAGTGACGCACCTGGTGCGCTGGTGATCGCGCCGATCGGGCCAGTCAGGCCGGCGCGCGCGCGCTCATCGTCGATCAGCTCGACGATGGCGCCGGTCGGAAACCAGTCGCCCGCGCGCGCTTGCGGTAAGTTGATCGCAAAACCCGCGCCCGATGCACGGAGCCCCGCCTCGCGCGATGCATCCTCAGTCCACTTGAAGGTCGCCGCGCCCTGCGCCCCTCCCGCATGAATCTCGACCCGGTACAGCCGGTTGAGCTGATCGAGATAGCCAGCCCCTGCGGCAATTCCGCACGGGCCGGGATCGGGGTCCTCGGTGTTCACGCCTGCGTCGAGACCCCCGGTGGTCCCGAGACGGGGCATGGCGTCGCGGTTGCGATCAAACCCCTCGATCAGGTCCGCGCGTGAGACGCCGAGCCCCGCCAGCGGCACCACGTGCACCGCCCAGCCGGCGACCTCCCGCACGGATGTTTCGACACCATCCAGCGCGGGGTCGGACAAGTCAGGGTCGAGCGCGGGGCGCAGCACGGCTTCCAGATAGACCAGAGCTTCTTCATTATTGGGGATCGCCGTGGTCAGCGCGGGCAACGTACCGGCCGGAAACTGGGCGTCATAGGCAAGCGGCGCCGGATTGCTCAGCGGCAGACCCTCGGCATAAAGCGCCCCCGCCCCGATGGTGAAGCCACTCCCGCTCGCCGTGATCGCGAAGCCGGCATCGTCACGCGGAACGCCGCGCAGCCCGACGACATGGCGGACAATGGCTTCGCTTCGGGCAGCGGCAAGGCCGGCCTGCTCGTTGACATCGGAATCGAGCAGCGGACGCCCCTGCTGGAGCAGCACGGCGCGCACCGCCGTCCGCTTTGCCCGTTCGCGCGTGTCGCGGGTGAAATCGCCACGCATCCTTGCCTCCCTAGCTCATCAGTTCAGTTACAGCGGCCATGCCGAATGGAACCCATTCGACGAGGTCGCGGTCGAGTATCCGCTTGCGGCGGTGGTAGCTTGTGGTGTTGCCGATCCCCATTTCCCGGCCATTTTCCGCTCCCTGCAGGAGCATGTCGGCATTGGCGGCAATGAGCGCGCCATAGCCGGCATCGCCATAGGTCAGGCTCTCGAACACCGGCGCCGGTGAGGCCGTGTCGCCCTCGCCCGGAAAACAGCGGTAGCGGCGCGGCGCCAGCGAACCGCGCGGAAGGGCGCTGTAGCGCACGCAGCCCGATTGCAGCCGTCGTGTCGAGACCGGCGGATCGATTAGCGCGCGGTCCGGCCGTGCCGCGAAGATCGTGTCGTCAACCTCGTCGACCGCGAGCAGCCGCGCATCCCCGATGATTGTGCAGCGCTCCGTCCAGAGGATGCCGCCCGCCGTCTCGTCAAGCGCCGCGATCGCGGGCACATCGGCGGCACCGCTGTCGACCAGGCTGTCGAGCAAATCGATCTCCACCGAAGGCGCGACGCGGACCGCGCCGAGGATCGAGCGTACGGCGAGGAGCTTGCAGCCGGGTTCCTCGATCACGATCCGGCCGCTGCCGGGCACCATAGTGCAGTCGATGAGCGTCAGCTGGCGCAAGCCATCGGCAAGTACGCGGAGGTCATCCCCGGCGAGGCGCAGGCCGCGCAAGGTGAGGATCGCGCCCTGCCCCCCACTGATGACCCACGGCTGGGTCAGGATGAGCGTCGGCCACACATCGGCGGCACCGCGCAATTCGGCATTGGCGCCGTCGGGGATATCCGTCGTCGGCGGAGGGGTGATGCTGCCGCCAAAGGCCAGCAGCATGGCCGGCGTGACATCCATCGCATCGAGAGCGGACTGGAGCAGGGCCGAGACCTGCGCCGGGTCCGCATCGTCCGGCACGACTGACGGCGCGGCGAAATCGATCGGAACGGTCGGACGATGATCGCGGTCCCCAAGGGCGGCGCGCATCCGCGCCTCGGATGCGGCGTCGTCCGCCTCACGCTGGGCGCCGCCAACGCAGGGCTCGCCACCGAAATGAAGCGCCGTGCCGAAGCGATAATAGACCCGGATCGCACTGGGATCGACACCCGCCCCGCCGCCGGGCAGCAGGAAGCGGCCACGCGCCGGATCTATGCGAATGCGGGCAAGCTGGTCCGCCTCGCCATGCGCATTCCACTGGTCCGGGCTGCCATCGTCGCCAAGGTCGCAGAAGCATATCTGGTCCAGCGGCTGATCCGTGCCATCAATAGAGATCAGCACGCTGGCATCGGGGCCATAATAGTCGGCCGGACGATCCACGGCGGCGATCAGCGGAATGGGGCCGGGAATATGCTTCAGCTCCAGCCGGGGGTTGAGTTTCTCCTCGTCGCTCAACCTCGCCGGTTTCGACCAGAGCACCAGATCCCTGCCCAGCGGATCGAAATGGAACCGTCCGGCCTGCCCGCCGGCAACCGCATGCGGGATCGTCTTGCCATGCGCTACGCTGTGGCTGGTCCACGCGCGAGCGCCGACATTGCCGGGCGCGAAGCGGCCGCCCTCGCTCATGTCGCGCAGATCAACGAGATGCTGGCCGATGGTCGACGGCAGGCCAAGGCTGCGCCCCTCCCCCCCGTTGATCGCAGTCGTCATCGCGCGCCCGTCACCGGGGAAATTCGGATTATAGGCCTGAACGATGTGCGCGGCATATTCGACTGCCTCGGCCGGCGCGGCCATGACGTTGCGGGTACGGTTCGCAAGCGCCCAGGCGGTGCCCTTGGCGCGCCGGTTGCGAATGGTGTCGGCGACCTGCTGGCGGGCGGATTCCGCATTGCCCTCGTCCACGATGCGCGCGCCGACGAGCGCGCCGATATAGGGCACGACCCAGTCGGCACAGGTCTCGATAAACTGGTCTTCGTAGAGCCAGTCGACTTCCGCCTCCAGAAGATCGAACTGCGTGCCGAGCGCAGTGAGCAGCGTGACCAGCGGACCTTCTGCGGCGTCCGCGAGCGGATCGGGCGCAGGGAAACCCTGGCTGGCGGCGATGCGGACCGCCTGCTCATGGTCGCGAATGCCGAAAATGTCCGGCAGCAAAGCCAGCAGCCGCTCCGCCGCCGTGGGAAGGGCGGTAGCGCTCATAGGGCCACCACGAGGTTCGGGCCGGAGGGATGGAGGCTCAGCAGTTCCGCCCCTGTAGACGTTGCGGTGCCTCCCGTGCGTCGGCCGGCCCGTGGCGCTTCGGCGAACAAGGCGTCGGCGAGCACGGGCGTATCGCCGCGATAAAGCGTGTCGAGATCAATCCAGTCCACGCCGGGCACAGCTTGCATCACCGCGATGACCTCCGATTTGTAGACCGGCTGCCCCAGCGTGCGGCGATCGAACGAGAAGGCATCGGCAAGCGCCGCCACAACGGCTGCCTTCACGACATCCGGCACAAAGGCGGGATCGGTGCGTAGCTTCGCGGACAGGCGGAAGGTAGCCGGGCGATAGGGCAGGATCGTGAGGGCGATCGCCTGATCCGAGGCTTTGGCGATGGCGCCGCGCAGATTGTCTATGTCACGTTGCGCCGGCACGTCCCCTGCCACGCCGGCAACGGTCAGCGCGATCACGCGCGACGTGCCGTTCCATGACCAGACGGCTGCCGCCTTGGCGATACCGCCAAAGGCGCGGGCGAAGTCCTCATAGTCGCGCAAGGTCACGATCCGGTCGAGCGTCATGACGGAAAGCGGCGCATTGGCGCGCGCCTCCTCCAGCATCTCGCCATCGGTCGCGCCGGTCGCAGGCAGAGGGTTGGTAACGGCTTTGACGCCCTGCGGCGCGCCGGAGAGCAGGCTCAACTGCCCGGCCCGAACCATGCCCTCGCGCCCCAGCCCCTTGCGCCACCATGCCGCGACATTATTGATGCCGGTCGGCAGCCGCCTGCCATTCACCCCATCACCGAACACGACGCGGACCGTGCCATTCTCGCCATAGCGCAGCTGGTAGACCCGATCCTGCGGTCCCGCGTCTCGCAAGGACGGCACCTGCGTCCACAGCAGACCATCCACCCTTATCGTGAGTGCCGCGGCCACTCCCTTGGGATTGGCCGCGCCGATATGGGTCAATGGCGCGACGGGGATGGCAAAGCTCTGGTTCATGGCCGATCCGTCACCATGGCCGATCGGCTGCCCGCCGCTCTCGCCATGGGTGGCAAGCGCGACATTCGCGTTGATGCGGACCGTGCCGCGCGCAAAAGGTCCGATGATGGATGAGGCCAGCGAGAGGACCGTGCGGCCATCGTCCAGCTCGACATCGGCGATGACATGCACCTCGCTCTCGATGACGCCGGGCGTGTCCGAGCGCTCGCCGGTGACGGCGACGGGCCGCCCGATGGCAAGATCGGGCAGATAGCGATCAAGCCGCAATTCCGCACCCTGAACATCTTCGCTGACCGGAATGGGCGCGAGCGCCAGATCGCGGCTGTCGACCAGCACCGTCACGTTGGACGAGGAGGTGCCGTGCCAGTCAGCGGGGATGCCGGATTGCAGAGTCACCTGTGTTACGCGCGAAGTCAGCTTGCCGAGGCGCGCACTGACGGTGTCGACCCCCGTCACCTTGGTAATGAAGGACTTGGTAATGAAGGATGAGCCGGTCGTCCGCGTGAAGGCGATCCAGCTACCGGGGCGCAACTCGGGATATTCAGCGTCGAGCCTGATGCTGGTGCCGCCAGATGAGAGCACCGGCGGCGCCGGATTGGGGGTCGCGCCCGCCGCCGCCTCATTGGGGACGTTGTGGCCGAACAGCGCGGCGCGCACCTTGAAGTGGAACAACCCTTGCGGCGCGGGCAAGGCAGGCATCTGGAAGCGCCGCAGGTTGAGATGCAGCGCGAGCTTGTGCGTGTCGATCCGCGCCGCACGGAACTCGCTCTCGATAGCGACCTGCTTGCGACGCTTCCCCGCAATTTCGTTGGTGACGAGCGCCGGTGCGATCCGGTGGTTCGCCGCGATGCTGCCGGTAAGCGGATAATAGGCCATGAGCAGCGGCAACATGATGAACGGGCTCACCGGCTGGGCGGTGAAGCTGATCCGGGTCGTTTGAGCAGGCGCATCCGGCGTCACCGTCTCCGCGCGCAACGGGATCTTTTCAGTGCCCTTGACCAGCAATAGCCAGTCGCCGCGCCTTATGTCGGTCAGCACGCCCCGGCACAGGGCAGCGCTGGCATTGGCGACATCCTGCAGGCTCTGATCGCGATCCATGCGCGGGCGCATGGCGGAGAGATGGGGATGCCCCGTGATCGCCTCGACCGTCTCGAACGTCACCATTGTTTCGCCCGGTCCGGGGATCGACTGCGCGCGCGTTCCCACCGGCACGGGAACGTCGAGCGGGGCGCCCGGCGCATCCTCCAGCGTGAAGGCAAGCCATGCCTCAGCCGCTTTGCCGGGCCGCAGCTCATAATCGATCAGCCGTGCGAGCGCGCGCAGAGAGCGGCATTCCGTGGCTGTCTGGAGCCAGCTTTCATTGGCGATGCGCTCGGCATAAAAGCTCAGCACATCGCCCGCGACCGCCCAACTATCGATGAGCGCTATGGTCGGGTCGGCGGGATCGCGGCTGTTGAGATCCCGCAGATAATGCGTGTCGCGGGCGATACTGTCCAGCATCGCCCGGCATGCCGCGCCATAACGGCTGTGCGCATAGCCGACGTCGCGCAACCCCGGTGGATTGGTGATGGTGTCGACAGGGTCGCCGGGTCTGGATGCGCTCATAACCCGCCCTCCATGGTGAAATGCACGACGCCGCGATCCGGAAAGTTCGGGTCATTGGCGAGAAGCGGTATTTCATAAGGGCCCATGTCGAGCGTGCCGTCGGCAAGCGCGGCCGCACCGGTGCCGGCGACACCCTGACGGCGCAGCGTGGTAATATCGACATGCACCACCCCGTCGACCGCCTGCGCCGCGGCATAGAGGCGGGAGAGACGTAGCGCGCTGCCAAAGCCCAGATTATCAGGATGGAAGAGCGCAGGTGCGCCATCAGGCAGATGACCGCCGGAGAAAAGCTGCATCAGGCGCTTCAGCACCGCGTCGCGCGGGACATTGGCCCGCACGCAGACACGCATGGCGATCTCGACAGGCACGAGATTGGGATCACGGAATTCCAGCACATGGCCCGCGAGCCGATAGCGCTCCAGATGACGACGGAAGCGCGTCTCCAGTGCGGCATCGACCGTGCCACCCCCGACGAGATCGACCAGCAGCACGATCGCCCGCGCGGCGCCCGTCCACTGCTCGACGGCGCGGGCATTGGCGACCAGCGGGTCGTTCAGCAGGAAGCGCACATAATCCTCGCCGGTCACGGCGCGCTCCTGCTGGCGCAGGGCAATCGGCGCGCGCAGGCGCACCTGCGGGATGGTCTCGGGATCGGTGCCACCCGCCGCCGGCAGCGGATTGCGCACCAGCTCGACATCGCCCGGACGGGCGGTCAGGCCGCCAATGAGCGTGCCTGCGCGATCATGATGCGGATCGACGAGGAGGTGCACGATCGATTCCGCGCCAACATTGCCCGCCGCGCCGTTGCCGATGCGGTAGCGCACCATGAAGGGCAGCTCGGCGTTGAGTGCGGCTTCGTCTTCAATCGCGCCGGTACGCAGCGTGGCATGGCCATCGTCCGCAATATCGAGCACCAGTTCCTGCCGGTTGGGATCGAATATCTCGTCGACCACATCCCATATCGCGTTGCTGCCGCCACCCGCATCGCTCCGGACGCCAAGCTGGGCCTTTGGATGACCTGCCGGGGCAAGTGCTTCGGCGGCCGACGCCGTGCCGGACGGCGCCGCAGCCATGGTGATCGGCCCTTCGGAGAGCGGCATTTCATAGCGCCGACGGCCGGGCCGCCGCCGCGCATACACCTCTTCCTCCGGCCGCAACGCGCCATCAGCGTCAGCAATCATGCGCCATTCGCCATGATCGGCCAGGATCATATTGCCGCGCACGATCGCCGTTGGCTGCCCCGGGGATGGCGGAATGCCGTCGATCTCGTCCAGACTTGCGACACGCTCGATCGGCAGGTCGAAGGGCAGCGCATCGGTCTGCGCCCATTCCAGCATCAGAATGTCCAGCGGAACCGGATCGCCATTCTCGTCCAACTGCCCCACCGGATCGACCGAGGGCGTGACCCGTGAGAGCCGCACCACATGGCGACGCGCCGGATCGGGCGAGGCGTCGCCGCTCTCCGCCAGAACCTCCTCGATCAGCAGCAAGTCTCCGCTCTGCAGCGTGATGGCCCGCCCCTCATCGGCGACGGTGATCGCGGTCGTACCCTTGGGCAGGACGATATGGTCGCCCTCCAGCCAGTCGTGAATGCGGATGCGATTGTGCGCGCTGCTCAGCCGGGCCTCTGCCATTGCCTCGAAAATCTGGGCGCCGGCGGCACGGGCGGTCAGCACATCGGGCGTCTCGCCGCTCGCCGCCGCCACGCCATGGGCGCGGGTCATGAAGCGCGTGCCGGGGCTGGCTGTGGCGAGGAGCGGCGCGGAACCTATGGCGGGCGTCCGCAAGCGGACATGGACGAACGCGCGCGCATTGCTCCCCTCGCCCATCGCATAGCCGACAAGCCGGGCATGGCGCCTGGCCGAGACCCGCAGGCGCGCGGTGTCCAGATAGGCCTCGGTCGCCACCGCATCCTGCGCATAGGCGATGCGGTCGGCGACAGAAGCGAGCATCTCGATAAGCGTGATGTCCGGCGAAGCCGCGCCTGCATCCTTCCAGCCGGGGACCTGCTGCGCGAAACGATCCACCATGAGCCGCCGGAAACCGACATAATCGCGCGCCATATAATCGATCGGCACATTGGCCGGTGGCGGCGGATCGGCGGGCGGCTCGGCCTCGCAATCGAAACCCTGCTGGCAGGCAAGACGGAAGCCCACGGGAATGCTGGAGAGAAGCGGATCGAAGTCTGGTAACAAGGCTCCATCGCGCCGCAGGGAAAGTTCGTAGATCGAGAAATCCCCGCGCTCGGCGACGGTGATTATGAGGGTCGTGCCGGTGGTCTGCGCGGCGGTAACCGCGATCTGCGGCCGCCGCGCGCCACCTGTGATGGTGATATCGCTGGCAAGCACCGGCTCCGGCGGCCCGGCCGGCGGCGCGAAGACAAGTTCGCAGACGAGCTGGATGGCCCCCGCATTCTCGACCATCTCAACAGCCACAATGCCGTTGACGGGGCTCGCGCCATTGGCGGCGGCGTCCCGCAGGCGGGCAGCGCGGGTTTCGCGCCGTGGGTCGCCGCTCGGCCAGCTCATGAGAGGGGCCTCGCCAGACTGGTGGACCCCGCCTCGCCCGTCGCGCGGAGGCGATAATCAAGGTCGATACGCAGCTCGGCATCCTCGGCGGTGACGCGCAGCGCTTCAACCGTCAGCACATCGCCCAGCCAGCGCTGCACGGCTGAGCGCACCGTCATCTCGACCGTCAAGGCAAGTTCGGGAGAATTGCCAAGGAAGATCAACTGATTGAGGCCGCAGCCGAAATCCGGCCGATGCGCGCGCTCGCCCGGCGCGGTGAACAGCACCAGCTCCAGCATATCGCGCACATGCTGCGCTTCGCCCGATACCGCGCTACGCCCGAGCTCCGGGCGATAAGGGTGCGAAAGCCAGTTCATGTCGCCATCACCCTGATCTGGCCCGGCATGACAATGCCCGGACCGGTTGCCATAGGCAGGCTGGTCTGCACCAGCACCGGCTGACCCGAGACCTTCACCCGCATCGCCGGCACGCTCCACATCAGCGTCAGGCAGGGCGGCGTGGTCGTCGTCGAAAGCGCGCACCCGCCGACCACATGCTGATCGCTCGCCAGCGCTACCGGGCTGCCGGAGATCTTGACCCGCATCTGGGTCGGCACATGGGTCCCGACGCCGGCATGGCCGCAATTGACCGGAGTCTGCGAGGTGATGACCGGCGCGCCCATCACATCACCTCCAGCGCGCCGCTGTTGATGCTGACCTGCGGGCCGGTCATCGCGATCTTGGCGCCCTGGCCGTTGTCGATCTCGATCCCGGTCGGGCCGAGCGAGAGCTTGGCGCCGCTCGCCATCTCGATTTCCAGCATTGCCGCGCCGGGAAGATCGGTCAGCTTCACCTCAATGCCGTCCGTCTTGAAAATCCGGGTCTGCTCGATCGCCGGCTGGGCCGGGGGCATTTCTGCGGTGGACCAGAATGTGCCCAGCCAGACCGGGTCGGCCGGCGATCCGCCCTCGAACATCACCCAGATATTGGCGCCGACAGGGGGCAGGCAAAAGCCGCCAATGCCGTTCTTGCCGCCGAACGGCGCACAGGGCAGCGCCCAGCTCAGCTCCGACTGGCCCTGAACGCCGGGCACCTGCACCTGCAACCGGCCGAGCTGCAACGGATCGATATTGCCGGACACGGTGCCGCGATAAATGCCGGGATAGCTCTCGCTCATGGCATCACCACAGGAGTCGTGGTGCCCAGCCCCTCACGGCTGAGCTTGAAATGCTGCTTATACTCGCCGCGCTTGAGCTGGTGCTTCACCTCTCGGACGAAATAGAGCCCGTCATGCGCGCGGCCAGCCCCACGCAGGCCGACGAGCTGGCGCGGCTGGAGGACACGGCCGTAGCGCGTTCCATCCAGATCGCCCTCGGCGGTGAGCACCTCGGACGATCGCTCGGACTGGGCCTGTGCCTCGGCGGTGGCGCTTGCGACAGAGCGGCCGCCCCGCGCTTCATAGCGCCGCTCGCCCGCCGTCACCGGGTTCATCAGCGCGGGCTCGGTGGCGAGTGGCATGCCGGCAACGGGGATGGTACGGATCGGCACGGACTGGTTGGTCGTGCGGTCCTGTACCTCGCCGGTCACGCTGTGCGCGTCCGTTGCGTTGTTCTGGAAATCGATTTGGAGGACGTTGGTGTCCGGCCCCATGTTCACGGTGAGCGCGCTTTGCGGCAGACCGATGCGCGGCTGGGGCCCGAAATAGCCGGTGCTCGTCATAGGAGCCGGGCCGGGCGTCACGGTGAAGATACAGCCTGTCCGCTCCGCCAGCTGCTTGAGAAACTGCAAGTCCGTGCCGGCCTGCGTCGGTACGCGGTCGATTGGCAGCTCCACGTCCATCACCAGCGGCGGGACGATCATCGGAATGAGGCCATAGGGCGCATAGCGCGCCATGACCATTGCGGCGATCGCGGCGACCGGCATGGCCGGGTAGCTCTCCGAGCGTTCCGTGCGGTCCATGATGGCGCGGATGTCCGCCGCCGTCACCGCCAGAGTCCCATCGCCCTGCCCCTGCCCGGGGTTGAGCTGCGTCTGCGTCACGATGCCGTCGAACAGAACGGTCGGGATGATGCCGATCGTCAGCATGACGACGAAGCGCGATCCGGCCTTGAGGCCCGGCTGGTTCATAATCGGATAGTCGGCAAGGTCGATCAGCCTGGTGCCGCGTCCGGCCTTGAACTGGGCCTGCAGCGCGGATGGCTCGTCGGTGCCAAGCGCGATCTCAAGGCTGTCGAGTGCATCGAGCGCGCTCTGCGGCAGCGGGATCGGCACGCCCGGCCCGGCAAGAATGGTGAGATGGACGCCGAAGAGGTTCATGTGCCCGCCTCCGGCAGCGGCACTTTGAGCCGCTGGAGCTGCGGCTCCTCCAGCGCATCGGGATGGACGAGCCGATGCGCGTCGGCCACCCGCCACCACGCGGTGGAAACGCCCTGCACCCGCGCGGAGAACAAGTCGAGCCGCTCACCCGGCTCGGTCTGGACGATACCGGCGATGGTGAGCGCATCGGGCTCCGGCAGAAAACGGCGGGCGAGATAGGTCACCGGCTTGCCGTCCGGTCCGGGCCGGACGCGGACCTCGCTCCTGGCATAGCGGCCGTCTGGATCGTTTATCGCCATGTTGCCCTCATAATATGCGCTGCCCACTGCCGAGCACGGCGTCGAGGCTGCTCGCCGTCGCCGCCCGCGCCATCGCCTCCTTGGCGACCTGCTGGGCAAGGCTGATCTGGTAGCCGGGGTGCGTGAAGGGGAGGTCCGAATAGGTCAGCACCTTGAGCCCAAGCGAAACCTTGGCCCGGATCGGCCGCAAACCGGGCTCGAACTCTTCCTCCGTCACGCCGAACTCGGCGATGCGCACCGGCAGGATGCGCTGACTGCCGAACACGAACAAGGTGAAGGGCGCTTGCGGCGGGATCAGCTCGATCGTGCCGATCTGCGCGAGAATGGTGTTGGCGATGACCAGTTCGGTCGGCGGCGCGATCAGCATCTCGAGGGCCGCGAGCTGGCGTTGAACGCCGCCCGAGGCATCGTCCACCTCACTGTCCGCGCCGTCCAGCTCTATGTCGAGCTTGATCGTCTCATTGGGCGCACCGGCAATGCGGAATGCCTCCTCGCCCGCCGCCTCGCCGCCACCTGCGGTGCGCACCTCGAGCGTGCGCGTCAGCGTTGCCGGGTTATACTGGAAGACGATGACGTCCGGCACCGGACTTGGCAGCCGGAACGAGACGATCGCGCCTCGCAGCGTACGGGGGGACAAGGGCGTCATGCGATCCTGCCTCGCGCCGCGCTGAAATTGCTCGCGATGTTCGCCATGGCGCCAGCCGCGCGTGCACCGAGCGCGCCCAGTGTGAGCCGGCCGCCACTGGTGCTGCCGAAATATTCGTCGAAATTCTGCATCTCCGCAGTTGTCTGCCCCTGCCAGATCGTCGCACGCGCATAGGTCTCGACATTGGTGATAATGCTCGCGATCGCCGCGCGGCTCTCGGTAATCGCTGCACCCCCGTTGAACATGCGGCGCAGTTCGTCATGCCATGGCCCCTGTCCCGCGACCTGCGGCACCGCTTCTCCCGGCACGGGGCCAGTCGAACGCGCACCGGCATAAACGGCGCCGCTATGGCCCTGCAGCACAACCGCCTGCACTGTACTGGTCTGACCGGACGCATCTGTGCGGACCACGCTGATGCGGCGGGTGCGGTCGGCCTCCGGCTTGTAGATGAGCTGATCGGTGGGCGAGCGCCAGGCATGCTGCACATCGATCCACAGGGCAGCCGCTTCGCCGAGTTCCTCGCCCGCTCTGGTCGCCTCGCTCGCACGACGGATAACGTTGATGATATAGTTGGTCGGAATCCATTCGTGCTGGCCCGGAGAGACACCGCGGAACCGGTCCTTGATGAGGTTGGAGTTTGCCGTGGTCGTCCACAGCCGCTCCAGTTCGGCCTCGTCGATCTCCTGGACTTTATTGCCTTTGGCAATGGCGATCATGAAGGGGATGATCGAGTCCGAACTGGGCAGGGCGGCGGCGAGCCGCGGATCAGGCGTGTCGCCCAGCGTGTCGATCGCAAGCGTGATCGCGCCAGTCAGCAGCGCATCAGCCACCGTCGCGCCTGGCGTCAATATATTGGTCTGCAGCGCATTTCTGAGCGCGGCAAACTGGGCGTCATCGTCGCGCACTTTCTGGAAAATGACGGTGAGGATACGATCGATGCTCTGGGCATGCTCCGCCGGGATCCTGTCGCGCAGCCATCCGCGCGCGACCCGGCCATAGGCGAGTTCGGCCTGAAGCGGGCTGGTGAACAGGTCGGAACGCTGCCGCAGCGCGGCGGAAACCGCCGCCCAGTCCGGCAGAACCTGCAGCGCGGCGGCATTGGCGCGCATGTCGATGCCTATTTTCTGCTGCGCCTGCTCGTGCATGGCACGGATATTCTCACGATAGCGATCGGTGAAGGCGGAAGCGGGCTGACCAAGCGTGTCGAAAATCAACGTGAGCACCGGGCCAAGCCGATCCTCGATCGCGCCGGCGCGCTCGGCGGCAGCATTGGCGCCGGCGCCGGGTGCTGTCGAAGCTGCGGGACGGGCGGCACCAGCGGCCGGCGCCGGCGTGGCCGCCGCCTGATCCGCTATCGGATCAAGCTGATTGAGCAGAGCGCGCGCCTCGGCGATCTTGGTCTCGGCGATCGCCTTTTTTGCTGCATCCGCCTCCTGCGCGGCCAGACCGGCCAGCGTATCGAGCCATTGACCGAGCGGGCGCGGATCGGAGCGCAGCATGACCGTGGCGCCGCCCGCGCCGGCCCGGTCTATGGACAGTGTATGATCCTGACCCTCCGCCACATCGATGAGGACCGGATGGCCGATCTGCCCCGGCTCGCCCGCGCTCGCCTCCGCTGCCCCGCCCCGGCCTCGACCGCCACCCAATGTCGTCAGCACGCGCCGCAGCATATTGTCGACCGCATCGGCAATCCGCTGCCGCAGGGTCTGGATGATCTCGCGCACCCGCGCCGCGACGCCGGTGACACCCAGAAGGCTCATCAGCAGGTCGATCACCACCGGCACCAGATTGCCGAGCACGGTCTCGACCGCCCTCATCCCCGGCTCGAGCACACCCATGGCGACATTGGAGATGGCACCCACAACGGCCTGGACGATGCCGAACAGACGCCGCAGCTGCCCGCTGACGAACTGATAGATGTTCCAGATCGTCATCACCAGCTTCACCAGCGCACCGACGGGATTGAACAGTGAGGCAAGCCAGGTGATGGCCGCCATAACCACCCTTTCCATCACGAAATCGCGAATGGAGGCGAGGACGCTGTCCCGCAAACTGGTGAGCGACTCCTGAATGCGGGTCCAAAGGCCAGCCCAGCCCTCGGTGATGAGCGTGCCGATCCAGCTCGCCATCATCTCGATCCGCGCGACATTCTCGGGACCAATGAGGTTCGCCGCGCGCTCGCGCAGGAAATCCCATGTGAGCCCGAGGATCTGGCGCGCGAGATCGAGTACCGTCCAGATCGTCCATTCGTCGGGGATCTCGATGTTGCCGAGCGCCCCGGTCAGCCAGCCAATCACGCCGCGCCGCAGATGATCGCCAAAATGGTCCGCAAAAAGCTGCACGCCGCCGACGACCACGCCGATCATGTTCGAGACGAACCTGCCGGGGTCGTTGACGATGGTGGAGACCGCGTCCGATGCCTGCGCGATCATGGCATGGAAGGCGACAGGATCAATGCCGAGCACGCTCAGCACCGCGTCCAGCACTTTCAGCAGCAGCGCCCCCCAGTCCCCGGTGATCGCTGCCTGGAGCACGGCGAGCGCGGCGTTGATCGCCCCCTGGAACACGTCGAGAAGCGCGTTGACGGCGCTGGTGAGCGCCGATGCAATGGCATTGACGCCAGCCACGAGGAGCTGCGCCGCGCTGTCTATGGCGCTGTTCACCCGGCTGACCGCGCTGTCGATCGCCTCGTTGAGTGCCTGTGCAAGCTCCGGGAATATCTGGCCGATCAGCCCGTCGACCAGAACTTTCAGCAGATCGCCAAGCGCGCTGACCAGCGCCTGCAAAGCTGCCGAGATCGCCTCGATCAGCGCCGTCACCGCCCGCCGCGCGAGATCGATCAGCTCGGTGACGAGCGTGCGGACCGCATCGAAGATGGCGTTGACCAGATTGACCAGCGCGTTGAACGCGTCCTTGATGAAGTTGACCGCGCGCTCCCACCAGCTCGCGTCCTCCGACTCCCGCTTCTTGCGAAGGCGCTCGCGCTCGGCTTCTTCCTCGCCCCTGCGGATCTCCGCTTCGGACTCCCGCTCGGCCTGATCGTAGCGGTCGTCTATTCTCTGCTGGCCGGCCTCGGTCTCGCGTTGCGCCTCCGCGCGCTTTGCCCGGTGCGCGCGTGATGCCTCGCCATTGACCCTGGCCATCTCCTGATTTTGCGCGTCGACCGTCTCCTGACGCTTGTCCTGAATGGCCCGGCGCTCATCCGCGACCGCCCTGCGCTGGCTGATGTCCGCGCTCGCCTCTGCGGCTTGCCGGTCGGTCTCGGCCTTGGTGACCGCCTCGCCATGCGCTGTATCGCGGGCTTGCTCCGCGCGCTGCATTTCCTGCCGTGAGGCTTCGGCACTCGCCCGCATCTCCGCGCTCGAGGCGGAATCGAAACTGGCGACGACCGTCTCGGGAAGCGCCATCTCCTGCAGCTGCTGTGCTTCCGGGGCGGGCTCGAGGCCGGCGGTCTGGGGCCCCGGAAAGGCTGGCGCCGGAGCGCCGGCCTCAAGGGCGCGGGGCACAATCTGTTCCGGCCCCGGCCCGTCGATCACCGCCCGCGCGGCCTGCTGGCGAAGCTGCGAGGCCTGCTCCCGCTGGGCATCCTGCGTTTCCTGCAGTCGCTGCGGATCGTTGGCGCCATCGAGTGGCACGTCCGCGCGGTCGGCCACCCGCGTCTGGATGCCCGGATTGGAGGTCGAGACAGCGTCGACGCTTTCCTCGATCCGTTCGGCCGTCGCGCTTTCCGAGAAGCGCCGCTCGATGCTGGTCCCATAGCCGGGGTCGACGCGCAAAACGGGCTGTGCCGGCGCATCCGGGACGACGACGGTCGGATCGGCGGCGGCCTCCAGCTCTATGTCCGGCGCATCCGCCGGCACGGCGACCGGCGCGGGCATCGGCAGCGGGCCGTCCCCGCCCCTGCTCTCCACCTTGATCTCCGGCGTCGCTTCGCCAAGCTTGCCGTTGGATGCCGTGGCCGCCTCGCCAAGCAAGGCACCCAGCTCCGGCTGGATCACGGCCTGCTGGGAGGGCGCCATCAGTCCATAGGCCGCCATCACCGTTTCCGGGCTATCGGCGGCGGCGAGTGCCTCGCGCGCGGCGTCCGCCATGGCTGCCCGCTGGGCGGCAATTGCGGGGTCGAGCGTTGGCTCGACAGCCTCGGGCGGTGCAAAGCTGGGCGCGATGTCGCCCTCACCCGCCTGCGGCGCCACGGTCTCCGTCGCTGGCGCCGATGTCCCGGCCGCGCGAGTCTCAGGCGCGCGTGTCTCGGGCACGGTCTGAGCGGGAACGGGTGCCTCAGGCGCCGCATCATGCGTTGCAGGCGCCCCGATGCGCCGTAACGAAACGACACCGGGCGGCAACGCTGGTTGCGTGGCCTGCGGTGGTGCTTCAGCCGTATTCTGGCTGGCGCGGGCAACCGCTTCGGCATGTGCGCTCTCAGGCAGGACCGGCGCATGGGCGAGGCGCTGAATCAACGTGCCGATATCGTTGACGGCCGCGAGCCCATCGGCACCGCCACGCATTTGTTGCAGCGCATGCGCGATTTCATGTGCAACAAGATCCGGCCCGACCCGCTCGTTGGGAAGGAATATGACGCCGTCGAGGCTCGCGCCCGCCGCGCCGCGCCGCCGCAGCGACTCCGCGACGGCCGGCCCGATGACCACCGGCACATGCGCCGCGCGTTTCCCGTAGCGGCCGACCATCAAGCCCTGATGCGGCATCGGCACGGTGCGCGCGCTGCGATCCGTCGTGCGCGCCAGAACCGGGCTGGACGCCGACATGCGAAGGCGGGCCTGCGCCTTCATCCGCGCCCTCCGCCCGGCCCGTCCCTGCGCGCACGCGCCTGCACTTTCCGGGCGATCGCTTCAGCCAGCGCGTCAACGTCCAGCCCGGGATCCAGATCAAGCGTGAGCGTGCCCAGTTCGCTGTCCCAGCCGACCCCCGCCGCGCGATCCCCCTCCCAGAGCCGTGCAACCTCGCGCTGAAAAGCGGCGGCGATCTGTGCGCCGGTGACTGCACTGGTGCCGGGCAGCAGGAATTCGCCGATCTCGATGATCGTGCCGCCACTCATGACCAGTCCCTCGTGTCGACTTCCGCGACGGGGCGGCCGAGCTTGCGATATTCGGCGCGGGTAGCCTCCAGCACATGATCCATGGTGACTATGCCATCCGCATCCTGCGCGGCAGCATGGAAAGCGGCGCCAAGCGCAATATTGCGAATGATGCCGCCGGAGAGCGGCAGGCGCGCCAGCCGGGCGCAATCGAGCGCCGACACGTCCAGCACAGGCGGAAAGGCGCCTTTCCAGATACGCCGGCGCTCCTCAATGCCGGGCATGGGGAATTGCACAATGAAACGCAGCCGACGGGTGAACGCCTCATCCAGCGCGTCACGAAAATTGGTGGTGAGGATGGCAAGCCCGGAGAAGCGCTCCATGAGTTGTAGCAAATAGCCGACCTCCATATTGGCGTAGCGGTCGTGCGCGTCGCGCACCTCGCTGCGCTTGCCGAAGATCGTGTCCGCCTCATCGAACAGCAGCACGCCACCGCCCGCCTCCGCCGCCGCGAAGATGCGGCGCAGGTTCTTCTCGGTCTCGCCAATATATTTGCTGACAATCGCCGAGACCTCGACACGATAGAGATCAAGGCCCAGCGCCTGCGCCACGCCCTCCGCCGCCATCGTCTTGCCCGTGCCGCTTTCGCCCGCGAACAATGCAGCGATGCCAAGACCCCGCCCACCCGCGCTGGCGCCGGACCATTGCGCGAGAATGCGGTGATGCACCCGCGCGGCCGAGACGATCGTCTCAAGCGTCCGACGCGCATCGTCCGGCAGAATGACCCGATCGAGCGGGACCACCGGGACGATGCGCTCGATGAGCTCCAGATCGCGGGGGCGCGCAGCAGCGCGGGCCGCCGCCCACAGCGCCTCCGGCTCGCTGGCGCCATGCTCGGCGGCGATGCCGGCAATGGCGGGCGTGGAAAGGCGGAAGCGCGCGGCGAGATGATCGATCTGCGCGGCATGCCTGTGCTGCGCCTCACCCAGCGCGCGCTGCCACGCCATGCGGCGCATGCCCCGGTCATGCTCCACAGCGATCCGTTGCGCGCCGAGCAGCGCGGGCAGATTGTCCAGACCCAGCAGGATGACCGGCCCGGTCCACCCCATGAGCTGCGCGGGCGGGGTAGCAGCATCGCAGATGAGTACGAGCCCGAGCCCGTGGAGCAGACTGTCGCGCAGCCAGAGGCTCTGCAGCGCATCCAGCTCAGATGCGGCCTGCGGCAGGCGGGCGGCCGGGATGACGAGGCCGCCATAGCCGCCATGACGCAGGCCCTCGATCGCATGCGCGATAGCCTCGTCAATATCCTCGCACGCTACCGCCAGTGGCGGCATTGCAAAGCGCGATCCAGCGCCGTCGATCTGTGCGGCGATCCTCGCCACACTCGCATCGTCGGTCGGGGTCTGGCGGGCTGTGACGGTCGGCATCGAGAGCGCGACGAGATCCGGTGCGATCTGGACGACCCCGTTCAGGAAATGCAGCACCGGCTCCTCGATCCAGATCGGTCGCTCGGTGAAACGGCTCTCACCGCCGCCTATGGCCAGCAGCCGGGCGCGGCGCAGGGCGCCATCCGGACGAAGCGCCTGCCAGTCCAGCCCATCGCAAATCCGCATGGCAAGGCCGATGCTGGGTGGCCCCGCGCCAATGCGCGCGATCAGTCCGGCGGTGTTGGCGCATAGCTCCGCGGCAGCGGCGAGGAGCAGGCATTGCCGCTCCGGCTCGGAAAGCGCGAGACGCCGCGCCAGTTCGAGGATGAGCGGAGCCGGGCACAGGTCCGCATCGACCGGATCGGGCGCCTTGCAACCGACCAGCTCGGCAAGGCGCTCATGCAGCGCATCGAGCGCGGCGGCGACCTGCGCGCCATCGCTGCGATTGGAGAGGGGGATGGCACACACGCTCATGCCGGCACCGTCAGGATGGGGCCGGTGACGCCCATGGCATTCTCGGTCAGCGCGCTTTCCGCGCCGTCGATGACGATGCGGGCGAGATAGGCGCCCTGCGGCACGCCGCTGATCGGGATTACCCGTTGACCAACGGACGCATCGGGCACACCCGGCGCGGCCGGTGGGGCGACAAAGGCAAAGGAGGCAAAGCGCCCATCCGCGCCGGCCGTGGTGGCGTTGAGCATGAGTTCGCAGCGCTGCTGGTTGCCAACCAGCACGTCGAACCGGGCAGTCACGTCAAAGCGCACGCCCCCCTGCGGATCGACCTGACGGTTGCCGATCGTGAAGCTGTTGGCCGGGTTCAGCACCGGGCGGATCGCCAGCGGCAGCAGATTGGAGCGCTCGCCCGGGATCGTGCCGACAGGCGGTGGCGGCAGCACCCCGGACGGCTTGGGCCAGTTCTGCTGCACCTGCAGCGTGACCAGCCCCGGACGAAGATTGCCGGGCAGATCGACCTCAATCCGATTGCCGGTCAATCGCGCGGGATCGGCTGGCACAAGGACAGCGCCCACGGCAACGGCGGTAATGTCGCCGCGCAGGCCCGATCCCTCCAGCCGCATGATCTCGCCCGGCGCGGCAACCGCCCGCTCGGCGAACGGACCTGCGGCGGCAGCCGCGAACAGCATCCGGCGGATCGTCGGCGCGCGCAACTGCGTGACCGAGTAGCGCCCTTCCCGCACCGGCGGCGCGCTTGCCGCACGGCGGCGGCTCTCCATGAGCACCGTGCCGACCCGGTAGACCATGCCGGTGCGCACCCCGCTGTTGAAGGTCGACCAGACCTGCGAAAATTCCTCCATGTCATAAGCGACTGGCTCGATCGTGATCGGCGCGGCCTGATCGGCGAGATCGCGCAACGCCTGCGGCAGCGGCGATCCATTGGGAAGACTGGCCGCTGCCATGGTCTGCAACAGGTCGCGCGCCAGAACAGGCGTCTCGTGCAATCCAAGCAGCGCGAGCCCGAGCGGCGCCTCCCCGGCGCTATTATCCTGCCCATAGGCGGCCAGCACATAAAGGATATCGAGCGCGAGCAGCGGGCTGGCATTGCGCTCACCCGTCGACGAATATGCGGCACCTCGGCTTGACGACCAGGAAGCGTTGGGGATCAGGCGCCAGGGATAGATGGTGAGTGTAGCGCGCGGCGGATTGGCGGTCGCGAGGTGGTCGGGCGGCCGCGTAACGATATCGAACTGGCCGACCTGCTGCACGTCCGCCGCGTCGCTGATGGTCTGCTGGATGCGGGTCCGCAGCGCGTGGCTGAGAGCGGCAAGGGCGAAGCCGTCCGGCATCGGTCAGCGTTTGCGCCCGGCGCGATAGTCGTCGAGCGACTGTCGCACGCTGGCACGCGGAAGCACCACGGGCCGCGTGAAGGAGGTTGTGGCCGGGCGATGAACCGCAGGCTTCTCGGCAAGCGGGCGCACTTCGATACGGCCGATACGCAAGGTAAAACCGCCTTCGCCGCGCACGATGGTTTCCCCGGCTCCCGGCGGCGCGTCCATAAGAGACACCGCAGCCTCCCCGTTCACCGCCGGTTCTTGCAGCATCGGCAGGAGGGGCGCGAAGGGCGGCGGCTCATCCTGCGAAGCCGGTATATCGCCCGCAGCGCGCAGGAGGATCCGGCTCTCCTGCTGAATGCCGCGACCACTATCGTCATGCCGTTCAGAATATGCCGGTGACGATCGCGATTGCTCCTGCACGACCGCAGCGGGCGGCAGCAAAGGCGCGGCGGCAGCGACGCTGTCCACATGGGGTGCCGTACGGACCGCTGCGGGCGTTGCAGCGGGCGTGGCGGTCCGGCGCTCCGCAAGCGGTGCAACGTCCGGCGTCACCGGTGCTGTGGGGGCGACTAGCGAGGACGTGTCCTCCACCGTCTCAGAGGCATCGCTGATTTGCTGGCGCCATTCGATGCCTTGCAGCGCCATGCCGCTTTGCTCAAATCGCGCATTGGGGCGAGGTGTGGCCACGACGGCCCGGCCCAGCGCCACGTCCAGCAGGTTGGCGAGCAGCCCGGTCATGATGCGAGCCTCTCCAGATAGCGCGCGCGCCGCCGGGGGCTGAGCGCCAGTATCTCCCGTTCGGTCCACCCATAAGCACGCGCCAGCCGGTCAACGGCATCGATCGCGCGTGTCGCAACGCCCTCTATCTCCCGCCACAACCACGAGGCGATGTCGAACCGGGTGGAAACAACGTCCCCGCACGCGCCACAGGCCAGATCAAAGCGGATGTCGAGCAGCGGGAATGTCTCGGCGAGCGCATCCTCCAGTTCCGATACCCAGTGCGAGTCCTCAGGTCGCGCGGCTGTGCCGGCAATGGCCACTGTCAGGCCCGCCTGATCGCCGCGCAGCAGGGCGGCCGCGATTTCGGCGCTGGTCGGCGCGCGCAGCATGATCTCGTTGCCCGCCACACAGGCCGCCGCCATCCCTGCCTCGACCGCACCGGGCAGCGCCTTCAGGTCGAAATCGGCCTCATTGCCTTCCCCGCAATTCGGACACCGAGCGAAGAAGCTGATATCGGCACCGAAGTTCGCGATGCGCGCATCGATGAACAGACGGTCCCGGATGTCCACGGGCAGATCGGCGGCGAGCTTCGGCGAGACATTATCGAGCGTCGCCGCCAGCAACACCGCCCGGTCCAGCGGGGTCAGCCGTTCCCCCCGCTCCACCAGTTCGAGCGCGACATGGTCATCAAGGGCAAGCACCGCCGGGGCCTAGATGATCGCCGGTTCGGACGGTTCCGCCACGTCGACGTCGCGCTCAAAGCCTTCATGCTGCAGCACAATGGACTGGATCGCCACGGCGTTTGCGTTGGCATCCAGCTCTGGCAACGCGCTGAACTCTGAAACCCAGGCCCGGTAAATCTTGTAGACCAGGGCGACCTGACCGGCCTCATTGTGCAGCTCCAGCAAGAGATCCTTGCGGAAACCCTTGAGGGCGATTTGCGCCCCGGCCGGATTGTTGATGCGCCAGACGAGCGACGCCCATGCCTCGAACTCCGTGTCGTGGGTCACGCCCCGTTCGAGCGTCAGTGGCTCGAACTTGGTGTTTCCGGGCGACTTGCGCATCGCTGTCGGATCGCCGCCATCGCGATGCTCGACGATCTCCGTCGTACGCTTGAGCGCGCTGACCTTGGAAATGCCGGCGACATATTTCCCGTCCCACTTCAGGCGGAAACGGAAATTCTTGTAAGGATCGAAACGCTGCGCGTTGACGATGAAACCTGCCATGTCAGGAGCCCCCTGTCTCTCTTAGTTTGCGAGCCGGCCGGCAAGCTGAGTCAACCGAACGACGACAAATTCCGCGGGTTTGAGCGGTGCGAAGCCGACAAGAATGTTGACGATCCCGGAGTTCACATCCTGCTGGGAGGTCGTCTCCCCATCGCATTTGACGAGATAGGCGTCTCGCGGCGTGCCGCCCTGAAAAGCGCCCTGCACAAACAGCGACTGCATGAACGCGCCGACATTGAGCCGGATCTGCGCCCACAGGCCTTCATCATTGGGCTCGAACACGACCCACGACAGCGCATCACGCAAGGTCTGCTCGATCATGAGGGCAGTGCGGCGGACGGGCACATATTTCCACTCGCTAGCGAGAATGTCCGCACCAGCGAGCGTTCGCGCGCCCCATTGCACCGTGCCAGCGCCGGGCTTGACGCGCAGACAGTTGATCCCCGCCTTGTTAAGCCCGGCTTGCTGCCGGTCGGTCATGCCGATGGTGGGCACCGCGCCGCTGATGGATGCTTCTATGCCGGCAGGCGCCTTCCAGACCCCGCGCTGGGCATCGATGCGGGCCATGAGCCCTGCGATCGCGCCGCTTGACTGCATCTGGCGCCGACCGCCCAGCGGATCGGCCTTGTCCAGCCGCGGGAAGCAGATGGCGGCGCTCCGCGCGAGATCCGAGCCGAGCCGTCCGGCGATGTCCCAATTCCCGATGCGATCGACCTGATCGTTGCCTGCCGGGTGGTCGACGAGCAGAAAGGCAAGCGCGGACCGGCAATAATTGCCCGCCGCGCTGTATGTCGCGAAGCCGCTGTCGGTCATCAGCGGCGCTTCGGGAATGGCCATGAGGTTGAACAACTCAGGCACGATCTGGTCATAGACATTGAGCGCCGTGTTGAACGGCGTGATCGCATTGCCGCGCCACGCCGGTTCGCCCGGAAGCGTTCCGTCGCTGCCACCGCCAAGTGTCGAGAGATCGGCCAGCGTGAGCCGGTCCACGGGAACGCCCGAACTGGACTCACGCGGCGCCGACCCGCCGACATTGGAGAGGCGGATCAGCCGCGAGACCGGATTGACCACGCTCTCCGCGAACTGCGCGTCCCCCGGAATGATGCTCAGCCCGCGATACGTCTCGGTCGCCACGATCTCGGAGCCGCGATATTCATTGACCACCAGATCGAAACCGCCCGGCACGGCGGCGATGCCGACCCGCAGATTATTGCCCCATGCCCCCGGATTGGCGGCTGAGACGGTCAGCGATTGCCCTCCGCCCTGCGCGCGGGCGATCGCGACACTGGCCGAACCGGGCAGGCCGGCGGTCGATCCCGGGACAAGATTGTTGGTGTCGAACGTGACGGGAGCCCCGCCGCTATTGTCCGTCGGCAGGCGCAGTGCGTGACGACTGAGGACCACGGCGGCAATGCTCTGACCGGCGCTGTCCAAGACTTCCGCTACCCGATCAACGACATAGCTTCCGCCCGGCTGGATGGACAGTCCGGTCACGCTGACCGGCCCGCCGGGAAATCCGCTGAAGGTGAGATCGAAATTCGCGCCATTGGCCGCCGCGGTCACGCGCGTTCCCGCCGTCCACCCCGCCATGCCCTGCAGGGTAAGCGCTGGCTGCGGCACGGATGCAATGACGCGCGATGCCCGCACGCTGGCGGTGCCGCCGGCCAGCGCGACTGCCGCAGCGGCAGCCGGAGCGAAACTGGTGTTGCGAACCTGAACAAGCGGAGATCCGCCAGCCGCCTCGGTTGCATTGACGATGCGCTCAACGAAGCGGGGAGAGCCCGGGTCGGCGCTCAGATTGCTATAGACTCTTGCCGGATTGCCGCCGTTCACTACTGTCAGGTTGAAGCTGCCATCGGAATTGAGGTCCACCGCGACATTGATGCCGTTGCCACCCGTGCCGGTGCTGCGCGCTTCGACGATCATGGCCTGCTCGACGCTGGTCAGCGTGACCGTCGGCTGCTCGAACGCGACCCGGCTGATCCATGCGTAGGCGCCGCCCTGCTGGAAGAAGTCCTGCAGGGTGTAGCCCCCCACGAACCGACGATCGAGATCGCCAAATGTCCGCACGACATCGTTCCAGCTGGTCACCTTGACCGGCGTTCCGACGGGACCGCGCGGGAAATGAGCAAGAACGGCAAATGTGGACGTCGATGCTGCAATAATGGTGCGAACGCCGGAAGGAACTTCCTGAACATAAACACCCGGATAGCCATCCAGATACATCCCCCAACCCTCCTCCAAGCAATCGCATCAAGAAGACACAGGTAAGCCACCACATTTCTTCCTATCCGAAAGAAATATGTTCAATCCGCCTGCCATCCGCACATCATGTGCTGGCAGAATTATTTTATATGGCGACCCTTTTTGGGAAACATATGGATGCACGACTAGATCGTGACGTCAAGGATGCTTTAGCATTGACCCGAAATTAGGGATTGGATGAATACGTAACACGGGCCAGACTGAGGGTGAAATGCGACGAAACGCACGCACGGGCCGATTATGCCCGAAAACCGTATTTCACCCTGTCAGACTGTTCCGCCGAACCGACTCGTCCCGCAATATGAGGAGCATAGCCAAAGCGGCGCCGACTCCATTGGCGGCACCGTCATTTTTCGCGCTATGTTTTCATGCGATTACAGGTCATCATCGGAGATCGCCCGCCTGCTCCCCATGATGGAAGCCAGGCCCAATTCCGCTCAATCCTGTGATGATTGGTGACCCCTACGGGAATCGAACCCGTGTTTCAGCCGTGAGAGGGCCGCGTCCTGACCGCTAGACGAAGGGGCCGACGTTCGCTCGCCGTGATGTTCGGCGCGAAGCAGCGAGCCGCCTTTAGGAGGTGGCTTGGCGGGGGTCAAGTGCGCCCGGACAGTTCCGGGCAGGTTTCTGCTCCCGATTCCGGTTGGCCTCGCGGCGTAACTCAACGATGCGGTGCGGCATCGTCCAGATGGAGTTCCACCGCCGGCCGCATTCCCCAGTCATCCAGCTTGGCGCGCCCGGCAAACCACCAGCGCGTGCCGGGTTGCGCGGCGAGCAGCGCGTGGCCGAGCGGCGCGTCAGCCTGCCGAAACGCCATGACCTTGATCGAGCGGCCATCATCGCCCGAGACGATCATCCGCAGATGGTCCGCCCCCACCACATCCGCTTTCACGATCCGGGCCGGGCCAAGGACGACGCGCGGCGCCGGCCAGCCATTGCCATAGGGTCCGGCCTTCTCCAGCTCGGCGACGAGCGCGGGGGTAAGGCCGCCCGGCGCGGTCAGCAGATCGACATGGAGCGCGCGATTCTCCCGCGCACGCTTCACGTCGCGCGCAAGGCGGTCCTCCAGAAAGGCGCCAAGCGCATCGAGCTTGTCCGCCGCTACGGTGAGGCCTGCCGCCATGGCGTGCCCGCCCCCGGCGATGAGCAAGCCGCTTTCCTTCGCGGCCAGCACCGCCGCGCCCAGATCCACCCCGCTGATCGACCGGCCAGAGCCCTTGCCCACGCCATTTTCGTCCAGCGCGACGACAAGTGTGGGGACGCCTGCCCGCTCCTTGATGCGTCCGGCAACGATGCCGATCACGCCGGGGTGCCAGCCCTCCCCCGCCAGAATGTGAACGGCGCGCTCTCCGGCTTCTCCCAGCCGGATCAGCGCCTCTTCCTGTACGGCGGCCTCTATGGCGCGGCGCTCCTCGTTCAGCTGGTCAAGCTCACGGGCGATCATCGTCGCCTCGGCATGATCCCGCGTGGTGAGCAGGCGCACACCAAGATCGGATTTGCCGACGCGCCCACCGGCATTGATGCGCGGACCCAGCGCGAAACCAAGATCGTGGCAAAGCGGTGCGCGCTCCACCCGGCTGGCGGCCAGCAGCGCACTGAGGCCGATATTCGCCTGCCGCGCCATCGCCTTGAGCCCCTGCGCCACAAAGGCCCGATTTATCCCGCGAATGGGCGCAACATCGGCCACCGTGCCGAGCGCCACGATATCGAGCAGCGCCATAAGATTAGGCTCGCGCCGCTGTTCAAACCATCCCTTGCCGCGCAACACCCGGATGAGCGCCACGCCGAGCAGAAAGGCCACGCCGACCGCCGCCATGTGGCCATGCAGGCGCCCCTCCCCGCTTTCGTCCAGCCGGTTGGGATTGACGAGGGCATAAGCGGGCGGCAGCGCGGTCGCGCACTGGTGGTGGTCTACCACGATCACGTCCAGCCCCGCCGCCTGCGCCGTCTCCAGCGCGGCGAAGGCCTGCGCCCCGCAGTCGACTGTCACGACGAGCGTGGCGCCACGCGCGGCAAGGCCGGAGAGCGCCTCGCCCGAAGGGCCATAACCCTCCATCAGCCGATCCGGAATATAAGCGCCCGCCTCCAGCCCGAGATCGCGGAGCAGCAGGATGAGCAGCGCCGCGCTGGTCGCCCCGTCCACGTCATAATCGCCGAAAATGGTGACCGTCTCACGCGCCATCACCGCCGCGGCGATCCGTTCCGCCGCGCGCTCCATATCGCGAAAGTGGCCCGGGTCCGGCATGAAGGCACGGATGGTCGGCGCTTCCTCGCGTTGCAGCGCGTCATCCGCCACGCCGCGCGCGCGCAGCAGATCATGCAGCAGCGACCCCCGCGTGCCGGCCGGCACACCGCCGCGCCAGCGCCATATCTGCCCTGTGATCGAGCTTTCGATATCGAGCGCAACGCTCATCGGACCATCCTGCGAACCACTTGTTTTATCCTGCCCGGCCAAAATCTCGCTTGGCTCATATCTCTCTTGGAGAAGAATCGCTCGCGCCTTATAGCGGCGCGGATCGTGCGGGCGTGGCGAAATCGGTAGACGCAACGGACTTAAAATCCGTCGGGCACTGCCCGTGGGGGTTCAAGTCCCCCCGCCCGCACCATTTTGGCCGTTTCTCGCGGTCGGTATCGGCGTCTCGCGGCGTTGATTTTGGCGGCGTTATCGCGCACCAGTCCTGCTTGATCGGAGCCATTGCGAGCCGCCATGCCTGCCCCTTCGCCCGCACAGCCGCACCACCGGCGCGCCCGCGTCGCGCTCATGTCTCTTGGCGTGCTTGCCGTCGCGCTGGCGGGGTGCCAGCGCCATGTCGACAAGCCCGTGGTCGTGGATCTGATCGGCTCCGAGCAGGAGCTGGCGCGCCCGCAGCCCGGCAATGTCTCGATCGCCGCGCGCACCTTGCTCGGCGCGACGGCGCAGGGGCTTTTGACGTTCGACGCACAGGGCGAGATCGTCGGCGGCATCGCCGAAAGCTGGATCGTGGCGGATAACGGCCAGAGCTATATGTTCCGCCTGAAGCGCCTCGACTGGTCGGATGGCAAGCCCGTCCGCGCCGACGAGGTCGCAACCATTCTCGAAGCGCGCTTCCGCGCCGTGCCGGACATGCTGGGCGGCCTGACCCCGCAGGTCCGCGCGATGACCGACCGGGTGATCGAAATCAGGATCGATACGCCCGTCCCCGCGTTCATCCAGCTGCTCGCCAGCCAGCGCATCCCGATATTGAAGGCCACTCCGTTCGTCGGCACCGGCCCCTATGGCGCGACCATCCGGCTTGACCGGGCATGGCTGAAGCCGCTGCCCGATCCACTCGCTACGCCGGAGGAACGGGCCGAGCCCGAGCGGAACCGGGATCTGCGGGTGCTGGAAGCCGCGCGCCCCGCGCTCGCGGTGATGCGCTTCCAGCGTGGCCTTACTGATCTGGTGCTGGGCGGACGGTTTCAGGATCTGCCGCTCATCGGCGTTGCCGATCTGCGCGAGGCGAGTGTCCGCGCCGATCCCCTGGCCGGGCTGTTCGGCCTGCTGATGGCAGGCAATTCTCCCCTGCTCGCCGATGCGTCCGTCCGGGACGCGATCAGCGCCGCGATCGATCGGGAAGGGATGGCGAGCGCGTTCAACCTGTCCGGCTGGACCGTCAGTGGCCAGATTCTGCCCGGCCAGCTCGATCTGGCGGCGGCGCCCACGGCACCGCTCTGGGCCGGCAATGATCTGGAAGCGCGCCGCGCCGCCGCGCGCACTGCCGTTGCCGCCTGGGTAGCGCGACATGGCGTTCCGCCCGTGCTGCGCGTGGCGCTGCCGCAGGGTTCGGGCGCCCGGTTGCTCTATTTCCGCCTTGCCGCAGATCTCAGGCAGATCGGCCTGTCCATCGCCATGGCGACGGACAGGCGGGCGGCCGACCTCATACTCATCGACGAGGTCGCGCCGTTTGACAGCGCCCATTGGTATCTCGCGCGTCTGGCCTGCGCCAGCGGCCCCGGCTGCGACCCGCAGGCGCTCGAGCGGCTCGCCGCTGCGCGCGGCGCCAGTGACGCCGGTGAGCGCGCCCGGCTACTAGGCGAGGCGGAGGTACTGATCGCGCGGCAGGGCAATTTCGTGCCGCTCGGCATGCCGATCCGCTGGTCATTGGTCGCGCGGCGCCTCACGGGTTTTCAGGCGTCGCCGCGTGGCGTTCATCCATTGAATCAACTCCTCCCCGCCCCCAATTGAGGATATGGGCGGTAGTGCCCCGATCAGGAAGAGGGTCCAGCACGATGCGTGATCCACGCAGTTCCGCAGAGGCGGCAAAGGCGTTCAACCGCACGCTTGATGCGATGCCGGGCCTTGGGCGCGATCCGCGCTCGGTACGCCAGCGCATCGAGATGATGGAGCAGATTCTGGAGCGCGCGGTTACGGTGCCGGGCACAAATGTCCGGGTCGGGCTGGATGCCATTGTCGGCCTTGTCCCGGTCGTCGGCGATCTGGTGACGGCGGCGATGGGCGCCTGGGTCGTCTGGGAGGCGCGCAATCTCGGCATGTCGAAATGGCAGCTTACCCGCATGGCCGCCAATGTCGGGGTCGATACCGCGCTGGGGGCCGTGCCGCTGGTGGGCGACATGTTCGATTTCGCCTTCCGCTCCAACTCGCGAAACCTGCGGATCATCCGCCGCCATCTGGATCGGCATCACCCCGCCAGCGTTACCATTGAGGGCTGAGGGAGGCCTTTAGCGGGTCTCCCGCCAGATTTTGAGCGGCCGGGCCAGCGCCTTGCCGCCATCCTGGCTCGTTCGGCAGGCCTGATAGGCAAAGCCTGTGTCGAGGCAGAGCCACAGCTCGTCCAGCCACCCGTCCCGGGTCGTCGTCACGCGCACGGCCCGCGCCGGGATCGCCGGATTGACCGCGACAAACGCGTCCACGAATATCCCGATGGTGAGCCCCCGCCGGCGCGAGAGCGCGTCCATATCCGGGTAGCGTACCGCGTGATACAGCCCCCGTGCACGCGAAAAATAGGCCTTGGGATCGCGTGTCATGCAGGTGCCGTGCTTGGCCCATTCATGCTGGATGAGATCGACCGACGGCGTCGCGCAGATATTCTGCCGGATGATCGCCGCCGGGAGCAGCGGCGCCGCGCGGCAATATTGCGGCCATGTCTTGCCCGCGCCATCGGGCCAGAGCCCATGCAGGGTAAAGCCGAATGACCCCATCCGGCCCGCGCAACGCAGCGCCTCCCCCTTGCCTGTCGTGCCCCGGCACCATTGGGGAGACCAGCTGAGCGCCAGCGTGTAGCTTGCGGTGGGGATGCGCCGCACGGGCTGCGCCTTGTCCGGCCCGTCCAGCTTCGGGCGAGGCAGCACGTTAGGCGCGCTACATTGCGCCGCCTGCGCGAGCGCGGGCAATGGCATGGCGCCCAGCGCCGCCGCCAGCAGCGCGACAGCGCCCTTATGCATTGGCGAAATCGAGGCCGATATCGGCGGCCGGCGCCGACTGGGTGAGACGGCCGACGCTGATGAAATCCACCCTCGTCTCCGCAATGGCGCGGATCGTCTCCAGCGTCACCCCGCCCGAGGCTTCCGTCGGCACCCGTCCACCGACCAGCGCCACCGCCTCGCGCAGCATCGCGGGCGGCATATTGTCGAGCAGCAAATGCGTGCCACCAGCGGCCAGAGCGGGCGCGATCTGGTCGATCCGGTCCACCTCGACGATGATCCGCTCCACCCCGGCGGACACCGCGCGGCGCACCGCCTCCTCCACGGAGCCGGCCACCGCGACATGATTATCCTTGATCATCGCGGCATCCCAAAGGCCCATGCGGTGGTTGCGCGCGCCGCCCATGCGGGTCGCATATTTTTCCAGTACGCGCAGACCGGGGATCGTCTTGCGCGTGTCGAGCAGGGTCGCGCCCGTGCCGGCGATGCGGTCCACATAAGCGCGGGTCATGGTGGCGATACCGGTGAGATGCTGCACGGTGTTGAGCGCGGATCGCTCGGCGGTCAGCAGCGCCCGCGCCCGGCCGCGCAGACGCATGATGTCCGTGCCGGCCGGCACCTGCGCGCCTTCCTCCACGAGCAGGTCGATCACGACGTCCGGGTCGAGCGCGCGGAAAAAGGCCTGCGCGACCGGCAAGCCCGCGACAGTCACCGCGTCGCGACTGTCCATCACCCCGGCGAACAAGGCGTCCGCCGGGATCACGCTCTCGCTCGTCACGTCGCGGGGCGGATCGCCCAGATCCTCTGCCAGCGTCGCGGTGACGAAGGCGGCGAGATCGAAGCCGGGCAGCGCAAATACCGCCACGTCCTCAGCTCCGTGCGCCCAGATCGCCTTTGCCCACGGTTCCGCTCGCCATCTCCAGCATGCGGTCGAGGCTCCTTCTGGCGGCGAGGCGCAGCGTCTCCTCCATCTCGATGCGCGGCTGGAGATCGCGCAGGGCGACATAGAGCTTCTCCAGCGTGTTCATCGCCATATAGGGGCAGATGTTGCACGCGCAGTTGCCGTCCGCGCCGGGCGCGCCGATGAAGGTCTTCTCCGGCACCGCAAGCTGCATCTGGTGGATAATATGCGGCTCTGTCGCCACGATCAGCGTGTCACCCGGCATGGTCTTGGCATAAGTGAGGATGCCGCTGGTCGACCCGACATAGTCGGCATGGTCCACGATATGCGGCGGGCACTCGGGGTGGGCGGCGACCGGCGCGCCGGGATATTCGGCCTTGAGCTTGATAAGCTCTGTCTCGCTGAAGCTCTCATGCACGATGCACACGCCCGGCCAGAGCAGCATGTCCCGCCCGAGCTTGCGCTTGAGATAACCGCCCAGATGCTTGTCCGGCCCGAAGATGATCTTCTGCTCGGGGGGAATCTGCGCGAGGATCGTCTCCGCCGACGACGAGGTGACGATGATGTCGCTCAGCGCCTTCACCTCGGCCGAGCAGTTGATGTAGCTCAGCGCGATATGATCCGGGTGGGCTTCACGGAAGGCCTTGAACTGGCTTGGCGGGCAACTGTCCTCAAGCGAGCAGCCCGCGTCCATGTCCGGCAGCACCACGATCTTCTGCGGCGAGAGGATCTTGGCCGTCTCCGCCATGAAGCGCACGCCGCAGAACGCGATCACGTCCGCGTCCGTCTCCGCCGCCTTGCGGGAAAGCTCAAGCGAATCGCCGACGAAGTCCGCGAGATCCTGAATCTGCGGCTTCTGATAATAATGGGCGAGGATGACCGCGTTGCGTTCCTTGCGCAGGCGATTGATCTCCGCCAGCACATCCACGCCAGCCAGCGATCCGCCCATGCCACCCCGTGCATCCATTGTCCGTTGCTCCCTTGCTTGTCCCTCGCCGGCCGGGGATTGCCCCGTGCCCGCGCGATATGCCTTCAATGCCGCGCCTGAGCGCTCTTATTCGCCGCGATCATCACTGGCGAACCGCGCCACCACGGTCGCCTCTAGCCCGGCGGCCCGGAGCGGCATAGCGAAACTGCGCTCAATGGCCGAGCGCGCGGCGTTGCGCGCAAGGCGCATGGGCGCCAGCCCCTTCGCCTGCGCGATGAGTTCGGCCTGCCCGCGCGCGCGGTTCGCGGTGTCCAGCGTCTTTTCGGCATCCGTCAGCGCCATTAATATGCCGCCACCGTCATAGACCTGCATCTGCGTCAGATCGATTTCAGGGCCAGTTACCTCAAGCGGCGGCAGCGTGACGGTCAGCGTCTTGCTCGCCTCGTCCCAGCGCACATCCTGCTGGCGAATGGCGGCAAGGTCCACTTCGTAGCGCACGGTGCCAGGCAGGATCATCGTCTGCCGGGCGGACAGGCCAAAGCGCGCCTGCTCGCTCGTCGTCACCGCCACGAAACGCGCGACGAACGGCACAAGCCGCGCCTGCTCATGCAGGCTCTGCAGGCTCGCCGTCGCCACTGTTTCGACCGTGCCTTCAAACCGCGCCTCTATTGACCGCCCTGTCCACCAGACAGCGCCCCACACCAGACCGGCGATCAGCGCCGTGCCGAGCAGCACGGGCAGCAGCACACGCGCGGTGCGCCGCGCCATGCCGGCCGGTCGCTGTGCCTTGTCCGTCACCATCACGTTGCTTGCCATGCCTCGCCTCCAGCCGAAGCGACGAGACCGCGCCGCTCCAGATCGATAAGATGGGCCAGCACCGATCGGCTGGCCGCTCCCACCAGCCTTGCATCAAGTCCCTTGTACATCTGCTGAACCATCTCGGGCACCGCCAGCCCACCTGCCTCGCCCAGCAGGCGCAATATCTGCCCCTCGCGCATCCGGCGGTGGCCGAGCATCCCGCGCACGAACCGGCGCGGTTCGCTGATAGGGTCGCCATGAGCGGGATAATAAATCGCATCGTCGCGGGCCATGAGCCGCTCCAGCGAGGCCATATAATCGCTCATGTCGCCATCGGGTGGCGAGACCACGCTGGTCGACCAGCCCATCACATGATCGCCGGTGAAGAGCGCCCGCTCCTCGATCAGCGCATAGCACAGATGGTTGGAGGTGTGCCCCGGCGTCGCCAGCGCCTCCAGCGCCCAGCCCGCGCCAGTCAGCTGTTCGCCGTCCATCAGCACCCGGTCAGGCGCGTAGTGGCGATCGAACGCGGCATCGGCACGGGGTCCGTCGTCATCGAGCGCGAGTGGCGCGCAGCCCACGATCGGCGCGCCGATGCGCGTCGCCAGCGGGCGTGCCGCCGGGCTGTGGTCCCGGTGCGTGTGGGTGCAGAGGATCGCGCGTACCGGCCGGCCGGCAATCGCGGCGACCAGCGCATCGAGATGCGCCGCCTCGTCCGGGCCGGGATCGATGACGGCAAGATCGTCCGTGCCCACCACATAGGTTTCAGTGCCGGTATAGGTGTAGGGTGAGGGATTGGGTGCGAGCACGCGCCCGACAAGCGGCGAGAGACGGACGCAAGCGCCCGTCTCTGCGGATAGCTGGGGAGCAGGCGTCGCCATGCTCCCCATGTGCCCCTTCCGCGCGAGAAATCAAGGCGGTTGGGGCATGGAACCGTTCGTCAGTCCCGTTCTGATCTGAGCCGGGCGATTTCCCGGTCGAGATCGCGGCTGACCCGCGCGCGCACGTCATTGGACAATGCGGCGTTGTTCGCGAGGGAGAGCCGCGCCTCGGTAAGCCCGTTGATCGCCTGCTGGCGCGCCTGCCGCGCGATCGCCTCTCCGCAGACGGAGATGCTGATCCGGGTGCGGCCATTCTCATCCACGCGGCTTATCTGACGCGTTGGCTCATTCTGGCCCGCCGGGCAGGATCGTGTCACGCTCACCTGCGGCACGCTGGCCATGGTTTTGGCGCGGATGGCTTCGGCCCGGGCGGCTTCCGCATCACGCAAGGCCGCCGCCCGGTCTGCGGCGGCGGCGCGCATCGCCTCGCGCCGTGCCTGTGCGCCGTCAAGCAGAGCCTCGCGGCGTGTCTGCTCCGCATCCCGCAACGCCTCGCGACGGGCTTGCTCAGCCTCACGCATGGCTTCCGCCCGCGCCTGATCAGCCTCCCGTGCCGCCTGATCGGCCTCGCGCATCGCGCGCCGCATCTCGACCGTCTCCATGCTGGTGCCTGCCGCGCGCACCGGCGGAACCGGCGGTGTGGGCGGCACGGGTGGTTCAGGCCATGCGGGCGCCGCCAAATGCCGCGGCGCATCGGTCACAGGCGGCACATCCGGAGCATTGGGCGCGGACGGTGCATCGGCCGCCACCAGCGCGCCCGGCACAGCCGGCACGACAGGCGCCGGGGAGGACACCGCCGCCGGCGCAGCAAGCCCTACGACCGACCCGGCAACCGGGAGCGCCGCCGCGACCCGGCTGCCCATGTCCGCCGCCACGCCCTCCCCGGAGGCCGTAAGCGCGAGGCCGCCCAGCGTCGTCCCGCCGATCAGCATCAGCCCGAAGGCCCGGCGCCGTCGGCTCGGCGCGGCCTGCGCGAGCATCGTCAGGCGGCGCTTGAGCGTCTCCACGGATGTCAGATGGCAGGCGATCGCATATTCACGGCTGGTCGCGGCCTTGATGAGCGCACGGCCATAGACCTGTCCCAGCCCGCGCCGCCGCGCTTCGGTGACGACCTGCGCGTCGCAGGCAACTTCCTGATCCGCGCGGAACATGCGGTAGGCGATCCATGCGACCGGATTCCACCAGTGCAGCGCAGCCACGGCGAGCGCGAAGGCATTGGCGATGAGATCGCCGCGCCGGTGATGCGCCAGCTCGTGGGCCAGCGCCAGCGCATGTTCGTCATGGTCGAACCGGTCCGTCGCATCGACAGGGAAAACGATGATCTTGCGGAGCAGGCCAAAAGCCATGGGGCCGTTGGCGCGCGGGCTCGCGATAAGGCCGATGCCCGGCGCCGCATCGCCCAGCGCCTGCGCGTCGGTGAGCATATGGCGGCGAAACTGCCGATAGCCCCAGACATGCCCTGCCAGAAACAGCCCGGCGCCGCCCAGCCAGAGCAGCACCGCCAGCGCGATCCAGCCCTGCCCGCCACCGCTCATGGCTGACGCCATCTGGGGTGCGCTGTCCATTCCGGCAGCCCCGCCGGTCAGCACGGAATCATAGACGATGTCGCTGATCGTGCCGGAAACCGGCCGTACCGACGCCATCGGCGCGGCGCCGCCAAAGAGCGCGCCCAGGGGCGGCAGCACCATCCGCAGCGCGGGCAGCGCCCAGAGCGCATATGCGGCCTGCGCGCCGAAATGCCGCGCGACCGGACCGCGCAGCGCCATCACCGCCAACATCAGCATCGTGCTTGCGATGACCGCTTCGACGACCCAGGCGATCATGGCCGGATCTCCTTGAGCAGCGCTTCAAGGTCGGCGATATCCTCATCGGAAAGCTGGCGGGAACGCGCGAGATGCGCGACCAGCGGAGAGACCCGGCCGCCGAAAAGGCGATCGACCAGCCGGTTCGATTCTCGCTCCAGATAGTCCTCGCGCGGAACGAGCGGGCGGTAGAGATAGCGCCGCCCTTCCGCCTCATGCGCCACGACATTCTTGGCAAGCAGCCGCGCGAGCAGCGTCTTGATTGTCTGCTGGCTCCAGCCGCGTTCGTCGCCAATGGCATCCGCCACATCGGCGGCGGTCGCCGGCGCGCGTTGCCAGAGCACCTCCATCACCGCATGTTCGGCATCACTGATGCGTTCGGCCATATGCCCGACTCCTCTGAACGATTGCTTCGACTACATTCGTAGTCACAACTACATGTGTAGTCAATACATCGTTCGAAGGCAGCATCCGGCAGCGCGCCGGATACCCCGGAACCCGCTCAGCTCGCGCTGGCGACCCCTTGTTCCGTCATGAGCTGTTGCAGCTCACCGGTTTCGTACATTTCCATCATGATGTCGCTGCCGCCGACGAACTCACCCTTGACGTAGAGCTGCGGGATGGTCGGCCAGTCGGAGAAGCTCTTGATCCCCTGCCGGATTTCCTGATCCTGCAAGACGTCCACGCTCTCATAGCCGACGCCAAGATGCTCGAGAATCGCCACCGCGCGGCTGGAGAAGCCGCATTGCGGGAACAGCGGCGTGCCTTTCATGAAAAGCACGACATCATTGGCGCCGACGACGTCGGCAATGCGGTCATGGGCGGACTGACTCATCGAAACGCTGCTCCTTCCGGGCCGGCGCGGCGCCGGTGGTCTGTTTGATCCCGCTCAGTTGGGGACGGCGGTGGTCAGTTGCAAGGCATGAAGCACGCCACCCATGCGCCCGCCAAGCGCGGCATAGACGGCGCGCTGCTGCGCGACGCGGCTCATCCCGCGAAAGCTCTCGGCAGTCACGCGGGCAGCATAATGGTCGCCATCGCCGGCAAGATCGGTAATCTCCACCAGCGCGTCGGGAATGCCTGCCTTGATCAGTCGCTCGATCTCGTCGGCGGCCATCGCCATGAGCGTGCGCTCTCTAGTTCTGCTGCTGGATGAACTGACGGCGCGCTTCCGCCGCCTTTTCGGAGAGCGCGGCGCGAACCTTGCCCTCATCGGTGTCGACACCGGCGCTTACCAGATCGCCAAGCACCTTGCGGACCACGTCCTCATCGCCCGCTTCCTCGAAATCGGCCTGCACCACAGCCTTGGCATAGGCATCGGTCTCTTCCGGCGTCAGGCCCATAAGCTGCGCGGCCCACTCGCCGAGCAGGCGGTTGCGGCGCGCCGTGATGCGGAAGGCAAGATCCTGATCATGGGCGAATTTCGCCTCGAAAGCCTTCTCACGGTCGTCGAATGTGCTCATGCCTGTAGCCTCGATGCGCTGCTGTTAACGGACGGCCGTCATTACGCAGCCCTGCCCCCCTTGGCAACCTCGGCCGTGCCGGTGCCGCCGGTTCAGGCGGCGTTGGGGACAAGCCAGGGCCGCAAACCCGCATCCTTCGCCTCGAATGCATCGATCGCGGTTTCACGACCGGCCGTCATGCCGATCTCATCGAGCCCTTCCAGCAGGCAGTGCTTGCGGAACGGGTCGATCTCGAAGGTGAAGCGGTCCTGAAACGGCGTGGTCACCGTCTGGTTCTCAAGATCGATATGAATAGGGTCGGTCTTCGCCACCTCAAGCAGCCGGTCGATCGCCTCCTGCGGCAGCGCCACAGTCAAAATCCCGTTCTTGAATGCATTGCCGGAAAAAATATCCGAGAAACTGGGCGCGATCACCGCTGTCACGCCCATGTCGAGCAACGCCCAGGCGGCGTGCTCCCGGCTGGACCCGCAGCCGAAATTATCACCCGCGATGATGATCGGCGCGCCGGCATAGGCCGCATCGTCAAAGACATTGCCCGGCTCCTTGCGGAGTACCTCGAACGCACCCTTCCCCAGGCCGCTGCGGCTGATCGTCTTGAGCCACGCGGCAGGAATGATGATGTCGGTATCGACATTTTTGAGGCCCAGCGGATAGGCCTTGCCTTCTACGGTGGAGATCGCATCCATGTCAGTCGGCCGCCTCGGGAAAGGCCGGCAGCTTGGCGATATCCGCCGGCTCGTGCTGGATGATGATCTTCGCGCGCAGATTGCCGGCCAGCTTCTTGAAGCGGTCGAGGCTGGCAAGGGACGCGGCGCGGTCGGTGTTGAACGGCGGGATGCCATCCGTCGCGTAATTCTCGGTGAAGTGCGTGGTATCGCCCGAGAGCAGCACCGGACCAGTGCGGGCAAGGCGCACCAGCAGCGCATGGTGGCCCGGCGTATGGCCCGGCAGATCGACCATGGTGACGCTGCCGTCGCCGAAAATATCCTTGTCGCCCGAGACCACCTCCACGGCGCCACCACCCGTCACCCAGCGGGCCAGCGGCGCCGGGTCGACACCGGGCGCGGGCGGATTGGCGGTCAGCGCGTCCCAGTCACCCTTGCCAATGTAGAGCCGGGCATTGGGGAACGCGGCTGCCTGCCCGATATGGTCGAAATGATAATGGCTGATGCCAATTGCGGAAATCTGCTCGGGCCGCACGCCGATTTTGGCGAGCTGTTCCGGGATCGTCTGGGAGAGCGTTCCACCCATGTCGTCCGTCGTGCTTGGCACGGCGCCCTTGAGCGCGGCGGGAAGGCCAGTGTCCCACAGCATATAGCGCTCACCCTTGCGGATCAGATAGCAGCTTGCCGTGAGGCGCTTCTTCTGGCCGGGATAGGCATCCGTGTCGGAAAAGGCGTTGAGCCTGTTCACCTGCACCGCGCCACAGTCGAGCCGGGTCAGCGTCACCCGCTCCGCCTCGGCGGCCCGGCCCAGCCCCACCGCCATGGCGGCGCTTGCGACCGCGCCCATGACAAGCAGCCAGAATACCTTCTTCATTGCGACCCCCTTACTGCCTGCTCCACCTGATGCGACCGGTGGTCAGGCTATTCCCTCGCGCATCATTTCCCGCACATCGGTCAGCCGGCCCGTAATGGCGGCGCTGGCCGCCATGGCCGGCGAGACGAGATGCGTGCGCGAGCCCGGCCCCTGCCGGCCCATGAAATTGCGATTGCTGGTCGAGGCGCAGCGCTCTCCCGCCGGCACCTTGTCCGGGTTCATGCCCAGACAGGCCGAGCAGCCCGGCTCGCGCCATTCGAAGCCCGCCTCGCGGAAGATGCGGTCCAGCCCCTCGGCTTCCGCCTGCCGCTTGACGAGGCCGGAGCCCGGCACGACCAGCGCCTGCCGGATGCCGCCCGCGATATGCTTGCCGCGCAGGATCGCGGCGGCCGCGCGCAGATCCTCGATGCGGCTGTTGGTGCAGCTGCCGATGAAGATATGCTCCACCGTCACGTCGCGCATCGCCTGCCCCGGCGTAAGGCCCATATAGGCGAGCGACTTGCGCGCCGCTTCCCGCTTGGAGGCGTCCGCGAAGCTCTCCGGGTCCGGCACCGCGCCGGTGATCGGCACCACATCCTCGGGGCTCGTGCCCCATGTGACATTGGGCGCGATTTCGCTCGCATCCAGCCGCACCGTCTTGTCGAAGCGCGCGCCTTCGTCCGTCACGAGCGTTTTCCACCAGGCCACGGCCTGCTCCCAGGCGTCGCCCGTGGGCGCCATTGGCCTGCCCTTGAGATAGGCGAACGTCTTTTCGTCCGGCGCGAAAAGGCCGGAGCGGGCGCCGCCCTCGATCGCCATGTTGGCGACGGTCAGTCGTCCCTCGATGCTCATGTCACGGAAGACCGAGCCGCGATATTCGATGACATGGCCGGTGCCGCCCGCCGTCCCCGTCAGCCCGATGATGGCCAGCGCCACATCCTTGGGCGAGACGCCGAAGCCCAGCGTGCCGTCTATTTCCACCGCCATGGTGCGCGAGGGCTTGAGCAGCAGCGTCTGCGTGGCGAGCACATGCTCCACCTCGCTCGTGCCGATGCCGAAGGCGAGCGCCCCCAGCGCGCCATGCGCCGCCGTGTGGCTGTCCCCGCAGACGAGCGTGGTGCCCGGCAGGGTAAAGCCCTGCTCCGGCCCGATCACATGGACAATGCCCTGCTCGGGCGCCGTCGCATCAAAATAGCGAATGCCGAATGCCGGCGCATTATGCTCCAGCGCGGCAAGCTGCGCGGCGCTTTCCGGGTCGGCGATGGGGAGGCGATGCCCGTCCGCATCGACCCGCGCCGTGGTCGGCAGATTATGGTCCGGCACGGCCAGGGTCAGGTCCGGCCGCCGGACCTTGCGACCGGCGAGCCTGAGCCCCTCGAAAGCCTGCGGACTCGTCACTTCATGGACGAGATGGCGGTCGATATAGATGAGGCACGTGCCATCGTCGCGTGTCTCGACGACATGGGCGTCCCAGATCTTTTCATAGAGCGTGCGCGGTTTTTGCGTCATTTCGCATGTGCGTTAACGCCTTTTTGTACGTCGATTCAAGGAAAACACGCACCATCCGGTAAGGTTTTTGAGCGTCGGGCACATGATCCTTCCATAACCGGCGGGGCTTGTCCCCCGCCACGGGGAGCGCGATAGACGGATATGCGATACATCAAGGGGACCGTCATGAAACGCCATAGCCCGCTGCTCGCCTGCCTCTCCGCGCTCGCCATCGCGGCCGGCACGCCCGCCCTCGCGCAGGAAGAGGCCGCCGGCAAGGAGAGCGCCGCCAATGCAAAGGCGGAAACCGGGGCGATCCCGCCGCCGGTTGTCTCGGTCACGCGGCACAGCGGCACCTTTGGCGGGCAGAAGATCAGCTACCGCGCCATTGCCGGCGAGACCTATCTCAAGGACAAGGACGGCAAGCCACTCGCCGCCATCACGTCCTACAGCTACATCAAGGACGGCCCGGTCGATCCGCGCCGGCCCGTGACGTTCCTGTGGAACGGCGGCCCGGGCTCGGGGTCGCTGTGGCTTCAGATGGGGGCGTTCGGCCCCAAGCGCGTGGTCGTCCCGTCCGACGCGCGGGATGACGGCGCGCCGCCCTACCCGCTCATCGATAATCCTGACTCGCTGCTGGACGTGACGGATCTCGTCTTTATCGACCCCGTCGGCACCGGCTTCTCGCGCGCGCTCGGCAAGACGGACCCCAAGGATTACTGGGGCATCACCAAGGATGCGAAGTCGATGGCCGCCTTCATCCGGCTCTGGCTCAATGTCAATGGCCGGTGGAACGCACCCAAGTTCATCGGTGGTGAGAGCTACGGCACCACCCGCTCGGCCGCTGTCATCAACGAGCTGGAAGGGAGCTACACGGATGTCGCGGTGAACGGCATTCTGCTCATTTCCTCCATTCTTGATTTCAGCCAGGCTGCGGATGTGCCGGGCAACGAGCTTGGCTATGTGACCAATCTGCCATCCATGGCGGCAACCGCCTGGTATCATGGCAAGGTTGCGGACAAGCCGGCGAGCGTGGAGACCTTCGTGGCGGAAGCCCGCGCCTTTGCCATCGGGCCGTATGCCGCCGCGCTGCTCAAGGGCAATGCCCTCTCCGCCGAGGAACGCGCGCAGATCCTGCCGCAGCTTTCGCGCTTCACCGGCGTCTCGCCGGCCTTTCTGCAAAATGCCGACCTGCGCCTGTCGCCCGGCCGCTTCTACAAGGAACTGCTGCGTGACCGTGGGCTCACCATCGGCCGGCTGGACACGCGCTATACCGGCAAGGATTATGACAATGCCGGCGAGGAGCCGGATAATGATCCCAGCTTCTATGGCATAGACGGCGCCTATACCGCCGCGATGAACCAGTGGGCGCGCGAGGGGCTGAAATACTCGCCGGATATCACCTATTCGGCGATTGGCGGCGTGCGGGACTGGGACTGGACCATCGGCGGCGGCCCGCGCGGCGGCTCAGGCTATCTCAACGTCGCGCCCTATATCGGCAAGGCGCTGCGGGAGAATAGCGGCCTGCGCGTATTCGTGGGTCAGGGCTATTATGATTTCGCCACGCCCTTTTTTGGCGCGGAATATTCGCTCAACCGAACGGGCATTCCCAATGATGGGCGCATCCAGTGGCATTATTATCATGCCGGCCACATGATGTATGTGCGTGACGAGGATTTGCGCCGGCTTTCGGCCGATATCCGCGCCTTCATCCGCGCACGCTAGGCCTCTCTCACACCGGCCGGGGCTGCTATTGTCATGCCGCCCCGGCCATTGTGAAACCGTCAGGCCGTGACGGCGACCTCATAATGCGCGGTCGTCTTCGCGGCGACATCCTCGGCGGTGATGCCCGGCGCCAGCTCGATGAGGCGGAACGGGCTGGCATGGTCGGGCCGCTGGAACACCGCGATATCCGTGACGATCATGTCCACCACGTTGCGCCCGGTGAGCGGCAGCGTGCAGGCCGGGATGAACTTGGGGCTGCCGTCCTTGGCATTATGCTCCATCACCACGATGATCTTCTTGACGCCCGCGACAAGGTCCATCGCGCCGCCCATGCCCTTGATCATCTTGCCCGGGATCATCCAGTTGGCAATGTCGCCATTCTCCGCGACCTCCATCGCACCAAGCACGGTGAGATCGATATGGCCGCCACGGATCATCGCAAAGCTGTCCGCGCTCGAAAAATAGGCGCTCTGCGGCAGTTCGCTGATGGTCTGCTTGCCCGCGTTGATAAGGTCCGGGTCTTCCTCGCCCTCATAAGGGAAGGGGCCGATGCCGAGCATTCCGTTTTCGCTCTGCAGCGTCACGTCCATGCCATCGGGAATATGGTTCGCCACCAGTGTCGGAATGCCAATGCCCAGATTGACGTAAAAGCCATCCTGCAGTTCGCGCGCCGCGCGGGCGGCCATCTCGTCTCGTGTCCACGCCATTATCGCGGCTCCCATTCATTGTCGGTTGAAATAATGTCCGCCCGCCCAAGGCCTGTCCACGGGCCATAGGTCGGGTTGGGAAAGAGGAACCAGCCCATGTCCCACAGCGCGCTGGCGCCGGCACTCGTGGCCAGCCGCATGCGTTCGGCGGGCGGCAGGGTCTTTCCATTGAACTGCTGGCTGAAGTCGCCAAGCTGGTCGCCGGCCATGATGATGACGCAATAGCGCCCCGCGATGGTCGCCCGGCGTCCGTCCTTGCCGGAGCCGTCGGCATCATCGCCCATCAGGAACAGCGTTTCGCCATGGCGGAAATCGCCCAGCCCCGCCGCGCGCAGCGTCTCCTCGCTGCCCTTTGCATTGGCGGCCGCACGATTGGAATTGACGATGATCGTGATGCCCGCCGCGCGCAGTGCCGCCAGCATCTCCACGGCGCCGGGCATGGCCACGGCCTTTCCGGCGCCGCTCTTCTCCCACTTGTCCCAGACAGCGGGATCGAAGGGAATGCCGCGCTCGGCGAAATAGACCATCGGCCCCTTGTTCCAGATCAGCGTCTCGTCCGCGTCGAAGATCGCCGCATAGGGCTTATCCCCGCAGGGCACGAAGCGCGGCGCCTCGACCGGCGCGTCGGCGGCAAGCACCACGCTGTCGCGCGGTCGCTCCCGCACCCGCCACGCGCCATAGCCGGCAATGCGCGCATTGGTCACCCGCATGGCAACGGCCGCCTCGGCAGATCCGAAGAGATACTGAACCTGCGGCGGCAATGCGGATGCAGCCGCTGCGTCGCTTCCCGGTGCTTTGGCTGGTGGCGGCGAAGCGACCGGCGCGGGCGCACCGGCACAGCCTGCCAGCAGCATGGCAAGAAGGACGGCGGCTGACCGCACGATCAGGCGGCCTCGCGCGGCCGTGTCGTGCGGAACTCGATCTTCTTCTCGTAAGGCGAACCAATAATCAGGCGCTTGATGAAGATGCCGGGGACATGAATGGCATCGGGGTCGAGGCTGCCTACCGGCACCACTTCCTCCACTTCCGCCACGCAGATCTTCGCGGCGGTGGCCATCGGCTGATTGAAATTGCGCGCGGTCTTGCGGAAGATGAGGTTGCCGCTCTCGTCGGCCTTCCAGCCCTTGATGATGGCAAGATCCGCAAAAATGCCGCGCTCCAGCACATAATCCTGACCGTCGAAGGTCTTGACCTCCTTGCCCTCGGCTACGGCCGTGCCCACACCCGTCTTGGTGTAGAAGCCGGGAATGCCCGCACCACCGGCCCGGCAACGCTCGGCCAGCGTCCCCTGCGGCGAAAACTCGACCTCCAGCTCGCCGGCCAGATATTGCCGCTCAAACTCCTTGTTCTCACCCACATAGGAGGAGATCATCTTCTTCACCTGCCGGGTCCGCAGCAGCTTGCCCAGCCCCTCGCCATCAATGCCCGCATTGTTCGAGGCGATGACAAGATCCTTCGTGCCCGCGTCGCGGATCGCGTCGATCAGCCGCTCGGGGATGCCGCACAGGCCAAAGCCGCCCGCGCAAATCTGCATCCCGTCAAACAAAAGGCCGTTCAGCGCGGCCGCGGCATCAGGGTAAAGCTTGTTCATCTGCGAAAGCCCTCTCAAGCAAGCACATCGGTGTACGGGCTCGCCATAAGGGGGTGGAGCGGACGGGTCAAACCCGCGTCGCGATCCCCATGCGAAAAGGGACGGCACATTGGCCGCCCCTTTCGTTCTGCCTGCCATTCGACCCGAAAGGCAGCCTCTTAGACCTTGTCGCCAAGGGCACCCTTGACCGCGCCCTTCACCTTCTGTCCGGCGCCTTTGATCTGCTGGACCTTGCCTTCGGCTACGAGCTTGTCGTTGTCCGTCGCGCGGCCCAGCTCTTCCTTGCCCTTGCCGATCGCCTGATTCACGGCGCCTTTGGCCTTGTCGATCATCTCACCCATGACACACTCCTTGGCTTGATAGGATTGTGACCAGAGCGAGCGACAACCGGTTTCGTTCCCAACAATGCGACGAGCCGCCAGCCCGATGCGATGGGGGTCAGATCAGCCCGGCAAGCGGACTCGATGGGTCGGCGTACATGCGCCGGCCCATGCGCCCGGCGAGATAGGCGTCCCGTCCCGCCGCCACGGCGTTCTTCATGGCGCGCGCCATGCGGACGGGATCGCGCGCCTCGGCAATGGCGGTGTTCATGAGCACGCCGGTGCAGCCCAGCTCCATGGCGACCGCCGCTTCGGACGCCGTGCCCACGCCCGCGTCCACCAGCACCGGCAGGCTCGTCCCTTCGACGATCAGGCGGATGGTCACGCGGTTCTGAATGCCAAGGCCCGAGCCGATCGGGGCGCCCAGCGGCATGATCGCCACGGCGCCGGCATCCTCCAGCCGCTTGGCGGCGATGGGGTCGTCCACGCAATAGACCATGGGCTTGAACCCCTCCTTCGCGAGAATCTCCGTCGCGCGGATCGTCTCGACCATGTCCGGGTAGAGCGTGCGCGCCTCACCCAGCACTTCCAGCTTCACCAGATCCCAGCCGCCGGCCTCCCGCGCGAGCCGCAGCGTGCGGATCGCGTCCTCAGCCGAAAAGCAACCGGCGGTATTGGGCAGATAGGTGATCTTCCTGGGGTCGATATGGTCGGTGAGCATCGGCGCATTAGGGTCCGAAACATTCACCCGCCGCACCGCGACGGTGACGATCTCCGCGCCCGAGGCGGCCACCGCCGCGGCATTTTGCTCAAAATCCCGGTATTTGCCGGTGCCCACGATCAGCCGCGAACGATAGCTGCGCCCGGCGACGGTCCAGCCATCCTCGTCGAGCGCCGGGACGGCATCCCCGCCGCCGACGAAATGCACGATCTCCAGCTCGTCGCCATCCTCGACGATCGTGGTCGCGAGCGCCGCGCGGGGTACGACCGCCAGATTGCGCTCCACCGCAAGCTTCGCGGGGACAAGCCCCAGCGTCTCGGCAAGCGCCGCGATGCTGAGCCCGCCCGGCACACGGCGGTGCTCGCCATTCACGCGGATGCCGATGGTTGCCTCGAGGCTCATGATCTTCTTGCTACCTTTCGCTTTCGCTCGCGCTTTCAGCGCCATATAGGGATGTGCGGATCGGCCCGGCAAGCCGATGCGCACCCATGAGGGGTCATGGACCAGGGGGACGACAAACGCCATGGCGGAACTGCGACGCATTTTCGTGCTTAACGGCCCTAATCTCAATCTGCTCGGCACGCGCGAGCCGGAGATATATGGCCATGACACGCTGGACGATATCGCCGCGCGGGTGGAAGATCATGCCCGGAAGGCCTCGGTGGAGATTGATTTTCGCCAGTCCAGTCATGAGGGGCATCTGGTCGACTGGCTGCATGAGGCAAGCGCCACGGGCGCCCATGCCGTGCTGCTGAATGCCGGAGCCTATACGCATAGCTCCATCGCGCTTTATGATGCGATCCGCTCGATCACCGTGCCGGTGATCGAGGTGCATCTCTCCAATCCTCATGCGCGGGAGAGCTTTCGCCACAAGAGCTTCGTGGGCATGGCCGCGAAGGGGGTGATCGCGGGCTTTGGAGCGCGCTCTTATATACTGGCGCTGGATGCAGCGCTTGATTTGTGACGCACGCGCCTGTTGCCTTCCGCGTCCAGCGGGGGTAGGCGCCCGCGCCAAAGCAAACTGTCCCTGAACAAGACAGCCCGAAACAAGACGATAACGCCAAGGGAAGCAAATGGCCGACAAGACAGCGAACAAGGACGAGCCCATGCAGATCGACGTGAAGTTGGTCCGCGACCTCGCCAAGATGCTCGACCAGACAAATCTCACCGAGATTGAGGTCGCCGATGGCGAGCGCCGTATCCGCGTGGCGCGCGAGCCCGCGCCGCAGGCAGCGACCTTCGTCGCGACAGCCGCGCAGCCTGTTCCCGCCGCTATTCCGGCCGGTGCCATCGCCGCGCCGCAGCCGGCGGCGGTGGCCGCATCGCCTGCCGCGCCAGCGAACAATGCCAATGCGGTCCGCTCGCCCATGGTGGGCACCGCCTATCTCTCGCCGGAGCCGGACGCCGCGCCGTTCGTGTCGGTCGGCGATACGGTGAAGGCCGGGCAGACCATACTCATCGTCGAGGCGATGAAAGTGATGAACCCCATCACCGCGCCCACAGCCGGCAAGGTTACCGCGCTTTTCGTCGAGAACGGTCAGCCGGTCGAATATGACCAGCCGCTCGTCGTCATCGAATAAGGCGCATTGCCGATGACCATAGAGAAGCTGCTCATCGCCAATCGCGGCGAAATCGCGCTCCGCATTCACCGCGCCTGTCATGAAATGGGCATCCGCACCGTCGCGGTCCACTCCACGGCGGATGCCGATGCCATGCATGTGCGCCTCGCCGATGAGGCGATCTGCATCGGCCCGCCGGCCGCGCGGGACAGCTATCTCAACATCCCGGCGATCATCTCCGCCGCGGAGATTTCCGGCGCGGATGCGATCCATCCGGGCTATGGCTTCCTCTCGGAGAATGCCAAATTCGCCGAGATCGTGGAGGCCCACGGGCTCATCTTCGTTGGCCCCAAGCCCGAGCATATTCGCACCATGGGCGACAAGGTGGAGGCGAAGCGGACAGCAGGCGCACTCGGCCTGCCGCTGGTCCCCGGCTCCGACGGGGCGATCACGGATGTCGCGGAAGCCAAGGCGCTTGCCCGCGAGATCGGCTATCCCGTGCTTATCAAGGCGGCCTCGGGCGGCGGCGGACGCGGCATGAAGGTGGTTCCGGACGAGGACCAGCTTGAGACGCTGATGAAACAGGCCGGCAGCGAGGCTAAGGCGGCGTTCGGCGACGACACCGTCTACATGGAAAAATATCTCGGTAATCCCCGCCATATCGAGTTTCAGGTCTTCGGGGATGGCAATGGCAACGCCATTCATCTGGGCGAGCGGGACTGCTCGCTCCAGCGCCGCCACCAGAAGGTTCTGGAGGAGGCGCCCTCCCCCGTCATCTCCGCCGCCGAGCGCGCGCGCATGGGCGGGATCGTGGCCAGCGCGATGGCGGACATGGGCTATCGCGGCGCCGGCACCATCGAGTTTCTCTATGAGGATGGCGAGTTCTATTTCATCGAGATGAACACCCGCCTTCAGGTGGAGCATCCGGTGACGGAAATGATCACCGGGGTTGATCTGGTACGGGAGCAGATCCGTATTGCCGAGGGGCTGCCGCTCTCCGTCGCTCAGGATGAAATCGCCTTTACCGGCCATGCCATCGAGTGCCGGATCAACGCGGAAGACCCGCAGAGCTTCCTGCCCTCACCGGGCACTGTCACGGCCTATCATGTGCCGGGCGGCATGCATGTGCGCGTCGATAGCGGGCTTTATCAGGGCTACCGCGTGCCGCCTTATTATGACAGCATGATCGGCAAGCTGATCGTCTATGGCCGCACGCGCGAGGGCTGCCTGATGCGCCTCAAACGCGCGCTTGAGGAATATGTGATCGAGGGGATGAAGACCACCATCCCCCTGCACCAGAAACTCATTGCCGATCCTGACGTGCAGAACGGCGACTATACGATCAAATGGCTGGAAGAGTGGCTTGCGCGCCAGCAGGATCAGGCATCGTGAAGGCGACGATCTGGCATAATCCGCGCTGCTCCAAGTCGCGGCAGGCGCTCGCCATCCTTGAAGGCACGCCGGGCGTCACGGTGGAGGTGGTCGAGTATCTCAAGACCCCGCCGAGCCGGGAGACACTCGCCGCCACTTATGCCCGCGCCGGCATCAGCCCGCGCGATGCCTATCGCAAGGGTGAGGATGAGGCGAAGGCCCTTGGCCTCGCCACCGCCGATGATGATGCGATACTCGACGCGATGGCCGCGCACCCGATTCTCATCGAGCGGGCGGTCATCATCACCGAGAAGGGCGTCCGCATCGGTCGTCCGCCGGAAATCATCCGCGAAATCCTGTAACGGCCGGCTCCTCGCGTCTACAGCGCCCCGCGCCTTCAGGCGTGGCCGCTCGCCAATGCCAGCATTGCCGGGTCTATCCCCTCGGCAAGCAGCGCCGCGCTCCAGCGGCGCTGTGGCGCCACGCTCATGAGCTTCGCGACATCGCTCGTGCCGAGCAGCCAGCCCGGCGCGGCCAGTTCCGCCTCGATCTGGCCACCGCTCCAGCCGGCATAGCCCAGAAACAGCTCATAGGTCGCCGGCCCTTCCCCACCCGCGATCGCGCGCAGCACCTCCACGGAGGAGGTCAATGCCAGATCGTCGGACAGCGGCACCGAATCCTCGTTCATCCAGCCGCGATCGTGCAGCACCGTGCCGCGTCCCGGCTCGACCGGGCCGCCGCGCAACACCCGCGCGTCCGGCGTATCGTCAGCGGAAATGTCGAACTCGGCAAGCAGGCCATGCAAGCCGACCGATTCGATAGGATCGCCGAGCGAAAGGCCCATGGCACCGTTTGGCGAATGGGCGCACAGCAGGATCACGGACCGGGCAAAGCGCGGATCGGGCATGTCCGGCATGGCGATCAGCAGCCGGCCCTCATAGGAGGTAAAGGGGGAGGAAGGCGTCGTCATCTCCCGCTAAGCTATGGCTTTGCGGCGCATCCGGCAACCTCTGCCCGCCTCTCTTCGTCGCAGGCTATTGCAGCATCGCGCGTCTTGGCCCTTGACGATCGGCCCGCGCCACCCGATTTCCAGCCATGGACGCGGCCTGCCCCGGCCGGCCGAAGCTCTTTCATGGCGCTCATCGGCGCCCCATCACGTCAAGGAGGGATATCATGACCATCAACGTGGGTGACAAGCTGCCTGCCACCACTTTCACAAAGATGACCGAGAACGGCCCGGAAGCCATTGATAGTGAGAGCTATTTCAAAGGCCGCAAGGTCGCGCTCTTCTCCGTACCCGGCGCCTTCACGCCGACCTGCTCGGCCAAGCACCTGCCCGGCTATGTCGATCAGGCCGCCGATCTCAAGGCCAAGGGGATTGACGAGATTGCCTGCACCGCCGTCAACGATGCCTTCGTGATGGGCGCATGGGGCAAGGCCAGCCATGCCGACGACAAGGTCACGCTGCTCGCGGATGGCAACGGTGACTTCGCTCAGGCCGTGGGTCTCACCATGGACGGCAGCAAGTTCGGCCTTGGCACGCGTGGCCAGCGCTTTTCGATGGTCGTGAACGACGGCACCGTCGAGCAGCTCAATGTCGAGGCGCCCGGCGAGTTCAAGGTGTCGAGCGCGGAGCATATGCTCGGCCAGCTCTGATTAGGAACTGGCGGGGCGCGGTGAAGCATCGCGCCCCGCACCTCAGCGCCCACCGGAGCGCCCACCTGTGGGAAATCGCCCCGATCCGGGGCAATCGCGCCGAGTCGATCCCTTGCACCGGCCGCGCGCAAGGCGCACTCTTCCGCCGCCCGCTTTGCGGCACCCTATAGGAGGAGGCTCCGGCACATGTCCCTTCGGTCTTTCACGCTTGTTGCAACCGGCGCCATAGCCAGCCTGTCGTTCGCCGTCGCGCCCGCGCAGGCCCAGCTTGGTGATCTTGGCGGTATCGGCAAAAGCGTTCTGGGCAGCGCCCTGCCTGATGCCAGCTCGGTCGGTATCGGCAATGCCACGGGGCTGCTTGGCTATTGCCTCAAGAACAAGCTGATGCGGACGGTCGGTATCGATGAGGGCGCAAACGGCACGAACAGCGGCGGCGGCCTTGCCGATGCGGTGGCTGGCGCCGTCGGCGGCGTCACCGGCACGACGACCACACCCGCGCCGACGCAACCTGCCACCACGAGCGGGACAGGCAGCACTGTCGATCTCGCCACGACAGTTTTTGACAAGCTGCGTGGCCGCAAAGGCGTTGCGAAGAGTCCCGGCTATCTCGCTGGTAGCAAGGGCGTTCTTCAGACGAGCAGCACCGCCCTGCCCATTGGCAATCTCGGCAGTCAGGTGAAGGGCAAGGTCTGCGACATGGTGCTGGGCCGGGCAAAAGACTTCCTCTGAAATCTTTGCCCCGGCCTTGCCGGGAGACCCTGCCGGCCCCGCCTTGGGGGGACTTCCACCAGCGGGTACACATGGCTACACTCTTGCCATGTCAAAAAAGAAAAGCACCGCCATCGTGGCGGATCTCATCGCTCGCTATGATCAGGCGACCGGCCTGCTGCGCGATGCTCTCCTCGCTTATGCCCGCAATGGCACCATCCCCGGCAATGATGCGATCACGGACCAGCGCTTCTGCTATCCCTCGCTGACCCTCGAATATGCGATGGCGGGCGGCGGGCCGCAGCGCATCCGCTCCTTCGCGCGGCTCTCCAGCCCCGGCCGCTACACCACCACCATCACCCGTCCGCGCATGTTCGCGGATTATCTCACCGAGCAGCTCGATCTGCTGATCAGCGATTATGACGTGACGATCGAGGTGGGCAGCAGCGATCAGCAGATCCCTTTCCCCTATGTGCTGGATGCGATGCCCGCCGGCGCCATGGAGGGCGTCTCACCCAATGATCTCGCCCGCTACTTCCCCACCACGGAGCTGGCGCATATCGGCGATGAGATTGCCGACGGGCTCTTCCTGCCGGATGCATCGGGCGCGCGTCCACTGGCGCTGTTCGATGGGTTGCGGACGGATTTCTCGCTGGCCCGCCTCGCCCACTATACCGGCACGCCGGCCGAGCATGTGCAGCGCTATGTCCTCTTCACCAACTATCATAGATATGTGGACGAGTTCGTGGCCTGGGCCTGCGCGGAGTTGCAGCGCGAGGGCACGCCCTACATCGCGCTGTCCGGCGCGGGCGGCGTCTATGTGACGCGCGAGACGGCGGACCCGGCGCAGATGATCGCGGACAGCGCCTGGCGCAAGCATCAGATGCCGGCCTATCATCTCATCGCGCGGGATCAGACCGGCGTGACGCTGGTCAACATCGGCGTCGGCCCGTCGAACGCCAAGACGATCTGCGATCATCTTGCCGTCGTGCGGCCGGAAGCATGGCTCATGATCGGCCATTGCGGCGGCCTGCGCCCGAGCCAGCGGATCGGTGACTATGTGCTCGCCCATGCCTATCTGCGGGACGACCATGTGCTCGACGATGTGCTCCCACCGGAGATCCCCGTCCCCGCCATTGCCGAAGTGCAGGTGGCCATGGCGCAGGCGGCGGCCAACGTGCTCGGCGAAGGCGCGGACGTGCGGCGGCGGCTGCGAACCGGCACCATCGTCACCACCGATGATCGCAACTGGGAGCTGCGCTATGCCCATTCGGCCTTGCGCTTCTCGCTCTCCCGCGCGGTCGGCATCGATATGGAGAGCGCCACTATTTCCGCGCAGGGCTATCGCTTCCGCGTGCCCTACGGCACCTTGCTTTGCGTATCGGACAAGCCGATCCATGGCGAGCTGAAGCTGCCCGGCCAGGCCAATCGCTTCTATGAGGAAGCGATTGCCGGCCATCTCGCCATCGGTCTGGAAACCTGTCGACTGTTGCGCGAGCAGGGCGACCAGCTCCACAGCCGAAAGCTGCGCGCCTTCAACGAGCCGCCGTTCCGCTGATGCGGACCATCTGATGCAGAGAGTCCCGCGCGCCTCGCTATGGCGGCGCGCGGGAGCCCTGCATGCGTGTCGTCAGGCGAAGCGCGTGCTCACCCGGCGAGACCGCATGGCGCCGCCGATCATGGCGAAGCCGGCGATCATCATCGCCCATGTCGCGGGCTCGGGCACCGCGCCAGCCGAAAGGCCAAGCGCCTGCGCCTCTCCCGCATCCAGCCGGAATGCGTAGAGATTATTGGGGATGAGCGCCATGCCGGTGGGGCACGCGGCATCCAGCGTCACCTGCGCGCTCGTGCCGCCGGGGCCAGATGTGCAAACGTCGAACTGGGTGCCAGATGCATTCTGCGTCACCGAAAAATCATTATCGGTGACGAACAGCAGGCTGATGCCGCCATCATCCAGCAATGGGCCAAAGGCCATGCCTTCCAGCTTTTCCGGCAGTGCGACCCCCGCCATGTCCAGCATCGCCTGCACGTCGAGGAACAATGTCTTGCTCACGGCGGTGACCCCGGCCGGCAGCCCGTTCGCCCCCGCGAGACTGATCGTCGAGACATCGGTCGCACCGGCCAGATCGATCAGATAAACGCGCTTGGAGCCCACCGGGGCTGTCGCCGTGGGATCATCAACGCCAAGGCCGCGATTGTCCCTCTCCAGCACAAGCAGCCGTCCATCGGGCAGCGCCACAATGGAGGACACCCCGATCGAACGGCCCTGATTGGTCGCGCTGAAATCATCATCCGTGCCGGGGATGCGGTCGTTGATATCGTCCCGGTCCTCCAGCCGGTAGATATACTGGCCCGTCTCGGTCCCGGTCGCCACGTCGTAAGCGACGATCCGCACGTTGCGGCTGCGGCGACCGTCACTCATATTGCCTTCGTTGACGAGCGGGTCCTGCAACACGGCATAAGCAGTCTTGCCGTCTGCCGAGATGGTCAGCCCCTCAAAGCCGCGATTATCCTGCCGGCCGCTTGTGATCGTCGGGCGGCCGCTCACATAATCGGTGCCGGTGGCACTTGTCGGAATCAGATTGGCGGGCGTCTCGAACGCGCGGATGAACGTCCCTGTCTGGCTGAACTCATAGACCGAGGGGCCATATTCGTCCGAAACGAGGAAATTGCCGTTGCTCAGCCGCGTCAGGCCTTCGGGATCGAACGAGGCGCCCAGAATGCCGGCATTGCCGGTCGCCAGCAGGGGATTGAGCCCGGTGAAGGTCGAGATGCCGTCAGCCTGACGGAAAATCACCGTATCGACCAGCGAAAAGCCGGAGATCGCGCCGGTCAATGCATCTGTCGTCACCTGAAACTGCTGGAGCCGGGGCGCATAGTCGATCGTGCCGCCGCCCGGTCCGCGATCCGTCATGCCCCAATAGGTGCCGGTCGTCGCGTCATAGATGAGGTCTGAACCGAAACCGCCCAGACGGTTTGAGTTCACGCCATCCGGCAGCCCGGAAAGATCGGTACCGTTGGCAACCTGGAGGTTGTTCACGAAGGTAATGGCGTGGGCCGCAGGCGCGAGCGCGCAGGCGCAAAGAGCAGTGGCGAAAACTCTGAATGTCATGACTGATCCCCGTTGTTGAATCGGCGCCATGCCAAGCAGGGATGGTTAACAGTTTCGTGACTCTCTCATGACCGGGATGTGACCGCCGGTCGAACCGGCGCATGAGCGCGGCGGCGGGCGATCAGGCGTGCCAGTCCCGGCGCAGCTTCGGGCCGGCCAGCGCCATCAGCAGCGCCGCGAGAAGATAGAGCGAAAGGCCAAAGAGCATCGAGTAGCGCAGCGCCTCGGCGCCATAATGGGGTTTCAGCGCATCGGAGAGCGCGCCCAGCGCATAAATGCCGCCGCCAAGACCAATGAGGTTGTTGATGAGCAGGAAAAGCGCGGAGGCGGTCGCGCGGGCAGCCGGGGCGACGAGATGCTGCACGGCGGACAGGATCGGCCCGAGCCACACATAGGCAAGCGCCTGCGGGATCAGGAAGAGAATGAAGGCGAGCCGTGCGCTGTCGCTATAAATGCCGGCCGCGAAGAACGGAACGGCGGTGACGAAGGCCAGCGCCGGCACCCATGAATACCAGGCGCGATCGCGCAGGCCCAGCCGGTCCCCCAGCCAGCCGCCCATCAGCATGCCCGCCACACCGCCAATCAGCATGACCACGCCGATAAAGTGCGAGGTTTCGATGAGGCTTAGCCCGAAGCTGCGCTGAAGGAGGCTCGGCAGCCAGAAGGCAAGGCCATAGCCCAGCATGGAGCTGGACGCGGCACCGAAGGACAGCAGCCAGAATGAGGGCTTGCGCGCGAGCAGCGCGGCGATCTCGCCCAGACGCGGGCCTTGCCCCTTGCCGCCCTCGGTCGCGTGAGCGACCTGCGGGGGCCGATCCCGCACGAGAAATTTGAAGAGCGGCGCGATCGCGATGCCGGCCAGCCCGACCGCGAAAAAGGCCGCGCGCCAGTCCACCGTCGCCGCGATATAGCCGCCTGCGAGCACGCCCGCGGCCGAACCGAGCGGAATGCCGAGCGAATAGACGGAAAGCGCGAAGGCGCGGCGGTGGCTCGGGAAATATTCGCCGATCAGCGCATAGGAGGGCGCGACACCGCCCGCCTCCCCAATGCCGACGCCCACCCGCGCGAGAAAAATATGCCAGAAGCCGTGCGCGAGCCCGCATAGCGCGGTGAACCCGCTCCACACCACCAGCGATCCGGTGATGACCCAGCTGCGGCTGGTGCGGTCCGCCAGCCAGGCCAGCGGCACGCCGAGCGTGGAGTAGAGGAGCGCGAAGGCGAGACCGCCCAGCATGCCCATCTGCCCGTCAGAAAGGCCGAGATCCTTCTGGATCGGCCCGGCAAGAATGGAGAGGATCTGCCGGTCGACGAAGTTGAAGATGTAGACGACCAGCAACATCGCCAGCACCACGCCGGAGCGGGAACCTGTCTGGGTGCCGCCTTGCGCGTGCGCCGTACCCGTTGCCATGCCCCGTCCTCCCCGCGTGATTATGCGCCATGTTCCATAAGGAACGGCAGGATTGCCGCCAGTGCCACCGGCTCGTCCAGCAGCGGGGCATGGCCGCGCGCGGGCACATCGACCGCGCGGAACGGCCCTGTGTGCCGGGCAGCCATCTCCGCCACCGTCCGCGCGGACAGCAGATCAGACAGTTCGCCGCGTAGCACGAGGACGGGCTTTTCGGCCAGCATATCCCAGAGCGGCCAGAGGTCCGCCGGGACCGTCGCCGGGTCCGCACCCTTGATGCTCTCGCTGATTGCCGGGTCGTATGCGAGGCGAACGGTGCCGTCCGCCGCCTGCTGATATGTCCGCCGCGCGAAGGCCAGCCAGTCGGCCGGGCCAAAGTCGGGGAAAGCTTCCGCATTGATCGCCGCGCAGCGCGCGCCGGCCTCGTCCCAGTCCGCGCAAGGCGTGGACGCGCCGACATAGTGCTGAATGCGGCCAAGCCCGGCCGGTTCCAGCACCGGGCCGACATCGTTGAGGACGATCCCGCTCACACGCGCCGGCTGGGTCACGCCCATCAGCATTGCCATCAGTCCGCCCATCGAGGTTCCGATGAGCCCGGTCCGCGCGATGTCCAGCCCGTCGAGAAGCGCAAACATGTCCGCTGCATAGATGTCCGGCCGGTAGCGGGCGGCATCCTCATCCCATTGGGAGAGGCCCCGCCCCCGCTGATCCGGCACGATCAGCCGATATTGCGGTGCGAGATGCGCCACCAGCGGCTCGAAATCGGCGCTGTTGCGCGTGAGGCCGTGCATCAGGAGCAGCGGCGTCCCCTCGCCCGGATAAATCCGGGCGAAGAGGTCCAGCCCACCGCATGCGCTTTTATAGCGATGCGGAACGAATGGCGCCATCGCGCTCATGACCGTGCCGGTCCGCCCGGTCCGGTCAGAAGGCCAGCGTCGCCGAGACGAACACCTGACGCGGATTGCCGTAGAAGGCTGTCAGCGTGCCTTCGCAACCCAGCGTTGGAACCAGGCTGCCGGTGGGGTAGACATGAGGTGCGCAGGCGCCGTTCGGCAACGATGTCGGCGCTGCGGCATGCGTCAGCGCGCCGGTCACCGGGTTGGAGGCCACGAAGGTGTAGCCCGAGGTCTTGTAGCGCTTGTTCGCCAGATTCTTGGCGTGCAGGCCAAGGCTCCAGCGCCCGCCCTCCGCCGTATAGACGAGGTTGGCGTCGAACAGCATGTAGCCGCTCTGGTCGAAATAGGGGTTGGGAATCTCGAATTGATGGGTGGTGCTCCGATAGGAGGCGGTGCCGTTGATGTTGAGGTCGCCACCGCCGATCGGCGTCGAGTAGGCCAGCGTGCCGCTCGCCGTCACCTTGGGGGTGTTCTGCACGAAGCGATGATCGGCCACGTCGGTTGGGCCGACCCCCGGGATATGGGCGATATATTCCTTGTACTTGGCATCGATGAAGCCCACCGAACCGGAAAGGTTCAAGCGGTCTCCCGGTGTCACGAAGTCGCGCGCGAGGCGGGCATTGGCCTCAAACTCGACGCCCTGGAAGCGCGCCTTGCCGGCATTCGAGATGATGCCGCAGAAGGTCGGCACACCGGCCACGACGCAACCGACCGAGCCGGGAATCTGCACGTCCTTATAATCCATGCGGAAAGCGGCTAGCGCGACATAGAGTCCGCCATTCATCAGATTGCCCTTGTAGCCGATCTCGTAGCTGTTCACCGTCTCCGGCGCGAAGCTCAGATAATCGTTGACCTCCTGGTCCGTCGGCGCGCCGGGCACCTTGGCCGGTGCCTGGACACCCACGCCGCGCGGATCGAAGCCGCCGCCCTTGAAGCCCTGCGAGTAGCTCGCATAGATATTATGATCGCGGTTGGGCTGGAAGCTCAGCGACGCGCGCGGCGTGAACTTGTTGAAATCCCGCTCGCCCTTGAAATTGGTACCCGGCGCGCCGAAGAGCACCCCCGGGCCACCGAAGACCGGCGAGCCGCCAAGGATGTAGTTCTGCCGCAGGATCGCCGCGCGGCGATTGTCCCATGTATAGCGGCCACCCGCCGAAAGGCTGAGCTGGTCGGTGAACTTGAAGGTGAAGTCGCCAAAGATCGCATAGGTCGTCGTATCAACATTGGCCTGGGTGAAGGCGGTCAGGCCGGTCGCGGCGTAGGTCGTGAACAGTCGCACATCGAACTGCGTGTCCGCCTTGGCATCCAGATAATAGGCACCGATCATGCCGGTCAGCGGCCCGTCATTATCATAGAGCAGCTGGAATTCCTGGCTGAACTGCTGGTTGCGATAATAGGCCGGCACGTCGACATCGACCTGCTGCAGCGCATCGAAGTCGATCGGCGAGGCACTGTCGTCCTTGCGGACGGCAGTGATCGAGCGCAGCGTGAAACCGCCGCCCAGATCGGCCGTGGCATTGGCGGAAATGCCCCAGGCCTCGACGAACTGCTTGGGATCGGTGAGACCGCCGCGCGTGTCATAGACCTTGCCGAGCACTGGCTGGTTCGAGACGAGGCTGGGGATCAGGCGATGGCCGCCACGCGCGTTGCTGTTGTCCTTGCTGTAGTCGCCCGAGATGCGGAGCAGAACAGGCGCGCCGTAGCCGCCCATTTCCAGCGTGCCGCGCGCGGCCCACACGTCCTTGTTGTAGTTTTCCTCGCCGGTGGTGAGGTTCTTGCCGAAGCCCCCGCGCGAAAGCCGCGCGAACGAGGCGCCGACCCGCACCACATCACCGATCGGCGCGGAAACGGAGACGATGCCGTCCGCCTGATCGTAGCTGCCGTAATTGCCCTTGAGCTTGAGCGAGAATTCCTGCGGCAACAGGCGCGTCACATATTTCACCGCGCCGCCAATGGTGTTGCGGCCGTAGAGCGTGCCCTGCGGACCGCGCAGGATCTCGATCCGCTCGACATCATAAATGTCCAGAACGGCGGCCTGCGGGCGATTGAGATAGACGTCGTCGAGATAAATGCCCACGCCCTGCTCGAAGCCGGAGACCGGGTCCTGCTGGCCGACACCGCGAATGAAGGCGGAGAGCGTGGAGTTGGTGCCGCGCGAGACCTCCACGGTGATGTTCGGCGTGGTCGTGCCGATGTCCGTGATGTCGATCGCGCCGCCCTTTTCGAGCTGGTCACCGCTGAAGGTGGTCACCGCGATCGGCACATCCACCAGCCGCTCCTCGCGACGGCGCGCGGTCACCACGATACCGCCGAAATCATCGTCTCCAGCCGTCGCGGCGGCGTCGGCCTGCGCGTGGGCCGGAGCCGCGATCATCATGCCTGGCAGGGTGGCCACCGCCAACACCATCTGCGCCACGCCGCTCTTCAGGAAACGAGCCTTGCTCATCCGATCACTCTCCCATGATGTGAGTTTTTAACCTTGGCGGCCGAGATATTGAAAGTTGAACCACATTTCAAGTTCAGTCATTTGCCAAGCGCTCTTCCAGTCGCTAGCTGTGGCTTTATGACAACATCTCCGGACGCCACGGCGCGCGCGACAGGCAAGCAACCCCGCACCGAGCGGGGCCGCAAGACCGCGCGCAAGCTGCTGGATGCCGCCGCCGCAGAGTTTGCGGAAAAGGGTTTTCACGAAGCGTCGATCAGCGGCATCACCAGCCGGGCCGGCACGGCGCTGGGCAGCTTCTACACCTATTTCGACTCAAAGGATGAGATCTTCCGCGCGCTGGTGCAGGATATGAGTGACAGGGTCCGCATTGCCGCGCGCAACGCCCTGACCGATGGCCTCTCCCCGCTGGAGACGGAGCGCGTCGCCTTCGCCGCGTTCCTGCGCTTCGCGCGGGAAAACAAGGAGATTTACCGGATTGTCGACGAATCTGAATTCGTCGATCCGGCGAGCCACCGCACCCATTATGAAACGACCGCCCGCCGCATTCATGAACGTCTGCGTGAGGGCATGGCGCTCGGCGTCTACCGCGACGATCTGACCGAGGCGGATGCCTGGGCGATCATGGGCATGAACGTGTTTCTCGGACTGCGCTATAGCATCTGGTCGGAGGACCGATCGGTCGAGCAGATCGCCGACACCGCCAACGCCATATTGCGACGCGGCGTAGCGCGGGGTGACTAGGCCGCCGCAGCCGGCGACGCACCTTCTCTCATCGTCCCGTCAGATAGTCCGCGATGGGCGGGGTCATGATTGATCCGCCCGATGCGACGAAGCCGGGATTGAAGAATCGTTCCTTGCCGTAGCGCAGCGGCGCCCCATCCGGCCCGTCGACGCGGCCACCGGCGGCACGCAGCACCGCGTCGCCCGCGGCGGTGTCCCACTCCATCGTCGGTGAGAGGCGCGGATAAAGGTCCGCCTCGCCGAGCGCGACGAGGCAGAATTTGAGCGAGGAGCCGCAGGAGACGCGATCCTTCACCGCGAATAGCGCAAGATAGGCATCCGTCTCGGGCGTGTTGTGCGATCTGGAGGCGACCGCTGAAAGGCCATCGTCCGGCGCGGGACGTACGGCGAGTACCCGCCGATCACCGACCACCCCGTTGACGACATCCGCCGTCCACGCCCGGCCACGCATGGTATCGCCAACGAAGATGGCCCCGCGCGCGGGCGCGAACACCACGCCAAAGGTCGGCACGCCATGCTCGATCAGTGCGATATTGACGGTGAAGTCGCCCCGGCGCTGTATAAACTCCTTCGTGCCATCGAGCGGATCGACAAGGAAGAAGCGCGCCCCGCATTCGGGGATACGCCCGGCGGCAGCCTCCTCCTCCGCGACGACCGGGACATCGGGTGCCAGACCGGCCAGTGCCGCGAGGATGATCGCTTCGCCCGCCGCGTCCGCGTCGGTCACGGGTGAGGCATCTGCCTTGTAGCGCACCGCGCATCCCGCATCGTCGCCGGCCGCATAAATCGCCATGATCGCAGCGCCCGCGTCCAGCGCGGCGGCCACGATCACATGCGCCATCCTCTCCCTGTCATCCATGACGCCGCGCCTAGGATCATGATCCCGCGCCGGTCAAATCATTTGCGGGTCTCATGAGCCCGCGCCCGGTTGTCCCTTATGGTCTCCCTCGCTAGGCTCAATCCATAATCAGTGGCTCATCAAACAAAAGGACCATAGCCATGCGCTTCCAGATGATGGCGCTCGCCGCCCTTGCCCTGTCCGCCACCGGCGCGCTGGCGCAGACGCCTCCCGTCGCGGACGGGCAAAGCCCGCAGCCGGCGATCGAGGCGGGAAGCTACCCCTGGCAGCGCTTCCTGCCGCGTGGCTATTCGGCCGATCCGCAGGCCAGCTGGCCGCTGCTCATCTTCCTCCACGGTTCAGGCGAGCGGGGTGACGATGTGTCGAAGGCAAAGGTTCACGGTCCGCCCAAAATCGCCGAGCGCACCCCGGATTTCCCCTTCGTCACCGTCTCTCCGCTGCTCGGCGCGGATCAGGACTGGGATATTGCCAAGCTCGACCGGCTGGTTGAGCATGTGATGAAGACCTACCGCATTGATCCGACCCGCATTTACCTGACCGGGCTCAGCCGGGGTGGTCATGCAAGCTGGCGCTGGGCGATGGCGCAGCCGCAGCGCTTCGCCGCCGTTGCGCCGGTCGCCGGGCGCGGTGATCCGGCGGGCGCCTGCGCGCTTATGGATACGCCCATCTGGGCGTTCCATGGTGACCGGGATGAAGTGGTGCCGCCCGAAGGCAGCTTTGCCATGGTGCGCGCGATCCGGGCGTGCGGCGGGCCGTTCTCACGGCTCACCATCTATCCTGATCTTGGCCATAATAGCTGGGACCCGGCCTATGACGATCCGGCGCTATATTACTGGCTGCTCTCGCACCGCCTGCCCTCACCATCGCCATCCAGAGCCGCGCCGAAAAGCAGGAAGTAGTCCCGGCGCGTTCCGCCCCTGCCCCGCCCTTTCGTCGTTGCCTTTGCGGGCAAAAATTGGCAGCGATCCCAAAACCCTGACTGAACGGAGAGAATGGCCGTGACCGAGCGCAAACTGCACCCCGAGACTCTGGCCCTTCACGCGGGCTGGCGCGCCGACCCGGCGACCGGATCGGTTGCGCCGCCGATTTTCCAGACGACCTCCTACCAGTTCCACAATGCGGACCATGCGGCAAATCTCTTCGCCCTGCGGGAGCTGGGCAATATCTACACGCGCCTCGGCAATCCCACGACGGACATATTGGAGCAGCGCCTCGCCGCGCTGGAGGGTGGCGCTGCCGCCCTCGCCGTCGCGTCGGGTCAGGCCGCCTCCGCTTACGCCGTGCAAAATCTTGCGCGGGCGGGCGACAATATCGTTGCCGGCACCGATCTTTACGGCGGCACATGGAACCTCTTTGCCAACACGCTCAAGGACATGGGGATCGAGACGCGGTTTGTGGACCCGGCCGACCCGGACGCCTTTGTGCGCGCCAGTGATGATCGCACCCGCGCCTGGTATACCGAGACGCTGCCCAACCCCAAGCTGGTGGCCTGCCCGATCGGTGAGATCGCCGCGCTCGGCCGGCCGCTCGGCATCCCCCTCATCGTGGACAATACCGCCGCGCCGCTCATCGCCCGGCCGCTCGATCATGGTGCCGCGATCGTCGTCTATTCGACCACCAAGTTCATCGGCGGCCATGGCACGTCGATCGGCGGCGCCATTGTCGATGGCGGCAATTTTGACTGGAGCGCCTTCCCGGAGCGGCAGCCGCTGCTCAACACGCCGGACCCGAGCTATCATGGCGCGGTGTGGAGCGAAGCGGCGCGGCCGCTCGGCCCCATCGCCTATGTGCTGCGCGCACGCACCGTGCTCCTGCGCGATCTTGGCGCGGCGCTCTCGCCGTTCAATGCCTTCCAGATCATTCAGGGGCTGGAGACGCTCCCGCTGCGGATGCCGCGCCATTGCGAGAATGCGCTGAAGGTCGTCGATTTCCTCAAGGCCCGCAAGGATGTGACGCGGGTCATCCACCCATCGCTTCAGACTGGCGTACAGGCCGAGCGTGCAGCGCGGTATCTCAGCGGCGGGCTTGGCAGCCTGCTTGGTTTCGAGCTCGCGGGCGGGCGCGATGCCGGGCAGCGCTTCATCGATGCGCTGGACATGTTCTACCATGTCGCCAATATCGGCGACACGCGCAGCCTCGCCATTCACCCTGCTTCCACCACCCATTCGCAGCTCACGGCGGAGGAGCAGGCGGCAACCGGCGTGTCGCCCGGCTATGTGCGCCTGTCGGTCGGGCTGGAGCATATCGACGATATCATTGCAGATCTCTCCCAGGCGCTCGACAAGGCCGCCGGATAAAAGCGAAAATAGGGCCAAAACGCCCCATATCCGCGCTTTTCCACCTCGCCTGACATGTCCGTCTGGTGCAGAATGCACGCCGTACATCGGCATGCGGGGAGGACGGGATTTTGACAGGCGATCCGGCAGGGAAAAGCGGCGCGGGGCGTATCGGGTCGATTGTCATTCTGGGCGGCGGCACCGCTGGCTGGATGACCGCCGCTGCGCTTTCCCGCACCTTTGGTGGCAAGCTGGCCATCACCTTGCTGGAGTCAGAGGAGATCGGCACGGTCGGCGTGGGTGAGGCGACCATTCCCACCATCCACTGGTTCAACAATCTCATCGGGCTGGATGAAACCGCGTTTCTGCGCGCCACCAAGGCCAGCTACAAGCTGGGCATCGAGTTTGTGAACTGGGTGCGACCGGGCTATCGCTATATCCACCCCTTCGGCATTTACGGCGTGCCGCTGCCCGGCGCGCCGTTCCACCATCGCTGGCTGAAGGCGCAGGCGGACGGGCTTGATCTCCCGATCAGCGCCTTCTCGCTTGCCGAGCAGCTCGCCACGCAAAACCGCTTCGCCAAACCGGTGGACGAGGCCCGCTCCATCCTCTCCACATTGGGCTTTGCCTATCATTTCGACGCGAGCCTTTATGCGCGCCATCTGCGCAGCCTCGCCGAACCGGCCGGGGTCACCCGCGTGGAGGGCAAGCTCGCCACGGTAGAGCGGGATGGCGGGAGCGGCTTCATCACCGCGCTCGTTACCGAGAAGGGCGAGCGGCTGGAGGGCGATCTCTTCATCGACTGTTCGGGTTTCCGCGCGCTGCTCATCGCCGGGGAGATGGGCAGCGACTTTGAGGACTGGTCTCACTGGCTGCCGTGCGACCGCGCGCTGGCCGTGCCCACCGCGCGCGTCGCCGAGACGACGCCCTATACCCGGTCCACCGCCCACGCCGCCGGCTGGCAGTGGCGCATCCCGCTCCAGCACCGCACCGGCAATGGTCATGTCTATTGCAGCCGGTTCATCAGCGATGATGAAGCCCGCGCGACCCTGCTGGACAATCTCGATGCGGAGCCGCTTGCCGAGCCGCGCCAGCTCCGTTTCACGGCGGGCACGCGGCGGCAGGCGTGGATCGGCAATGTCGTGGCGATCGGCCTGTCCACCGGTTTTCTGGAACCGCTGGAATCAACCAGCATCCACCTCATCCAGAGCGGCATCGCCAAGCTGCTGTCGCTCTTCCCGGATAAGGATTGCGACCCCATTCTCGTCGAGCGCTATAATAACCTGCTCAACGCCGACATGGATATCATCAAGGATTTCATCATCCTGCATTATCATGCCGGTGAGCGGACCGAGCCGTTCTGGGTCGAACGGCGCGAAATGCCCCTGCCGGAAAGTCTGGTCGCGCGCGAGGAGCAGTATCGCCGCACAGGCCGGCTGATGCTGGGGACCGAGGAGCTGTTCCGCGAGACGAGCTGGATTGCCGTGCTGGAAGGGCAAGGCGTCCATGCACATGGCTATTCGCCGCTGGCCGACATGCTCGATCCGTCGGTGAACATCGCCCAGCTTCGCCAGATCGCCGAGGTGATCGATCGCGCCGCGCCCACCCTGCCCAAGCATGACGCTTATCTGGAGGGCCTGCTCGGGAAGGAGGCGTAGCGCCCCCTTCCCGCATCGTCGTTACTTCTCCTCGGGCGGCCTCACCGCAAGGTAGACGGTGCTCCAGAGCTGGGCGGCGTTGGACTCGTCCACATCCTTGGCGCCCGCGCCAAAGGCCACGGCGCGATAGACCCCGCCCTCATACGCCCAGGACCAAAGCTCGGAACTCTGCATCGCCCGCGTCGCCTTGATCGCGCGCCACAGCGTCGTCTGCGCCTCGACAAGGCGCGCGCGGGTTGCGGCGGGCAGGTCCTTGCGGGCAAGCTGATGTTCCAGCCCCGCCGCGAACAGCGCCTGCTGCCAGGACCAGATGACCGCGCCATGATAGGCTGCCGGTGAGAAGCGGTCCTGCACCTCGCGGGTCGCCAGCACCGGGTTGGCGACAAGCAGGCCCACATCGGTCATGAGGCCCGCCGGGAACGGGCGCATCAGCGCCGTCACCGCCGCGTCCACGGCGGCCACCGGCGGCTCGCCAAAGAGCAGCATGAAGCCATCGTCGGAATTGAGGATCGGCACCGGCGCGCCATGATCGTCGAGCGAGAGCGCGTTGTAGCTGATCCCGCCCTTGCCCAGCGCCGCCAGCGCCGGAGCGGCCGGCACGCCGACATGCGTGGCATATGCCTTCACGGCCTCTGTCGCGCGCGCGGCCGGCGCGGTGACGTGGAACAGTGCGGGCGCCTTCTCCCGCCACACCTTGGCCAATGCGCCGGCACGGGCAAGCGCGGCGCGGTCTTCCTTGCTCACATAGGCATCGAGCAGACCCGCGCGCAGCAGCCGGTCGGCAGCGGTGAGCGCGGCGGGCACGAACACGGCATTGACGTTATAGGGATAGCGACCACGCCCCAGCCCTTCCTCGCTGTCCCGCCATTCGCCCGTCAGGCGCCCGGCCTTGACCGCGATGAGCCGGTTCCAGCCCGGGGCCTTGGCGAAGGGCTCCGCTGTCGAAAGGACGAAGCGCAGGTTTCGCACCAGCAGCGCTCCGGCCGTCTCGCTCGTCCCCGGCTGGGAGACGCTCTCAACCTTGCTGGCGAGGAACCTGCGGGCCTCCGCCGCCGGCGCCGGGCCGAGCAGGAAATCGGCGGCGACCGGCGCCAGCATATAATCATCGTCGATCATCGCATAGTCGAGCGTGGGCGCATCGCTCAGCCGTTCGCCTGGCGCGCGGCGCTCGATCAGCGCGAATTCGGAGAGGCCCTCCTCATGCGCCACTTCGCCTTGCGCGTTCAGCCGGGCCAGCACGGCGCCAAGCCCCGCTTCCATCGCGGGAGGATTGAGCGCGGGCATGAGCAGGCGGATGGACATCAGCGTGTCCCGCCCGAAATAGGTGTTGAAGCGCCAGCTTCCCGCCAGCAGCTTCTCGCGATAGGCAAGAAAGCTCAGCGCATGGCGCGCGGCCGGATCGGGCGCGGCGTGGCTGTTCAGCAGCTCCGCCTCGGTCAGTCCGGTCAACGGCGTGTCGCCGGTCGCGCCGGTGATCCGCAGGCGGATGGGCCGGCCATCGGGCGCGATGATGGCCCCGTCGCGGATCGTCCCGTCCAGCACCTCTATCGTCAGCTTGTAGCCCGGCGCGCCGTCGATCCGGTCACGCGCGTAGCTGATGGTCCGGCCGGAGACCTGCGGCAAGGCGACCACTTCCAGCGGGTAGCGGCTGATCGCCTGATAGTCGCGCAGGAAACGGACATTCGTCAGCAGAACCTGCCCTATGCCCAGCCGGGGCGCATTCACCTGCGCGACCGCGGCAATACCGTGAAGCGGCCGTTGCTGCGCGTCATTCAGGCGGATCGGCGCCGGGGTGCCCTCCAGCGTCCATGTGACGGGCGCCGACACCGGATCGAACCAGATGCCGATGCCACTATTGCCCGCCGGGAAAGCGATAATGACACGCGGATCATTGCCGTTGCGCAGCAGCAGATGCGCGGCGGCCTGCCCTTCCCGCACGAAGGCATTGAGGTTCTGGCCCTCGGTCAGGCTGTAAAAGAGTTCAGGCGCGGGCGGCTCCGCCATCACGGCCCTTTGCGGCGCCTGCGCGCTCGCCATGCCGGCCGGGCAGGCTAAAACGGTCAGGATCGTCGCATATCCAAGAGCCCAGTGTCGCCGCTTCACGCTCATCATCTCCTCCAGGATCCATTCGTCATCGATAATGCAGAAAAAGGCGCGGCTTGCCAGAGAGTGCAGATACTCTGGCCGCCGCGCCTTTCCCCCGCCCTTGCGGGCATTCGTTTAGAACTTGAACGTCAGCGAACCACCCCAGGTGGTGCCCACGATACCGCGTGCGTAGAAATAGCCGTCCGTGATCGCCTGGGTCTGGCCCTGACGCGGATTGCCTTCCGTCAGCCCAACGACGTTGAACAGGTTGTCGACGTTGAGGTTGAGGTTCAGCTGCTCGCTGAGGTTGAAGCTCACACCCACGCTGGTGACACCATAGCTCGGCAGCGCCACGCCGTTGCCAGCGTCGGCATAGATGCGGCCGATATACTTGTAGCGCACCCATGCCTGACCAAGATCATTGGGCAGCGTGAATGTCGGCGTGATGGTGAAGAGGCGCGCCGGCGTACGCTCGGGCCGATTACCCGAGAAACCGTCCTGCCCGACCCCGTTGATCTCCAGATTGACCAGCTTGGGGTCCTGGAACACGCCCTGCACGTCGAGCGAGAACCACTCGGTCGGACGGACGACGAAATCCAGCTCGATGCCGTTGGTGCGCAGGTCCGCGTTGATGTTGCTCTGCTGCGAGGGATTCTCGGGATCGGCGAAATTATAGTTCTGGTTACGGAAGTTGGTGCGGAACACCGTGGCCGACGCGTTGAACAGACGCCCATATTGATAGCGCACGCCCGCCTCATAAAGCTCGATCGTGGTGATCGGGTCGACATTATTGGTCTGGAACGCGTTCACGTAGCGCGCATAGACCGCAAAGTCGGGCGTCAGAAGATAGTTGGCGCCCACAGTGTATGCGACCTTGCTTTGCGTCTTCTTCCGGGTCGTCCAGGTGCCGTCCCAGGTCGGGCCGACCGTGCGAATGACACCGCCCACACCGGGCTGGACGGACTGTTGAACCGTCGCCTCATTGCCGTCGCGCGCGGTGCCGCGGATGCTCTCCCAGCGAACGCCCGCGTCGAGGCGCAGGTCGCCCAGCGCCAGCTCGTCGTTCACATAGAGCGAGACGGCCGAGTCGTTGCGGTGGCGCATGCCCACGCCCCAGTCACCATAGGAGACGAGGCCGTTGTCCGAGAGCGTGCCGATCACCTGGTTGCCCGCGTCGAGCGCGACGATATCGTAGATGTCGCTGTTCGTGCGGACGTCATTGACGACACTCGCCACGGCCGATTGGTTGGCGGCGCGCTTGACGCGATAATACATGACGCCGGCGGTCAGCGAGTTGCTGAAGCCGTCACCCTCATATTCCCAGCGTCCGCCGGCATTCAGGCCGAAATCGCGGCCGCTCTCCCAGCCGTGGTTGAGCGTTGTGCGCTGGAGGAAGCCGTTGCCATTCAGCGCATTGAGTTCGGCCGTCTGGTTGGAGCCGAGCACCACACCGGTGCGCAGATTCTTGATGCCGAAGCGCACTGCTGTCGGGTATGCTTCCTGACCGAGCGCCAGCAGGCTGCTGATCGGCGAGCCGCTGCCCGGCGTCAGATAGTTGACCGCGCTGGTAAGGCCAGCGTTGCCGGTCCCCGAACCTGGGAACAAACCATTGAAGTCATAGGAATATTTAAGGTAGCGCGCCTTGAAGAACAGATCGACCGCATCGCTCACCGGCTTCTCGATGTCGAGCCGGATCTGCGCTGTCTTGGCCTTCACGCCGTCGCGATAGCGGAACGGGCGGAAGCCGCTCGGTTCCACGAAGGTTGAGACGGGCACGGCGATGTTCGCGAAGGCGTCGCCGCCGACATTACCATGTTGGGTGCCGAGACCTTCGATGCCAGAAGGCTTGCCGTTGACATAGCGATAGGGCTGGGTCGCGTAATACGCGTTCTCGACATCGCCGCCCTTTGCCGAGAGGCGCACGAAGCCGCCGTCGTCGAAGCGATATTCCAGCGCGCCCTTGATCCGCCAGCCGGCATAATCGAACGGATTGTCCCGGATGCCTGGGGTGGACTGAAAATAGCCGCCCACATTGAATGCCAGATTTTCCGCGATCGGCTGGGAATAATAAAATTCCGCCCGCTTGTAGCCATAATCATAGGCGGTGAGACGCGCGGCGCCTTCCGTTTCGTTGAAGTTCGGCCGCTTGGAGATGAAGTTGATCGTCGCGCCCGCGCCGTTCACGGTCAGCACGCCCGAAGAACCGCCCTTCACCGCCTCCATGCGGTCGATCGTCAGATCCTGATCGAAGAAGAAGTCGGCACCGCCGCCGCCGTAGAGGATCGGCATGCCGTCCTCTTCCATCTGCACGAAGCGCTGGCCGCCGCCCTGCAGGCCGCGCACCGAATAATTGTTCGAGATCTGGCCGGCGGTCGATTCGACGAAGATGCCGGGCACCATTTCCAGCATGTCCGCCGTCGAGCGGGGCGCCTTCATGTCGATGGCTTCACGGCTGGCATAGGTGATATCGGCCGAGGCGGTGATGAGTGCGCGATTACGGCTGGTCGTGCCGGTCACGACGATTTCCTGGAGGTCACTCGCGTCTTCGCTGGCCTGCCCCTGCGCGGCTCCGGTCTGCGCATTGAGCACGGAGACGGGCATCAGCGCGATACCGGCGAGCAGCGCCGCGCGCGTACCGGAACGGACAGAAAACGTCATAAATCCTCCCCATGGAACAATCTGGTCGTCGATTGACTTCAAAAAGCGACCTAGAGGCTTTTTGCATTCTATGAAATGCTTTTCTGTAACAAATTTTAAGAATCGATCAGACTGTGCTCTTCATGCAGCAGTTCCGGGCGTCATCGGGCGGACGCCTGCGCTCCCGACTGCTTATGGTGCCCTCGCGGGACAGGTCTTTTCCGCATACCCCTTGTATCAGCCCCGCCTCAGCGCCTAGCATGGCGCAATATGAGCGATGAAACACAGGAGAAAACGCGCGGGAAGTTGCGTTCCGGCGCCCAGCCGTCACGGCCGACGATGCGCGACATCGCCCGGCTGGCCAATGTTTCGACCCCAACGGTCTCGCGCGTATTGAACGGCAGCCCGCTGGTTACCGGAGAGACTCGCACCCGCGTTCTCGAAGTCGCGCAGGCCCATGGCTATGCGGTCAACCGCAACGCCCGGCGGTTGCGGCAGGCCCGCACCGGCACGATCGCGGTCATGCTCGATTTCGCGACATATCGGCAGGGCGCCATCGGCGATCCCTTTATATTCGAATTGCTCGCCGGCATTTCCGAAGCGCTCTCGATCCGCAATCAGGAGCTGCTGCTGTCTCCGCCTGGGCTGGACGATGCCCGCGCCTTCGAGCAGTTCCACCATGCGCGCGGCGCGGATGGCTTCATCATTCTGGGCCAGGGCATGCGGGATGCGATGCTCCGCACGCTGGGGCGCCGCAACATCCCTATGGTCGTGTGGGGCGCGGTTTCGCAGGATCATGGCTATTGCGCGGTTGGCAGCGATAATCTGCTCGGTGGCCAGCTTGCCGGACGGTATTTCCGTGAACGTGGACGGACGCGCTGGCTCTTCGCGGGCGATGTCCGCCATGAGGAGATGCGCCTGCGCTATGAGGGCCTGTGCCAGGCAGCGCGCGAGCATGAGGATGTAACGGTGGATTGCCTGCCGATCGTCTCCATGGCCTTTGCTGCCACGCAGCAGACCGTCTCGGCCTATCTCGCCACCGGCGCGCGGCCGGACGCCGTCTTTGCCTTTTCGGATACCGCTGCGATGGCGACAGTCGGCGCGTTTCGCGAATATGGGCTGATCGCGCCGCGCGACTATGCGCTGGTCGGTTATAACAACATTCCGCCCGCCGCGCATTTTCACCCCGCGCTCACCACCATCGATCAGAAGACGGACGTCGCCGGTGCGTTGCTGGTGGAGAAGCTGATGCAGCAGATCGATGGCGCGCGCGCGCAGTCGGCCCTGCTGCCCACGCAGATCATCGTTCGCGAAAGCTAAGCCCGCGTGATCCGCCCGGTATGAACACCGTTCAGACCGAAGCCGAGTTTTCTTGAAATCAATATCATAACTTCGTAGGCGCCAGTCTGTGCACGGCGGACGGCGATCCGTCGCGGAAACGATTCGGAGACGTGGGCGGTGCGAGGACAAGACGACTGGTCTGGCGCACATGGCGCACAATTCGGGGGCCAGGCGGCCGGCGCTTCCCGCCTGCCCGTCCCGTGCGCCGCCGCCCGTCACATCTGCCGCGACTCGCACGCATGACGTCTCTTGTCCGCACGCCGGCCGGCCGGCTTCAGGTCATCGTCGCGCTCGCGCTCACTTATGCGCTGCTCGGCATATTGATGAACAGCGTGGGGGTGGTGATCCTCCAGTCCATCCGGCATTTCGACGCGACCAAGCCGATGGGATCGACGCTGGAGGCGTGCAAGGATCTTTCGGTCGTCGCCGCCTCATTTCTGCTGGCGACGCGCGTGCCGCGCCTTGGCTATCGGCGCGCGCTGACCACGGTCATGGCGCTGATGGCGTTCGCCTGTCTGCTCGCTTCTTTCGCCACGGGCTTTTTCGCCATGCAGGCGTTGTTCGTCGCCACCGGTCTTGCCTTCGGACTCGCCAAGGTCGCAACTTATGCGACAATCGGCCTGCTCGCGCGTGATCCGGCCGATCATGCGAGCATCACCGGCACGGTCGAGGGCGTGTTCATGGTCGGCCTGCTTGCCGGCGTCTGGCTGTTCGGCTGGTTCATTCGGGTGGACAGCACCGGGCAGGACTGGCTGCATGTCTATTGGCTGCTTGCCTGTGCCTGCGCGGTCATGGCGCTGGTCTGGCTGTGCACGCCGCTGGACGAGCGGGCAGCCGTCGCCCCGCAGGATGCAAAGGCCGCCCATTGGGGCGAGATGCTGCGCCTTGCCGCACTTCCCGCCACCATCGCCGTTCTCGCCGGGCTCTTCCTCTATGTGCTGGTCGAGCAGGGCATCGGCACCTGGCTCCCCACCTTCAATAATGAGGTGCTGCATCTGCCCGCCGCGATGAGTGTGGAGCTGTCCAGCATCTTCGTCGGCGCACTCGCGCTCGGCCGGCTGGCCTCCGGCGCGGTGCTGCGCCGCGTAGGCTGGCTGCCCGTTCTGCTTGGCTGTATTGCCTGCATCGCCGCGCTCATTCTCATCTCGCTGCCGCTGGCGCAGGGCATGCAGCCGCGCGCGGTCGCGGGCTGGCGCGATGCGCCGATGGCGGCGTGGCTGTTCCCGATGCTGGGCTTCTTCCTTGCCCCGATTTACCCCACCGTCTGCTCGGTCGCGCTCAGCGCCCTGCCCCGCCATCGCCATGCCGCGATGATGGGGCTGATCGTCATTTTTTCCGCACTTGGCGGCACGCTCGGCTCGCTCATCACGGGGATGCTCTTCCAGCGCCTGCCCGGTGCGCTTGCCTTTTATTTCACGCTGGTTCCGCTTGGCCTCATCGCCCTTGCGCTGCCCCTTATCCGCCGTCAGCAGGCCAGGTCCTTTCCCGCATGATCGCCCCCCGGCAACCCTCGGACCTGTTCGGTCCGCTCTTTCATGCCGTGCAGGAGCGCGGCATCTTCAGTGATTCCAAAACCTTCGCTGACGCAGACCCATGCCGCGCACCCGCCGATATTCTTGCCGACTGGCACGCCAGGGGGCCGATGGGCGATGCCGAGCTGAGGCGCTTTGTCGGCGAGAATTTCGATATACCGGGCGAGCTGCGCCTCGATGCCCCGCATGGGGATGATCTCGCCGGGCATATCTCCGCGCTGTGGCCCTGCCTCACCCGCAGCCCGAGCGCAGCGCCGCCCGGCTCCTCGCTGTTGCCGCTGCCGCGTCCCTATGTCGTGCCCGGCGGGCGCTTCCGCGAACTTTATTATTGGGACAGTTTCTTCACCATGCTGGGGCTGGCGCGGTCCGGCCGGCAGGATCTGGTGGAAGAAATGGTCACCAATTTCGGCAGCCTGATCGATCGCTACGGCCATATCCCCAATGGCACGCGCAGCTATTATCTCAGCCGTTCCCACCCCCCGCTCTTCTACCTGATGGCGGGGCTGTCGCATGATCGCGCACCGGCCGCGCGGCGGCTGCGGTTGCAGCGCATGCATGCCGAGCATAGCTTCTGGATGGCCGGGGAAACGACGCTCAAGCCGGGTGAGGAGCATCGCCGGGTCGTCCATCTGCCCGATGGCGCCCTGCTCAATCGCTATTGGGACGATCTTGCCGGGCCACGGGACGAATCATGGCGCGAGGATGTGGCGCTCGCCCGCTCCGCTCCGGATCGTCCCGCCGCACAGTTGTGGCGGGATCTGCGCGCGGCGGCGGAAAGCGGCTGGGATTTCAGTTCCCGCTGGATGGCGGACGGCCGCTCGCTGGCCACGATCCGCACCACGCGCCTGCTGCCGATCGATCTCAACGCGCTGCTCTTCGGGATGGAAAAATACATCGCGCAGGAAGCTGAGGAGCTTGGCGAGCGCGCGCTTGCCTTTGCCTTCGCGCGGCGGGCCGTGGCGCGGCGTCAGGCCATAGACCGGCATTTGTGGCACCGTGCCGGGCAGCATTATGCGGATTATGATCTCGATGCCGGCACGGCGCGCGCGCAGGTGACGGCGGCACTCGGCTTTCCGCTGTTCACCGGCGTCGCACGCGGCCGCCGTGCCGCGACGACCGCGGCGGCGCTTGGCCGTCTCGTCCATGCTGGCGGGCTTGCCACCACTGATTGCCGCACCGGCGAGCAGTGGGACAGCCCCAATGGCTGGGCACCACTCAACTGGATCGCCGTGCAGGGGCTGCGCGCGTGCGGGGAAACCGCGCTTGCCAGCCGCATCGCCTCGGCATGGATCGCGATGGTGGACGCGCATTATCGCGCAACCGGCCAGCTCCTCGAAAAATATAATGTCGAGCGCAGGACTGGCGGTGGCGGCGGCGAATATGGTCTGGAAGTGGGCTTTGGATGGACCAACGGCGTTACACTCGACCTCATGCGCGGCTGACGCCCGCGTCATGCGGGCATTCAGCCCTGCCGGAGGCTCCGCCAGCAGCGCGCGACCCCGGCAAGCACGGGATCGCGTCCATCGTCGAAGCGCCATGCGGAGAGCCGCTGGTTGAACGATGTGCCGCCAGTGCTGACATGGAAGCGCTCGCCAAATGCGCGGAGGCTTCCGCCGGCAAGCAATTGGGCAAGGCCCGGCCCGCCGAGCAGTACGCCGTCCCACGCGCCGAAGCTGAGCGCGACCGTCCGGCAGAAATCGCCCAATATGCCGGCGCGCACCATATCCGCGCCATGATCGTCCGCGCCTGCCCCGAGCAGCGCCGCTTCCACGGAAAGCTCCGTGCCGGCGGTGTCCAGCCGGTCGGCAAGCGCGCGCTCGGCCTCATTGGATGGCGCCCAGCGGATATGCGCCGCCTCGCTGTCCAATATAGTGATCCGTTCATCGCTTTTGTCGATGCAGGCAACGCCCAGCCCGGCGGTCAGCCAGACGATGGCGTGGCGCCCCCGGAGCGAGTCGTCCGTGCCGCCGGCTGGCAACCACACCGGCCGCAACCGGTCCCGGCCAAGGTCCACGGTCGCCCAGGCGATCGCCGAAGCGTCGTTGATGACAAGCGGCGGCCGGCGTGTGAGCGCCTCCAGGCCGCGCAGCGCGATGAACCAGCCGCCATGGGTGCAGGAGACCACCGGCCCGCCAACGGGTCCCGCCACGGACAGCGCGACCGGATGGCCCGCCAGATCGATCCGGTGCATGTCCGCATAAGCGCGCAGCGCGCTGAGAAAGGTGGGATGCTCCCCCACGCCGATATGGCGGATGGCCGAGACGGCCCAATTCCCCGTTTCGGTGGCCAGCGCGAAGCGCGCGCCACCCGGCTCCACCTGCGCGATGAGCAGGCGCGTGCCCCCGCGATGGCCTTCGGTGGCCGGATCGCTCACCATGTCTTCGTCATGCAGGATATGCCCGTGCAGCATGACCGCCCGCATCGCCCCACAGGATGCGTCGAGCGCGCGCCGCGCCTCTCCCCCATTATTCGGCTCGTCGCCATGGCGCACAGCATCTCGCGCCATCGCGCCGCGCGCAAGCCGGTATTTGGTCCGAACATAATCCGAAACGATAGAAAATCTGTGCAGGCCGCGACCGGCGTGGCATCTGGCAACGACTATCCGACGAAGGGGCTGGCATGATCTGGATGGATATGGCCGCAGGCGCGGCAAATATTGCGGGTGCCGGGACCGGCGCGCGCGTGTTGACGCCAGCGATGCTCAGCATCCTCTTCTTCCTTCAGGTCGCGACGATTCTCGTCGTCTGCCATGTCGTCGGACGATTGGCGAAGACGCTGTTCAACCAGCCGGCGGTGGTGGGGGAGATGATTGCCGGCGTCATCCTTGGCCCCTCGCTCTTCGGCTATTTCCTGCCCGAATTGCAGGCATGGCTCTTCCCTCAGGAGATGCGCGGCACGCTCTATGTGCTCGCCCAGTTCGGCGTCGGGCTGTATATGTTCCTTGTCGGCACGACACTGCGGCTGGACGATGTCCGCGCACGGGCAGGCAGCGCGGGCGCGGTTTCCGCGGCGGGCATCGTTGCGCCATTCCTGATTGCGGTGGCGATCACGCCGCTATTGCTGAAAGTTCCCGGTCTGTTCACGCCCGGCCTCAGCCAGTTCAGCGCCACGCTGTTCATGGGTGCCTGTATCTCGCTCACCGCTTTCCCCATGCTGGCGCGGATCATCAACGAGCGGGGCCTCGCCAACACCTCGCTCGGCACATTGACGCTTACCGCCGGCGCGTTTGACGATGCCGTCTCATGGTGCGTGCTCGCCATCGTGCTGGCGACCCTTGGCGGCGGACCGACCGTGGCGCTGGTCGCCATCATTGGCGGCGGTGGCTATGCCGCGTTCATGCTGTTGGCCGGGCGCCGGCTGCTCATGCCCCTCGCCCGCGCCGCCGAGGCACAAGGCGGCGTGTCGCACAGCATGCTTGCCATCGTCCTCATCGCTTATGCGGTTTCCGCCTGCCTCATGGATGTGGTGGGCATCCATGCCGTGTTCGGCGGCTTCCTGCTTGGCGTGGTGATGCCGCGCGGGCTGCTCACGCGGGAGCTGCGCGCGCGCATCGAGCCGCTGACGGTGGTGCTCCTGCTGCCCTTCTTCTTCACCTATTCCGGGCTCAACACCCGGCTGGACATGGTGAATGACATGACGCTGCTGCTCGTCGCGATCGGCATATTGGGTGCCTCGATCGCGGCCAAATTCGGCGCCTGCTGGCTCGCCGCGCGGATCGCCGGGGAGGATAACCGCACCGCCCTTGGGATCGGCGCGCTGATGAATGCCCGTGGTCTCATGGAACTCATCATCATCAACATCGGATTGCAGAAGGGCATCATCGGCCCGGCGCTTTTTGCCATCATGGTGCTGATGGCGATCGTCACCACGGTCATGGCCGGGCCGCTGTTCGATGTGGTCTATGGGCGCAAGTCGCGGAAAATCGAGGAGACGCCGGCGCCCGCCGCTCAGTAGATGCCCTCGGCGCGCAGCTTCAGCCCGGTGGTGAAGAGCGGCGTCACCGCCTTCTCGAACTGACCGGCGGTCATGCCGGCGAAATGGCGGAACTCCCGGTTCCGGTGGCTCTGGTCGCTGTAGCGCAGCGCCGCGAGATGCTCGACCGATGGCGCCCCGAAGCCGCGCATCGCCTGTGCCATGTCAAGAAAACGGCTGCGGCGCAGCACCACCTTGGGGGCATGGCCGAAGGTCGCGTAGCTGATCCGCTCGAACTGACGGATGGAGAGGCCCAGCCGCGCGGCGACATCGCTGACGAGCACCGTGCAGTCGTTGCGCGCAATCTCCTCAAAGGCGAGCATCGTCTCGACCGGAGCGGCGTTGTCGAGCGCGGCGATCCGCGCTTTCAGCGCCGCTTCCAGCACCGCGATCACCGCCGCATCATCCGGCCCGGCGTCGGCGACATTGGCGTGAAGGCGCAGCGCCGCGTCGCCCCAGATGTCCTCCATGGGCAGGATCGTATCGGCAAGCTCGGATGCCGGCTCACGAAACAGCGCCGCCCATCCCGCCGCGCGCAGGGCAACGCCCACCACGTCGAACGCGCCGCGCACCCGCACCGGCATCGGCCGGCTGTTGGAGCCGATGAACGGCGCCAGACCAAAGCCGGACCAGATGCCATCCTGCGTTTTTGCCGCCCAGTCACCCCGGATCAGCAGCCGGATAAACGCCGTCTCGGACAGTAGATTATCGAGAATTTCGAACTGCGCCGGCAGCTCCGCACGGAAGATATAATAGCGCCGCACATAAGGCGCGAGCTGGCGCGACGGAGAGAAGTTGCGCGATTCGAGCACTTCTACCGCCGCCGTTCGGGCGGGTGGTCCTGGGAGGCGCCGCCGCGCGCGCAGTTCAATTGATCGCGCCCCAAAGGCTCTCGACCGGGACGAAGCCGCGCTGCCCGCGTATATCCATGGCGCACCAGCCGTCCTTGCAGCCATTGACCCGACCTACGACCCCCGGCTGGACGCGATAGAGCAGCCGCGCGCCGGCGGATGGCCCTTCCCGCATCTCGGCCATATTGCCCTTCACGATCGCCGCCGGCGATTCGCGCAGCATGGCGACATGCATCCAGCCCTGCACGCCGTCGGGGTCTTCAACCTTGCGCCATTGGGGATAAAGATCGTCCACCTGCACCACGCGCAACGGCAGACCGGGCAGACGATACAGCCAGCGCGCCGGAAAATCCTGGCTGGGGCCAACCCGCAGCTTGGCCTCATCGCTCCGCAACGCGACCCAATAAGGCACCGCGCGCTTGGTCTGCGCGGCTGCCGGCATCGGCGCGGCTATCGTCACGAGGCCAACGCCCAGCGCCAGCGCGCCCAGCCGGCGAACCGTTTTACGGCCCGCACGCGCACGGGGCCGGGCGCAGGCACCCAGCCGGAAAGCCTGTGGTGAGCCGTCCGTTCTCATAGGCCTGCATTGCCATGTCCTTGCGCCGGCTTCAAGCGACGTGGTGCAGTGCGGCGTTACATTCGTCTTGACCTTTTCCCGGCCTTGGCGGAAGCGATGCCCATGCCCGGTTCTCCTCCGCCGACCCGCCCTCGCGTCGTCGTGACGCGCCGACTGCCTCAGGCGATCGAGCAGCGCATGGCCGCGCTTTTCGATGTCAGCTTCAATCTTGACGACACGCCGATGGATCGCGCCGCATTGCTGCGGGCGATGCAGGAGAGCGACGTGCTCGTCCCGACGCTCACCGATGATATTGGCGGAGAGCTTCTGGCCAATGCCGGGGATCAGTTGCGGCTCATCGCCAATTTCGGCGCCGGCGTCGACCATATCGATCTTGCCGCCGCTCGCGCGAAGGGCATCATCGTCACCAATACGCCCGGCGTTCTCACTGAAGACACGGCGGACATGACGATGGCCCTCATCCTCTCCGTGCCACGGCGCTTCGCCGAGGGGGAGAAGCTCGTGCGCTCCGGGGACTGGCAGGGGTGGAGCCCCACGTCGATGCTTGGCCATCGCATCGGCGGCAAGCGCCTTGCGATCATCGGCATGGGGCGGATCGGGCGGAGCGTCGCAGCGCGCGCCCGCGCCTTCGGTCTGGAAATCGGCTATCATAACCGGCGCCGGCTGCCGCCCCATGTTGAGGCGGAACTGGGCGCGTCATGGTGCGATGATCTCGACACCCTGCTCGGCCTTGCGGACATCATCTCGGTTCACTGCCCGCTCACCACCGAGACGGAAGGGATGATCGACGCACGCAGGCTCGCGCTGATGAAGCCCACGGCCTATTTCATCAACACCTCGCGCGCGGAAATCGCCGATGAAGCGGCGCTGATCGCCGCGCTGGAGCATGGCCGCATCGCGGGCGCCGGGCTGGACGTCTACGCCCATGAGCCCGCCGTCGATCCCCGCCTGCTCGCCCTCTCCAATGTCGTGCTGCTGCCGCACGTCGGCTCGGCCACCTATGAAGGGCGGCAAGCCACCGGCGAGCGGGTGATTACCAATATCCGCCTCTGGTCAGGCGGTGAGCGCCCGCCGGATCAGGTGCTGGAAGGCTGGCTCTGAGAGAGCGGAACCACGCGGGAACGCTGGCTCACTCTCTGCCCATCCAGAACGCTTCTAGCCGAGCAGCGCCTTCGTCGCTTCGGTTGCGCTGCGATAGGCCTCCTGCCGCTCGGCGCTCCAATAGGTCAGTTCGCCAAGCGGGATTTCAGCACCGCTGACCGCGCAGAGCACGAACCGGCCTGGGCGCAGCACTTCATAATCCGCCGCGCCATAGCGCAGAACGGCGAGGCCGGGGAGATCGGGCGCGCGCATCATCGGCTCAGTCCCCCGTTAATATGCGGTCGACAAGCTGCTTTACCGTCGGCACGAATCCGTTCGAGTAAAAGGGGTCACGCCGAAACTGATAGGCGCCATGGCCCGCGAACAGCAGGTTATTGTCCGTATCGCCGGTGTGCACCGCGCCCTGCAGGGATTTCTGGATGCAGAAGCTGCGCGGATCGGCAAGGCGCCCGGTCGAGAAATCGTCATGGTCCTTCCAAGCCGAGAAGCCGCAATGGGAAAGGCAGCCCATGCAGTCGGCCTGATCTTTGCGGATGACCGCGCGCTCCTCATCATCGACGAAGACGAGCGTGTTGTCCGGCGTCTTGAGCGCGTTGGTATAGCCTTGCAGCACCCATTCGCGCGCGCGCAGCAGGTCGCCCAATGTCACCCAGTAGGCGCGGCCTTTCACGCCGACGTCGAGCTGGTGGGTATGGTCGCCCGCCTCCTCCATGGAAAAGGCGATCTGCCGCTCGGACCGAGCCTCGAGGCTCCGCAGGAAAGGATTACGGACCGCGGACGAATAAAAGCCCGTCGGCGAAAATTTGTGGAGGAGGATGTCCCCCTCTTCCAGCGTGGTGAGCTTGGCCTTCCATTCCGGCGGAATCGGGCTCTCCTGCGTCAGCAGCGGCCGCGTGCCAAACTGGAAGGCGATGGCGCCAAGTTCGGGATTGTCGATCCAGTGGTCCCAGTCGCGCAGATACCAGACACCGCCCGCCATCACGATCGGCACGTCATCGGATATGCCGCCCTCGCGCATCGTATCGCGCAGCGCCTTCACGCGGGGATAAGGGTCCTCCGGCCGGGTCGGGTCTTCCGCGTTGGACAGGCCGTTATGTCCGCCCGCCAGCCAGGGATCTTCATAGACCACCGCCGCCAGCCACTCTGCCGCCTTGGAATAAGCGCGCTTCCAGAGCGCGCGAAAAGCGCGCGCGGAGCTGACGATCGGGAGATAATTGACATTATGCTCGGCGGCGATCTCCGAGAGGCGATAAGGCATGCCCGCGCCGCAGGTGACACCGGCGACCATGCCCTTGGTGCGCTCCAGAACGCCCTGGAGCACGCGCTGCGCGCCCCCCATTTCCCAAAGCACGTTGATATTGATCGCGCCCGTGCCCCCGGCAATGTCGAACGCGCGCCGGACCTGCTGCACCGCGCCCTCAATGGCGTAGGCAATCAGTTCCTCATGGCGCAGCGCACGGGTGCGGCCATGGTAAAGTTGCGGGATGAGGTGGCCGTCCACATCATAGCTGTCGGCATTCACCGCCGAAACGGTGCCGATGCCGCCGGCAGCGGCCCATGCGCCAGAACTCATATGGTTGGAAACGGCAACGCCCTTGCCGCCCTCGACGATCGGCCACACTTCGCGACCGCCATAGACGATCGGCTTCAAACCCTTGAACAATCGCGACTCCTCGCTCGCCCCCGCCCGCACCCCGCATGGCTTTGCGCCGCCATAGCAGAATTCATGAAGATATAGTGAGTAAATTCAGTCAATCATGAGAGGTGTCGTCGCGCCCTTTGGCGCCCCGGCGGGGATGGTATCCGTCGATCGCCGTGCGGTAGAGCTTTGCATAGCGCTCCACCATCATCGGTTCGGCAAAGCAGGTTTCCACACGCTGGCGGTTCGCCTCGCCAACGATATGGCGCGTTTCCGGCTCGGCGACCAGACGGGCAAGCGCATCGGCAAAGGCGCCCTCGCTCTGCTGCGGCACGACGAAGGGACGGTTGGCCGGGGCGACCATCGCCGCGACATCGCCCACATCCGTGGAGACGGCCGGCAGCCTCGCCGCCATCGCCTCGACAAGCGAGATCGGGAACTGCTCGCTGTCCGATGAAAGCGCGAAAATATCGAACGCGCCCACAAATTCCTGCGGGCGGGGCAAATGGCCGGGCATGACGAGACTTGTGATGCCAAGCATGTGCGCCTCCTGCTCGATCGCGGCACGGTCCTCGCCCTCGCCCACGATCACCAGCGTCACCTTGTCGCGCAGCGGCGCGACGGCGCGCACCAGCCGGCGCAGATTCTTGACCGGCCTTAGCCCGGCGAGCGTGCCGACCACCAGCCGGCCATCATCGGTAAGGCCGGGAATGGCCGTGCGTGGCGGCCGCTCGGCAAAGCCGGTAAGGTCGATGCCGTTGGGGATCTGCCGTACCTTGTCGACACTCTGCCCCCACTCCGTCTCCGCGATGCGCTCCAGCAGCACGGATGGCACGACGAGCGCATGGGCGGACGCCAGCGCGACCCGCCGGTAAATATTGCGCGAAGCCTTGCGGCGCACAGCTTCGTCCGCGTTGAACCCGTCCTCATGATGGATGAGCGGCGGCAGATCCATGATGCGGTGGAAGAGATTATGGGCCATCACCCCGTCCATCGCGCCCCAGTTGTAGCTGAGCACGAGGTCGAAATCGCGCATATAGCGGGCCAGCGCGCGATATTTGCCGATGCCCGGCGGGCCGCCAAGGCGCGGTTCAGTCACGAATATCGCGGTAACATCGGGGTTCAGGCCGGCACGCGCTGCATCATGGCCGGCTTCGCCGAGCAAAACGGTGTTGTGCACCTTGTCCGCCCAGATGTTCATGAGGCGCACTACCCGCGCCTCCTTGCCGCCAAGGTCGAAGGTGCCGTGCATGTGCAGGATCTTGTAGGGCGGTCGCGCCATGACCCGTCTCCCTTCAGGCGTCGCCGGCCGGCGCGCTGGCCAGCACGCGGGCAAGCAGGCGATCGATCGCCTGCACTGCTTCGGGCTCATCAAGCACCGGGGCATGCCCCACCCGAGGCACGATCGCGAGGTCCAGATCGGGGATGCGGCGCTGCATCTCCAGCGCCGTCGCCTCGCTCAGCAGATCCGATGTCGCGCCACGCACCACGGTCAGCGGCGTGCCCTTCAGCGCGTCAAAGGCGGGCCACAGGTCCACCCCCGCCTCGCCGCCCGGCACGCGGAACGGCTCAGCAATGCGCTGGTCATAATCGGGAACGATGCGCCCCTGCCCCGTCAGGCGGAAGCGGCGCTTGGCGAAGGCCAGCCAGTCCTCCAGCCCATAGTCGGGATAGATGGCGCTGTCGCTCTCCTCCAGCGCCCGGGCGGCATGGACCCAGGTCGCGTGCGTGCCGGGGCCGCCCATATTCTGCCGGATGCGATTGAGGCCAATCGGATCGATCGTCGGGCCGATGTCGTTCAGCAGCACGCCGGCCATGCGCTGGTGCCCCGTCGCGCCGAACAGCATGAGCATGATCCCGCCCAGCGACGTGCCGATGCCGACATAGCTGGGCAGCGCCAGCTCATCGATGAGCTTGCCCAGATCCTGCAAATAGACGAGCGGCACATAGCTCATCGGGTCCTTGGCATAGCCACTCTCGCCGCGCCCGCGCAGCTCCACGCTCAGGATGCGCCATTGCCCCGCGAGCCGGTCCGCCAGCGGATCGAAATCGCGCGCGTTGCGCGTCAGTCCGGGAATGCAGAGGATCGGCGGGCGGTCGTCCGGCCCGGCATAATCCCGGTAATGGAGCCGTAGCCCGTCCTGCGACCACCAGAATTTATCCTCATATTCCGCCACGCTTGATCCTCCGGGGGGCCAGACACCATATTGCCGTATGTCCTCCCCGCCGCAACCCAGCATCGCAGACCCCGATTATCAGCCGGAGCGCGCCATCGACACCGTTGGCGACTTTCTGGCCGATCCTGTCCGGGCCGCCGACTTTCCCAAGCAGATACTACATTTCCGTAATGACCGGGCGGCCGAAAGCGTCGGCCTCGCCAGTCTGTCGGACGCGCAGTGGACCAGTCATTTCGGTCGCTTCTCTCCGCTGCCCGGCAGCCTGCCGGAGCCGCTGGCGCTGCGCTATCATGGCCATCAGTTCCGCGTTTACAACCCGGATATCGGGGATGGGCGCGGCTTTCTCTTCGCGCAGCTGCGCGAGCGGGCGCGGGATGGCGGCCGGCTGCTGGACCTTGGGACCAAGGGGTCGGGCCGCACCCCCTATAGCCGCTTTGGCGACGGACGGCTGACGCTCAAGGGCGGAGTCCGCGAGATTCTGGCGAGCGAAATGCTGGAGGCGCTTGGCGTTCCCACCTCGCGCAGCTTCTCGCTGATCGAGACAGGCGAGTCGCTTGAGCGGAATGACGAACCCTCGCCCACCCGCGCGGCGGTGCTCGTGCGGCTCAGCCACAGCCATGTCCGCATCGGCAGCTTCCAGCGCCTCGCCACGCTTGGCCTCACGGACGAGACCGCGCGTCTTGCCGACTATGTGCTGCGTGAATTGCTGGCGCTCACGCCCGGCGCCGATCCCGCCGCGCAGCTCATAGAGGCTGCCGTGGCGCGCTGTGCGGACCTTGCCGCAAGCTATATGGTCGCCGGCTTCGTCCATGGCGTTCTGAATACGGACAACATCACCCTCACCGGTGAGAGCTTCGATTACGGTCCATGGCGCTTCACTCCGCAATGGGAGCCCGGCTTCATCGCCGCCTATTTCGATCATGCCGGGCTCTATGCCTTTGCCCGCCAGGCCGAGGCTATTCACTGGAATCTCGCGCAGCTGGCCATGAGCCTGCGCCCGCTCACTGAAACCGCACCGCTTGTCGCCGCGCTGGAGCGCTTCCCCGCCCTATACGAACAGCGGCTGATCGCCCGCTTCTGCTGGCGGATCGGCCATGCCGCACCCGATGATGCGGCGGCTCACGCGTTCGTCACCACGGCAATCCCCGCGCTGATGCACAGCCCCGTGCTGATCGACCGTTTCTTCCTCGACTGGCGGCGGGGTGAGACGACCGGCCCGGATTATGCCGGCCCGCAATGGGATGCCGCCCGCACCGCCTTCGCCGCCCTTTCCCCGGTGCCCGGCCATCTCGACGCGCCCTATTGGGCAAGCGCGGCGGCGCCCTGCTCCATGCACATCGAGGAAGTGGAGGCGATCTGGTCGGCCATCGACACGCGCGATGACTGGCAGCCGCTTCAGGACAAGGTCATCGCCATGCGCGCGATGGGCGCGGCGCTCGGCCCGGCGCATGACCGGGCGGGATTCATTGCCAAGCAAGGAACAGAAGCGATAAAGCTGACATCATGACCGACAAGCTGACATCCATCGAACCCGCCACCGGAAAACTGCTCTGGCAGGGGGAACCAAGCGATGTGGAGGCGGAGATCGCACGGGTGCAGCAGAGCTGGCCCGCCTGGGCCGCGAAGTCCACGACCTATCGCGTCGAAACGATGCGCCGTTTTGCCAATGTGCTGCGCGCCAAGGAAGACGCGCTGGCCGATCTCATCGCGCGGGAGACGGGCAAGCCGATCTGGGACGCCAAGACGGAAGTCGCCGCGGTCATCGGCAAGGTGGATATCTCCGCCGCCGCCTATTCGGAGCGGACCGGCCAGCGCCGGCTCGAAGGGGCGATCGGCGCCAAGCAGGCGCTGCGCCACAAGCCGCATGGCGTGATGGCGGTGCTTGGCCCCTATAATTTCCCCGCGCATCTGCCCAACGGCCATATCGTGCCGGCCCTGATCGCGGGCAATGGCGTGGTCTTCAAGCCCTCGGAAAAGACGCCGGCGGTGGGCGAGATGCTCGTCTCGCTCTATCATGAGGCCGGCGTGCCGGAAGGGCTCGTCCGCTGCGTGCAGGGTGGGCCGGAGGTCGGCCGGGCACTCACCGCGCATGATGCGGTGCGCGGCATCCTCTTCACCGGTTCCGCGCAGACCGGCATCGCGATCAACCGCGCCTTCGCCGCGCAGCCGGACAAGATCCTCGCGCTGGAGATGGGCGGCAACAACCCCATGGTCGCGTGGGACACCGGGGATATCGCCAGTGCCGCCGCGCTCATCGTCCAGTCCGCCTTTCTCTCCGCCGGGCAGCGCTGCACGGCCGGCAAGCGCCTGATCGTGCGGGACACGCTCTATGACGCGATCGTCGGCGAGGTGAAGGCGCTGGCGGACCGGCTCGTCATCGATCATCCCCATGCCGATCCGCAGCCCTATATGGGGCCGGTGATCGATATGGATGCGGCAGATGGACTGACGGAGAGCTTTCTTTATCTGATGAGCAACGGCGGCCGGCCGATCAAGCATCTGGCCCGCCCCAAGGACGGCCTGCCCTTCGTCACGCCCGCCATCATCGACGTCACAGGAATGACCGAGCGACCGGATATCGAGCTGTTCGGCCCGCTGCTCCAGGTCATTCGCGTCAGCACATTCGAGCAGGCGATCACGGAGGCGAACAACACGCGCTATGGCCTCTCGGCCGCGCTCATCGGCGGGTCTCCGCAGGACTATAACCAGTTCTGGGCGAATATTCATGCGGGCATCGTGAACTGGAACCGGCCGACCAACGGCGCCTCTTCCGCCGCGCCGTTTGGCGGCGTCGGCATTTCGGGCAATCACCGGCCAAGCGCTTATTATGCGGCCGATTATTGCGCCTATCCGGTCGTCTCGTCCGAGGCGGAGCAGCCGCGCGCGTCGATCGGCGTGGGCCTGCGCGCCGAGCCGGTGGCGGACGATGCGGACGTGGACGATCCGCTCGATCGCAAGAAGTGAATTTCCGGCGATTTCACGCGACTGAAAGTTCCGCTTCGGCGGGATAAAGCAAGCGTCGGTTGCCGCGCACGGACACACCCCTCATGGAGCGCTCCATGGCTCATATCGATTCCCCTGAACCTGCCGCCGCATCGGGCACCGAACCCGGCACCGTCTTTCTCGTCGGCGCAGGCCCCGGCAGCCCCGATCTGCTCACCGTGCGCGCCGCCACGCTGCTCGCGGCGGCGGAGCTGGTCGTGCATGACGGACTTGTCGACCCCGCAGTTCTGGCGCTCGCCCCGCGCGATGCCGCGCTGGTCTCGGTCGCCAAGAGCCGGGGCAGCCACTCCATGCCGCAGGAAGAGATCAACGCGCTGATCGTGCGGGAGGCGCTGGCCGGCCGTGATGTCATCCGCCTCAAGGGCGGCGATCCGTTCATCTTCGGCCGTGGCGGCGAGGAAGCGCAGGCCTGCCGCGCGGCCGGCGTGCCGGTAGAAGTGGTGCCCGGCATCAGCGCGGCGCTGGGCTGCGCGGCGGAAGCCATGCTCCCCCTCACCCATCGCGATGCGGCCAGCACGGTCAGTTTCGTCGCCGGCCAGTGCAAGGGCCTTTCGGAGCAGGACTGGTCCGGCCTTGCCGGCCATGGCCGCACGCTCGTCATCTACATGGGCGTCGCGACCGCGCATGCCATTGCCGACAAGCTGATGGAGGACGGCGTTTCGCCGATCATGCCCGTCGCCATATTGGAGAGCGGCACGCGCAGCGGCGCCCGCGCCATTCGCACCCTGCTCGCCGATCTGGGCAGTGTCGTCGCGCGGGAGGATGTCCGCAGCCCGGCACTCATCGTCATCGGCGCGGTCGCCGCGCTCAGCGACGCGGAGGAGCGTTTCGCGCCCTTCGCCGCCCGCGCCCGCGCGCTGGAGGCCCGGCCATGAACATTCTCACCGGCAATGACCTCGCCACGGGCGATGTCGTCTGGTGGACCGGTGAGGACTGGTCCCGCCATGTCGACGAAGCCGTGGACGTGGGCGATGCGGGCGAACGCATTCTGGAGGCGGAGACGGCCGCCCGGCGCGTCAACGTCGCCTATCAGATAGAGGCAACGCAGGAGGCGGACGGCACAGTCCGTCCCGCCCATATCAAGGACCGTATCCGCGCGACCGGCCCCACCGTCCGCCCGGACCTGTGCGTGCAACCGGCCGATCCCGCCATCGGCAACTGGGTAATCTGACCATGTATCGCTACGACCAGTACGACCAGGCCATTGTCGACGCGCGCGTCGAGGAATTTCGCGATCAGGCCACGCGCCGCCTTGCCGGGCAGATGACCGAGGATCAGTTCAAGCCGCTGCGCCTCAAAAATGGTCTCTACCTCCAGCTTCATGCGTATATGCTGCGCGTCGCGGTGCCTTATGGCACGCTGAACAGCCGGCAGATGCGGACGCTCGGACACATCGCGCGCACCTATGATCGCGGCTATGGCCACTTCACCACGCGGCAGAACCTCCAGTATAACTGGATCAGGCTGGAGCAGGCGGCGGATATCCTCGCCGAACTGGCCAAGGTGGAAATGCACGCCATCCAGACGTCCGGCGAATGCGTCCGCAACCTGTCCTCGGATCAATATGCCGGCGCCGCCGCCGACGAGATTTGCGATCCGCGCCCCTGGGCGGAGCTGATCCGGCAGGCGACGACCTTCCATCCCGAGTTCAGCTATCTGCCGCGCAAGTTCAAGATCGCGGTAACGGCGGCCGATGAGGACCGCACGGCCATGCGCCTTCACGATATCGGCCTGCGCCTCGTGAAGAACGCCGCCGGAGAGACGGGTTTTGAGGTTTATGCCGGCGGGGGCATGGGCCGCACGCCCTTCGTCGCGCCGCTTATCCGCGCCTTCCTCCCGGCCGATCATCTCTTCAGCTATTGCGAGGCGGTGCTGCGTGTGTGGAACCGCTGGGCACGGCGCGACAATATCCACAAACAGCGCATCAAGATCCTCGTGCATGAGTGGGGCGCGGAGGAATTTTCGCGCCGCGTGGAGGAGGAGTGGCAGGCGATCCTGCCCAATGCCTCCGATTTCCCGCGCAAGGAGCTGGAGCGGATCGCGACCTATTTCGCGCCACCGCCGTTTGAGACGGGCCTGTCTGAAGAGATTGACCGTTCAGACCCCGCCTTCGCGCTCTGGCTCGATCAGAACGTCAAGCCGCACAAGGTGCCGGGCTATGCCATCGCCAATATCAGCCTGAAGCCGATTGACGGCATTCCGGGCGATATCACGGCCGATCAGATCGATCTCGTCGCCGATCTGGCGGAGCGTTACAGCTTCGATGATCTGCGCACCACGCACGCGCAGAATCTCGTGCTGCCCCATGTCCGCAAGGCGGATCTCCACGCGGTCTGGCAGGCGCTTGCCGCAGCCGGCCTCGCCGAGTCCAATCTGGATCTGGTGACGGATATCATCGCCTGCCCCGGCCTTGATTATTGCAGTCTCGCCAATGCCCGCTCGATCACCGTCGCGCAAAAGATCGCCGCGCGGTTCGCCGCGCCGGAGCGGCAGCGGGATATTGGCGAGCTGAAGCTCAAGATCAGCGGCTGCATCAACGCCTGCGGCCACCACCATGCCGGCCATATCGGCATATTGGGCGTCGATCGCAAAGGCACGGAGAACTACCAGCTTCTGCTCGGCGGATCGGGCGCGGAGGATGCGAGCCTTGGCCGCATCACCGGCCCCGGCTTCAATGAGGACGGTATCGTGGACGCGGTGGAGAAGGCGACGGACGTCTACCTCGCCCAGCGTGAGGCGGGCGAACGGTTCGTCGACACCTATCGGCGGATCGGCATCGACCCTTTCAAGGAGGCGATCTATGGCTGATGCGGTGCTGCGCTTTCGCGACGATGAGGAGCATGACGAGCCGGCCGTCTCCATCGATGCGTTTCTGGATCAGTCCAATGCCACGGCGGTACGGATCGAGGCGGGTGAGGATGCCCGGCTGCTCATCCCGCATCTCGATCGGCTGTCGCTGATCGACGTGGACTTTCCGCGCTTCCGCGACGGACGGGGCTATTCCTCCGCCCGCATCCTGCGCGAGGCGGGCTATACCGGGGAATTGCGCGCCTCGGGCGACGTGCTGGTCGATCAGATGCTGCTCATGCGGCGTTGCGGATTTGATAGCTTCGCGCCCAATGCGCCGATCGATGCCGATGTTCTGGACGCGGCGCTGACACGCTATGATTTTGTCTATCAGCCCGCGGCCGATGAGGCCGTGCCGGTGTGGAAACTGCGTCATGGCGGCTGAGCCGGCCCGCGCGCTGGACTTTATCGACGTGCGCCCCGCCTTCACCCAGGCGGATGCGGACGCGCTCGAAGCGCGCTTTGCCGGCGTGCCGGCGGGTGAAATGCTCAGCACGCTGTTCGCCGAAGGGGCGCTCGGCCATGTCGCGGTCGTCTCGTCCTTTGGCACGGAGAGCGCGGTGTTGCTGCATCTCGTCGCCTCGGCTGATCGCACCATCCCGGTCATCTTCGTCGATACGCTCAAGATGTTTCCCGAGACGCTCGATTATCGGGAGACGCTGGTCGCCGCGCTGGGCATTGCCGATAGCCGCGCCGTCACGCCCGATGCCGCCGTGCTGGCGAAGAAGGACGAAACCGGCCTGCGCTGGTCCTATGATCCGGACGGCTGCTGTGAAATCCGCAAGGTGGAGCCGCTGGCCCGCGCCAAGCAGGGTCTCGATGCGTGGATATCCGGCCGCAAGGCTTTCCAGTCCTCCACCCGGCAGAATCTTCCCCGGTTCGAGATCGAGGACGGCCGGTTGAAGATCAATCCGCTCGGGGATTGGGACAAGGCCGCGCTGGACAGCTATTTCGCCGCGCATGATCTGCCGCGCCACGCGCTGGAGGCGCAGGGCTATCCCTCCATCGGGTGCGAGCCCTGCACGTCCAAGGTGCTGCCGGGCGAAGATCCGCGCGCCGGCCGCTGGCGCGGGTGGGACAAGGTGGAATGCGGCATCCACACCGCCTCCACGCCGCTCGCCGACGCGGACGATCCGGCCAACCAGCCGGTTTTCTGACCACACCGGCCAGCACACGGCAAGGGGTGGACAGCCCCTGCCCCACGCTTATGCTACGCCCCAATCAAGCCGATCAGGGGAGTGCCAAACCATGTTCCATCGCCGTGACTTTCTGACCACGAGCGCCGTGGCGACGCTTGCCGCCTTCGCGCCGCGCGCCATCGCTCAGGGGCCGGCAGCGGGTGGAGCCGCCGCGCTCAACGCCAGCTTCCAGCAGATCTTCGACATGATGATCGACAGCTCGCCGCGCATGGCGACCGCGCTGGGTCTCGACAAGGGGCCGCGCGCCGCGCTCAAATCCGCGCTGGACGACAACAGCCTGAAAGGCATGACCGACGATCTCGCGCGCGGGCGCAAGGCGCTGGCGATGCTCGACGGCTATAAGGCGCAGGGCCTTGCCGATCGTGATGCGCTCAATCTGGAAGTCGTGCGCTATTCGCTGGAGCGGGAGGTCATTCCGGCCGGCAAATATGGCCTCTCGTCCATTGGCCGGCCCTATCGCATCTTCCAGCAGGGCGGCGCCTATTTCCAGGTGCCGGATTTCCTCAACACCGCGCACACCATCGCCGCCCCGGCGGACTGTGATGCCTATCTCGCCCGCCTCGCCGCTTTCGCGACCGCGCTGGACAATGACAGCGCCGTCCAGCGGGATTTCGCCGCGCGGGGCTATCTGGCGCCGGGCTGGTCGCTGGACCTGACGCTTGGCCAGATGCGGAAGCTGCGCGGTCAGCCGGCCGAGAGCTGCTCCATGGTCACCTCGCTCACCAGCCGCGCGCAAAAGGCCGGCATCGCCGGCGACTGGCGCGCGCAGGCCGCCAAGATCGTGGCCGAGAGCGTCTATCCCGCGCTTGACCGGCAGATCGCCCTCATCGAGGAGCTGCGCCCCACGACTAAGGCGGGCGACGGCATCTGGCGCATTCCTCGCGGAGACGAGATTTATGCCGACGCGCTGATGAACGCGACCACCACCAGCATGACCCCGGAGGAGGTCCACCAGCTTGGCATCGCGCAGGTGGCGGAAATCACGGCGGAGCTGAACGCCATTCTGGACAAGGAAGGTTTCGCCAAAGGCGCGATCGGCAGCCGCCTTGCCGCGCTCAATGTCCGGCCCGATCAGCTCTATGCCGATAGCGCCGATGGACGCGCCGCGCTGCTTCGCCAGCTCAATGAAGACTGCCAGCGGATGAACGCCCTGCTTCCGCAGGCGTTCAACAATCCGCCGACGGCCCCGCTGGAGATCCGCGCCGTCCCTGTCGAGATACAGGACGGTGCCTCCAACGGCTATTATAACCGCGCCGCGCTCGATGGTTCGCGCCCGGCCATCTATTTCATCAATCTCAAGGATGTGGGCGACTGGCCGAAATATGGCCTCCCCGCCCTCACCTTCCATGAGGGCGCGCCGGGCCACCATCTGCAAATCTCGATCCAGCAGCAGTCCGGCGATATCCCCATGCTCCGCAAGGTCGGCGGCTTTTCCGCCTATAGCGAGGGCTGGGCGCTCTATGCCGAGCAGCTTTCCGACGAGCTGCACGCCTACCGCACGCCGCTGGAGCGCGCCGGCTTCCTCCAGTCCTTCCTGTTTCGCGCGGCGCGGCTGGTCGTCGATACCGGGCTTCATGCCAAGCAATGGTCACGCGAAAAGGCGACGGCCTATATGGTCGAGACCACCGGCTTTGCCGAGCCGCGCTGTCAGCGGGAGGTGGAGCGCTACTGCACCCAGCCGGGGCAGGCCTGCAGCTACAAGGTCGGCCATGCCACATGGGTCCGCGCGCGGGAGAAGGCGCAGGCCGCGCTCGGCGCGAAGTTCGATGTGAAGTGGTTCCACGAGGTCCTGCACGATGGCGCCATGCCGCTCGCCGTGCTGGAGCGGCGCATCGCGGCGCGCACCGCCGCGCGCAAGGGCTGAGCGGCAATCGACATTAGAGCATTTTCCAAGCAGATGGCATCATCTGCTGGCTCAGAAAATGCGGAAAACAAAGGGTAATTAGAGCATGATCCGATTCAGGATGAACGGAACATGCTCTAGCCGGGGGCGGCGTCAGGCCGTCCCCGCAGTCCCCGTCACTCGTAGCTGGTGTCGAACCCGTCGCTCGCAAGATCGGTGAATTTGGTGATGCGCGAGTCGAAGTGCATGAAGACCTTGCCGGTGGCGCCATGGCGCTGCTTGGCGATGAGCAGTTCCGCCCGGCCGGTGATGCGCTCCATGCGCTCCTGCCAGGCCTGATAGGCCGCCTCGTCCTCCATCTTGGGTTCCTTGGCCATCTCGTAATAATCCTCGCGGAAGACGAACCACACCATGTCCGCGTCCTGCTCGATGGAGCCGGATTCGCGCAGGTCGGAGAGCTGCGGGCGCTTGTCCTCGCGGCTTTCCACCGCGCGACTCAGCTGGGAGAGCGCGAGCACCGGCATATCCAGTTCCTTGGCGAGGGTCTTGAGACCCCGGCTGATCTCCGAGATTTCCTGCACCCGATTGTCCCCGGATTTGCCCGTGCCCTGCAGGAGCTGGAGATAATCGATGACGACAAGGCCGATGTCGTGCCGCTTCTTCATCCGCCGCGCGCGGGTCCGCAGCGCCGCGATGCTGAGCCCGGCGGTATCGTCGATGAACAGCGGCAGTTCCTGCAGATCACGGGCGGCGCGGGCCAGATTGTCGAATTCCTGATGGTTGATGCGCCCGGTCCGCAGCGATTCAGAGCTGATTCCCGACTGCTCGGCAAGAACGCGCGTGGCGAGCTGATCGGCGGACATTTCAAGGCTGAAAAAGGCCGTGCGCGCACCCATGTTCTTCGACGCGTCGATCCCGTCCGCATTGTCCATCACCCAGCGCGACGCCGCGTTATAGGCAATGTTGGTGGCAAGCGAGGTCTTGCCCATGCCCGGCCGACCGGCGAGGATCACAAGGTCGCTTTTATGCAGACCGCCGACCTTCTGGTTGATGCCGGTAAGGCCGGTGGTGACACCGGAGAGCGAGCCGCCGGCATTCTGCGCGCGGGCAATGCCCTCCAGCGCGGTCTTGGCGGCACTGTCGAAGCTTTTGACCCCGCCGTCCGCGCCCTGCCCTTCCATCACCTCGTAAAGCGCGACCTCCGCCGCCTCCACGGCGCCCTCGGGGTCGATCCTCTCGCTGGTGTCGAGCGCGCCCACCACCATTTCCCGGCCCACCCGGACGAGCTCGCGCAGCAGGGCAAGGTCGTAGATCTGCCGGGCAAAATCGCGCGCGCCGATGATCGAGGCGCCGTTGCCGGTCAGCTGCGCCAGATAGGCCGCGCCGCCCAGCTCCTTCAGGCCCTCGTCCTGCTCCAGCAGCGGCCGCAGCGTCACCGGGTTGGCGATCATGTTCTTTTCGATGAGATCGACGATTTTTCCGTAGATGCGGCCGTGAAGCGGTTCGAAGAAATGATCGGACCGCAGCTTGCCGAGCTGTTCCTCGGCGAGTCGATTGTCCAGCATCAGCGCGCCCAGCAGCGCCGCCTCCGCCTCCACATTGCGGGGCAGACGAAATTCGGCGGCGGCGGGCGCCGGTTTCAGCGTTACAGGATCAACCATGGGCGCCACCATCGCGCCAAGGCGCGGCAAGAGCAAGGGGCGGACCGCGCGCAGTTGTGGACAGGCTGTGGACAGTGCATTCGCCGCGTCTTGTCGGCGGGCGCCGCGCGGCCTAAGGCAGATGTCGACCATGGCGGACCCGCGCATCATAGACATCGCGCTCGATGACAAAACGATCATCTGGCGCAGCGCCGATGTGGAGCAGGAGCGCCGCATCGCCATCTTTGACCTGCTTGAAGAAAATATGTTCGCGCCCGTGCGCGAGCATGGCGATGGCTATGCCGGTCCCTACAAGGTGTTCCTGCGCGTGGACGATGGCCGACTCGCCATAGAGATCAGGCGGGCAGACGACAGCCCGCTGGAGGCGATCATTCTCGGCCTGGGCCGGTTCCGTCGTCCGATCCGCGATTATTTCGCCATTTGCGACAGCTATTTTCAGGCGATCCGCCAATCGACCCCGCAGCAGATCGAGACGGTGGATATGGCCCGCCGTGCCATCCACAATGAAGCGGCGGAGCTGTTGCGCGAGCGGCTGGAGGGCAAGGTCGCGGTCGATTTCGATACCGCGCGGCGGCTCTTCACGCTCATCTGCGTCCTGCACATCAAGGGCTGAGCCATGACCCGCTTCGCTCCCGGCCTCACGCCACCACCGCGCGCGCGCCGGTTCAAGCGGACCCCGCTGCGCCTGTTCCTTCTGGCTCTCGGCCTGCTCGCGGCAATCACCGCCATTGCCTATGCTGTCGTCAGCCGGTGGACGCCCTCGCGCGCGCTCTATCCCAGCCAGGGCATCAGCATATCGGCCGCCAGCGGGGAGGTCGACTGGCCGACCGTCGTCCGCAAGGGGGTCGATTTCGCCTATATCGCCGCGACAAGCGGGAGCCGGGGGGAGGATGCGCGCTTCGCCACCAATATCGCCGGGGCTCGCCGTGCCGGTCTGCGCTATGGCGCGGGACACAGCTTCAGCCTGTGCGCCCCGGCGGACGCGCAGGCGCTGCGCTTCATCGCCTCCGTCCCGCGCGATGCCGCCATGCTGCCGCCGGTCATCCGTCTTGCTTATACCGCCGATTGCCCGGACCGCCCATCGCGTGACAAGCTGCTCTCGGAGCTGAACACCTTTCTGAACCAGATCGAGATGCATGGCGGGAAGCCCGCGATCATCCGCGTGGCGCGCGATTTCGACAAGGATTATGATATCGGCGCCGGCGTCAATCGCACATTATGGCTGGAGGGGAATTTTCTCTCGCCCAGCTATACGGCGCGGCCCTGGGTGATGTGGACGGCCTCCACATGGAAGCGCATCGCCGGGGTGCCGGGCGAGATGGAGTGGGATGTGGTGCGGCCATGAGTGACGCGAACACGCAGGACAATGCGCAGGACAGCGCACTGATCGCCGCCGCCCGCGCGGCAATGGCCCATGCCCATGCGCCCTATAGCCGCTTTGCCGTGGGGGCCGCCTTGCGCCTGACGGACGGGACGATCGTCACCGGCAGCAATTTCGAGAATGCGAGCTATGGCCTCTCGCTCTGTGCGGAAACCGTGGCCATCGCGGCGGCCAACGCGCAGGGACGCCTGCGGGATATCGTCGCGATCGCCGTGGCGGGCGGCCCCATGGATGGCGGCGTCGATGGCGCTGGCGGCGAGACCGTCATCACCCCCTGTGGCCGCTGCCGGCAGATCATCCGCGAAGCGCGGGACATGGCCGGGCATGAGATCGCCATAGTCTGCGTCGCGCCCACGGGCGATGCCGTGATGCGCCATAGCATCGACAGCCTGCTCCCCCATGCCTTTGGACCGGCGAATCTGGGGATCGGATAACGGCCTGTCTGGTCAGCGACGCCCGCAGGCGGTAGCAGCGAGCCATGGCGATACTTTCCGACCGATGGATTCGCGCGCAGGCGCTGGCAACCGGCATGATCGAGCCCTTTGTGGAGACACAGCGGCGCGACGGCTGCATCAGCTACGGCCTCTCCTCTTATGGCTATGACGCGCGCGTGGCGGACGAGTTCAAGATCTTCACCAATGTCGACAGCGCCATTGTGGACCCGAAAGATTTCGCGGCGAACAGCTTTGTCGATCGCCAGACGGACGTATGCGTCATCCCGCCAAACAGCTTCGCGCTGGCCCGCACGGTCGAGTATTTCCGCGTTCCGCGCGATGTGCTGGTCATCTGCCTTGGCAAATCCACTTATGCGCGCTGCGGCATCATCGTGAACGTCACGCCGCTGGAGCCGGGCTGGGAAGGCCATGTAACGCTGGAGTTTTCGAACACCACACCGCTTCCCGCGCGGATCTATGCCAATGAGGGCGCCTGTCAGTTCCTCTTCCTTCAGGGCAATGAGCCGTGCGAGACGAGCTATGCCGATCGGGCGGGGAAATATATGGGTCAGCGCGGCGTCACCCTCCCCCGTCTCTGAACGGGGCAGCTTTCGGGTCAGGACGAACTAAATTTTTCCTTAACGATTCTGGCATCCGGAGCGGCAAACATCATATAATGGGCCGATGCTCCGGTTCTTCAGATCCTCCGCGCAGGCGACTGACGCAACCACCGCGCGTTTTCCGCCTTCTATCGGGCCGAACCGGCGCGCTTATGCCATTGGCGATGTGCATGGCCGGCTCGATCTGCTGCGCGACCTCATAGACAAGATCGCCGCGGATGACTGGTCGCGTGGGCAGATCGCGTCGACGGACCTTATCCTGCTGGGTGACTATGTGGATCGCGGGCCACAGTCCGCGCAGGTGATTGATTTCATCGTCCGCCTCTCGCGCTGGTGGCCCAATCTTCATTGCCTCATGGGCAATCATGAGGAGGTGTTCCTTCTCGCGACGCAGGGGGACGAGGGCGCGCTGCGCTTCCTCACCCGCATCGGCGGGCGGGAGACGATCCTGTCCTACGGCATTAGCGAGGAGGAGCTCACCGGCATGACCTTCGGCCAGTTGCGCGACTGGCTGATCGAGACGGTGCCTGCCGAGCATGTCGATTTCCTCTCCGGCCTGCACGAGCGGATCGTGTTTGAGGATTATGCGTTCGTCCATGCCGGCATCCGCCCCGGCGTGACGATGGAAAAGCAGGAGGCAAAGGATCTCCGCTGGATCAGGGACGAGTTCCTTGAGAGCGAGGTGCGCCACGATCATTTCATCATTCATGGCCACAGCATCAGCGAAGAGGTCGAGATCCAGTCCAACCGCATCGGCATAGACACAGGCGCTTATGCCAGCGGACGGCTGACCGCCATCGGGCTGGAAGGCACCGAGCGCTGGTTCCTCACCGCGACGGCGGAATAGCCGCGCGTCTCCCGGACATGAAAAGGGCCGGCGCCCCCGCGCCAGCCCCTTCCCACGCTCCCTTGGAAGCGCTCAAATCCTGGAGGACCTTCCCCCCGCTCAGGCAACCTGTGCGGCGATGCTGTCCGGCTCTTCGACCTCGTCGGAGTCCCGCAGCACATAGCCACGGCCCCACACCGTCTCGATATAATTGTCGCCACCGCAGGCCAGCGCCAGCTTCTTGCGAAGCTTGCAGATGAACACGTCGATGATCTTGAGTTCCGGCTCGTCCATGCCGCCATAGAGATGGTTCAGGAACATTTCCTTGGTGAGGGTCGTGCCCTTGCGGAGCGAGAGCAGCTCCAGCATCGCATATTCCTTGCCGGTCAGATGGACGCGATTGCTATCCACCTCCACCGTCTTGGCGTCGAGATTGACCGCCAGCTTGCCGGTGCGGATGACCGACTGGCTATGGCCCTTGGAGCGGCGCACCACCGCATGGATGCGGGCGACCAGTTCTTCCTTGTGGAAGGGCTTGGTCACATAATCGTCGGCGCCAAAACCGAAGGAGCGGACCTTGCTGTCCATCTCCGATATGCCCGAGAGGATGAGGACCGGGGTCTGCACCCGCGCCGTCCGCAGCTTTTTGAGCACGTCATAGCCGTGCATGTCGGGCAGGTTGAGATCGAGGCAAATGATATCGTAATCGTAGAGCTTGCCGAGATCGAGACCTTCCTCCCCCAGGTCGGTCGTATACACATTGAAGCCCTCCGTGGTGAGCATCAACTCGATTGCCTTGGCGGTTGTCGGTTCGTCTTCAATCAACAGCACGCGCATAATCGCTAGCCCCTCTTCAGCGTCCGGCCTGGTCGGGCACCCGTTCCCGCCAACAGCCGCGCTATGACTATTAACTATAAGCTGTGTGAAGGCAAAAGGTTAATTTTGCATGAACTGGCTGGTTTGCGCGAGTCGAAATGCATGTTTGACATATGTTGAAGAAACGCGGTCGTAACGATTTGGGACACTCGCTCAGCGCCGCTCCCCGAGCAGCAGGCGACGGGTGAGCGCGAACCGCCGCACGACGAGATCAATCGCTACGCCTCCCGCCAGCGCCACCGCGAAGAGCAGCGGGCGCGAGCCATATGGCGCGAGATAATGAATAAAGGCGACATGCGTATACATGATGACAAGCGACATGCGGCCCAGCGCCACGAGCGGGCGGAGCAATCCCGCCGGTAGCCGGCGCAGCCCATAAGCAAGCGCGAGCGTGACGATCACCGCGCCCGCGAGCGAAAGGAACGGCAGACCCAGCGCGCCGATCTTCATGTTGACCGGCGGCAGCAGCACCAGCGCCGCCAGCGCGCCCGCACCAAGCGCCAGCCCGGCCAGGCCGCCCGATCCCGCCCCGTCATGCCGTCGCCAGAGCGTCCCGAGCCAGAGCAGCACCAGCGCCCCGGGCACCGCCTGTATGGCAAAGGGTGAGGCAGTCCAGCGCATCATCGCGGCCAGCGCCAGCAAGGCGACGGCCAGCGTGGCCCAGCGCCAGTCCTCCGGCGCGGGCCAGCACAGCGCCAGCATCGTCCAGATCAGCCGCGCCAGAACAAGGCAGGGAATGAACCATAATATGGTGAACGGCCCACGCGTCGCGGCCGTCTCCAGCAGGATCGTCCGGTAGGCCTCGCCCCAGCCCGAATAGATCGGCCGCACGCCGCGCAACCCCTCGATGAGGAAGTCGGCACCGATCAGCAGCGTGGCAAAAGCCAGGAACGGGATGAGCAGCCCTTGCGCGAGGCGCGGCGTCAACACCCGCAGCGGGGCCGCCGCCAGCATATAGCCTGACGCGAGGAAGAAGAGCGGCATGTGGAAAAGGTAGATCGCGTCCCGCGCCGCACCCCGCGTCCAGACATGGCCAGCCACCACCAGGATGATGCCCACACCCTTCAGCGCGTCCAGCCAGTCCAGCCGCGCATGGGCCTGCCCCGCCGCCTTTATCGCCATGACGCGATCAGCCGTTTCCCCGTTCATGGCGGAGAGCTATAGGCGCGCTTATGCGAACCGCCCACCCCCGCCCGTCCGTCTCCCCGCTTGCCGACAATGTGGTGTTCATTGATGGCGAGGCGATCATCATAGACAAGCCGGCCGGCCTCCCGGTCGATCCGCCGCGTGACGGATCGCTCAGCCTCGAGAATCATCTTGGCGGCCTTACCTTCGGCTTCCAGCGCTGGCCGGTCGCCGTCCATCGGCTCGATCGGGACACCAGCGGCTGCCTGCTCCTCGCCCGCAATCCCAAGGCCGCGCGGCGCTTCACCCAGGCGTTCGAGGCGCGTCAGGTCACCAAACGCTATCTTGCCGTGCTGGAGGGCGTGCCGACAGAGGATGCCGGCGTCATCGACCTCCCGCTCGACAAAACGAGCAGTCGCGAGGATGGCTGGCGCATGACGCCAGGCCCGAAGGGCAAGGCCGCCATCACCCGCTGGCGCCTGCTCGCCGTGCGGGATGGGCGGGCGCTCATTGCCATGACGCCGGAAACGGGGCGCACCCATCAGTTGCGCGCGCATGCGCTGCACGGGATCGGCATCGGCATAATGGGCGATCCGGTCTACCGCGCGCCTGCCGCCGGCCCGGTGCGGCCCGGCACGGCGATGCTGCTCCACAGCCGGTTTCTCAGCCTCACGCGGGGCGACAAGCCGGCGGTGGAAGCGCTTGCCCCTGCCCCGCCCAGTTTCGCGCAGGCCGGCTTTGCCGATGCCGACACGCTCGACATGCCGGATGCGGCGGGTGGCTGAGCGCACCCTGCCCGAGCACGCGATGGAGGAGCGCTTCATCACCGCCAGCGGGCCGGGCGGGCAGAATGTGAACAAGGTCGCCACCGCCGTGCAGCTGCGCGTCAATGTCTTCGCCCTTGGCCTCTCGCCCGAGAGCTACCGGCGGCTCAAAATACTCGCCGGATCGCGTCTGGCGCAGGACGGCTCGCTCATCATCCTCGCGCGCCGCTTCCGCACGCAGGAGGCCAATCGGGAGGATGCGCGCGCGCGTCTCGTCGCCTTGCTCGACAAGGCGGATGAGCGGGAGGCGCGGCGGGTCAAGACAAAGCCGAGCAAGGCCGCCAGAGCCCGCCGGGTCGATGACAAGAAGGCCCGCGCCGGCATCAAGGCCGGGCGGGGCCGCGTCACATCAGACTAGGGCGGGTTAGCGGCCGCCGCCCGATGAGCCCGGGTCGGTCTGCGGCACGACGACGGGGAGTTGCGGGGGTGTCGGGGTCGTGGTCGCCGGCCGTGCGGGCTGGGGCTCCGCTCTGGACTGAGGTTGCGGCTTGGGCTGCGTTTGCGGCTGAGGCTTGACCGCGGCGGGCTTGGGCTCGGTCTTTTGCGGCGTGGACGCCGGCACGGGAACGGGAACAGGGACAGTCCGGGCGCTATCGGGCTGTGCAGTCGCCGCCGGCAGCGCGGATTGGGCCGGCTCCACCTCCGTCACCACGGAGGGCACGGCATCGTTGATCGAGGACAGATTGCCAGCCGCGCTCTCATTGCCGGTGGCTTCGGGCGGCGGCGGCACGACGCTGAGTGCGTGGGGCGGTTCGCTCGCCATATCCTGCGCCACTGTCGCGCCACCGGCGAGCAGCAGCAGCAGCGAGACCAGCCCGGCAAGGATGGCAACGGCGCGCCAGAGATTGGCAAAGCGGCGCAGCCGCCGCGCGGCGTCCACGGCGGCAGCGCTGTCCGTCCCGTTCGCGATCACGTCCATCCACTCGCCTGTCGCCATGCGGATCATCCGGGCGATGAAGAAGGTCGCGATGCCGCTCACCAGCGCTCCGAGAAAGGCGAGCAGCGCACCAAGCGCGAAGGCCGCGAGCCCCTGCCGCACCGTATCGCCGGCGAGGCCGCCGGGAAAAACGCCGATGAACATCAGCCCCACGCCATGCATGGCGATGAGCGCGCCGAGCAGCCAGCGGGCAAGCGCGGAGGATTCGCGGGTCGCGCGTTCCAGCGCCGCCTCCAGCCGGTCCACGCTGCGCACCGCCAGTTCACGATTAATCTCCGTGTCGGACAGGCTCTGTCTCACCATCATTCGCGCTCCATGGCCAGCGGCCATAGCCGGCCTGAGCGTTCGCCTCTACCGGCGGCCGGCGGTATCCCGCAACGGCAATTTGCCCGAAAGGCCAAGGCATATTATTCCCGCGCCATGTACGACTTCGTTCCCAATGCCGAAACCCGCTATGACGATCTCGTCGCCGCCGCGCGCGCGGTGACGGATGGCGAGCCGGATGCGATCGCCAATATGGCCAATGTCGCCGCGCTCATCTGGCAGTTTCTGCCGGATCTCAACTGGGCGGGGTTCTACCGGCATATCGATGGCGCGCTGGTGCTCGGCCCGTTTCAGGGCAAGGCCACGTGCATCCGCATCCCGCTCGGCAAGGGCGTGTGCGGCACCGCCGCCGAGACCCGGCAGACCCAGCTCGTGGCGGACGTGGATGCTTTTCCCGGCCATATCGCCTGCGATGCCGCCTCGCGCAGCGAAATCGTGGTGCCGCTCGTCCACGCCGGCCGGCTCATCGGCGTGCTCGATCTCGACAGCCCCCGCCCCGGCCGCTTCGACCCGGCGGACGCCGCCGGGCTGGAAGCACTGGCCGCAGCGATCATGCCCGCGCTCGCCGGTAAAGAGGACTGATGTCGCCACCATGAATGAATGATGCCCGCTTTTACGGTGTTTCTGGTGGAGGTGGACTGGGCGGATGCCGACGACATTGTGGGCATAGCCAAAAGTATCTATTGTGCGGAGATGCGACAACTGCCGCGCCTCGTTCTCTTAGGTTTATCAACGTTAAGTGGATGCACCGCCGCATCAGAGGATGATGTGGTGCTGACGCTTTACTCAAAAGAAAGCGAAGCGGCACTTGCCACCTGCGTCAGTCAGAACTGGTTCTCCGCATTCCCACGTTTTTTTCCATCGGAAGGAGCGGGTAAGAGGAAGGTCTTCCGCACTTATAACGGTATCGCTGTTTCCATTGTCTCGGATGATCAAGAGCGCATCATTGATGTGCGGTCCCCTAAGGTATTGTCACACAACATGAGCGACTATCTACGACGATGCTCGGAGGGCTCATTCTATCGTTTGCGGTAGGCTTCACTCATTCACAACAGTGGAACAGGATTATGGCATTTGAACCATTTGGTCATGGCAATCGATGGTATGACCGTCTCGGCGGAGGAGGTTTAAAGCCCAAGGAGCTTGCAATAACAGCTCTGATAGTGGCAACGCTCGCGATCTTATGGCAGCTATTTGTGTAATCCGCCCATCTGCCGCCCGTCCGCCACCCACCCCATTCCAGACCTCCACCCCTTCTAGCCCGCTCGCCGATACCGGACGCCCATTCATCTCCCCCTACCCACGCATCCTGACGCGCGACACTGCCCCGAAACGGCACAGACTCTGGTGAACCCGCTTTAACCGACGCACCGATGCGGTAGAACGCCCCATAGCGCTGACAAAGCGCGCCGGAGAGACCGCAGGGTAGATCATGTCATGATCGGAACAGCCATCGCCTTGATGACAGCTATGCTGGCCATGCTGGCCGCGCCCGCCATGTCCATGTCCTCCACCCCCGCGCCGGCCCCGCGTGCCGTGCGCCCGATCATCGGCACACCGCCGCTTCCCGCCAGAGAGGAGCGGATCGCCCTTCCACCGGCAGAGCACCGGCCAGCCTATCGCGCGCTGCATGCCGGCGATCAGCTTCCGGCCTATTGGCGGCGGGATGCCTTCGCCATCACGGATCACCGCCGGCATGGTCTGCCTGCCCCCCAGCCGGGGGAGCGCTGGTCGCGCTATTATGACGACGCCATTTTGATCGACACTGCCGGCCGGGTCCGCGAGGCGCGGATCGGTCACGACTGGGGTCACTAAGCCCGGTCGACGGGCGCAGAGGTCCGCCTTGGCGGCAAGGGGAAGGCCCGCATGTTACGCGCAACGGCGTGCGGGCCTTCTCTCCGGCTTGTGCAGGGCCGGCCTAGCGCGCCGCGAACGCGCCCTTCCATGCCGGCCGCACCGTTGCCAGCAGCGCCGCATCCATGGGCAGATCGATCGTGTAGCTGCCTTCCGCATAAGGCCCGGCATTATAGGGCGCGATGTAGATCCGCATCGTGTCCAGCGCCGTGCCGCCTTTGGAAATCGGCAGCACGTCCTGCTCCAGCAGCGGTACGCAGGTCACGAATTCCTTGATGCCGCCCATATCCTCCTTCTCGTCGACCGGCGCGCCACGCTTTTCCGCGCGCTGGCTCTGGAGCGCACGGCAATAGGCCGGGGTCGCCGCCTTCGCGAAAGCCTGCAGGTCGACGAGCGCCTTGGTCGCGAGTCGCTTGCCCGCCGCCTTGTCCCAGATAATGTCGGTGACGATCGGCATGCCGTGTGCGCCACCGGTATACACATAGCCCTCGCTCTGGAGGATGAGCAGCGCGGGCGTATCCGCGACTGTGGCGAACTGTGTCGCATAGCTGTGCTGGCGATAGGGATAGTCGCTGGACTTTGCCGATGCCGCCTCCGCCCGCGCGGGAGCGAGCGCCCGCTCGCGCACCGCCGCCGCATTGCCGCGCAACCACGTGTCGAGCGCCGGAATAGCGGCGGCCTCGCTCGGCCAGCCGTAGCTGAAGTCGAGCAGCGCGGTCTTGTCCGCGATGGTGACGGCCGGCTTAGCCGCTACCGCGGGCGCGGCGGCATTGGCATCATTGCCGGCATCGCTCGCATTGGCGGGCGCGGCAGCGGCGGCATTCGTAACGGCAACAGTATCCGCATTATCCACCGGGGCGGCCCCGGCACGATCGCCCTCCCCGCCCTGCCGGCAGGAGAGGAGCAACAAGGCGGCTGTCGGCACCGTCGCATAGCGCCAAAAGCGGGCGTTCGTCATACGAGGCTTCATGGGGAGCGTCCTCTGATCCGGCTGGTGACGACAGGCATAGGCCCACGCGGTGCCAGCTTCAACTCGCTGCTTCGGCTTGCTGTTTGGCCCTGCGCGCCTTAACGGGGCATGACATGAACCAGTTCCCTGATCCCGCCGATCTCATTCGCCCGGACCATGGCGGACCGGCGACAGTCCTTCATGTCGTCGACGCAGCCGGGTATGAGCCCTGGCTCGCCGCGCAGCCCGAGCGGACACGCGTGGCCCTCGCCGCGCAAGCCTTCAAGCCCGTCCCCCATGCGCGCGCCATCCTGCCCGGCGATGCGCCCGAGGCATGGTCCGCGCTCATCTGCGTCGCCCGGCGGGATGCGCTTTCGGCATGGTGCCTTGCCGGCCTCGCCCAGTCTCTGCCGCCCGGCGACTATCGCCTTGCCGGGGCGGAGGATGACGCGGGCATCGCGATGCTCGGCTGGATGCTCGGCCAGTATCGGTTTGATCGCTACAAGTCCGACGCCCAGCCGGCCGGCCCGCGCATCCTGCTGACCGCCCGCCCCGCCGCAATCGGGGCGATGGCGGCGCAGGCCCGCGCCACGCGGCTGGTGCGCGATATGGTGAACACGCCCGCGGCCGATATGGGGCCGGGCGCGATCGAGGCCGTGGCCCAGCGCATTGCGGAGCGGCATGAGGCCGTCTTCAGCGTGGTGCGCGGCGAGGCGCTGGAAACCGGCTACCCGATGGTTCATGCCGTCGGCCGCGCGGCGGACCGCGTACACGCGCCGCGCCTCATCGAATTCACCTGGGGCCGTGCCGATGCGCCGCGTATCGCCATTATCGGCAAGGGCGTTTGCTTTGACAGTGGCGGGCTGGATATCAAGCCGGCGGCCGGCATGCGCCTGATGAAGAAGGATATGGGCGGCGCGGCCCATGCCCTTGCGCTTGCCGAGCTGGTGATGGAGGCCCGGCTGCCGGTTCGCCTTCACTGCCTGCTGCCGGCGGTAGAAAACGCGATCAGCGGCAATGCCTTCCGTCCCGGAGACGTGATTGTCAGCCGCAAGGGCCTTTCGGTCGAGATCGGCAATACCGATGCGGAGGGTCGCCTTGTGCTGGGCGACGCGCTGACCCGCGCCGGGGAGGAAACGCCCGAGCTGGTCGTCGATTTCGCCACGCTCACCGGCGCGGCGCGCGTCGCCGTCGGGCCGGATCTCCCCGCGATGTTCTGCAATGACGATGCGCTCGCCGCCGATCTTGCCGCCGCCGCCGCCCGCGTGGACGATCCGCTCTGGCGCCTGCCGCTCTGGCAGCCCTATCTCGATCTCATCAAGAGTGACGTGGCCGACATCAGCAACAGTGGCGAGAGCGGCTTTGCCGGCGCCATCACCGCCGCGCTGTTTCTGGAAAAGTTCGCGCCGGAAGACGCCAAGTGGGTTCACTTTGATACCTTCGCGTGGCGGCCCACCGCCGCGCCGGGGCGCCCCAAGGGTGGCGACGCCATGGGGCTGCGCGCGATCTTCGCGTTATTGGCCGATCGTTACGGTCACTGATTGCTCGTCCGGCGGCGGGACACCCGGTGCCCGCCGGCGTAACGACCCACGCAACCAATGCCTGCGCCGCGCGTTAGCAAGGCATGGATCAGATGGTAGCGATATCGAACGACGCGCCGCGGCCCCAGGAGACGGATAATCTGCGTTTCTGGATGCAGGCGATGGTGCGTTATGTCCGGTCGGGCGAAGCCGACCTCACCAATCGCCAGATGGCGATGATGATGCTCATATATTCGGACCCCGGCCCCAGCACGGTGCGCGGCCTTGCCGAGCAGTTGCGCGTCGCCAAGCCCGTGGTCACGCGCGCGCTGAACCGGCTGGGCCAGCTTGGCTTCGTCCGGCGCGAGCGGGATATGACGGACCGGCGGAATGTCTTCATTCGGCGCACCACCAAAGGCGCGGAATTCCTTGACCTGTTCAATCGATTCATCGCAGGGAGCGGCGATGAATCAGGATCGACAGCCTAACTCCGGAAAACCGCAGGCAGCGCGCGTCCGTTTCCGCCTCAGCGGCGTTTCGCACAGCTATGATGCGCGCACCATCGCGGTGCGCCCGGATCTGGCGGATATCGCGCTGGCCGAAGATCATTTCGCCCCGCATTATGCCGCGCCGGTGCCCCTCGCCTGCGTGGTGACGAGCGCGCCCGTGCGCGGCGAGCCTGCGCCTCTTGCCGGGATGACGAGCGAGCTGCTCCGTGGCGAGAGCTTCCATGTGCTCGATGTGCGCGGCGCATGGGCATGGGGCTATTGCGGGCACGATCATTATGTCGGCTATGTGGCGCGGGATGCGCTGGGTCTCCCGGGCGCGCCCACGCACCGCACCCGGCAGCGCGCCGCCATCTACACCATGGCGGACAAGCGCGCGCCGGTGACGGGCATCCTGCCAGCGGGGAGCCTGCTCGCCGGAGAGGCGGGCGATGACTATCTCATGATCGCGCAGGATGAGCATGTGCCCCTGCGCCTGCTCGATCCGGTCGCCCGGCAAGCGGAGGACTGGGTTGCCGTGGCCAGCCTGTATCTTGGCATGCCCTACGTCTGGGGCGGGCGCGGCGGCCTCGGCATTGATTGTTCGGGGCTGGTGCAGATGGCGCTCATGGCCTGCGGCCTCCCCTGCCCGCGAGACAGCGATCAGCAGGAAGCCGTGCTCGGGCGGGATGTCGCGCCGGATGCGCCGCTGCGGCGTGGCGATATCGTCTTCTTCCCCGGCCATGTCGGCCTGATGGTGGATGCGGACACCATTCTTCATGCCAGCGGCGCGGCGATGACCGTGCTGGCCGAACCGCTTGACGGGGTTGTCGCGCGGTTCGCCGCGACTCATGCGCAGCCCGTCACCGCACGGCGGCGGATCGCGCCATGACCGCCCGGATCTTCATAGACGGCGGGGCCGGGACCACCGGTCTCCAGATCGCCGAGCGTCTGGCCGGCCGGCCGGAGCTGGATCTCATCCGGCTCGACGACGCCCAGCGCAAGGATGATGGCGCCCGGCGCGATGCGCTGAACGCCGCAGATATCGCGATCCTCTGCCTGCCGGATGATGCCGCGCGGGAAGCCGTGGCGATGGTCGCGGGTGGCACGACACGCATTATCGACGCGTCCACCGCCCATCGCGTAACGCCCGGCTGGGTTTATGGCTTTCCGGAGATATCCGGGCGAGATGCCGTTGCGTCCGCCCGCTTCGTCGCCAATCCGGGCTGTTACGCCACCGGGTTCATCGCGCTGGTTGCCCCGCTGGTGCGCGCGGGCGCCCTTCCCGCCGATGCGCTCCTCACCTCCAACGCCGTCTCGGGCTATTCCGGCGGCGGCAAGAGCATGATCGCGGATTATGAGAATGGGCCGGACGGCGCGCCCTCGGCCTGGCGCACCTATGCGCTGACCCTTGGCCACAAGCATGTGCCGGAGATGCAGGCATGGGCCGGCCTGACCCATCGACCGATCTTCGCGCCGGCGGTGGTGCCGCTCTATTCGGGCATGGTGGTGGATGTGCCGCTGCACCGCGCGGCGCTCGCGCCGGGGCAGGATGCCGCCGGGCTGCGCGCGATATTGGCCGATCATTATGCGGGCTCGCCCGTCGTCACGGTCGCGCCGGATCATGTGGGCGCCACGCTCGATATCGAGGCGATGCGGGATACCGATGCGCTCCGCATCCTCGTCTTTGCCGATCCGGCGAGCGCGCATATCCGTCTCGTCGCCCTGCTCGATAATCTCGGCAAGGGCGCCTCCGGCGCGGCGGTGCAGAACCTCAATCTGATGGCCGGCCTCCCCGAGACGGCGGGCCTGCGCCTTTAGGCTTTAAGCAGCCCCGTCCCTATCCTATCTAGTCCTGCATCGACGATATGAGGTGTAGGAAATGACGGACTATGCGACCCTCGCCGGCGGCTGCTTCTGGTGCACGGAAGCCGTCTATACTATGCTTGAGGGTGTAGAATCTGTAGAAAGCGGCTACATCGGCGGCACCCGCCCCAACCCCAGCTACGAAGACATCTGCACCGGCACCACCGGTCATGCCGAGGCGATCCGCATCGGCTTCGATCCCGCCCGGATCAGCTATGGCGATCTGCTCGACATCTTCTTCGCCACGCACGATCCCACGACGCTCAACCGTCAGGGCAACGACATCGGCACCCAGTATCGCTCCGCCATCTTCCCCCATGACAGCGCGCAGGAAGCCGATGCCCGCGCCGCCATCGCCCGCGCCGGGGCCAGCCATGCCAGTCCGGTCGTCACCGCCATCGAGCCCATGGCGCCATGGTATCCCGCCGAGGATTATCATCAGCGCTACTGGGAGCGGGTGGGAGAGCGGAACCCCTATTGCGTGGCCACCATTCCGCCCAAGCTCGCCAAGCTCCGCAAGGGTTTCGCCAGCCAATTACGCACCGGAGCAGACTGAGCCGACACCCCCCGGATAACCATCGCCCAAGCACCACCGCCCGGCGCACCGTTCATGCCTTGCACAGACTTCTATGTTATCATGGCTATATCAGCCAATATTGTCGGGACGTCGGGGAATGCCAGTCAGGATCATGTCCATCGGCCTTTGCGGCCTCATGCTCGCTACGCTGCCGGGCTGTGTTCGTACGGTCACCAGCGCTGCAACCCTCCCGTTTCGCGCCGCGAACCAGACCGCCGATTGGGCAACAACCAGCCGCAGCGAAGCGGATCGCAACACCGGCAAGAAACTCCGCAAGAAATGCGAGAAGGACTATAATCCCGACTATTGCGACCGCTGAGCGGGCGGCGACCCGCCTGCCCTAAGCCGCAGCCCGCGCCAGCCGGTCATTAATGGCAATGCCGATCCCCTCCTGCGGAATCGGCGCGACGCTGATCGCCGCCGCCGCGCTTGCGTCCCCTTCGTGCAACGCCGCGAACAGCCGCGCCGCCGCCACGGTCAGGTCGCACTCTTCGCTCAGATTATAGTCGCACGGCCCCGGCCCGAAACCGATGTGGTAATGGCCGGCAAGCGGCACGAGGGCATTCAGCCGGACCGGTTTTCCCGGCGCATAATGGCTGGCAAGCTGGCCGGGCGCGTTGATCGCCCCTCCTTGACTCCGGACACGCACGGGAACCCCTAGGGCCACCGCGATCGCCTCCGCGGCGATCGGCCCCGGCCGCAGCACCGTCACGCCGTCGTCGTCAACCGCAACAATGGTCGATTCAAGTCCGGCACTGGTCGGCCCGTCATCAATGATGAGCGGAATGCGTCCACCAAGGCTGCGCAGTACATGTCCCGCGCTGGTCGGACTGATCGTCCCACTCGCATTGGCCGATGGCGCGGCGAGTGGCACGCCGCTGGCTACGATCAGCGCACGCATCGCCCGATGATCCGGCATTCGTATGGCGATCGTCGGGAGGCCCGCGCTGGCAAGATCGCTTACCAGCGCATCCGGTGCGCGCGGCAGCACCATGGTCAGCGGCCCCGGCCACAAAAGCGTGGCCAGTCGCTCAGCCAGCACAGGGAAGCATGCGATCGTCCGTGCCATCGCCAAGTCTGCGACATGGATGATAAGTGGATTGAAAGCCGGCCTTCCCTTGGCCGCATAAATGCCCGCCACCGCTTCGCCATTGGTCGCATCAGCGGCCAGTCCATAGACCGTCTCGGTCGGCACCGCGACTGGACAGCCAGCGCGGATGAGCGCGCCAGCTCGTGCGATGCTCTCATCACTCAGTGGTTGAATTTCTGTCTCTATGCCAGTCACCCGCCGCCTATAGCCTGCGGATGGCCACGCTTGAAGTCCGTGCTTGGTCATTGTCGCTAATGGTCAGGCAGCCTAAAGCCGCCACATGACCCAAGCCTTCGACAATGCCGCCCTCATCCGTATCGCCAACGCACTCGAGCGGCTCTCGCCACCGCCAGCGCCACCCGCTGACCTTACCGCTCACGCGGCCTATCGTTGGGATGGTGGCGCGCTCGCCCCGGTTCCGGGTTTCCGCCCGCTCGATTATGCGGCACTCACCGGCATCGACGCGCAGAAGCAAGCATGCCTTGAAAATACACGCCGCCTTGCCGAGGGACATGCTGCACACGACGTTCTGCTCTGGGGTGCGCGCGGCACTGGCAAATCCGCAACCGTGGCGGCATGCGTCGGAGAAGTTCAGCGCACAGGCGGCGATCTGGCCCTCATCGACATCGCTACAGACAACCTCCGCAGCCTTTCCACGCTCTTCGGGCAACTTCACGATACCCACCGGGCAATCATCGTCTATATCGACGATCTGGGCTTTGACGAACAATTTGGCGGCGATGCCAGAGCCCTGCGATCCCTGCTCCAGGGCGGCGCCGCGACACGGCGCAGCAATGTCCGCCTCTATGCGACATCAAACCGCCGCCACATCGTGCCGCGCAGCCTGACCGAGCAGAACGACCCGATTAATCCACGTGACGTGGTGGATGATCGCCTCGCCCTCGCTGACCGCTTTGGCCTTTCACTGGGTTTTCATGCTTTAAGTCAGGATGCCTATGTCGCCATCGTCGCTGGCTATGCTAGCATTCATGGCCTCGTCTGCGATCCCGCAGAGGCTATCCAGTGGGCGACCCAGCGCGGCAGCCGTTCTGGCCGTGTCGCCTGGCAATACATCGTCGAGCTGGCCGGACGTGCTGGAATGACGCTGGAGACCTGATCGTCACATAGCGGGCATTACACGCCCAAGCGCTAGGCGGAGAACTCTCGAAGCGAGTATACGTGCGGGGCTCCCCGAGCTGCTGTGATGCTTGCCAACCTGAGCTACGCTTGAGATTCATCCATTTCCAGATTGATTCAAAATTGTTTCGCAATTGGATCGGTGCACAAGTGCCCGCTCGTCAGCGTGAGTCGCTGTACGATTTGACGGGGGTATTATGGAACTTCGGATTTTGCTCATCGGCGGCTTGTTGACGGCAGGAGCGGGCGGCTCTGCACTTGCACAAGAAGTTGCCGCTCCGCCGGTCGCCGCAACGATTATTTCCCAGCCACAAGCCAGCATCCTGCGGGCTGGAGCCGAAGTCCCGCTTATCACGCGCGAAGAACTGACAACAAAAAAGAAGAAGCTGACGGTGGGTCAACGCTTTCAGATGGAAGTCGCCAGCAACGTTATCATGAATGGTATCACTGTCATTCCGGCCGGCTCTCCGGCCATCGGTGAAATTACCGAGGTGCGGAACAAGGGGATGTGGGGGAAATCCGGCTATATCGGTGCGCGCGTTATTTCAACGCGGGTCGGAGATCGCAATATCCGCCTTTCCGGCACGTTCGACGACAAGGGCGTCACAGGAACCGGCGGTGTGGTTGCGGCTGTTGCCCTTATTCCTGTTGCCGGCTTCTTTACTACCGGGACGAGCGCATTCATTGCCTCTGGCTCATCTGTAAAGGCATTTCTTGACGAAGATATTTCCTTTGAGGCCGCGACACCTGCGGTAGACCTATCGCCCGCCACGACCCCGACGCCGACCACCACGCCAACAACGACAGGGCAGCCCTGACGAGGGCTGCCGCCAAATTTTTCAAGTTCAGTCTCCTTATGGAGGCTGAACCACATCAGCATTTCAACGGGCACCACGCTAACCGATCCATCAAATCAAAACACTGAACTGGAGGGATAACAAATAGCGTGATGGCGACCCCGGCAGGATTCGAACCTGCGACCATTCGCTTAGAAGGCGAATGCTCTATCCAGCTGAGCTACGGGGCCATCCTCTTTCCGCGCTAGCCGCATCGCAGCCTCTCTGGCAATGCTAAACCGGCCGGCGGGCATCTTGCGCGCGCGATCGAGCTGGTTAGAACGGAGCGATGAGCGCCGACCCTCTGCCTGCCGGTTCCGAGCCTGGCCTTCACCGCGTGGAGGCCAGCATGCTCCATGGTCGGCCACTGCGGTATTTCGATTTCATCATGGCAGCGTTCGTTGCCATCCTGCTTCTCTCCAACATCATCGGCGCGACGAAGCTTTCAAGCGTCGGTGGCTTCACCTTCGGTGCCGGCATTCTCTTCTTTCCGCTCGGCTATGTGATCGGCGACGTTCTCACCGAAGTCTATGGCTATGCCCGGGCGCGGCGATGCATCTGGGCGGGATTTGCGGCGCTGCTCTTCATGGCACTGATGAGTTGGGTTGTCGTCTCGCTACCGCCCGCTGCGGGCTGGAACGGGCAGGAAGCCTATGAATCCGTGTTCGGACAGGTGCCACGTATCGTCTTCGCCTCGATCGCCGCCTTTTGGGCCGGCGAGTTCGCTAACAGCTTCGTCCTCGCCAGAATGAAGCTGTGGTCGCAGGGGCGAATGCTCTGGGCCCGGACTATCGGCTCGACAGTGGTGGGTCAGGGCGTGGACAGCCTGATTTTCTATCCCCTAGCCTTTCTCGGTGTCTGGTCGGCAACTCAGGTTCTGACCGTGATGGTGACCAATTGGGCGCTCAAGGTCGCATGGGAAGCGGTGCTTACTCCCGTAACCTATATTGTCGTCGGTTTCTTCAAACGCGGCGAAGGGCTGGATGTCTACGACGAACAGACAGATTTCACACCGTTCCGCGCCGATATCTGATGAGTCTCAGTCGATTGGCCGACGCGCGCGCAGTGCCTGCGCCAGAGTCCCCTCATCCAGATAGTCAAGTTCACCGCCTACGGGCACGCCATGGGCAAGCTGGGTAAGCCTTACGGGATAGAGTTCCAGCCGTTCGGCGATATAATGTGCGGTCGTCTGCCCCTCCAATGTTGCGTTCATAGCCAGCACGACCTCGTCTATACCGCCTTCCGCGACGCGCGAGACCAACGGCGCAATCGCCAGATCCTCCGGTCGCACCCCATCGAGCGCGGAAAGCCGCCCACCCAAGACATGAAAACGACCGGGGAATAGGCGCGCCTTCTCCAACGCCCAAAGGTCCGCCACATCCTCCACGACGCATAACGCCCGTGCATCCCGCCGGGGGTCGGCGCAGATCGCGCACGGGTTCTGCGTGTCGACATTGCCGCAAACATGGCAATGAACCATATGTGCGTTCACATCCTCCAGCGCACGAAGCAGCGGTTGCAGCGCGCTTTCGCGTCGCTGAAGCAGGTACAGCACAACGCGACGGGCGGAGCGTGGCCCCAGCCCCGGCAGGCGGGCGAGCGATTGAGCAAGTGCATCGATCTCGGATGAAGTCATGGTTCTGCCGATTTAGCCTTGCATGGCGGCGTGACAAGCGTTTGAGAACAGAACCATGCGGATCATCTTCATGGGAACACCCGATTTCGCGGTGCCGACACTCGATGCCCTCGCGGACGCGGGGCACGACATCCTTGCCGTCTACACCCAGCCGCCCCGTCCGGCCGGTCGTGGAAAGGCACCCCGTCCCTCCTCCATGCAGCGACGCGCGGAAGAACGAGGCCTGTCCATATGCTACCCCGTCTCGCTCAAAGGGGCGGACGAGCAGGCGAGTTTTGCTGCGCTCGGCGCAGATATCGCGATAGTCGCGGCCTATGGTCTCATCCTGCCCCGTGCAATTCTCGGCGCACCCATCAATGGTTGCCTCAATGTCCATGCATCGCTGCTGCCGCGCTGGCGGGGCGCCGCACCGGTGCAAAGGGCCATCCTGGCTGGGGACACGGAAACCGGCGTCACCATCATGCAGATGGAAGCGGGTCTCGACACAGGACCAATGTTGGCGGAAACTCGGACGACTTGCATGGGCAAAACGGCAGGCGAACTGACGGACGAGTTGGCGCATATTGGCGCAGATCTTCTCGTGCGCATCCTTGCCGATCTGCCTGCATATCCACCAGTCATCCAACCAAGTGAAGGCATCACTTATGCCGCCAAGATCGATAAGGGCGAGGCCCGGATCGCCTTTGCCGCCGGCCCGGATGCTGTGGAACGGCAGATCCGCGCTTTCAACCCCTCCCCCGGCGCCTGGACCGCGATGGGCGACGAGCGGCTGAAACTGCTAGGCTGCGTGATCGAGCCGACCCCGGGCATAGCCGGCATGGTGCTGGACGACGCGCTGCTCATCGGCTGCGGCACGGCCGGGTCTATCCGGCCGACGCTCGTCCAGCGCGCCGGCAAGGGCGCGATGGCACCGGCCGATCTGTTGCGCGGGTTCCCCATCCCGGCAGGCACGCAGCTTACGTGACGCGCTTTGCCTTCACGATAGAATATGACGGCCGGCCCTTCATGGGCTGGCAACGGCAAGCGCACGGGCCAAGCGTGCAGCAGGCCATCGAGGAAGCGTTAGGGCGCATTACCGGCAACATACCAGTCATCCATTGCGCGGGCCGCACCGATGCCGGCGTCCATGCACTTGCCATGCGCGCTCATGTCGATCTCGATTATGGAATAGCGCCCTTTCGCCTCATGGAGGCGTTGAACGCGCATCTTCGCCCCAATCCAATTGCGATCAACGCTTGTGAAGCGGTGAGCGAGGATTGGCACGCCCGCTTCTCCTGCATCCGCCGGCGATATGAATATCGCATCGTAAACCGTCGGGCACCGCTCACCGTTGAGTCCGGGCTGGCATGGCGCGTGCCTCAACCGCTGGACGAAGGCGCAATGCAGGCGGCCGCAAATCTGCTGGTCGGCCGGCATGATTTCACAACCTTCCGCTCATCCGCCTGCCAGGCGAATAGCCCGGTCCGCACGCTTGATCGGCTGGATGTGGCGCGGCACGGCGCACGCATTCACATTGCAGCGGAGGCACGCAGCTTCCTCCACCATCAGGTCCGCTCCATGGTCGGCTGCCTTTCGCTGGTAGGCCTCGGCCACTGGTCCGTGGTGGACATGGGTGCGGCGTTGGAGGCGCGTGATCGCGCAGCGCTCGGCCATAATGCCCCGCCCGACGGACTGTTCTTCATGGGGGCGGATTATTCTGACGACGTGCCGCCTAACGACTGACGAACAACCGTCCGATCGCCTTATCCAACATCAGTAGCTGCCATAGCAATCGCCCATGATCCGCCGTGCCGGCACGGTGCTGCTCGGCAAGGCGAGCGATCCGCTTCATGTCGAACCAATCGGTCCGAGCCAGCGCCGATCCGCCGGCGATTGCTCGTGCCTCATCGGCCAGCGGCCCGCGAAACCACTGGCTGATCGGCGTCACGAAGCCCATTTTCTGCCGATAGAGAATGTCGGTAGGGAGCATCGGCTCCATGGTCTTCTTGAGCAGATATTTGCCTGTCCCGCCATGCAGCCGCATACCCACCGGAAGCCGCGCAGCGAACTCCACCAGCCGATGATCGAGCAGCGGCTCGCGGGCTTCGAGGCTCACCGCCATGCTCATCCGATCCGTCTTGGTCAGGATATCGCCCGGTAGCCAGATCTTGATATCGGCATATTGCGCCCGGTCGAGCGGATCACGCGCAGGCGCATCCGCCATGGCACGGATATAGCGATCCTCCGGGCGGTGGCCGGAAAAGGCAGCACGGGCCTGTGGCAACCAGAGCGTGCGCCGGATGCGATCCGGTGTAATCCCCACGGAGTCAGCATAAGCCTCCCCGCCATCGCGCGCGAGACCAAGCAGCGTCGTCTTGGCGCGGAGCGCACGCGGCGCCCAGTCTGCCTTCGGATAGATACGGCCGAGCGGCCCGATGACCGAGCGACGCAACGCGGCGGGAATGAGCCCGCGCACGCGCTCTTCACGATGCTGAAAGAGATGGCGGCGATATCCCGCGAATGCCTCATCCGCGCCATCACCCGAGAGTGCCACCGTTACAGATTCACGGGCAAGCGCGCTCACCTGATAGGTAGGAAGCGCGGAGGCATCAGCGAAGGGCTCGTCAAAATGATCGGCCAGTCGGTCGATCAGCGCGAAATCATCCGATGAGACGACCCGGCTATGATGATCCGTGCCGAAGCGCTCGGCGATCCGTTCCGCATATGCCGTCTCATCCAGCGCGGATACGTCGAAGCCGATAGTGCAGGTTTTTACTGGCGCGCTGCTCGCTTCTGCCATCAACGCTACCACCGCAGAGCTATCCACGCCGCCCGAGAGGAAGGCGCCCAGCGGGACGTCCGCTACCATGCGCGCGCGGACAGCATCGCGGAGCAGCGCCATCAGTTCGTCTTCCAGCGCGGCCGGCTTCGCCTGTGTGCGGTCCGCGAAGCTGATATCCCAGTATTGCGATGGCTCGGGCAAGGGCTTGCCCTGCGATACGCGCAGCACATGGCCGGCCGGCAGCTTGCGAACGCCACGCACCACGCAGCTATCGTCCGGCACATAGCCATAGGCCAGATAATCCTCGATCGAGGACAGGTCCGGTTCGCGACGCAGGGCCGGATGCGCCAGCAAGCCCTTGAGCTCCGAAGCGAAGATGAGACTACCGTCGGCCAGCGTCGCATAATGCAGTGGCTTCACGCCGAAACGATCGCGCGCGAGAAATAATGTCTGACTCTGCGCATCATGGACGGCGAAGGCGAACATGCCATCGAACCGGGATACGCATTCCTCACCCCACTGGCGCCAGCCGTGCAGGATCACTTCCGTATCGCTGTGCGTACGGAAGATGTGACCCATGGCCTCAAGATCCTTCCGCACCGCCGCGAAATTATAAATCTCGCCATTGAAGCTGACAGTGATCCGCTCGTCCGCGCTCCGCATCGGCTGCGCGCCGCCACCAAGATCGATGATGGAAAGGCGCAGATGGCCCAAACCCACGCCCGGCGCGGTCCAGACGCCAGTGCCATCGGGCCCGCGATGCGCCATCGGCGCGAGCATGGCGCGCACCCGGGCCTCGTCCACCGGCTTTGGCGTCTCGATATGAAAAATGCCTGCAATGCCGCACATGACTCGGCCCCTATTCGATTGCGAGGCTGCGGTCAGCCACAGATTTAACCGGACCGAGCGCTGTCAGAAAATCAGCGAGTGTGCGAGCGCTCATCGCCGCTGCGGCCGCGCCATCATCCTGCGGGGTCGTAAGCACCAACGCCATCGCGCGCTGGTCATCACCCCAAAGCCGCGCCTTGAGCGTCGCCAGCTTCACCTTGCCCGGCGACCCGAGCACAGCGCCGTCCACGACATAAAAAGTAGCCGCGCGGCGATGTGAAGCGCCCGGTCCGGCAAGAATTTCTCCTTTTCCGCCGCGGGGCGCGCTCGCGGGCGCAGACCATGTCCACAGGCCTGTCCCATCCGGCCCAGCGGCCCCCTGCCCGAAACCAACCAGCTCCCGCCCATCCTCCTGATGCGTATAAAGCACTAGCGCGAGATCAACCGCACGGCCAACGCTATCAAAATAATGGCCTACCACCATGCGATCGGCCCCCGTGAAATGCGGGCGCCAAGGGTAACGCGCTTCGTCCCCGCCCAGCCGCCATCCCGGCACATGGGGCAAGGTGGTCTCCGTCGGCAGCGGCGCACTCATGCCACGCTGGACCTGCAACCAGCCAAGCGGTGCTGCCATGATCGCAAGGGCCAGCACTGCCAGCAGCGTAGCGCGCACACGCGGCCGCTCGACAAAGCCCTGCAGGCTGCCTGGCTCGAACCAGGCCTCCTGAGGAGTCCGGTCAAACCAGCGTCGCGCGATCCACATGACAAGGCCAATCACCGCCGCAAAGAAGAACCAGCCATAAACGATATGATCTGCCACGACCGCCGAAGCGATGCCATTATGCCAGGCGAAATAGATGATCCCAAAGGCTCGCACCCCATTGGCCAGCAGGCAGGTGACGAGTGCAAAAACGATGAAGCCGATCCGCCGCCGCATGGACGTGAAGCAGAGATTGGCTGCCAACGCCGCATAGGCTGCCATGGCGATGAGAAAGCCCGTGCCGCTACACGCCTCCGCCACGCGGAAATACCCGTTGGGAATAGTGATGAAGATGCCGTCTATGTGCGCGGGCACACCGGCCGCCCAAAGCAGCCCGATCGCCATCCGAGCGGTTGCGATCTGAAGCGTTGGCTCAAGCTCGGAACCGACAGGGATGAGAAACAGCGCATAGACAAGCGGAAAGAGGAGCGCGCGCGCGACTGCACGGCCAAGCAGCGCCATGACGAGCCCCTGCGCCATCACAACCAAAGCGGCATGGCGAAAGAGCGAAACGCTCGCCAGCATTCCGAGGAACCAGAGCAACATGCCCAAAGCAAGCCAGAGCAGTGCGGCCGGCCACGGTTCGGGCTCAAGCTGGCGCAGCCTGTTCATACGTTGGGCGACAAGCCATGCGAGAATCGCGGGCAGCAACAGACAGTGATTATAAGTGGAGCTCTTCCACCAGACGCTGACCATGTCCGCGACGTCATGGCGAAACAGCCCCAGCATGGCAAAGCTCAACGCCGCCAGCAGCGCTACCGCGCTCATCCAGGGCGACCCACCGCTGCCGGACTTTCCCCCATGCCAGCCGCCAATACGTGTCGCCATCAGCGCAGCGATCCCGCCGGATCGGGGAATAGCATTGCCTCCAACGGCGCCATCGCCGCCGCCCAGCTATAACGTGCCTGCACACGCGCCCGGGCCGAGGCGCCAAGCGCGGCGGCACGCGCAGGCTCGCGCAGCAGCGCGCTGGCAGCATCAACCATGGACCCGAAGTTGTCCGCGACAAGCAGGTCCTGACCAGGCTCGGCGTCGATGCCATTGGCAGCGGCGGCTGAACAGAGCACCGGCCGTGCCATGGCCATTGCCTCCAGCACCTTGTTCTGTATGCCCCGCGCGATCCTGAGCGGCGCAACGACGAGATCTGCTGCAGCGATCCAGCCGCGCACATCCGCCACTTCGCCAGTCACATGCACGCCGGGTTCACTCGCGAGGGCGTGCACCGCTGCTGTCGGGCTGCGACCGACGATGGCGAAGCGCGCGGCAGGATATGCCGCGCGGATCGCGGGCAAGCAACGCCCGGCGAAGTCCGAGACGGCATCGATGTTCGGGCGGTAGTCCATCTGCCCGGTGAACACGATCAATGGCCCCTCGCCGCGTTCATCCGCCCTGATGGGGGGAAAGTCCGCTTCAGGGTCAAAGAAAACGGTGTCTACGCCGTTTTCCAGTGGCCGTACACGGTCAGGACCAAGCTTCGCGCGACTGCGAAACAATGTCGCTTCCGCTTCACTGACGAACAGAGCAAGATCCGCCCGATGCCCAAGCGCATCCTCATATGCGCCCAGTATCCGCCCCTCGCGTCCATAGACCCAGGCCATCGGCCCGGACTGCTCACGTCCATAAGCAGCGAATTTCTCCGAATCGACATCGCCAATATCCATTACGAAGCGCGCACCGGCCGGCAGTTGGTGAGGAACGAACTGCGCGACCTGCCCAGAGAATCCGAAAATCGCGCGGATCGGCCGCTCGGTGAGCACGCGCCGCACATAGTCGCGCATGATCGCCGAGCGGAACAATGATACGGACAGCGGTTCGCCGCTGACGAAGCTGCGGATGGCTGCTACCCCTTTGGAGGCCGATCGGCGTACAACGCACTGGCTCGCCGTCACAGCATCCATTGCGGCAGCAAAGCTCTCATCCCGCGCGTCATCCGCAAAACAACCGACATGGACAGGCGCGAGCGCGGCAATCGCGCGAAGTTCACGATAGGATCTGATCTTGTCTCCCCGGTCAGGCGGCCAGGGGATGCGATGGGCGAGGAAGAGAACCTCCCCGCGCGCGGCGCCATTCGTCATCCCAGCCCCCGCGCGATCCAGGGTCCGATGGTATCCACTATCTGGTTCGGCAGACGCTGCCACATCTCTATCTTGCGGCGATATTGCGGCGAGAGCGGATTGATATCCCGCATCGCGTGGCCGGGCGCGGCATGATAATGATAAGCGAGTGGCACGCCTTCAAAGCCCCAGGTCTTCTTCCACGCCGCCGGCCCGGTGCCAACCTTGGATCGCCCAAAATCAAAGACCGTGCAGCCGCGTGTGCGGGCATGACCCATAAGGCTGAAATAGGCGACCTCGTTCGACCGGGCTTGGCGTGCAGCACGATCTGCCCCCTGCCAATAAGGCATAATCGCATCGCCATGATAAAGGCTGAGCACGGAGGATAAAGGTTCACCGGCAGCCGAAGAGACGAGGACGATATCGGCAGCTTCGCCAAAAGCGTCGAGCACCTCCTCGAACATCGCGCGAGGGAAAACGGGCGTGCCGAGATTGTGAACGCTGCGGCAGTAGAGCGCATAATGATGATCGCGCAGACGATCCCCAGAACCAAACTCCACCACAAGATCATTGCCGAGCCCTTTGCGTAGCTCAGCCCGATGCTTGCGGGGGATGGCTGCCATTTCCGCTTCGTCATCCGGTGCAAGCGGACGTGAAAAGCCAAGATAGCTGTCCATCCGGGTGATCCATTCGCCACCGGGTGTAGCGCCGCCGCGCAGTTCCACAGTAGGGCAGGACCAGCTTGCCGCCAGTCCGATGGCCCGCGCACCAAGCGCCTCCGCCACGGCGGCATCGTCGGCGAGAATGCCTCCATCCACCGCGAAACCGGAGGAGACAAGCGCCCGACCGAATAATGGGCTGTGAATGATGTTGAGCGGCAAGACGCCTCGTATGCCCCCTGCCCCATCACCTGCGACAAGTATTTCAGCACGTTGTCGGTTGCCCGTGGCAACAGCTTTGATCCACGCCGGGCGATGAAACGGCGTGGAAAGCGAATGCTCCAATATCCATGCCTCAATCCGTCCGACAAGCGCACCATCGGCAAGATCGGCAAGATAAATGGAGGGCTCACCCTCCGCGATATTCGCGCTCATGCGGCAACCGGGGCAGGAAAAGCAACGGCGCGGGCACGCTCCTGCGCAGCAAGCGCGTCGACCCGCCCCCACGAGAAATCACGGGCGAGACGGGCAAGCTTGGGCGCCATATGGGCAAGATTGGTATAATGGCGGAAACGCGATTTAAGCGGCGCATTAGCGACACGGGGTTGGTCCGGATCGATCTCCCACGGGTGGAAGTAGATGATCGCAGGGCGGTCGGCCGCGGTGTTCACCTGCCGCACCGCCCAGCGTGAGAAGGCATATGGCAGGAGACGGAAGAAGCCACCGCCACCGGCCGCCACGGTACGCCCGGCCACCCTCGCGGTCGTTACCGGCAATTCCACAAGCGCGCTGCCTGCGACGGGGGTGAAGGCAAAGCGCGGGGCTTCCGGCCAGCCATAGTGATCGTGCACGACAGGTGCCACACTGCTCGAATAGGCATAGCCCTGTTCGGCGAGTATCTCATGTGCCCATGGCGTGCGGCTGTCTATGGAGAAGCTCGGCGCGCGATACCCGGTTACCCGCGCGCCCGATGACTGCTCCAGAAGATCGCGCGCCTTGGCGAGATCGGCGCGGAACTGCTCGGGCGTGAAAGTGAAGACGCGTTGATGGTCATAGCCATGGCTGGCAAGCTCATGCCCGGCATCGACGATGCGGCGCATCAGTGCCGGGTAGCGCTCTGCTACCCAGCCTAGAGTGAAGAACGTGCCCTTTACCCCGACCTGTTCAAAAAGATCGATGACTGCCAGCGTGTTACGCTCGACGCGATGCTCCAGCTCGTCCCAATTGGCGCGATCTATACTCGTCTCGAAGGCGCCAACCTGGAACCAGTCCTCTATGTCGACCGAAAGGGCGTTACGCATGACTGTTCAGGGTCCGGCTGAAAGGAGAGCACTGCCGTCAGGCTGCGCGGGTCGGCAGATTACCCTGCTCCCCGTCTCGTTCAACCCATTCGATGAGGCGCGTGAGGATACGACGCAACACATCGTCCTGCTCGTCAAGCCGGGCCTCGACCCGCGCCAGTCGCGCTTCGAGCGCGGGCGCAAGACGCGCCTCATTCTGCAAATCTGCCTCGCTGCGCCCGATGGCCGCATTAAGCTCTTGAATTTCCTCACGTAGAATCTGGAGATCCCGCGTGGCTACGCTCACATCCGCAATCGGCTGGCCACTGGAATGGACATCTTCATCGGCAATAAATGCAACCGCTTTGGGAGTGGCGCCGATGGTGGCCGCCTCTGGCGCGGCGTTGAACCGGGCAGAAGCGTCGGCAGGCCGCGACGTCGCGGTCGGCGTGGATACCGCCTGATGCTCATCGTCCCGCTCGCCTTCGAGATCGGGCACATCACGGCCAAGATCGGCAACGACCGCCTCGATCACACGCTCATCAAGAATGTCGAGATGATCGATCGCACCGAGCAATAGCACGCGACTCACCAGTGCGTTCAGCCGTCGCGGAATGCCACCGCTCGCCTGCGCCAGCATCGCATATGCTCCGGGCGTGAAACGAGGCGCGCCCTTCCAACCGACAACCTTGAGCCGATGCTCGATATAGGGCGCCACCTCATCGGCCTGCATGGGCTCCAGGTGATGAGTCGCGATAACCCGCTGGCGAATCTGCTCCAGCCGCTCTGAACCGCCGATCCGTGCACGAAACTCTGGCTGGCCGAGCAAGAATATCTGCAACAGTGACTGCCCGCCAAGCTGAAAGTTGCTGAGCATCCGCAGCTCTTCGAGAGCCTCCGCACTCAGATTCTGCGCTTCGTCTACAATGAGCAGCGTACGGCGTCCGGCGCGCGCCTGATGATGAAGAAAGGCCTCGATCCGGCTCAGCAGATGCGCCTTCTCGACCCGGTCGGTCGGAATGCCGAAGGACTGCGCGGCAAGGCGCAGCATGTCATCGCCGCTGACCTGGGTGGAAACGATCTTCACCGCTGTCAGCCGCTGCGGATCGATCGTGGCCATGAGATGCGCAACCAGCGTGGTCTTGCCCGCGCCAATCTCGCCGGTGATGATGATGAACCCCTCACCCTGTGCGAGGCCATAGCCGAGGTAGGACATCGCCTTGCGATGCGTGATGCTCTCAAAATAAAATTGCGGATCCGGAGTCAGCTGGAAAGGCCGCTCCGAGAAGCCATAATATTGATCATACATTGCTGCTGCTTCTCCGGCGCATCGCGATCCTGATCCGCGTTAACATCAGAACTGATAACGAAGGCCTAATTGGCCCAGAACGTTAAGTACATTGTCAAGCCCGGTTTGGCGTGACTGGTCAACCCCGAGCGCGGTGTTCAGCGTCAGCCGGCGCCCGATATAATATTGGATGCCCGCATAGGCGCCAAAGTTCGTCAATTGGGCACTGTCCACAAAGCCCGGGTCGATACGGTTCGCATAAAGATTCACATCCAGTGCAGCATGATTGCCCAGCGCACGGGCAATGTTGAGAGTAGCGAACATGATCTCGTCCGTTACGCCCCCCGCTGCTGCAAGCACGGAGCTACGATCCGTGAGGAATTTGCGGCGCGAGTAGCCTGCCGCGGCATTTACGCTCCATGGACCGCTCATCCGGGCGAGTTGCGCGTAGATACCACGGCTGCGATAGTTGGCCGCCGCGATGCCACTCAGCGTATCGATGAAGCAGGTGCCACCCGAGCGCACGCTGAAAGCACAACCGCCGACATCCCCGCTGAACGGGTTACGATCAATCACGAAGTCTTCCGGCAAATTGGCGAGCGAACTGTTCATCGCTCTGCCGAAACTGTCCACGCTGTCGAACAGACGCATGGTGATCGCGGTGTTGCGCCCCGGCCGCCAGACGAAAGTGCCAGTATAACTCCAGCTATCATAGCGTCGCCCGGCTCGGGCCTCCAGTGACGTTCGCTCGCTTGGACGCCAGAGCACACCTGCATCCCATATCATGCCGCTCTGATCATAGGCGAGAAAGCGCGGAGACGTCCGGTCGGTGACGAACCGGCCGCGGTCATCGCGCACGGCAATACCGTCCGTACCGATCAGGGCATTGCGGTTGCTGATGAGGGTGGACTGATAGCCTATGCTGCCGACAAGAGCGACCGTCGGTGCAATCGGTTGAGTAACATTGAGCCGCAACAGCTTGTCTGTGAAGCGCTGGTCGAGCTGGTTGGCGCGCTCATGGGCAAAGGCGCCCTCCATCTTCCAACCAAACGGCGTGACGACACCCGGCCGCATCTCCGCTGCGAGAGTGGCATGATGCAATCTGCTCTTGTCAAAATTGCCGGCGGGCGCATCCGGCATACCCAGGCCCGGCGAACGCACGTCCACTTTGTTGAATCCGAATCTATAGCCCCCCGTGAGGCTCAGCGCGCCAATCTTCCGATCAATATGCGGGCCGACATAAACGGAGTAGACATCGCTCGCATAGCCCGGCCCGGCAACCTCGCCCGGCAAACTCTGGAAATTGCCTGCGCGTGTCCGCGCCGAGATAAGCCCGCCTTCCAGGCTCAGTAAATCGCGGATCAGGTTGATCCGCGCATTGGCCATGCCGGTGAACATGTTTTGATCCGCAAGATCGCCGGTCAACGCATATTGCCGCTCGTAGCGCAGGTCCGCATTGGCCCGGAACGCCCGCGTCTCGATCCTCGAGTTCACACCGGCGGCAACGGACGTGAACGTCAGCACATCATCCATCTCCCGCCCTGATGAGAGGATCACTGTCTGGTTCACGTCGATATAGGGCGCGATGTCGACCCGGCGGGTCCGCGTCTTGCGCTCGGCCACCTCACCCTCGCCGTCTTGCGACGCACGCAGCATGGCCCCCGGCGATAATTCGTCATCGGCAATCTGGGCATGGCCCGTTCCGGTCACGCCAAGCCCTGCGACAAGACTGACACTCAGGCACCCTATCCGAAAGCCGCTAAATGGGCGGCATGCACGATTCATCCGCTGGATTTCCCGTAGTAGGATCCAAAGGCGCGCCCGCTTGAGGAGAATTTGACACCGTTCAGCAACAACTTGACGTTCGGACAAGCCGACGACAGGCTTACCGCGTCCCGCAGCGCCGCATCCGACGTGTGGTCCGCGCGCACGACAACGAGTGTTTGCCCCACATGGCGGGCAAGCTCGCTGGCCAGCGACGCGGCAAGCACCGGCGGCGAATCAAGAATGATGATGCGACGCGGATAGCCGGCAGCCAGCCGGTCCAGCACGTGTCGAGTACGATCGGATGCGACGAATTCCGTGTCGTTTCGTACATAGCGGCCTGAAGGCAGCACCGACAGTGAAGGCAGATCCGTGCGGAGGACAAGGCTCTCCACCGGCGTGGAAGGGTCGACCAGCGCATCCATGAAGCCAGGACCACTCGGCAATCCGAGCCGCTTGCAGACGCTGGGCTTGCCAAAATCGGCATCAATAAGCAGCACGTCGAGATCCTGCTCGGCAGCAAGGCTCAGCGCCAGATTGACCGCGCACCAGGTCTTGCCATCGCCTGGATGCGCGGAATTCACGAGCACATAGGTTCCGCGCTCGACGGCTGCCTGCCGCCCCCCACCAAAGGCCGCCGCGAGTAGCTGCCGTTTGACGATGCGGAACTCCTCACTGGTGTTCGTTGCCTCCGCGTCAGGGAGAATGAACCCGCCGGCCACGAGCCGGTTGCGATCAATCGGATAGACCTTGCCATCCCATACCGGCTTCTGAATGAAAGGTTCGGGGGGAGGCGTAGGGGTCGGCACAGGCTGCGGCGAGAACGCTGCCTGCGTTACTGCAGCCGACGATTCTGCGGCGGCCTGGACGGCAGATGGCCCTGCCGCTGGCGATACGGCCTGAGCGGGCGCGGGATCAGCCACCGCCCCCGTCGCTGCATCTCCGTGCTGGAGCGGTGGCACTGCCTTGGCCCCACGCGCGCCAACAAGACCCAGTTCTCCAACGGCACGCTCGATCAACGATCGGGAAGAGGAAGCCTTCATCTTTTCGTCCTTCCCCATCATGCGGACGTGCTCCGCTGAATGAACTCAAGGGCAAGCAGCGCCACGCAGAGTCCGAGCAGCCCTCCGCTCGCGGCATAGAACCAGCGCAGCTTACGTCCCTTTTCCGCCAATACGGCGGGCGTTTCGATCTCGGTAATAGCGCCGATCACCGGCAATCCGGTGCCGCGTTCCAACCGGGCGGCCGTCGCGTAGGTCGCCTTGAGCTGCCCCAGAGCGAAGGCGGCGCCTATCCCGGCCATGGCAGCGGCAAACAACACCCCGACAATCAGCAACGGACGATTGGGGAAGGCAGGCTTGCTCGACATCGTGGGGGGATCAATCAGGCGAAAGCGGACCTCGCCGCCTTCGCTCTGCGCTTCGCCGCGCAAACGCACATCCTCACGGTCCGAGAGCAGCTTGTCATATTGCTGCTTCACCAGGTCGTAATCACGGTTTAGCCGATCCTGCTCGGCGGCGAGGCCGGGCTCCTGAACCCGCTTGGCGGAAAGCGCGTTGAGATCCGCCTGTACCTGCGCACGACGGGACTGGAGTGCGGCGACTGTCGCGCTACGTTCGGACTGCAGCGAGCGAAGCTGGAGGTAAAGCGGATTGGAAACATTCGCGCCACCCGAACCGCCTCCGCCCCCGCGCAACGCCTCGATCTGGCGCTTGAGGGCCTGCACGTCCGGATGGCTTTCCGTCCAGCCGCGGGCATAGGCGGCCGAAAGCTCGCTCTGAGCCTGCGCGAGCGGGCTCTGCCCGCCCGGCCCCGTCGGTGCGGCGATGGTCGCCGGTGTGGAAGCAAGCTGGCCATTCACCCCGGCGAGCCCACTCTGCGCGGCAACAAGCTGGGATTCGATTTGGGATAGCTCAGAGCGCATGGCGTCCATCCGCGTCGCCATCGAGCCGACAGCACCGGGCAGAACCCCGACATATTTCTGCTCAAATGCGACCCGGCGTTGCTCGGCTGTTTGCAGTTCCTTGCCGCGCGCCGCAATCTGCTGGTCGAGAAATTTGAGCGACTGGCTCGTCTCGGCCAGACCGCCCTGAAGGTTGCTCTCCTGCAGCGCCTGAACCAGCGCCTGAACGATCTGCGCGGCGATCTTGGCGTTTTGCGCACCGCCCAGCGCGGAATCGGAGGATGAGGCCGTCAGCTCGAAGAGGTTATCGCCCTGGCTGAGCACCTTCACATTGTTCCGCAGCATCGCCACTTTCGCCAGAACATCCTTGTCGGTCGTGGCGGCAAGACCAAGGTCGGTCGTGCGAACAACACGCTCAAGATTAGCCTGACTGGTCATCGTCTGACGGAGCTGGTCAATCGTCTTCTGCTGATCGAGCGGTGTAATACCGATCTTGTCCGGCAGGACCGATTGGATCTGCACAAAGACGCGCGCATGGGATTGATAAACATCCGGAATCAGCGCGACCGCGAGCCAGCCGAGCAGCGCAACGAGCCACGCCAGGGCCAGCGCGATCCAGCGACGGCGCCAGATGCCTCGGAGGATGATCTGGATTTCTTCGGTTATGTTGAACATGCCGCCCTGTCGCGTTTCGCCTATTGCCTCGTTCCCTGCGTCGCCCCGCGCGCCTAGAACATGCTTTCCGGAATGATGATGACATCGCCGGGCGCCAACAGCACATTCGCACGACTGTCACCCCGCTTCAGCAGATCGCCAAGACGAACCTTGAACTCCTGCTGCGTGCCCGTGTTCTTATCATAGCGTACCAGCCGCGCGCGATTGCCGGCGGCATATTGCGACAGGCCGCCCACCGCGATCATCGCGTCAAGCAACGTCATGTTCGCCCGATAAGGCAGTGATGCGGGCTTTTCCGTCGCGCCGACCACACGAATCTGCTGCGAGTAGGTCCCGGAGAAATTGTTGACGATGACCGAGACGATCGGATTCTCAATATATTGGGCAAGCTGGAGCTTGATATCCTCTGCAAGCATCGCGGGCGTCTTGCCCACGGCTGGCATATCCGTGATGAGCGGTGTCGTGATGCGGCCGTCTGGACGGACTTGCACCTTGGCGCCAAGCTCCGGATTACGCCACACGAAGATCGTCAGCTCATCGAGCGGGCCGATCACATATTCCTCGCCCGGTCCCTGCTCGGTCGAAACGAAGGATGCCGGCGGAAGCTGATGGTTGCCTCCCGGTACTCCAGATACACAGCCCGCGAGCGCCACCGAAAGGAGTGCCGCCATGGCCAGAGTGCCGCTCGGTCCCGATACGCGCATCATCTATCGTCTTCCTTCTCTACCGTCGGCCGGGGAGTGACACCCTAAACCAATGTGCCGATCCGGCTCGGGACCAAGCTTGCCCTATGCCGTTAAAGGGTGAACTTTGCGTTAGGGGCCAACGTCATGATCAGCGCCCACCAGCAGCTCTCGCGCCGGACCATGGCCGAGGAATCGCTCGGGACTGGCCGTCGCGCCATAAGCGCCTGCGAGAAAAAGCGCCACAATATCCCCCACTGACACGGGAGGAAGCGCCAATCTGTCCCCTAATCGGTCAAGTGGCGTACAAAGGCAGCCAACAATGCTGGTAGGGGCACCCATTAACGCCTCTTCAAAACGATTGGCGATCGCGATCGGATAGTTGCGGCGGACGACCGTGCCAAAATTGCCGGATGCCGCAAGCTGATGGTGAAGACCGCCATCCACCACGACGAAACGCTCGCCCTGACTCTGCTTCACATCCACCACGCGCGCCAGATAGACACCTGCCTCCGCAACCAGATAGCGCCCGAGCTCTATGGCGAAGCGACTTTGCGAAAGGATGTCGGGCGCCGCAGACAGCGCTTCGCCCAATGCCGCCCCGACAGCCTCGACATCGACCGGCGTATCGCCCGGGAAATAGGGCACGCCAAAGCCCCCCCCCAGATTGACCAGCGGCGGGGACGCCCCCACAGTCTCGGCAAGGCGAGCCGCCAGAGCGACTGTGGCGGCCTGAGTGGCAATGATCGCGGCACTGTCCAGCGCCTGACTACCCGCGAAAATATGCCAGCCACGCCAGTCCGCCCCTTCCGCCACGATCCGGCGCGCAAGCTGTGCGGCCTCGGCAGCATCCACGCCGAAAGGGCTCGCCCGCCCGCCCATGTGCATACCAGACCCCTTGAGGTCGAAGTCGGGGTTCACCCGCACGGCAAGGCGCGGCACAACGCCAAGACGCCCCGCGATGGTCAGCGCGCGCGTCGCCTCCCCTTCGCTCTCGACATTCAGCGTCACGCGAGCCCGGATTGCAGCTTCCAGCGCCGCATCTGTCTTGCCTGGCCCGGCAAAGCTGATCCGTCGCGCGTCCATGCCGGTGGCAAGCGCCAGCTCCATTTCGCCGGCGGACGCAATGTCGAACCCGTCGACATGCCCGGCCATGAACGTAAGGAGCGGCGAAAAAGGATTGGCCTTGACCGCATAGTGAATATCGAGGCCACGTGGCATGGCCGCGCGCAAAGCGGCAATCCGCGCCATAACTATCCCCGCGTCATAGATGAAAGCCGGCGTGCCACCCGCCTCATCGATCAACGCCGCGACGCCGATGCCACCAATCGTCAACATTCCTTCTTCAGCAGAGAAACCGGGCGGGATCGGCCCCATCGGCTTCGCCTTGGCGGTCGCCTCGCTCATGCCGCCACCTCCACAACCGTCGCGAGAATGGCCGTGCGATCAAGCTTACCATTAGGGTTGCGGGGAAAGGCATCGACCACCCGGATTTCGGCCGGTTGCATGAAATTGGGCAATGCGTGTCGTAGCGCATCGGCCACACGCCCGGCCAGCTCTGCCTCCTCACCAGCCTGAGCACGCAAGAGTAGGACGATCGCCTGCCCGAGCCGCTCATCCGGCCGGCCAAGCGCAATCGCTTCAGCGACGCCAGGCACGGCAAGCGCCGCCTCCTCAATCTCCGTAGGGCTGATGCGGTTGCCCGCGCTCTTTATCATCGCGTCCTCCCGGCCGACGAAATGGAGCAGCCCTTCCGCGTCCCGCATCACCGTATCGCCTGACCATACCGCCAAACCGCCTGCACGCGAGACCGGCGGCGCAGGGCGGAAGCGCTCAGCCGTGCGCGCCTCGTCCCGCCAATAGCCCTGCGCGACCAATGGACCGCAATGCACCAGCTCGCCCGGCTCGCCATCTGTAGTGATCGTCCCGTCTGCCCGCACGATCAGTATCTCGGCATCGGGAATCGCCCGGCCCATGCTGGTCGGGTGCGTGGCTAGCAGCGCGGGTGGGAGCCAGGTTGACCGAAACGCCTCCGTCAAACCATACATGGCGACAATATCCACATCAGGAAAGGTCTCGCTCAGCCTGCCCACGAGCGCGCGGCTGAGTGCCCCACCACTGTTGGTTATCCGCCGCAGCCCGGCGCGAGCCTCCGGCGACCAGTTCGCTTCGACCAGTTGAACCCAGAGCGGCGGCACTCCAGCCAGCGTGGTAATGCCATAGCGCGCGCAGGCCTTCACCACGTCACGGGCCGTCAGATAATCCAGCGGCGCGACGGCAGCGCCAGCCCACCAACTCGAAAGAAGCTGGCTCTGCCCATAATCAAAGCTAAGCGGTAGCACCGCGAGCGTCCGGTCATCCGGGGCAAGGCTGAGATAGCTGGCAACGGAGCGCGCGCCGATCATGAGATTGGCATGGGTGAGCATCACACCCTTGGGTCGTCCCGTCGAGCCGGATGTGTAGAGGATCTCCACCAATGCGGCAGGATCGGCGGCAGACGGCGGCAGCGCGGACATGGTCTCACTGGCCAGGATCGCTGCAACCTCCTGATCGGTAACGCTGGCGCAGTCGGCCGGCAAGTCGCCCGCCTCCAGCCCCGCCAGCCGCGCCGGCTGTGAGACGAGCAATGCCGCTGCAGCATCAGACAGGATATGGGCAAGCTGGGCACGCTTGAGTAGTGGATTAACGGGCACATAGACATGGCCCGCCCGCGCCACCGCCAGCGGCAACACACAGGCAACGAGTCCTTTTGGCAACCAGGCGGCAATGCGGCTGCCCGGCGGCAGGCCGCGTGCGTCAATCCAGCCAGCCAACCGACCAGTCATGACCTCCAGCATCGCGAAGGAGACGACCTCGTCGCGCAGCAATATGGCCGGATCAGCGGGGCTTCCTCGGCTGGGAAGGTGGTCGAGCAAGAGAATCATAAGAGCCTTATTAAGAATTTGTTGACCATTTCCACCATAGCACCGGGCGCGGAAAGCCATGACCACCGCGCCCATCACCATCCGGCATTTCGCCAGCTTCGAAGCCGCCCGGGCAGCGACCGGAGACCTGCTCTCGCGCGACATGGAGACCGGGCCGTTCGACCGGCTCGACTGGTTCGAGATGCTCCATGCCAGTGCCTTTCCCAACGACGAACCGATGATCGCCCTCGCCACCCAACGCGACGCCGCATGCTGGATGATATTGGTCGATACCGGCGATGACGGCCTTGCCAGCCTCGCCAACTGGTACAGCTTCTGGCATCGGCCGCAATTCTCTCAGGGGCAAGATGCGGCGACCCGTGCACGTCTTCTCACCGCCATCGCCCGCGACCTGCGCCAACGGACGAGTCGGCTCGTGCTCCATCCGCTGGTTGATACTGAGGGCGACACCATTGGGCAGATGACGCGTGCGCTCCGTCTCGCAGGATGGAGCGTGATTCCCCGCATCATGGGATACAAACGCCATATCGCGTTGCCGGCAGGCACGCGCTTTGCGGATTACTGGGCCGGTCGCCCCGGATCGTTGCGCTCCACTTTCGCTCGAAAGACACAGCGCATGCCGCTCATCACGGCGATGTACGAACGCGTGACAGATGCTCTGTGGCACGATCTTGAGAGTATTTTCGCGCAGAGCTGGAAACCCCATGGAGATGATTTCGCTTTTCTGCGCCGTTTCGCGGAGCGGGAGGCGGACGCCGGGCGCCTGCGGCTCGGTTTTGCACTGCGCGGCAGCCAGCCCCTCGCCGTTGAACTCTGGACCGTGGAAGGCGGCACGGCCTTTATCCACAAACTCGCCTTCGACGAGCGCGCCGCGGATATCTCCCCAGGCACCCAGCTCAGCTATGCGATGTTTGCTCAAGCCATCGATACGGACAAGGTCCGTGCGATCGATTTTGGCACAGGGGACAATGCCTACAAGGCTAACTGGATCGATGCGGCCCGCCCCGTCATCGAGCTGGACGCATTTGACCTGCGTCGGCCGGAGACCTGGCGGTCGGCGCTCACCACGGGCATCTCCGCATTACGCCCCGCCCGCCTTGGCGAAGGGGCGGGTCGCAACGCCCGGCGTGAGGCGCTGGAGCGGATGCGAATTGTTGCCGGGAAACAATAAGCGCTTTTCCTGCCCTCCCCTCGTTACTAAATGAGCAGAAAGCTCCGAAGAACGGAGCAGCGTTCGGGACTGGCAAGCAGGGGGAAGCGTGCAAAGCGACGGCAAAACAGCATCGACAACCGATCCGGCTGGAATGGCCTTGCGGGAAAGCCTGATCGAGGCGCTCGGCGTCGCGCGCGCGCAAGTCACCGCCTTCACCGATGAGACGCCATTGTTCGGAGCACTGCCCGAACTGGACTCGATGGCGGTCGCGACCTTGCTTACCGATCTGGAAGATAGACTCGGGATCGTCATTGAGGACGACGAGATTGAGGCCGAACTCTTCGAGAATTTCGGCAATCTGCGGACCTATCTCGCCGCGAAGGCCGCCGCCCGCTAGTCTCGGATCGGCAGACCTTCGTTCATCATCGCGGCTCAGGCTTAAGCCCGCGCCTCGAAATCCGCTTCGGCCAGGAAGCGCTCAGCATCGAGCGCGGCCATGCAGCCCATGCCTGCCGCCGTCACTGCTTGCCGATAAATCTTGTCGGTGACATCGCCGGCCGCGAACACACCGGGAATAGCGGTGCGGGTGGTGCCCTTTTCCACCAGGATATAGCCCTCATCAAGCGGCAATATGCCCTCGAACAGGTCCGTAGCGGGCTTGTGCCCAATCGCGACAAATGCACCGTCGGTCAGTTCGTGACTCTCCGCGCCAGTCTCTGTGTCAATGAGATCGACGCCGACCAGCCCCTCAGGATCACCGCCACCGGTGAATTGCTTCACGGCCTTGTTCCAGAGCACTTTGATGTTGGGATGAGCAAACAGCCGATCCTGCAGGATATTCTCCGCGCGCAGCGAATCGCGCCGATGAATCAGGGTTACATCCTGACTGTGATTGGTGAGGTAGAGCGCCTCTTCGACCGCCGTATTACCCCCGCCAATCACCACCACCTTCTTGCCACGATAGAAGAAGCCGTCACATGTAGCACAAGCGGAAACACCCTTGCCCTGAAGCAGCCCTTCGCTCTCCAGCCCAAGCCACTTCGCCTGTGCACCCGTCGCGATCACCAGCGTATCCCCCTCATAGACGGTGCCGCCATCACCAATGAGGCGGAAGGGTCGCCGCGAAAGATCAACCTCGACGATCTGATCATACATCATTCGCGCGCCGACATGCTCGGCCTGCGCCTGCATTTCCTCCATGAGCCAGGGGCCCTGAATCACATCCCGGAAACCCGGGTAGTTCTCGACATCGGTCGTAATGGTAAGCTGGCCGCCCGGCTGCATCCCCTGCACCACGATTGGCGCCATGCCGGCCCGCGCCGCGTAAATGGCCGCCGAAAGCCCGGCAGGGCCGGAGCCAAGAATAATCATGCGGGCGCTGTGCGTGGTCGTCATGGTGAGATGGGGCCTTCCCTCGTTCCGGTCTTCCCCCCTCACATAGGGCGCGGCGCGGGCGAGGCAAGCGGTCAGCCCCCCTTCACCCGCTCTTATCGAGCGATATCTGCCACGTGCCCTAACGCACCGCGAAATCGAAGATGCGGGCGGTCATCGCGCCATTTGAACCACCGCCAGCCAACGCGAAGATGAAACCATATTCGCCCGGCTCGATCACACCGGGCGCCGACACACGGAATACGCCAGGGCGCACTTCCTCATAATCAAACGCCAGCCGGTCCTTGTCCATCACGCCGCTCTTGGCACCGCCAATATTGACGCTGCCGACCCGCGCCTCTCGTCGGCCGTCCTTCTGCATGAGCCGGATCAGCGTGAACTCCGCGGGCGACGAGACGGTCATGTTGGCGCCGCTCGCCCATGCACTACTTGCCTGCCCTTCCATCGCCTGATCAAAAAAGAAGTAAAAAGTGGGGCGAACAGGCGCGGAAACCTTCGCTGATTCGTTAGGAATCGCCGCCTTGACGCTCATCGAGGCGATCCCGCCAGTCAACGCATAGCCAAAAATCCCGCCAGTCTTGGCCTGATTTGTGACGGTCGGATTGATTTTCGTCATGCGGTGCGGACTCGCGATGTAGACGCCTGCGGGGTGCGGCTCCATGGGGTCTGGCGAGAGTGGATTAAATGCCACTGGCGCTGCGGCGGCAGACGTGGCCGGAGGAGCGATCATCGCGGCAATCACCGCAGAAGACACACCCTTGCTTCGCAGATCAATCATCTGATCGACACCCAGGTCGAAATGTGCGCGCGTCGCCTTGATCTTGGCGACGATAGCATCATCGCCAAGGCCCGATTTCGTGAGGTCAATAATAGCAGGCACCGTCAACTGCTCGGCCATGGCAGGCACCGCGCTACCAAGAAGGACAGCGCCGATCGCCACAAGAACAACAGGATATGCCATGATATCTCCCTCAAAGCGGCGCATATGGACAACGCCACGACCGGCTTGCGCGATAACATGCAGAGGTAAACCGATCCCTTCATATGGCAGCGCGTGCATCAAACCGGCATACACGGCGCGTTCATCCCCCGCTCATTGCCGGCGGGGCACCGTTGACCGATGTCTCAGCGATGTGACATCATATCATTTGAGGTCGACTCCGGACCCTGCCAAGGATGAGGAAGCCCGCCATGCATGCTCGCGCCGTCTCCGCCCTGTCTCTCGCCGCCTTCCTGTTGACGTCGGCTGCCCCCCCACTGCCCCCGCAGAGTCGGCCGCCAGCGCCGCTGCCGATTCCACCCGATAGCTCGCCGGTGCGCTGCAAGCTTACGCCCCAAAGCCAAGACAATGTGAACGGCATCATCCTGACCGGGTCCCGCGTCACCAAGGCCGCGCCGCGCACACGCGAAAGCCAGATCGCTGCTCCCGCTCCTCCTCCTCCCCCGCCACCGCCGCCGCCGCCGCCGCCGCCCATGGTCGCGATGCCAGCGCCGGCCATGATGCCGGGCGGGACTGTCCGCGCTGCACCCTATGGCAGTGCCGCCAACACCGAACGGTATGACGGCAAGGAAGTGGCGGGCATTCAGCAAACAGCCAGCGCGCCTGTCTCTACCTTCTCGGTCGATGTTGACACGGGCAGCTATGCCAATGTCCGGCGGTTTCTCACGAAGGGGCAGCCCGTCCCTGCCGAAGCTGTGCGAACCGAGGAGATGATCAACTATTTCCGCTACGATTATCCGCGCCCGCGAGATCCGGCGACACCCTTCAGCATCACCACCAGCATGTCTCTCACGCCATGGAATCCGGAAACACGCCTGCTGCGCATCGGCCTGCGGGGCTATGATGTGGATATGGCAACACGCCCGGCGGCCAATCTCGTCTTCCTCGTCGATGTCTCGGGGTCGATGTGGAGCGAGGATAAGCTGCCGCTGGTCAAGACCGCTCTTCTGGGTCTTGCCGACCAACTTCGCCCGGACGACCGCGTCTCAATCGTTGTGTACGCCGGCGCGGCCGGCGTGGTGCTGGAGCCCACCAGCGATAAGGGCTACATCAAGACCGCGCTCGACTGCCTGCAGGCCGGCGGCTCCACGGCCGGTGCGCAAGGCATAGAAATGGCTTATAATCTTGCTCGCGCGAACTTCCGCAAGGGCGGCGTCAATCGCATCTTCCTCGCCACGGACGGCGATTTCAATGTCGGCATCAGAGATAATAAGGCACTGGAAACGCTGGTGAAACGCAACCGCGATGACGGCATTACGCTCACCACACTGGGCTTTGGCACCGGCAACTACAACGAGGCGATGATGGAGCGCATCGCCGACGTCGGTAACGGCAACTATGCCTATATCGACAGCGCGATCGAGGCCCGCAAAGTACTGGGTGACGAACTTTCCGCCACCATGGTGACGATCGCCAAGGACGTGAAGATCCAGGTCGAGTTCAACCCCGCCGAGGTGCGCGAATATCGACTCATCGGCTATGAGAACCGCGCGCTTGCGGAGGAGGACTTCACCAATGATGCGGTAGATGCCGGCGACATCGGCGCTGGTCATCAGGTCACCGCGCTTTACGAACTGGTCCCCGCTGCCAGTAAGGGCTGGCTCCCCGAGCGGCGCTACACGGCCAACCGCCCGTCCCCCACCACCAGAAAGGGAGACGCTGAGCTGTGCCAGGTGAAACTGCGCTTCAAGGCTCCGGACGGCACGACTTCACGCGAAATCGCAAGCACAGTCCCGGCTTCACTCGCCCGGGATGCCTCCACGCCGACCGGCGACATGGCCTTTGCGACCGCTGTCGCCGCCTTTGGCCAGAAGCTGCGCGGTGACAAATATCTTGGCAATTTCAGCTTTGCCGACATCCGCCAGCTTGCCGGCAATGGAGACGGCTACTGGCGTCAGGAGTTCGTGAAGCTCACCGATCTGGCCAGACCCGCTGGACAGGCGAGCAACTGAATATGGAGAGAGGCGCGGCCTGATCAGCCGCGCCCGTCTTTTGTGTGGACAGTACTAGTCCACAACCGACGGCAAACTGTCGAAACCCTGCTGCAAGACAAGCCCCCATTGTCTTGAAATGCTTGCAAACTCCTTGTCGTCCTGATCGATCCTGCGACGAATGCTGAACGCACATGTCCCGAACGGCAGTACCGTCAGATCAAGCGGCATCCCAACCGACAGATTTGAACGCAGTGTCGAATCCATGGAAACGCAGACAGCCTTGGCAGCCTCATCAAGCGTCGTGTCCGCACGGATGATGCGGTCCAAAATCGGCTTGCCATATTTATGCTCGCCGATCTGAAAGAAGGGCGTATCGACCGTCGCCTCTATGAAATTACCTTCAGGATAAACCTGATAAAGGCGAAGCTTTCCGCCCCGGCGCTGCCCCGCCACGATGATGTTCGCAGACATGGCGGGTTCACCCGAGGTCATGCCCTCACGCATCCGTGTCCGCACGCTTCGCATTGCATCACCCACGATCGTCGCTGCGTCATGCAGTGTAGGGCAATTAAGAATCGTCGGAATATCAGGATTTTCTGCGCTCTCTTTGATCGCACGTGAGAGCGTGGTTTTCACCGCCTGCGTGACCGAAAGATTGCCCGAGGTCATGAGGGCAATCGCCCGTTCACCCGGCACTTCATAGGTGAAGGTCTTGCGGAAACGCGCGATATTATCGACGCCCGCATTGGTCCGGGTGTCCGAGAGCATGACCAACCCCGCCTTGATCCGTACCGCAACGCAATAGGTCATCCCGCCCCCTCTGCTCCCCCGTCCCCGTAGCGCGCGCTTACTGCTGCTGCGCCTGATTCTGCGCGGCTGCGGCCTCCCCCTCCGGCAGCGACGTATCAATTGCAACGTCCGCGCTCACCCTGTGGCTCCCGCCCATCATCGCCACGCCGCGAATGGGCGCAGCATCGCCAGCGTCTAGTCCGCATGTCAGGCGAACATGGTGATCCGTCGGGCTGAGACAGAGCGTGGCATCAAAGCCGATCCAGCCAACCCCGGCGACAAACGCCTCAGCCCAACCATGGGTCTCATGCTCGGCATCGCCACGGGTCGGGTCGAGCAGATAACCTGTCACATAACGGGCCGGCAGGCCCAGAGACCGCGCCGCGGCGACAAAAACATGCGCCTGATCCTGACACACGCCACTACCCAACGCCAAAGCCTCGGCAGCGCTGGTGGTCGGGCCTGTGACGCCTTTGCGATAACGGATGCGCTCATGAACGAGGCCGCACAAGGCGTGCAGCGTCGCGACATCGCCTGCCGGATCAATCGCTTCACGCGCCAACTCACGCACCGCGTCATCCGCGCGCGTCAGCGGTGTCTCACGAAGGAATGACGCGGGTTTCACATCCTCATCATGCGCCAGAAAAATGCCATGGCGATCTACCGTCTCGACATCGCCCTGTGCCAGGATATCGAGATATTCGACACGCCCATCTGCACGCCACAGCGCCTCAAGATCGCCATGGCTCGTCGTGATCCAGCGCGTGACCGCAACGCCATTCACTGAAACGAACCAGCGACCGACCTGCTGCGCTTCGCTCCCACGTGGCATCAGGCGCAGGCGGAGCACCACCCCGGAAGCGCCGCCATCATAATCATATCGTGTTGTGTGGCGAATACCGAGCCGCATATGTCCTGTCCCCCGACTCCCCTGTCGGCTCAGTTGAAGTGATAAGCCTCGGCGATCTCCATGCCAAGCTGGTTGCAGTCGATAATGGTGCGCTGCACCGTCTCATGCAGGCCGCGCCGGAAGATCTCGCCACTGGTCGTCCCGGCAAGGCCCTGCACCATCGCCTTGATCCGTCGGTCGCATGCGCCTTCCTTCTGATGCCCATCGGAAAGGCGTCCAAGCCTGTAAAGCATCTGATCGAAACAAAAGAGCACGCTGCGAGGAAACTGTCGGTTCAGCATCAGAAAATCGGTGATCTGCCAGGGCGAATAAGCGCCACCATAAACATGGTGATAGGCCCGATCGCCCGAAAGCGCATGGAGCACGGACGTCCACTGGTAATGATCGCGCCCGCCGCCGACCACGTCCATCTCCGGCAGAAGCACATAATATTTCACGTCGAGCAGCCGCAGCGTCATCTGCGCGCGCTCCAGCGCACTGCCCACGCGCAGGAAGTCATGCCCCTCGTTGCGGAGCTGCCCACTCTCCGTCGCGCCGCGAAACGTCATGGCGCGGGTTTTCACCCAGTCGATGATTGCGGGCAGTTCATGCCGCGCTTCGGTAGCGCCATAGCTGTCCAGCTTGCGCCATCCCTCGTTCATTGCCTCCCACATATCTTGCGTCAGTGCGGTACGGACAGCCTTGGCATTCGCCCGCGCGAGGGACAGGCACGCCCGAATGGAGGCGGGATTATCGATGTTGAGGAGCAGCTCCTCCACCACCGCCGTCTCACGGATCGGCGCCCCGGTCGGGAAAAGCGCCTCACAGCCAGTGACGCGGATGACCGATCGCCACTCGTCCCGGTGGTGGGCACCGGGCAGGATCGCCATGCGCTGCCCCATGGTGAGGAGACGCGCCGTGGACTCCGCCCGTTCCATATAACGGGCCATCCAATAGAGATTCTCTGCGGTCCGGCTCAGCATGGTCGCGTTCCTGATCTCCCGCTCATGCGCGTAACACCCATGTGTCCTTCACCCCGCCGCCCTGACTCGAATTGACGACCAGCGAGCCTTCTGTAAGCGCCACGCGTGTCAACCCACCGGGCACCAGCCGCACCTCCTTGCCGACAAGGCAATAAGGCCGGAAATCAACATGTCGGCCGACGATACTCGCCGGCCCGAGCGTAGGAGATGTCGAAAGATCAAGCGTGGGCTGGGCGATGAATTCCGCCGGGTTGGCCTTGATCCGCTCGGCATAGGCAGCGACCTCATCCTTGGTGGATTTCGGCCCGATCAACATGCCATATCCGCCGGATCCATGGACTTCCTTGGCAACCAGTTCGTGCAGGTGCTCCAGCACATAGGCGCATTCATCCGGCCGCGCGCACTGCCAAGTCTGGATATTCTCCAGTATCGCCGTCTCGCCCAGATAGAAACGGATCATGTCCGGCACATAAGTGTAGATCGCCTTATCATCGGCGATGCCCGCGCCCGGCGCCGAACAGAGCGTCACACCGCCGCCGCGATAGGCATTGAAGATGCCCGGCACACCGAGCATGCTGTCCGGCCGGAACGCCAGCGGATCAAGATAATCATCGTCGATACGCCGGTAAATCACATCCACGCGCTTTGGCCCATGCGTGGTCTTCATGAAGACGAAGCCCTCGTCCACGAAGAGATCGGCCGGCTCGACCAGCTCCACGCCCATAAGGTCGGCGAGAAAGCTGTGCTCGTAATATGCGCTGTTGAGCGAGCCCGGCGTCAGCACGACAACAGTGGGCTCACCCGGGCAGCCCGGCGGAGCCACTTCCTTGAGGCTCTTCAACAGAAGATCGGGATATTGATCAACCGGCTGGACAATCCCCTGCGCGAGCAGCTCCGGGAACATCCGGGCCATGATGTCCCTGTTTTCCAGCATGTAGGACACGCCCGACGGTGTCCGGCAGTTATCTTCCAGCACCTGGAAACTGCCCGGCCCCACCCGCACAATATCAATACCGACAATATGGCTGTAGACCCGGCCCGGCGGCGTGAAACCCGCCATTTCCGGGCGATAGGCTTCATTATTATAGACAATGTCCGCGGGCACGATGCCCGCGCGGATAATCTCACCGCGATGATAGACATCATGGATAAAGGCATTAAGCGCTCGCGCACGTTGGCGGATACCTGCGTCGAGCCGCTGCCATTCTAATGCTGTGAAGATGCGCGGGAGCAGATCGAAGGGGATGAGCCGCTCCGGATCCCCCCCCTCGCCATAGACGGCGAAGGTGATCCCAATCCGTCGGAAGATGGCCTCCGCTTCTTCGAGCCGTCGGTTGAGACCGGCAATACCAGTCTCATCCACCCACTGCTGGACCGGTGCGTAGCAATCCCGCACACCACCGGCTTCATCCAGCATCTCGTAGAAGGGCATCGGCGCCTTCAGGCCGTCTTGCGTCTGTTCATGCGAGCATTGTGCCGCACTGCACCACGATTGCAAGGGGCAATTCGCAGACGGTCACGACCCACAGCCCACAGCCGTCCGATCCGGATCGCCCCTGTCGCACTTAGGGTCGACCTGACCCTGGCCACAGGGTCTGAAGCAGCGAATGAATCCGCTCGATCGCGTCGTCCGTCAGCATCACATGGGTCCGGCGCGCATCCTGCTCGTCTGGCCGCCGCACGATGAGCCCTTTCGCCTCCAGCTTGCTCAGCCAGCGCAGCGCCGTCGACAGCGGCACCCCCGCCGCGAGACATGCGCTGCTGACCGAGACTTTGCGCCCGGCATATTCCGCGACGAACAGATCCAGCAGCACATCCCATGCCGGATCGGCAAACAGGCTCTCGCCCAAAAGCTGTCCGCGCCGCTTCCGCAGCTTCAGATAGCGATTGAGATGATCGACATCCACATCAAGCGCGGAAATGCGCGACAGGCGCGCCTCCCGACGTACGGACCCCCCGGTCATTACGGATAAAGCCTGGTATGTCATCGTCTGCAAACAACCCTGAGCAAGTGTTAGGCTCTCCGGTGTGGCCGGAGCCGGCCCCTGACCGGACCGGCTCCGACTTGCGACCCGAAGAGCCGGACAGCGAAGCAACCCGATCCCGCCCGGGGATTTGCACCCCGGCGCTTTCAGGCATCCTCCGCCGACTCCACGCACGCCCTGCAATCGCCAAGCGCACATCCTCATTAGCCGCTCGGCGGCCTGACTGATGTAAAAGCATGTAAATTCTGTCATAGCTCGGTGGCGGGCGGGCCATTTCTCGCTCTAGAGCGGTGCCGAGGCCAATGCTGAATGTCGGGTGTATGAATGCATATCGCTGTCGTAGATGATGAAGAGGCCATTCGCGGCTTCGTCTCGCGCGCGCTGTCCGAGAGCGGTCATAGCTGCGCCAGCTATCGCGGCGGTCGGGCACTTCTTTCCGCGCTCGCCAAGGAGACGTTCGATCTGGTGATCATGGACTGGAACATGCCGGAGATGAGCGGGATCGAGATCATCCGCTCCATGCATGCGCTGCTCGAGAACCGCCCGCCGATCATCATGCTCACCAGCCGATCGGAGAAGGAAGACATCGCCGAGGCGCTGAATCAGGGCGCCGACGATTTCATCGTCAAACCCGAATCACCGATTGTGATCGCTGCGCGGGTCAACGCCTTGCTGCGCCGGACAAGTGGCGGCGGGGTGCCTCAGGACGAAGCGCCGCGCTTCGGCGGCTATATGTTCGACAAGAGTCGTGGCGCCGTCACCTTCGGGGACAGGGAAATCATGCTCACGTCCAAGGAGTTCGCACTCGCCCTGCTCCTCTTCTCCAATCAGGATCGACCACTCTCCCGCCGCTACATTATGGAAGCGGTCTGGAAGAGTGTCGCCGATCTTTCGACGCGGACACTGGATATGCATATCTCGCGCATTCGCACGAAATTGTCATTGCGGCCGGAGAACGGCTTTTCCCTGCGCACGGTCTTCGGCTACGGCTATCGACTGGAACCCAGCCATGAGACTGCCTGAACTTCTATCGACGCCCAACGCGGCTGTGACACGCCTGCTCGCTGTGATTCTGGCAGCGACAGCCATGCCTGCGCACGCTCAATCGTCATCAGACAGCGACACCGTCACCTATGTTATGCCGGCGCGAAGCAGCCTCTATCTCATCGCCCAGCGCTATTTTGAGCAGCCCGGCGATTACGTGACAGTACAAAAACTCAACCACATCCGCGATCCGCGCCGAATTCCGGTTGGTGCGCGCCTGCTAATCCCTCGACGCTTACTCCGCACCGAGCCGCTCAATGCCCGCGTGCAGGCGCTGCGTGGTACCGTCACGATCTCCGATAGTACCGCTCAAACGATCACACCCACCATCGGCACGCTCCTCGGCGCCGGCACGGTCATCGAAACCGGCAAAGACGGCTTTGCCGGCCTCGGCTTGCCCAATGGGTCGCAAATATCCATGCCCACCGGGACACGCATACGCGTCCGTACGCTTGGCCGCATCATGCTAACCGACCAGCTCGACTTCGATATTCAGGTCGAACGCGGCAAGATCGACACTCGCGCGGCGCCGATGCCCCCGGCGAAAGGTCGGTTCAAGATTCGGACACCCCGCGCCGTTGCCGCCATTCGTGGCACCGTCGTCCGCGTTGGCTTTGGCGAAGAGACAGGTGGTTCGCAAGCGGAACTGATCGAAGGCCATGTCAGCTTCGGCGCCGGATCGGGTGGGACGGATCTTGCCGCCGGGTTTGGCGCGACGATGGCCGCGAGTGGAGAAGTGTTTTCCGAACGGTTGCTCCCCGCGCCGGACATTGCCGCGCCCGGTGCGCCCCTCACAGGTCCGGTTGCGCGTGTACGCCTGAACCCGGTCGCCGGGAGTCAGGCATACCACGTACAGGTGGGTTCTGATTCTAGCTTTACCGACCTCGTGGCAGAAGCGACCGACAGCGGGCCGGACATCACCCTTCCCGCCTTTGCCGACGGACGCTGGTTCGTGCGCGTTTCTGCTATCTCCAGTTCAGGACTGGAAGGGCTTCCGCAGTCTTATTCGCTGCGGCGTCTCAGCAACGATCTCAAGGCCAGTACCACGCAGGACGAAGCAGGCCTCCGCTTCAAGTGGAGCGATGGTGGCGGCAGCATATCTCCGATCTATCGCTTCCAGATCGCGCAGGGCGCACAAGATGCCGTGCCATTCATCGACGAACCTGGTCTTACCAAAGCCGAATTAACCCTGAGCGGTCTTGGGGATGGCGTTTATTTCTGGCGGGTCGGGATGAGCCAGACGGTGGATGGCGAGACGATCGAAACATGGCTGCCGTTCGACAAGCTGACGGTCGGCGGTGCCAGCCGCTAGGCGCCCGTGCTCTATCGACGTCTGATCCTTGAATGGGTGATCGTCACGCTTGCGGCCACGCTTTTCGTGGTATGTTGCATTCATCTGCGACTGCTTGAACCACTCGACAACGTCATTCTCGATACGGCGTCCGCGCTGCGGCCCGCACAGGCGGACTCGCGGATCGTTCTCGCCGAGATAGATGATGAAAGCCTGCGCGCCGTTGGCGCCTGGCCATGGCCGCGCAGCGTTCACGCCCGTTTTCTCCGCACGATAGCCGCCGTCCGACCAGTAGCGATTGGTTATGACGTGCTCTTTCTTGAACCCACCGCGGACGACAGGATTTTAGCGGAGGCGATGGATATCGCACGCCCCGTATTCCTCCCCATCCTACCGCCGCGTCCGGATGAACCGACAGGTGGCATTGAGCTGCCGGTTGCTCCCATCATGGCTGCGGCAGCCGGCTGGGGCACTGTCGATATCCAGTCCGACACCGATGGCGTGGTCCGCCATTTTGCGCGTAGCCAGGAACCCTTCCCCTATCTGGTTGAAACGATTGCCGACCATGTGCTTCCCGATGGCAAATCACTGCGGGAAGCCGCTGTAACGGGCAATGCACCGTTACTCATGCGCTATGCCGCACCAGGAAATTATGCCCGCATTCCGATCCACGACATATTGGCCGGTACGGTGCCCGCCAGGGAACTTAGCGGCAAGATCATCATTGTTGGCGGCACGGCAACCGGTTTTGGCGATCGCTTTCCTGTGCCGAGCTATGCGGGCGGCCTGCTTTCCGGCATCGAACTCCAGGCAAATATGCTGACCAGCCTGCTTCAAGGTAATTTTCGCCGGGAATTACCTGCCGAATGGCGAATAGCGCTGGGCATAGCGCCGATCTGGTTGCTCCTCACGTCGTTCCTGCGCTTCTCTCCCGCCGTCAATCTGCGCCTCTCTATCGCGGCCATCACCCTCACGCTCGCGCTATCGGTTGGGTTACTGGTTTTTGCCGACTGGTGGTTTCCACCCGCCGCCACATTGCTCAGCCTCATCCTCGTCTACTCGCTCTGGGGCTGGCGCCGTCTGGCTGCCGCGAACGCCTACATCACACAAGAAGCGCGTTATCTGAGCGCGGAGCCCGACATCGCCCCGGGCGAAATGGCAACGGCCGTTAGCAACACCACCCCTCTGCCGCGCGGGGACGCGGTGATGATCGGCGTCGAGCGCCTGCACCATGTCATCGCCCGACATCGCGCCCTGCGTCATTTTGTGCAGGACGTAATCGCGCGCCTGCCCGACGCAGTGTGCGTACTCGACAGAGGTGACAAGGTCGTGATGGGCAATGTCGCCGCCGATGCACTCTTTGGCGGCGAGGTACGCGGCCAGTTGATGTCCGCCCTTTTCACACGATTGGGGCACCGCAATGTGGAGCCCGGCGCCGAAATCACGCTGGCGGATGGCCGCACGCTCGTGATCTTGCGCGCAATGCTCGACGGCGGCGGCACTATCGTCCGCCTCGCGGATGTTTCCGCATTGCGAAAGGCAAGCGACGAGCGGGAGGCCGCATTGGGCTTCCTAAGCCACGATATGCGCGCTCCACATGCCGCCATCATCGCCTTGCTCGATGGGCAGGAATCCGGAGCGAATGCGGACGATAGCATCGGAGCGGCAAGCGCCATTCGCCAACATGCCGAGCGCGGATTGAAACTCGCCGACGATTTCGTCGAACTGGCGCGGCTCGAACATGCAAATATTCGTCCACACCCGGTAGATCTTTGTGGTTCCGCCGCTGAGGCGGTCGACCTCATCTACCCGCTCTCCCGCCGCCGCCAAATCGTCATAGTTGAATCCGGTCTCGATACCGATATCTGGGTGAGCGGCGATGAGGCGTTGCTGATACGCGCGATCGTCAATCTGCTCGACAATGCCGTCAAATTCTCGCCGGACGGTGGCACAGTCGCCTGCCGTGTGATGACCGGGGACCATGATGCAACGCTGATTGTTGAGAGTATCGGCCCGCCTATGCCGACGGAACGACAAGGCGATCCTTTCCAAAGCGTCGCGCGTGGGCGAGATACCAAGGACCGTTCAAGCCGGGGTCTAGGGCTCGTCTTCGTAAAACGGGCCATCGAGCGCCAGGGCGGTAGCGTCGGTTATCATGAGGAAGAGAATGGTAAAAAGCTCTTCACCATCCGCCTGCCACTTGCCGATTCACCAGCGGAAAACGACACCGCTGTAGGGTGACAGCTATTCAGAAAAGCCGCGATCCATTCGGCACGGCCTTGTCGGGCGCAAACAGGACGACCTCTCCCGCCTCGTCGGCGAATCCCAGCGTCAGTACCTCGGACATGAAAGGGCCGATCTGACGCGGCTGCAAATTTACGACAGCAGCGACCTTGCGCCCGGGCAACGCCTCCACCGCATAGTTGGCAGTGATCTGCGCGCTGCTTCGCCGCTGACCGATCGCCGGCCCAAAGTCGATCAACAATCGATAGGCGGGTTTGCGCGCTTGCGGAAAAACCTCCGCCGAGACAATGGTGCCGACACGGATATCGACCTTCAGGAAATCCGCGAAGCCAATCAACTCACCAGCCGGCGTATCAGGTGCGTGGGAAAGATGCATGATGCTCGCTTATATCCTCCCGCGCGCCTATTCAGCCGCTTCGAGATGACTGTGCGGTGCCGCCACCATCGGCGTCAAGCCTAGCTTCGCGAGCAACGCGGCATCCTTATCGTCGCCAGCATTAGGCGCCGTCAGCAACTGATCGCCCGTGAAGATGCTGTTCGCTCCGGCCATGAAACACAACGCCTGACACGCCTCAGACATCGATTCGCGTCCCGCCGACAACCGCACCATGGCAAGTGGCATGGTGATGCGGGCAACAGCTACCGTCCGCACAAATTCTATCTCGTCTATCTTCGCGAGCGGTGTCCCCTCCAGCATATCGCCCAGCACCGTGCCTTTCACCGGCACCAGCGCATTGATCGGCACGCTCTCGGGGTGCGGCATGGTGGCGAGCGCATGGATGAATCCAATGCGATCAGCACGAGTCTCGCCCATGCCGACAATGCCGCCACAACAGACATTAATGCCGGCAGCGCGGACATTTTCCAGCGTCTCAATGCGGTCTTCAAAGCTGCGGGTGGAGATGACATTCGCGTAATTCTCTGGCGCGGTATCGATATTATGGTTGTAATAATCGAGCCCCGCATCGGCGAGCTGCCGTGCCTGATCGTCGCTCAACATGCCGAGCGTCATGCAGGTCTCCAGACCCATCGCCCGTACGCCTTCGATCATCGCGACAAGCTTGGGCATATCGCGCTGTTTCGGGTTGCGCCACGCCGCACCCATGCAGAAGCGACCAGAACCATGATCCTTGGCCTGCGCGGCGGCCTGAAGCACGGCACGCACATCCATCAGCTTCGATGCCTTGACACCGCTCTCAGCCGCTGTGGACTGCGAGCAATAGCCACAATCTTCCGGGCACCCGCCCGTTTTGATGGAGAGCAAGGTCGAAAGCTGCACTTCGTTGCGGGGATGATGCGCGCGGTGGATGGTCTGCGCTTCGAAGAGCAGGTCGTTGAAGGACAGGTCGAACAGCGCGCTTATTTCCGCGCGGCTCCAGTCGGTGCGGACGATATCACTCATCGCGCTCAACGCCCTTCGAACACGGGCGGACGCTTTTCCGCGAAGGCACGGACAGCTTCCTTGAAATCCGCCGTGTGCCCTGCCCTGCTCTGGTTCGCGCGCTCCACCTCCAGCGCCTCGGGAAGGGGCACCGTAAGCGCGACAGCGACCTGCTTCCGGATGAGGCCGATGGCGAGCGTCGGCCCAGCGGCCAGACGACGGGCAATCGCCATCGCCTCGTCCATGATCGCCTCATCGTCCACGACACGGGTGACAAGGCCTGCCTGCCGGGCCTCCTCCGCGCCAATCTTCTCGCCAAGCAGTGCCATTTCCAGCGCCCTCGCGCGCCCGACGCTCTGCGCCACCATCCACGTCGCGCCGGCATCCGGCACGAGGCCGATATTGACGAAGGCCAGCAGCAGATAGGCCGACCGCGCCATCACCACGATATCGCCCGACAACGCAAAGCCACAGCCCGCGCCGACAGCCGGACCATTGACCGCCGTGATGACCGGAATGTCGAGGCCGGCGAGCAATTTGGCGAATGGATTATAGGACATATCCAGTACTTCACCCAGATCGGACGGGAGTTGATCCGTTCCCTCACCGGAAAGGTCCGCGCCGGATGAAAATGCCCGGCCTTCGCCGGTGATGATGAGCGCGCGCGCGCCCTGGGCCAGCCCGGCTTCAATGGCCGCGATCGCCTCTATGAAAAGGCTTGGCGTCAGCGCGTTGAGCCGGTCGGGCCGGTTGAAGGTGAGGATGGCGACATGGTCGACTACCTCCAGCCTGATCGTCTTGTAGCTCATGATCCTTGTTCCCTCACCTTGTTCCCGCCTCAGGCTGGTTCCACCGCCAACGCCGTCGCCAATCCCCACATCGCCCGTAGGTGCCCTGAAACGCCGCAATCAGCATCGTCGGGTACGGGCGTCCGATGCGCAGATGGGCTCCACCCACAGCCGTCGCACCGACATGAATATTCACCTTCTCACCTGCATCGCGCCCGCCCTAGGCTCTGCGTCGCGCAGATGCCAGAAAGTTTACCCTGGAAGCTCCCCATCGACGTGCGAGCGCGCGGCAACATAAGGATCGGCTCAGGTGGCATCCAGACCCTCCCTCATGGCGCTTGTTTCTGCGGCTCGCCATAGCGCGCGAACCGCCAGTCGCCAAAGCTGCAAAGTTGCAAACTTCGCGCTTGAACCATAAGGGCTATGACGTGGCTCGCGGGAAACGCCTCTTTGCCGGACAGAAGCTGCGCGCACTGCGCCGCGATGGCCGGCTGGATCAGGCCAGCATGGCTCGCCTGCTCGGAATTTCGGTGCCCTATCTCTCACAACTGGAAAATGACGAGCGGCCGCTGACGGCAACCGTTAAAGCCTCTCTGGCCCGTGCCTTCCCGCTCGACTGGTCCACGCTCGATCATGCCGAAGAGGAACAGCTCCTTGCGGCATTCAACAGGGCGCTGGCTGACCCCGGCTATTCGTCACCCACACCTGACCCGGAGCGGATCGAGCGGTTGCATCTGCAATATCCCGAATTCGCTGCGCGCCATGTCGATCTTCACCACAGGCTGCGTCGTACCGAAATGCGCCTTGCCATGGCGGAGGACGCAATCGGGGTGACGAGCGTCCAGACGGCGCGTCTTCCATGGGAGCACGTGCGCGACTGGCTCCATGCGCGCGGCAATTATCTGCACGATCTAGACGTCGCCGCCGAGGAATTGGCCAAGGCGATTGGTATCGATGGTATAGATAATGAAGCGCGCCTTGCCGCTGCACTGAGCGAGCGCCATGGTTGGACGGTGGAAGCCCATGCCGGCCCGGCCATCGCTCGCCCTGCCCTGCTGCAGATGCTCCTCAACGCATCTCTCCCCGCGCCCAGCCAGGCCTTTTTAATGGCGCGTCAGTTCATGATGCTGGAAGCGCATGAGCGCATTGACGCGATCTTGCTTGAGGCAGTTTTTGTCGATCCAATCGCCACGGACATGTTACGCATTGCCCTTGCTAACTATGCCGCGGGCGCGCTCGTCATGCCCTATGCCGCCTTTCGCGCGGAGGCCCGCTTGGTACGGCATGATGTGGATTTGCTCGCCTCCCGCTTTGCCGCCAGCATCGAGCAGGTCTGCCATCGCCTCTCCACGCTCCAGCGGCCAGGGCTACGCGGACTACCCGTATTCTTCTGCCGGATCGACATGGCCGGGAATATCACCAAGCGTCACTCCCTCACGCGTCTCCAGTTCGCGCGCTTCGGTGGTACCTGTCCACTTTGGGTCGTGCACGAAGCAGCCGCAGTAGCGGGACGCAGCCTTGTGCAACTTGGCGAAATGCCGGACGGGCTGCGCTATGTGACCATGGCGCGCGGCGTCACCAGACCCGGCGCACCTAACCATGCCATCGTCCTGGGATGCGAAGCGGACCATGCCGCAGCGTTCATCTATGCCGATGGCCTACCGATCGCCGATGAAGCCGGCGCCACACCTATCGGCTCCTCCTGCCGGCTCTGTCCACGCGAAGGCTGCAACGCGCGGGCCTACCCACCCTTGGACAGACCATATCATATCGACCCCGCGCTGGGACGCATCGTTCCCTTCACGGGATGAGATGCGCGTCTATTTCAGCAGCACAAGCTCCTCGGCCATGCTGGGATGGAGCGCCACGGTCGCATCGAAATCCGCCTTGGTAAGGCCGGCCTTGACGGCGATGGCCGCAACCTGAAGAATTTCCGGCGCATCCGGGCCGATAAGATGAATGCCAACGATCCGTCCTGTCTCCGCATCGCATATCATCTTGTAGAGCGCACGCTCGTTTCGCCCGGCAAGCACATTCTTCATCGGGCGGAAATCGGACGTGTAGACCCTGATCGTGCCCAGTGCCTCGCGTGCCTGCGCTTCGGTCATGCCGACGCCGGCAAGCGGCGGATTGCTGAACACGGCTGACGGTACGCAATTATAGTCAACCCGCGAGGGCACGCCGCCGAACACGGTGTCGGCGAAGGCCTGCCCCTCGCGGATAGCGACGGGCGTCAACTGAATGCGATCCGTCACATCTCCCACCGCATAGATACTGGGGCAGACTGTGCGGCTATCCTCATCCACGGGGATAGCCCCCTTGTGATCCAGCGCTATGCCCGCGCTCTCCAGCCCGAGGCCGCCAACATTGGGCTGTCGTCCAACGGCGAAGAGCAGGCAGTCACACTCGATCGGCGGGCCGCCATCTTTGAAATAAGCCACCAGCGTACCGTCAGCGCGCTTTTCGATTCGCTCGAACGGCGCGTTGAACCGGAAGCCAATGCCGCGCGAGAGCGAAAGCTGGAGCAGCCGGTCGCGAATCTGCGCATCATAGCCGCGTAGAATTGTTTCCGAGCGATTGACCACCGTCACATGCGATCCGAATGCATGGAAGATGCCGGCAAACTCGTTGGCGATATAGCCCCCGCCCGCGACGAGCACCCGCTGGGGCAAAGCATCCAGATGGAACACTTCGTTGGATGTGATGCCATGCTCTGCGCCCGGCACATCGGGCGTCACGGGCCAACCACCAGTCGCGACAAGGATGTGCGCGGCCGTGATCTCCCGGCCCGAAGCAAGGCGCACGCTATGCGGTCCTGTGACGACCGCCCGCTCACGGAACACCGTCACCTTATTATTATCAAGCGTTTGCCCGTAGAGTCCTTCGAGGCGAATGACTTCCGCGAGCACATTATCTCTCAGGCGCGGCCAGTTGAATCCGGTCTCGCCAACGTCCCAGCCGAACTGGCGGGCATCCTGCAAATCCTCAGCGAAATGCGATCCATAAACCAGCAGCTTCTTAGGCACGCAGCCCCGAATGACGCAGGTTCCGCCGACGCGATGCTCTTCCGCCACCGCGACCCGTGCACCATGGCTCGCCGACACCCGCGCTGCGCGCACGCCGCCCGAGCCCGCGCCGATCACAAACAGGTCGAATTCATAGTCGCTCATTGCCTGATTCCCGGATACCACATTCAGCCCAATGCCAGATCGATAAGTGCCATGGTCGACGGGTCGAAGCCCCGTGCGCCTTCCTGTTCAATCGTACGGGCGATCTCCTTGCCCAGTTCGACCCCGAACTGATCAAAGCTGTTGATTTGCATGAGGATGCCATTGGCGAACGTGCGCTGCTCATAGAAAGCAATGAGCGCGCCGAGCCGCTCGGGCGTCAGCACGTCGACAAGAATAGTGGTAGAGGGCCGATTACCGGGATAGGCGCGTGCCGGGTCCGCAGCGTTCTCGCGCCCCTGCATCAGCGCGGCGCCCTGCGCGAAGCAATTGACCAGCAGCGTCTGGTGATGCGCAGGGTCAAGGCTGTCACCCGGCTCGGTGATGGCAACGAACTCTACCGGCACGATATGCGTGCCCTGATGGAGAAGCTGAAACACGGCATGTTGCGCGTCCGTGCCGACCCCGCCCCAGGTGATGGCAGCGGTTGGGCCGTATACGGGCGATCCGTCCGCTTTCACGCTTTTGCCATTGCTCTCCATCTCAAGCTGCTGGAGGTAGCTCGGCAACAGGCGCAAACGCTCGTCATAGGCGAATACCGCACGGGTCTGGCAGCGCAGCGCATGAGTGTAATACTGGTCGACGAAGGCAGCGCGCAGCGGCACATTTTCCAGCGGGTTCGCGTGACGAAAATGCCGATCCATCGCGGCAGCGCCTTCCAGCAGCCGCTCAAACCCCTCCCAGCCGAGCGCGAGCGCGGCGGGGAAACCGATGGTCGACCAGAGCGAATAGCGCCCACCCACACTCTCGGCAAAACCAAGAATGCGCGTCTCATCGACGCCCCACTCCACGGCCTTCTCCGGCGCGGCGGTGAGGGCGATGACCTGACCGAACGGATCTTCCACGCCGCCCTCACGCATCCACTGGATCGCGCTATCGGCATTCAACATCGTTTCGGTGGTTGTGAAGGTCTTGGAAGCAACGACAAGCAGAGTCGCCTGCGGATCGAAACGCGCGACAGCCGCTTCCAACGCCGCGCCGTCGACATTGGAAACGATCGCGACATCATAGCGCCCGGCATCCCGCGCCAGTGCATCCACAAGCAAATCCGGCCCGAGTGCCGAGCCACCAATGCCGACATGAAGGATATGACGGATTTCACCGAGCGCACCAGCCTCGATCGCATCGATGAGGGTCCGCATCCGCGCATGACTCGCGCGTGCCTGCGCGACGCTCTCCGCCCGGCCTTCGCCCCGCTCGGCGCTGTGCTCGACGGCGCGGCCTTCCGTCACATTAATGGCCTCGCCGGCAAACATGGCGGCACGCCGCACCTCAAAATCGACGGCCTGGGCAAGACGCTCGAAGAGCGCGAGCGTACGGGCATCAAGGTGAGTCTTGGCGAAATCGAAACGAATGCCGCACGCCTCCATCACCATAAGGTCGAGCCGCGTTGGGTCAGCCGCGAACACGCCACGAAGCTCCGGCACTTCCGCGCGCTCGATCTGGTTCCAAAGGTCGGCGATCGCTTCCCGGTCGGTCATGCTGGCTCCATGGGTATCAGGACTGAGTCCGGCCAGCGCATTAGCCGATGCCGGGAGCCAATGCACGAGGGCTTTCGAGCGTGCGCAAACCGGAAACCGCAAAGACCCGCGCTGGGCAGTTGACGCAAGGCGGCCCTTCAGCCAAACAGCGCGCGGCCGACCATGACAATCGCCGCCTCATCCGAAAGCGCCGCCATGCCGCAGAGATCCGAGACTCGGGACTTCCTGAGCTTTCTCGTCAAGTTGGCGCTTGTCGTCTTCGTGATCCGCAGTTTCATCGTCTCGCCGTTTAACATCCCTTCCGAGTCGATGCAGCCACGCCTCCTGATCGGCGATTATCTGCTCGTTGCCAAATGGCCCTATGGCTACTCCCGCTATAGCCTGCCGTTCAGCGTACCGCTTATCTCCGGCCGCGTCCTCACCAGCCTGCCGGAACGCGGCGATGTCGCCGTGTTCAAGGCGCCGCCGACGCAGCGCGACGATTACATCAAGCGTGTCATCGGCCTGCCCGGAGACAGTATTCAGATGAAGGGCGGCACGCTCTACCTCAACAATCAGGCTGTGCCCAAGCGACGGGTTAGCGACCTCATCATTCCCGTGACACCCAACATGGTACAGGCAACGGAGGCGGACGGCGCGATGTCCCCCTGCTTCCGCCCGGACTATGAAGAAGACGCACCGGGCGGTGGCAAGCGTTGCCGCTACCCCCAGTTCCGCGAAACCTTGCCCAACGGGAAGAGCTATAACGTGCTGGATGTCGCCGAAACCCCGGTGGACGATACCGGTGTTTATGTTGTCCCTGCCGGCCATCTCTTCATGATGGGAGACAATCGCGATCGCAGCGCTGACAGCCGTCTCGCAGCGATCGAAGGCGGCGGCATTGGCTTTGTGCCGGTCGACAACCTCGTCGGCAAAGCGCTCGTATCCATCTTCTCGACCGATGGCTCGGCGCGGTGGCTGATGCCGTGGACATGGTTCACCGCTGCGCGCCCCGGCCGGATCGGCGAAGGTTTTTGACCATACCCGATCCCACGGCATGGCTTGAGGGGCTGATTGGCGCGACGCCCAGTGATGGCGCGCTTTTCGTGCAGGCACTGACCCATGGCAGCGCAAGCGAGAGCAATTATGAGCGACTGGAGTTTCTCGGCGACCGGGTGCTCGGCCTCATCATCGCCGATTGGCTCTGCGCGCGCTTTCCCGACGAGCATGAAGGCCAGCTTTCGCGCCGGTTCAACAGCCTCGTCTCGGGCGAGACCTGCGCGGAGGTCGCGCGGGAAATCGGTGTGCAGCGCTATATCCGTCTGGGCAAACAGGCGCGTGATGACGGTGCGATTGAAAGCGACAATGTACTGGGCGACGTCATGGAAGCGCTCATCGGAGCGCTTTATCTGACACACGGGCTGGAAAGCACGCGCGGCCTCGTCCAGCGGCTATGGGATCCACGGGTCGAAGAGCAGCGCGCTGCCCCCAAACATCCAAAATCCGCGCTCCAGGAATGGGCGGCGGCCAACCGGCGGAAGCCGCCAGCCTATGCCCTCATCAGCCGCTCAGGGCCGGACCATGCCTCCAGGTTTGTCGTGCAGGTGACGATTAAGGGCGTTGGCGAGGCTGAAGCGGAAGGCGGCTCCAAGCAGGAGGCGGAAACCGCAGCAGCAGCGGCGCTGCTCAATCAGGTAGCGACATGAGCGATGATATGATTGACCCCGTCGGGCGGCGCTGCGGCATTGTCGCCGTGGTCGGGGCTCCGAATGCCGGGAAATCCACTCTGGTCAATGCTCTTGTTGGCCAGAAGATCGCCATTACCAGCCCCAAGGCGCAAACGACGCGGACCCGCGTGATGGGCGTAGCCATGGAAGGCGCGGCACAGGTCGTGCTTGTTGACACACCCGGCATCTTCTCGCCCGGTCGCCGGCTGGATCGCGCGATGGTGACGGCCGCATGGGCAGGTACGCAGGATGCCGATCTCATCCTTCTCGTCATCGACGGACGTGCGGGCTTGGGTGAGAAAATGGAGCCCATACTTTCCGGTCTCGCGAGAAGGCCGGAGAGGAAATGGGTCGCGGTGAACAAGGTCGATATCGCCGCCAAAGACAAGCTGCTGACGCTCACCAGTCGTATCCATGAACGGATCTCTCCCGACGAGACTTTCTTCATCAGCGCCGCGACGGGTGACGGCTTGTCCCCGTTCAAGGCTGCGTTGGCGGCGGCCATGCCCGAGGGGCCGTGGCATTTCCCCGAGGATCAGGTTTCTGATGCGACTGATCGCCTGCTCGCAGCGGAGATCACTCGCGAACAGCTCTACCATCAGTTGCACGCCGAGTTGCCTTATGCGAGCGCGGTGGAGACTGAGAAATATAGTGAGCGCGAAGACGGATCGGTGGAAATCCACCAGCAAATTCTCGTTGCACGGCCTAGCCAGCGCGCCATCATTCTTGGCAAAGGCGGTCAACGGCTGAAGGAAATTGGCAGTGCCGCCCGCGCTGAGTTAGCCAAGCTGCTCGGTTGTCGCGTTCACCTTTACCTCCATGTGAAGGTGAAGGCGGATTGGGATGAAGATCGCTCAGTCTACCGTGATATCGGTCTCGACTGGGTAGAGTAAGCGCAAGCCCCCTAAAGGCAAGCACTCGCGGTTTAGACGGCCTTGCGATCCAAGGCAGCGTTGGCCTCCGCAACAAGCGTTGTCACGATTTCCGCGACCGGCTCTTCTTTCGTGACCATCCCGACCGACTGACCGGCCATGAGCGAGCCGTTTTCTACGTCGCCATCGATCACAGCGCGGCGTAAAGCCCCGGCCCAATAATGCTCGATCTCGAGCTGGGCTGCTGCCATGTCGACCTTGCCCTCATCAAGCAATTGAGCAACTTCACGCTGCTTGGCTGTAAAAGCCTCCGTTCCGCCATTTTTGATGGCCCTCACGGGTATGACAGGCAGGCGTGGATCGATCTGCACGCTCGCAATCGCATCGCGCGCATTGGCACGGAAGAACGCCTTCTTGAACGCGGGATGAGCGATGCTTTCGCTCGCGCACGCAAAGCGGGTACCAAGCTGGACACCGGCTGCACCCATCTCGAGATAGCTGGCAATAGCCTCCCCCCGGCCAATACCACCGGCGATGAAAATGGGGACGTCCCCGGCCAACTCAGGCAAAAGTTCCTGCGCAAGCACGCTTGTCGCCACAGGACCGATATGACCGCCAGCCTCCATGCCTTCGATCACCAGCGCATCAACGCCGGAACGGACCAGCTTCTTGGCAAGCGCGAGCGCGGGTGCGAAGCAGATTACCTTCGCGACACCACCGTCCGGCCGCGGCATCTTGATCGCCTCGATGCTGCCCTTGGGCGGCAAGCCACCGGCCAGCACGATGTGGCTCACCTCATGCTTCGCGCACACCGCGATGAGATCGAACAACATAGGATGCATGGTGATGAGATTGACACCGAAAGGTCGCTGCGTCAGCGTTTTCGTCGCCGCAATCTCGGCATCCAGCAGGTCAGGCGTCATCGCTCCGCAGGCAATGAGGCCGAAACCGCCAGCGTTGCTCACCGCCGAGACCAGATGACGCTCGGAAACCCAGCTCATCGCGCCGCAAAGGATCGCTACCTCGCTACCGAGGAAGGCATTACCCCGCGCCATCAGCGCGGCAAGCCGGGTCGACATCATGCCGCAGGCTGGTCCGCGTCGAGCCCGTAAGCGCTATGCAACACACGCACGGCCAGCTCGGTCTCGTCCTCATCTATCAGCACGGAGACTTTTATTTCACTGGTCGAGATCGCTTCGATATTGATGCCGCGATCAGCCAGTGTCTTGAACATGGTTGCGGCAACACCGGCATGGCTGCGCATTCCCACACCAACCACGCTGATCTTGGCGACCTCCGCATCAGTGATGATACGGCGGAAACCAATGTCATCCTTGCGGGCCTCCAATATGTCGACACTGCGCGCGAGATCGGCGCGCGGGACAGTGAAGGTCACGTCCGTCGTCTCGTTTTCCTTGCTGTCGTTCTGGATGATCATATCCACGTTGATGCTGGCATCGGCAAGCGGTGTGAAGATGCTGGCTACCGCACCGGGCCGATCGGGCACGCGGGTCACGATGATCTTGGCTTCGTTCTTGTCATGGGCGATGCCGGTGATGAGTTGCCGTTCCATCTTGCTATCCTCGATTTCCGTTTCGCTGACGATCAGCGTGCCGGGAATGTCCGTCTGGGTGGGGTCGTCGAAGGAAGAAAGCACCTGAACGCGCACGCCCTCCTTCATGGCGAGCGCGACGGAGCGGGTCTGGAGCACCTTGGAGCCAACCGAAGCCAGCTCCAGCATCTCTTCATATGTGACCATGCCAAGCTTGCGCGCGCGCGAAACGATGCGCGGGTCTGTTGTGTAGACCCCGTCGACATCCGTATATATGTCGCAGCGATCTGCCTTCACCGCCGCCGCTACCGCGACAGCCGATGTGTCCGACCCGCCACGCCCGAGCGTGGAAATGCGACCTGTCTCCATCAGTCCCTGGAAACCAGGAATGACGGCAACCTGCCCGCCCGTCATCGCAGCGAGCAAACCACCAGTCTCGATCTCGCTGATCCGTGCCTTCGCATGCGTTTCAATCGTGTGGATCGGCAACTGCCAACCAAGCCAGCTCCGCGCATCCACCCCCATGGCCTTGAGCGTCATGGCGAGCAATCCACTCGTCACCTGCTCGCCAGAGGCGACCACCACGTCATACTCCGCCGGATCGTAGAGCGGGCTGGCTTCCTTGCAAAAATTGACCAGCCGGTCTGTCTCGCCGGCCATGGCCGAAACAACGACCGCAACCTCATTGCCCTGTTCGACGACATGTTTGATCCGCGCCGCCACATTGCGGATACGCTCCATCCCGGCCATCGATGTGCCGCCGAACTTCATCACGATGCGCGCCATAGTCTTGCGGTCGGCCTTTCGTCGTTTATCAAAGGCAAGGATCCGAAGCCGCGCGACGGATCGCGCGTTAAGCCTTGCGGGGCGCCTCTTAGTAAGCGGATGGGATGATGGCAAGCGAGCCCGGAATGACAACGATCGACCCGCGGGAGGCGGCCCATTTCGGCGCGCAAGCCGCCGACTGGTGGGACCCCAAAGGCAAAAGCGCGATGCTCCACAAGCTCCAGCCCGCGCGCATGGGCTATATTCGCGCCGCGATAGACCGGCACTGGGGCGGCGATGAGACCACGCTACGGCCGCTCATGGGTTGGCGCGCGCTGGATGTGGGCTGTGGCGCAGGCCTCGTTGCCGAACCGCTGGCCCGTATGGGCGCGACCATGACCGCAATCGATGCCGCGCCCGAAAGCATCGCTGTCGCCCGCGATCACGCCAGCGCCATGGACCTGACCATCGATTACCGCGCCTGCGGCGTGGAGACGCTCACCGGCGAGACTTTCGACCTTGTGACTGCCTTGGAAGTGGCGGAGCATGTGACCGACCCCGCGCTCTTTATCGACACACTTGCCGAGCGACTGGCTCCCGGCGGCTTGCTTATCCTCTCGACGCCCAACCGCACGCCTCTCTCCAGGCTCGCCATCGTGACGCTGGCAGAGGGGCTGGGCAAAATCGAGAAAGGCACACATGACTGGACAAAATTCATCACGCCCGACGAGATGACCGCACTGCTCGCCTCCGCGGGGCTTACCGTCAGCCACATCGCCGGCATCGTCGCCGACCCGCGCACCGGTTTCCGTATCGGCGACACTCTCTCGGTCAACTACATCCTCACGGCACAGCGCGCGAGTTGAGAAGCCGGCACGCAGCCCCGATGCAGCGCCCGCGCATTTCGCCGGCTTCGATCCCTCATTGCATGACAGGTAACGCCAGATGAACGCCGCCTCCCCTTCATCCACCCTGCCCAATATTCCGGGGTCCATGAACGCCGTCAGCATCTGGCTTTCTGCGCACTGGCTCCAGATCGCCATCGCGGTGGGCGCCGGTACGCTCATCTATCTTGGGCTCGGCCTCATCCGGAGAACGGCGCGCAAGCTGATGATGAAGGGCGGGCAAGGCAATCTCGCCGAAGTGATCGAACGCACGATCGCCCGCACATCCCATTTGTTCATGGCGATGGTCGCGATTCGACTGGTCGCGGGTTATGCCGACCCACCAGTGATGGTCCACACAACCATCAAATTCCTCTTCACCGTCATCGTCGCCTACCAGATCGCAATCTGGGCACGCGAGATCGTCATCGGTCTCATTGAGCTGCGCACCGGGATGGATGGCGGCGAATCGCTCTCAAACGCGATGAGTATCATCCGCCTGCTCGTCACTGTCGCGGTATTCGCCATTGCGACGATCGTCGTGCTGGACAATCTGGGCGTCAACGTGACCGGACTTGTCGCCGGCCTTGGCATTGGCGGCATTGCTATCGGCCTTGCCGCTCAGGGCATATTTTCAGACCTGTTTGCCGCGCTCTCCATCATCTTCGACAAGCCCTTCCGTCAGGGAGAGACGATCAGCTACGACCAAACCACCGCGCGCGTGGAACGTATTGGCCTCAAGAGCACCCGGCTCATCGCGCTCACCGGTGAACACAAGATCATCTCCAACGCCAATCTCCTGCAGAAGGAAATTACCAGCCTCCATCAGCTCGCCGAACGGCGCATAACGTTCCAGATCGGCCTCATCTACCAGACCTCGGCGCAGGCGCTGGAGCGCGTACCGCAGATACTAAAGGACGTTGCCGAGAGCTGCGGCTTGCAGTTCGTCCATGCCGGCATGACCGGCTTTGGCGCCAGTTCGCTTGACTATGAATTCGCTGTCGATGTCGACGATCCGGATCGGAACAACTATTTCCAGAACCGTCACCGACTGGCGCTCGCCATCCTGAAACGCTTCGAAACCGAAGGGCTGGAGTTCGCCTATCCGACCCAGACAACCTTTACAGCCGCGCCGGACGGCCGAATGATCATGCCTTATGAACCCACAGGTTGAAACGCGTCAGGGCGTCAGGCAACTTCCTGATAATAGTCCGCCCACGGGTGGGACTGCTTCTTCTTCACGCGGTTGAGCGCGTAGAAAGCCAGAATCGCCGCGAGAACCGTCAGGCACAGATAGACCGGCCAGATCGATATGGGCGACACGAACAAGCTGACGACCGCACTGGCAAACATGCAAGGCACCACGCAAACGCTGGCCAAAGCCGCGCGACGCCGCGCTTTCTTCTTGGCCGGGGCTGTCCGCCAGAAGAAAAGACTGCCCAGCACCCCGACCAATGCGGGCAGGATGGACAGCAACAGCGCCGGCGCGGCGCGGTAATAATAAACCGAGACGCCGACGGTCAGTAGCGTAAGCAGGAACGCCATTATCCGAGCTAACCGCACCTATTCTTTCTCCCCGGGGGCACCCTGTATCGCGATCAGGACTGCGTCCGTGTCGACGTGGCGGACTGTTCGTGTGCTCATAGCTTGGAGTCAAGCCGGTAAACCCTGAAACCAGCCCTGTTAACCCCAGACTGTCCCCGGAAGAGGCAGCCCGTCGCAAATGACCGGGATGTCATCGTAAACCCTGACGCACAGAAAGGAATCGGCAGGCTACTGACTTCAGCAACCGATCAGCCGCGCGGCAGACTCTCATGCTGGGCAATCCATGATTCCACCTGCGGAGCGATGCGCTTGCGCCATTTGCTCCCGTTGAAAATGCCGTAATGGCCGACATCCTCCGCCATATAGTAGCGCTTGAAGCGCTCATCCAGATTAGTCGCCACAGTCAGCGCCGCCCGCGTCTGGCCAATGCCGGAGATGTCGTCCTTCTCGCCCTCTACTGCAAGCAGGCCGACGTCGGTGATCGCACCGGGATCGACCCTTACGCCCCGATGCATCAGTTGACCTTGCGGCAAGCTGTGCTTCTGGAACACTTCCTCGACGGTCTGGAGATAGAATTCGGCCGTCATATCACAGACGGAGCGATACTCATCGTAAAAGGCTTTGGTCGCTTCGGCGTTTTCTTCATCCCCCTGAACCAGATGCTTGAACATGTGCCAGTGGCTCATCATGTGGTTGCCAAGGTTCATGGTCATGAAGCCGGCCAGCTGGAGAAATCCGGGATAGACGCGCCGTCCGGCCCCGGCATGGCCGAAGGGGACCGTGGCAATGACATTATGCCTGAACCAGCTCATCGGCCGTTCCGTCGCCATCGTATTCACCGATGTCGGCGCCTCGCGCGTGTCGATCGGTCCGCCCATCATGGTAAGCGTGCGCGGCCGGCACGGATGCTTGCTGGCGGACATGACCGCGGCGACAGCATAGCTCGGCACAGACGGCTGACAAACGGCGAGCATATGAGCGCCAGGCCCGATATGCTCCATCCAGCCCACCAGATAGTCGATATAGTCATCGAGATTGAAATGCCCGTCGGAAAGCGGAACGTGCCGCGCATCCCGCCAGTCCGTGATCCAGATATCATGCCCCGGCAAAAGGCGCTCTACCGTCCCGCGCAGCAACGTGGCGAAATGGCCTGACATGGGTGCGACAATGAGCAGCTTGGGCTGCCCCTCTGGCGCACCTTCGCGAACGAAGTGCTTCAACTGCCCAAAGGGGTGCCGCCCCTCCACCCGCTCATCAATGCGGTGAGTGCGGCCGTCGATCGTCACCTCAGTAAAACCAAAAGCAGGCTTTCCTCGGGGCGCGGCAGCATGGGCGAAAACATCCAGCGCGGAAGCGAGCATCGGCCCACCCCCGAAATAGGCGAACGGATTGGCGGGGTTGGTGAGAAGCTCGACCCCAGCGGTCGCAACCGCGCTGGCGCTAGCCAGCAGGCTGCGCTGAATCTCATAGGCGTTATAGAGCATGGAGCCGGTTCTTCCCCCTGTGCATTCACATTTACGCATAGATAGATAAGGTTTACGCGCCGTTCGCAATGCAAAAATACATAATTGCCCTATCCCGTGTCACAATGGGGCTTGTCGCTATGATATTTTTCGCACCGCGACATGGAAAATGAGCGAATAGGCCGGCGCGGCATGCAAAGTCTGACGCAGATCATTTCACTTGAGCGGAAATGCCTCTAGAGCGAGCGCCAACGACGCAGGAAACAGCTTGGCGGACATGCCCCAACCTACTGAACAGACCGACCTTCCCGGCGAAAAGACCAGAACGACAAAGGATGCACGGCCATCACTCGGCCAGCTTCGCTTCATCTGGACGCTCGCGAGCCGCTATCCCGGCCGGCTTATCGGGGCAGGACTGGCGCTTATGACCGCCGCGGCCGCAACGCTGGCGATTCCCAGCGGTTTCAAGCTGGTTATCGACCGAGGATTTAGCGCCGGTGCGGGTGACGCGAGTATCAGTCGCTGGTTCCAGTATCTGCTCCTCATCGTCATCATCTTGTCTATCGCAACAGCGCTACGTTTTTATTTCGTGTCCTGGCTCGGAGAACGAGTCGTAGCGGACATGCGAACCGCCACGCAGCGCAATCTTCTGCGTCAGCAGCCTGCCTTTTTCGAAGAGAACCGCCCTTCCGAAATTGCATCCCGCATGACGGCCGACACCGCAATTATCGAGCAAGTGGTCAGTTCCACCGCGTCGGCCGCACTCCGCAACCTGCTCACCGGCATAGGCGGCATTGCCTATCTCTTCACGCTGGCCCCGAAGCTGACGGCAATGTTGCTGATCGGCATTCCGCTCGTCATTTCGCCGGTCATCTTCATCGGTCGGCGTCTTCGCACTCTTTCCCGCGCCAGTCAGGATCGGCTAGCCACCGTCGGCAGTCTCGTCACCGAGATGCTAGGCGCGATGAAGATCGTGCAGGCCTTCACGCAGGAAGAGCGGGAGCAGACGCGCTTCACCAGCGCCGTCGAGGACGGTTTCCGCACGGCACGGCGGCGGATCATCGTGCGCGCGGGAATGACCGCACTCGTCATTTTCATGATTTTCGGGTCGATCACCTTCATCATGTGGCAGGGCGCACTTGACGTTGCGGCTGGCCGCATGTCCGGCGGCAGCATCGCCGCCTTCGTGCTGACGGGCGGACTGGTGGCTGGCGCTTTCGGCGCACTGACCGAGACATGGGGCGACCTGCTGCGCGGCGCGGGCGCCGCTGCCCGCCTCTCGGAACTCGCCAGTGTGGTGCCTACGATCGCCGCGCCAGCGCTCCCAGTTCCGATTCCCGACACACGCCCGGCTGCTCTCGCCTTTGAAGGCGTCTCCTTCCGGTATCCAACCCGCCCCGATCATGCCGCCCTTGAAGACTTCACGCTCGCAGTCGCGCCGGGCGAAACCCTCGCTGTTGTGGGCCCGTCGGGCGCGGGCAAGACGACGCTGTTCCAGCTTGCCGAACGCTTCTACGATCCTCAGGCGGGCACGGTGCGCTTCAACGGTGTGGACCTGCGTGCAGCGGACCCGGCCGAAATACGCGCCCGCATTGCACTCGTACCGCAGGAAACCGTAATCTTCGCCGCCAGCGCACGGGATAATTTGCGCTATGGCAACTGGCACGCAACCGACGACGCGATCTGGGCGGCGGCCCGCGCAGCCAATGCCGAGGATTTTCTGCGCGCTTTGCCGCAAGGGCTCGATACGCCACTTGGTGAAGCTGGCGCCCGCCTGTCGGGCGGACAGCGCCAGCGCGTCGCGATTGCCCGCGCATTATTGCGTGACGCACCACTTCTGCTGCTCGATGAAGCAACATCCGCGCTTGACGCCGAGTCCGAGCGTCTGGTTCAGGATGCGCTCGAACGGCTGATGACAAATCGCACGACCCTGGTCATCGCCCATCGCCTCGCCACGGTTCGCGAGGCAGGCCGCATTATCGTGATGGACGAAGGGCGCATCGTGGAAAGCGGCACCCATGTCGAACTTTCCCGCCAAGGCGGGCTTTACGCGCGACTCGCCGCGCTTCAATTCGCCGACACAGCCGCTTAACTGTTACTTATTCCCCAGCTATAGGCCCGTTCGACCCGTACGACGACCAACCGATAGCCGGCATACCAGCGCTCCCGCCCGAGCGCACGCACGACACTATGCTCAGCATCGCGACGCCAGGCTAACGCGCTCGCCTCGTCCGCCCAATAGCTGATTGTGATGCCAAAACCATCGGCATCACGCGCACTTTCTATGCCGAGATAGCCCGGCTGCGTGGTCGCGCGATCGACCATGCGCGCCGCTGCCTCCGCATAACCCGACTCATCCTCTGGCGTTCGCCATGACGAAAAAATTACGGCAACAGCGCCCCGTGGCGGTACAGCATCTTTGCCGTGCATCAGCCTGTCTCATCCCTTGCTCCATCCTGACATGCGCAACCTTGCAAGCATGATGGGATTTTGCAACGAGTGGAAGGTCGAGAGCGCCATCAGGCGAGATCGACCGACAGGGCCAGCAGGGAACGAATGTCCTCACCCAATCTCTTGTTCTTCAGGAAGTTCCTGAAGGCGCCGGCCAAGGTCGGCTCGATCATCCCAACGGCCCGCGCCACCATCGACGCGCTGCTCAATCCCGTCGATTGGCAGCCTGTCGACTGCGTAGTGGAATATGGCCCGGGCACGGGCGTCTTCACCCGTGCCATTTTGGAGCGTCTGGGGTCAGAAGCGCGCCTTTTCGCGATCGACACCGATGCGGATTTTATCGCCTATCTCCACGCCACCATTTCCGACTCCCGTCTCACTTGCGTTCTGGGATCGGCCGCGAACGTGAACGCCATTCTGACGAAGCATGGCAAGATGAGCGCGGATTATGTCGTTTCCGGCCTGCCCTTCTCTACCCTCCCTGAAGGTGTGGCGGACGACATCATGGCGGCGACTGCGCGCGCGATCCGACCAGGCGGCACATTTCTCGTTTATCAATATTCCGATTTCGTCCTGCCGTTTCTCAGGCGCCATTTTACCACTGTGGCAGTGCGCCGGGCATGGCGATGTATCCCGCCGGCCAAGCTCTTCTGGGCCCGCAAGGCCTCAGTGTCGGGTCTCACGGCGGAAGTTGAGCCGGCGGGTCACCGTGTAGTCCAGCACGCCCACGATCTGATAGGCGAACCACCAGGCAATTGAGCGCAGTGGTCCGCGCATTCGTCGATAGGCCCTGCGATCGATCAACCGGCTTTCCTCTGCCATTCCATCGAGAAGCGCGCGGCACTCGGCGGCGAAGCGGACATCGCGTACGCGCAGCATCACCTCCAGGTTAAGGAACAGGCTGCGTTTGTCGAAATTGGCCGAGCCGACATAAACGATGTCATCCAGCACATAGAGCTTCATATGAAGCTTGCAGGGCATGAATTCTCGAATCTCCACCCCGGCTCGAAGCATCCGTGCAAAAAGATGCCGCGCGGCACCTATGGTCGCGCTATTATCCGATTTGCCGGCGAGAATAAGGCGCGTGTGGCCGTCGCATGCAATGTCAGTAAGACGCCGGAGCATTCCCGATCCCGGCGAGAAGTAGGCTGCGGCGATATCGGCGCGGCCGCCCGCCACCGCCACGGCTTCCATATCCTTCTTGATACGCTTGGCCCAGGCATTGAGCCGCCGTGTCGGTCCGCCCATCAGCCAGATGGCCGAGGCCTCAGACGGCACCCAACGACGCACCAGCGCGCGAAGCTGGCGAAAGGTCTGGCGCGTGCCGAGCGCCCATGCCGCCATATGATCATACCATCGCTCAAGATCGCGCGCGAGCGGCCCCTCGACCAACAAACCAAGGTCCGACCAGCCCGAAGCGTCGCTCGGATAAATGAAATAATCGCGTGAACAGTTAAAACCGCCGATCATCGCTCGATCACCATCCGCGATCGCCATTTTCTGATGATTGCGAATGAGGTAGCGCGTGCTGCGTCGAGCACCGAACAGTCCAAAACGTGCGCCGGCCTCTATCAGCGGCTGGAAGAAAGCGGACGGTGTTTCGGCCGAGCCAAAGGCATCGACAATCAGCGTTACGGCAACGCCGCGATTACAGGCATCGATCAGCGCCTCTCGTACCGCCATACCGGCCTCGTCATCAGCGAAGATATAATAGAAGAGGCGCAGGCGATGGCGCGCGCGCCCGACAAGCGCTAACAGCGCGTCGAGCCGCTCACGCCCGCCCGGCACAAGTGCGAGGTAACTACCAGCCACCTCAATTTCCGGGCGAGCAATGTCATCGCTCTCATTCTGTGGCAGTTCGCGGCGATCCATGAACGCCAACATGGGCCAAAGCTTGCACCAAGCCAACCGCCGGGGTCATACCCCCCTTGTAATTGACTCAGCGGCTCCCAGATGATAGCCGCCTGACCTTTCCGGTCACCCGAAATTCGCTTGAGGAGCCCTTTATGGCCCGCGTCACTGTCGAGGATTGCATCGACAAGGTTACCAACCGTTTCGACCTCGTACTTCTCGCCGCCCAGCGCGCCCGCGCGATCTCTGGCGGCGCGGATCTCACCATCGATCGCGACCGGGATAAAAACCCAGTCGTCGCACTGCGCGAGATAGCGGACGAGACGATCCTTCCCGAAGATCTGCACGCTGATCTGGTGGGCTCCATGCAGAAGCTCCAGATTGACGACGACGATACACCTGATGAGATTGGCTCGCTGGCGCGCTCTGCCGAGGCGCTCCGCCTCACTGCAGCGACACCACCCCGCAATCATAATCTCGGCGCTGACTACGAGGGCTAAACAACCCGTTTGCAGAGCGTTACCTTATCTAAGACAAAGCCCGGCCCTGAACGATCAGGACCGGGCTTTTCCTTGCTTCCGGTAGTTTTCCACAAAAGACCGACCTGACACAAATGTCAGGCCAGACTCACTAACTACGACAAAGCGGAGCTATTAGCCCCCCGCTCAAACGCCCTGCGGCGCGGGATCAGCTGAACTTGGTTTGCGGCGCCCTGTACGCGGGATCGAGGTGCCGCCGACCGGTACGACGACGGGACGGATGGTCGCCCCATCACGCACGATCTCGCCCTTGTCGAGCAACGCCTTGATCTCGTCGCCAGAAAGCGTCTCATATTCAAGAAGCGCATTGGCGAGCAGATGAAGCTGGTCTTCATGATCGGTCAGCAACGTCCGCGCACGGTTATAGCCTGCATCGACAATCTTGCGGATTTCCGTATCGATCTTCTTCGCCGTTTCGTCCGACATATGGACGCGCTGGCTCTGTGAATAACCCAGGAACGTCTCGCCCTGAGGCTCCTCATATTGCAGCGGTCCCATCTCGTCCGACATGCCCCATTGCGTCACCATATCGCGCGCCAGTTTAGTGGCATATTGGATATCGCTCGATGCACCGGACGAAACCTTGTCGTAACCAAAGATCACTTCTTCAGCCACACGCCCGCCCATGGAGACGGCAAGGTTCGCGTACATCTTATCGCGATGATAGCTGTAGCTGTCCCGTTCCGGAAGGCGCATGACCATGCCGAGCGCACGGCCGCGCGGAATGATCGTCGCCTTATGGATCGGATCGGAGGCCGGCTCATGGACGGAGACGATCGCATGACCCGCTTCATGATAAGCGGTCATTTTCTTTTCATCGTCGGTCATGACCATGGAGCGGCGCTCGGCGCCCATCATGACCTTGTCCTTGGCCGTTTCAAACTCGGCCATGGCAACCAGTCTCTTGCCCCGCCGCGCCGCCATAAGCGCCGCTTCGTTGGCAAGATTGGCAAGATCCGCACCAGAGAAGCCAGGCGTACCGCGCGCAATGGTGCGTGCATCGACATCCGGCGCCAACGGCAGCTTCTTCATATGAACTTCGAGAATCTTGATACGACCCTCAATGTCCGGCCGCGGCACCACGACCTGTCGGTCGAACCGACCCGGGCGCAGCAACGCCGGATCAAGCACGTCAGGCCGGTTAGTCGCGGCGATGATGATGATGCCTTCATTCGCTTCGAACCCGTCCATCTCCACAAGAAGCTGGTTCAGGGTTTGCTCGCGCTCATCATTACCGTTGCCCAGGCCCGCGCCGCGATGCCGGCCGACCGCGTCAATCTCGTCAATGAAAACGATGCACGGTGCGTTCTTCTTCGCCTGCTCAAACATGTCGCGCACGCGGCTGGCGCCGACACCCACGAACATCTCAACAAAGTCCGAACCGGAAATGGTGAAGAAGGGAACGCCCGCCTCGCCCGCGATCGCGCGGGCAAGCAGCGTCTTGCCGGTACCGGGTGAACCAACGAGCAACGCGCCCTTGGGTATCTTGCCGCCCAGCCGGGCAAACTTGCTCGGGTCCTTCAGGAATTCGACGATTTCCTGCAGCTCCTCACGCGCCTCATCGATGCCGGCAACATCATCGAACGTAACGCGACCATGTTTCTCGGTCAGCAACTTGGCTTTGGATTTGCCAAAGCCCATAGCGCCGCCCGCGCCGCCACCTTTCTGCATCTGGCGAAGGACGAAAAAGGCTATGCCGAGAATCAGGAGGAACGGCAGCGACTGGTAGATGAGGAGCTGCCAGAAATTGGGCCCCTCCTCAGGCTGGCCACTATATTTGACCTTGTTCTCATCGAGCAGTGCAGTGAGTTGCGGGTCCGGCACGGCATAAGCGGTAAAGCGCTGGCCATTGTCGAACACGCCGGAGACCCGGTCGGCGGAGATGGCGACTTCCTTGACCGCGCCGCTCGTTACCTTGTTCCGAAATTCGGAATAAGCGATCGGCGTGCCTTTGGTTGCCGCACCGCGACTGTCGAACATCGTGACAAACATCAGCAGGACGAGGAACACCCCCGCCAGGATGAGGGCACTCTTAACCCACGGATTTGGAGGCGGTTCCTTATTGTCGTTCATTCGTCTCTCGCTTTCAGCGCCTTAACATAGGCGTTCGCGCCCGGATCGCAATGGCAGCGCGTCGATCAAACTGATCGGCGCGGTGGGGCACGCCGCACAGTCCAGACCGGCCCGCCGGTGACAATGCAGTCCGCCAGCGCTACGCTATTACCCTTCAAAAGTTGAACAAGCGCTTGATCCATGGCGGGCCCACGTGGAATTCCGCCGGTGGGGTTCGCCTGACGTAACATCTCTTCGAGCAACCGGCGGCGAAAATAGGCTGGCAGACCGCTACTATCAAGCGTCCAGAGCCCATCTGTCTCACCCACTTTCTCGACCCAAAGCCGTTCCGCAGTCCAGCTCAGCGCATCATCCGCGTCGCTCAGCGCGCCAACTGATCGGGCAAGCCCGGCCGGATCGACGAGCGGGATTTCTCCGATCAATCGCCGTAGCCGTGCACGATCGAAACGCGGATCGACGTTGGAGGGGTCGTCGATGAAAGGAACATTCCGCGCCACACACCACGCCCGCAACGTCGCCCGACGCGTGCCAAGCAACGGGCGCAAAATGTCCCCACGCCTGGATCGCACACCACGAAGACCGGAAAGCCCCGCGCCCCGGCCCAGACGCATCAGCACCGTCTCGATCTGATCGTCGGCATGATGAGCGGTCACGAGCCAACCCAGTCCCCGCGTCACACGCCAAGCCTCCAGAAGCGCATAACGGACCGCGCGCGCCTGTGCCTGGATCGATCCGGTAATGGGCGCCTCAGGCCTTAACACGTGATGAGGAATCGCTCGCATAGCGCAAAACTGCGCGACCATTTCCGCTTCGTCCGCCGCCGCCGGACGCAGACCATGATCCACGGTCGCCGCCTCGACCTGCTCCGGCCAAACATGGGCCATAATATCAAGCAGAGCCATGCTGTCCGGCCCGCCGGAAACGGCGATCCCGAAACGATCCTGAGTGGTTACGTCTCGCTTTATAAGCTGCGCAACGGCAGTCCCCAACAAGGCCGGCAGGGCATCCACATTGTCGTCAGGCACCGCATTTGGCGCGAACGCGGCCTTTCTCCATCATGCCGCGCAAGCTCGGCTGCATCGTCGCACCAAAGACGTCGCGTAGCTCATCATATGCAAGGCAGGCGTCACTGCTACGATTGAGCTGGATCAGGGCCTCGGCTGTATAGGCAAGGCTTTCCGCCGCACGATCCCCCTTAGGCCGCAGACGGTAATTCTCATAAAGTACCGTTGCTGCGGTCTTGGACTGCCCGGCGTCCAGATATGCGCGGCCTAGCAGATTCTGAGCGCGGCTCCCGACATCGCTTTTCCCATATTTTTCGACCGTTTCGCGCAGCTGCACCTGCGCTTCGGGATAGAATTTGGCTGCCCAGAGCCGATAGCCATAAGTATAGCTGTCCGACGCGGCATTACCTGTGCTCGGCCGCTCAACAGCAGCGACAGCTTCCACACGCGATGGATCTGCGGCGTTACGGGTCGGCAAGACGGCGGCGGGACGCGTTGTCGCCGACGCGGAAGATGGCGCAGCCGAGGCCTGACCGGTTGATACCGCCGATGGCACGGGCGCTGCTGCGGCCTCACTCACGCTCTTCGCCTCGGCGAAGGCCTGCTCCAATTGCTTCAACCGATAATCATTCTGTTCAACCTGCCCGGTAAGCCGGGCAAGCTGCGATTCGATTGCGCTCACACGTGCCGTCAGATCCTCCAGGGGGGAGCTGGCCGGCGTGCCGATCTGCGTTTCTGCGGGAACCGGTGAAAGATCAGGCTGGAGCATCCCGCCGGCACCGCCCGGAAACACTTTCCGCTGCACAGCCTGCATCTCCTTCTCCAGCTTGCCGACCCGTCCCTCGATCGACCCACTCTGGGCAAACACAGGCAACATCGGCGCGGCCGAAGCGGAAATAATCGCCAACGCGACAAAGGACGATCGCAGAGAAAAATGCTGAGCAAAACGAAGCGACATGAAACGGGCTTTCCTGGATAGCTTCGGGACAATGCGCTTCTTCATAGGGCATTGCACGCGTGCGACAAGCATAGCCGCACTTTCATTATCCGGTAAAGGCGGCATCCCGCCGCGCCAGCCATGACTGGAAGACGCTGACGGGCGAAGAGTGAACGCCTCCGCCCGCCGAATAAATCGCTGCTCAGCGCCCGGTCAGCTTGCCTGCCATCCCGAGAATGTCGTCGAGCGGATTGCCGTCGCCATCCAGATCCAGCAGCGCGCCGATACCGCCAAGGCCGCCCGCTGACTGGCCACCACCGCCAAGGACTGAACCGAGCATGCCGCCAAGGCCGCCCGCTGCGCCGCCACCGAGCACTGAACCCAGCATGCCGCCAAGACCGCCCCCGCCTGCTGGTGCGCCGCCGCCGCCCAACACCGAACCGAGAATCCCGCCAAGGCCGCCTTCACTGCCCTGCCCCCGGCCGGCGGACTGCGCCATATAGCCCGCCACGAGCATCGCCACGATCGGCAGCATCTTCTTAAGAACGGAGGAATCGAGACCAGACTGACCAGCAGCATTGTCCGCCACCGCGCGGCTCACATCCTTGGACCCGAAAATCTCGCCAAGCAGGCCGTTGCCGGCATTGGTATCGGTCTGCTGAGACCCAAGCACATTGGCGAGAAGACCACCGCCACCCGCACTCTCGGCCATAGCGAGCAGTCCGCCAATGCCTGACTCTCCCCCGCCCTGCGCTTGCGCACTCTTCTTGAAGCCGCCCAGCACTGCCGGGAGCAATGCGCCAATACCACTACTGGCCTGACCCTCGCTGATACCAAGCTGATTGGCAATGGCTCCAATGCCGCCCGCCTGGGCCAGAATCTGCTGCAAATCCATCTGCTCTTGCTCCTGAACAGGCGCTCTTGCGCCTTTCACCCGGCGCCCAAGCGCCAAAGCGCTTTTTATGCCACGCCGCGCGACAAATGCGAAGATGGAACGACAGATTCCCCTGTCACGAAACGGCACCGCTGAGGGGGCAACTCCACTTCGCGCAGGCAGGCGTTCGTGCGATCATAGGGAGTCGCCACCCGGCATGCGATTCGCATTTCCCTAGCCGGAAGAAAAATGCGGCAACCGGTCGACACACGCCATAGCAGGCACGCTTTGTCATCACGTCAAAGGAAATCATTCGATGAGCATTTTCAGCAAGATCAAGGACGCTATCTTCGGCAAGAAGGCTGTAGCGGCAACCCCCGCCCCCGCCGCGCCGGCGGCAGCCGCCCCTGCGCCGGCCGCCCCCGCCGCTCCGATCGCGCCGACGCCGATCAGCGAGGTGGATGTAATCGCGAATCTGGAGGCCATCGCGCAGGAGCAGGGCGCCAAGCTCAACTGGAAGAGCTCCATCGTCGATCTCATGAAGCTGCTCGGTATCGACTCGAGCCTTCAGAACCGCGAAGAACTGGCGAAGGAACTGGGCTATACCGGCGCACTCGGCGGCAGCGCGGAGATGAACATATGGCTTCACAAGGCCGTGATGCGCGAACTCGCCAAAAATGGCGGCAAGGTGCCTGCCGAGTTGACCGACTGAGCGACCATCACGCAGCAACAAGCCATAAATGTTAATGAAGAAGAGCCGGCGCTCCTAAAAGCGCCGGCCCTCTTTTGTTCAGTGAGGCGCCGCTAAGGGCGTTCGCCCTCAATCCTTCTTGAAGAATCCCTTGGCGAGATTCCCCAGATCATTGAGCGGATTGCCATCGCCATCCTTGTCCAGGAAACCCGTGACCTTACCGAGCAGATCCTGCGCGCCATCGCCAGCATTGCCGAGCAGGCCCTTCACGCTGTCGAGCGACACACCATGCTCCTTTGCTGCGGCAGTCAACGCGGAAAGCTGGTCACCACCCTCACCAAGCTTGGCCTGAAGTGTCTCGGTAAGTGCACTGACCTTGTCGGCCGGCAACCCAACCTTGGCGGCGATCTCATCAAGATTGCCCAGGATTCCGTCAAAAATACCCATTTTCGTTCCTTCGCTTTCGCAAAATGAAAGGCGGGGCGTGTCTACCACGCCCCGTCCCTTCGCTAAAATGAAAATGCCGTCAGTTTGAGAAGCACGCACACCGATCCCGTTCCGTTCCGGGATCAAAGACGTGGCGTTACGAGTCAGGAAGAGTCAGGCGATCGTTAACATCGCTTCTCGCACCGACTCATCGACATCCTTCTCAAACTGAGCAAAATTGTCGACAAACGCCTTGACCAGCTTGCCGGCCGTCTCGTCATAGGCAGCCCCATCCGCCCACATAGCGCGCGGATCAAGAATACGACTCTCCACGCCCGGCACCGCCACTGGCACATCAAACCCAAAGTTGGGATCGGTGCGGAACGCCACCTGATTGAGGCTTCCGTCAAGCGCGGCGTTGAGCAGTGCGCGCGTGACCTTGATGGGCATCCGTTTGATGCCCGGATCGGTCGCCTTACCTCCCGCCCAGCCCGTATTCACCAGCCAGCACGTAACCCCACCCTTTGCGATCCTCTCCTTGAGAAGGTTGCCATACACCGTCGGGTGGCGTGGCATGAAGGGGGCACCAAAACAGGTAGAGAAGGTCGCCGTCGGTTCGGTCACGCCGATTTCCGTGCCTGCAACACGCGCTGTGTAGCCAGACAGGAAGTGATACATCGCCTGATCGGGCGTTAGCCGTGCAATCGGTGGCAGCACGCCATAGGCATCGGCGGTGAGGAAGATGATCGTCCTGGGTACCGGCCCCAGATTTTCCTCCGAGGCGTTGGGAATGAAATCAATCGGGTAGGAACCGCGGCTATTCTCCGCAAGGCTATCGTCATCCAGATCGATCTCCCGCGTGACGGGATCAATCACAACATTCTCCAGCACCGTGCCAAAGCGCTTCGTCGTAGCGAAAATCTCCGGCTCAGCCTCAGCCGAAAGGCGGATCATCTTGGCATAGCAACCACCCTCAAAGTTGAAGACCGCCGTGTCCGACCAGCCATGCTCATCGTCGCCAATCAGCGTGCGGCTGGCATCGGCTGAAAGCGTCGTCTTGCCAGTACCGGAAAGGCCAAAGAACACCGCCGTATCACCGCTCGGTCCGATATTGGCCGAACAATGCATAGGCATCACGCCCGCCGGCGGCAGCAAATAGTTGAGAATGCCAAAAACCGACTTCTTCATCTCGCCCGCATAAGCCGTACCGCCGATCAGTATCAACTTCTCGGTGAAATTGACCGCGATGATCGTCTCGCTACCCTCACGCCCGCCATGACGAGCCGGGTCCGCCTTGAAAGTCGGCAGGTCGATGATCGTATAGTCCGGCACGAAAGAGGCCAGCGCGCTTGCCTCCGGGCGAACGAGCAGCGTCCGGATAAAGAGATTATGCCAGGCATACTCGTTGATGACACGCACATTGACACGGTGCTCAGGCTGCGAGCCGCCAAAAAGATCGGCAACATACAGCTTGTCCTTGCCGGCAAGGGCTTTGAAGAAATCGGCCTTGAGCGCCGCGAAATGCTCCGGGCTCATACCGCGATTGGTCTCGCCCCACCAAACCGTGTGTTCGGTCTCGGCGTCGCGCACGATGAACTTGTCCTTCGCGGACCGGCCGGTATGCTTGCCAGTGGCAACGACCAGCGGACCATCCTTGGCCAGCATGCCTTCGCCGTTGCGGATCGCCTCCTCGACCAGCGGTCCGGTCAGCAGGTTCCATTTGACTATCGCTTGCGTATTGATGCCCTGGTCGGCCAGGGCAAACGAAGACTGAGCCTGCACGCTTATCTCCATTGTCTCTCCATAGGCGGCGGAACCGCCATGCCTCTATTTTTGTTGTCAGAATTTATGTTTACCGCGCGATCGTTGTGCCGCGCCAATGGGCGTGGGCATAGGAGTAATCGGAACAGCGGTCAAACCGAACGCCGCGTAAAATGCGCTGGATAGCGCCACAAACCGGGACAACCCCATACCACATGCATTCCAAGGAGGTACGCCACGACAGACGTGGGCCGGTTGCCTCAACAAGCGCCATGGGATAGGCCCTGCGCCAGTTTTATACCTCTCGGCTAGACTTAAGCTCGGGGTTTCGGAGAGACACGATGCCGGGAGGAAGGAAGGCGGAGCGATGACAGCCTCGATCGCGCTGGTCGACGACGACCGCAATATCCTCTCGTCTCTCAACATCGCGCTGGCCGCGGAAGGCTTTGCCACGCGCCTCTATTCGGACGGTGACGCCGCGCTGAAAGCATTGGCAGACAATCCGCCCGACCTTGTGGTGTGCGACATCAAGATGCCGAACATGGATGGGATCGAGCTGCTGCGCCGTCTGCGCGAGAAGAGCAGCGTGCCTTTCATCTTCCTCACTTCCAAGACCGATGAGTTGGATGAGGCGCTGGGTCTCGCCATGGGCGCCGACGACTATATTGCCAAGCCATTCTCGCAACGGCTGCTGATCGCCCGCATCCGCGCACTGCTGCGCCGCTCGGACATCCAGCGGACCGACGGCGGCGAAGCAAGCGCGGCCCCAGCCACGATCACACGCGGTCGCCTGACCATGGACCCTGCCCGCCACCGTGTGCAATGGGACGGCGCGGATGTCACCCTTACGGTCACGGAGTTCATGATTCTGGAAGCGCTTGCCCAGCGCCCCGGCGTCGTCAAGAATCGCAACCAGCTTATGGACGCGGCCTATCAGGATGACATCTATGTCGACGACCGCACAATAGACAGCCATATCAAGCGCCTGCGTCGCAAATTCCGCGAAGCTGCGCCGGATTTCAACGCGATCGACACGCTCTATGGCGCTGGCTACCGTTTCGTCGAGGAATGAGGGGAGCGAGCGGTACCGCGGAGAATGGACACCGCGCATCTCGCTCACTCGCCGCATCCTCGCGGTCAACGTCTTCGCTCTCGCCTTTCTGGCCGGCGGCTTTTTCTATCTGGATAGCTATCGTGCCCGACTGGTTGAAAGCCGGCAGGCGGCCACGGCGCGGGAAGCCTTTCTCATCCTCGCAACATTGGACACCGGCACACCGGCGCACCAAAATGCGCTCTTGGTTCGTGCAGCTCGCATATCCGGTTTTCGACTACGCATCTATGACCCTCAGGGCGCGCTCCGTGCCGATAGCTTCACCCTTGCTCCGCCGACCTATCGCCTGATCGACCCTCATAGCGAGCGCTGGCCAGTTCGGGCAGCGCGCCGGCTCGACGCGCTGGTCGAGGCAGTCGTTTTCGCCGAGCGCCCGCCCCGTCTTACCGAGCCGCAACCGGACCGCCTCTCCGCCTGGCCGGAAGGCATGGCAGCCGCCAGGACCGGCCGCATCGTCACCGACTATCGCTTCGCGCCAGACCGCACACCCTTCCTCAGCGCAGCAGTGCCAATTCGTCACGGAGGCATACTCCTGGCGACCACGAACGCGCGCGACATTACGGAGGTGGTCCGCGCCGAGCGGTTGAGGATCGGCCTCATCATTCTCGTCGCGATCACAACCTCCGTGCTGCTCTCCTTCTTCCTCGCGCGCACCATCGTTGTCCCGCTGCGCCGGCTCTCCAGCGCCGCTGTTCGCGTACGCCTTGGCCGTGCACGGGAAGTCATCGTACCGCGCCTGCCGGATCGGCGCGACGAGATCGGCCTGCTCGCGCGCGCCGTCTCAGACATGAGCCAGGCGCTGCGCCAACGCATTGATGCAACCGAAGCGTTCGCGGCGGACGTCTCCCATGAACTCAAGAACCCGATCGCCAGCTTGCGCTCGGCATTGGAAAGCATGGGACGAATCACCGACCCGAGCCTCCAGTCTCGCCTGCTCGACATTGCGCAGGACGACGTTCTGCGCCTTGACCGGCTCGTCACCGATATCGCCGAAAGCTCGCGGATCGACGCGCAGCTTTCACGCACGCCGTTCACGACTGTCGACATTGCCGACCTCTTGACCCGGATCGTGAGAACAGAGCAAAGCCGGGCGGAAGGCGGTGAGAATGCCGGAAAGGGCACAGGAACCGCGCCCACCATAACGCTCCGTCGACCACGCAATGGCGTCGCCCTCGTTTCGGGCGATAGGGCGCGGCTCTCGCAGGTTTTTGCCAATCTCATCGATAATGCGCGCAGCTTCTCGCCCGTCGACGGCGAAATCCGGATCGATATCGATGTCGAGGAGCAGATGGACAGCGTACATATCTCGACATGGGACAGTGGGCCTGGCGTACCGGAAAAAGAGCGTGAAAATATCTTTCGCCGATTCCACTCTGTCCGGCCTGAAAGTGAAGCATTCGGTAAGCACAGCGGCCTTGGGCTCTCCATCGCCCGGACGATTGTGGAAGGACATAATGGTTCAATCCACGTGGAAGACCGAAGCGATGGGAGAACGGGCGCGAACTTCATCGTCACCCTGCCCCGCGCCAGACCGCAGGACGATCATGCAACAGGATGACGTAGCGCGCGAAGCACGATAGGAGAGGCCCCAACCATGGCTGCACTCTCCTCCGAAACGATCCACGCGACCAGCGTCTCCATCGACGGCCGTGCCGTGCTCCTCACGGGGCCAAGCGGCATTGGCAAGTCTGACCTCGCACTGCGCCTGATCGATCGCGGCGCGGTCCTGGTGAGCGACGATTACACGCTGGTCATGCGCCAGGAAGACGGCACGCTCGTCGCCCGCGCGCCGGAGACCATCGCAGGACGCCTGGAAGTGCGCCATATCGGCATCCTTCCCCTGCCTTATGAGCAGAATGTGCCCGTTGTCCTTGTCATCAATCTGAGCGAGCAACCCGAGCGCCTGCCTGAACGCCGCACGACCCAGATTCTCGCCGGAGTCGCCATTCCCAGCGCGACGCTTGCCGCCACGGAAGCTTCCACGCCAATCAAGGTGGAATTGTTGCTTCAGGTCCAGACGCGTGGAGAACGCAAACCATCATGACGGCCGCTCCGCCACCCAAATCCATTCTCATCGTCACTGGCCTTTCCGGCGCTGGCAAATCGAGCACACTCCGCACCCTGGAAGATCTCGGCTGGGAAGTTGTGGACAATCTGCCGCTTTCGCTCCTCACCCGGCTCCTCGCTGCCCCCCAGGCCGAAGGACAGCGCGAGGATGGGCGCCCTCTCGCCATCGGCATGGACAGCCGCACACGTGGCTTTGACGGGCTGGCATTCGTCGCCCGGTTGGAGCGACTGAAGGCCGAGCGTCGCAATCTGGAAGTGCTTTTTCTCGATTGCGCCGGCTCTGTACTGGAACAGCGCTACGCCGAGACACGCAGGCGCCATCCTCTCGCGCTGGACCGTCCAGCCGCGGACGGTATCGCCCGCGAGCGTGAGGTAATGGCACCGATTCGCCGCGTCGCCGACCATCTGATCGACAGTAGCGACCTCACGGTGAATGCGCTCCAGCAGCAGGTACGTCAGCGCTTTGGTGGCAGTTTCGAGTCGACCCTGACCCTTGTGTCTTTTGGCTTCGCGCGGGGCGTGCCTCGCAATGCCGATCTGCTCTTCGACGTGCGCTTCCTTCGCAACCCTTACTGGGTTGGCGATCTTCGTGAAAAGACCGGACTTGATGCGGATGTTGCTGCTTATGTCGAGGCTGACCCGCTCTATACGCAGGCAATCGGCCAGATCGAGGCATTCCTCAAGACGGTGCTGCCGCGCTATAGCGAGGATGGAAAATCCTATGTGACCATTGCCTTCGGCTGCACCGGAGGGAGACATCGCTCGGTGCGAGTTACCGAAGACATCGGCGAACGCTTGCGCCACGCGGGCTTTTCGCCCACCATCTCCCATCGCAATCTGGAATCAGCGCAACTGGACGCATATGAGAACCGGCGCAGTCGAGAGAGAGCTGAGACAACGAAGCGGGGCGCTCAGGCGAAATGATCGGACTTGTATTGGTGACGCACGGCCGGCTGGCCGTGGAATTTCGCGTCGCGATGGAGCATGTCGTTGGCCCGCAGGATGCCATCGAGACGATCTGTATCGGCCCGGAGGACGATATGGAGATGCGCCGTGCCGAGATCGCGCAAGCCGTTGCTCACGTGGATGACGGTGAAGGCGTGGTGATCCTGACCGACCTGTTCGGGGGCACGCCCTCCAATCTCGCCATATCGCTCCTCGCGCCAGGCCGCGTGGAAGTGATCGCCGGTGTAAACCTCCCCATGCTGATCCGGCTGGAAAGCGCACGCAAGAAGATGGCGGTCACGCAGGCTGTCGCCGCCGCGCGCGAGGCCGGCACCAAATATATCAGCGTCGCGTCCGAACTGCTTGGAGACGACCAAAGATGAGCCGCCTCAGCCGCACTGTGCCGATCACCAACATCCGTGGTCTGCACGCGCGGGCGAGCGCGAAGTTCGTGACCCTCGCCGCGGCGCAGAGCGCGCAAATTCTCGTTGCCAAGGATGGCAACGAGGTTGTGGGGACCTCGATCATGGGCCTCATGATGCTCGGCGCTGCAAAGGGTGACGAGATCGTCATTTCCGCCGAAGGGGATGACGCGGAGCGGGCTCTTTCGATTCTCGCCGCGCTTGTCGAGGATCGCTTCGGCGAGGAATAGGGCGTCAGGCGAGCCCATGCGTGAGATCACCGGCTTTTCCAATCCGCTCGTAAAGCGGGTGCGCGCACTGCGCGACAAGAAACACCGCAAACGCGAGGGCCTGTTTCTCGCCGAGGGGCTGCGCATTTTGACCGAGGCACGCGAGGCAGGCACGCTGCCCGAAATGCTGTTCCTTGCACGGGATGCCCGCCCACATCCGCTGGCCGAGGCGCTCATCGCCGATGTCGAGGCAGCAGATGGCGACGTAATCGCCACGGATGCGGACATCCTCTCGAAGATATCCGGCAAGGATAATCCGCAGGCGCTGGTCGGCGTCTATCGTGATCGCGCCGTGCCGCTCACCGCACTGGAGCGCGACCGTGCGCCGATATGGTTCGTCGCGCAGGCCATGCGTGACCCGGGCAATCTTGGCACCCTGCTGCGTATCGGGGACGCGGTTGGCGCGGGCGGCGTCATCCTCATAGACGATTGCGTCGATCCGTTTTCAGTGGAAACCGTCCGGGCCAGCATGGGTGCGCTCTTCACACAGCAGATCGCATTATCAGGATGGGACGCATTTCTGGAATGGCTGAGAAGCGACGCGGGCCAGCTTGTCGGGACCAGCCTCAATACCGATTTCGATTATCAGCAGCCGCGATATGAGACGCCCGCATTTCTCCTCATCGGGAATGAAGCGCAGGGCTTGCCAGCGGACTATGAGGCAGCTTGCGATCTGCTCGTCAAAATCCCCATGATGGGCAAAGCCGACAGTCTCAATGCGTCGGTCGCGGGGGCAGTCATGGCCTATGAGGTGCTGAACCAGCAGCGGAGACAGATAGGGGACGGGGATTGAGCGAAAACGCAACGTCGAGAGAGGCGGCAAGTGGTTTGGCGACCATGATGCCGCATCGCCGGGTGCTGCTTGCCAGCCTGGTTGGCACGTCGGTCGAATTCTACGATTTCTACATCTATGCGACAGCCGCCAGCCTGGTCTTCGGGCCGCTCTTCTTCCCCGCCGAGGCTCCGGCAACCCAGCTTATGCTCGCTTATGGCAGCTTTGCCCTCGCCTTTGTCGCGCGGCCGCTGGGCGCCGCGATCTTCGGGCATTATGGCGACAGGATCGGCCGAAAATCCACACTCGTCGCGTCGCTCCTGCTCATGGGCGGATCGACCTTCCTCATCGCATTTCTGCCAACTTACGCCCAGATTGGCTGGGTCGCGCCACTCCTCCTCTGCCTGCTGCGCTTCGGGCAGGGCTTTGGCCTTGGTGGCGAATGGGGCGGCGCGGCGCTGCTCGCTGTTGAAAACGCCCCACCCGGCTGGCGCGCGCGCTTTGGCATGATGCCCCAGCTTGGCGCGCCGATCGGCTTTATCGCCGCCAACGGATTATTCCTCATCCTCGGCGCCACGCTGACCGACGCGCAGTTTCTCGCCTGGGGCTGGCGCCTGCCCTTTCTCGCCAGTGCGCTGCTCGTCATGCTCGGCCTGTGGGTGCGCCTCAGCCTCACCGAAACGCCGGAATTCGCCGCCGCCCTTGCCGAAGGTCCGCCGCCCGAAATCCCGCTTGCAGACCTGATGCGGAACCACTGGCGGCAGGCGCTGGGCTGCACGCTGACCGCCGTCACCTGCTTCGCCCTCTTCTACATCGCCACCGCCTTCGCGCTCGGCCATGCGACCGGCACCCTCGGCCTGCCACGCGAGACGATGCTCGGTATCCAGCTTGTTGCCATCCTCTTCCTCGCGCTCGGCATCCTCGTGGCCGGCTGGTGGTCCGACAAGGCTAACGCAGCTACCGTTCTGACGATCGGTTGCGCGCTCACCGTGCCGTTGGGCTTCGTCTTCGGCCACGGCTTCGCGACACCCGCGACCGGCCTCATCTTTGTGACGCTCGCTTTCGCGCTGTTCGTCATGGGTTTCACTTATGGGCCACTGGGCGCCTGGCTGACCGACGCCTTCCCACCCCGCGTGCGCTACACCGGGTCGAGCTTCGCCTTTAACGTCGCGGGCATATTGGGCGGTGCGCTTGCACCCAATGCGGCACTGTGGCTTGTAACCCGCCACGGCATTGGCGCTGTGGGCATGTATCTGTCCATCGCGGGTGCCGTCAGCCTACTTGGCCTGTGGATCGCGCGGCGTTGATCCAGCTGGGGATCAGGCCCCGCCCCACCACTGCCAGAGCAGACGCACCGCAACATAGAGGATGAGCACGGCCGTCAGCCGGCGGATAACGGCGGGCGAAAGGCGACTGGTCGCAAGACGACTGCCGATTTGCCCGCCGATCAGCACCGCGAACGCCAGCGGCCAGTAAGCCACCACGGCATCGAGCGGCGCACCCTTGCCACTTGCCGCTTTCATGATCTGACCGACAAGGCCGCCGACCGAATTGGCGAGAATGAACACGCTGGCCGCCGCCGCCACCCGCCGGGCATTATCCCAACGAACCAGATGCAACAGGGGCGCAAGAAAAATGCCTCCACCAATACCGACAAGGCCGGAGAGCAGGCCGATGGGGCCAGAGACGACAAGGCCAAATCGTGTCGCGCCGGGACGCGGCGACGCACCGTCATCCGACGGAGCGGGCTGAAGCAGCAAAAGCAGCCCGGCGGCAAGCAGGGAAAGGCCGAGCAACAGGATGAACAGCGCCTTGGAAATGGGGATAATGCCCCCCAGCCACGCGGCCGGCACGGAAAATGCCAGCAGCGGCCAGATTCGCCGCCAATCGACAAGGCCCGCGCGCGCAAAGCGGATCGACCCGCCGATCGCGACGATCAGATTGCAGCAGAGCGCGACGATCGGAAAGACCTTTGGGTCCGTCCCGACCAGAACCAGCAGCGCATTATAGGTCGATCCGCCCGCAAAGCCGACCGACGCATAGAACAGCGCCGTAAGCGCGAAGAGTGCCGCCAGCATTGCCATTGCCAATCTGCCTCTTCGCTGCCTGTCCCAGTACCAATGCCGCTACGCTATATCCCAACGGCTATGGCATGGTTCAGCCGAGCGCGCCATGGCAATGCTTGTACTTCTCGCCGGAACCGCACGGGCATGGCGCATTGCGGCTGATATCCAGCCCGAGAAAGCTGCCATCTCCTCCACCGGCTCCCGCCAGCACCGGCGCGGCGCGCGGCAGCCCGGGGATGGTCGTGGTAATGAACCCCCGGTTCCCGGCATCAATATCGTTCGAATCATCCTCGCCGGTGAACGGATCGATATGGCTGGTCAGGAAATCAGGCAGGTCCGGCAGTGTCGAGGCCGGCATCGGTGCATCCGGCTGGAAATGAAGATGGCTGACCGTATAGGTCACGTCCTCACGCATGCTGCCCAGCATCCGCTCGAACAGCGCAAATGCCTCCTGCTTATACTCGTTGATCGGTGTCTTTTGCGCGTAAGCGCGCAGATGGACCACCTGCCGCAACGCATCGAGCGTGGAGAGATGCTCTTTCCAGTGATGATCGAGATTCTGGAGAAGAATGCTCTTCTCGATCTGCTTCCAGCTCGCCTCGTTGAGCGGCTCAACCTTCTCCGCCAGTGCCGCGTCGGACAGAGCGACCAGCCGCTCCTCTAGCATCTCCGGCTCCACCGCGTCCTCACTGAGCCACGCGTCGAAATTCGGCGTCAGGTTGAGCAGCCGTTCCGTCTCCGCCTTGAGCAGCGGCATGTTCCATTGTTCGGGATAGGTGCCATGCGGGCAGGCGGTGCCGACCAGCGTGTTCACCGTCTCATGACGCATGTCCGTCACCACGTCGCTCACGGCCTCGGCATCCATGATGTCACTGCGCTGCTCGTAAATGACCTTGCGCTGATCGTTCATCACGTCGTCATACTCGACGACCTGTTTGCGGATGTCGTAGTTGCGCGCCTCGACCTTCTTTTGCGCGGTCTCGATCGCCTTGCTCATCCACTTGGAGGGCGGCAATGCCTCGCCATCCTCCAGGCTGGAGCGCATCATGCGGGCAAAGAGCGTGTCCGGCCCGAAAATACGAAGCAGATCGTCATCAAGGCTGAGGTAGAAACGGCTGAGCCCCGGATCGCCCTGACGGCCCGACCGGCCGCGAAGCTGATTGTCGATACGCCGGCTTTCATGCCGTTCGGTCGCCAGCACGAACAGACCGCCACGGGCCAGCACTTCCTCACGCTCGGCTGAAATCTCCGCCTTGATGCGCTCGATCTCCGCATCGCGCGCGGGCCCCTCGGGCATATCGCGCAGCTCATCCTCAACGCGCAGCTCCAGATTGCCGCCAAGCTGAATATCCGTGCCGCGCCCCGCCATGTTCGTCGCGATCGTCACGGCGCCAAGGCGGCCGGCCTGCGCCACTATATGCGCCTCCTGCTCATGGAAGCGGGCGTTGAGCACGCTGTGCGGCACCTCCTCCTTCTTGAGGAACTCGGAGAGCAGCTCCGACTTCTCGATGGAAACGGTGCCGACCAGCACCGGCTGCCCCTTGGCCTGATGCTCCTTGATCGTCCGCGCGATGCCCGCGAACTTGTCCTCAAGGGTCTTGTAGAACAGGTCTTCCTCATCAACGCGCTGCACCGGCTTGTTGGTGGGGATGGTGACAACGTTCATCTTGTAGATGTCGAAAAACTCGGTCGCCTCGGTCGAGGCCGTACCCGTCATGCCGGAAATCTTGGGGTACATGCGGAAATAATTCTGGAAGGTGATGGAAGCGAGTGTCTGGTTTTCCGGCTCGATGTTGACGCCTTCCTTGGCCTCCACGGCCTGGTGCAGACCATCCGACCAGCGCCGCCCATCCATCATGCGACCGGTGAACTCATCGATGATGACGACCTTGCCGTCCTTGACGATATAGTCGATGTCCCGACGGAACATGGCATTGGCGCGCAGCGCCTGATTCACATGGTGGACCACCGCCGTATTCTCGAAATCATAGAGGTTCGCGCCTTCCAGCAGGCCGGCGCCCTCCAGTAGCCGCTCCATCTTCTCCGTGCCGTCCTCGGTGAGCGTGATGCTGCGCTGCTTCTCATCCTTCTCGTAATCGGCGGGCACGAGCTGCTTGGCGAGCTTGTCCACGGCGATATAGAGTTCGCTCTTGTCGTCGGTCGGCCCGGAGATGATGAGCGGGGTCCGCGCCTCGTCGATGAGGATGGAATCCACCTCGTCCACGATGGCGAAGTTGAAGGGGCGCTGCACCATCTGGGCGCGCTCATACTTCATATTATCACGCAGATAGTCGAAGCCCAGCTCGTTATTCGTCGCGTAGGTGATGTCCGCCTCATAGGCGGCACGGCGTTCATCCTCCGCGATATTGGGTACGATAACGCCGGTGGTCAGCCCGAGGAAACGGTAGACCTGCCCCATCCACTCACAGTCGCGCCGGGCGAGATAGTCGTTCACGGTGACGACGTGGACGCCCTTGCCCTCCAGCGCGTTAAGATAGGTGGCGAGCGTGGCGACCAGCGTTTTGCCTTCACCGGTCCGCATCTCGGCGATCTCGCCACGGTGAAGCACCATGCCACCGATAAGCTGCACGTCATAATGGCGCTGGCCGAGCGTCCGCTTGGCCGCCTCGCGTACCGTGGCAAAGGCCTCCGGCAGCAGATCGTCGAGCGTTTCGCCATTGGCGAGGCGCTGGCGGAACTGCACGGTCTGCCCGCGCAGATCCTCGTCGCTCAATGCGCTGATCTGCGGTTCGAAGGCGTTGACGCGCTCCACGGTCTTGCGGAGCGACTTGACGGTGCGATCATTCGACGAACCGAAAATGGATTTGGCGAGGGCGCCGAACATGGCGGTCTTCCTATACAAAGGGATATGGGGATGCGCCGGCGGGATCGTCGACGCGGAGATCTGCACATGCGCAGAAAAAGGCCCCGACATGGCACATCGCCATCGGGACCGGGCCGGTTATTCCAGCCAGGCTCGCTTCAAGAGCAGGATGGAGCGCGATTTGCGCCGCGAAGGTTCTTCCACGCCAGCACGCGCCTGCGCGGCGCAGGTCGCGTCTTTCCGGCGACACGTGGCGGCATCGGCCGGACGGATGGCCTGTGGCCGCGCGGAGGACGCGGCCGGAGACGGCTGCGCCGCGACGCTCCGCTCCACCTGCGCGCGCGCGACCGGCCGCTCACCGACCATCAGGCCGGTCAACGAGGCGATCATCGCCGAAAGGAGGATCAGAATCTGCAAGGCGCGGCGGCGTTCCGTTGTGACGGGGCTTACATAGGTGCAATGGACCGGTTCGTCCATGCCGTAGATGATGAAGGATGAACGGAACGCTAAGTGGCTATTTTCCTGCCGGGACGACTTTTAGTTCCACGCTTATCTGCACGCGCGCTTTTACCGGCTTGCCGTCATCACCAATGAACCGAACGTCGCCGCCTAAGAACTCATTATTTTCACATGTCATACCCATCTCCGCAGCCGGCACCTGGAACGTCGAAAAGCCCACCTGTCCGATTTCGCAATTACTCCTCACCCCCTGCTCGTCGACGTCCGTCGTCATCGTGACACGCACGGGTAAAATGGAGAGAGGCATAGGTGATGCCACCCTCTTCGGCATCTGCCATGTCACGCGCCGCTCACCCTTTGACGCGACCGGCCTGCCCCTGGCGTCGAGCGCCGGGACAAAGCGGGCGCGCTCTTTCATTAGCCGACAGGTCGTCTCGTCGAGTACCGCGCTTCCGCTTGTTTGGGTGACGGTGCAGAAGATCACCCGGCCTTGCGCATCAATATCATATTGAACGGCCGCCGTTCCCTCCGCTTCCACCGCTAAGGCCTCGGCGGGATAATCATCGGTGGAAAACCAGGCGGCCGCGCCTCCATCGCCCTCGGGCTGCGCCTCCCGGCTCTTGTCCGCCGCGCCGGCGGCCGACGCAACCAGCAGAAATCCGGCCGTCAGCATCATCTTTTTCATTGTGCACCGCCCCAGCTTTTCAGCAAATCTCTATCCCAAAGCGCTATTACCGCCATGCGAACACTGCAAGAGCGGCTTGATCCGTCATCGCTTTGCGCTATCCGCGCGGACATGACCGACATTTCCCCGCTCGCCCTGCCCTTCCCTGCTCTACCGGTCATCGCCGGCGCGACGCCGCGCGTCGCCCGTGCCGGCTACAAGGACTGGGGGCGCTGTGACCTCACCTATGTCGAGCTGGCGGAAGGGACCAGCGTGGCGGGCGTTTTCACGCGCAATATCTGCTGCTCGACCGAAGTCGAAATGGGCCGGGAAAGCGCGGAGGGCGGCACCGCGCGGGCGCTCATCGTCAATGCCGGGAACAGCAACGCCTTCACCGGCTATCGCGGGCGTGAGGCTGTCGAGCAGATCCGCGCACAGGTGGCCGATCATCTGGGTTGCGCACCGGGCGAGGTGTTCGTCAGTTCAACCGGCGTCATCGGCGTACCGCTGCCCAAGGACAAGGCGCGCGAGGGTGTGGCCACAGCCCTCATGGCAGAGCCGTGCGACTGGGAGGCGGCCGCACGCACCATCGGCACGACCGACACCTTTACCAAAGGCGCTCTCGCCACCGCCGTCATTGGTGATCGCACCGTCACCATCGTCGGCATCATCAAGGGATCGGGCATGATCGCGCCGGATATGGCGACGATGCTGGGCTATATCTTCACCGATGCCGCCGTGGAAGCGCCGCTGCTCCAGTCCATGCTGTCTGGAGCCAATCGTGACAGCTTCTCGTGCATCACCGTGGATAGCGATACATCGACGAGCGACACCGTGCTCGCCTTCGCCACCGGCAAGGCCGGCAATGCCCCGCTCGCCACCATGGATGACCCCGGCGCTGATGCCTTCGCTGCCGCTCTGCGCGACGTGTGCCTGAAACTTGCCCATCTCGTCGTGCGGGACGGCGAAGGCGCGCGCAAGTTCATCGAGATTTCGGTTGAAGGCGCGGTGAGCGACGAGAGCGCGCGGCGTATCGGCATGAGCATCGCCAATTCGCCACTCGTCAAGACCGCTATAGCCGGCGAGGATGCCAATTGGGGCCGCGTCGTCATGGCGGTCGGCAAGGCAGGTGAGCCGGCCGACCGGGACAAGCTGGCCGTCCGCTTCGCCGACAAGTGGGTGGCGCAAGCCGGCCTTGCGGTGGACAGCTATGACGAAGTGCCGGTTACCGCACACCTCAAGGGGGATGAGATCCGCATTGGCGTGGACATCGGCCTGGGGTCCGGACGGGCCAAGATATGGACCTGCGACCTGACGCACGGCTACATTTCGATCAACGCCGATTATCGGAGCTGATGGCAATGCACGCGCTCTACACCCCGGTCGAAGCGCTGATGCGCAGGGTCGCGGCCGACATCGTGATGCCGCGCTTCCGCAACCTGAACGCCGACGAGGTCATCGAGAAGGCGGCGGACGACCTCGTCACCATCGCCGATCGGGAGAGCGAGATCGCACTGGCCGAGGGGCTCGCCGCGATCCTGCCCGAAGCGGCCATCGTCGGCGAGGAAGCCTGCGCGGCCGACGCGGGCGTGCTCGCGCGGCTCGGCAGCGGTGTCCAGTGGATCATCGACCCGATCGACGGCACTGGCAATTTCGCGGCGGGGCGTGCGCCTTTCGGCATCATGATCGCCCTTGTCGCGGACGGGGAGACGCAGGCCGGGTGGATGCTCGATCCGCTGACCGGCCGGCTCTGCCATGCCGCGCTGGGTGGCGGCGCCTGGGTGGATGGCGCACGCGTCACCGCGCGGGGCACAGGCGCGGCACTGCCGCAAGCAGGCCTTTCCGTATTGTTCATGAGCCCGGACGATCGCACCGCAATCCTGCGCCGTGCCGAGGGCCGGCTTGTCATGACCGACATTCCACGCTGCGCCGCCGAGCAATATCCGCGCGTCGTGCTGGGCGTGAACGATCTCGCGGTGTTCGAGCGGACATTGCCATGGGACCATGCGCCCGGCGCGCTCTTCGTCAACGAAGCGGGCGGACGCGTCGCCCGACCCGACGGTTCGCCCTACCGCATCGCGCCGGATGCCGGACGCGGCCTGCTCGCCGCGGCAAGTCCCGCGCTGTGGGACAGGGCGGCGGAGATTCTCTACGGTTGAGCGGGGTTGGAGGCAGGCATCGCCCCCGCTATAAGCACGGCCCCCGAAAGCACGATGACAGGAGGCCATCATGGCACGCAAGACCAGCGACATCGCCAACCAGCCCTGCTTTCGAGCGGAGCGCTAAGCGCCGCCGGGGCTATCCGTCCGAAACCCATGTGAAGCGCGGCCTGCGCTTCGTCCATGGCGACAAGGAGCTTCTCGAGAAGCTCGGACGGAATGATCCGTGCCCCTGTGGTTCGGGAGAAAGATTTTAAGCGCTGCTGCCTGCAGTCGGGCCGTTTTCGATGGGTCTGAACGGCATGATTACTGGCGCTGACATGGTGAAACTATCCGGGCGCCGAACGAACGGCGCCCGGAAACCAGCGCAGCGCGCGCTGACTATGCCTAGAGCGCGCCTTCCAGCCAGCCCTTGAGCTGGCTCTTGGGCGCGGCACCCACTTTGGTCGCGGCGGGTTCGCCATTTTTGAAGAGGATCATAGTGGGAATGCCGCGCACACCGTAACGCGCTGGGGCATCGGGATGATCGTCAATATTGAGCTTGGCGATCGTCACCTTGTCGCCCAGTTCCTCGCTGATTTCTTCGAGCGATGGGCCGATCATCTTGCACGGGCCACACCATTCGGCCCAGAAATCAACCAGTACCGGCTTGTCGGACGCGATAACGTCATCATGGAAGCTGTTGTCGGAAATCGCTTTGGTGGCCATGGGAATAAGGCTCCTGACAGGGCGCCGGGACGATCCGGCTCAGCTCTGATCTAGGCAGGCGGGACCGCTTCCTCAAGTCCATCCGCCGCCAACTTCTGCTCGGGCACCGCAAAGCCGGGCTTGTGCGCGGCAAGCAGCGTGTCCGGCAGATCGATAAGCGTCGGTCCGCTCGTATAGAGCAGGCTGGCCCGGATAAGGCGGTCGGGGAAGATTACGGCCAGCGCCGCGGCATAAGCCGCCATCTGCCGGACATGGGAGAGCGGCGGTGCATTCCCCTCCACCGGCACGAAACGGCCAGTCTTGAAATCGACGACATGCACGCTGTCGTCGCGCACCAGCAGCCTGTCGACCGTCCCGGCGATCACGTGCCCGTCAACCACGGCGGCAATCGGTGCTTCGGCCAGCGCATCCGCGGAGAAAAGCGCCGCATGGCCCGGCTTCTCAATGACAGCCAGGGCATGGTCGGCAATCTCCGCCGCCTGCGCCGGATCGGCCACGCCGCCTGCCCCGCCAAGCCACGCCAGCGCCGCCGTGCGACGCACAGCCGCCGGCACATCGGGCAGACGCTCGAACAGCGCATGCAGGAGCCGGCCGCGCTCAGCCGCCGCGCGCATCGCCGGGGACGGCGGCGGATCAGGCACATCGTCCTCGACTGCGGCTGAGGGCGCAAGCGGGCGCGGCGGACGCGCTTCGGCAGGAGCCGGCGTATCAAGCCACGCTGGCCGGGCGACCGGCGGCGACGTGCTGGCGTCCGGCGTCCGGGCGGCAGGCGCATCGGACAGCGCATCGCGCCCTTCCCAACGCTGCACATGGCCCCAGATGTCATCCCCGGCCTCATCCGCGCCGAGCGCCGCCAGCGCTATGGCGGCACGGGCATGCCAGCTTTCCGTCGGAACCTCCCCGCGCGCGCGCGGCCCGAGCGCGCCACCAATGGCAAGCAGCTCCTGAGCACGGGTCATACCCACGTAGAGCAGCCGCCAATGCTCCTCGCGATCGCGCGCTTCGGCAGCGGCAAGGGCATCGGCCAGCGGCGCGACCCTTTCTGCACCGCTCGGGCGAATGAGCGGAATCGTGGCGCCACCTCCGTCCCAATCGACAGCGGCGGAACGCGGCGCGCGGGCGGGATCATAAGTGGCGTCGGCGAGAATGACGATGGGCGCCTCCAGGCCCTTGGCGCCATGCACGGTCATCACCCGCACGGCGTCGCCACCCTCGGTCAGCTCCCGCTTGATGTCCGCCTCTTCCCGGTCGAACCAGTTGATGAAAGACTGGAGGGAGGGATGCTCATCCGTCTCGAAAGCGAGCGCGCTGTTCAGCAGCTCGTCAATCGCATCCCCGGCTTCCGCGCCGAGCCGAGCGAGCAGTCGCGCCCGACCTGCCATCACACCGGAAAGAATGGCCTCAAGATACTGATAGGGCGTGGTATAATCCGCCATGACGAGCAGCGCGCGAAGCGGCGCCAGCACATTCTCCGGCTGCGTAGCGCGCAGATGCGCCCAGAGCGGCACGCCCTTCGCCCGAATTGCGCGGTGCATGAGATCATCCTGCGACCAGCCGATCAGCGGAGAAACAAGCAGGCAGGCGAGATTGAGATCATCGTCCGGCTGCGCGGAGAAACGTATGGCCGAGAGCAGATCCCGCACCGCAAGCGGCGCCTGAAGGCGCAGCCGGTCCACACCCGCCACGGGCACGCCCGCCTCATAAAGCCGGGCGACGATCAGCCGGGCCAGCGTGCCCCGGCTCCGCACGAGAATCAACACGTCGCCCGGCCGCGCCCGGCGCCCCTGCGCGCGCAGCCAGCGGCCATGCGCGGGATCGACCCACGCCTTTACCTGCGCCGCGATCTTCTGCGCGTGGAGTCGCTCATGATCGGCCAGCCAGTTCTCCTCGCCCTCCGGCTCCTCACCATCATCGGCATCATCGCCATCCGCGGCAATCCGCACTGTCGGGGCGAGCAGCAGCACCTCGCCGGGGTGGCGCCGCGCGCTGCCATGGGCCTGCGCCGCCTCGGCCAGCCCCACGGCCTCATGACCAATTGCCGCCAGTGTTGCGTCCACAACCTCCAGCACGGCCGGCACGGTGCGGAAACTGAGCGCGAGCGGCAGCGTCTCGAAAGACTGGCCGGCATGATCCGCCCGTGCGCGGAAATGGCCAAGCGCTTCCATGAAGGCGCGCGGGCTGGTGCCCTGAAAACCGAAAATGGCCTGCTTGGTATCACCCACGACGAAAAGCGTGCGGGCGGCTCGGCCATCCCCCGGCGCATCCTCCAGCTCGAAATAATCATCAACAATGGCATCAACGATGGTCCATTGCGCCGAATTGGTATCCTGCGCCTCGTCGACAAGAATATGGTCGATGCGCTGATCAAGCCGGAAGCGTATCCATGCGCCTACGCCGTCCTGCCCAAGCAGAGCGGCAGCGCGAGAGATGAGATCGTCAAAATCCACCGCGCCCTCGGCGCGCAACGCATCCCGATAGGCGCGGGCATAAGCGCGCCCGGCAAGCAGCCCCTGCGCAGCAAGCCGGGCATGGGCGACCTGCGCCGCGAGATCGTCCAGACCGGCGATGACCCCGCCCACAGCCTCACCAAGCGCCACATAGTCCGGCTCGGCGGCCAGCAGGTTCTTGTTGTTCCGGTTCTTGACCTCGCCGTTTTGCGTGAGGAGCGCGCCGCGTAGCACCCCGAGCCCGTCGGCCCGTCCTTCCGGTGAGGCGGCGAGCCAGTTGGCAATGGCATCGGCGCAATCCAGCCCGGTCTTGCTGCCCCAGGCGGTGTTCGCCGCCGCGATCCGGCGCAAGTCCCGCACCGGGAATACATCATCTACGCAGGCCGCCGCGACATGCCCGGAGAGATCGCCCACGGGCAGGCCAAGACGGGTGAGCAGCACATCGGATAATAGCGAGGGATCGGCCGGCCATGCCTCCAGCAAAGGCCCCGCTGCCACGCAACGGGCGAGATAGCCGACCGCACCTGCCTCCCCCATGCGGCGGGAGAGCGCGGCCACGGCATCCAGCACCGGCTGATCCAGCTCCGCCTCCGCACGCTCCAGCATGGCGATGAGCGCGCCACGCGCCAGCATGGCATGACCACGCTCGTCCAGTGGACGAAAGCCGGGCACCAGCCCTGCCTCCAGCGGAAAAGCGGCGAGCAGCGACTGGCAAAAGCTATGGATCGTCTGGATACGCAGGCCGCCGCCGGTCGCCTCCAGCACGCGGGCGAAGAGCAAACGCGCCTGCCCGCGCGCCTCCGGCCCGGACTCCTCGCCCAGCGCCTCCAGATCATGGAAGATGTCGCCATCATCCGCGCGAACCCAGCGGGCCAGCCGATCATGAATGCGCGCAGCCATCTCCGCCGCGCCTGCCTTGGTGAAGGTAAGGCAGAGGATACGCTCGGGCTCGACGCCCGAGAGCAGCAGGCGCAGCACCCGCGCGGTCAGCACATGCGTTTTACCGGTGCCGGCCGAGGCACTCAGCCAGACATGGCCGCCAGGGCGGGACGCCCGCGCCTGCTCATCACGGAGCGGAAGAAAGGCCCCTTCCCTAGCCATCCAATGTGCTCCCGCGCGCATACCATTCATCAAGACGCATGAGCTGATCGTAAGTGTCGTAGACTGGCGCGTCCGGATTTGGCCGGGCGGTGAAGGGTTCAGCCCCGGTAAGCCACCGGGCCGCCGCCTCATTGAAAAACGCCGCCATCATCGGCAGCATCTCGTCAGTCGGGATGCGCTTGCGCGCTCCGGCCGGGTCCGTGACGGAGACCCGCAGGCCAATGCCGCCATCCTTCCGCTTGCCGCCCGTCACCCAATATTCATAGGCGCTGATCGCCGCACCGGCCGGCAATTGCCCAAAGCCCCCGTCCCGCGCGATGAGGCCGAGGAGGCCAAGCTGAAGCCGGTAACCCGCTTTCGTCTGATTGATGAAGGAGGCGTTGCCGCTCTTGTAATCAACAATGGCGAGGCTGCCGTCCGGCAGGCGGTCGATCCGGTCTGGCTTACCGCGCAAGCGGACGCCTCCGCGCGTGATCGCGCCCCATTTTTCGCCAAAGAGGATCGTCCGCCCCTCCGCGTCCAAGGCCGCCACCTCATGCGCGACCCACTCCAACCCCTCCAGCAGGCGCGGCTGCCAAAGTGCCTTTAGCAAGGGATGGGACGGCGCTCCGGCGATCATCTCCTGCGCGAGTGCGCGCAGCCGATCCGGGCCGGGCGCGCCCTCCTGCATCCATCGCTCCAGCACGTCATGCGCCTGCGTGCCACGCCAGGCAGGGCCAGGCTCCGCATCCACCGGATCGAGCCGGGGCAGGCGCAGGATTTTCGCGGCGTAGAAGGCGTATGGGTCTGCCTTCAGCCGATCGACATCGGTAACGGCGATCTCCTTCGGGCGCACATCGGCGGCGGGCGATGGCGCCGGCGCACGGACAGCGGGCGGTGGCGCAAGCGGCGCATCGATCAGCCGGGCAAGCGCCACAGTCTCCCGCTCCTCCGTCCACGCATCGCCCGCCATGGCACGCAGGCGCAGCCAGAAGCGCGAGGCGATGGTCGGCGCCGAGGCATCCCGCCGGGCACGCGAGAGCAGCACGCGCGGAGCACCCAGCGCGCTTGCGAAATCCTGTGCGGCAAGGCCAATACGCTGCTCCAGCCCCGGCAGACCCAGGGCCGCACGCACGCTGGGCGCCAGCCAAGGATCGGGCGCGGGAATGGCCGGCCATGTCCCCTCGTTCAGGCCAGCAAGGATCATGAGGTCCGCCTGCTGGAGCCGCGCCTCGATCAAACCCAGAATCGCGATGCGCGGATGCCCGCCCTGCGGCGGCCGCACGGAAACAGCAGCGAGTGACTGGGCAAGAATGGACACCGCATCGACCCCGCGCACCAGTGGCACGCCAAGCGGAGCCGCCTGTGCCAGCGCGTCAATCACCCGCGCTGCCGCATGGCCGCGATGCCCGGCCCAGACCTGTTCTCCTGTGAGCGTTGAGGCCAGCACGCGGACCGCTTCCACATGGGTGGCGAGCGGCGCCATGCCGGAAAAGGCAGCCTCCAGCGGCGCCAGTTCCGCCGCCACGCCCTGCCACCAGCTCTCCAGCGGATCACCCGCAAGCACCGCACCGATCGCCGCAAGGCCCGGCGCCGGGCGCGGCCCGCGCAGCCGCAGGTCCAGCCGGCGAACCTGTTCCAGCCAGCCCAGCCGTGCCTCGCCTGCACGGACCAATGGATGCTTGAGCAGCGCCAGCAGCGCCACCGGAGCGAAATGCTCCGCCGCCGCGCGAGCCAGCGCCAGCAACAATGTGCCAGGAGAAAGTTGCGCGAGCGGGCGGCCGGCGCTGTCGTCTGCGTCGATGTTCCAGCGCCGTAAATGGGCTGACACACGTGCGGCGAGCTGGCGATCAGGCGTTACCAGTGCGGCCGTCATGCCCGGCGTCTCGACCGCCTGACGCAGCCGAATGGCTATCGCCTGCGCTTCCTCGGCAGGGTTGGCGGTCTCCATGGCCAGTACCCCGGCCAGCGAGCGCTGCTCGGCATCCAGCCCCTGCCAGCGCCCGGTGAGACGCGGCGGCAGCATGGCATTGCCTATCGCCCGGCCACGCGCGGCCCGCGCATCATGTTCGCTGCCCCACCGCCACATCGCCACTTCGTCCGGATGAATCCCCATCCTGTCGAGCATCATGCGGAGCACATATTGCGGATGCGTGGGCGAGGCGGGCGCCCGCCGCCCGTCCGGCAGGGTCGCGGGGCCAAAACCGCCAATTGCCTGCCACTCTTCCTCGCCCAGTGCCTTGTCGAGATCGGAAAGGACGACCATCCCGCCGGGCATAGAGAGTACCGCGCGCTGAAGTGCGACCAGTGCTGGCGAAGCCGACGCAATGCCCGCCGCGACGATAAACCGGTCCGGCGGCGCCTCCGTCCAGCGCCGCGCGATCCGTTCCAGCACCCGGTTGCGCCGGTCGGCAAGGTCGATGCAGCCACGCTTTGCCAGCTCGGCTGGCCAGCGGTCGAGCAACAGGCGGAACAACGCCAGCGACGTCTCCCAATGCGCCGAAAGGTCGCGATGATCCGGATCATCGCGCAGTGCCGCGAGATCATGTGCCCCGCGCCCCTCGATGATGAGCTGATCGAGCGTTGTGGCGAGTGCCTCCGCAAGGCGGAAGGCCTCCCCCGCCGTCACCGGTTCACCGCTCCGCGCCCGCGCCTCCTCGATCAGACGGGCAAGAATCATCTGCCGTTCAAGTGGAGCAATAGCGGGCGGAATATCGTCTCCACCCATGCCCATTGGCTCCAGCGCGCTCCCCAGAGCTTCACCCAGCTCCGGGTCGCCCATCGGCACCAGCCGGGGCAAGAGCAGACCGCCGTCCGCGCGCCGCACAAAAGCATCGCGCACCGCCCGCACCGCGCGATTGCTGGGCAAGAGGATAATGCCGCGCGCCAGTGCCAGCCCACCATCACGAGCAGCGCCATGCTGCGCGATCAGCCCGTTGGCCAGCGCATCAGCAAAGGCGCGATGCGCGGGAATGGTGTAGATGCGCGGGCGGCGCTCAGCCACCAGCGATGTCGCTTTCCACGAGCGGGATGGCCTGCGGCGTGCCGACATCGAACCAGAGCCCGTGATGGGCGAGACCATAAGCCCGCCCAGCCGCGATTGCCCGGTCCCAGAAGACATTGGTGGAAAAGGCTTCTTCGGGAGGATCGACAATCAGTCGCGGCGCAAGAATCTGGATACCGGTATAAACGAAAGGCGCCACGCGTCCGGACCGACGGCGGCTGAGACGACCCGTCGCATCCATATGGAAATCGCCCGGCCCGACATGACCCGTCGCGCGCGCATGGGGGACGAGGAGCAACAGCGCATCCATCACTGAATCGTCCCAGCGGTCTGCAAGGGAGCGGATGGAATTCACCGGACCATCGATCCAGATATTATCGCTGTTCGCGCAGAGAAATGGGCGATCGCCCAGCAGCGGCAGCGCCCGGACCAGCCCGCCGCCCGTCTCAAGCAATCGCGCGCGCTCATCCGATATGATATAGTCTGCACCACTGACCCGTGCACGAGCGGCGAGATGTGCCGCGATGGCATCGGGCAGATAATGGACGTTGACGACAACACGACGGATACCGGCATCCTCGATCCGATCCAGCGCATGATCGATGAGCGGCTGCCCCGCCACGCGCACGAGCGGCTTGGGCCGTGTGGCGGTGAGCGGGCGCATCCGCTTGCCAAGGCCCGCCGCCATCAGCATCGCGGTATCGAGCATCGTGCTCACCGGTCGAGCCCGCCCCGCGCGGACGGCGGCACATTGGCATCAAACCATGCCGTAACCGGAGCCAGCGCGGGATGCGCGAGATCACGCTCCAGAAGGCCCCACATGCGCGGCAGAAAATCAAGATAGCGCGGCTTGCCATCGCGCTTCCAAAGCCGCGTGAAGATACCGATGATCTTCGCGTTCCGCTGGGCGCCGAGCACGGCATATGCGGCATCGAAATCCGGCGAGACATCGACCTGCGCGCGGTAATGCGCAAGCATCGCCGTTTCCAGCGCGGGCGGCACATCCCGCCGCGCGTCCTGAAGCAGCGAAACGAGATCATAGGCCGGATGCCCGGCCAGCGCGTCCTGAAAATCAAGCAGACCAAGGCCATGGCTGCGCGTCAGATCAGGCAGCAACATTATATTCTCGGCATGGTAATCGCGCAGCACCGCCACCACCGGCGCACTATCCTGCTCGACAATGGGGAGCACAGCGTCCCAAGCGGCGATATAGGCCGCTTCGTCCACCGCCAGTCCGGCGGCCGGGCAGAACCATTCCGTTAACAGCGCCACTTCGCGCTGATAGGCCGCCCGGTCATAAGGCGGCACGTCAGGGGGGGGAAGCCGGTGCAAATCGACCAGAAGATCAACGGCACGCACGTAAACGCCTTGCTCGTCGGCGGGATCGGCCTCGACATGCTCGCGCAACCGATCATCGCCAAGATCCTCCAGCAGCACGAGACCCTGATCCAGATCCTGCGCGAGAATGGCCGGCGCCGCAAAGCCGTGTGACACGAGCCACTCGTCAATCGCGATGAACGGACGTGGGTCCTCTTCCGGCGGCGGGGCATCCATCAGCACCGCGCAGCGCGCGCCATCAACGATGCGGAAATAGCGGCGGAATGAGGCATCCCCGGCAAGTGGGTCGATCCGCGCGTCACCCCAGCCGGCGGCAGCGAAAAACGGAATAGCGCCAATCGGCGGTGTCATCTGAGGAGGAGTGGCCATCGCTGCTCCCAAGCCGCCGGCACTCGCGCTGTCAAGCGGCGACCGCCCGACGGGTCCGGTTCGATGTGAAAATGGAGCGCGCCGCGCAGCAGCGCCGCGCCACCATGCTCAGGCCATTCGATCAGCGCCGCGCCATCGGCCAGCCAGTCGAACAGGCCCAGTTCGGCAATCTCCTCCGCCGCCTCTATGCGATAGAGATCGACATGGGCGACAGGTAGCCGGATCTCGGGCGGCTCATAACCCTGAAGGATCGCGAAGCTCGGGCTTGGCACCTCACCGACATGACCAAGGCCGCGCAATATGCCGCGCGCCAGTGTCGTTTTGCCAGCACCAAGCCCACCGGACAGCGCGACAACATCACCCGGCACAAGCAACGGCGCAAGCAGGGCGCCGAACGCCTCAAGCGCGGCTGCATCGGTGAAATGCGCCGGCTCCTGCTCCACAGCGCCGCTCACCCGCGCGGCAGATCAATCGAGACGGCGGTGCCCTGCCCCGGCTCGGAGACAAGGCTGACCGATCCGCCATGCGCCTCGATGAACTGGCGGACCAGCGGCAGGCCAAGCCCGGTCGCCTCCCCGCCCGCGCCGCGCCCGAAACGCGCGAACGTATCGAACAGGCGCGCCTGCAACTTGCTCTCGATGCCCGGCCCGTTATCCGACACGACGATGCGGGCATTCATGGCGGTCCCATCGCCATGAACGAGGACGCGACCCTTGCGCCCCACGAAACGGATGGCGTTGTCCACCAGATGGTCCACCGCCTGCTGGATACGGCGCGCATCGCCATTCACCATGCCGAGTGTCGGCGCGATCGATTCGACAACCGTCACTTCCCGCCCGGCCGCCTCTCCCGCGAAGGCCGCTATCGTGCTCTTCAGCATCGCCGCAAGGTCGACCGGCCGGCGCTCGATCGGCAGACCGCCAGCCGCGCCCTGGGTCAGGTCCAGCACATTATCGATGAGACGCGCGAGCCGATCCGTACTCTGCATGATCGCATCGAGATATTCGACAGCCGTGGGGGACAGCTCGCCCGCATAGCCGCCGTGCATCAGTTCCGCGAAGCCGGCGATCGAGGTGAGCGGGGTACGCAGCTCGTAACTCATGTTGGAAACGAAGGCGGACTTGACCCGATCGGCATCCTCAAGCGCCTCGTTGCGATCACGCAGGGCCTGCTCGATCCGGCGGCTGTCCGATATATCGAGCATGACGAAGAGCGCGTTGCCGTCCGGCAGCGGGATTGCCGCAAACTCGAAATAGCGCCCGTCCGCAAAGGCAATGCGCCCGCCGCGCTGGCGCCGCTCGACAGTCGCGGCGCGAATGAGCTGGTGAACGAGGGTGGACTGCTGTGGCTTGGCAAGCCGGTCGGCGAGACTCTGCATCAGCTCGTCGACACGAGGATGATCGGCGAGCAGCACTTCCTGCACCTGCCAGATCTGGCGGAAACGGCTGTTCCACAAATGCAGCCGGCCATCGGCCGCAAAGACGGCGATCGCCTCGAACAGATTGTCGAGCGTGGCCGTCCGCACGCGCAACAGGGTGTCGCGCGCGGACGAGAGCTGCACATGCTCGGTGCGATCCTCGAAGATGAGGAGCAAACCGCCATCGGGCAGCGGCTGGGCGTAAACGCGCAGGTGGACCCCCTCGCGCAGCAGCCAGTTCTCCTCCATAGCGCCAGCCGAAGTGAACCATTGCCGCCGCTCTTCCCGCCACGCGGGGAAATCCGGCGTATGCGGCACTGCGCCCGAATCCCGCATCGCATCCAGCACCCGCTTGAATTCCGTCTCGGGCAGCACCGCATCCGGCTTCAGCCCGAAGATGCTGACGAAGGGCTGATTACAAAACTGCAGGCGCTGGTCCGACCCGAACTGGGCGACGCCCGCAGAAAGCCTGTCCAGCATATCGCGATGCGCCTGCGCCGTGTGGCGCAGCTCAGCGCGCGCCTGCTCCAGTTCGTGCATATCTATAGCATAGCCCGCGACGCCAACCGGCCCTAGCGGCACATCCACGACCCGCATCAGTCGCCGTTCACCATCGACCGTGACGGGAAGCATCCGCGCCGTCGGCTCCCGCGTTTGCTCAGCGCTGGCAGCAACATCCGCCGCTGTCACCCCGGCCACCGCCTCGACCAACTCGATATTCTGCTCAACGACCTGCTCGGCCGACTCCGCGTCGACCGCGCGAACATAGGCCGTGTTGACAAGACTGAGGTGATGATCCGGCGTGCGGTGCCATATTGGCATGGGTGCCGCCTCGATCACGCCGGAAAGCGCCTCCAGCGCATCGCGATAGCGGCTCACCTGATCGAGCAGATCCTCGATCCGGCTCTGGCTCTCCGTCGCATCGAATATCCAGAGCACGATGGCCCCCGTCCCGGCAAGATCCGGTCCGGCGGGCATGCCCCGCACCAGCATCGAGCGGCGCGACCCGCGCGCGCGCACCGGCAGGGCGAATCTTTTGCCGCCGCGTTGCGCGGCCTCGATCTCGGCGGCGAGCGCGCGCGCCTGCATGGGCTCCAGCGCGCCATCCTCCGCCGTCAGTTCGGACACATAGTCCGGCAGACGCTCCTGCCCGAGCCAGTTCGCCAGCCGCTCCGGGCTTTCGATACGCCCGTCCGGCCGGATGATGACCGGGATGGCCGGCGCGGATTCGAGGAGATCGGCAAGGCGCATTGCCTGGCTATGCGCCTGCCGCGCCGAACGGCGCATCCGCAGGCCGCTCCGCAGCACCAGCAAGGCGCCGCCCAGCCAGATGGCAAGACCAGCGCCAATAAGCGCCATCATCATGGGCGAAAGAGCGGCCACATGGTTCGATTAGGCGGCAACCGGCTGCGAGACAAGCCAGCTTTCAACGCGGGCGCCCCCAGCCCCGCGAAAGGCGCCCGGGGAGAGGTTGTAAAAACCCCTCCCCGGGTCCGCCGGGTTTAGTAGCGATAATGATCGGGCTTGAACGGGCCTTCCGCCGGCACGCCGATATAGGCCGCCTGCTTGGGCGAAAGCTTGGAAAGCTTGACGCCCAGCTTCTCCAGATGCAGCGCCGCCACCTTCTCGTCGAGATGCTTGGGCAGCACATAAACCTCGTTCTTGTAGGTCTCGCTGCGCGTCCACAGCTCGATCTGCGCCAGCACCTGATTGGTGAAGCTGGAGGACATGACGAAGCTCGGGTGGCCAGTGGCGCAACCCAGATTCACCAGACGGCCCTTGGCGAGCATGATGATCTTCTTGCCATCGGGAAACTCAACCTCGTCCACCTGCGGCTTGATCTCCGTCCACTTCATGTTCGCGAGCCCGGCAATCTGGATCTCGCTGTCGAAATGGCCGATGTTGCAGACGATCGCCATATTCTTCATCGAGCGCATATGGTCGACGGTGATGACGTCCTCGTTGCCCGTCGCCGTGACGAAGATGTCAGCGCGCTTGGCGGCTTCTTCCATCGTTACGACTTCATAGCCTTCCATCGCCGCCTGCAGCGCGCAGATCGGGTCGATCTCCGTCACCAGCACGCGCGCGCCGCCATTGCGGAGCGAGGCGGCAGAGCCCTTGCCGACATCGCCAAAGCCCGCGACGCAGGCGACCTTGCCGGCCAGCATCACGTCCGTCGCGCGGCGGATGGCGTCCACAAGGCTCTCCTTGCAGCCATAGAGATTGTCGAACTTGCTCTTCGTCACCGAGTCGTTGACGTTGATCGCCGGGAAGGGAAGCTTGCCCTTCTTCGCCAGCTCATAAAGCCGGTGAACGCCAGTGGTTGTCTCTTCCGAGACGCCCTTGATCGCCTTGACCGTCTCGGTGAGATAGCCCGGACGCTCGGCAAGAAAACGCTTCAGCGTAGCGGCGAAGATCGTCTCTTCCTCGTTCGAGGGCGCGAACAGTTCTTCGCCTGCCTCGACGCGCGCGCCCCAAAGCGCAAACATCGTAGCGTCGCCGCCGTCGTCCAGGATCATGTTGCAGGTGGTGTCACCCCAGTCGAAGATGCGGCACACATAATCCCAATATTCCTCCAGCGTCTCACCCTTGATGGCGAAGACGGGGATACCGCGCGCGGCAATGGCGGCCGCGGCATGGTCCTGCGTGGAGAAGATGTTGCACGAGGCCCAGCGGATTTCCGCGCCCAGATCGGCCAGCGTCTCGATGAGCACGGCCGTCTGGATGGTCATGTGCAGCGAGCCCGTGATCCGCGCGCCCTTGAGCGGCTTGGCCGCGCCAAACTCGGCGCGCAGCGCCATGAGACCGGGCATTTCCGTCTCCGCGATCTCAATCTCCTTACGGCCGAAGCCGGAAAGGGAGAGATCTGCGACGACATAGTCGGTGAAGCTGTCGGCGGCGGCCGTGGCCATGGAAAAGACTCCTTGAGAAACTGATCGGTTGAGGCTTGATCGACAATGGCGCCAAACAAGAAGACGGGACGCCATCAGAATGCGCGCGCCTGTAGCAATCTCAGGGCTTCATGGCAATATAAAGACTTCTTTATGTCTTGGCCTAATGTCCCGGAGAAAAGCACGATCCGGCACCGGGACAGCTTGCCCCCGCATGGACGGGAGAGGTAGATAAGGCTCATGTCCACCGCCACCGCGCCTCGCTGCATCGCCATCTATAGCCTGAAGGGAGGGGTCGGTAAGACCACGCTGGCGGTCAACCTTGCCTTCGCTTCCGCGACGCTCTCCGCCCGGCGCACCCTGCTATGGGATATCGACCCGCAAGGCGGCGCGAGCTGGCTCCTCGATGACGAAGCCAAAGGGCGGGACAGCGCGCGTGCTGTCTTCTCGCGGGATGTCGACGCGGAGCGCCTCATCACGCAGACACGGTTTCCGCAACTCGATCTGCTCGCGGCCGACCCATCGCTGCGCGGGCTCGACAGATTGCTCTCCGACCTCGGCAAGCGCCGTCGCCTGCGTCGCCTCATCGAGGGGCTGGGACGCCGCTACGACCGCGTCATTCTTGATTGCCCGCCCGGTCTCACAGAGACCAGCGAACAAATATTGCGCGCGGCCGATGTCGTGGTCGTGCCCGTCGTCCCCTCTCCTCTCGCGGAACGCGCGCTGGAGGAAATTGTCGCTCACCTGACACGCACCCGGCAGCGGCGTCCACCCATCCTGCCCGTGCTCTCCATGGTCGACAGTCGTCGTAGCCGCCACCGCGCCGCGGTTACCATACATCCGGACTGGCCGGTCATCAGCTATTCCACACTGGTCGAGCAGATGGCGAGCCGGCGCGCGCCGCTCGGCGCTTTCGCTGCCCGGTCCCCGCAGGCCGAACAGGTCGCCCAGCTCTGGCGTGGAATCGAGAAAAAGCTGGAGGGCAGCTAAACCCCGTGATCAAGCCACGGCGTTACGCTGAAGCTGCTCGGGAAACAGTGCGCGCGCGTCCTCCGGCGCCATCGGCCGGCCGAAGTAGAAGCCCTGAATCTTCGTGCATCCGAGGCGACGAAGCAGCAGATATTCCATCTCCGTCTCCACACCCTCGGCAGTCGTCGCCATGCCGAGACTGTCCGCCATGGCCACGACCGCGCGGACAATGGCGAGGCTCGCAGGCTGATTGCTGGCCGCGCCGGTAACGAAGCGGCGGTCGATCTTGATCGTGTTGAACTTGGCGCGCGACAGATAGCCGAGCGATGAATAGCCCGTGCCGAAATCGTCCAGGCTGAGCCGCACGCCAATGCCCATCAGCTTTTCGAGCAGTTGCAACGCGCCGGTTCCCTCGCGCAGAAATACGCTTTCTGTGACTTCCAGCTCAAGCCGGCTGGCGGGGAGGCGCGCATCCGCAAGCGCCTGCGTTACCGTATCGAAAAATTCGGCATCGTAGAGCTGTTCCGACGACACATTGACCGCGACGCGAACATCCGCCGGCCAGTGGCGCGCTTCCTGACAGGCATTATGCAGCACCCAGTTGCCGATCGCCGTGATGAGCCGCGCTTCCTCGGCAACGGGGATGAACTTGGCCGGCGAAATCGATCCGAGTTCGGGATGGACCCAACGCACCAGCGATTCAAAGCACGTCACATCGCCTGTCGCGGCATCGACAACCGGCTGATAGACCAGATGAAGTTGCTGCTTCTCCAGCGCGCCACGGAGGGCGATTTCGAGCAGCCGGCGCTCCTCCGCATCGGCATGGAGCGAGGAGACATAGGCAAAATGCTTGCCACCACCGTCATCCTTGACCCGATACATGGCGAGATCCGCGCTCCGGATCAGCGTCTCGGCGACGCGCCCATCCTGCGGCGAGCAGGCCGAGCCGACGCTGGCGCCAATGAACAGCGTGTTCCCGTCCACCTGATAGGGCTGCGACACCGTTTCGATGATCGCCAGCGCCAGCCGCTCCAGATAGAGCGAATCGGGCACTTCCCGGACAACGACGGCGAACTCGTCACCGCCCAGCCGCCCACAAATCTCGTTCGGCGAGCAGACTTTCCGCAACCGCGCGGCGACCTGCGCCAGCAGCTGATCGCCAACCAGATGGCCAAGCGTGTCGTTGACCGACTTGAACCGATCAAGATCAATCATCAGAAAGCCGCAGCGCGCTTTACCGGCGCTGACACTCTCGATGGCCAGAGCCAGATGTTCGGTAAGGCTCACACGATTCGGCAGGTTGGTCAGCATGTCATTATGCGCGAGCTGGGTGATCCGTTCCGCCGACTCCTTTTGCGTGGTGATATCCGTGCTCACACCACGAAAGCCAAGAAACGCTCCCTTGTCGTCGACGCGCGGCGAGGCTGAAACCTGCCACCAGCGCCGCGTGCCGTCGCTCAGAAGAACCGGCAACACGACATCCGAGAAAGGCATGCGTGCCTTGAGTTTCTCGGCCAGCAGATGCAGCGCCGGATCGAAGCGCTCGTTCGCCCAGCCCGTACCCGCGAACACTTCCAGCACCGACTTGCCCTCAAGCGCATCCGGCGAGGCGCCAAGGCCACGCGCAAAAGCGGGGGAAACATTGCTGAGGCGGCGCGCGGCATCAGTCTGCCAGAGCCAGCCGGCCCCCTCTATGTCGTGCTCCCTGAGCAACAGGCTCACGACCTCGCGATTTTCCGCGAGCTGCGTGGATGTGACAATCTGCGTACCGAAGATATGCGCCTGACGCAGCGCCGAAACGAGCAGCAGCAACCCGTAGACGGAGACGATCGCGGCAAGCAGCGGATTGACCTGCTGCGCCATCATCCAGACGGAGCCGGCGCTCACACTCACAATGAATGCAGCCGAACTGAGCGGCGTTGCCTGATAGCTGATCGAAACAGCCGCCAACATACAGCTCGTCATCGCCCAGAGCCCGACGATCTGGACCGGCTCCGCGCCAGGCTCGAACACCAGCATGGGCACCATCCAGGCCAGCCCCTGAAACAGGCTTGCCAGACCATGGCGAAGCAATGCTTCCCGCGAGGACTGGGCGTAGTCCGCATGTTCGAGCCGCCGCTGCAAACTCACCGGCCATGCAAGGGCGGCCAAAGCGATCAGCGTCCAGCCGCCAAGCAGCCAGATCGACTGACTGTGGAGAAACAGCACGTTGACGAAGAAGATTGAAATGCCCGCGAGCGTCAGCCGCAGACCAAGCAGGCGATTGGCTTCACGCAACTGGGCGGCGGTGACGCGCTCTTCCAGATCAGCGGGCAGGCAGCGGAGGCCCATCAGCGCCGGCAGCGTTATACCGCCAGACGATTTCTGCAAGGAAGGGCCAGGGGTCTCTACAGGATCGCTCACCCGCCCCTTCTAGGACAGGTTCGGTTACCAACCCGTAAGCGGCTCAGGCACCCAATCAGCAGCCGATCCGCTCGCCCTAGTTCACTGGCGCGTTAGCCACGTTTCGCCAGAAAGCTGCGTCAGGCGGCGATGTCATAGGGGATGATCTCCCCTTCCAGGTAAAGCTTGCGTGCCTTGGAGCGGCTGAGCTTGCCCGAACTGGTACGCGGCAGGGTGCGCGGCGGCACAAGCTCAACCACGCAGTTCATACCAGTGATCGAGCGAACCCGCTCGCGGATATCCTCACGCAGGCGCGCCCGCTCCGCATTGTCGGACACCCGGCAATGAACGAGCACCGCCGGCGCCTCCTCGCCACCCGGCGTGGTGATGGCGAAAGCAGCGATATCCCCCTGCTTGAAGCCGGGAAGCTGCTCCACTGCCCACTCGATATCCTGCGGCCAGTGATTCTTGCCATTGACGATGATCATGTCCTTGGCACGGCCGACAATGTAGAGATAGCCATCTGAAAGATAGCCCATGTCGCCTGTATCCAGCCAGCCATCCGTCATGCAGGCGGCGGTCGCCTCATCATCGCGGAAATAGCCGACCATCAGGCTGGACCCGGTGGTCCACACCTTGCCGATCGTCTTGTCCGGCACCAGTCCGCCGAAATCGTCACGGATCTCCACGGTCATGCCAAGCACGGGCTTGCCGCAATTGACGATGGCGCGGTAACGCTGCGGCCGGTCGGCGGGAGCAGCGCCCCCGGACAACTCCGTCTCCTCGACCAGTTCCACCACAATCCCCTCGCCCGGCGGCATGATCGTCACCGCCAAAGTCGCCTCGGCAAGACCATAGCTGGGCAGGAAAGCAGATGGAGAGAAGCCGGCCTCGGCAAAGGCGTCCACAAACTCCTGCATGACGTCAGGACGGATCATATCCGCGCCATTGCCCGCAAGGCGCCAGCGCGACAGATCAAACCGCTCCGACGCACGGGTCTGGCTGGACATGCGGCGCGCGCAAATATCGTAGCCGAAGGTCGGAGAATAGCTGATCGACGTGCCTTCGTTGCGGCTAATGAGATCAAGCCAGGCGAGCGGGCGCCGCGCGAAATCCTCGGTCTTAAGGTAATCCGTCGAGACCTGGTTGGCGACGACCGAGAGGAAGCAGCCGACCAGACCCATATCATGATACCAGGGCAGCCAACTGATGCAGCGGTCCGTTGCCTGCACCTGCATCCCGGTGCTGTGCGCGGTCAGATTGGCAAGAAGTGCCTTGTGCGTCACTGCGACACCATGCGGAAAGCGCGTCGAGCCGCTGGAATATTGCAAATAGCAGATATCGTCCGGCGTGGCCTGCGGCAGATCACCCACAACCACGTCCCGCGCCAGCAGATCCTCAAAGGTCATGCCGCGCGCGCCGTGCTTCTCCGCAGCGGCACCCGCCATCTCGGCCAGTTCCGCAGGGTAGAGGAAGAGTTGCGGATCGCTGCTGGAAAGCTGCACCACAAGTTGGTCAATATAGCTTTCCTTGCCGCCAAAGCTGGTCGGCAGCGGCAGCGGCACGGGCCAGGCACCGGCGTAAACCGCACCAAAGAAGAGCTGCGCGAACTCCGGCCCCGTCTCCGCGACGAGCGCGACGCGATCCGTGGGCCGAATACCAAGTGCGATGAGGCGATGCGCCGCCGCAACGGCATCACCACGCATCTCATGGAAAGGATAGGGCCGCGCGAGGTTTCCACGCGCATCGTGGAAATTAAGGCCGCGCACGCCTTTCGCGGCGTAATCCAGCGCTTCCCCCAGCGTTCCGAAATCCGCAAACCGGCGCGTAAGCGCGTCCTGCGTCGCTGTCGGCTGCATGTCGTGACCCTTCACTCTTGTTTTCACTCGCTTCTGTGCGACGCCCCATGACGAAACGACGCGCGTTTTAATAGCAAGGCGACTGTGGCACAAAGATGGCGCATGATTTCAACGCGCAACAAACGCCCCGCCCCGCCGCTCGACGAGGAATCGCTTCAGGCGCTCGCCCTGCGCTATGCCGCGCGCTATGCGACCAGCAGGGTAAAGCTCGCTCTCTACCTCCAGCGCAAGCTCACGGAGCGCGGCTGGGACGGCGCAGCGCCCCCCGCCCCGGATATGCTCGTCGCACGCCTCGCCGAATTGCGCTATGTCGATGATGAGGCTTACGCCCGCATGAAAGCCGGCGCCATGCAGCGGCGCGGCCTTGGCCGGCGACGGATCGACGATGCACTGCGCCATGCCGGCGTGGCAGACGAGGCAGCCATGCTCGAAACGAGCGAAAGTGAGGCCTGGGCAGCCGCTGAGCGACTGGCGCGGCGCAAGCGCGTGGGGCCGTTCGCCGCTATCCGCGCAGACCGACAGACGGCGCAAAAGCATATCGCGCTCTTCCTGCGCGCCGGGCACGACTTGACGACGGCGCGCGCCTGGGCTCTGGCTGAGCCGGGCGAGCCGCCCGCCTGCCCGGAGGACGATCGTTGAGATATTTGTCGCGTCTTTGCCTGTCGTTTCTTATCCTCCTGCCCGGCTGTGGCAGCGACACGGGGTCCGCGCCGGTCATCACGCTGCCGACTGTACCGGCCACCATCGTCACGGCATCGGGAGAAAAGACGCTGACGCTGGAGGTCGCGAGCAGCAGCGCCCAGCAGGAACAAGGCCTGGCCGGCCGGAAAGCGCTGGCCGCGGGCACCGGCATGCTCTTCCCGTTCGATCCTCCACGGATTCCCAGCTTCTGGATGCGCGGCACGCACATCGCGCTCGATCTCATATTTATAAGGACCGACGGGACGATTGCGGCCATCCTCCCCGGCAAGCCTGAAGACGAGACACCGATCGCGACCGGGCAACCGGCACGCGCTGTCATCGAGATCGGCGGCGGCGAGGCCGCCCGGCTGGGCATCGCGCCGGGTGACCGCGTGCGCTGGGGCAAGTGCCCCTCGCAAGCGGAAACTCAGGGTGCCGGCTCCAGCGCTAACGACAACAACGCCGATCTTGCGGAAAGTTTTTGCCTCTGATCGCATAGGGCAGTCCAACTGCGCAGTTGCCAATAGGGCGCCCGTGGCGCTAAGCGAGCGAGCCATGGGCATCTTCAAGAACATCTTCACCTGGTGGGAAGGCGCAACCTTCGGCACCTGGCTCAACACCAGCCGCAAGGGCACCCGTGTAGGCGAGGATCGCGACGGAAACGTCTATTATGAAGGCGGTGTCGACCCCAATGGACTGACGCGCCGCTGGGTGATCTACAAGGGCAGCAACGATGCGAGCCGCGTGCCGGCCGAATGGCATAGCTGGCTGCACCACAGCATCGATGGCGCGCCGGAGAGCAATCTCCCCCCGCCTCGCATCTGGGAAGCCGACTATACGCCCAATATGACCGGCACGGCCGAGGCATACCGCCCTTCTGGCGCGCTTGAGCGCGGCGGCCGCCGCGCCATGGCGACCGGCGACTATGAAGCGTGGACGCCCGACGCGTGACCGACCGCCGGTGCGCGGCGCCGGGCCGGTGGCTCCCGCGTCTCGCCTTCATTGCCCTGCCGGCCGCCCTGCTCGCAGGATGTGGTGAAAAGAAACCGGCGAACGAAGCCGAGCCTGACACGCGCCCCAGCCCCGTGACGGGCGCGGGTGGCGGCGCGGCAGGCGCGCTGCCTGGCACACCCATGGCAGAACGTGTTGCCGTGATCGGCATACTCAACAAGCGGAACGGCATCACGCGCGATCTTGAGATGAAGCCCGGCGAAGCATTGCGCTGGGGCGCTGCGGTGGTACGCGTGCGCGCGTGCGAGGCGACAGCGCCATGGGAAAGCCCCCCGGAAGTAGGCGCCTTCGTTCAGCTCGACGTGCGCGAGACGCGCGACAATAAATGGCACCGCGTTTTCTCCGGCTGGGTCTTCAAGAACCGGCCTGAGCGCAATGTCGTTCAGCATTCCATCTATGATGTCTGGGTCAAGAGCTGCGCGATGACATGGCCCGAGACGGGCGAGGATACGGTCGACGGCGGCGGTGGAAACGGCACATCGGCACGCAGGGCGCGCTCTGAACAATCGGTCGGCAACACGTCCGGCGCGGCAGGCACCAGCGCGTCCAACGCAAGGAAATCCGCCGAGGTGCCCAGCGGATCGGCGAACGATACGCCGGCCATCGCCTCGCCCAGCACCCCGGAGTAAATCCGACCGCTCATTTCCACCGCGCCGAGCGAGGCGAGGTGCGGTGTCATGAACTGGCAGTCGAGCAGGTCAAATCCGCCTGCCCGCAACCGCGCGACGAGCGCCGCAAGCGCGACCTTGGATGCGTCACGCGCCCGGCTCACCATGCTTTCGCCGATAAATGCGCGTCCCAACGCCAGGCCATAAAGCCCGCCAAGCAACCGGTCGCAGCCGCTATCCGCCCTGTCCCAACATTCGACGCTGTGAGCCAGCCCCGCATCGTGCAACGCCAGAAAACACGCCTCGATCTCGTGGTTGATCCATGTTTCCGGCCGGTCCTCAGCGGCTTCCGCGCAGAGCCGGATCACCCCGGCGAAATCGCGATCCACGGTGATAGCAAAACGCCCGGCACGCAGAGTCTTGCGGAGAGAACGGGAAAGATGAAAATTCTCCAGCGGCAGGACAGCACGCCGCTCGGGCTCCACCCAGAACACTCCCGGATCGTCCCTGCCATCGGACATCGGGAAGAGGCCGATGGCATAAGCGCGCAGCAAGGTGGGCAGGTCGATACTCATTGCCGGCATCCTGTAGCGGCTTTTACCGTGTCGGGGAACGCTGCCCGCCAGCCGCCGGCCCTTCCTCTTCGCCTAAGCCCATCGCCCGCCGCTCGCGATATATCCTCAATCTCCCGCCTTGCGCGTCGTGCCATGCCGCGTTAATGGCGTCGCCTTCGCCGGCCGCAGGAGTGTAGCTCAGCTGGTAGAGCGTCGGTCTCCAAAACCGAATGCCGGGGGTTCGAGTCCCTCCACTCCTGCCAGGCCAGCGTTTCCGTCCCCGCGCGGGTCGCTCTCGCCTTTCCTTGCTATCATCGCAAGCCGGGCGTAAGAGGCGCGCTGTTTTCCGCCTCGGCGGAGCGGCGGGCTGACACGGCCAAATGGGTCGGGTGCGGTCCGTTTTTACCTGTTTCAAGCAAGTCGAACGTAAGCGAGTCGGAGCAAAGTGGCCAAGACATCCCCTGTAGAGTTCTTTCGCCAGGTTCAGGCTGAAGCGAAGAAGATCGTCTGGCCAAGCGGCCGCGAGACGATGATGACAGCGGTGCTCGTGGTCATCATGACGAGCATTTTGGCGGTCTTCTTCTTCGGCATCGATACCTTCTTCGGCTGGATTGTGAAGATACTGCTCGGCCTCGCTTCCGGGCAGGGCTGAACCGCATCTTCGCCCCGCTAACTTTGGAGTTATAAGACGAGATCATGGCGCGCTGGTACATTATCCACGCCTATTCGGGCTTCGAGAACAAGGTTCGCGAATCGATCATGGCCGAAGCGACCCGCATGGGTCTGGACGCGCTGGTCGAGGCCGTCGAGGTGCCGACCGAAACCGTGACCGAGGTCCGGCGTGGCAAAAAGATCCAATCCGAGCGAAAATTCTTTCCCGGTTATGTGCTCGCAAAGCTGAGCATGAACGACGATGTATACCATCTCGTCAAAAATACGCCGAAGGTAACCGGCTTTCTTGGCTCCTCGGGCAAGCCGCAGGCGATCACCGAGGCAGAGGCCGCCCGCATTCTCAATACGAAGGAAGAGGCTGCGGCCGCGCCACGCCACAAGGTCAATGTCGATTACGAGATCGGCGACAATGTGAAGGTGATGAGCGGTCCGTTCGCGAGCTTCATCGGCACCGTGGAAGAACTGGACTTCGACAAAAACAGGGTCAAGGTCTCGGTCTCCATCTTCGGCCGCGCCACCCCGGTCGAGCTGGACTTCGAGGAAGTCGAACTCTCGAAATAGGCCCGGCGTTTCCCGGACAACTGAAAAGCCGCCAGCGCCTCCGTGGAGCCGGCGGCTTTTTCGTGTCTGCGCGCGCATGGCGCCCAATGCTTACGACCTGTTAACCATAGCGCCCTAAGGCCGGCTGATTAGCAATCAGACAGGCGGAGGCGAACATGGCGGTTTCCCGCGAACCCAGGCGCGATACAGCTCAGGAGGCACGGCAGGCCGATACACGCAAGGCCGGTCTGGCCCAGCCGCTCTGGGTCGATCACCGTTTGGCCCTCGGCCGTGCGCTACCCGCCGGCAGGAGAGGTGTGGCCGGGTGAACGCTCTGACCGGACACCCCGGCAGGCCCGTCGGCGACCTGACATCAACGGCGCCGGTCACCCACAATCCACCATCGGTCGTGCTCGACCATCTGCTTGCGCTCCTTCGCGCCGGACAGGCAGCGCGCGCGCATGCCGAGGCAAGCCAACTGATCGCGACCTATCCATTGGGCGAGATTCTCGCTCATATCACAGGCGTCATTGCCACCCGTCTTGGCGATGGCGCGGCGGCCCTGCACCACTTCGATCGGGCGATCGCACTCGCCCCGGACTATGCGGAAGCGCATAATAGCAGGGGCAACCTCCTCAAAACCTTGGGCCGCGCATCCGATGCGCTGGCTGCTTATGAGGCAGCGATCCGCCACGATCCGGAACGAGCCGCCTTTCATGTCAATCGCGGTAGCGCACTCCGCTTGCTTGAGCGCCCGACGGAGGCGGTCACCAGCTATGACAAGGCCATCGCGCTCGATCCTGCACTTGGCGAAGCCTACGCCAATCGCGGCAATGCGCTGCTCGATCTTGGTCGTGCCGATGACGCGGTGAGCGACTATGAAAGCGCAATGGTTCTGCAGAGGACCAATCCGGCAGCGCTGAGCGATCTCACGCACCGCCTCAACCATATGTGCCGCTGGACGGAGATTGGCCGGGCCGCTGAAACCATCCTGATCGCCGGGGGTGACGCGCCCATCCCTCCTTTCCATATGCTGCGCTACGCCGATGCGCCAGCCCGCCAGCGCATTTGCGCGCGGGCATGGACCGCTGCGCATCTGCCACCCGCCGCCGCGCCGCTATCACCCCCACCTCGCGCCGACGACGGCAAAATCCGCGTCGGCTATTTCTCATGCGATTTTCACAGCCACGCCACGATGAACCTCATTGCCGGCCTTTTCGAGCATCATGACAAGGCACGGTTCGAGATCCACGCCTTCTCCTGGGGCGACAAAGCACCTGACGCGATGACCGCGCGCATGACCCGCGCCGTAAGTAAGGCGCATGACATCGCCGCGCTTACAGACGCGAACGCAGCCGCTTATGCCCGCGATCAGCAGATCGACATCGCCATCGACCTCAAAGGCCATACGGAAGGCGCGCGCGCCGGCATCTTTGCCCATCGCGCGGCGCTCAGGCAGGTGGCCTGGCTTGGCTATCCCGGCACAAGCGGGGCGCCGTTCATCGATCATATTCTTGCCGACCGCATCGTCATCCCTGAAGACGCCCAGGCGGACTATAGCGAAACGATCCTCTACCTGCCCCACAGCTATCAGGTGAACGATAATCGCCGTCCAATCGCGCCAACGCGCGACAGTCGCGCGATGCATGGTCTGCCCGAGGACGCCTTTGTTTTCTGTTCGTTCAACGACAGCTACAAGATTACACCGGCAGTGTTCGATATCTGGATGCGGCTGCTCGCTCGGGTAGACGGCAGCGTGTTATGGCTGCTCGAAGGCAATAAATGGGCACCCGACGCGCTCCGCCGGGAAGCCGCCGCCCGCGGCATCGACCCGGCGCGGCTGATCTTTGCCGGCAAGCTGCCCACTGCCGGGCATCTTGCCCGCCACGCCCATGCCGACCTCTTCCTCGACACATTCGGCATCAACGCCCACACCACGGCGAGCGATGCGCTCTGGGCCGGGCTGCCGCTGGTAACGCGGATGGGTCGCAGCTTTGCCGCGCGGGTCGCGGCGAGCCTGCTCCACGCCGTCGACCTGCCCGAACTGGTGACGCAGAGCGACGAAGCCTATGAGGAACTTGCTCTCGCGCTCGCCCGCGACCCGACTCGCCTCACCGCGTTGCGCGCGCGGCTTGCGGCCAATCGGCTGACGACCCCACTGTTCGACACTGCGCGGTTTACGCGTGATATCGAGGCGATCTTTACGGAGCTTTGCGCCGGGGACTGATCTCCGCCCTTCCCTTTCCTGCCCACCGGCGCTATAAGCCCGCGCTTCCGTGACTCGGACAATGCGCCCGGGCCGGATTTCCATGCGGGAGGGCCCTTCGCTCGCGAAAAGCCCGCCAGAACCGCTAAACTTGAACCGGATGGACAGCTTCGGCCGCCCTTCCCCTACAGAGTGAACTGACATGGCCAAGAAGATTACGGGCTATATCAAGCTCCAGGTACCCGCTGGAGCCGCCAACCCCTCCCCGCCGATCGGCCCTGCGCTCGGTCAGCGCGGTGTGAACATCATGGAATTCTGCAAGGCCTTCAACGCGGCCACGCAGGAGCTTGAGAAGTCCATGCCGATCCCGACGATCATCACCGTCTATGCTGATCGCAGCTTCTCCTTCATCACCAAGACGCCACCGGCTACCTTCCTCATCAAGAAGGCCGCAAACCTCAAGTCCGGCTCCAAGGAGCCCGGCAAGGTGAGCGCGGGGACGATCAAGCGCTCGGCCCTCGCCCAGATCGCCGAGACGAAGATGAAGGATCTGAACGCCAACGATATCGAGGCGGCAACCAAGATCATCGAAGGCAGCGCCGTTTCGATGGGCCTGCAAGTGGTGGAGGGCTAAGACCATGGCAAAGCTGACCAAGAAGGCAAAGACCCTTGCCGCCGCCGTTGATGCCGAGCGCCTGCACGGCGTCGATGAAGCCATCGGCCTCATCAAGACTCATGCCACGGCCAAGTTCGACGAGACCGTCGAAGTCGCGATGAACCTCGGCGTTGATCCGCGTCATGCCGACCAGATGGTTCGTGGCGTCGTCACGCTGCCGGCTGGAACCGGCAAGGACGTGCGCGTTGCCGTCTTCGCCCGCGCTGACAAGGCGGACCAGGCCAAGGCAGCCGGCGCCGAGATCGTGGGTGCCGAGGATCTGCTTGAGCACATCCAGGGTGGCAATTTCGATTTCGACCGTGTGATCGCAACGCCGGACATGATGGGCCTCGTCGGCCGCCTCGGCAAGGTACTCGGCCCCAAGGGCCTGATGCCAAACCCGAAGCTCGGCACGGTGACCCCGAATGTCGCCGAAGCCGTGAAGGCAGCCAAGGGCGGCCAGATCGAGTTCCGCGTCGAGAAAGCCGGTATCATCCACGCCGGTCTCGGCAAGGCCAGCTTCTCCGCCGAGGATCTGCGTCGCAATTTTGATGCGTTTGTCGACGCGATCGTCAAGGCGAAGCCCGCCGGATCGAAGGGCAAATATGTCCGAAAGATCGCTCTCTCGTCCTCCATGGGGCCGGGCGTGAAGGTGGACGTGGCGGAGATCGCTACGGCCTGATCGATCCGCGAATCACCCGAATAAGCGAAAGGCCCCCGCCGCAAACGGGGGCCTTTTTATTTTTTTTCGGAGTTCACTTAAGGAAATCTCGCTCGGGTCGTCCCTAATTTTGCGTTCACTCAAGCACGCAACCGCCTGTTGGTGGGGCTCCGGCACGATAGCCTCATGTTCAGGTTCAAGCTCCCCCTGGCGATCGCCGCCACGTTCATCTCGACCGCCGCTTTCGCGCTCGACAGCGACAGCGACATCGCATTCGACGACACCGAGACAACGGTGACGGCAGCCGCCGCATCGGTCACGGCGTTCAGGACAGACGAAGGCGAGGCGCCGTCCCACCTTCATCGCTCCTTCCGGCGCGCGGCCGACGGCCTCTTTTATGTTCATGCGGCAGCCAATGGCACCGCCGTTCGTTTCGTCATAGATACCGGGGCGACCGTCGTGGTCCTGACCCGGGCGGACGCCGCCAAGCTCGGCCTCGGCTACGAGACGCTGGCGCGCAGTGCCCGGATGAACACCGTCGGTGGTCCTTCCGCTATGAAGTGGGCCGAGATCGAACGGCTTGAGATGGCGGGCAAGAAGCTGGAAGGCATTGCTGCCGCCGTGGTCGATCAGGGCCTGCCCGTCTCCCTTCTCGGCCAGAACGCGCTGAGCCTGCTCGGGACGGTGACGCTGAAAGGCGATGTTCTGACGATCGATTAAGCGGTGACGACCGGAGCGCACGGCTGCGTTCCGGCGGAACCCAAAGCATCCTTGCATTTCCCCGATACCTCCGCTATCGGGCCGCACGCCTGCTCTTCATGGGCATGGCGCCGTCCGAGACAGCCGGTGGCGGATTTCCCGCCTTAATCTCCCGGCCGAGACGGGGAAAAGTTCTTTGCCGTAGCGCCCGGTCGAATGCCGGAGCCGTTACGGGTCTGCCCGCCCCGCCCCTTGCGGCGCTCCATGCGGGTTCAGTCGACCTTCCCCCCGGACTGTTGTGGCCGCGCGTGGCCTTGTGCCGCGCATGGTCTCGCCGGCCTGCACGGGGATTTCTCCTCGTACAGGCCAGTTACGCGCCGTCGCGCGCCCGGTTCAGGCCTGGCGGGCTGCGGCATGAGGAGAATGGAATGGATCGCAACGAGAAGTCCGAGGTCGTTTCGGCGCTCAACGCATCCCTGAAGCAGATGGGCGTGGTGGTCATCACCCGCAATCTGGGCATGAGCGTCGCTCAGTCCACCGATCTGCGCCAGAAGATGCGGGATGCGGGCGCGACCTATAAGGTGACGAAAAACCGTCTCGCGAAGATCGCCATCCAGGACACGGATTATGCCGCCATTGGCGACATGCTCACGGGTCCCATTGGTCTGGCGACCTCCGCCGATCCGGTCGCGGCTGCAAAGGTCGCGGTCGAATTCGCGAAGACGAACGACAAGCTCGAAATCGTGGGCGGCGCCATGGGCGCTCAGGTCCTCGACACCGAGGGCGTCAAGGCGCTTGCGTCGCTGCCGTCGCTCGACGAGCTGCGCGCCAAGCTGGTGGGTCTTATCCAGGCGCCCGCCACCAAGCTCGCCACCGTCACTCAGGCCCCGGCCGCGCAGCTTGCGCGCGTTTTCGGCGCCTATGCGGCCAAGGACGCGGCCTGAACCCCGTCGCCCGAGGCAATCTTCAACTGAACCCAATCAAGGGCCCAATGCCCGCCTAGAAAATGGAGTGTATGTAACATGGCTGATATCAACGCACTGGTCGACCAGCTTTCCGCCCTCACCGTTCTTGAGGCTGCCGAGCTTTCCAAGGCGCTCGAAGAGAAGTGGGGCGTTTCCGCTGCCGCGGCTGTCGCTGTCGCCGCTCCGGCTGGTGGCGCCGCCGCTCCGGCTGCCGAAGAGCAGACCGAGTTCGACGTGATCCTGACCGGCGACGGTGGCAAGAAGATCAACGTCATCAAGGAAGTCCGCGCGATCACCGGCCTGGGCCTTACCGAAGCGAAGGCGCTGGTTGAAAGCGCTCCCAAGCCGGTCAAGGAAGGCATCAACAAGACCGAGGCCGAAGCGCTCAAGAAGCAGCTTGAGGAAGCCGGCGCGACCGTCGAGCTCAAGTAAGCCTTGCATCCACCGCGCTGGCGCCTTGCGGGGCGTCAGCCGGAAGGAACGAAAAAATGGGAGTGGCCGCATCACGCAGCCGCTCCCTTTCTCGTTACAGATATCGGCGGATATGCAACTTCGGCCCTAGCCGACAACGCGGCGGATCATCGCGGGCATTTCCGTCTCGCCGGATCGATCCCCGGGCTTGTCGCCAAGCTCGGCATTCAGGCCAGCCAGCGCATGGACCAGCCGCCGCGGCGCCAGATTGGAAGGGCCAGGCAGCTTGCCCAATTGCGCGCAGGGGCGAAATGGCGCCTCCTCCACGGCACTGTCAAACGCCGCCTCGACCTCCTGCGTCAGAACATAGGCTTGATCCTCACTGCCCCCCCGGCGCCGTATCCAGAACAACCAGGCTATAACGGCCAGAAAGAAGCAGGCGACAGGCATGAGCCAGAGCCACGGTCGCTGCAAAGACAAGCCACCACTTTTCTGCGCGGGCAGCGCCGCGCGCAACGACGGTGCCGGCACCATTTGCCGAGCGCCTGCGTCTGCGGAAACAGACGCTGCGGCGCCATTGACGTTCGCCGCATTCGCGGCCTCTCCCAGCCGCGCTGAAGAAACGGCAGTCAGACCAGCCGGCGGCGACACCACGGGATCGCCTCCCACAGACAGCGTCGGCAGATCATCTTGCGCAATGCGCGCCTCCGACGCGACCAGTCGAAGCCCCCGTTCAACCGGCGCCACAGGACTATCCGCCTCCCCGCGCTGCACGAGTTCGTCGGGCGCGGCGTGGGCCGTCCGCGGCAATTCTTCCGCAAGGGATGGCTCGCTCGCCGCCGTCGCCCCGGAAACCCAGCTCTCCGGCGCAGTTTGCGCACGAAGACAAAGCGCCGGAATGACGAGCATTCCAAGCACTATCCCCGGCTTGCAGCCTTTCCATAAGGATCCGTCCGGTCGACGCGCATGTCTCATAATGAAACTCGAGGCTATGCGGCCCTAGGTCGGTCCGGCACCGATTCGCGGCAAAGCGTGCGATTGCATCGGCTAAGCGTTAACGCGCCCCATCAGCCCAAGCGGCACGGCAAACGATCGCCCTATATTGCGACACATGCCATGCGGGCCGGATACCCGGGCGGCAAAGCCCCCGGCGCGAAAATCGCCCCTTTTCCCTTTCCAAAATCCTACACCGATCCTATATGGCCCATAACAGGACCGCGCGGACATGAGCCGACGGCCTCTCATTCTTCGTCCGGGAGGACTTGCCGCGTTGCGCACGGCAGGGCCACGAATGGGGCGCAGAAACGGGATTTACAGCGGCAACAGTGCGGATCGGACAGCCCCGGCCCGCACTTTTTTGCGTAGACCCTCGCTCATGCGACTCGCACGCGCCGCTGCGTAGGGCTGAAAATCCGCTGGAATGCGGACCGTAATTCTGGATCAAGCGAGGCATGACAAGCATGGCGACCAAGGCTCTTCCGACCACAAGCGCGAAAAAGCGTATCCGCAAGGTGTTCGGCAACATCCACGAAGTGGTGCAGATGCCAAACCTCATTGAGGTGCAGCGCGAGAGCTATGAGCAGTTCCTGCGGTCCAACGCCGCGATCGGCTATGTTTCCGGCCTTGAGAAGACCCTTCGCAGCGTCTTCCCGATCCGCGATTTCGCCGGCACCGCCGAGCTGGACTTCGTCCACTACGAGCTGGAAGATCCCAAATACGACACTGAGGAGTGTCGTCAGCGTGGCATCACCTACGCCGCGCCGATGCGCGTGACGCTGCGCCTCATCGTGTTCGAAGTGGACGCGGACACAGACACCCGCTCCGTGCTGGATATCAAGGAGCAGGACGTTTACATGGGCGACATGCCGCTCATGACGCAGAACGGCACCTTCATCGTCAACGGCACCGAGCGCGTGATTGTCAGCCAGATGCATCGCTCGCCGGGCGTTCTCTTCGATCATGACCGCGGCAAGACGCACTCCAGCGGCAAATATCTCTTCGCCGCCCGTGTCATTCCTTACCGTGGCTCCTGGCTGGACTTTGAGTTCGACGCCAAGGACATCGTCAACGTCCGCATCGATCGCAAGCGCAAGCTGCCGGTAACGGCGCTGCTCTTCGCGCTCGGCCTCAACAGCGAAGAGATTCTCGCCTCCTTCTATAACCGCGTTTCCTATGTGCGCGGCGAGAATGGCTGGCAGATTCCCTATGCTGCGGAAGCCTGGCGCGGCCAGAAGCCCATGTTCGACATCGTCGACGCCAAGTCCGGCGAGGTCGTCTTTGCCGCAGGTCACAAGATCAGTCCGCGCGCGGCCAACAAGGCCGAGAAGGACGGGCTGGAAACGCTGCTCATCCCGACGGAGGAAATTTTCGGCCGCTACTCCGCCTTCGACCTCATCAACGAGGCGACCGGTGAGATTTACATCGAGGCCGGGGACGAGGTGTCGCCGGAAAACCTCGCCAAGCTCGATGCCGCCGGCATCGACCGCATCGAACTGCTCGATATCGACCACATCAACACCGGTCCGTGGATTCGGAACACGCTCAAAGCCGACAAGGCGGAGGACCGTGACCACGCGCTGGCGGACATCTACCGCGTCATGCGCCCCGGCGAGCCGCCGACGCGCGAGACGGCCGAAGCGCTGTTCGAAGGTCTGTTCTTCGATCCCGAACGCTACGACCTCTCGGCTGTTGGCCGCGTGAAGCTCAATATGCGCCTCGGTCTCGACGCCGAGGACACGATCACGACGCTGCGCCGCGAAGACATTCTGGCTGTGGTGAAGGAACTCGTGAACCTTAAGGACGGCAAGGGCGAGATCGACGATATCGACAATCTCGGCAATCGTCGCGTCCGCTCGGTCGGCGAGCTGCTGGAGAACCAGTATCGCGTCGGCCTGCTCCGCATGGAGCGCGCCGTGAAGGAGCGTATGTCGAGCGTCGACGTTTCGACCGTGATGCCCAACGACCTCATCAACGCCAAGCCTGCCGTGGCCGCCGTGCGTGAGTTCTTCGGCTCCTCGCAGCTCTCGCAGTTCATGGACCAGACCAATCCGCTCTCGGAAGTCACCCACAAGCGTCGTGTTTCCGCTCTCGGGCCGGGTGGTCTGACCCGTGAGCGTGCAGGCTTCGAAGTCCGCGACGTTCACCCGACGCACTATGGCCGCATCTGCCCGATCGAGACGCCGGAAGGCCCGAACATCGGTCTTATCAACAGCCTTGCCTCGTTCAGCCGCGTCAACAAATATGGTTTCATCGAGACGCCCTATCGCAAGATCGTGGACGGTAAGGTTACACGTGAAGTGCTCTATCTTTCCGCCATGGAAGAAGCGCGCCACACCATCGCCCAGGCCAACGCCGAGCTGAACCCCGACGGCAGCTTCGCCGAGGAGCTGATCTCCGCGCGTGAAGCCGGCGAATTCCTGATGGCACCGCGCGAACAGGTGACGCTGATGGACGTCAGCCCCAAGCAGCTCGTCTCTGTCGCAGCTTCGCTCATTCCGTTTCTGGAAAATGACGACGCGAACCGCGCGCTCATGGGATCGAACATGCAGCGCCAGGCCGTGCCGCTGGTCCGCGCCGAGGCGCCGTTTGTCGGCACCGGCATGGAAGAGACGGTCGCACGGGATTCCGGCGCGGCGATCGCCGCCAAGCGCTCGGGCATCGTCGATCAGGTCGATGCGACCCGCATCGTCATCCGCGCCACGGATGATGTGGAGGCCGGCAAGTCCGGCGTCGACATCTACACGCTGATGAAGTTCCAGCGGTCCAACCAGGATACCTGCATCAACCAGCGTCCGCTGGTGAAGGTGGGCGACGTGGTCAACGCCGGCGATGTCATTGCCGATGGCCCGTCGACCGAGCTTGGCGAGCTGGCGCTCGGCCGTAACAGCCTCGTCGCGTTCATGCCCTGGAACGGCTACAACTATGAGGACTCCATCCTCATCTCCGAGCGGATTGTGAAGGACGACGTCTTCACCTCGATCCACATCGAAGAGTTTGAGGTGATGGCCCGCGACACCAAGCTCGGGCCGGAGGACATCACGCGTGATATCCCCAATGTCGGCGAGGAAGCCCTGCGCAACCTCGATGAGGCGGGCATCGTCTATATCGGCGCCGAGGTGGAGCCGGGCGACATTCTGGTGGGCAAGATCACGCCCAAGGGCGAGAGCCCGATGACGCCGGAAGAAAAGCTGCTCCGCGCCATCTTCGGCGAAAAGGCAAGCGATGTGCGTGATACGTCGCTCCGTCTGCCGCCGGGCGTTGCCGGAACGGTCGTCGAGGTGCGCGTGTTCAACCGCCATGGCATCGACAAGGACGAGCGCGCCATGGCGATCGAGCGCGAGGAGATCGACCGTCTCGCCAAGGATCGCGAGGACGAGCGTGGCATTCTCAACCGTGCGACGTTCAATCGCCTGCGCGAGATGCTGCTCGGCCAGACCGCCACGGCCGCGCCCAAGGGCGTGAAGAAGGGCGTGGATATCGACGAGGCGCTGCTCGCCGAGGTGGAACGCCACGAATGGTGGAAGTTCGCGGTCGCGGACGATGCCCGCCAGTCGCAGCTTGAAGCGGTGAAAGCCCAGTATGACGAGGCCGTGAAGCTCATCGTCGAGAAGTTCGAGGACCGCGTGGAGAAGCTCCAGCGCGGTGACGAACTGCCGCCGGGCGTGCTCAAGATGGTCAAGGTCTTCGTCGCGGTGAAGCGCAAGCTGCAACCGGGTGACAAGATGGCCGGCCGCCACGGCAACAAGGGCGTCATCAGCCGCATCCTGCCGACCGAGGACATGCCGTTCCTCGCCGATGGTACACCGGTCGACATCGTGCTCAATCCGCTGGGCGTGCCGAGCCGCATGAACGTGGGTCAGATATTCGAAACCCATCTGGGCTGGGCCGCGCGTGGCCTTGGTCAGCAGATCAAGGGTGCGCTTGAGGACTGGCGCGAGGCGAACCCGAACCCTGAGGCGGCAGCCCCGCCGGCTGCGGTCGTCGATCGCCTGAAGACGGTCTACGGCGAGAATTACGTCGCCGAGATCGAAGCCCGCTCGACCGAACAGGTCATCGAACTGGCCGGTAATCTCGTGACCGGTGTGCCGATCGCGACCCCGGTGTTCGACGGCGCACGCGAGGCGGACGTCTCCAACATGCTGGAGCTGGCCGGTCTCGACCGTTCGGGCCAGAGCGACCTTTTCGACGGACGCACGGGCGAGAAGTTCGACCGTAAGGTGACCGTGGGCATCATCTACATGTTGAAGCTCCACCACCTTGTCGACGACAAGATCCACGCCCGGTCGATCGGCCCCTACTCGCTCGTCACCCAGCAGCCGCTGGGCGGTAAGGCGCAGTTCGGTGGCCAGCGCTTCGGTGAGATGGAGGTCTGGGCGCTCCAGGCCTATGGCGCGGCCTATACGCTGCAGGAGATGCTGACGGTGAAGTCCGACGACGTGGTCGGCCGTACCAAGGTCTATGAGGCGATCGTCAAGGGCGACGACACCTTCGAGGCCGGCATCCCCGAGAGCTTCAACGTGCTGGTGAAAGAAATGCGCTCGCTCGGCCTCAACGTGGAACTGGCGGCGCTGGAAGATCTTTCCGACGACGAGGATGGCGACAGCGAACTGCCCGAGGCTGCGGAATAACGATGCAGGGAGCGTCGCCCGATCGCGGTAACGCTCCCGCCTCCCCTCCGCCCACAGCATTTGACCCTCCAGAGGGAATGACAAGATGAACGAACTCACGAACTTCGCGAACCCGCAGGCCAAGACCGAGGTGTTCGACCAGATACAGATCGGCATCGCCAGCCCCGAGCGTATCCGCTCCTGGTCCTTCGGCGAAATCAAGAAGCCCGAGACGATCAATTACCGCACGTTCAAGCCCGAGCGTGACGGCCTGTTCTGCGCGCGCATCTTTGGTCCGATCAAGGATTATGAATGCCTGTGCGGCAAGTACAAGCGCATGAAATATAAGGGCATTGTCTGCGAAAAGTGCGGCGTGGAAGTCACCATTTCCAAGGTTCGCCGCGAACGCATGGGCCATATCGAACTGGCGGCTCCGGTTGCGCACATCTGGTTCCTGAAGTCGCTGCCGAGCCGCATCGGCCTGTTGCTCGACATGCAGCTGAAGCAGCTGGAACGCGTGCTCTATTTCGAAAACTATATCGTGATCGAGCCCGGCCTGACGCCGCTGGAAAAATTCCAGCTGATGAACGAAGATGAACTGCT
>JAMHVU010000239.1:0-1326 GCA_035911355.1 Sphingobium sp.
CGCCGTCGAGCGCCGAAAGGGGCCCGGCCGCCCGCCGACCCGCGCGACAATCAAGGACATCGCGGACTAACGCTCCGCGACAATCAGCATGCGAAAATCCTTGATCGCCGTCCCAGACACCGCGATCATCCCAACTGTCGCGACACCTCGACTCTCATCCTGATTGTCGCGCTCAAATCACCCAGATTGTCGCGCCACAGACGAGACCCCAATCACCCCATCTGTCCCGAAAGTCCCGATATCGGGCGATGCGGCGCGTCATGAGCTTGATCATGGCGATCTGAAACAGGGCCTGCGCGGTGACGGCGAAGCGCTCGAAGTCTTTGGCAAGGCGCCGGTTGACGCAGGCCCATGCGAAGGTGCGCTCGATCACCCGTCGCTTCGGCTGGACGACGAAGCCGACGTCGGTACGCTTGATGATCTCCACCGGTCGCGGCGCGGCCTGAGCGACGCGAGGACCCTGGTAGCCGGCGTCGGCGAAGACCCTCTCGATGAAGGGGAAGCGTCGAGTAATCCGCTCGAGGACGAGCGCGGCGCCGTCGCGATCCTGCGCGCCGGCGGAATGAACTTCGACGCGCGGCATCAGGCCGGGCATGTCAGTAACGAGGTGGCGCTTGCGACCCCTGATCCGCTTCCCGGCGTCGAACTCCACCATTTCCCGCGCCTCCGCGCTGGTTTTGACGCTCTGGCTATCGATGATCGCGGCGGAGGGGCTCTCCTCGCGGCCTTCGAGACCACGGGTCCGCCGGTAGAGACCGTCATGGACATGCGCCCAGACGCCACCCGAGACCCAGGCCTGGAAATAGCCATAGACCGTGCTGCGCGGCGGAAAATCTCGCGGCGACATCCGCCACTGGCATCCAGCCTGAAGCAGGTGGAACACCGCGTTCACCACCCGCCTCGGGCACACCGAACGCGGGCGCCCGCCCGGCCGCGCCGCGGGGAAATGCGGCGCGATCAGCGTCCATTCCCGGTCCGTCACGTCGCTTGCATACGCCCCGCCCAGGCGCACATAGTCATCGCGGGTGGCCGCTGTCCACGCCATCCAATCCTCCGTCGTCTCTTGCCAGAAACAACGGTGAATCAGGCCGGCGGCGGTCATTCAACCGTCACCCAGACCTTCTCGGACAGATGGGGTGATTGGGGTCTCGCCCGTCACCGGCGTGGTGGCTGCTCCCAGCAGGATGATGGAACGTGGTCCGTGGTGACGGCCACAAGCATCGAGAAGGAGCAGCCATGAAGTACTATGCCGGGATGGACGTGTCTCTGGAAGAGACGGCGATCTGCATCGTCGACGAGAGGGGCGCCATCGTGAAGGAGATGCGC
>JAMHVU010000240.1:0-4800 GCA_035911355.1 Sphingobium sp.
GCTGGCGGCCGCGTCACGGGTGTTCACACGCAGCGAAGCCCGCGGCCGTTTTCCGGCGGCGGGCTTCCCGCGGCGCTTCCAGGTGGTTCGCTAAACGCCGGGCATCTTGACCAAAATATCCAGCTCCAGACCCGCGACACACGGCTGGCCGGCACCGGCCGCCAGCGGAAAAGCCTCGCGAACGCCCGTGCGCGCATAGCCGCGCCGCTCGTAAAAAGCCAGCAGTTCCGTACGGGCCGACAGCACCGACATCCTGAACGCCGTTGCGCCACGATGCGCCACCGCATGCTGCTCGGCACACGCGAGCATCCGTTTGCCGAGCCCCGTCGCCTGCGCGGCCGGCTCTGTGGCGAGCATTCCGATACAGGCTGCAGATTCGCCACCCTGCACATGCACGCAGGCAACAATCTCCGCACCCCGGCACAAGACCAGCACGTCGGAATCCGGCCCAAAAAACGACCGGACCATCGCCTCCGACGTCCGCGCCCCCGACACCAGGCCGGACTCATGAGTCCAGCCGCCCTGCGCCGGAGCCGGCCGGTAGGCGCGATTGACCAACGCGGCAATCCCGGCTGCATCCGCTTCGGACGCCACCCGCACAATCGCCTCCATGGCGGGCCTAGCCTGCCAGTGCAGTCAGCAACTTGCCGTGAATGCCGCCAAAGCCACCGTTACTCATCACCAGGATGCGGTCGCCCTCACGCGCTTCGGCAACAATCGCCGCCACCAACTTATCCAGGTCGTCATCGACCACCGTCTTGGCAGCAATCGGCTCCAGCGCCCCGCGGGCATCCCAGCCCAGGTTGGCGGCGTAGCAGAACACCTTGTCGGCCTGCGTCAGGCTGGCCGGCAGCTGGTCCTTCATCACGCCCAGCTTCATCGTGTTGGAGCGCGGCTCCAGCACCGCCAGGATCCGCGCATCGCCCACCTGCCGACGCATGCCCTCGACGGTCAGCGTGATCGCCGTCGGGTGATGGGCGAAATCGTCATACACCGCCACCCCGCGCACCGTACCGCGCAGCTCGAGACGGCGCTTTACGCCCTCGAAGCGGGTCAGCGCATCCAGCGCCACCTCGGGCGTCACCCCCACGTGGCGCGCCGCGGCAATGGCCGCCAGCGCGTTGGCCCGATTGTGCGTACCCGACAATGGCAGACGCTTGCGGCCGATTTCCTTGCCCTGGTGGCGCACCACCACTTCGTCCTCAAACGCCCCCTCGGCGATCGACCAGCCGGCCGCATCGTTGAACCATTCCAGCTCGGACCAGCACCCGCGCTCGACAACACGCTGCAGCGACGTCTCGGCCCCGTTGGCGATGATCCGCCCGGATCTCGGCACGATGCGCACAAGATGGTGAAACTGCGTCTCGATCGCCGGCAGATCGGCGAAGATGTCGGCGTGATCGAATTCCAGATTGTTCAGAATTGCCGTGCGCGGGCGGTAATGCACAAATTTAGAACGCTTGTCGCAAAACGCCGTGTCGTACTCATCCGCCTCGATCACAAAGAAAGGCGTCCCGCCCAGCCGCGCCGACACGCCGAAGTTCTTCGGCACGCCGCCCACCAGGAAACCCGGCATCAGGCCGGCATCTTCCAGAATCCACGCCAGCAAGGAGGTGGTGGTCGTCTTGCCATGGGTGCCCGCAACGGCCAGCACCCAGCGCCCCTGCAGCACGTTCTCGGCCAGCCACTGGGGGCCGGAAACATAGGGCAGGCCCTTGTCGAGGATTTCCTCTAGCAAGGGATTGCCGCGGGAGATCGCATTGCCGACGACAAACACATCCGGCTTGAGATCCAGTTGCTGGACGCCGTAGCCTTCGACGAGGCCGATACCCTGCTCCTCGAGCTGGGTGCTCATCGGCGGATAAACGTTTGCGTCGCAGCCCGTCACCTTGTGGCCGGCAGCCCGCGCCAGCAGCGCCACGCCACCCATGAAAGTGCCGCAAATACCAAGAATATGAATGTGCATGAAGTCCAGAGGCGGCAGAAACAGCGCCGCAACAGTCGTGTGTAGAATGGTCGGCATTCTAATCGAACGCGAAGCTCCAACCCTCCATGCCGCGTCATGCCGTTCCGCACAGCAGCAACCTGCGCCGCGAGATCGCCGCCCTGGCGGCCCGCATGATCGCCGAAGACGGCATCTCCGATTACGGTTTCGCCAAGCGCAAAGCCGCTCGCCAGCTCGGCGCGGTCAATGCGGACGAGCTCCCGAACAACGCCGAGATCGAAGCCGAAGTCCGCACCTATCTGTCGGTTTTCCAGGACGAAGAACACCTCGAACGCCAGATGGTCATGCGCCTCGCTGCCGTCGAGATCATGCGCGAACTCCAGCCGTTTCGCCCCTATCTCACCGGCGCCGTGCTTGACGGCACCGCCGGGCGTTACTCGGAAATCGAGATCGACCTCTTTCCCGAAAGCGCAAAAGAGGTCGAAATCTTCTTCCTCAACAACAGCGTTACCTACGAACACCGGGAGCCGCGCCGCAACCAGCCGGACGCACCCGAAGCCATTCTCGTCTTCGACTGGGACGACATTCCCGTCAAACTGCGCATCTATTCGCCGGACATCGAACGCCTGACCCGTCGCGGCCCGCACGGCACCCGCCAGATGGAACGCGCCCGCCTCGCCGCCGTCGAAGCCCTCATCAAAGAAACCGCGGCCGCCGCCGACTCGCCCCCATGAACCGTACCCTCACCGTACTCGTCGTCGTCGTTGCCCTTGTCGCCGCCGCGGCCGGGCTGCTCACCGCCCGCCAGAGCGAGCTGGTCAGTGTGCCGCCGGCCCGGAGCCCGGCCCTCGAAAAGCTGCTGAACCTGGAATTCCCCGACAGCACCAGCAGCAAGCGCCCGCTCGCCGATGCAAAAGGCAAGGTGCTGGTGCTCAACTTCTGGGCAACGTGGTGCCCCCCCTGCCGCAAGGAAATGCCCGCCCTTTCGGCGATGAGCACCAAGTACCAGGACAAGGGCGTGCAGTTCTTCGGCCTCAGCATCGACACCGAAACCAACGTGCGCGCCTATCAGGCCAAGTACCCGGTGAGCTATCCCCTGTTGATCACCCCCATGTCGGCCATCGAGCTGACCGAAGCACTGGGCAATACCTCCCAGGCCCTGCCTTTTACCGTGATCGTCGACAAAACCGGCATGATCAGCGTCGTAAAACTCGGCATGCTGTCCGAAGAGGAACTTGACCGCAAACTCGCAGAGCTGACCCGCTCCTGAGCCCCCTCCACCGCACCCCCGCGGTGGACAACTTGCGTCGAATTACGGCAAACTTGCATTCATGACGCACACAACCCGCATCCGGGAAGCCAACGCCACAGACCAGCCGCAGCACCGCCTGCCTGTTCTGCGCGGCCCCGGAGCCATGCATTCCGGCAAGCCTGCCGGCACGGGCGTCCGGGGCGGCCACTGCCAGATCAGTCCGTTCGCCCCCGAATTCGTTCTCTCCCGTTTCCGCGCCGCGCGCGGCTAAAACAGACATCAGGCGGCCCGCCCTCCGGCACGACGCCATCAACATCAAGGGGAACACTATGGATCTTCGCAAGCTCAAGAAATTGATCGACCTGGTCCAGGAATCCGGCATTTCCGAGCTGGAAGTCACTGAAGGCGAGGAGAAAGTCCGCATCGCCAAGCACTCTACCGGCCCCGCACCGATCAGCTACATGACTCAAGCGCCCGCCGCCGCCCCGGCCCCCGCCGCGGCACCGGCCGTTGCCGCAGCCCCCGCCGAACCGGCCCAGCCGGACGGCCATGAGGTCAAGTCACCGATGGTCGGCACCTTCTACCGCGCCAGCGCCCCCGGCGCCAAGCCGCTCGTCGAAATCGGCCAGACCGTCGCCGTGGGCGAAGTGCTGTGCATCATCGAAGCCATGAAACTCATGAACGAGATCGAGTCCGACGCTGCCGGCACGGTCAAGGCCATCCTGCTGGAGAACGGCGAACCCGTGGAATTCGGCGAACCCCTGTTCATCATCGGCTGAACCATGGCCATGTTCGAAATGATCCTCATCGACAACCGGGGCGAAATCGCCCTCCGGGTGCTGCGCGCCTGCCGCGAGCTGGGCATCAAGACCGTCGCGGTCCATTCCCAGCCCGATGCCGAGGCCAAGTACGTCAAGCTGGCCGACGAGTCGGTCTGCATCGGCCCCGCCTCTTCAACGCTGAGCTACCTCAACATCCCGGCGCTCATTTCCGCCGCCGAGGTCACCGACGCCGAGGCCATCCACCCCGGCTACGGCTTCCTCTCCGAAAACGCCGACTTCGCCGAACGCGTCGAGCAATCCGGCTTCGTTTTCATCGGCCCGCGCGCCGAAACCATCCGCTTGATGGGCGACAAGGTTTCCGCCAAAGACGCCATGAAGGCCGCCGGCGTGCCCTGCGTGCCGGGCTCCGAGGGCGCTCTGCCCGACGACCCGAAAGAGATCATCAAGATCGCCCGCGCCATTGGCTACCCGATAATCATCAAGGCCGCCGGTGGCGGTGGCGGTCGCGGCATGCGCGTCGTGCACACCGAAGCCGCGCTGCTCAACGCCGTCAGCACCACCCGTTCCGAAGCCGGTGCATTCTTCGGCAACCCAACGGTGTACATGGAAAAATTTCTGGAAAACCCGCGTCACGTGGAAATCCAGATCCTCGCCGACCAGCATGGCAACGCCATCCACCTGGGTGAGCGCGACTGCTCCATGCAGCGCCGTCACCAGAAGGTCATCGAGGAAGCCCCCGCACCGGGCATCGAGCGCCGCCACATCCTGCGCATCGGCGAACGCTGCGCCGAGGCCTGCCGCAAGATCGGCTACCGGGGCGC
>JAMHVU010000241.1:0-50831 GCA_035911355.1 Sphingobium sp.
CCGCTTCCACGCGCCGATCATCGTGTGGTGCACACCATGCTTGGCCGCCAATTCAGCCAGCGTCAGATCGCCCCGGATCGCCTCCATCGCAACCTTCGCCTTGAACTCCGCGCTGTAGCGCTTTCTCGTCGTCTTCATTCCAGTCCATTCCTCAGGTCAGGCTGAGCTTATCACCCTGTCCAGAAAAACGGCACCACCTCAAATGTAGATGGCCCGATCAGTCACGACGCATCTCCCCGCCACGCAGAAAGGCGCCGGCAGCGGCGGATGCTTCAACCTCCCGCCGTGCCATGACGACCAGCATGCCACCGATACCAGTCAGCATCGCCGCATCCGGGAGCGAAACCTTGTCGCGGTGATCCGCAAGAAATTGGGCAAGTTGCTGAGCGGACTCTAGCCAGAAGCCAGTCACGTCCCAATCATCCGGGAGCCGGATTTCCTCCAACATAATCGTCAGAAACTCAGCCGCCTCCGGTGTCACCATCTGAGGATCACCCATGATGCACCTCCGTCCGGTCGATGACGGTCCAGCCGAACTCAAGGTTCAGCATTTCGGCATATTCGAGAGCTTCCCATGCAAGGCGATAGATCCGCTCAAGATCGGGCGCGCTGAAGAACGGCTTGAGAGACACGGCAAATCCGCCCAAGCGGGCAGGCTCGACGATGACGCGCGGTTCCGCATCGATGCGCACCACGTTCATGTGGCACCGCCAAAGCGCAGCGGGAGAGGCTGAACCGAAAGATTGATTGCTGGTTCGAGCGCCATGTCAGGCCGCCTCGCTCGTGCTGGCGCGCCTCCTTGTTGCGAGCCACTTTTCAGCGGTGTCGAGATCGTAGCGCACTGCCGCGCCGATCTTAACGAATGGAGGGCCATCGCCAGACAGGCGGAGTTTGTTCAGGTGACTTTTTGAAACCGACCAACGTGCGGCCAGTGTTCCGACATCGATGAGCATTGCTGGGGCCTCCGTGTATTGATTGGGCACGGAAGGAAAATGCAGCAGGTAGGCAGGCGTGTCTTTTCCGATCAAACCGCCAATTGTCGGATTTCAGAATGACAAATTTCAGGTCATTTTTTCAGTTTCGATTTCGGGTTTAATCGATCGGAGCGCAAAGAATTGATTGAGAAATCTGAGTGTTGGCGGCGTCTATCAGGTATGCAGCAAACGATCGTATCGCATCTTCAGGGATATTACCTCCTGCCTGTTGCCGAACTAAATGTCTGGCAAATCCGGGAACAGAAACAATGTGAAATAGCTCGTCTCCCGAAAGCATCTGTAAAACCAACCGGGCTTTCATAAGCTCAACATCTTTCGAGCGTACTCTGCTGGGGCGCCCGGCGCCTTCGTTCAAGCGTCGTGCTCTAGATTGCAGGTTAGTTTGGTTTACAATTGCATCCAGAGTGACGTGATCAACTGTCGGCTCCGCTACGGTAATTTCAAAGACGAGGCTCCGGCCAGACAGGTAGCCAGCTTCCGTTTCTAAATCAGGCCATTCATGCGCCAATACAGCCATCGACTTGTATCCACTTGAACGGAAATGCCCGGCCTCCCAATTTGCGCGGTCGCCTCCTGGCCATCTGCCATCTTTGGGCCACAGGCCGTGTTGCATGTGCCCAGACTTCCAGAATGAAGCTGGAATCGGGGCGGGAACACTACTCTCGATCAAGAGGGGCTCTCTGTCTTTTGGTTGCAGATAGAAATCAAAATTCTTTGCCCAGATCAGCGCGTCTCCACTGGCGAGCGCTCCTATTAACCAGCGCCGAGCAGTGCTCAGGGGGCGTTCCTTCACTTTGGCGATGTGTTGTGCTGCATCATCAAGCGATAGATCCATTGCCCTACCTCCGGGGCTCCTCATTGGAAATTGGAGGGCAGGCGCGTGAGGTAACGCGCTTTTCGTCTGGCCGGACTAGCCCTCCATGCCGCGAGGCGGCATATCTTGATTATCGTACCTATGCTTAGCGTCCAGAGGCGTTCGCTCCGTCAGGCAGATACACGCCGACGATTTTTCCGATTATCCCTCGATACGCCATATGTTTATCATGAGCGTCATCGCCAGCCAGCATGAATTGGACCGGCTGGACATTGAGCGGTGGACGCTCAATTGCGCTGGCTGCCATGCTCATGCTCGTGGCCTCTTTGGCATGCCGCGTTTGCGAGTGAGCAACTGGCGCCGGGATGGAACGGAAGGGAATGCGCGCAGATGGTACTTGACCACCTCCGTCTTCATCGCTCCATCGCTCCAGCCACGATACTGCCGATATTGCGGGTGGCACCGAGTTTTGCGGATACGGGTACGCTGCATCACGCGCACTTCAGGTTCAGAAAACTCGTGCCCATAAGGCTCCCACTCTCGGTCGCCGTGCGGCTCGTCGTCCACGCCTTTGTCTGGATCGCTGATCGGGCAGCCGGGTTCACCGCGCCAGTTGCTATGCGGGTAGAAGTCATCTTCTCCGGCCGTGCCGTCCAGCTCGTCGCCGTTCGCCTCTATGTCGGCATCGCCATCTGCGAGGTCCATCAGGTCGATGGCGATGGCAACAAAGCCCTCAAGTTGCGTCCGGTCGAACCGGGACAGAATGTGGCTAATCGAAATGGGTTGAACCGGAATGTTGTTCGCGCGCGAGACTCCGGGCGCTGAAACGTTTATGCGTTGTGTAACCATATCGAGGTCCTTTCTCGGTGTTGGTAAGGGAGTGGCTGGAGGCGGAATCTCCAGCCACTCCCGTTCTCTCGGGATCATCCCGACGAGCTGCGGGCGGTCGCCAACGCGACCACATTGTCTCCGATTGAAGTTCGAGGTTTACCGGCAACCGCACGTTCGACGTCGGCTGCCCATGCACGCAGCGCCGTGCGCTTCTCGTCAATCCAGTCGTGCCGCTGATAGACCGCAGCGACGCCACTCTTGCTGCGTCCGGAAAGGTGATTGAGCACGCTCTCCGTCACCTCAAACCGTGTTCCCAGCCGTTGCAGACCGGTGGCGACAGTGCGGCGGATATCGTGCACACGCCAGGGAGCGATCACGAGCGGTTCGTCATTCTCGTCCCGGTCCTTGTTCAAAAGGACGGTCATGGCCGCGTCCAGCGCTGCCTTTGCCTTGCTGAAACCGGAGATCGACGTTTTGCCTGTCGTGCTAAAAATGAGGCCTGATCGTGGCCAATCCGTTTTGCCAGCATGCTTGTCGAGCAGCGCGACCGCCTGAGCGGGCAGGGGGACAAGATGCACCGAGGCATTCTTGGCGCGGCTGGCAGGAAGCGTCCACAATGCTGCTGGCCGATCCAGCTCGGACCATTCGAGGCCGGCAACCTCTTCTCTGCGCTGGCCGGTGAGCAACAGCATCCGATAGAAGGTGGGGAAAGGATCGTTGAGAGCATCCCCAGCCTTCCAGACGAGCCGCAGTTCCTCGTCGGTCAGCACGCGGTCACGTGCAGCCGCGACCCTTGGCGCCCGCTCGTAATGCGGGGGAGGGTGGCCCAGCCAGTTCAGATAGCGCCGGAGCACAGCCCAGACATTCCGACGTAGCGCAGCTTGCGACCGGTCGACCAATGCAAGAACATCGTCGATGTCGTCTACCGTGATAGCTGCCGGACGAAGCGAGCCCATTCTCGGCAAAATATGTAACCTGAGGGTGCTTTCATAGAAGGTGTACGACGCTGGTGATTCAGCCTGCATGTGCTCCAGAAAAAGGCTGCTGCGAGCTTGCAGCGTATCGCGTTCCGCCTTGAACTTCTCGGACTTAAGATGCTCGGCAAGCTCAAGTCGCTGCCGGAGGGCTTCACGCTCAGCTTCAGATGGGTCCACGCCCGCGCCCACCATGCGCGCCAGTTCTTCCGCCCGCGTTCTCGCCTGTTCGGGTGTCCATGCGCCATGCGCGCCGATTGTGTATCGCTTTGGCGTGCCGCGCCCTGAAACCCGATACTGGAAAATATAGACCTTCTTCCCGGATGGGAGAACCTTGACGCCGAACCCTTTGGTAGACCCACGTCCGTCGTCCCACAGAAAAATTGGACCGGCAGAGGCCTTCAATCCGTCAACGGTGCGCTTTGAGATGAATGCATTAGGCAAGGGTCTTAAGGTCCGTTTCCAGAGGCTCTCAGCAATCACTCAGCAATCACATTAATGGAAACCGCTGATAATTGCAGGAAACGGGATAGCTTCAAAACTCAGCAATTGCTAGGAGAAATCCAATTCTGGGAAATTCCAGAGTACGGTATTCCTTAGACTACGAATCTGAGGGTCGGACGTTCGAATCGTTCCGGGCGCGCCAATTCACATTTCTATGCACAGTTATGAATGAAGAGCGCTGGCCGTGACGATGGGGCAGCCATCAATCAGTCATGTTTGTTTTGACTGGAGCGCGGATTGACCTCGTCACCTGAGGGCTAAAACGCTTAATTTCATGTGCTGCCATTGGCATCGCAGTGGCGAGCCTGTCTGCAGGGGCGGTAAATCGGCCTCGTCAGATGTTGCGAAGGCAGAATGCTGGCAGAGCAAGGGCAACGCCTTCGATGGTCTGACGCCGGGTCGCACGATTGGTGCGCCCGGCGAAATGATCAGATCAGTTGGTTACCGCTCAATGCACATGGCGATACCCATGCCGCCCCCGATGCACAGCGTCGCAAGGCCCTTCTTGGCGTCACGCTTGCCCATCTCATAGAGCAGGGTCGTGAGAATGCGCGCACCGGACGCGCCAATGGGGTGGCCAATAGCGATGGCGCCGCCATTCACATTGACCTTGCTCATGTCGAGCCCGAGATCCTGCGCGACAGCAAGGGCCTGTGCGGCAAAAGCCTCGTTCGCCTCGATGAGATCAAGGTCGCCGACGGACCAGCCTGCTTGCTCCAGCGCCGCGCGCGTGGCGGGCACAGGACCAATGCCCATGATCGCGGGATCGACACCGCGCGTTGCCCAGCTTGCAACGCGTCCCAATACGGTGGCGCCACGTCTTTTGGCCTCGTCCGCGCTCATCAACACCAGAGCCGCCGCGCCGTCATTAATGCCGCTGGCATTGCCCGCCGTGACACTACCGTCCTTGCGGAAAGCGGGTTTGAGACTGGCCATCGCGTCCAGCGTTGCTCCCGCGCGAATATATTCATCCTGATCGACGACAACGTCACCCTTGCGGGTCTTGATGACGACCGGCGCGATTTCGTCCTTGAAACGACCTGCCGCGCGGGCAGCCTCCGCCTTGTTCTGGCTGGCGACCGCGAAAGCATCCTGCGCCTCGCGGGACAGCTGGTACTTTTCGGCGACATTCTCGGCGGTGATGCCCATATGGTAGCCATTGAATGCGTCGGTGAGGCCATCATGCACCATCGTGTCAATCAAGCTGGTGCTGCCCATCTTTGTTCCCGCACGCAGCGCTTGCGCGTGGGGTGAAAGTGACATGCTCTCCTGACCGCCAGCGATGACGATGGAAGCATCGCCATTGCGGATGGCCTGTGCAGCGAGAGCAACTGAGCGCAAACCCGATCCGCAGACCTGATTGATGGTGAGCGCTGTACGGCTGTCTGGAATACCCGCGGCGATCGCAGCCTGACGGGCAGGGTTCTGACCCTGCGCAGCGGTTAGCACCTGGCCGAAGATTACCTCATCGACATCAGCAGCGGCAACGCCGCTTTGCGTGAGCGCTGCTTCGATTGCGATGCGGCCCAACTCATGTGCGGCTACGGTTGCGTAGGCGCCCAGAAAGCTGCCGACAGCTGTGCGCTTGGCGGCGGTGATGACGATATCGGTCATGGCGTTGTCTCCCGTGCATTCGGCCGCAGGCGCGGTCAGGATCTCGTCGATCAAGATTCCCGATTTTTCCCTAGCGAATGTGCGGGTCAGCGCAAGCGATCATGCCTTTACGACGGTGCTCCATCCATAAGGACGTGCTTGATCCAGGCGTCCAACGGTTGAAACAGCCTGTCTTCCGCTCGACTACCGACCATCATGCCGACATGACCAAGATTGAGATTGATCCGCTCACGGGCCGGTGGGGCGGCGGCGGCGGGCACGATGCGATCAGTGGTCGATGCGACAGCAAGTGTAGGAATGTTCAAGGCTGTGGGGTCGATTGACACACCACGAATGTTCCAGCAGCCTTGGCCAGGGGCATCCGTTTGATAGCATAGTTCCATGATGTCGCGTCCCGCGCCAAAACTGAGCGGTGCGCCGGCGTTTGCCCAATCCTCGAGTGTAATGAAGGCGTTAAAGGGTGCCGTGCCCTCTTCCATCCGGGCGAAGGCCGCATACTTGGCGATGGTGCGAGCGGGGTCGAGCGACCAAAAGCCGGTTTGCAGCACTTCCATGGGAACGAGGCGGAGTATTTCGCAGGTCGCGCGCGCGTTTTCCCATATCTGCATCGTCGAGGTACGAAAATTATCGTCATAGGCGCTGAAATGCCATGGAGCGGCAATCGTGGCGACCGCGACAGGGGGGCGTCCTGACGCGGTGAGCAGCGCGGCCGCAGCGATTGCCAGCGTGCCGCCGAGGCAATAGCCTAATAAAATCACCGGAACATCGCACTGCTCGATCAAGGGAATGAGTAGCCGCTCGACATGATCGGCAAGGCCAAAATCTTGCTCTTTGGCGTCTGGCTCGCCCCAGTCGACCAGCGCTGTATCATGGCCGCTGCGCGACAAATGGCGCAGCAACGAGCGAGCTTCGCTAATGTCGAGGACATCAGGCGGGTTGATAAGCGACGGGATCAGAATGATACGGGTAGGTGAATGGGGCGACGGTAAGGTCGATAATCCTTCGGGTGCGAGCAGTGTGACGCGGCCCACGCGCGCGATTTCCCGGCGAGGCGGCGAGATGGGCCGGCGCGCCTGCTGGTAGCGCTTCAGCCCGGTCAGCGCTTCCTCACGCAATTTCGTATCGTCCTTGGTTTCCTGCCACAGCATCGAAAGGAAGAGGGGAAGGGGGCGTGGGCCATGTTGCGCTGCGGCAAGCTCTGGTGCTATATTAGCGGAAACAGGGGGCGGAGGCAGAATCATGGCGAAATCCAAAGTGGGAAACGAGTCAGATCCCATCGTTATCAAAAAATATGCCAACCGGCGTCTCTATGATACCCAGACATCCAGCTACATCACGCTCGACCTTCTCTCCCAGATGACGCGTGAAGGTCGCGATTTTGTCGTTGTCGATGCGAGAAGCGGCGAAGATATCACGCATAGCGTGCTCACCCAGATCATCATGGAAGAGGAGCAGCGCGGCGAGAATCTGCTGCCGGTGAGCTTCCTGCGTCAGCTCATTTCGCTCTACGGCGATTCCATGCAGTCTATGGTGCCGCAATATCTTGAAGCGAGCATGGATGCCTTCCGCAAAAACCAGCAGCAGTTTCAGCAGGCCATGCAGGGCGCTTTTGCCGGTGGCCCTTTCGCAGAGATGGCGAAGCGCAACATGGAGATGTTGAGCGCCGCGGCCACAGCATTTTCAAGTGGTGTGAACCCGGGTTCCCCTACAGCCGAGGCAAAGGTGGATTCGAGTGCAGACGAAGTGGCGGAGCTGAAGGCTCAGCTCGCGGCGCTCAACGCCAAGATTGACAAGCTGGGCGGCTAATCAGTCATCCTGCCAATTATTTCGATTGGTCGTGCTGTGCGTGTTGACGCGCTTTTGTCGCATCATGCGGATGGGCAAAGGTGGTCTGAGATTCTTCAATTCTTTTCCGGTGTTAGATAGCCCTGATGAGCAACCCTGCAATTAAACATGCTCTGCCCGTTACGCGCGCGAAAGACTTTGCCGCGTGGTATCAAGCGGTCATTAACGAGGGAGACCTCGCAGAAGAGAGCGGCGTGCGTGGCTGCATGGTCATCCGGCCGTGGGGCTATGGCATCTGGGAACGAATCCAGAAGTGTATGGACAGGCGGATCAAGGCGTCAGGGGCCGAGAACTGCTATTTCCCGCTATTCATTCCCTTGTCTTTCTTTGCGGAAGAAGCCGATCATGTGGATGGCTTCGCAAAGGAAATGGCGGTGGTTACGCATCATCGCCTGAAGACGACCGATGGCAAGCTTCAGCCGGATCCGGAATCGAAACTGGAAGAGCCGCTGGTCGTGCGGCCCACCTCGGAGACCGTGATCGGCAAGGCGATGGCGCGCTGGGTGCAGAGCTGGCGTGACTTGCCGTTGCTTACCAACCAGTGGGCAAATGTCGTGCGCTGGGAAATGCGTACCCGCATGTTCTTGCGGACGAGCGAGTTCCTCTGGCAGGAGGGGCACACGGCGCATGCGGATGAGGCGGACGCCCGCATAGAGACCATGCGCGCGCTGGAGATGTACCGGGATTTTGCCGAAACGGAGCTGGCGCTGCCGGTAGTTGCTGGCGAAAAGCCGGAAAATGAACGTTTCCCGGGTGCCGTCGCCACTTATTCGATCGAGGCGATGATGCAGGATGGTAAGGCGCTTCAGGCCGGCACGTCGCACTATCTTGGCACAGGGTTCGCGGAGGCCGCTGGCATCCACTACCAGAATCAGGATGGACAGCAGGCGCTTTGCCACACCACCAGCTGGGGGACGTCGACCCGAATGATCGGCGGTGTCATAATGGTGCATGGCGATGATGACGGGCTGCGCTGCCCGCCGATGATTGCGCCGCATCAGGTCGTCATCGTGCCGATGCTGCGTGATACGGACGAGGATGCGGAAGTCCTTGCTTATTGTGAGGATATCGCGCGGGCCGTCAGCGCGATCGATGTGTTCCGTGAGCCGGTTCGCGTGCATCTCGACAAAAAGCCGGTCAAGGCGGCGACGAAGCGCTGGGGCTGGGTGAAGAAAGGTGCGCCCGTTATTCTGGAAGTGGGCGGGCGTGATGTGGCTGGTGGCAATGTCTCCGTCCTGCGCCGAGACAGGCTCTATAATGAAGCTGGCAAGCTTGCGAGCGTGGTGCTTTCGCGCGATGCATTTGTCGCGGGCATCCCGGATATGCTGCACGATTATCAGGCTTCGCTGCATGGCGCGGCTAAGGCTTTTTTCGACGGAAATATCCGCCGGGATGTGCACGACAAGGCAGCGCTTGCCGCTGCCTTTTCTGACGAGAAGCCGGGCTGGGTCGAGGTGGAGTGGGCAAGGCCGACAGGAGCGATCCTCGATACTGTTGAGCAATGGCTAAAGAGCGAGAAGCTGACACTGCGGAACGTGCCGCTCGACGCAGCGCCAGCCACTGGCGTGTGCATCTTTACCGGAGAGCCCGCGGTAGAGCGCGTAATCGTGGGCCGCGCCTACTGATTGCGATCAATTCGACTGGTGTTCCAACTAACCGTCAAATCGGCGGTTGTGTTCGATTGCGAGTGCGAAAGGGTTAATCTAGACTCCGCCGAGTCCCAAGACCACGCAAGCGGCGTGTAGTCTGTGGTGAACGTCTCGCCTGCGTGGCCGGTGTGCCCGGCAAATCTCAGGTCGAAGAGGAGGTTTTACATGGCTGAAGAGTGGCTTTTGGACGTCAAGAAATATGTCCCGGATTGCGACGAAACCGTCGTTGCCGGGATCGTCCGCTATTGCGGAATCGCGCTTCGTAATCGCGATTCCTCGCTGGTCTCGTACAGTGATCAGACAGAGCTTGACCGGGTTCGGAATAACTTCCTCAAAAAGAAGCTTGCCCTTACCGATTCCGATGATGTGTTGAATGCAGCGATCGCGAAGGTAGGCGAGACGTTGAAGGGCGTGCGGAATAAAAACCGCGTGACGGTTTATTATCTGCTTTCCGAGCATTTTGGGATGCATCACCTGTTCGGCGGTTCGGCCGGAAGCAAGGTTGCGACATCAGAGCCTGATACGGATACTGGAAATGCCGGTGCGGCCGTTGCCGCCGGAGTGGCAGGTATAGCGGGAGTTGCCGCCGCCGGCGCGAGCGCCGCTGGTGATACGGCAAGTGCCGCGGTCGATAAGGTGCAGGCGATCGCTTCCGACGTGGGTGATGCCGCTGCTTCCGCTGCGCATCGCGCTACCGACACGGTGACCGGTGCGGTGGGTGCTGCCGGGGCGGCAGGCGCTGCAGCGCTCGCTGGTCTGGCGGGCGGCGATCGCGCGGATGCCTCATCTCCCGGCTACGGCGGAGGCGGAGCATCATATGCGGATGCAGGCGCTGGATCATCGGGTTTCAGATGGTGGCCGTGGCTGCTTCTCGCGCTTGCGCTTCTCGCGCTATTCTTCCTCCTGCGGTCCTGCAAGACAGAGCCGGTGGCGGTGGTTGCGGATAATGTCGCAATCAACACGAGCGTAGAGGCCGCGAACATTGCCAACGCTGCTGGCGCGCTTGCCAATGATGCGGGCAACGTCGCTGTTAATGCCGCTGCGGCACTTCCGCCGGTGCCTGTGGGGTCTGCGGTTGTAGCAGAGGTTCGCAATGGTCTTCCGGCGCTCAACGTTTACTTTGACTCGGGTAAGGCCGTCGTCGCGAGTGAATTCGCCGCGAAGGCTGCCGAGGTGAAAGCCTATGTCGAGTCACATCCGGGTGCCAAGCTTTCGGTCTCCGGCTTTAACGACCCGACCGGAAATGCGGCGCTGAACGCTGAACTGTCCAAAAATCGTGCCCGGAATGTTGGGGCGGCGCTCCAGAAGCTGGGCATCTCGGCGGATGCGGTGGTGCTGGAGAAGCCTGCGGAGACGACGATCGCCAACACGGATAAGGCGAGCGCGCGTCGTGTCGAGGTGACGATCAAGCAGTAAACTACCGTCCAAAATGCTCCGGGGCGACCCGGCATGAGATTGAGGAGGCGCCCTGAGTAATTGGGGCGCCTCTTCTGTATGAATGGTTCAACTTTGGGCGGACTTGTTTCTGTCACAGGATTGTAACATTCCGCCGGATCGGGCATCGCACCCCGCAATCCCGAAGCGGGATGTCAGCCGGAGAACGTCCAATCCGCCAAATTGCCGCCTTGCCTTATCGCACGGATGGAAACGCTATTGATGCACCCGTGCGCATTTTGCTCGTGACCTCAAGGGGCACGGGGCGTTGGGTCATTCCTAAGGGAAATACGCCAGGCGGGGCGCTGCCACACAATGCTGCGGCAATGGAGGCGGAGGAGGAAGCCGGTGTACGTGGGCCGATATGCCCAACCCCGCTTGGCTCCTATCGGTATCGCAAGCGCAGGGGGAATGGCGCTTCACTGATGGTGGATGTGGAGGTTTTTCCGCTTGCCGTCACGCAGGAGCTGGATGACTGGAAAGAAAAAGGCGAACGCGAGCGTCGCTGGTTCTCGCTGGCCGAGGCAGCGGACGCGGTCGACGAGACGGATTTGCGCGATCTTATTCGCTCCTTCGCGGCATCGCAGTTCCACACCGCAACCCGACAGACCAACATGCTCGCCACCATGGCGCACAAATCGAAGGTGAACACGATGTTCGGCTGGTTTCAACGCCTGTTGCCCAAAACGGGCAACTTCTTCGAGATGTTCGAAGCGCATACCGTGACCATTGTCGCGGCATCTGATGCGCTTGCTCGACTTATCGCCGGGGCTCCAGCGCGCGCCGAACATATTCGCGAAGTGATTGAGCGCGAGCATGATGCCGATGAGATTATTCGTCAGGTGCTGACAACAGTCCGTACCACCTTTCTTACGCCATTCGACCGTGGAGCGATTACAAGTCTCATTGGCGCGATGGACGACGCGGTTGATGAAATGAACTCTGCGGTCGCGGCGATCGACCTCTATGAGGTGGACGAGTTTGACGACGAGATGCGCGACATGGTTGCAATCATCGTCGAAGCCGCGCGACTTATCGCCGAGGCAATGCCGCTGCTGCGCGATGTCGCGCGCAATGGTGCCCGCCTGCACGAACTGACTGAACGCCTGGTCAGGATGGAGGGGCAGGCTGATGAGATCCACGATAGTGGTATCAAGCGCGCCTTTAAGGAAATCGGACCCGTCGACACGCTCCAGTTCATCGTCAAGCGTGAGATTTACAAGCATCTAGAGCGTATCGTCGACGCGATGGAGGATGTCGCGAACGAGATCGACGGCATCGTCATCGATCACGCCTGAGCGGAGGCGAGCCCCATGCATGAACTCGCGCTGCCCTTGCTGGTTGGTCTGATCCTGATTGCGCTGGCCTTTGATTTTCTGAACGGCCTACATGATGCAGCCAATTCCATTGCAACGGTGGTCGCAACACGACTGTTGCGTCCCGTGCAGGCGGTCATTTTTGCGGCCAGTTTCAACTTCGCGGCCTATTTTCTCAGCATCATGTTCCCGAGCCTGCACAAGGTTGCCGAGACGATCGGCGCGGGAATCATCGATAAGGATCTGGTAACGCCAGCGGTCGTTTTCGGTGCGCTGATTGGTGCGATGTTCTGGAACGTTGTAACGTGGCTCAAGGGCATTCCCTCATCAAGCAGCCACGCGCTCGTCGGCGGGCTGGTCGGCGCCGGCACGGCTCATGCCGGCCTTTCAGGTATTGAGTGGACTGGCCTGAACAAGACTTTGATAGCCATCGTGCTCTCGCCGACCCTTGGCATGATTCTATCAATGCTCATCATGTTGGGGACAAGCTGGCTGTTCCGTAATGCAACGGCGCGAGGCGCCGAGCGCACCTTCCGTGGTCTGCACCTCATTTCCTCCGCGACCTATTCGCTCAGCCATGGCCTGAATGATGCTCAGAAGACCATGGGGATCATTACGGTGCTGCTTTACTCTACCGGATATCTCTCCGGCGAGTTCCACGTCCCGCACTGGGTAGCATTTAGTTGCTACATTGCGATCGCGCTTGGCACGCTTTCAGGCGGCTGGAAGATTATTGAGACAATGGGGTCGCGCATAACGAAGCTTTCTCAGCATCAGGGATTCAGCGCGTCCGCCGGCGGATCGGTCATGGTGTTCGCCGCGTCGTTGCTTGGAATTCCCGTCTCGACGACACATACCATTACCGGCTGCGTGGTCGGTGCGGGAACGGCGCGGCGCGCCTCCGCTGTACGCTGGGGGGTTGCCCAGAGCGTGGTGACGGCATGGGTCATCACGATCCCGGCTTCAGCGCTTGTGGGCGCGTTGTTCTATATGCTGACGCGGCTTTTCTGATTGCGGATTTCATCGCGCTTCGGTCTCCGCGTGCAATTCCTTTCCTAGCGAGCCTTGGCTCGCTTATAATGGGCTATGCCTCCCGAAAAACGGACCCTCAAGTCGCGCAATGGCGTGCTTCCCTCACGCCAGCAGATCATGGACTTTATTGCTGCATCAGACCAGCCAGCGGGCAAGCGTGAGATAGCGAAAGCTTTTGGTCTGGCAGCGCAGGAGAAGATCGCGCTTAAGGCGCTGTTGCGCGACATGGCCGACGAAGGGCTTATCGACATCGGTCCCGGCCGGGCCTTTCATAAGATGGGCGGTGTGCCGCGTGTCACGGTGCTACGCGTCGTTGCGGCAGAGGACGGGCAGGTGCTGGCCGTGCCGGAACGCTGGGAGGCGGATGGCATTCCCGTTCCTCGTCTGCGCGTGATTGAGCGGGGCAAGCGTGGCGCGCTCGGCGTGGGTGATCGTATCCTTGCCCGTACGGAAGACGCCGGGAAGGGGCTCGTGGCGCATCCGATGAAGAAGTTGGCCGGTGCGGCCGAGCATATGCTGGGCGTATTGGCAAAGGATGAGCGTGGGCGGTTGTCACTGCGTCCGGTGGATAAGCGCATCCGTCACGAGACGCCGGTAAGCGATCCAGGCGAGGGCCGGCCGGGCGATCTGGTACTGGCCGAAGCAAGCGGACGGGCGCCGCGCATCACCGCGCGGGTGGTTGAAGTGCTTGGTGATCCGTTTTTGCCGCGCAGCTTCAGCCTGATCGCGATCGCGAAATATGGTATACCTGACGCCTTCCCTCCTGAGGCAGAAGCTGAAGCGAGCAAGGTTCATGATCTGCCGCTCCAGGCTGAAACCCGGGAGGATTTGCGCCACCTGCCAATCGTTGCGATCGATCCGGTCGATGCGCGGGATTTTGACGACGCTGTCTGGGCGGCGCCCGATGATGATCAAGGCAATCCCGGAGGATTCCGGGCGATCGTCGCCATCGCGGACGTATCCTATTATGTTCGGCCGGGGTCCGCGCTGGATCGACAGGCGCGTAAGCGCGGTAATAGCGTCTATTTCCCTGATCGCGTCGTGCCGATGCTGCCACACGCGCTATCGTCTGACATGTGCTCGCTGCGCGAGGGCGAGGACCGGGCGGCAATGGCGTGTCATCTCGTGATTGACCAGAATGGCCGGCTCGTGGGCTGGCGCTTCACCCGGGCGCTGATCCGGGTAGTGGCGAACATTCCGTATGAGCGCGCGCAGGCGGCGATAGACGGTCGTGAACAGCATGAGATGACAGAGGCGGCGTTAAGGCCGCTTTGGGCGTGCTGGTGCGCGCTGGCCAAAGCGCGTGCGGCGCGCGGACCGCTCGACCTGGATCTGCCTGAGCGGCGTGTCGTGCTGGATGAGGCTGGGCGCATTGTCAGTATCGCTCTGCGTGAGCGGCTGGATGCGCATCGGCTTATCGAAGATTTCATGGTGACGGCTAACGTCGCTGCGGCGAAGGCGCTGGAAGCCAAGAAGGCCCCTGTCATGTATCGCCTGCATGAGCCGCCGGGGCGGGAGAAGCTCGTTGCCCTCAAGGACTATCTGGCGACCTTCGACATGAGTTTTGCATTGGGGCAGGTGGTGACGCCGGGCACGTTTAACGCGCTGATTGCGCGTATTCCCGAGGACGCGCCGGCACGCCCGCAGATCATGGAGCAGATATTACGAACACAGACGCAGGCATATTATGGTCCGCGCAATCTTGGTCATTTCGGTTTGGCGCTGGGGAGCTACGCGCATTTCACGTCGCCGATCCGGCGCTACGCGGATCTGCTTGTCCATCGTGCGCTGGTCGAGGCAATGGGGCTGGAGATGCCACCGCCCGGCGACAAATCCATTCCGCGCGAAACCCGCCTTTCGGCTGAGGATGCGACGGACCTTGGTCCGATCGGCGAACGAATCAGCCAGTATGAGCGCCGCGCCATGGAGGCGGAACGCGAGACGACAGATCGCTATGTGGCGGCTTTCCTCGCCGAGCATGTCGGGAAGCTCATGCCCTGCCGTATCACGGGCGTGCAGAACTTTGGTTTCTTCGCGACAGTGGAGGAACTGGGCGGTGATGGGCTTGTCCCGGTCTCGACCCTCGGTGCCGAGCGCTTTTTCTATGATGAGGCGGCAAGGGCGCTGGAGGGCGAGCAAAGCGGTACGCGCTATGCACAGGGTGACCGGCTGGAACTGCGCCTTGTGGAGTCGGACCCGGTGAGTGGTGCGCTGCGGTTTGAGTTGGTGGAGGGAGCCAGTCATCTTCCGATGCGGGATCGTCCGCGCGGAAGCCGGCCGGTCCGGCGGCAGGGGCGGCCGCCCAATATCCGCCATACCTCCTCAAAGCGTGGGTCGGTTAAGCGGCGCTGACGCCGTCCTCAGCTCAGCCGCTCGATATCCTCTCGCGTGAGGGAGCCTGGAATGATCATGAGCGGGCAGGGGAGTTTACCGGCATCCGTCCCGGCAAAATGCGAGACGAGAGGGCCCGGCGCGCCGCGCGGCGCAGCGGCCAACACCAGCGCCGCGATGTTCTCGATCTCGGCAAGCGTTTTACGCACGACTGAAACCGAGTCGCCGACTCTGACCGTGATGGTCGGCTGAATGTCTGCTTCGGCCATTAGCGTGCCCGCCGCGCTCGTTACGAGGGCCTCGGCGCGCGCGCGCGCTTCTTCCTCCATCGTCGCCTGCACAGAGCCCCATTGCACGAATTCCATCTTCGGCACCATTGCCAGAATGTGCACGCCGCCGCCTGTTTTGATCGCACGGCGCGCGGCAAACAGCATTGCCGCTTCCGCTTCCGCAGTCTCATCGACGACAACCAGATAGGTCCGCATCCCACTGCTCCCCCAGTTTCTGACCGAAGCGTGCGAGAATTTAGCGCGCGATGCAAGCGATGGCCTTGACCACGCCCGGCAAAGCGTCAAGGTGATGGGCCGGCAACCTTCAATCGCAAACCAGGAAAGTTTACTCCGACCGATGGCGATCAATATTCAGATGCCCGCTCTCTCCCCCACGATGGAGGAAGGCACGCTTTCCAAATGGCTTGTGAAGGAGGGTGACACGGTTTCGTCCGGTGATCTCCTTGCTGAGATCGAGACGGACAAGGCTACGATGGAGTTTGAGGCTGTCGATGAAGGAGTCATCGGCAAGATCATTGTTCCAGAAGGCACGGATAATGTGAAAGTCGGCACTGTCATAGCCGTACTGGTGGAGGAAGGTGAGGCTGTGCCAGCCGGGGCTACCGCGGCGCCGAAGGCAGAAGCCGCCAAGCCTCCGGTTGCCAACGCCGAGAGCCCTGCCACTGCACCGACCCCTGTGACGACGAGTGCTGTTGCAGCCCCTGCGCCTGCCGCGGGTGAACGCATCAAGGCGAGTCCGCTTGCCCGACGCCTTGCTGCGCACGCGAATATCGATCTTTCCGGCGTGTCCGGCAGTGGTCCAAATGGTCGGGTCGTGAAGGCAGATCTGGATGGCGCGGCCGCTGGAAAAGCGACCGCTGCTGCGGTTTTGCCTGCCACCACCGCCAAAGCCGCCACGTTCGCCCCGGCTCCGGTGGCCATCGCGCAGGATTTCGGCATCCCGCATGAAGTAGAAAAGCTCTCCAACATGCGTAAGACGATTGCCCGTCGCCTTACCGAGTCGAAGCAGCAAGTGCCGCATATCTATCTGACGGTCGACGTCCGTCTCGATGCGCTGCTGAAGTTGCGGGGTGACCTTAACGCCGCGCTGGCAGGGCAGGGCGTCAAGCTCTCGGTCAATGATTTGTTGATTAAGGCGCTGGCCAAGGCGCTGATCGCGGTTCCCAAGTGCAATGTACAATTCGCCGGAGATCAGCTCCTGAAATTCAGCCGTGCCGATATTTCCGTCGCGGTTTCCATTGCAAGCGGTCTCATTACGCCGATTATCACCGATGCGGGCGCCAAATCGGTGTCGGCTATCTCCACGGAAATGAGAGATCTTGGCGCACGGGCCAAGGAGGGGAAGCTCCAGCCGCATGAATATCAGGGCGGTACGGCTTCCATTTCCAACATGGGTATGATGGGCATCAAGCAGTTCGAAGCCGTCATTAACCCACCGCAGGCCATGATCCTTGCTGTCGGTGCGGGGGAGCAGCGACCCTATATCGTTGACGGTGCACTCGCCATCGCCACCGTAATGACGGTTACCGGCAGTTTTGATCATCGCGCCGTGGATGGCGCTGACGGTGCGGAATTGATGAAGCGGTTCAAGGAACTGGTGGAAACCCCGCTCGGGCTGATCGCGTGAACTGATATTGCTCTGATGGATTTCAGCCGATGAATGACGGATGCCCTCCACCAGAAGAATTGGTCATTCGCGTGGTGGCGATGCCTAAAGATGCGAATGCAAATGGTGATATTTTCGGCGGTTGGCTGATGAGCCTTATGGATTCGGGTTGTGGGATGCTAGCCTCTCGGCATGCCCGTAGCCGGGTCGTCACAGTCGCTATGGATGGAATGCAGTTTCATCGTCCCGTGGCAATTGGCGACGAGGTTTCAGTTTATGCATGGCTGGTGAAGGTCGGGCGCACCTCCATGGTTATCGACGCTGAGGCTTGGCGACGACAGCGCGATGAGGAGAAAGGCGTGAAGGTGACGCAGGCACGTTTCACGTTTGTTGCCATAGACGAGGATCATAGGCCCCATCCGGTACTGCGCGATTGAACGCCTGATTGGCAGGCTGCGCGGGACGGGCAGGGCAATGGAGTGGATGGAGAGTTTGGGTGGCTGAAAATTACGATCTGATCGTGCTGGGCTCCGGCCCTGGTGGATATGTGGCTGCGATCCGGGGGGCGCAACTCGGCCTCAAAACGGCGATTGTAGAACGGGAGTTGCTTGGCGGCATCTGTCTCAACTGGGGGTGTATTCCGACAAAGGCCTTGCTCCGGTCGGCTGAGATTTATCACTTCATGAGCCATGCCAAGGACTATGGTCTTGCGGCGGAGAAAATCAGCGCCGACCTGGATGCCGTGGTCAAGCGTTCCCGCGGTGTCGCCAAGCAGTTGAATGCCGGCGTCACGCATCTCATGAAGAAGAACAAGATTGCGGTGCACATGGGTACCGGCAAGTTGACCGGCACGGGTAAGCTGAGCGTTACGGGCTCGGACGGCAAGGTGACTGATCTGACCGCCAAAAACATCATTCTCGCAACCGGAGCGCACGCGCGTGATCTTCCCGGTTTGCCGGCCGATGGCAAGCGCGTGTGGACCTATCGTCACGCCATGACGCCGCCCGAAATGCCGGGCAAACTGCTCGTCATCGGATCGGGCGCAATCGGTATCGAATTTGCTAGCTTTTACAATGATATGGGGGCGGACGTAACGGTCGTTGAGATGATGGACCGTGTTGTTCCCGTGGAAGATAAAGATATTTCGGCCCATCTGGAAAAGGCGCTGGTGAAGCAGGGCATGACGATTATGACGGGCGCGAAGATCGATAAGATCGCCGCCAGCGCGTCTGGTGTCACAGCGTCGATCACAGGCAAGGATGGCAAGGCGGTGAACGGCGAATACAGCCATGTCATCGTTGCCATCGGTATCGTGCCTAACACTGAGGATATCGGGCTCAAGGAACTGGGCGTCGCGGTGGATGAGCGTGGGTTTCTCAAGACGGACGCGGCGTGCCGCACCAATGTCGAGGGGCTATACGCGATTGGCGACATCACCGCGCCGCCATGGCTGGCGCATAAGGCGAGCCACGAGGGCGTGATCGCGGTCGATGCGATTGCTGGGAAACACCCGCATGCGATGGACCCGCGCAATATTCCAGGCTGCACATATTGCCATCCGCAGATTGCCAGTGTCGGTCTGACCGAGGCAAAGGCCAAGGAAGCCGGGCACGAGGTGAAAGTGGGTATGTTCCCCTTCATCGGCAACGGCAAGGCGATCGCGCTCGGCGAGCCGGATGGCTTTGTAAAGACGGTATTTGATGCCAAGACCGGCGAACTTCTGGGGGCACATATGATTGGCGCGGAAGTGACCGAAATGATCCAGGGATACACCATCGGCAAGACAGCCGAGCTGGTGGAGCAGGATTTCATGAACACGGTGTTCCCGCACCCCACCATCAGCGAAGCCATGCATGAAAGCGTGCTTGCAGCCTATGGGCGCGTCATTCACGTTTAGGAATTGGAGCGGCAGGCAGCCCTGCGGAGAGGGGGCCTGCCGCTATCGGCACGGCATCTTTGCTGTTCATCGACGCCCGATGTGAACGACTCGACCGGATTCTTTGTTCGAGATCGGCAGGGCGGGTCTGCTTTCCTGCGGAAATGGTTAACGATTGACGCGCTGCAACATTTTTTGAGCGGCGTTGCAAATATGCCGCATGCTTTTCGCCTGTCTGAAACACGCCTGAATCCGCCATTCGTGCCTGCATATTTCTGCCTCCAGGGGCAGGTCGGAGCAGTTCAACGACAGGGGAAGTCAGCGCGGATGCTTCCGACCATTTTGCTTGTCATCAAAACGCAATAGGGGGGCCTCAGGGGCTCTCGCGGCACGAAAGGGACGCTGTGTACCGGTAACGGGGCTATGGCATTCCGCGAGCAAGTGAATGATTTCGGGCCAGAGCAAAATCTAGGGGATATCTCACAATGACTGGTTTTCGCTTCATCCTGACCGCTTCCGTGGCGGCCGTCGCGATTGCGCCTGCCGCTTTCGCGCAATCGACGGGGTCGATCGACTTCGATCAGGAAATCATCGTGACAGGCCGTGGCGGCGACAGGAGCGTGGGTGGCGTTGTGGCGCCGGATACCTCCAAGGCAAAGGCTGTGCTCACTCAGGAGTTCATCGAGCGCCAGGTGCCTGGGCAGACCATCAACGATACGATCAACCAGCTTCCTGGCGTCTCCTTCCAGAACAACGATCCGTTCGGCTCCGCCGGCGGCAAGCTGTACATCCGCGGCTTTGACAACACCCGTATCAGCCAGACTTTTGATGGCGTGCCGCTCAACGATTCTGGCGGTTATGCCCTTTACTCGAACCAGCAGCTTGATCCCGAGCTCATCGAGCAGGTGAACGTCAATCTCGGCTCGACCGACGTCGACAGCCCCACGGCCGCCGCAACGGGTTCGACCGTCAACTATCGTACGCGTAATCCCGGTGAGGAATTCGGCGTCAAGGGCATCGGCTCTGTCGGTGACTTCAAGTTCTTCCGTGTGTTTGGCATGGTGGATACCGGTACGTTCACGTCTTTCGGCACCCGCGCCTTCATCGCTGCCAGCCGTGCCACGAACGATACCGTTTATGGTCCCGGTAAGATCGATAAGCAGCAGTATAACGCGAAGATCTATCAACCGATCGGTAGCAATGGCGACTTCATTTCGGTTGCCGGCCACTACAACCAGAACCGTAACAACTTTTTTGGCTCGGTTCCGCTGCGTTCGGATTTGACGCAGAGCGCCACAAATTCGGCGGTGCGAGTAGCTGGTCCTGAGTCGAGCAATCGTACTCCGCTTACCCGAGATGAGCGCTTTTATGAGATCGCGCCGTGCGTCATTCCAGCGGGTGTTGCTGGCCAGGCAGATGCGATCAGCGGCTGCGGCTCGTCCTTTGACTATCGCTACAACCCGTCGAACACCGGGAATATTCGTATCAACTCCAAGTTTACCCTGGCCGATGGCATCGTCCTCACCGTTGATCCAAGCTATCAATATGTGAAGGCAAACGGCGGCGGTACGGGTACCGCCAGCGAAGGCTTGACGCCGTCCTCGGTCACTGGCTTTGTTGGACGCACCGGCTTTGTAGGCAATACCTACTACACTGGTGTCGATCTTAACGGTGACGGTGACAAGCTGGATACAGTCCGCGTGTTGACGCCCAGCCAGACGCAGACGCATCGTTTCGGCGTCATCAGCTCGCTTCGCTATGACATCTCGAGCACGCAGTCGATCCGGTTCGCTTATAGTCTTGATCACGCCCGTCATCGCCAGACTGGTGAGATCGGGTTTCTGAAGATCAATGGCTACGGGCAGCAATATTTTCCGGTCAATGATCCGATTCTCGATGCAAACGGCGTAGCGCTCCAGAAGCGAGATCGGCTGTCCTATGCGATCCTGCATCAGTTCGCGGGTGAATATCGCGGGAAGTTTTTCGATACGCTGACGCTGACGGCGGGCATCCGTGCGCCTTTCTTCAAGCGTGATCTGAACAACTACTGCTTCACGACTGCGGCGAGCGGCAATGTCGATTGCTTTGGCGGCGAGGGCAAGACGGCGAACGACACCGCTTATGCGGCGGCAAAGCCGACAGTCCAGGGGCCACAGCAGCGTGTGTTCAAATATGATCGCATCCTGCCGAACGTAGGCTTCGTGTTCAACGCGACAGGCGCATTCGATCTGTTCGGTAACTACTCGAAGGGTATGCAGGTTCCCGGCACGGATAACCTGTATCAATCCTTCTTTTATGATCGCGCAAATCCGAATGCGAACCCTGCGCCAGAAACCTCGGACAATTTCGATCTTGGCGCGCGCTTCCGCTCGGGCCGCATCCAGGCGCAGGCATCCATCTGGTATACCTCGTTCAAGAACCGTCTGGCATCCGCTTATGATCGCGATCTCAACCAGACGATCTATCGCAATCTGGGTGATGTGACGAAGTACGGTATCGATGGTAGCATTGCCTATCGACCGATCAACGAACTGTCCTTCTATGTCTTCGGTTCTTATCTGAGGTCGAAGATCAAGGACAATATCGATGCGGGCGCGTCGTGCTCGGCTGCCAACGTTGCGATCGGTATGCTTGGTTGTACGACGACTGGCGACGTTGCCTACTTCCAGACCAAGGGCAAGCGTGAATCCGGTGCGCCGGTCTATACCTTTGGTGGCCGCATCCAGGGCAGCCTCGGCCCGGTTGAGCTCGGCATTCAGGCCAAGCGTACCGGCCATCGCTATGTGAACGATCAGAACCTGCCGGTCATTGCAATCAATGGCACGGGTGCAACGGCCACGCCTTATGCGGTCTATGGCGCCAAGGCACCGGGCTACACGCTGGTCGATCTGGATGCGCGCATCACGCTCGAGCCGCTTGGCCTCAATGACAAGACCTATCTGCAGCTCAATGTCAGCAATCTCTTCGACAAGCTCTATGTCGGCGGGTTTGATGGCGGCACGACCTCGCAGACAAATGTCATTTTTGCGAACATGGGCGCACCGCGCACGTTCATCGGTTCGCTCGTGATCGGCTTCTAATACGTCTCGACGAATGACGAATTTGGGGGTGCGGGCAGAAAAGCGGTCCGCACCCCCTTCTTGTTTCTGTAGGGCGGGATAGATGCTGGCTCGGCTCTAATTCAAACAGCGATCCAGCTCATCGCGACGAACGATCGCAATGCGCCGCGCGATTGCGTTGCCATGACGGCGCGTGAAGCCGCTGGGGTCCACTGCCTCACGTTTTTTGGGAAGTGGGAGAACAGCAGCAATCCGGCCAGCTTCAAGTGGGGTCAGCCTGTCCGCGCTGTGATTGAAGTAGCGCATGGCGCCGGCTTCCACGCCGTAGGTGCCGATGCCGGTTTCCGCGACATTCAAGTAGACTTCCATGATCCGGGGCTTGCCCCAGATCATCTCGATCAGCAGGGTGTACCATGCCTCAAGCGCCTTACGGATATAACCCCCGCCCTGCCAGAGGAACACATTCTTGGCGGTTTGCTGGCTTATGGTCGATCCGCCACGGATGCGCCCGCCGCGGGCATTACGCACCATTGCATCTCCAATGGCTTCGGCGTCAAAGCCATGATGCTGGCAGAATTTCGCATCCTCTCCCGCGATCGCAGCGCGCGCCATGTCGGGGTCAATTCGGGAAAGGGGTGTCCAGTCCTTTATAATTCCGTTGCTATCCATCAGCATGGTCAGCGTCACTGGGACAGGGACGACCTTGTAAACCAGTACCTGTAGGACGGAGATGACAAGAAAAGCGCACACAAGCGCAATGAGCCAGCGCAATATCCGCGCCGGCCAACTCCGGTTTGACGTTGTGCGATTACGGGGGCGTGTGGAGGTACGAGCCATAAAAACAACTAAGCCCGGCGTGAGCAGTTTGTCACGACTCTCCCGATGAGGCCGTGGTGTCCGCCAGCCAATTCTCAGCGGCCTTCACGGCATCAAAAGCCGCAAAATGCATGAGATTGGCCTCGCGCTGCGCTTCTAACGCCAGCCTTGCACTCTCGCATATCATTGCAATTTTATCTGCTAAACAATAGATATTATTGCGTTCGTTCCGCATAAATGACGTCGTGGCAGCCGGTTGAATCGGGGCGTCCCGCATATCGATCAGCAAGCACACCTTCCCTGAGGATTCACGAACGGCCGTAAGAGTCGTTTCCAGTTCAGCGAAATGACGACGTACTGCGTCTACACTCCAAAAGCCCGAACCGTGCACCCGCACCAACCCGGCGGGCACATCAATTGCAATGGATATATGGCCATCCATCATGGCCATATTGGGTCAGGCACCACTTCCGGGCAAGAATGTGCAGGCATCCCGATCAGGTGGCCGGAAGCAGCCGCCTGTCGCCGGCGATTCGCATCATCGCGCGCTGGAGCTTTTCAAATGCGCGCACCTCGATTTGGCGCACCCGTTCACGCGAAACGCCATAGACCTGGCTCAGTTCTTCAAGCGTCTTGGGTTCCTCCGCGAGGCGGCGTTCGGCAAGAATATGCCGTTCGCGCTCGGTGAGATCGTCCATGGCTGACAGCAGCATGTCATGCCGCACATCCCGCTCCTGTGCGTCAGCCACGCGTTCATCCTGAAGCGGTGCGTCGTCGGCCAGCCAATCCTGCCACTGGCCTTCGCCATCTTCGTTCACCGAGACGTTGAGCGAGGTGTCTCCACCCATCGCCATGCGTCGGTTCATCGAGATGACGTCCTCTTCGCTGACGCCAAGATCGGTTGCGATCTTCTTCACATCATCGGGATGGAGATCGCCATCTTCAAACGCTTCGATATTGTTCTTCATCCGTCGCAGATTGAAGAAGAGCTTCTTCTGCGCGGCGGTCGTCCCAATCTTCACGAGACTCCAGCTTCGTAGGATAAACTCCTGAATGGATGCACGAATCCACCACATCGCATAGGTCGCGAGGCGGAAACCGCGATCGGGCTCAAACTTTTTCACGCCTTGCATCAGCCCGATATTGCCTTCGCTGATAAGCTCGGACACGGGCAGGCCATATCCGCGATAGCCCATCGCGATCTTGGCCACGAGCCGCAAATGGCTGGTAACGAGCTGGGCCGCAGCCTCAGGGTCCTGATGCTCCTGATATCGCTTTGCGAGCATATATTCCTGCTCTGGCTTCAGGAGGGGAAATTTTCTGATTTCCGAAAGGTAGCGGTTAAGGCTCGCATCGCTTCCGAGGGCCGGTATGGTGGCCGGGACATTGCTGCCATTACTCACTGTCTATTGGTCCTTCCTGGGAGCAGGGCGGTGAGGGGGATACCGCCGAGCATGCCGTCTATACGCTAAGGTGACTGAACAGTTCCTGCATGTCATGTGGCATTTCGCTATCAAATGCCAAAGACGCGCTTGTTACGGGGTGGATGAAGCCAAGTCGGGCGGCATGGAGTGCCTGTCGCCGGAATTCCAGCCGGTCTAGCAGGGCACGGTGTGCGCCGCCCTTGCCGCGCGCATAAACCGGATCACCGAGTAGCGGGTGCCCGAGATGCGCCATATGCACGCGCACCTGATGCGTGCGCCCCGTTTCCAGTCGGCATTGGACCAGCGCGGCGCGATCCAGTGCGCTCACCATATGGTAATGCGTAATAGCGTGTTTGCCGCGCCCCGTGCGTTGCACGGCCATCTTCTTGCGATCATTGTCCGCCCGGCCGATCCACTGGTCGATCGTGCCGGCAGGCGGAGCGGGCACGCCGCTGACCAGCGCGAGATAGCGCCGGTCGATGCTGTGCGCCTTGAACTGGCGAGAGAGACCTTCATGTGCACGGTCTGTCTTGGCGGCAACAAGTAACCCAGACGTGTCCTTGTCGATACGATGGACGATCCCCGGTCGCGCGACGCCGCCAATTCCAGAGAGGCGGCCCGCGCAATGATGGAGGAGGGCGTTCACCAGCGTTCCATCCGGATTGCCGGCAGCGGGGTGAACAACCATGCCGGCCGGCTTGTCGATCACGATGAGATGCTCGTCCTCATAGGGGATCGTGAGCGCGATCGGCTGGGCAATCGCTTCGGCCGCGATGGGCGGCGGAATATCGAGTGCATAGACGGCATCGGTGGCGACTTTGAGCGCGGGATTATCGACGCCGCGTCCATCCGCCGCGTACACCTTTCCAGCAAGGATCAGCCCCTTGATCCGCTCCCGGGAAAGATCGGGGAGCAGCGCTGCCAGCGCGCGATCCAGCCGAGCGCCCTGAAGCGCTGGCGTAATACGCGCTGAAATGCTGGTCACCCCCATAGCCACCTACTAATATTGGGAAATGGGCGTCCGCTTATCAAGATCGCTGCTCGACAGGATTCTCGCTGAGGCCTGCGCGACGCCAGCGCAGGAGATCTGCGGATTGCTGTTTGGTGAGGAGAATTTTATCACGGCGACGGTCCCGGCGCTCAATATCCATCCTGAGCCGGACCGGTATTTCGAGCTGGATCCGGCTGCATTGATCGCGGCGCATAAGGCGGCTCGGGATGGTGGGCCGCGGATCATCGGTCATTATCATTCCCACCCTTCGGGCAGTCTTGCGGCGTCGCGTGCTGATGAGGACGGGTGCGAGGAGGGCGGATATTGCCTCATCCTCGCAGGTGGACGTGCGCGCTTGCATCAGGCGCAGGCTGGGCGACTGGTCGTTGTTGAGCTGATCCTGATTGACTGATGGGTTCAGGCAGTGGTGTCCGGCCAGTCGCAAAATCACAAGTGCAGCGCCTGTGGTCTGATGGGGCATTCGACACTTACTACGGCCAAAGGGGGTGTAATATCCCGTCCGGTTCCAACATTGCAGGAGCGGCGAGGCATCGTCGCTGGCGAGAAATTACCTTCGCGTAACGAGCGAACCTCGATGCCGCTTATTCAGGCGCTTCTCTCCCATCTTGCATCGGGGCCGCGCAATCGCCACAAGGGCGGGGACCCGAGGAGTATTGCCCTGATGACCACCGGAAATATCGACCTTGCCAGCCTGTTGTGCTCGCGCTTGTGCCACGATCTGCTGAGCCCGGTTGGTGCGATGAACAACGGTCTGGAACTGCTCGCGGATGAGACCGATCCGGTCATGCGGGAGCAGTGCATGGGGCTGCTTGGAGACAGCGCCCGGACGACCGCCGGCAAGCTCAAATTCTTCCGGCTCGCCTTTGGGGCGGCGGGCGGATTTGATGCTGACTTGCCGCTCAACGAGGTCACGACCGCGCTCGAAGGCATTTTCCCGCCCGGTGGCAAGCTCGCGATCGAGTGGGCCAATAACTCTCAAACGCTCTCAAAAACTGCCGCTAAGGTCCTCCTCAATCTTGCTTTTCTTGCGGGAGAAGCCCTGCCGCGCGGTGGCACTTTGCTGCTGGGCAGTGAGGACCGGGGCGACACCGTGGAAATTGTGGTGCGGGCCGAAGGGCCGAAGATCACCTTTGATCCGGCGGTTCGCGCGGTCATCAATGGCAGCCATGACGTCACCTCAAAATCCGCCGGTGCCTATATGGTGCGCGAACTGGTGACGCGCTCTGGCGGCAGCCTCCAGCTTTCCGGCGAGGATGAGCCTTTCCTCCTGTTCGGTGCACAGTTGCGGCGCTGATCGGCACGCGCGTTCCTCGGTTCCTTTACTCGCCCTTAATCCTGTTCGCGCGAAATGGGCGCGACGCGCCTGCTTTGTCGCGCGGGCTGAACGGGATGGACGATGGACGAGCTGCTCGGGGAATTCATAGCCGAAACGCTGGAAACGCTGGAAACGCTGGAAACGCTCTCCAGCGAGGTGGTGGCGTGGGAAGCGGAGCCGACGGATCGTCAGCGGCTGGATGCCTTTTTCCGGTTCTTCCACACGGTCAAGGGAAGCTGTGGCTTCCTTAACCTGCCGCGCTTTGAACGGCTTAGCCATGCCGCTGAAGATGTGCTCTCCGCCATCCGCAACGGAGATCGCGTCGCCGACCCGGTGACGATTAGCGCCGTATTGGCGATGATGGACCGGATTGAAATGCTGGCGCGCGCGCTGGGCGACGGCACCGAGCTGCTCCCGGAGGCGGAGGACGACACGCTGCTGGATGCGCTGGCCGCGCCGGCCCCCACCAGGAAAAAGCCGGCGAAGGCCCATGCGGAACCGGCGGTGGAGACGCAGCCTCCTGTAGCCGAACAGCCCGTAGTCGAGATCGAATCCGAGCCGGAGCCCGAGGCTGCCGAGAACACGCCAACCCTGACCGCAACACCGCGTGAAAAGAGCCCGCGCACGATCCGCCTGCCGCTCTCGCTCATCGACCAGATGATGAATGGCGTCTCCGACATGGTGCTGGCGCGCAATGAGCTGGCCCGCAAGATGCGCGAACGCGGTGTCGATCCGGATCTGGAAAGCAGTTTCGAGCGGCTCTCCGCCAATGTGGCCGACATGCGGGACATGATCAGCAAGACGCGGATGCAGCGTGTCGACCGCCTCTATGTGGCGCTGCCGCGCATGGTACGGGATCTGAGCCGGGAACTGGGCAAACGCGTCTCGCTCGAAGTGGACGGCGGCGACGTCGAGATGGATCGCGAGATGATCGAGATGGTCGTCGATCCGCTGACCCATATTGTCCGCAATGCGCTCGATCACGGGCTGGAATTGCCGGCGGACCGGCTCGCCGCGGGCAAGCCCGATACCGGCACTTTGCGGATCATCGCCCGCCAGTCCGGCAATCAGATCGTCATCGAGGTGACGGACGATGGCCGTGGGATCGATCGCGCGGCATTGGTCGAGCGGGCGGTCACCAAGGGGCTGATCTCCAAGGCGGAAGCGAGCATGCTCGACGACCAGGCCAAGCTCCAGCTCATCTGCCGGCCCGGCCTTTCGACCGCGCTGGCCGTCACCGCCGTTTCGGGGCGCGGCGTGGGCATGGATGTGGTGCGCGCCAATGTGGAGCAGATCGGCGGTGCCATCGGCATCGAGAGCCAGCCGCGCCACGGCACCACTATCACCATGCGTGTGCCGCTGACCCTCACCATCATCCCCGGCCTCATCCTGCGCTGCGGCGATCAGCATTTCGCGATGCCGCGCGGCAATGTGGTCGAGCTGTTGCACGATAACAGCGCCATGGTGACGATGGAATCGATCGGCGGCGCGCGCATCGCTACAATCCGGGGCGAGCGCCATGCCTTTATCGATCTGGAGGAAGTCCTCGGACTCGACATGTGCGACGACAGCCGGGGCGGACCGCGCACCATGCTCGTTGTCCGCTCGTCGGGCGGCATTCCCTATGCGCTGGGCGTGGAAGCCGTGGAGAGCAATGAGGAACTGGTCATCAGGCCGGCCTCGCCGCTGGTGGCGATGGCCGGCGTCTATGCGGGGATGACCCTGCCGGACAATGGCCAGCCGATGCTGCTGCTCGATGCAGCGGGCATAGCCGAAACGGCGCGGCTTCCGCTGCGCGAGACAGCGCTGAGCGGCACAAGCGCGGAGGCGAGCCCGGACCAGACCGGCGAGGCGACGATCCGCGCGCTCCATTATGTCGAGCGGGATGGAACGCACCGGCTGATGCCGCTTTCCGTCGTCGATCGGGTCGAGGATATCCCGGTTGAGAGCATCGGCACGGTATCCGGGCGGACACTGGTGACGATCGAAGGGCGCCTTGTCCCGGCGCTTCACGGCACGGAGGAGAAAGGCGGCAGCAGCCTCAAGGCGCTGCGTCTGAGAGCCGGGGCAGAGCTGCTCTTCTACATGATCGAGGACATTGTCGACATTGTCGACATCAAGCCGCCGCGGGCGAAACGCCGGCGCAAAACCGGCGGGGCGGGCGACATCGCGCTCGCCAATGGCAAGCCCTATGAGCTTGTCGACCCCTTCCTGCTGTTTGCGCGGGTGGGCGAGGAAAACGCCGCGCCACGCTCCGGCGAGACGCGCCGTCGCTGCATCATCGCATCGGATGATCCGTGGATGGCGGAGATTCTCGCGCCGTTGCTGAGGCGGGCAGGGCATGACGTGTCCATCACGGACGGTGCCGCGCTGCCTGCCGGGAGTGCGGATGATCTTCTCATCATCGGCACGGAAAGCCCCGTCGCAAGCCCGTCCGAGGGGCAGGCAGTGCTTCGCCTGCGCGATGTGGAAACGGCGGATTCCCGCGATCCCGCAAGCATCTACCGCTATGATCGCGATGGACTTCTGGAAGCGATCGATCGGCTGGGCCGGAATCAGGAAAGGGCGGCATGAGGATGGACATGAACCTTTACCTCTATGCATCCGTCGCTGAAACACGGGTCGCGCTGCCCGCCGATCAGGTCGAGGCGGTGGTGCGGCTTGGCGAAATCGTGCCTGTGCAATGCGTTCCGGCCTATGTCCGGGGGTTGGCGGCGCTGCGCAGCCGGGTGCTGACCGTCATCGACATGCAGGCACGGGTCAGCGGCGAGCGGACCGATCTCGATGCGCGGCCGCTTGCCGTCGTCGCGGAGATAGGCGGCCATGCCTATGGCCTCATCGTCACGAGCGTCAGCGATATCGCGGCGGCGCCGGCTGGCGAATCCCCGCTTCTCGGCCGGATCGAGGACGCCTGGACGCCCTATGCCGCCAGCGTCATCCAGCACAATGGCGAAAGCCATCTCCTTCTTTCCGTTGAGGATTTCATCGCCGTTAGCGCAGCGTCCCCGCTCGCCGCGTGACAGCCTGAAAGATCAGTACGGATATCCATCGTTTACCAAACACTTACCTGCCGGGACTATGCCGGTGGCGAGAGATTAGCCCAAAGGTCGATATATGCCCCATTGCCTCATCGTCGATGATTCCAAGGTAATCCGCAAAGTTGCGCGGCATATCCTTGAATCGCTCTCCATCGACGTCAATGAGGCGCAGGACGGTCGTGAAGCCCTGGACTTCTGCGAGGAGACTATCCCCGACGTCGTCCTGCTCGACTGGAACATGCCGATCATGAACGGGCTGGAATTTCTCCACGAGCTGGTGCGCCGCAGGCTGCCGAACCCGCCCAAGGTGATTTTCTGCACCACGGAGAATGATGTCGATCATATCCGCGCGGCGGTCGATGCGGGCGCGGACGAATATGTGATGAAGCCGTTCGACCGCGAGACGCTGGAAAGCAAGCTTCAGCTTGTCGGCATTCTTTAAGAGCGGGGACGCATGACTGCGCTGGCAATGAGGGAAGGGCCGGCCGAACCTCATGGGGAGGCACCGGCACGCGTGCTGGTCGTCGACGATTCTCTCGTCGTGCGGCGCGTGATCGCGAAGGTTCTGGCGGATGATCGCCGGTTCGAAATCGTCGGGGCGGTCTCCAGCGCGGCGCAGGCGCTGGCCTTCGTGGCGGCCAACCCGGTGGATCTCGTTCTGCTCGATGTCGAGATGGCGGGCGAAAGCGGCCTTACCGTTTTGCCGCGCTTGCTGGAGCATGACAGGCGGCTGCGCGTCGTCATCTTGTCCGGCTCATTCCTTGAGGGCAGCGAGGCTGCCGTCCGGGCGCTGGCGATCGGCGCGAGTGATGTGGTGGCCAAGCCCACGGCGGGGCATTTCAGCAACGAATTCATCGACAGCCTTATCGAGCGGCTGCTGCAACTCGCGCCGGCCGGCCCTCGCGGGCGGCTCATGGTCGAGGCGGCGAGTGCGCGGAACTGGGCGCTGCGCCCCATGGGCGGGCAGATCCGCGCGCTGGCCATCGGTGCGTCAACGGGCGGGATCGGCGCGATCATCTCGGTGCTGTCCGGGCTTCCCGAGCATATCGATTTTCCCATTTTCATCACCCAGCATCTGCCGCCCAATTTCCAGACGCTCTTTGCGAGCCAGATCGCCAAAAGCGTGCGTTTTCCGGTTGTCGTGGCGAGTGATGAGCTCATCGTGCGGTCGGGCGTGATCCATGTCGCGACCGGAGAGGCGCATCTGACCGTACAGCGGCGCTACAAGGGGCTGGTGAGGATCGTCCATTCTCATGAGGCGACCGGCCACGGCACCTATCCGGCTGTCGATCCGATGTTCCGCAGCCTCGGCACGGCTTATGGGCCGGGCGGCTGTGGCATCATCCTCTCCGGCATGGGGCGTGACGGCCTTGTCGGCGCGCGCGCGCTGGTCGATGCAGGTGGTTGGATGATCGCGCAGGATGGTGAGTCCAGCGCGGTCTGGGGGATGCCGGGCAGCGTCGCGCGCGCCGGGCTTGCCAGCATTGTTCAGGCGCCGGACGCGATTGCCTCGGCCATTGCCGCGCATATGGACGCTGCTGCGTGAGCGATGGCCTCTCCGTAGGAGTCCCGAGCGATCCCAGCACCATGCTTGCCGGGCTGCTTGCCCGCGCGACCGGTCAAGAGATCGCGCAGAGCCGCATCTGGCGGATCGAGATGGCGTTGCGACCGGTGATGCGTGATCTTGGCGTTGCCGACCTTGGCGCGCTGGCGACGCTGGCCGTGGACGGCCGGGATGACGCGATCCGGACACGCGTTATCGACGCGATGCTCAATCACGAAACCTCCTTCTTTCGGGATCGCGGGGTTTTTCAGGCAATTGAACGCGTGATCCTGCCGAACCTGCGTGCAGAGGCGAACGAAAAGCTGCTGCGGATTTGGAGCGCGGGCTGCTCGACCGGCATGGAGCCCTATTCCCTCGCCATGATGCTCAAGCGCATGGGATCGCTGTGGGACGGCTGGCGGATATCGATCGTCGCGACCGATGTCTCCCCCCTCGCGATCGCGCGCGCGCAGGCGGGAAGGTTCGCTCAGATGGAGGTGCAGCGCGGCCTCTCCGTTGACGATCTCCTGCACTGGTTCGAGCTGTCCGGCGAGGACTGGCGGATCGTGCCCGAGCTTCGGAACATGGTGCATTTTCAGACGGACAATCTGCTTGATTCCCGGCTGCCGTCCGGCGGGTTCGATCTCATCCTGTGCCGCAATGTGATGCTCTATTTCCCTGAGGCGGCGCGGGCCGCCGCTTATGCGGGCCTCGCCCGTCAGGCACGGCCGGGCTGCTATCTCCTGCTCGGCGCGGGCGAGACGCTGGTGGGCCATCAAAGCCCGTTCGTGAGGACCGCCGATGTGCGCGGCGCCTATCGCATGCCCGCCCAGCCGCTCCCGCGCCGGACGAACTGAGCGCTCCCGCAGGCCGGGTGACAAACGGGAGTTCCGCTGGCCGCGAAATGTCTCTAGGATCATCCGCGGCCGACCACGCGCAGTGCTGGCGGCCCGGGTAGCAGGGGCACATGATCGACACGCCGTCACCGAATTTCGATGCGCGAAGCCTCCCCATCACGATGCTGGTGCTGCACTATACCGGGATGCCGGACGCGGCCTCCGCCATCAGCTGGCTCGCAAACCCCGAATCGAAGGTTTCCGCCCATTATGTCGTGACCGAGGACGGCCAGATCGTCCGGATGGTGGACGAGAGCCAGCGGGCATGGCACGCGGGCAGGGCCTATTGGCGCGGCCTGACGGATGTGAATTCCGCCAGCGTCGGCATAGAGATCGTCAATCCCGGTCATGAATGGGGATATCGCCCGTTTCCCGATACGCAGCTTGGCGCGCTCATCCCGCTGATTCACGAGATCAAGGAGCGGCATGGGATCACCCGCGGCAATGTCGTTGGCCATTCCGATATCGCGCCGGCGCGCAAGCAGGACCCTGGCGAGCTTTTCCCGTGGGGCAAGCTTGCCCGGCTGCGCCTTGCCCTGCCGCGCCCGACCAAGAACCTTATGGACCCGCACTGGTCCGACGGTGGCTTCATGCTGGCGCTGGAGCGCTTTGGCTATGATATCGCCGAACCGCAGGCGGCAGTCGTCGCCTTCCAGCGCCGCTTCCGCCCGGAACTGATCGACGGGGTGATCGATGGCGAATGCCGCGCAATTCTCCTCGCGCTGCTCCTGCCCAAGCCCCGTGGCGACGATTGACATGGGTAGTGGGGATGGCGAGGGGGATGAGGGCGCCGAGCCGGGCTGGCTGCGCCGCAACCTGAGCGTCATCATCGGCGTGATCGGCTTGTTCGCATGGTTCGCGATGCTCTGGTTCATGTTCGGCGACGTGCTTTGAGGCAAATGCCGGTCTAAGAGAGGGTGACGACAGGTCGTTCTGCCCCTATATCCCTTCTCGCCAGGCGGTCGGGCGATCGCGGCGCTCCCTTGGGAGGGTCGAGGAAAGTCCGGGCTCCATGAAACAACGGTGCCGGATAACGTCCGGCGGTCCCGGCGCAAGCCGGGGTCAGGGACAGTGCAACAGAGAGCAGGTCACGGAAAACGCTTCGGCGCCGTGAAAAGTGAAAGGGTGCGGTAAGAGCGCACCGCGTCCCCGGCAACGGCGGACGGCACGGTAAACCCCACCGGGAGCAAGACCGAATAGGGACGGCGCGCGGCATTCGTGTCGCAGGGCGGTTTCGGCCCAGTCGTCCGGGTTGGTTGCTTGAGGCGCGCGGCAACGTGCGTCCCAGAGGAATGATCGCCCATCCGCGTGCGCGTCTCTCCTTCCGGGGAGATACGGCCGTGGTGGACAGAACCCGGCTTACAGACCGCCTGGCACGGGCTTTTCTGCTCTATCCTTTGGCAAGGATATGGGGCTAGGATCGATGGTTCATGACGAGGCACAAGCGATCATCAAACGATTGGGGGTTCCCGCGCTGGCGCGGCTATGGCTCCGCGCGTGAGGCGCAGAAAGTACGCCTGTGCGACCGGCATGGCTGCGATCAGCCGGGCAATTGCCCCGCGCCGAAATCGCCCAATAGTCCCGAACGCTGGTATTTCTGTCAGACCCACGCGGCCGAGTATAATCGCGGATGGGACTATTTTCAGGGCCTCGACGAGGAAGAGCGCAACCGCCGGATGCATGACGAGCAGCGCGATGCCTCCGGCTATCGGCAGAGCGCGCATCACCAGTGGGCTGGCCCCGGTGACGGCTCCCGCTCGCGGGATGAGATGCGCGCGCTCGATGTGCTGGGGCTGGAAAGCGATGCCGATTTCGAGGTGGTGAAGAAGGCCTATCGTGGCCTCGCCAAGGAACTGCACCCGGACATGCGACCGGGCGATGCGGTGGCAGCCGAACGCTTTACCGCGGTGCAGGCCGCCTATGAAGTGCTGCGCGCCGCCGAGGAGCGCAAGAGCTGGAAGCCCGCGTGACCGCGCGGACAGCCAGAGCGCGCTGGTCGGGCGTGGTGCTGGTCTGCCGCAAATGCTCAAGGAAGATAGGCGGCGGTTTCGGCCCCGATCGGGACAAGCCGCTGGGCAGGGCGCTCCGCAAGCATCTGGGCATAGGCAAGGGGCCAAAGGCGGCGGCCGGGATCATCGAGGTCTCCTGCCTCGATCTGTGCCCCAAACGTGCCGTGGCCGTGGTCGATGCCCGCCATCCGGACCGCTGGCTCGTGGTGCCGCCCGGTATGGACCTGGACGTGCTGGCGCATGATCTGGGACTAAAGCCTGTGTCGCACAAGCCAAAGGGCTAGTTGCTTGCCCATGCGGGCAAAGCGGACTAGGGGCATGAAGAGCGGCGGAATCCCGCGCGTTTCGGGCGTTTTATTGCGAGCGAATTGCAAGAACGTTTCGGCGCGGCGCGCGTTTCCCCGTCGGGACAAAACCAATCCAAGGAAGGATTTTCGACGTGGCCTTCATCCTGCCCGATCTGCCCTATGCCAAGACCGCTTTTGGCGACAAGATTTCCGCCGAGACCTTCGATTATCACCATGGCAAGCATCATAATGCCTATGTCGTGAAGGCCAATGAACTGGTCGCGGCCGATGCCGCGCTGCAGGGCAAGAGCCTTGTGGACCTGATCAAGACGGCCAAGGGGGGCCTCTTCAATCAGGTCGGCCAGATCTGGAACCACAGCTTCTACTGGCTGGGCCTCAGCCCGGAGCAGACCGAGCCGACCGGCAAGCTGGCCGACCTCATTACCGAAGGCTTCGGGTCGACCGACGCGCTGCTGGAGAAGCTGAAGGCGGAGGCTGTGGGCCATTTCGCCAGCGGCTGGGCCGCGCTCAACCTCAAGGACGGCAAGCTGGACGTGACCAGCTATCATGACGCCGACACGCCGGTTGCCCATGGCGCAACGCCGCTGTTCATCCTCGATGTGTGGGAACATGCCTATTACATCGATTATCGCAACGCGCGCCCCAACTATGCGGACACGCTGCTCAAGAGCTGCATCAACTGGGATTTCGTGGCCAGCAACCTGGATGGTTCGGGCGTCGAAAAGGCTGACCAGAAGGGCTGATCGCCCGCCTGAACAGGCTAATTACGCAAAAGAGCCGGGCAGGGAGCGTTCCTTGCCCGGCTCTTTTTGCATCTGGCGGTGAGGATCAGGCGGCGTTGGCCGCCTGACCGGCATAGAAGCGCTCGCCGCGCGCAGCCATGTCGCGCAGATGCTGGGGCGGCGTGAAGCGATCGCCATGATCGGCGGCCAGCCGGTCCAGCACCTCCACCACCTTGGCGATGCCGATCGTATCCATCGCGCTGAACGGGCCGCCGGTATAGGGCGCGAAGCCCCAGCCGAAGATCGCGCCAATGTCACCATCCTGCGGGGTCACCAGCACGTCCTCGGCAAAGCAGCGCGCACATTCGACAAGCTGACGGTAGAGCAGCCGCTCGCGCACCTGCGCGGGGGTAGGCTGGCTGGCGCTCAGCGGAAATTCGCCGCCAAGGCCGGGCCAGAGCGCCTTCTTCCCGCCATCGGACGGATAGTCATAATAGCCCTTGCCGTTCTTGCGGCCGAGCCGGCCCAGCTCCACCATGCGCTCGGCCACGGTGTCCGCGCCAGTCGGCTGATAGGCATCGCCCAGATCGTTTCGCGCCGCGCGCATGACCTTGACGCCCAGCTCGATCGACACTTCATCGGACACCGCGAGCGGGCCGACCGGCATGCCGAGCTGCTTGCCCACATTCTCGATGAGTGCGGGCCCCACGCCCTCGGCGAGCAATATGGTGCCTTCCTGCACATAAGTGCCGAAGCAGCGCGAGGTGTAGAAACCGCGGCTGTCATTGACGACGATCGGCGTTTTCTTGATCTGCCGCACGAAGTCCATGGCCTTGGCGATGGCACGCTCGCCCGTCTGCTTGCCGAGGATGATTTCCACCAGCGGCATCTTCTCGACCGGCGAGAAGAAATGGACACCGATGAAGTTCTCCGGCTTGCTCCATGCCTCGGCAAGGCCGGTAATGGGGAGGGTGGAGGTGTTGGACCCGAAGATGGTGTCCGGCCCGAGCACGGCTTCTACGCGCTTCGTGATCTCCGCCTTGATGGCGCGATCCTCGAACACCGCCTCGATCACGAAATCGCAGCCGGCAAGGGCTTCCGCTTCGGTGACGGGCGTGATGCGGGCGAGGACTTCCGCCATCTTCTCCGGCGTCATCCCCTTGCCAAGCCGCTTCTTCAGCACCTCCTCGGCATGGGCCTTGCCTTTCTCGGCCGAGGCCATGTCACGATCCAGCAGCAGCACCTCGATCCCGGCCTGCGCCGCGACGGTGGCGATGCCCGCGCCCATCATCCCTGCGCCGAGCATGGCGAGCTTCGTGGTCGGCTGCGGTTCGACACCGGCCGGACGCCGGGCGCCGCGCTCTGCCGCCTGCTTGGAGACGAAGAGCGTGCGGACCATGTTGCCGGCCTGCGGATCGGCCACGATCTTCGCGAAATATTTGCTCTCCACGCGGATCGCGCGGTCCATGGGAAGCTGGATGCCCTCATAGACGGCGGACAGCAGCGCATGCGGCGCGTGAATATTGCGCTGCGTCTGCTTGGTGGTCATCGCGGTGGCGCCGGCCATGGTCTGGATGAAACCGGGGTTGAACTGGCCGGAGCCGCCCGGCACCTTGAAGCCCTTCTGATCCCAGGGCTGTACGCCGCCCGAAGGATTGGCCTTGACCCATTGCCTGGCGGCCTCGACCGTCTTGCCCGGTTCCGCAAGCTCGCTCACGACCTTGAGCGCCAGCGCCTCCGCGGGGCGGAAGCTCTTGCCCTGCAGCATGTAGAGCAACGCGGTCTGCACGCCGATGAGGCGCGGCAGGCGCTGCGATCCGCCGCCGCCGGGGAACAGCCCGATGAGGATCTCGGGCAGACCGATCTGCACCTTGGGGTTGCTGGTCAATACGCGATGGTGGCAGGCAAGCGCCAGCTCCAGCCCGCCACCCATGCAGGTGCCCTCGATCGCGACGGCGACCGGCTTGCCGCAGGTTTCCAGCTTACGGAACTGCGCGTTGAGCACGAACACCTTGTCGAAAAGCTCGGCCATGGCGGGCTTTCCGCCAGCGGGGGCCAACATGCTGCTCATCTGCTTAAGGTCCATGCCGGCCATGAAGCCGCTGGCCTTGCCGGAACAGATGACCGCGCCCTTGATCCCTTCCTCCGTCGCGATGCGGTCTATCGCCGCATCGAGATCGGCGAGAAAATCGGGGCCGATGACGTTCATCGACTGGCCGGGCACATCGATGGTGAGGAGCGCGATGCCGTCGCCGTCGATCTCGGTGGTGATGGTCTTTGCCATGTCGCCTGCTCCTCGCTCAGATCCGCTCGATGATGATGCCGGTGCCCATGCCGGCGCCGACGCAGAGATTGACAAGGGCCGTGCCCTTGCCGGTCCGCTCCAGCTCATCGAGCGCGGTGCCCAGCACCATCGCGCCCGTCGCGCCGAGCGGGTGGCCCATGGCGATCGCTCCGCCATTGACGTTGATCTGGCCATGATCGAGGTCCATGGCCTGCATGTAGCGCAGCACGACGCTGGCAAAGGCTTCGTTGAGCTCCCAGAGATCGATATCGTTCTTGCTCATGCCCGCCTTGTCGAGCAGCTTCTTCGCGATGCTCTCCGGCCCGGTGAGCATGATGAGCGGCTCTGAACCGATCGACCCCATGGCTCTCATGCGGGCGCGGGGCTTCATGCCATATTTCTCGCCCATCGCCTTGTTGCCGATGAGGATGGCGGAGGCGCCATCCACAATGCCCGAACTGTTCCCGGCATGGTGAACATGGTTGACCCGCTCAAGCTCCGGATAGCGCAACAGCGCGATCGCATCGAAGCCCGGCATTTCCTCGCCGATGCCGGCAAAGCTCGGCTTGAGCGCGCCAAGGCTCTGCATCGTGGCGTCGGGCCGCATATGCTCGTCATGATCGAGCGCGATCTCGCCGATCACATCCCGCACGGGCACGATGGATTTGGCGAAGCGGCCTTCCGCCCAGGCAGCCGCCGCGCGCTTCTGGCTCTCGACCGCATAGGCGTCGCAATCCGCGCGGCTGATGCCGAACTTGGTGGCGATGACGTCCGCGCCGATGCCCTGTGGCGCAAAATAAGTGGCGTAGGCAACGGCCGGGTCCGATGCCCAGGCGCCGCCATCCGCACCCATCGGCACGCGGCTCATCGCCTCCACACCGCCGCCGATCGCCATGTCCGCCTCGCCGGTGAGCACTTTGGCGAACGCCATGTTGGTCGCCTCAAGGGCGGACGCGCAAAAACGGTTGATCTGGACGCCGGCGGTCGTCTCCGCATAGCCGGCCGTCAACACGGCGAGGCGCGCGATATCCGTGCCCTGCTCGCCGACCGGCGCCACGCAGCCCAGAACCACATCATCCACATCGCTGGTGTCGATCCCGGTCCGCTCCCGCACGGCGACAAGCATCTGGGTCGCGAGCTGGATGGGCGTGATTTCATGAAGGGAACCGTCCGGCTTTCCGCGTCCGCGCGGGGTCCGCACCGCATCATAGATGAAGGCTTCCATGGGGCACTGCTCTCCTGATTGCCAAAGGTGGCGCAAGGCCGTCATTTGATGATCTTTAAACGCATTATGGGCCGTGTGACCGGAGACGGCAAGGTGGCGCGCCTGCCCGGATCGACTCCGCGCCGGCGCCAGATAGCATGAACCAGCCTTACCCTAACGTAAACGGAAGGTCGGCGATCAAAAAAAATTTATACATGATGCGTTGAGCGGGAGGGTCCATTCCGCCCCCAATCATCGCGACTCGGGGCGGGAGGATGGTTGATCCCCCCGGCTTTGCGGCCTATCCCGATCCCCGATCAGGCCCCGCAATACCGGCATTGCCTATGGCGCTGCCTGTTATGTTGCGTTTCGTGGCCAAAGGCGAGGAGGCGTGCATGAACGAGCGGACGACCATCGGAGAGGAGGGTAAGATCCCTGTTCCAGCCGATGTCGCGGAGGCGATCCGTACGCTGATCCGATGGACCGGAGACGATCCGACGCGTGAAGGGCTGGTTGAGACGCCGAAGCGGGTTGCGCGCGCCTGGCGGGAATATTGCAGCGGCTATGGGGAAGACCCGGCCTATCATCTCAGCCGCATTTTTCACGAGGTGGGCGGCTATGACGAGATCGTGCTGCTGAAGGACATCCCGTTTCAGTCGCATTGCGAGCATCATATGGCGCCGATCACCGGCAAGGCGCACATCGCCTATCTGCCTGGCGATTATGTCGTCGGCATATCGAAGCTCGCGCGTGTGCTGGAGGCTTTTGCCCGGCGGCTGCAAGTGCAGGAGCGCCTCACCGCCGAGGTTGCCGATTGCATATGGGAAAATCTCCACCCGCAGGGCGTCGCCGTGGTCATCGAAGCGCAGCACGGCTGCATGACCGGCCGGGGCGTCAGAACCCATGGCGTCGAGATGAAGACCAGCCGAATGATGGGCGTCTTCCGCGATGACGAACGCAGCCGCAAGGAAGTGCTGCAACTCATGGGATACTGATGGCTGAAACGCTTTCACCCGCGCCGCTGGCCCTTGTCACCGGCGGGCATCGCCGGCTTGGCGCGCGGATTGCGGGGCGGCTGGCCCGTGCGGGCTATGCGCTGGCCATTCATGGCAGCCGCGATGCCGTGCCGGATGCCGAGCTTGCCGCCGAGCTGGACGAGAGCGGCGTGCCCTGGGCGGGCTTTATCGCCGATTTCGCGCGGGACGGCGATGCCGAGGGGCTGATCCCGGCCATTGCCGACTGGTTTGGCCGCGCGCCGGATCTGCTGGTGAACAATGCCTCGTTGTTCGGGCAGGATCGGCTGGAAACCGTGACGGCCGATGATCTTCAGGCGCATTTTGCGGTCAATGCGCGCGCGCCGGTCCTGCTGACCCGCACCTTTGCCGAGGCGGCGCGGGACGAGGAGGGCGATCTTGCGATCATCAACATTCTCGACCAGCGGCTGGTGCATCCCCATGCGGACCAGCTTTCCTACACGCTCGCCAAGATGACGCTGGCCGGCTTCACGCGCATCGCCGCGCGGGCGCTGGCGCCGCGCATCCGGGTGAATGCCGTTGGGCCGGGCCTGACATTGGCGACCGGGGATTACGACCCGGAGAAGATCGAGCGGATCGCCAGCGATATGCCGCTCGGACGATTGCCGACGGCGGACGATGTGTCGGACGCGGTGCTCTACCTCGCTGGCGCGCGCGCCGTGACGGGCCAGACCATCGTCGTGGCGGGAGGCGCGCAAATGCGGAGCTTCACGAGAGACTTCATGCATTTGTGAGGATTGGCGGCGTTCCTGTCGCGATGTCCGATTATAGAGGAAAGGCCGCCGAAGCAGATGCTCCGGCGGCCTTTTCCTGATGTCCCGAACGGGACGGAAGGCGATCAGGCCTCCTCGGTCGTCTCCGCGGCGCTGCCCTCAGCCTCTTCTTCACCCGAGATGGTTCCGGGCTCGGCATTGGGGTCATAGGCTTCCGTGAAGCCCGCCTCGTCCTTTTCGAACATGGAGGCCATGACATCCACACCGTCCTTCTGGAGGTCGGCTTCCTCGGGCGAACGTGCGACGTTCACCTGGATGTTCACGGCGACTTCCGGGTGCAGCGCGACGCGCACGTCGAAAAGCCCCAGCGTCTTGATCGGGCGTTCCAGCACGATCATCGCCTTGGTCACGCCCTTGACGCCGTTGGCATCGAGCGCTTCCACGATGTCGCGAACCGAAACCGAGCCATAGAGCTGGCCGCTGTTCGACGACTGACGGATGAGGACAACCTGCTTGCCCTCAACGCCCTTGGCGTCGGCTTCCGCATTGCCGCGACGAGCGGCATTGTCCGCCTCGATGCGGGCCCGGTTGGCGTCGAACACCTTCTTGTTGGCGGCGTTGGAGCGCAGCGCCTTCTTGTTGGGCAGCAGGAAGTTGCGCGCATAGCCGTCCTTGACGGATACGATGTCGCCGATGCCGCCCAGCTTCTCGATACGTTCGAGCAGAATGATTTCCATGGGGTCGGCTCCTTACTTCACGATGTAGGGCAGCAGGCCCAGATGACGGGCGCGCTTGATCGCCTGGCTCAGTTCGCGCTGCTTCTTCGCCGAAACGGCGGTAATGCGCGAGGGAACGATCTTGCCACGCTCGGATACGAAACCCTGAAGCAGGCGAACGTCCTTATAATCGATCTTCGGCGCGTCCTTGGCGGCGAAGGGGCAGCTCTTGCGGCGGCGGAAAAATGGGCGTGCCATGTCTTATATGCTCCTTATTCGCCGTCGTTGCCGTCGCGCTCGCGACGACCACCGTCCCGACCGCCCTCGCGGCCACCCTCACGACCTTCACGGCCGCCACGGCGATCGCGCTCGTTCTTCCGCATCATCACGGACGGGCCGGACTCCAGCGTCTCGACGCGCACGGTCATGTAGCGGATCACGTCTTCGTTGATGGCGGTCTGGCGCTCCAGCTCCGCGACGACGCCGGCGGGCGCGTCGATGTTGAGCATCACATAATGCGCCTTGCGGTTCTTGGCGATCTTGTAGGCGAGATTGCGGAGACCCCAGTTCTCCACCTTGGTCACCTTGCCGTCCTGGCTCTCGATGATCTTGGCGGCGTTTTCCGCCAGCGCATCGACCTGGGCCTGTGCCAGATCCTGACGCGCGAGAAAGACATGCTCATAAGAGGGCATGAGTCGCGTTCCTGTTCTTTGGCCGATCGCTGACGGGCGCCCCATGCGCGCCGCCCCTCCGGCTGTCGTCTGATAGTCATCGCGCCCGGCCCTCACAGAGGGCGGACGAAGGCGGGCCCTTAGGCGGTTTCGCCCCTGCTGGCAAGTGCTTGCAGGATGTCACGGGCGAAGAGGGTGAGGCTGTCATCCCGCGCGCCCATGATGACGATCCGGTCCCCGGGCCGGGCAAGCTCCAGAAGCCGGCGGCCGCACGCCGCGCGCTCGGGAATATGCTCGGCGCGGCCATCCATGCCGGCAAGCAGCACGTCGCTGCCGATGCTGCGGTCCACCGTTCCGCCGAAATAGGCGGGATCGCAGACGATGAGCCGGTCTTCCGGGCCGAGATGCGTAGCGAAAGCCTGAGCCAGCTCCGCCCCCATCTTGCGAAGCGGGCCGAAGCCGTGGGGCTGGAAGAAAGCCAGGACGCGGCCGGGAAAGGCCTTGAGCGCTTCGAGCGTGGCGGAAATCTTGTCAGGGTTATGGCCGAAATCGTCGATCACCGTCACGCCGTTCGCCTCGCCGACAATGTCGAAGCGCCGGGCGAGGCCGGAGAAACGGCCGATCGCATCAAGACAGGCATTCATCGGCACGCCGGCAGCGCGCGCGGCGGCGATGGCGGCCAGCGCATTGGCGACATTATGTCGGCCCGGGACCCGCAGGCGCACCGCATGGGTGCTGCCCCCGTCATGCAGGGTGAAACCAATGGCGGTGGGTGCGGGCGCGAGATCGCTCGCACGCAGATCGGCATCAGCGCCAAAACCGAAGGAGCAGGCGCCAGGATGCGCCGCCGCCGCCATGATCGCGCGGCTCTCCGCATCGTCCGCATTCCAGATGACCCGGCCGGAGATGCGCGCGAAATCGCCAAAGAGCCGGCGCAACTCGTCCATGCCCTTATGATCCTCGCTGACATTGGTCAGCACCGCGATATGGGGGCGATAGAGAGCGATGGAACCGTCGCTCTCGTCCACTTCGCTGACGAAGGCGTCGCCATGCCCGGTCCGCGCCGAGGCGAAGGGGGTGGCGGGATCGACCAGATCCTTCATCACTGCGCCGTTCATGATGGTCGGGTCGCGCCCGGCGACGGTCAATATCCAGCCGATCATGCCCGTCACGGTCGATTTGCCGCTGGTGCCGCCCACGGCGATGGGCAGCGCTGATTCGTTGAACAGGGCGGAGAGCAGTTCGGCCCGGCTCCGGCGCGGGCAGCCAAGCGCGGTGGCGCGCACGATATCAGGCACGCTGTCCTCTATCGCGGCCGACGCGACGACGATCTGGCCGGCGGAAACCACGCCGCTGCCGTCCTGCGGGAAGACCGGGATGCCCTGCGTCTTCAACCAGTCGAACTTGGCGGCGATGCGGCCCTGATCCAGCGACCGGTCCGACCCGCTGACGGTGCCGCCGCGCGCCTTGACGATGAGGGCAAGAGGCATCATGCCGGAGCCGCCGATGCCGCAGAAGAAATAGTCATGCTCGTTCATGGGCTGTGTTCGCTATCCGGCCGCCGGGAAAGAGGCAAAGGAAAAGCTATGACGAACCGCCGGATCGGCATTTGCGCGCCCTCCACGCCGTTCGACCGGGAGGATGCCGCGCGGGTCCTGGCGCTTGCCGCGGATCACGCGCCGGGGCTGGATCTCGTCTTTGCCGACCAGTGCTTTGCGGTTTCCGGGCATTTCGCCGGGGACGATGCGTTGCGGCGCGACGCCTTCGTCGCCATGGCGAATGACCCTACGCTCGATGCCGTCTGGTTCGTGCGCGGGGGCTATGGCGCGGTGCGGATGGCGGGCGATGCCATTGCGCGGCTGGGCGATGCGGCGCGGCGCAAATCCTATCTGGGCTATAGCGATGGCGGCGTGCTGCTGGCCGCGCTCTACCGGGCGGGAATCGGCCAGCCGGTTCATGCGCCGATGCCCACCGATATCCGCCGTGACGGGGGCGATGCGGCGGTGCGCCGCGTGCTTGACTGGCTGAGCCGGCGCGATCATGCGGCGCTTGAGCCCGGGCTGAGACGCGGTGAGCATCATGCCGCGTTCAACCTCATGACGTTGTCCATGCTGATCGGTACCCCGCTCATGCCGGACCTTGCCGGCCATGTGCTGCTGATCGAGGAAGTGGGCGAATATGATTATGCCTTTGACCGGGCGCTGGCGCATGTCACGATGGCGCTGGCCGATGCGGGCCTTGCGGGTCTGCGCCTTGGCCAGGTGAGCGCCGTGCCGGATAATGACCGGCCCTTTGGCCACGATCATGAGGCGATGACCCGGCACTGGTGCGCCCGTGCCGGCATTGCCTGGCTGGGTCGGGCGGAGATCGGTCATGATGCGGACAACCGCATCGTGCCCTTTGGCAGGCTGGGCGCATAGCGGCGCCGGGCTTGCATCGCGCGGGCCGCCGCCATAGGGGCGCGCGGATACGCAAATATGGGGAATAAAGCGATGCGTGCATTCATCTTTCCGGGGCAGGGCAGCCAGGCGGTTGGCATGGGAGTGGCGCTTGCTGCGGCGTCTCCGGTCGCGCGGGAAGTGTTTGGCGAGGTGGACGAGGCGCTGGGGCAGTCTCTCTTCCGCCTGATGAGCGAGGGGCCGGAAGCCGATCTGACGCTGACCGAGAACGCCCAGCCCGCCATCATGGCCAATGCCATCGCGACGCTGCGCGTGCTGGAAGTGGAGGGCAATGTTGCCCTGCGGGACAAGGGCACCGCTGTCGCCGGGCACAGCCTTGGCGAATATAGCGCGCTCTGCGCGACCGGTGCCTTCGACCTCGCGACGACGGCGCGGCTCCTGAAGACGCGTGGTCAGGCCATGCAGGCGGCCGTTCCGGTCGGCGAGGGCGCTATGGCCGCGTTGCTCGGCGCCGATATCGAAAAGGCCGAGGCACTCGCCGCCGCCGCCGCCGAGGGAGAGGTTTGCGCCGTCGCCAATGATAACGACCCCACGCAGGTCGTCATCTCCGGCCATAAGGGCGCGATCGAGCGGGCGATTGCCCTCGTCAAGGACTTCGGGATCAAGCGCGGCGTGCTGCTGCCGGTATCGGCGCCTTTCCATTGCTCGCTGATGCAGCCGGCGGCCGACGCCATGGAAGCCGCGCTGGCCGGTGCGGCCTCGCCCGGGGCTTTCCTGCCGGTCTACGCCAATGTGACGGCGGCGCCGGTGACCGACGCCGCGACGATCAAGGCCCTGCTGGTCGCGCAGGTGACCGGCCGCGTGCGCTGGCGCGAGAGCATCGGCGCGATGTGGGACGCGGGGATCACCGATTTCGTGGAGCTGGGCGGCAAGGTGCTCGGCCCGATGGTGAAGCGCATCGCGCCCGACGCCACCGTCTCCAGCATCATCAGCATGGACGATATCGAAGCGCTGCTCGGGCGGATCTGAGCATCGTCACGCAGCCTGAACAGGATTATCGGGAGAAGAACATGTTCGACCTCAATGGAATGACCGCGCTGGTGACCGGCGCGAGCGGCGGCATCGGCTCGGAAATCGCCAAAGCGCTGGCCGGGCAGGGTGCGCGGCTTGCGCTTTCGGGCAGCAATGTGGACAAACTCTCCGCCTTTGCCGCGCAACTGGGCGGAGACCATGTCGTGGTGCCCTGCGATCTTTCGGATCGCGCGGCGGTTGACGCGCTGGTCCCGCAAGCGGCAGAAGCGCTTGGCGGCAAGCTGGATATCCTCGTCAACAATGCCGGCGTGACGCGCGACAACCTCATTCTGCGGATGAAGGACGAGGAGTGGGAGACGGTGCAGCGCGTCAATCTCGAAGCGGCTTTCCGCCTGATCCGGGCGGCCGCCAAGCCCATGATGAAGGCGCGCTTCGGGCGCATCGTCTCGGTTACCAGCGTGGTTGGCGTCACCGGAAATCCGGGGCAGGCCAATTATGCCGCCTCCAAGGCGGGCCTTATCGGCATGAGCAAAAGCCTCGCGCAGGAGCTTGCGAGCCGGGGCATTACCGTGAACTGCGTGGCGCCCGGCTTCATCCGTTCGGCGATGACAGATGCCCTGAGCGACGGGCAGAAGGACATTATTCTGGCAAAGATTCCCGCCGGGGCGTTGGGCGAGGGGGGAGACATTGGCGCCGCAGTCGTCTATCTTGCCAGTCGTGAGGCCGGCTATGTCACCGGCCAGACATTGCACGTGAATGGCGGCATGGCGATGATCTAAAGCCTGCCACCCGCCTTTGCTTGCCTCTTGCCAAGGGTATGAGAGAGGCTTTAGGGCGGGCAGTGAATTCTCTTTCTATGCAAAGGACCACCTATGAGTGAGACTGCGGATCGCGTTAAGAAAATCGTCGTCGAGCATCTCGGCGTCGAAGCCGAGAAGGTGACCGAGGACGCCAGCTTCATCGACGATCTTGGCGCGGACAGCCTCGATATCGTCGAGCTGGTCATGGCGTTCGAGGAAGAGTTCGGCGTGGAAATTCCGGACGATGCGGCCGAGAAGATCGCAACCGTGAAGGATGCGATCGATTATATCGAGGCCAAGCAGTAAGAAACGCTATCGGCCATGCCATATTCCTCATGGAGTGGCGCGGCTAATGCGAGGATGAACGGCTCTCCCGCGCGCGGACCGAACAACTGGAGGTCCGGCAACGGAGGGCCGTCCGCCTTTTACAGGAGGATGGGATGCGTCGTGTCGTCGTAACCGGGCTCGGCATGGTGTCGCCACTGGGCGGCGATGCCGAGACGAGCTGGGCCAATATCATCGCGGCGAAATCGGGCGCGGGCACAATCACGCGCTTTGACGCATCGGATCAGAAATGCCGGATCGCATGCGAAGTGAAGCCGGCCGACCATCCCTATGGCTTTGACCCCAACAAGCGCGTGGACCACAAGGTCCAGCGTCAGGTCGATCCGTTCATCATTTACGGTATCGATGCCGCGAGTCAGGCGCTGGAAGACGCTGGTCTTACCGGGATGACGGAGCAGGAGCGATATCGCGCCGGTTGCTCCATCGGTGCGGGAATCGGCGGTCTGCCCGGTATCGAGCATGAGTCGCTGGTGCTGGCCGAGAAGGGGCCGAGTCGCGTCTCGCCGCACTTCGTGCACGGCCGCCTCATCAATCTCATTTCCGGGCAGGTCTCGATCAAATATGGCCTGATGGGGCCAAATCACGCGGTCGTGACGGCGTGCTCCACCGGCGCCCATGCTATTGGCGATGCCGCGCGGATGATTGCCATGGACGATGCGGACGTGATGCTCGCAGGCGGCGCCGAGGGCGCGATCTGCCCGATTGGAATCGCGGGTTTCGCGCAGGCGCGCGCACTCTCCACAGGCTTCAACGATACGCCGGAAAAGGCGAGTCGCCCCTATGACAAGGATCGGGACGGGTTCGTCATGGGCGAAGGGGCAGGGGTGGTCTGCCTTGAAGAATATGAACGCGCCAAGGCGCGCGGCGCGAAAATCTATGCCGAGGTGATCGGCTATGGCCTGTCTGGCGATGCCTATCATGTCACGGCGCCGCATCCCGAAGGGTCCGGCGCGTACCGCTCGATGGAAATGGCGCTGCGCAAGGCCGGGCTGACCCCGGCGGATATCGATTATATCAACGCGCATGGCACCTCCACCCCGCTGGGTGATGAGCTGGAGCTGGGCGCGGTTCGCCGGCTCTTCGGCGATGCCATCAACAATGTGTCCATGAGCTCCACCAAGTCCGCGATCGGGCATCTGCTGGGTGGCGCCGGCGCGGTGGAGAGCATCTTCTGCATTCTCGCCCTGCGCGATCAGATCGTCCCACCCACGCTCAATCTGGATAATCCGAGCGACAGTTGCGCTGGTGTCGATCTGGTGCCGCATGTCGCGAGGAAACGACAGGTCCGTGCCGTGCTGAACAACAGTTTCGGCTTTGGCGGAACGAACGCCAGCCTGGTGATGAAGGCGATCTGACCCTGCCATGCGTCGTGCCGGTTGCCTCGTTCTGCTCGTGGTGCTGGCAGTCGCTGCATTCATCGGCACGAGTTTCGTGCGGGGATGGGTTCAGGAAGGGCCGCTGCGCGCCGACACGACCATCGTCGTGCCTCAGGGCGCTTCTCTGGCGAGCACGGCCCGGCAGCTTCAGAAGCTGGGGGCGATTGGGTCGACCGAGGCCTTCCTTTCGCGCGCGAAGCTGCTGGGCGGTTCCGGCGCGATCAAGGCGGGCGAATATGCGCTGCCCAAGGGCGCGAGCAATCGTGACATATTGGCGATCCTCCAGGGCGGCAAAACAGTCTCCCATATGGTGACCATCCCGGAAGGGATGCCATCCATTCTCGTCGTCGAGCGGCTGATGGCGAATGACGACCTGACGGGCACGGTCGATGTGCCGGCGGAAGGCTCCGTCATGCCGGACAGCTATGCCTATCGGAAGGGTGAGCCGCGCGCGGCTGTGCTGGCGCGTATGCAGAAGGCGATGAGCGTCTATCTCGCGAAGGCGTGGGACAAGCGGGACAGGACCATCGTCGTCAAAACTCCCGAACAGGCCATAACCCTGGCCAGCATCGTGGAAAAGGAGACGGCGGTGGCGGCGGAGCGGCCGATCGTCGCCGGGGTATACCAGAACCGCCTGCGAACCGGCATGATGCTGCAGGCTGATCCCACGATCATCTATCCGATAACCAAAGGCAAACCGCTCGGCAGGCGCATCCGCAAGTCCGAGATCGCGGCGGTGAACGATTATAATACCTATGCGATGACGGGCCTGCCCAAGGGACCGATTGCCAATCCGGGGCGCTCGTCGATCGATGCAGTGCTCAACCCGGAGACGACCAAGGCGCTCTACTTCGTGGCCGATGGCAAGGGCGGGCATATTTTCGCGGAAACGCTGGAACAGCATAACGAAAATGTCCGTAAATGGTTCGAGATCCGCCGCGCGCGCGGCGAGATGTAGGGGCAGGCGCCGCGCGATTATCCACCCTCCCGGCCGGACCCATCATCGTGACGGCGGTGATCGGAAAGGGTGACTTTGCTTGGGTGGATGGGCTCAGGCGGCAATATTATCCGGCTGACCGGAACCTTGTGCCGGCGCATATCACGCTCATGCGCCACCTGCCGCCCTCATGCGCTGAAGGCCTGCAGGCCCTGCTGGCTGAACTTGCCCGGTCACCGCCGCCGTCGGCACGGATAGACCGGCTGCTTGATCTGGACGGCGGTGTGGCTCTCCATGTCGAAAGTCCCGCGCTCCTCGCGATGCGGGATCGGCTGGTGGCGCATTTCCACGGCATGCTGATGCCGCAGGACATTGCCTCACCGCGCCTGCACATCACGATCCAGAACAAGGTTGCGCCGGCCAAAGCCCGCGCCACCTATCGGGAAGTGATGGCGGGCTTTACGCCGCGCCACCTTGCCATTCATGGCCTGGCCTGCTGGCATTATCGCGGTGGCCCGTGGGCGCCGATCCGGACATATCCGTTTCGCGGATAGGCGCTGGCACGGGGCTGTTGCTCAGGCGAGGCCGACTTCCTTCAGTGGAACGCTGGCGTCGGCCAGCCGTGCGGAGTCCAGCTTTGCCCGCGCGATGACATGGGCGCGGCCCTGCACATAATCCTTGACCGCATTGACGCAATCGAGCGCGATCACCGCGCCTTGCTTCAGATACACGACCGAGAAGCTGCCGCTTGCCGGGTCGCCCCGCGTGACCGTCTCGTCATGCCCGGCGGAAATGCCGACGGTCTGGAGGCGAATGTCCCACTGGTTCGACCAGAACCACGGCACGGCGTCATAAGCGCGGGGATCACCGATGATATCCTGCGCCACGACCTTTGCCTGATCATTGGCGTTCTGCACGGATTCGAGGCGGATGCGCTGCCCTTCGGCAAAGCCGTTCTCATGCGCGGCACAATCGCCAACCGCATAGATGTCCGGCAGGCTGGTGCGACAATAGGCATCCACGTCCACGCCGTTGCCGCCCGTGGCCCCGGCGGCGATCAACTGGCCCGTCTCCGGTATGATGCCGATGCCGACGATCACCATCTGCGCCGCGATCAGCTCGCCATCCGCCAGACGCACGCCACTGGCGCGCCCGTCCTCGCCGGTCTCGATCGTCTCGACACTCACCCCGGTTCGCAGGTCGATGCCATGGGCACGGTGCTGGGCCTCGAAAAAGGTGGAGAGATCCGGGCCAGCCACGCGGGCAAGCACGCGATCGAGCGCTTCCAGCAGGACGACCTCCTTACCGAATTTGCTGAGCACTGCCGCCGCCTCAAGGCCGATATAGCCGCCGCCAATGATGGCGACGCGCGCGACATCCGGCAGTTCGGCGAGCATCGCGTCCACATCCGCCCGGTTGCGGACGACATGCACGCCGGGCGCCTCGCCGCCGGCGCAGGGGAGGCGCCGGGCGCTGCCCCCTGCCGCCCAGACGAGCTTGCCGTAATGATAAACATCCCCTCCAGCGAGCGTCACCTCATGGGCCTCCGCATCGACCTTCGTGACACGCCGGTTGAAGAGCAGCGCGATATCGCGCTCAGTCCAGAATGTTTCGGGGCGGAGGAGCAGGCGCTCAAAAGCCTTTTCGCCGGAAAAATAATCCTTGGAGAGGGGCGGGCGCTCATAAGGGAGATTGGGGTCGGCATCGATGATGCCAATGGAGCCGGTGAAACCAAGCTGGCGCAGAAGAATCGCCGTTTGCGCGCCGCCATGCCCGCCGCCGACGATCAGAACATCATAATGGTCCATATTTCCTCCCGTTTTGCAGCGCGCGCCTCGCCTCGTTCGCTTTCCCGATGCCAGAGGAGGCAGGCGTGTGCAACGCCGCTTTCCGGCATTGACCGCCTTTGCCTGGCTGCGTATAGCGCGCGCTCCAAACGCTGTATTGGCGTGATGGACCCTGCCCGTACCAATCAGCCGGGCGCATATGGGGCGGAGTAGCTCAGCTGGTTAGAGCACGGGAATCATAATCCTGGGGTCGGGGGTTCAAGTCCCTCCTCCGCTACCA
>JAMHVU010000242.1:0-6523 GCA_035911355.1 Sphingobium sp.
CCTGCTTCCACCATGCCAGCTCCTTGCCAAGCTCAGTGCTGTACGCGGTGATCTCGTACAAGCCATCCGAATGGAACTGCTCCAGCCATTCGGAAAGCTTCTCGGCGTTCAACAGCGCGGCCGTGCGCTGGATGAACTGCTGCACCTCGAACGCGTCCAGAAGATTCTCGTAGCTCACAGCGTCACCTCTTGTGCGTGCGCTTCGAACGGTGCCGACGCGCTTCGCCCCATCAGCCGGCTCCACTCTTGATAGTAGGCTCGCAGGTTCGCGTCGTCCGTCGGATTGAGGTCTTCCTAATCACCGGGTCATTCTGCGCATGTCGCGCAAGAAGTTGAGGTCTTCTATCGCTGGCACCCGCTGTACGAGCGTCGCGTAAGGCGCCAGTACAGCGAGCAGCGAGCCAACGGCGACGTGGTTCACGTCGAGGCGTCGCCCGGCATCGTCATCGTCGTGCCGGCATGGATGCTCGACGCCGTCGCGTGCACGGCCATGGAACTCGGCGCACCGAGAGCGTCGGTACAGGCGCTCGCGGAGTTACACCTGCAGCTGTCCGAGCTTGGACTTCGACGAAGCTTCGCCGGTGTTCAACCCACAGGCGAGCAATCCCATGACCCAGTCCCTCCGCACGACGCGCAAGCCGTCGATCGCAGTGCCGTCACGTCCGCCAGCGCCGCAGCAACTGAGCATGTCGTTCGAGTCCGCCGTGCTGCAGGAACTGAGATCGATCGAGCGAACCAGCGCGGTCGCACACTGGCGCTCCTGCTGCTGCAAGCGGCCGGCCTGGACGCAGGGGGTGACGATGGCGAACTCTGAATTGTTGCCGGCCGCCGTTCTGCGGCGCAAGGCGGTCGTTTACGTGCGCCAATCCACTCAGACGCAAGTCCAGACCAATCTGGAGAGCCAGCGCCGCCAGTACGACCTGGTGGAGGAAGCGCGACGCCGGGGGTTCGCGCAGATCGAAGTCATCGACGACGACCTCGGGCGCTCTGCCAGTGGCATGGTGGCGCGCCCCGGTTTCGATCGGTTGGTTGCATGGCTGTGCGCCGGCGAAGTCGGCGCGGTTCTTTGCTTCGATGCATCACGGCTGGCGCGCAACGGACGCGACTGGCACCACCTGCTGGAGCTGTGTGGCTTGGTCGAGGCCCGGGTGATCGATCTGGACGGCGTGTATGACCCGTGTCGGCCCAACGAGCGGCTGCTGCTGGGAATGAAGGGCAGCATCAGCGAATTCGAGTTGGGCGTTCTCAAGGCACGCATGTATGACGCTGCGCGGGCCAAGGCCCATCGCGGCGAACTGCGCATCAGCGTGCCAGTCGGCTACGTCTGGCACCGAGAGGTCGGCCTCGGGTTCGATCCCGACGCGCGGCTGCAGGAGGCGATCCGATTAATCTTCGAGCGCGTTCGCAAGCTGGGCAGCGCTCGCCAGGTGCTGCTGTCGCTGGCAGCTGATGGCGTGCACTTCCCGCGGCCCTCAGACGGCAAGAAGATGGTCAGCTTCGACTGGACGCCGATCCGCTACCGCAAGCGATCAGGCGCAGACCTCGGCACCTGCACCGGATCTGGCCGGCCTAGCTGACGATCTCGCCGCAGCGTGGAATTCGCCGCATGTCACGATGCGAACGCGCCAGCAGCTGCTGCGCACCCTCGTGAAGGACCTTGAGCATCACCTCCCATTGCATGGCTGCCGCACGCCCGAAGAGGCGCTGGCCGTCATGCGCAGCATGGCCGGCAAGTGGGCGAGCACATCGCCGCGTCGCTCAACCGCATGACGCTTCCGACGGGTCAGGGCAAGACCTGGACCGCGCATCGCGTTGCCTCGGTGCGAATGGTCAATGACATTCGTGCCTACCGCTCCGCGCATCAGGATGGCGAATGGTTGACGATGTCGGAGGCTGCAGCCAAGCTCGGTGTCACGAATCACTGCATCCGGCGCCTGATCAAGGCAGGGCTGCTGCCCGCCGAACAGGTCGTCGCGAGAGCGCCGTACCAGATCCGCGCCGACGATCTGCTCGATCAGCGCGTCATCGAGGCTGCCGCGCGAACAGCTCGCCCGTGTCGCATCGATGGCGGGAATCAGATTCCAATGTTTTCAAGCACTTAACGAAAGCGGGCACTATGAGCAGGCCATCACCACCGGCTTCAAGGCGCGTTCGCCCCAGTTGTTGTCGGCCTCCAGGATGCCGTGCTCCACGAAGGTGTTCAACGCCACCCAGTTGCTCAGCGCGTAGCCGAACGCCTCTCCCAGCGGAGACTTCGGCAACACCGTCGGTGCGTGCGCGGCCGAATGCCTGCATCTTCAACGAATGCGGAGCAGGCGAACTGGAAGGCATCAAGCGACGGCGTTTGGGCAGCCAAGCATGGCAGGAACTGTTTCGGCGGCATGCGGAAAGCGGAGAGCCGATCGGCACGTTCTGCCGGCGCGAGGGGGTGAGCGCGCAAGCTATCGGCGCTGGAAGGCCCGTTTGGACGAGCAAGCGTCGACGGCGGCGACCAAGTCGCCGAGGGGGGGACGCGCCGAAGCCGGGCGCAGTGACGGCGGCGCCGTTTGTCGATCGGGCGCGCTCGGCACGATGCCCACTGCCGCGGGCCGACTCGAGGTGCGACTGGATCTCGGTGGGGGCGCTCGCCGACCCGGACCGCCGGCTCAAAGTGCGGCAGGCGCAGACCAAGCCGCTGACGCAACAACTGCACGACTGGCCACGCGGCCAATGGTCGATTACAAGATATAGTCAGGAAGGCTGCTTTGCTTCACCCCCGACCCGGAGATCGCGTGGATGCTCCCCGGCATCCCGCCAGCCGACCGTCACGCGAGGTGGCACTGATCCGCATTATCACCTTCCGCGTCGGCAAGATCGCACATGGACATATCTACTGGGATCAGCCCTCGTTTCTGGTGCAGATCGGGCTGCTCGATCCGGACAAACTGCCTGTGGTCTGCATCAATGCGGTGCGCAAGGTGCTCCACCCGAAGCTGCCTTCCAGCCACCTCCTGTCGAGGGGACGTCAGCGCTGACGACCTACGCAGCGCGTGCAAACGAGATTCAGGCCGCCAATGCCAGCAGGCGCAGCGGGTTGTGGACCAGGATAGCTTCCCGCTCCGGCGCCTCGGGAACGAAGGTGGCCAAGGCATCCACCAGCGCGGTGTCCTCCGGCACCCTGGCGGCATCGAAGTAGCCCGTGTGCGGCCAATCTGTTCCCCACAACAAGCGGTCGGGACGGGCGCTCACCAGCGCCTGCGCCAACGGCGCTACATCGGCATACGGCGCCCCCTGCCGCGAGATGCGGTCTGCGCCGCTGAGCTTGATCCAGAAGTTGCCGCGCGCAAGCAGCGCGAGCAGGATCTGGAACGGCTCCTGTGCGACACCTCCTGCTGGGTCCACCCGGCCCAAATGGTCAATGACAACCTGCACCGGAATGGCCTCGAGCCACTCTTGCAGGCGCGCGATGTCGGCACCATCGAAATGAAGCTCGACGAACCAGCCCAGGGGCGCAATGCAGCGCACCACATGATTGAATACGGTCAGGTCCAACGAGCCGCCGTGCTGCGGGTTGAAGGCGAAGCGCACGCCGCGTGCGCCGCGCGCGTGCAGCTCGGCGCACGACGCGGGTGAGGCGGACGCATCCAGGCGGACCACGGCTACATAACGGCCGTCGGAGCGCGCCACGGCATCCAGGTCGACCGCGTTGTCGAACCCGTGCGTGTTCGCGTGCACCACCCAGCCGCGTGCGAATCCAAGGGCCTCGTGCAGGCGAAGGCACTGCTCCACCGGTGCGTCGGGCGGCGTGTACTTGCGCTTCGCTCCATACGGAAAGCGAAGTTGCGGCCCCAGGGCGTGAAAGTGCGTGTCCCATGATCCGTGAGGCACATGCCATGCAGGGCGCGCCGTCACAGGCCGCGGACCCAGGCAATCAGGGATCGGTTGCTCACTCATGGGCTGCCTCCGGAATGACCGAACTGGCCTGCTGCAGCACCGCGGCACACATGGCGTCGGCGCTGCCCAGATAGGTGGCCGGATCCGCCAGCGCCTGCAGTTCAGCGTTCGAAAGCACCTCTACTACCGCTGGAATTTCCGCCAGGACGGATTCGAGCGGGACATCTCGCTCTATCGCTGCGCGGCAGGCCTCGTGCACCAGGTCGTGCGCCTGCAAGCGACCGAGCCGCGGCGCAAGCGCCATCATGAAGCGTTCGCCCAGCATGACGCCCCGCGTGCCGTCCAGGTTGCGCCGCATGCGGCTAGGGAATACCTGCAGATCCTCCAGCAGCAGGACGGCCAAGTCCAGGCATCGCTCGGCTGCGATGAACGCGGGCCCGACCACCTGCAGCTCGAGCAGGGCCTCGCCGCTGCGTTCCTGCCGCTGTCGGCCGGCCAGCAGGACACTCATCGCATTCTGGCCGACCAGCGTCGCCGCGGCGACGGTGTGCGCGCACAGAATGGGATTCGCCTTCAGTGGCAGCGTGCTGCTGGTGTCCTTGCCACCGGCGTGGGGCTCCGCCACTTCTCCGATCTCGGTGCTGCCAAGTTCCGCAATATCCTGCGCGATCTTTGCCAGGCTGTTGGTCAATCCCGCAAGGGCTGCCACCCGAACGAACACCTCGTCGCGCATCGCGGCCCAGGTGATCGTCGGTTCGGGCAGGCGCAGACGCCGCATGAACGCGCGCCTCACGGCCAAGCCTTGCTCCTGCAGCGACGCCAGCGTTCCCGCCGCGCCTGCAAACTCCCCCGGGATGGGGCGCGCGACGGCCGCGCGGACGCGCTCCGCATGGCGCAGCACGGACGACAGCCACACCGCCGCCTTGAAGCCGAATGTGATGGGCAGTGCGTGGCCGCCGAAAGTCCGCCCGGCCATCACACTGTGACGATGCGACCGCACCAGCGCAGCCAGCGCTCGCGCCAGCCGCTCCACCCGCTCCAGCACGCCTCTGAATGCCTCGTCGACTTGCAGTGCAAGTGCGGTGTTGACGATGTCCTGTGTCGTGGCGCCCCAGTGCACGAACCGGCCCGCATCTCCGCACGCCTCCGTGAGCTGCCGCACCAGGGGAGCTACAGCGTAGCCGGTGCGCTGAGCCTCCTGCCGCACGCGCGGAACGTCGATGGCGTCCAGTGTCGCACCCCGCTCGATTTCGCGCGCCGCATCTTCGGGGATGACGCCGACTTCGGCTTGCGCATGCGCGAGCGCCACCTCGATTCCGAGGTACAGGGCCAGAGTCTCGGCCTCGCCGAAGATCTCGCCCGCCGATCGCACACTCATTTTCCTTCCACGAAGAACGGCGTTTCCTGGCTACCGCGCAGCACGATGTCGAACTGGTACACCTGTGTGCCCTCCGGCTCGTCGGGCATCCGGCGCGCGATCAGCGAGGCACGCGCGCGCAGGTCCTCCACCCCGTTAAGGATTGGATCAATATCGTTGTACTCCTCGCCGGGGAAGTACATCTGCGTAATGAGGCGCTGCATCAGCCCGGCCGCGAACAGGGAGAAATGCACGTGCGGCGGTCGCATCCAGTTGTCGTAGCCCGGGTTGGGATACGCACCCGGCTTGATGGAGCGGAAGGTATAGCGCCCCTGCGAGTCTGTCAGCGCGCGACCCCACCCCTTGAAGTTCGGGTCCAGCGGCGCCTGCGTCGTGTCGTCCGGGTGCTCGTACTTGCCCCACCGGTTCGCCTGCCAGACCTCGATTAACGCCTTGCGCACCGGCTTGCCGTTCTCGTCCATCACCTGCCCCTGGATAATGATGGGCGTTCCTTCAGCGCGCGCGCCTCTGGGCTGCTTGCATGCCAGGTCCTCGTCACCCGGGCGGACCAAGCCGACCCCGAAGAACGGGCCAATTGTTTGCGAAGGTGTGATCACATGAATGTCTTGGCTCGGCGTGCGCTGCTCGTGGACACGGTAACCGCGGATCACCTTCAGCCGTTGTTGGCCCAGGAACACTGACGGATGAGGCAGAGGAGCTTCGGTCATATGGTTTTCGCAGAGAGGTGGAGTGGTGAGAATGCGCGAGCACTGAGTAATAATTGCGAAACGCAATATTTGCAGTCTCGGAGGATCATAGATCGAGACAGGCAAGGAAGTCAACATGCTTGCTGCTTAGGTGCGGATCGCTGACCATAATTTTTGCGGGTACCGGGGGGGCGGCACAACGGCTGCTTACACATTCGTAGTGCGCAACAGTAAAATTTCGCGATCCCATCCTTGCGCGTTCGCCGCGAGCTTGGTGTGTGTACGAGAGACGCGCAAGCTTCTTTTTCCCGCCAAAGTGCGCAGCTCGGCCAGAGGGTCACTGCGTGTGCGAGGTGGGGCTTATGGCGTCCGAGGGGTCGCGTGCCTTACTTTCCGCGGGTCAGCAGACGCATTTGCGCGTAATTTCCGGGCTGCGTTTCGAGGTGCCTAGAACGTGCTTGCGGGGACGCCGAGCAGCGCGAGCACTTTGCGCTGCAGGTCGGTGAGTGTGAGGTTGAATGCCTGAACGGTGCGGCCGTGTTGACGCAGTTGATGGCGCTCGGCCAGGCTGAACAGGCGCAGCACC
>JAMHVU010000243.1:0-2771 GCA_035911355.1 Sphingobium sp.
CACGGTCTTTCCAGAGGCCAAAAGCCTCGCCCGTGCCAGGCCTTTTCTTCTCGAGGTAAGCGGAAATAGCCTGCCGGATCACCTCTGCACGCGACACTTTTTCGGCTTCGCAAATGGACGCCAAGTCTTTGATTTGCTTGTCGGGAATATCTACTAATGTGCGCATGGCACCCTCCATATGTGATATACAAGCACTATATCATCACACAGATCAGGCAGAAGAATTTCATGGCGACGTAAGCGTTTATCTATCGGCGTTATTGCCGGATGGTCAGCGATGAGATATCGGAGCGCAGGGGGTTTTCGCCGAAGTGCTGCTTCCACAGGCGCGGTGTGAGTTGCGCGACATCGGCCGCCGGGTGCCGGTCGACGCGTTGCAGGACGTCGACGAGATAGTCGTAGGGATCAACATCGTGAAGACGGCAGGTAGTGATCAGACTCTGGACGATGCCGACATGCCGGGCGCCGAGCTCTGTCCAGCAGAACATCCAGTTTTTTCGACCCTGGGGAATCGGACGGAGCGCCCGTTCGAGATGGTTGGTGTCGATCGGGACATCGGGATCGGCGAGGAAGACCTCAAGCGACACGCGTCGGTTTCGGGCGTAGGCCAGCGCCTGCGTGAGCGGGTTGCTCGGCAACAGACCCTGTTCCTCGAACTTGCGTTGAACCCAACGGAAGAAGGCGTCGACGATCGGCCGCGCATGGTCGTGCCGGTATTCGCGCTTGGCTTCGCCGCGCAGTTTCTTCTGTCGGATTTGCGCTTCGACCGCATAGAGCGCGCCGATCCGGTCAAGGGCCTCGGCCGCCAGCACCGGCTCGACGTTCTCGGCATTGATGAATTCGCGCCGGCAGTGCGTCCAGCAGTGTGCATGAATGATGCCGGTCTTTTTTGCGTACGCGTCGTAAGCGCCATAGCCGTCCGAAAGCAGCACGCCACGCTCGACGGGATCGAGCCCGAGCACGGTTTCCACGTGCGCGTGCGCACGGCTTGCGAAGAAGGGGAAGCAAACTTCATCGCGTTCGCCGTAGACCGGCCAGAAGTAACCGCCCTTCATCTTGCCCGTACCGGACCGGCCGGCCTTGATCGGGGTCTCGTCCATCGCCTTGATGCGCGAGGCACGAATCGACGCCAACTGCGCCTCGTAGATCGGATCGAGCAGCGCACAGCCCTTGGCGCCCAACTGCGTCAGCCACGCCCGGCTGACCCGGATGCCGGCATCCTCCAGACGCTGATGCTGCCGGTACAGCGGTAGATGCCACGCGAACTTGTCGAGCAATAGCCCGGCGATGAAGCTCACGTCGGCCCGGCTCCCTTCGATGACGCCGGCCGGCGCCGCCGGACAGTGGATCGTCTGCGTGTCGCGGCGTTTGATCACCGGTCGCACGTACTTGAGGATGACGTAGCTGCCCGGGCGTTGCGCCAGACGGTGGCTGACCTTCTCGCCGATCACCTCGTACGCGTCCGTCGCCAGCCCCTCGACCTCGGGGTTGGCGACGGCGATGGTTTCGACCGGCACGCGGGCTTCGTCGAAGAACAACGACGATTCGTCCTTGTCCTGCGCGAAGTCGGTACGCGGCAGGCGACGGGTGTGGCCGGCGACCTTCTGGCCGGGCGCGTCGGGGTGCGCTTCGGGAATCGGCAATTCGCCCAGGTGCATCTGGCCTGGCGGCGGGGGCGCAACGCGCTTCTCGCTCTTCTGCCCGAAGATCTGCCGCTTGAACCACTCAAGTTGCTGCTTGGCGGCCGCATGCGCCTGCGCCAGTTCGACGATCTGCCCGGGCGTCCAAGAGGTGGCTTCGGCGGGGGTCGGAATGCTCGTCAAATGCGTGGCGGCCATGCCCGTCATTTTACCGCAGAACCCTGTATTCATCAGGCTTTGCGGGCACATTCCGGCGATTTGAAGCGGCGTTTTTGCCGCCCCGGCTCGATGCCTTCGAGCAGCAGCTTGAGCCCGGTCCAGTCCATCGTCCGGGTCGTCACCGCCGACCAGTCCGACACGAAACGCCCTTGCTCGAGCCGCTTGGCCCAGACGCAGAAACCGCTGCGATCCCAGTAGAGCACCTTCATCTGCGTGCCGCGCCGGTTGATGAACACGTACAGCTCGCCCGACAGCGGATCGGCACCGAGTCGGTTGCGCGTCAGCGCATACAGCCCGTCGAAGGAACAACGCATGTCGACCGGCTGGCCGTAGACCTGGACGCGCACCACGCCTTCCGGGAAGAACATCAGCCGCGCACCACATGCAGAACCACGCCCCCACCCAGCTCAAGCTTGACTTCAATCCGTTCGTCACCGCTTAGGCCAATGCGCCCGGCGTCGACAAAGCCGGTACGCTCAACCGCCGTGGCCGTGCCCGTTACCTGCCCCGCATCGCCCAGCAAACTCCGCCAGCGCCCAAAACTCGAGTCGCTGATCCCTTCGCGCGCGCAGAACGCCCCGACCCCAAGACCGCTCGCCGCGAAGCGATCAAACACCGCTCGCCACTCCTCGCGGCTGCGCCTCTTGCCTTTCAGATTCTCTGCCATCGTCGCTACCCTTCATCGTCGTTCAACACGACAAGGATTGTTCTCCGACAGCAGCGGCACGAGAAGAATGCCGGTCAGTTAACGCTTACGCAACATCGAACAGCAACCGGTAGATTGCCGCCTTGTTGGTGTAGGCGATGGCGCTGATCGGTTCGGGGAGCGTGAAGACGACGTGGTAATACTCGACGGGCAGCAGATCGGCCTGCCGCGCTTCCAGCCAACGTTGCGCGGCCTTGGCTTGGCAT
>JAMHVU010000244.1:0-1337 GCA_035911355.1 Sphingobium sp.
GGCGTCCACGAAAAAGGCGTTGGGGGCCACTGCGGCTTTCTCGGCCGCCTCCTTCGCCGCCTTCTCGCGCAGGTAATCGGCGGTGACGGTGATCTCCTTATACCGAGAATAGACGTAGCTGATGGAGCAGGTCAGGTACTCCGCCACTCCCTGCGCGTGCCGAACCAGCGCATCAACTTTGTCCAGATCTTTGTTCCGGCCTCGGCCTGAACATCGTCCGACGTCTCGACCCGACGCCAGACGGGAACGCGCGGGTCGATCATGCGAATGGGCGGCGCGAGAGCCGGATCGACAGGCGCAAGGGTGCTATCGCCGGCCGAGGCCGGCGCCTTAATCGTGGTCATGATGGTGATCCTTCTAGATCAGACTCGGGTCAGAACTGGTCGCCGAGAAGCCGACGGGTGTGGCGCAACGCGGCGCGGGTGTAGCTGCGGAATTCGCGCTGTGCCTGGCTGTAGCCGAGGCGCGTCTCGCTGGCGTCGAGCGCCAGCACGAGACAGTCGTGCAATTCGAGGAGGCGAGCGAGAGGCAAGCCGGTGGCGGCTGCCGAAGCGCGGTTGCCCGGCATTGCGGGGTCTCCTTGGCTGCGGTATTGTTCTAAATGAGAACATAAGGAATGTTCTAATTTGGAACAAGAAAAGCCTTTGATTGCCGCTCAGATTCGTGCCGCCCGAGGGCTCTGCGATATGTCGCAGGCCGCCCTAGCGGAGTCGGCGGGAGTCTCGTCCATGACGGTGAAGCGGGCGGAGGGATCGGGCAGCCCTTACCCGGCGGAGCGCGCCATCGCCGCGATCCGCGCGGCTCTCGAAGCGGCGGGTGTGGTGTTCCTGGCCGAGAACGGCAACGGTCCGGGCGTGGCGCTCAGGAAGCACCCTTGAAAGCCAGGACGAAATCTCTGTTGCCAGAATCAATAAACAGCGCTGAACCTGCCTGAAAATTGGGGAGGTTAATGTGTCCATCGAACAAGCGCTGGCGCTTCTATCCGAGCGAGTACGGACGAACTCCAGCGCCATGGCGACCGAGGAGGCAGTAAAGACCGCGGTCGTACTGCCGTTCTTCCACGCACTCGGATACGACGTTTTCAATCCCAACGAGATGGTGCCGGAATTCACCGCCGACGCGGTCGGCAAGAAGGGCTGGTCTGCCCCCAGAAAAGTGGTCCTCCCTGAGGTAGGCTTTTGAGCCTTTGGAGGATGCCAGGAATGCCGCAGAAGAAGCACAAGCCCGAAGAAATCGTCGCGAAGCTGAGGCAGGTCGACGTGCTGTTGTCGCAGGGCCGCCCGGTTGCGGAGGCGATCCGGGCGATCAGCGTGACGCCGTTTACCTACTACCGCTGG
>JAMHVU010000245.1:0-45467 GCA_035911355.1 Sphingobium sp.
TGGAACCACAGCCTCAAGGTCGAGGCCATTTACGGCGAGCGCTTCGTGACCCGTGCCGAGGCCAAGGCGCAGGTGTTCGAGTACATCGAGGTTGACTACAATCGAGACCGGCTCCACTCGACACTGGGCTACGTCAGCCCGGAGCAGTTCGAGCGGACCCACGCTGCTTAGGCGGGTGTCCGAAAAGCGGGGGCAAGATCACCAGCACGCTGATCCCGTGATTGCACACCACGTTCTTGATCGGGAGGCCGTTATCGGCACCTCCAGGATCGACACAGGTTGCGACTCGGCAAATCGACTTAATCGAAGATCATTGCGATGCTGCGGTAACCACGAAATACGCTGCTCAGATCGCGAACCGGGGGCGCATCCGGCACTGGACACCACTTCCTCCCCAGTAGAGCGCGAAACGCCGCACATGCCTCGGCTCTCGCGAGGAAAGCGCCAAGACAGAAATGCATGCCGACGCCGAAGCTCAGATGAGGATTGGTTCCTCTAGTCAATACAATACTGTCGGGATCTTCGAACACTTCGGGATCCCGATTCGCGGAACCAATGAGGAGAACGACAACTCTTCCCGGGCGAATCTCGTGTCCGCCGATGTGCACTAATTTATCAATATAACGTGCCCGGCTCTGAATCGGTGCGTCGTAACGCAAGACTTCCTCGATGAAGGGTGCCAGCAGCCGTTCGTTTCGCGAGAGTGTGTCGACAAGATCGTCTCGTTCGCAGAGGATCGCCCCGCCGGTAGCGATCAGACTGCTCGTGGTTTCGAATCCCGCGAACAATAGGAACACGAGATTGTCGATCACGTCGTCCCGGGAGATCGCGTTTCCTTGGACGTGCGCCAACCAGCTAGGTCTACGCGGCGATTCGAGGATCGCCGCGACCGCGTCGCGTAAGAACAGGACGGCCTCGTCGGCCGATTTTCGGTCGTCGTCGGACAATTGCAGGCGGAACGCCCTACTGAGCGCGACGATTCGGGGGCGGACGGCTTCGCTCATGTCTCCGGGCAATCCGCAGATCTCACAGATCATGCGCACGGGAAGTGGGATAGCCAGATCCCGCACTAGGTCGAAACTACCGTCCGGAGAGGTCCGCAGCAAGGATTCCGTTAGCTCGGCGGCGCGAAGGGCGAACTGCTGAAGCCGGGATTTCTCGAAGGGAACGCCGAGTATCCTCCGGATCTCACGATGGAATGGCGGGTCCCGATGCAGCATGATGCGGGCGAGAAACTCGGCCGCGGGGCCATCGCCGTGCAACTGACGACGATAAGGTTCCGGGAATTCGTTGGAGAGGCTACCGGACCGGAGCAGATTGGAGACATCGCTATAGCACGGGATGACATACTGCCCGGGACCGCCCCTGATGACGCGTCCGTGCTTGCGTAGCTCCGCATACACAGGATAGGGGTCTTCCAGGTTCGCGAGCGACGTGGCATCGATCCGGAGCGGCAACGAACGACCGGTCATCCTTTCGTTCCTGCCCGGATGGGCCCGACTCCGGCTGCTTCGACAAGGACTTCAGGATCAAACGGCTCCACGGGGGGGTCCCGGATCATTTCCGGCAGGCCGACGATTCTGTCGAAATCGTGCAAAAGCTGAGTCAGCGCAAGATAGTAATGCAAATCGTAAGGCTCGCGCGCTCCTTGGACCCGCCGCCGCACTAGGGCGACCGCACTTCGCGCCGCATCCCGCCATTGTCGCCCGATCACATCCCGCCAGTCGCCGTTACCGGCATGCACGATCGTGCACGTGGCGAGATCCAGGGCAGGATCGACGCATGTTTCCGGCTCTTCGGCCTGCTGAATCGAAAGCGGGATATGCGGGCGCGGAAACCACAGGATCGGGCCGTTAGTATCTGTTAGGACGAGGCTGCCTGATGCCGTGCCCAGGGTGATTCGATGCATAGCATGGCTGTAATTGTCCGGATCAGTTGCGTGCAGCTGATTTTGTAGACGGATGCTGATAGGCAGGCCGCCCAGCACCCCCTGGATCGACCGCCATGGCGACTGAGTACTGTTCGAGGTCGCGGTATAGGGTAGGGATTCGAAACTCCAAGGGCGCAGGCGATCGAGTATCCTGCAGAGAATGTCGAATGCGGAAAGCTTGAATTGAACGGCGCAGGTGATGTCCGCATACAGGAGCGGTTGGGCCCTGCGGAGCGTCCTCGCGGCGTTGATGAATCTGCCGACGTTTTCCGTATAGGGGTACAGAGTACACAGCTGATGCACTGTCTTGTTACGGACCGCCACGGAGCCGACCTTGGCGAGCTCGTCGTGGTGCATCGGGTGTTCCTGAAGCACAGCGACGCCACGCCCCAGCAGATCGGTAGCGATCTTGGTGCCTTCACCCCCGGCAATTCCGGCCGCCACGATCACACATGCGGCGTCAATCGATGTCGGCAGATCATCGAGGCTTTCGTACAAGGGTACTCCGTGGAAGCGTGCGCAGTCCAAGGAGCGTTGACTACCTCGCGCGACGATCCCTGCCAATTGCAGATTGTCAGCCCCTCTCGCGAGCGCAGCGGCATAGACCCGACCGAATTTTGTGCCGCAGACTACGACCTGCCAAGGGCGGTTCATCGATCGTACTTCCTAGCCGCATACACCAATTCGCGCACAACGCCATCGATCGACGCATCGCCGTCGTAGGTCTCCAGTCGACCCAACGCCACGTCCTCCCAATCGCTTCCCGGAAGCTGCGGTCGGCCGATCAGCGCCACATCGCCGAGATAGGGATAGGGGACGAAAGCATCCATCGCACGCTGCCAAAAAGTCGGCGGGGCCGCTCCGGTCGACTCGGCTACGATCACCAAGACCTCCTGCAGGCCGCTCTCACGAAGGCGACGCGCCGTCTCCAGCGCCGCGACTGACATCGCGTCTTCCGCGGCGATCACCACCCCCGTAGCGACACCCAGGTCCGCCAGCGATTCGAAAGCCGTATTCGCGAATCGATCAATGATCATCTCCTCCGGAATGCCCGCCCAGGCGGCGGCGTCGCCGATGGAAATTGCATGGCTAGCGGCGCGACCAAGCGCTTCGCGGAGCTTCGCGGCGAACACTTCTGCGCCCTCCGCGTCGAACCCCAGAGCGACCGTCGCGACGCCGGCGTCCCCGGTTTCGCTCGCGACACGAAGCAGCGCGGCCGGTCCGGCGATTTCCGATCCGCGCTGGGCGATCGCGGCGCTCACGCTGGCAATCGTCCGTTCGCGCAGCAGCGTCACTAGCAGTTCGTCGAAGCCGATGGCATGGGCGGCGGGAAGGGTCTGCCGGAGCCGCGCCACAATGCGGGCCGCAAGTAGGGAATTGCCGCCCATATCGATGAAATTCCCGTCCAGATCGATATGGGACGTACCCAACGCTTCCTTGAACACTTCGGCGACCGCCGCCTCCAGATCGCTGTCCGGGATAGAAAATGCCTTACTGGCGTCGTTCGCCCGCTCGTGGAGGTCCTGTTCCATCGTACGCACGATCGCGGCCCTGTCGACTTTCGCGTTCCCCGATTGAGGGAGGCGCTCCATAACTCGGACAATGGTAGGTACCATGTAATCTGGCAGACGCGATCGAAGGTCGGCGATCACGACAGAGGGGTCGATGGTCGCGTTCGGCGCCGGCTTGACCGCGAGCGCGAGCCGACGATCTGTACGCTCGCCCACAGCGACAGCTGCGGCGGCCGCAACACCTGCGATTGTGACCGCCGCAGCGTCGATTTCAAGCAACTCGATGCGATGACCGAGTATCTTGACCTGCAGATCGCTGCGTCCCAGCAGTTCGATCACACCTTTGTCGTCGTAGCGGCCTATATCGCCAGTCCGATAGGCACGAATACCCTTGCCAGGATAGATTCGAAACGCGGCTGCGGTCCGGTCATCGTCCCCCAGATAGCCTTCCGCCAAACCTGCGCCCGCGATATAGAGATCGCCGGCGACCCAGTCAGGTCGCTCACGCAATCCGCGATCGAGGACATACATGCGCTGATTGGCGAGAGGTTTACCGTAGGGGATGCTCGATTTGACGGCGTCTTCCGCTGCGATAGGGTGGCAGATGCTCCAGATCGCGGCTTCGGTCGCACCGCCGAGACTCAGTATGGCGGCGTTAGGCAACAGCGCCAAGAGGCGGTTCGGCAAGTCGACCGGAATCCAGTCTCCGCTCAACAAGATGTGCCTCAGCCGAATACCCCCACACAGCGCAAGATTCGCCTCCAGGTATTCGGCCAGCATCAATGCCTGCGCTGGTACCGTATTCCAGATCGTGATCTCGTGCGCCCGGAGCAGATCGACCCAATGTGAAGGATCCGCGAGTCGTTCCGACGACGGTAGCACGAGCCTGCCGCCTAATCCGAGTACGCCGAAGATGTCGAAAACGGATAGATCGAAGCCAAGGTGCGCCAAGCCGAGTACTGCATCGTCGGCGCCGATGCTCAGTCGCTCCTCGAGATCGCGCAGGGTGTTGTTGGCGGCACGATGACTGGTCACAACCCCTTTGGGATTGCCTGTAGAGCCGCTAGTGTAGATGACGTAGGCGGTCGCGCTCGGATCGATCGCCGCTCTTAGGTCGTTCGCCGGGGGCGGCGAGTCGTCCTGTACGGCCCTCTCAGTCGGTTCCAGATGCAGCAAGGAGATGCGTTGTATCGCGGCGGGCCACTCTGTGTCGGCTTCCGAATCGACCAGCGCGAGGCGAACCCCGCTGTCTTCGAGAATCCGGTTGCGCCTGGAGGGGGGCTGATACGCATCGATCGGAACATAGCTGCCTCCGGCAAGCAGCACACCCAGCGTTCCAACGATCTGCTCCAGACTCTTGCTCGCGACAATAGCGGCACGGTCACCCACGACGAAACCGGATGCCTGCAGGCGCCCGCATACGGAGGACGCGGCGGCGACCAACTCCGTATAGGTTATCTGGCGCTCGGCCTCGATCGCCGCGATGGCATCCGGCTCACGCTCGCACTGCATGGCGATCGGGGCTTGGAGAAGCATAGGTTCGATCGCGCGATCGGTCGAATTGCTCATGGCGCGCGAATGCACTTGGCTGGCAGGCAATACAACGGGATCTTTGGAAAGCCATGTCCTGTCGCTACTCGCCAGGTTGCCAAGCAGTCGCAAGAAGGATTCCGACATAGCGTCGATCACATCCCTTCTTATCGTTCCGACCCGGACGTCCCAGTTGATGACGAGCGCATCACCGTCCCGGATCGCCTGGCAGTCCAGCCAGACTTGGGGCGTTTGAGTGATACCGTATCGCGCCCGTGCGAAATTCCAATCGCCGTCCTGACGCATTGGCTGGCCGATGGTGCTGGTGAACACGATCGGGAACATCACGTCCCTTCTGCCGGTGCGGCGCGCCATTTCGCGTGCCATTTCGACTCCGGAAAAAGATCGGTGATCGAGGTCCCACCAGAGTTGCTGCTGACAGCTGCGCGCGCGCCGCAGAAAATCGACCGTCGGATCGTGGTTGACTTCGAGCAGATTGACTGTAGTGAAGTCGCCGACGACGTTTTCGACGTCAGGATGAAACCCTATCCGATCGAGCAGGGGTAGGGCGATCGTGAAATGCTCTGTGCGGCTCCATTTTCCTATGATTTCGCAGAACGCCGCCAACAGTGCCGATGAGGCTGAGAGCTCGTGGCCTGCGGCGCGTCTCTGGAATTCATCCCAATTCGCGGCGTCGATCCGCATCGCGATCCGCTCGAATACCGGAGCCTTCGTTGCATCCGGGGAGAGCGGAAGCTCCGGTGGCGGTGGCAGCGTTTCGACGCGCTGCAGCCACCATGCCTTGTCCGTCTCGTAGGATGACCTGCCTGGGCCCTCTCGGTGCTCCGCGATGTCCAGCGTGTAGTTGCGAAAACTATAGGAAAGCGCGGGAAGCGCCGTCGTCGGGTCCCGATAGAGCGTTTCCAGCTCGGACAGTAAAAGCGCGAATCCGGAAAAATCCGCAACTAACAGATCGAAAGAAATATGCAGCGCTGATTTGCCTCGTCCTTCGGATACGGCTGCAGCGAACAGCGGCCACGTCGTTCCGTCGTAAAGTCGATGACTCATCGTTTCGCTGCGCGACTTCAACAGCGTGTCGAAGCGAACGTCGTTGCGCTGGTAGTCCACAATGAATGGGGGTGTCCGGTCCAGCACACGCTGAGTACCATCGGGAGAGAATACGGTTCGAAGCGCCGGATGTCGCTCGATCAGGGTCTCGAATGCCTGCTCGAGACGACGCACGTCCAGCTGGTGATCGTGATGGAACTCAAGGTAACCGTGGCAGCCGACTCCGCCCCAGGCGAATGTCGGGCGGCGGCCGATGAGATAAGCGAACTGCAGGTCCGTCTGGGGGAAGGGCGTGTAGGCTTCGCTGGCCGGACGTGCGCGCACGCCGACGGTCGACGCTGCGAGGTCGCGGATTATGTCTTCTCTCAGTTCCCGCAGTCTTTCTAGATCTGAATCGGTGATCGTGCCCCTTGGGGCGCGGTATTTAAGGTTGCCGTTGTCGAGCCAGAACTCGACCTGCCTTTCCCTGAGTTCGGCGATGAAATCTAGTGCAAGTTTTGACATGTACGTTCGAAGCCTCAGGGATTGTGGGCGAACAGATGCCTATTTTGTCCCTATATACCAAGAAATTGCGCTATCCAGATGCAGCTGAACAATCGGAGCTGTCGTGTGAATGTCGGCGGCTGGTATCCTCCAGTCAAGTAGGCGTGCCACTTGCACAGCAATGAGCGGCCCTGGAGGCGGCGCGGCCGATATCCACGATACGAATCCCGGAGCGTGCCCTCGCAGCGGCAAGACGACGTACCCTCGCTTGTCGACTAGGCATACTCGGCAAAGGTGACAAGATTTCCGTCCGGATCGACGACCGAGAATTCCCGGGCATCCCAAGGCTTCGATTCCAGAAGGGCGCGTGGGTGCACGATCTTGGCAGCCCAGCATTCCGCATAGAGTTTGTCGATGCCGTCGACCCGGATCCTGCAGCCCGTGTTTTCAGAAATGTAGCGAACAGCGCAGGCGCGAAAATGCAGGCTGACGTTGCCTCTAACGATGACGGCATAAGCGCTCTCCTCCACAAAAAGGCTCGTGAAACCGAGTTTCGCGCAGAAAAACTCGACGGAGCGCGGGATGTCGCTGGAAGCGAGGATCGGGATTGCTGAAAGGAATTGCGCGTCATCAATCATGCGATCTCCTGATTAGGGGTCATTGTCGGATTGTGCGCGGAGCAGGCCTGCGGTTCGCACCCGGTGGGACGCGCATCGAAGCTATGCGGGCGACTTCGGATTCGTTTTGCGGCCAAGTTTGCGGGTCGCCCTTCCCGGAATGCGAGCGGTAACGACTTTGTCCTTGACGGAATTCGAGTTATTGGGCTCATAGTGGAAGTCAATCAAGTAGAATTTGCAGCCTGCTCCGTGCTTGGCGACCCTAAGCAACTCGATCACGTTGTCGAAGCCGCTGCGTTTAGCCATCGCCGCATTAATGTCGCCGAGGGTTATTTCGCGCACCGCCGTCACGCAGAGATGTCCATCCTCAAAGCGATAACGCCCCCCGGCCTTCACATGAGGGCTCGTCCAGATCCGGATGGTCTGTGTAATCGTCCCATCGACGACCCTTGGCCTGAGTTCTCGTTTGAAAACCATGTTATCTCTGGAGATCGGTCAGGACGGGACCACAACGGTGGTGTCATGAATATGGATGCCGAGGCCTTCCAGCCCGCGCTGCATGCGCTTGTCGAGCAGACCGACGCTGCGGATGGTCGATACCGCTTTCAGAAGTAGTGTACGCCGATACGCAATCATGACTGGATCCCGCTCCGCGAATGCGTTACCAAGGCCGGGCTCAATATCGATGCGCTCCCATACGTCAGGAAGGAGGAAGCGACGCATCGTGAGGTTCAAGGCGGTGAGCAGGAAATCGATACGATCTCGCCGCTCCGATTCTGTCATTTCGGTGTAAAGGGGTTTCAAATTGATCACGCCGAAAGCGGCGTGCCTCGCTTCGTCGCGTTGAACGGCCTGGACGATGCTGCGGATCAGGGGGTCGTGGAGCGTGGAACCCGCCATTCTAAATGCGGCAACGGCGATGCCTTCAATGAGCACCTGGATGCCCAGCAATTCGTAGTCGCGGTCGTTGTGTTCCTGCATCGTCCGGATCAGCTCAGCAAAGGCCGGGGACGTCGCGTAGGGGCCATCGGGCGCGTGCGTGTCCAGATAGCGTCTGAACACGAGGATATGGCGCTGTTCGTCCATGACCTGCACGGCCGCGGCCTTTCGAATGAGCGGATTTGCGACCGAATCCCGGATACGCGCTGCACCGTCCAGCGCGACCTGTTCGCCGTGGAGGAACTGACTCACAAGCCACATCTGGAATTGCCAGCGGAACCGGTTCCAGGTCGCTCGCCCATGTTGGCCTAGGGGCGAATCCAGATAACCGCGCAGACCAGGATCTTCGGGGAGATCCGCTCCGAACGCAACTTCCTGGTTCCAGTTGATCGCCCGCGCGGGGTCCCATTGCCCCTCAAGGGCTTGGTCGCAAAGCGCTTGGAGTTTGGTGTACTTGACGTTCACCAGTGGCCTGCTCCCATCTGGATCACCTAGTCTCCGAATTGGGGATGGTGTGCGTTCGAGGACGACCACCCATTTCTTCAACCAGGCACTGGAACCAGTGTAGGAGACTGCTGCCGGACCTGTCCACAGCTACGGACGCGCCAGTTCTCGCACCGAGGATCCGGCGTTCTAGGATGATTCCTGGCGCTGGAATCTGCAGTACGCTGGCTTTGGATTTCTATGGGATCTTATAGGCGTTGCCGCGCATCTGCGGTACTGTCAGGGTGAATCGATTGCGAGGTTAACTGCATGGCACAGCTGACGCTTCCGAACGGACTGCTCGTCCAAAACATGAACACGCTGGAGACTTTGGGCTTGTTCAGAGAAATTTTCGAACGCCGGGTTTACGCCGAACACGGCTTGGTGCTCGCGCCGGGCAGTATAGTGGTCGATGCGGGAGCCAACATCGGCATCTTCGCCCTGTTTGTTGTCGCGGAGTGTCCGGATGCGGTCGTACATTGCTTCGAGCCGGCGCCCCCTGTCGCCGAAGTATTGCGCGCTAATACGTGCAACCACCGTGGGATTCTAGTCAACCAGGCAGGTCTAGGCGCGACGAGCGGTCGTGCCGCATTCACCTACTTCCCTCGGGCTTCCCTGTTTTCTGGTTACGACGGAGAAGATGCGAAGTGTCGCGTGATCGCGTCGCTCGGCGAACAATGGCGGCGAAACACGCGCGGCCGAAGCGGTGTCGAGGCGTTTTGCAAGACGGAGAAGTTCGATACGCGCGTCGAGTCGCTGAGCGATTACATCGATGCCCACCTTATCAGACGTATCGACCTTCTGAAGATCGACGTGGAAGGTTGGGAGTGCGCAGTCGTGGATGGAGTGCGCGCGGAGCACTGGCCGCGCATCGTCAGGGTCGCGATGGAAGTGCACAGCAATAAGCAGCTGCGACGACTCTCACCATTTCTGACCGAGCGCGGCTTCCGCGTCGAAGTCGTGCAGCAGGAGCCTTCCATCCATATGGTCTATGCGATCCGCGATCTCTAGACTTACAGTGTCATTAAATTCGTCTGCGTAGATCCGCCTTGTTGCCGAGTAGCCGCGCGCCGACCCCGGTGGCTATCTTCCATCGTAGCGTTGCGACGGAGTCCGCCACGTGGCGCTGGGAAAGTTGTGGCACTGACGCGCGGCAGGTACCCTTCGGGTAAGGCAGGTTGCGGGCGTTTTGACGGTTTTTTTTGACGCGCCCCGAGCAGACGTTCGGCGACCAGATAATCATAGGCCGCGATGCACAACGTGGCATGGTGATGAAAACCGCGCCAGCCCCGGCCCTCGTAATGGTCCAGGCCGAACTCTTGCTTCAGGTCCCGATAATCGCGTTCGATCCGCCGGCGTGCCTTGGCCGTGTTTACCAATGCCTTCAGTGAAGTGGTCGCCGGCAGGTTGGACAGGAAGTAATTGATTGGCCTGTCTTCACCCTTGGGCCACTCGATCAGCAGCCAGTCCTCCTGGCGCAGGCGGTTGCACTGTGCGGTGCGCACACGGACCGCGGCGAAGCGTCCGGACAGCGGCGCGTTGGTTCCTTCGCACCACGCCACCGTCCGGAAGGCGCGCGCCGGCAGCGACAAGGCCAGTGCCTGAACCGTAATCGCCTGACGATCGGCCGTGCGCAGATGACAAACCGCGGGACAACAGCGCCCCTTCCATGGCGCAGCCGGCTCGGTTTGGGCAACTTGTGGCCAGACCTTCACGCTGGAAATGACGCCCACGGCATAATCGAGCATGAGCGTGGCCAGACCGTCCCGCCAAGCGGTATTGCTGCCGCAAGCTGCGTCGGCCAACACCGTGCCGCGTGGCACCTGCGCGGCCCAGGCCGCCTGCAGCTGTGCCAGTGCGATCTGCGGCTTGGTTGCGAAGTTGACGTCTTCGGGAATCCCCGCCTTGCCTCGTCGTGCCTGATCTTCTGCCCACTCTTCAGGCACGTAGAGTGATAACGCCATCGGCACGCTGGCCGCAGCCGTGGCCAACGACACGCTCACCGCCACCTGGCAGTTGTCCTGCTTGCCGATCTCGCCGCAATACTGGCGTGCAACCCCGACTGAATGCCGACCCTTCTTGCGAAAGCCGGTGTCGTCCACGATCCAGTACACTTTGCCCTTCAGGTCCATGTGTGCGGCCACGTAGTCGCGCACTCGTGTCAACACCGCCGCGTCTGACCAATCCGACTTGGCCACGAAGTGGTGCAACACCTGGTGCCGTGCCCGTACCCGGGTCGGGTCCAGGTGCGCGGCCATCGCCTCCACGCTCTTGCGCTGCAGTGGCAACATCAAGCCGCTGCAATATCCCCGCAACGCCGCCTCCCGGTCTACATGACCCAAAGCCGAGCACAGTCCATCCAGGTACCGCTCCAACCGTGTGTGACTGGCATGTCAAGCCATCAGGCGCCTCGCTGAAGGACGGCCAGCCCAGAGGATATCTCATTTTATGACATAGTAGGACTAGCGGCTTCCGTAGAATTCGGCGAATGCCCGCGTTCCATCTCTTGCTATTGAGGAATCCCTCAGTCTCTGAAGCGCATCGGCATCCGCGAGCATCGGGGAGATGAAGGCATCAAAGCGTTCGTGGCGAACGGCGTCTAGATAGACCGCCAAGAAGCGTTCGAACGCATCCGCGGCAGGCACGTGGATCTGCTGCTGCACATCTCGGTGCCGCACGCTCAGCTTCATGGCCATGTCTCTGGGCGGCGAGAACGCACGGTCGATGCCTATAACTAGGTCCTGGCCCATGATTTCCAGGCGGTTCACGTATCCCGCGCTTGATCCGAACAGGCCCACACAGTCCCGGTCGCCAGAGTATCCTGCGAGCATCGCGAACGCGACGTCCACCTCTCCCCGCCGTTCCGCGATACGGCCGATCAGATCCTGTGGCGGGACGCCGAAGACGATCCGACCGGCGCTCACGGCATATGGCCCGAGGTCCCAGAGTGCGCCGCCACCAGAGTTCCGGTGATGACGATAGTTGCCCGGCGGCAAAGCTGGAAAGGAGAACGTCCCGATGATACGCGTGGGTATCGTTCCCATTTCTTCGAACAATTGCAGCGCAATCGCAATTTGCGGATGATGTGGATACACCAGTGCTTCCGCCAGGCAGCGCCGTTCCCGAGCAGCGAGTTCCACCAGTGACGAGGTTTCTCCGAGTGACAGGCAGGCGGGTTTGTCCACGACGACGTGGAATCCTGATTTCAGCGCTTCGGCTGCCCATTTTGCATGCTCGCTGTTGATCAGGGATATGTACACGACATCGGCGTCGGATCGCCGTAGTGCCAACGAATAGTCGCGGAACAGTCGAAACGGTGGCGATTCAGCGATCGATGTCGCCTGCGTCGATACGGAGGCAATGTCTACGCTGTCGTGACCCAATGCGACTAGCGCAGGTAAGATACGCCGTCTGGCGATGCTGGAACAACCGAGCAGAAGGATTTTTATGATCGTTCCTTCACGCGGCGCAGCATCCGCGCGTGATGCGGTTCGGTCTTGGTGCCGTGCACCGGAGGACTCATCGTGCGGCTTCCGCGACGGTCGCGAGTTTCGCGAGTTCAGTGACGGAGGGGGAGCCCAGCCTGACCGGCAGCGACCACAACCCGCGTTGAGTGAGGGTTGGCCTCCATTCGAGCGCATCCGCGGAAAGGCGCATCCCAGGGAATGCGAAGATCAGAGCCTCGAAAGCTGCCTTCCCCACAATTTTTGCGAGCTGCATGCCGAAACAGTAGTGCGGTCCCAGTCCGAAGCTCAGGCTTTCGTTCTTCCTTCTCGCGAAATTAAGCCTGTCCGGCGAAGGGAACGCTTCAGGGTCGCGATTGGCCGATCCGATCAGGCCCAGCGCCAGGTCTCCGCGCTGTATCCGCACTCCGCTAAATTCTATGTCGCTTAGCGCGGCCCGCGGCGTAAGCTGCACGGGGTTGTCGAAGCGGAGCAGTTCCTCTACGACCTCGCGCGTATCCGCCGCGCGAGCGACGAACGATCGACGAGCATGTTCGTCGCACAGCAGGGCCAACGTGCCATTGCCAATCATATGAGTCGAAGTCATCTGCCCGGCGGCGACGATGAGAAGGCAGATGGAAACGATGTCCTGATACCGGAGGTTGCGATCGATGGCCTCACCGACGAGACGAGACATGAGATCGTCTGCGGGAGATTTCCGCTTTTCCTTCATCAACTCGAAGAAATAGGGCTGAAGCGTGTTCGCTATGGCCGCTGCGGAGCCGATCGCGTTCGGAGACGGATTCCAGTCGACCATGTTCGCGAGCCCGACCGCATCCGGTGAAAGCGTCGGGACATCGGAGTCGGGAATGCCGATCAGCTTGGCGAGCAGTCTTAACGGCAGGCGCATGGCGTAACGCTCGATCAAATCGACGTCGTCGTCCACTCCTTCACCGGCCAGCTCGAAAACGAGTTCGGCGGCGCAGGTAGTCGCATATTCGGACAGCCGAGTCATCATCTTCGTGTCGACTGATCTCGCCAGAGCGCGGCGGATCCTCGCGTGTTGAGATCCGTCCATGAAGAGAAGGATCGAGCCAGGTCCCTGCTCCGATTCCATCCGCGACCGCTTCTCTTCGTCGAGCACCGTATTGAAGTAGTTGCTGCTCCAGTTCGGATCCCTGAGCATGCGGGAAACGTCAGCATGCTTGGCGATCACCCAGGCGCCGAGCGATTCTGACCAGGAGACCGGCGCGCGTTCCCTAAGTGTTGCGTAGACAGGATAGGGATTGCGCCGGGTCGACGGATCGGATGGAACGTAGATTGGTGGAGAAATATCTGACATGTGCGCCAATCCTGTTGTGCTCCCGGTCGCCGAGCGCTGCGGAAACCGTCTCCCCAAGCCCTTGATTGTCATTGCCGGACGGTGCTTCCGTCGATCCCGATTCCTTGACTCGGACCAGCTCATCGGTGATGCTGGCGCAAGTTGGGTGTCGTCCGCAATAGTCGCGACAGCGTGGTGACGCTTAGTGGCTCTGGTGCCCCGAAGGACGCGACCTAGTGGAATGGGATGCCGGACGGCTCGGTTGTGCCTGTCCAAAAGTCTAGGGAGATCAGGATGGGTAGCCCGGAAGGTCAGAAGAGTCGTTTGAATCTTGACGCGATCTCCAGGCTGTCCGTGATGGCCGACTTCGCATTCGCCTTCGCAATTCGCGCCGTCGGTGCGATCGGCGTGGCAGATCATTTGAGGGACGGTCCGCAGGATATTGCGACGTTGGCGACCGAAACCGGTTGCAACGAAGACGCGCTGCTTCGGGTGATGCGGGCACTCGTGTCGAAGTCGGTATTTTCAGAAGGGCCGACCGGGACATTCGCGCTAGAGCCTATAGGCGATCTACTTCGATCTGATCACCCCCTGTCGATGCGCTGGTTCTTTCGCACGGATCCTGATGCCCAGGCCATGGCGGGTCTAGAATATTCGATCCGCACCGGACAGCCAGCATTCGATCATATCTTCGGCATGGATTATTTCGACTGGCTGGCGGCGTATCCGGTACCGCTCGAGCGCTTCAGGCAGAGTCAGAGCGCGCTGAATCGGCTTGAGTTCCTAGCGATCACACGGTCCTATCCGTGGCGGGAAGTCCGGACGATCGTCGATATCGGAGGCAACGACGGCTCTCTGCTGAAGGCGCTTTTGCAGAAGAACCCGGAACTCTCCGGCACCGTCTTCGATCTTCCGGGAACTGCGGAAAAAGCGCACAGTGTATTCGAACCTGCGGGCATTTCAGATCGAACGACCGTTGTCTCGGGCAACATCTTCGAGGGCAACGTTCCATCTGGAGCCGATCTCTACATCATGAAGCGGATCCTAGTTGGCTTCAGTGACGAGCAGACCGTGCAGGCGCTGAGCAACGTGCGTCGTGCGATGACGCCGCATAGTCGTCTGCTTATCATGGAGCCCGCGCCCGATGGAGCCGATCAGGTCGGTCTCTCCCTGGATCTGCTGATGGTGGTGCTCGGACTCGGGCGCGTGAGGAACCGGGAACAGTTCGAGGCACTGCTGACCGCTGCAGGACTCGCATCCCAGCGACGGATCAATGCTGGGCTGCTGACGATCATCGAATCCCGGATCGCGGGCGAGTGAAGCCTGTTTGCGGAACGACCTTCTGCGGTGCAGCAGCAGCCGGCCGCGAAATCGCTTCCGATCCGCGGTAGTTCGCGCCTACTGGGTCACGGCCCGGCGTTAGATCGTTCCTTCCTCGTAAGCGTCGTGCTGCCCTTCGATAGTGTGCGCCAGTTGTCCGAAGTTGCGGGACTCCAGCAGATCCCGCAGCAGAATTTCGACGCCGAAGCGACGCCGGATTTCGGCTAGCATGCGTGTGGCGAGCAGGCTATCGCCGCCGAGCGCGAAGAAGCTGTCGTTGCGCCCCAGCGGGCCGTCCAGTTGTAGAATCGATCGCCAGACCGAGGCGAGCGTCGCTTCCACGGCCGTGAACGCCGTGTCCGCCGCAGACCGGTCAGAGGAAATCACCGCGAGCTCGGCGATTCGTGTTCGATCCACTTTGCCGTTGGGCGTCAGCGGGAGCTCATTGATGGGGACTATGCGTTCCGGCACCATATAGGCCGGCAGCAGCTCCCTGGCATGTGCGATGAGCGACTCCTCCGTTAGCGTCGTACCATGATGTAGGAGCACGCCCGCGATCAATCGAGGCGGGACCGCTGTGATGGATGCCACTGCCTTCGCGACCGATCGATGCCTGGCGAGGGCGACCTCGACCTCTCCCAACTCGACGCGGTATCCGTTGAGCTTGACTTGGCTGTCCTGCCTTCCGAGAAACTCGATGTTGCCGTCTGGTCGGACCCGACCGAAGTCTCCGGTCCGATACCAGCGTTCACCCGCGTATTCGACAAAACGCTCACTGGTGCGGACGGCGTCCCCACGATAGCCGATTGCGACACCTTCGCCGCCGATCCAAAGCTCGCCGGCCACCCAGGTCGGGCAGTCACGGCCTTGCCAGTCGACGACCCTGTACGCCTGACCGGAAAGCGCCTTACCGTATGGGATGGAGCGCCACGCGGGATCGACTTCATCGACCTCGAAGCAGTTGGACCAGATGGAGGCTTCAGTCGCGCCGCCGAGTGCGACGAAACGACATTCCGGCGCCAGTTTCCGCAACCGTTCGGGTTGATCCAGGCCTACCCAGTCTCCCGAGACGAGCGCAAGTTTGAGAGGGAGTTCCCTCGAATCGGTTTCGCTCGCCGCCAGAAGCATGTCCAGCAATGCGGGTACCGAATTCCACACGGTGATCCGGTCGTCGTGGAGATGCCTCAACCAGATTGCGGCTTCCTTCTTCGTTCCTTCCTCTAGCAGGCGAACGGTTCCGCCCGCTGCGAGCAGGCCGAAAACGTCGTACACTGATAAGTCGAATTCTAGAGAGGATACAGCAAGGACGGCGTCGTCTTCCCGCACACCGAAACGCCTATTGATGTCGCGGATGGTGTTCATCGCGGCGCGGTGCGAAACCTCGACACCTTTCGGCGTCCCAGTTGAACCTGACGTAAAAATTACGTATGCCGCCGCATCAGGCGAGATCGACGACGCCTCTGGAATCGCTGAGCAACTCTGGCAGGCATCAATCTGCAAGGTCGGCACGTGGCCCGGCGGGACGTGCCCAATCCCATCGTCCGTGGCGACGATCACGAGCTTCGCGCTGGACAGGGAGAGCATGTCGTCCCTGCGAATCGGTGGCTGATCGATTCCGATAGGCACATAGGTCGCGCCGACGGAAAGAGTCCCAAGCAGCGCGACGATTTGGTCGGGACCGCGTGGAAGTGCGACCGCTACCGTGTCCCCAGGCTGGATGCCGCTCATCGCTAGGGCGGCTGCGACCGTTAGCGCCCGGTCGGCGAGAGCCCCGTACGTCATTGCTTCGTCGTTTCCCCATCGCAATGCGACTCGACCCGGAGTGCTCCGGGCGCACGTGAAGAAACCTGTGTGTAGTAAGTTGTCGGAACCCCAATCGTCGGACGCGATCGGCGCCTCGGCGGGCGCGATGTAGGGGAGGGCGGCGTTCGCGAAGGGTGCAACATCGGTCGCTACGCCGGCAAGTCGGCCCACTTGCCCGACGAAGGCGGCAAACATCGCATCGAGGACGCCTTCGGGGAAAAGATCTGCCACCGAATCCCAATTGATCAATAACCCGCCGTCGAACTCCATAACCTGGCAGTCGAGCCAGACCTGCGGCGTCTGCGAACTGATCCAGACCGGCGCTCCAAAGTGAGCGCGGACCGATCGATCGAACAAATCACCCAAGCCGATGACGCTAGTGAACACGACGGGCGCCACGATACGGGTTTCTCCATCGCGTCTGGCGAGATCGCGCAATACTTCGACCCCCGAGTAAGCCGCGTGAGACGCGTCCGTGAGAATGCGTTCCTGAAGGACGCGGATACGTTGCTCGAACGATGCGGTTTGCGACAGATCCACCTCGAGGATCAGTATGTTCGTGAAGTCGCCGACGAGTCGATCCACATCCGAATGAAGCTCTTCACGCTCGAACATCGGCAGATTGAGCAAAAATCGAGGGCTGTTCGACCATGCGCCAATGACTTCCGCGTAGATGGTCGCCAAGGTTGCGGACAGGGTTACACCCATCGCGCGAACGCTGTCGGTGAGTCGACGCAGGTCGTCCTGAGAGAGTCGGTGATGTCGACGTTCCGAGCGGATTTCCGGCAGGTCGCCCAATTGCCGGTCGAGCGGAAGGGAAGCGCAGCCTGGCAGGCTTTCAAGCCGCTTCTGCCAATACAGTTCGGCATGAGCCCGGGCGCCGACATTCGCGTGCGCTAGATCCTGCAGATAACGCCTAAACGAGTATTCGAGCGTCGAAGGGATCGACTGCGGATGCTCATATACCGCAGCCAGTTCGCTCAGCAGGATCTGGAAGCTTCTACCGTCGCAGACGAGCATTTCGACGTTGATATGTAGCCGGTGTTTGCCTTTCGGCAGCGTCGAGACCTGGACATCGAACACTTCTCCCTCTTCGACTCGAAGCCGGCGATGGGTCAACCTATCCCGCAAACGAAGCAGGCTGTCCAGGATGGCGTCCGGATCCAACTGTTCCAGGGCGTGCACGACGATTCCCCGCCACGGTGCGCGGACCAGCACCTGTTGGGTGCCGTCCTCTAGGAAGCGGGTGCGCAGCGCCTCGTGTCGATCCAGAAGGACCCAAACGGCCTGCTCGATGCGAGCCACATCGAGGCCTTGGCCATCGAGTTCGAGGTAGTAGTGAGCGTTCACGCCTCCGCGGATCTGGCGGGCATCGGCTCCGATCCAGTACGCCTGTTGCATCGGACTCAGTGGGAAAGGCTGGTTCGGATCGGAGCAAGATTGGAATGCGGACGCAGCGACTGGCGGAACAGAAACTGGAGCTTCGCTGTGTTCGATCGACGCCGTGGTCCATGCTTCCAGGGTCGGGTTTCGAATCAGCACCTCGTAGGGGATGTTGATGCCCTTACGGCGCCACGCGCTGGCGAGTCGCATGATGCCGATGGAATCTAGTCCGAGCGAGAAGAGATCGTCTTGATCGCCGATCTCTTCTGAATGGATGCCAAGTGCATTCGCCAGATCCTCAAGAATAGTCTGCTTGTAAGGCGGCATGGCCGATTTGTCTCCTCGATCAGGTCTGCGGACTTCGCGATGGGCGCGACCGCGGGGGTACCGCAAGCAGGGACGATCGCCGCACCACGACGCACCTAGGGCATCAGTCGGAGTAGCGTCTGCGCAGCTCCGCCTTATTGAGCTTCCCCGCGCTCGTTCTCGGCATCGTGTTCAGCACATCGATCATGTCGGGCAATTTGTAGGTCGCGAATCCGCGATCGCGAAGGAAATTCTTGATCTGCTGTAGGCTCGGTGCCGCCTCGCGGGCCACAATGCAGACGCAACTCTTTTCGCCCATCGTCGGATCGGGCAGCGCGATCAAGGCGACTTCGCGAATGGCCGGATGGGTTGCCAATGCGTCTTCGATCTCGCTGGCAACGATTTTCTCGCCGCCGCGATTGATCACATCCTTGAGCCGTCCCTCGACCACGAGATTGCCGTCTCTGGTGATCCTTACCAGATCGCCGGTCCTAAGGAACCCGTCCTCGGTAAAGGCTTGGGCATTGTGCGCCGCCGCCCGGTAATAGCCACGTAGTGTATAGGGGCCGCGTGTGATGAGTTCCCCGATATCGCCGGGAGCGACGGGCTCGCCATTCTCGTCCACCACCATCAACTCATCGTCGGGACAGATCGGACGTCCCTGGGTGGTCTCGATAATATCCTGAGGGTCGTCGAGCCTAGTGCATGTAAGCAATCCTTCGGCCATGCCAAACCAGTGCGAGAGGCGACAACCCAACTCGGTTCGGACCCGTTTCGCGAGTTCCGGAGCGAAACGGGCGCTGCCGACCTGCAGGATCATGCCCGACAGATCGAGGGGGTAGTCCTTAATCAATTCCAGCCAGATCAGGACGAGGGGGGGCATAAGCGTCGTAAGCGTCACACCTTCACGCATGACCAGCGGGAATACGTCGTCAGGACTAGGAGTCCTCGGCAACAGCACCTTGCCTCCCTCACGAAGTGTGCCGAGTAGACCGGGGCATCCCAATGCCGCATTGTGGCTGACCGAGACACAGGCGAGATAGATTCCGTCCCGATCGAAATCGAGCACATTGGCCGTTCTTCGCAGCTGGTAGGAATAGTCGTCGTGCGTGCGCGGAATCAACTTAGGTAGACCCGTCGTGCCGCCGGAAAGCAGGAAGAAGGCAACATCCGCAGGGTTGATCGCGACCGCAGTCCGAAGTGGAGCGTCGACGGTTTCAAATGCTGTGAGCCCCGAGGGCGCACCGACGACGACCGCGTGGCGAAGTGTGGGGATCACATCTAACACGCGTCGGGCGAGTATCCTGTAGTCGAAGCCCGCGTATTCGTCGGCGCACAGATAGGCGACCGCTTCCGATGTTTCACAGAGATAGGTGATTTCGTGCTCCCGGTGCGCTGGTAGAGCGAATACCGGCACGACGCCGGCACGGAACATGCCGAGCGTCGCAATCGCGAACTCAAGGATGTTGGGTAGTTGGATGACCAGTCGGTTTCCTGGCTTTAGGCCCAGTGCCAACAATCCACCCGCGAAGCGGTCCGCACGATCGTTCAATTCGCCGTAGCTGAGTCGGCGTTCCTTTTCGACGATCGCAATCCTTTCGGGGCAATCTAGTTGATGGTCGCGAGCGATGTCCGCCAGGTTCTCACCGCGCCAGTAACCGGCGCGGCGATAGCGTTCCACAAAATCTGCTGGCCAACGGTCGAAATCGATGTTCATACCGATCTACGCCTCAATTTCCTTGGGTTGGTATGTCCGATGGAGCGAGTGCTGGCCGCCCTCGCCAGGCTGTGGAAGCGCAGGAAGCCCTGCGAGCGCCACGCCCCGAGCGCCGAACACATAGTGCCTTTCGAATGCCTCGCACACAAACATAGCACCAGTATCCAGCGGCATGGAGGGATTCGATTCGGGCCGTTGCGTGACCACCGCACCGCCACGTCACCACATCCTCGGGATGTGTCCAATCCCGACAGGTGTGCCCTTGCCTGGGATCGCTCGGAAGGAGCCCGGGATTCCCGCGGAAGCCGCCCCGATGAACCGATGGCGATGCTGCGCGCGTTCGTATTGACCGGGGGCTGCGACATTTACCGGCGCGGCTTGAAATTGCCATTCCTTTATGCATATGATCTAGTGTCATCCGACAGGCAGGACATACCGCGTGCGATGAGGCCGCGAACTTATTTCACGTTGGGTCAGTCTCCCGTGCGAACCGGGTGAGCCTGGATCAGAGGTTGTCTCGATCGGCGGCCGGCGCGATGGTATTGCGGACTGCGCATAACAATGTGGATTACAGACGCTTCAGACCAAGGAGACAACACGTGAACGACATTTCCACGCCTGCCGCTCGCGACGAAGTATCTGTACGTGCTACCGTGCGAGAGCTCGTGCGCGAGTTGTCGCCGGACAATCTCGACGAAGAAGCGAGATCGGACCAGAAGCTCGTCGACGATCTCCATTATCATTCGCTGGCGCTCATGGAGCTTGCCTTCACGCTCGAGGATCAGTTTGGACTCGACCCCATCGATGAACAGGCCGTGATGGACATCGCCTTGGTGGGGGATGTCGAGAACCATGTTGTGCTGGAGCTTAAGCGCAAGGGGCAGTGCGCCTGAATTCGCAGATCGCGCAGTGGGGCTTGAGGGTGCCTATTCGACCGTAGTCGCGGGTGCTGGACCCGCCGGCGTTTCCTTGGCGCTTTTTCTCGCCAAGCGTGGACATCTCGTCGCGCTGCTCGACCCTTGCTTGTCATTGCAGGGGGAGACCGAATCCAATGGGCGTGCGCTGCCGCACAGGTTGCAGGGGCATTCGTTCCTCGCCTTGGGTACGGGCATTCTCGACCGGGAACTGCCGGATGTAGTGGCCTCACTGCTCCGCGGCGGCGCCGCCCGGCATCCTCTGCCGCATGAGCCACAACACTGGAATCTGCTCTCCAGTCGTCGTCTACTTGACGAAATCCTGCTCAGCACCGCCCGCGCGCAACCCGGCATCGACTTCATCGAGGATGCGGCTGTTAGCGATCTGTTGTTCGAGAAGCGCCACGCGGACGCTACGCCGCCGTGCGCCATCGGTTTGCGCACTAATCGGGGTGATCTGCGCGCCCGATACGTGGTCGATGCCACCGGAAGGCGTTCCCCTTTCCGAGGCTGGCTGAGGAGTCGCGGTGTCGAACTGGCGAACGTGAATCATGCCAGCCGACACATCTATCTCACCCGTCACTACCGGTTGCGTCCGGGGCGATGTTTTCCGCCATTCCGAGTTCCAGTCCTAGTTGCACTGCCATATGCGACCGTGCTGGCGTTTCCCGAAGACAACGGTCATTTTCAGATCTCGATCCAACTCCACGGCAGCGACCCGGCACGCCGCTCGCTGTACGTTGCCGACATATTCGACGGTTTCTTGGGGGAGGTTCCGGTCGTGGCGCCATGGCTGGAGGTGGGAGAGCCAGTGTCCGATCCGCTTCCGTGTGCCAGCGTGGGAAACCGTCGCGTCAGTCTGTGGCGCGTCGCGCCGCTAGTGACGGGCTTGCTTCTCGTCGGTGACGCAGCAGCGCACACCAACCCAACGGCGGGTCGTGGTGTATCGCTTGCTCTGGCGCACGCACGCCGGGTCGCTCTGTTGCTCGATTCGGCAGTCGATGGTAAGTCACCATCGGAGGTCTGCAAGGAGTGGGAAGAGGTCACTTCCGATGTGATGGGACCTTGGCTGACAAGCCAAGTCCGCATCGATCAGGGGCGCGAACAGGAAGTGCTGGCGAGCATCGAAGGGCGCGCCCACGCGGTCTCGGTGGACTCGAGCCGGCGCATCGCGGTCGCGATGGCAGCGTTGCACGAGTGCCCGGTCGTGGGTCCGGCCGCCGATCGCCTGCTCAACATGCTGGCATTACCGGACGAGATATTCTCCGATCATGACGTCATGCGCAGAGTATTTCGTCAGGCTCGCAATTCCGATGTCGGCGTGCGCAAGACGGGCCCGAATCGTTCCGAGTTCGAAGCGATGACGAAGCAGCATCGACATGTTGTCTGACGCGGAGCTGGCGGCCTTGACCGACTTGTTATCCCTTGTCGATGTAGCGACACCCATAGCGCTGAGAACCGGGTCGACGCTGGGTGTGCTCGATGCGTTCAATGGTGAGCAGTCCGATCTGAAATCGCTTTGCACCAAGACAGGCATTTTATCAACGAAGATGGCGTATCTGCTGGATGCGCTAGCGCGGGCTGGAGCGCTGGTGGAGCGTGAGCGATTCGTCTATGGGCTCACTCCACAAGCCGCTCTCCTGAGAAGAGATCATGCTTGGTCGATGCGCGATGCTTTCGCACTTGCCGACATTGAAATACGGGCTTGGTCCGAACTCGAGCATGCGGTCAGGACTTGCGGCTCCGGATTCGAGAAGGCGTTTGGGGAGTCTCACCGCCAGTATCGCGCCCGACATGCCGAGGAGGACATACGTATGGACCGGATGCATCAGGCGGCCAGTCGTGTGGACCTTTATACCCTGACGCGCGCTTATCCGTGGGGCGAATTTCGGCGGATCGCCGACATCGGAGGCGGCACCGGAACCTTCCTCGCCGGGGTACTGAAGCATTGTCCTGCACTGCACGGCACGTTGTTCGATCTTGAGAGAATGCTGGAACGGGCCCCCGAAGTACTAGCTCGGTACGGGGTAAGCGACCGGTGTCTGATTTCACCAGGCAACTTTTTCCGCGATATTCCGGGTGATCACGACCTCTACGTATTAAAAGCTGTGCTGGGCGGCTGGGACGACGAGGCCTGCATCAAGATCCTGACCGGAATTCGGCGTGCAATGCCATCCGAGAGTCGTCTACTCGTCATCGAACCGCTGATGGGTATGGGGAGCGCCTACACACGTGGCAACCTTGTGCAACTGCACCTGCTCGTGCTCTATGGAGGACGTTATCGCTCTGCGGACGAGTACCGAGACATTGCGCGTCGCTCAGGACTGTGCGTCTCGAGGGTGATCCCCAGATCCACGATGCCCATCGTAGAAATGACGATTTCCGATGCGGGCTGAGCGCCCCTCAGTCCCGCACGGCGATATAGAGCGCGAAGTTGTACCAGCGGAAGGCCTGCTCAATTTCGTGGAAACCGGCCTTCCTGAGCATGAGGATATTCTCCTGATTTTCGTAGGGGATTAGTACGTTCTCGAGCGCATCCCGCTTTTTGGCGATCTCGATGGTGGAATACCCGTTCCTGCCCTTATATTCGTGATAGAAATCGATGAATCGACGTCGCGCGAACTGCGTGTCGGAAAGCACTTTCTCAGCTAGGAGAAAACACCCGCCGGGCAGGATCGAATCGTGGATCCTCGCGATGACGTCCGCCCGTTCGATCGGCCTGATAAACTGAAGGGTATAGAGCATCGTGATCACGTTTACCGGCCTGAGCATATGCTCTTCCTGTACGGAACCGTGAAGCAGTTCGACGCGATCGCTGAGGTGCGCCAGTTTCTGGGTCGCCTGTTCGAGCATCGGTGCGGAAGGATCGATTCCGATGTATCGCACCGTTGATTCAGGCTGTAGGGAGGCGAGCGCTTCGATTGTGGTGCCCGTCGAACAGCCGATGTCGCAGAAGACGCCGCCCTGCTTCAGAAAGGAACTCGCGGTTTCCACTACCATCCGCTGGACTTCGGCGTAGAATGGCACACTCCTCGCGACCATGTCGTCGAAAACTGCAGCGACTTTCGCATCGAAGCTAAAGTCCTCGATACGTTCGATTTGTTCGAACAATTGGTCTTTCGTGTTGCCCATGTTGTTTATCGACCCCAGTCCTTCAGTAAGTATCTCCAGGGCGGTTCCTGGCAAATCCACAGAGCATCGAATTTCGTATGACCGGAATAACGGACGAAGTAGCCAAGGCGCTTGTCGCGGTCACCGAAGAAATCCTGGCCATCACGGGGGTGAAGCCTGAAGACGACTTTCTCCGGCTGGGCGGCAACTCCCTCATGGCTTTCCGCCTGGCCGTCCGCATCGAGGCCGTCTTCGGCATCTACTGCCCGCTGGCCGTGATCTTCGATTCTCGGTCATTGGGCGAATTAACACGGTTCATCGTCCAAAGTCAAACTGAGTCTGCGGGTGAAGAGGCGAAACCGCTCAACGGAGAGTCCGGAAAGGAGGCGACGTAATGGGCCGTCTCTAGGTATGCGCGCAGGAGGCGATCCGCTTCAACATCGGCAAGTCGTCCTCGATTGTAGGTCACCCGGACAACATAGGCATCTGCGCTTGGCCTGATCGCTATTTCGAGATCGAATCTCCCGACGACCTCAGGCACCGCGATCCGCAGACGGCAGTCACCCGCTGGAAGTGTGCGCTCGATTGGTTCTGGAACGACATGGAACACGACATCATCCACGCGTGCATTGTCGTGAATCCGCATTCTCGGCGGCGGCGGAGAGAGCAACTGGAACGAGAGGTCGGCATGTTGCATCGCACCGGCGATCGCCCGTTGGCATTGCTCGATGCAATGCGCGTACGTTCCTCCAGCCGGGAGTCGCACGCGCAGAACGAGCAGATTGATCAGGAACGCCATCGTCCGACGGAGTGAAGGGGATGTCCTGCCCGAGAACAGGGTGGCGACGCTCAAGTCCCTCTGTCGAGTTTCGGTGTGAGCCGCGACGAACAATACGCCCAGCAGACATGCAAAGGATGTGGCACCGCGTCGGTCGGCGATGGCGTCGAGGCGGCATCTCGTCTCAGCGTCGATAGTCCCCTCGATGAGGCCGGTACTCCCCAAAGCGTCACTCCGCTTCTGGAGCAGTGCCGTTCGTATCGGCTGCATCCCGGCGAGACGTTCGTGCCAGTAGCGCTGGTGGGCCACCATCGCGTCGGATCCTCGCATCGCATTCGATTCAATGCTGAAGCGAACGCTGTCCCAGCTAGCGTCCAAACCCCCTTCGATCCCGCCTTCGCCCGATAAGCAAGCCGAAAGATCTTCGAGCAGCACCGTGGATCCCACAAGGTCGGTAACGAGATGGTGCATGTTGATCAACAGGCAGTGTTCGTTTTGTCCGCAGGTGATGAGCGTCGCACCCCAAGGCGATGCAAATGGATCCAGTCGTCGCCGTAGCGCGTTGCGCACCATCGACATCGCTTGCTCCCATCCCTCGCAGCGGATGTGTTCCAGCGGGATGTCGTCCGGTGCTTGGGGGGGACGGACGATCTGAAGCAGTCCGCGATCGACACGGAAGACGGTGCGCAGCGCGCTATGCGTGAGCGCGACGTCCGCCAGGGCGCCTCTCAGCGCCGACTCCTGCAAAGGGCCGTCGATGCGACACAGCGCCGGGCAATTGAGCGCGCCGCTCTCACCCCTATAGCGGTCAAGCACCCACAGCAATCGTTGTCCTGCGGTAGCGGGAACGCGTACTTCACCAGGTATCACTTGTTCGGCCTTTAGGTCCGGATGAACTCCCGAGTGCGTAGTTCATTGCTGTCGGTGGTGATCAAGCGCTCCTGGTATCCGGGCCAGTCCGTGCCGAACTCCGGACGCATGTATCCGCGATAGAGGTCCGCCAATTCCGCCCATGGATAGTGGGACTCCCAGGGTTTGGGTTGGCCGACGTAGTGGAGAATCTTGGGGTGCTGCTGCGCGGGTTCCCAGGAACGAAGCTCCTCGGTGATCGCTGGGTTCATGTGCGACAGGCCACGGAGAATGGGCGCATCGTCCATCGGTCCGGCCGGAACGTTCCACTCCTTATTCAGAACACGCCAGTCTCCGCAGAGGATCACGTTCCACGCGTCCTGGTCGAGTATGCGCGTCGCGGGGTACCGGCTGAGGAACGCACGACTGCGTAACCCGATTGATCGCTCCTGCCATCGGCGCACATCGAAGAGCACTACGCCTGCATTGAAGTAGGGGGCGTCTGGGGTCGCATCGCCCCTACGTGATTTTGGCACCGCCACGCGCATCAAGCTCATCGGCGGAAAATGCACCACCGCCGCAGCGGACAAACCACCCAGATCGCTGTGCATCAGCGGATCGAGATCGCCGAGGATCAACAAATCAGCGTCGAGGAACAGGACGCGGTCGTAGTCCGCGCATACGTCCCCGACAAAAAGGCGCAGACAGGCGGGCACCGCCCATCCCGGGATCGCTCCAAGCTCCGAGACATCGTCCACCACCCTGAATTCGGTAGGAATGCCAGTCGATGCGCTCGTTTCGCGCAGCGCGGCAAGGGAGGCGTCGCTGAGGCCGCGGCTGATTACGACCAAGGTGACCCCACACTTCGATCCTCCGTTCCGGTGTATGGACTCTATCGTCGCTCGCGCCGGCGGCACATAGCGATCGTCAAGCGTCATCGCGATCGCGATTTTCATTTTCGTGACCCCCATCACCTTTGTGCTCCAGATCGACGATACAGAGCGCAGGTGCGCCGATGATCTTCGGCTTCTTGAAATCATACGATTCCAATGCCGCCGACAGGTCGGGCAGTGCGCGCAGTAGCGGCCGCTGGCCGACCGCTAGTCGGGAAAGATCGCTCGCTCGCGCGAATAAGTCATCGCTGCGGCCGAAATGGTCGATCAGCAGTGCACGGTCTCCTAGGCGACAGGTCGTAGCGAGGCCACTTATCGCGCTCAGCAGATCGTGGTCGTCCAGACGGGAAATCCCGTCTATGACGCAATGCACTATCCGCGAATGAGAGGCCTTGGGCGCGATGTGGACGTGCGCTTCGGAGGGCATCCGTTCCCACCAGCGCCTGCCGCCACCGATCGCCTCGACCCGCACGCGCGGGTAGTCAAGGAGAAGCGCGGCACGGAACGCATCGCAACCTTCACCATATAACCGCAGTTCCTGCACGTCTCGCCAAGGGTAGACCGTGAGCGCAACTTCCGTTTCCAGGACAGACATACCGTCCGCTCTCGCATGCTCGTCAACACTGTCCTTGGTGGCGTGTCGCGGGGAGCGCAGCCGCCTGTCCAGTCCGATATACGCGGTCGGCGCCGGCATGGTCCGGAGATAATCAGCCACCGCTACAGGATGGTCTCGCTGCAGCAATCGGCCGATGGCCGTGCAGCGGAACGTTTCCGGAGCACATTCCTCGAAGACGTTCCTGGCCCCTAGGGCCCGCATCAAGCGCAGGAGGCCATGGCGGTCGGCACCGACGGTTTCCGCGAGAGAGGCGATGTCGCGGGGCGCGTCGGAGAGCGCATCAGCGATGCCGAGACTGATCGCCGCGCGGATCGCGAACCCCATAGTGTAATCGGCGCGCGTCGCCAGCGCGCCGATGTCGAGCAGTACGCGACTAGCGCGGGAGCGAACGTCGTCCGACACGGTCTGCGATCCATCCATCACCGGATCAAACATGTCGCGGCTCCCGCAAACAATTCTCGCAGTGGTGCTGAGTAAGTCCCCGCAGAACGCGAAACGGCCTTATGGCTCGTCGGCGAATGCCCAGAGAATGCCTCTGTCGCTAACTATTTGCAACCGGCGACAGGTGAGGGAGCACGAGCTCCGTTTGGCATTGCTGGTGATACGGGGCGGCTATCGACGCCGGCCTACGCGCAAATGATCGAATCGATACGAAGCCTCCGGACGAAACTGCCACGAGGTGACTGGTGCAAGATGCGGTCCGAACCATTCCGGGAAGCCACGCGACGGCGGCCTGCCGTGCCAGATCGGGAGGCTTCGGGAGCCCATGTTGCTTCGTCGGCGAGCCGACGGGCGTGCTCGGGACCCGGGGACTTGAAACAGCGCAAAGCCGATCCGCAGCCGTATTTTTCGAGGCCCACCGCTCTCGCCGAAGAGGTGGTGGTTCGGCCAGCTTGATCCACCATACCAATCCGTTATGATCGGTTGCACAAGGCAACGTTCGTCGCTCCCTGCATCGAGGTGGCGTCGGCACGATGGCGGGTCGTTGTGGGAAGGTTCTGAGGAATGGATGGTCACATGTGCAGTCGTTACCGCGAAGAATCGAGCGACGAAACGATCGGCCCGGCCAGCCTCGGGCAACGTCTGTTATGGACATTCGAACGCCGACATGGACATGCAGGCGCGCTCAGCACGCATGTAGTCGTGCGTCTACGGGCCCCTTTGGATCGTTCGCGGTTGGAGCATGCCGTCCGCGAGCTCACTAGGCGACACGACGCCTTACGCGCGAAGTTGCGATGGGACAGAACGAAGCTTGTGCGCATAGTATCCGAGTCTTGGAGACCGAACATTCGGTACCTCGACGTATCCGCGTCCGAAGACGCCTTGGCGACGGCGCAGCAGGAGCTGACGCGTGAAGTTACGGCGCCTCTCGTTTCGAGCGATTGGCCGTTGCGTTGCTTGGTGATCGGCATTTCGGGTAAGGATCATATCATCAGCCTAAACATCCATCACATCGCCACTGATTGGAACTCGGGAGAAACTCTCATCTCGGATCTCGCCGCGCTGTACTCTGGCAATGAATTGCCGGCGGTAGATGGCTGGGACTATTCGCGCTGGATCGAGTGGAAGAATTCGGAAGCCGGAACGCGTCGGCAGCCGCGTGCGGAAGCTTATTGGACAAAGGTACTCAAGGACGCGGCCGGCTGCCGCATTCCTGCGGAATCGCATTCCGACGGAGGCGAAAGGCTGACCGCATACGAGCACGGCGCGCTCGACGTGGATACCATGGCGCGCCTGATGACTCTCACCTCAGAGGCTCGAGTGCCGATGTTCTGTGTTGCAGCGGCCATCTTCTGTGCCGCTGTTCACGCGATGACCGGACAGACGGATCTCACGTTCACCACCATTGCCTCTGAACGTAATCGACCGGAACTTCTGCGAACAGTTGGTTATTTTATCAGTACCGTTGCACTGCGGACTCGCTTCCGGCTGGAAGAGTCGTTCACCGAACTGGTCCGGAATTGCCGCGGGGCCTTTTTCGGGGCGATCGAACACGAGCTCGTACCGATCCGCGCATTGCCCGGCGCGACGACGAGGCAGATGGATCCAGAAATCGAGAATGTGGTGTTCCAGATGGTCAGTGGGTCATCCGCGCCGCCGGCACCTTTCGACAACTGGAGCTGGCGTCCGGACATCGGTCGTGGGCGGACGTTCGATTTCGAGATGATTCTGCGACTGATGGATGGGCATGGTGCGATGGTGAACGTGCTTTATCTATCCCGGAAGTACAAACGGGAGACGATCACATCGCTGATCGATCTCTATTGTCGGATCGCGAACAAGGCTGCTCGCACGCCCGATATTCCGCTGCGCGACTTGATCAGTGAGGTGTGCATGTCTAGCAAGGAACATGAGCTCGCTTCGCCTCCCCCCCATCGGAACGCGTGATTCTGTCATATCCGCTTGAGTATGCATAATACGATGCGACCAGTATGGGCCATCGCTGACCGTCCTGTTCCTACCGACATCCCGGTGCTGGAAGAGAGAAACAGAAGGAAATGAGAATGAGCGATTTCATAGAGATTTCTCAGGTCGAAAAATCATATGCGCGCGGTAGGGAACGGGTCGAAGTACTCAGGCAGACGGACCTTCATGTACCCAAAGGAGAGTTTCTGGCGCTGATGGGACCGTCTGGATCCGGAAAGACTACGCTGCTTAACCTCATTGGCGGTCTCGACTCTCCCGATCAAGGTACCATCCGGGTCGGCGATACGCGCATCGATCAAATGGACGAAGGCGCGCTCGCGAGTTGGCGCGCCTCCAATGTCGGATTCGTTTTTCAGTTTTACAATCTTCTGCCGATGCTTTCGGCGAAGGAGAACGTCGAGCTTCCCCTCATGCTTACTAAGCTCGACGCTTCTGATCGCAGAAAAAGGGCGGGTATCGCACTCGGATTAGTCGGTCTCGAACGCTGGGGTTCCCACAAGCCGTCCGAACTGTCCGGCGGCCAGCAGCAGCGCGTCGCTATCGCGAGAGCGATCGTCTCCGACCCCGAGTTACTGGTCTGCGACGAGCCGACGGGTGATCTCGATCGGGAGTCCGCGACCGAAGTCCTGCACCTTCTGCAGGCGCTCAATCGCGAGCGCGGCAAGACCATCGTGATGGTGACGCATGACGCCAAGGCTGCCGAATTTGCTGGGCGGGTTTTGCACCTCGACAAGGGCGTCTTCGTCGAATAAAGACCCAACCGTTCGGAGGATCAAGATGAACTACGCGCGGCTGATGTTCGCGTCTTTACGACGCAGGGAGGCGCGGACCCTGCTGACGCTGTCGTCGGTCGTGGCGGCATTCCTGCTTTTCGGTGTACTCGACGATGTCCGGCGCGCGCTTACCCACGGTTTACAGGCCGCGGAGAGCGCCTACCGATTGCAAACGCAGGCTCGGCTGTCGATCACTACGCCGTTGCCCCGTGCGCTCGAGACCCGGATGAGGACTGTGCCCGGCGTGACGGACGTGGCGTATGCGAATTGGTTCGGTGGGTTTTACGAGGATCCGCGCAACCAGATTTTCACCATCGCGGTCAGTCCCAACTATCTTGATCTCTACCCGGAGATCTCCGTTTCGCACGTGGAACTCGAGGCCTTCGCCCGCGATCCAAACGGCATCCTCGCGGGGGAGACTGTAGTAAAGAAATACGGATGGAAGATCGGACAGCGGATTCCGCTGCAGTCGATGATCTTCCCTAACCGAGAAGGCAGCAAGAACTGGGCCTTCAATCTCGCGGGAATCATGAAACTCGAGGACACCGAGGCGGCACAGGGCGAGATGATCGTCATGCACTGGAAAACCTTCGACGATACGACGCCCTACAATCAGGGACGCGTTGGGTGGTATGTCAGCCGCATCGCGAACCTTGATGAAACTAGCAGGATCGGCAGGGCGATCGATGCGATCTCCGTTAACTCGGATCATGAGACCAGGACCACCACCGAGCAAGCCGCCGCGCAAAGTTGGTTGAAGCAGCTCGTGAACATCAACATGATCGTCTTTCCCATCATTGGGGCCGTGTTCTTCACTCTCACGATCGTCATCGGAAACATTATGATGCAGAGCGCTCGAGAAAGGACGGCCGAATTCGCGGTGATGAGGACCCTCGGTTTTTCGCGTAAGCGGATATTCTGGCTAGTTATCGTAGAGGCGGTCACGCTTCTCGTCGCTGGTGCCGCAATCGGCATGTCGTTTTCCGCGTTGATAGGCGCCGTGTTGCCCGGGTTGATCGGCGGAGGCTTCGCGTTTGCCGGCGTCAGTCCGACCACTTGGATCGTGGGAATTGGACTTGCGGTTGCGCTCGGCGTCGTCGTTGGTAGTCTGCCCGCCTATCGTGCTGTCCGTTTACGTATCGTCGACGCCCTTGGAAGGCATTGAGGAGAACGCGTGATGCGATTCGTCCAGGGAACCCTCAGGTTTGCAGTTGGCGCCGCAGGCGCCATGGGTCTGCTTTTCCTGCCTTGGCCGGCGCTGGTCGCAATGTTAACCTTGCTCGTGGCATGGATGGCCTTCTCCTGGAAGGGGAGGCAGGCAGCTTCCCTCGCGGCCGTCGGCCTCAAGACGCTCGGTCGCAGATGGGGTGCTTCATTCGTGATCGTAGTTGGTATCGCCGGCGTTACCGCGGTTCTGGTGGCTATCCTCGCGATGGCGCACGGCTATCGCGAGACGCTTCGTCGCACAGGCAGTGCCGATACCATAATCGTCCTCCGCGGCGGGTCTGCGTCGGAAGTGATGTCAGTGCTCAGCCGGGAAGAGACAGATTTGATCGGAGACGCCCCTGGCGTGGCCAAGGATCAGCAGGGACAGCCTCTGGCGTCTGCTGAGACCATCGCTTCCGTCGACTTGCCGCTGAAGGGCGGCAATCCCGACATCGACGTAGGTAGCGTGCAACTGCGCGGCGTCGGCGAGTCCGCTTGGAGGCTCCGCACACATGCGCGCGTGGTCGAAGGTAGACGCTTCCGGCCCGGGACGTACGAACTGATCGTCGGCAGTGGCGCCCGTACCCACTTCGCTGGGCTCAATGTCGGAGAGGAGATTAAGCTTGCGAACCAGACTTGGAAGATTGTCGGCGAATTTTCAACGCGGGATGCGCTGGATTCCGAGATATGGACAGACTCGAAGACTCTCGGCGACGTCTATCGGCGCGGCTCTTCGGTTTCGACAGTGTTCGCGAAGCTGGAGAGCGCAGCGGCCTATGACACTTTCAGGAATTTCCTGCAGGGCAATCCGCGCCTAAGCGTCAGTGTCGAGACCACCGAATCCTACTTCGGACGGCAGTCGAAGGAGACCACGCGAATTATCACTGTGTTGGCCATGCTAGTCGGGACGATCATGGCTATAGGTGCCTTCTTCGGATGCCTCAACACCATGTATGCCGCCATTGAGAAACGCGGATGGGAGATCACCACGCTACGGGCGATCGGTTTCGGCGGCAAGCCGATCGTGGTCGCCATCTTGCTGGAGGCAATGTCTCTCGCATTTATCGGTGGTCTCCTGGGTTGTGCAATCGCCTGGCTGTTCTTCGACGGGAATACCGCGTCGACGCTCGCCGCCGGGACCACGGGACAATTGACGTTCCAATTCGATGCGGCGCCCGAGGTGCTCTGGGTGGGTGTCAAATGGGCGCTCGCGATCGGCTTCTTCGGGGGACTGTATCCTGCGCTGCGTGCGGCAAGGGGATCCGTTGCTACCGCCCTGCGCGAGCGCTGATGCGCCTGTGCCGTGGCGCAGATGGCCTGTTGTCGCGGTCGTCCAACATCGCGATGTCGCAGTGTTGAGACGCAACGAAAGGCACGAGGGTTCAAAGCGAGAAGGAACAGCGCATGCGGATCACCATCGTTGCCGTAGGTACCCGAGGTGACGTGCAACCGCTTCTGGCGCTCGGCATTGGCTTGCGCAGGGCTGGCCATGTAGTGCGTTTTGCGACTGAGGAGAGTTATCGCGGTCAAGTCATTGCTGCAGGTCTCGATTACCACCGCATGAGCGGCGAGTCGGAGTCCTTTAGCGCTGCACGCGCGGCCTCACTGTTCCGAGACACGATCGAAAAGCCAGTCACTCGATACAAGCGTTTCTGGAAGATGTTTGTCAGCCCGACTGCGGACCAACATATGCGGGAGTCGCTTGCGCCATGTGATGGCGCGGATGTGCTCCTCTGCCAGCCTTGGTTTGGCATTGGTCCTTCATTGCAGGAAGCATTGGGCGTCCCCGTGATCGTGACGGGTGTGTTCCCGGTTCCCGCCTTGCCGACAGCAGATTTCCCATTTCCCCTCAATTCAGGCGCGCGGGCCGACTTCGACGGGCGGGAGAATCTCCGATCCTGGCGTCGTGCCGTTCCCATGTTACGCGTCGGCAACGATGTCCTCCAATCGTGGCGACGCGATGTTTTGGGTCTGCCCGCGTTGACGTTCCGGGAGCATCTGCTGCGCGTAAAATCGATGCCGCACCTGCTTGGCTATAGCCCGACGATCCTACCAAAAGCATCCGAATGGGGTGCAGACGTGTACGTTACTGGCAACTGGTTCCTCGATGCCGAGAAGGAATATCGGCCGCCGGATACGCTAGGCGACTTCCTCGCCGCGGGTGGGCCTCCAGTCGTCATCGGCTTCGGAAGCCATGTCGGACGCAACCCCGCGAAGTTGACGACCCTCGTGACCAACGCGCTTGCGCGATCTGGACAGCGTGGCGTCATCGTTTCCGGATGGGGGGGGCTTGATGGTTCCTGCGCGCTTTCCTGCGTGCACTTTGTGAAGCAAGTACCTTACGATTGGTTGTTGCCTCGCGCCAAGGCCCTCGTGCATCACGGCGGCGCTGGGACTACAGCCATCGCCTTGGCAACTGGGACTCCGCAGATCACGATGCCCTTTGGATGGGATCAAGCGTTCTGGGGCTACCGTTGTACGACGCTGGGTGTCGGCCTCGGGCCGTTCACCCCGAGCGAGCTCACGCCCGAAGTTCTGGCATCCGCCATTACGGCAGTAAGCACAGATCAAGCGTTCGCCGCGCGCGCCCAACAGTTAGCATCCTCCGTACGCCAGGAACGTGGCGTTGAAACCGCGATCGCCGTGATCGAGAGCGTAGCGCGCGGTCGAAAGGCCAAGGGAGAATGATCGTGAAGAGTCTTGATCGCATACGCTGGATTCCGTTGTCGCCGAACTTCGACGAGCGCGGTGCATTGGTTGCTGTCGAGGCCGAAAACACCGTGCCGTTCCCGATTCGTCGCGTCTACTACATGTTCGACCTGAAGGATGGCCGCGGCGGCCATGCGCATCGTGACACTGAACAGTTGCTGGTCGCGTTGGCGGGCGGCTGTGACGTTGTTCTATCTAACGGGCGAGAGCAAAGATGCTTCCGGTGCGATGATCCTGGCAGAGGTCTCTACATTGCGCCGATGGTGTTCATCCGAGTGGAGAACATCGCGCCCGGCTCGGTCGTATTGGTGATCGCGAGCACGCATTACGACAAGTCACGATCGATCCGCTCCTGGGAAGCGTATCTCGAGGAGGTCCGATGAGTGCGGACCGGCTGGCCGACGCCAATCGCGACCACGCGATCCCGGCATCTAAGGCGTCCGATATGGTCGAGACCGAAGCGGATATCTGGCTCCAGCGCATGCGCGAGCTCCATCCTCTGTTCGTCGAACGGGTCCCGCTCGATGCTCTCTCCCGATGGGCGTTCGAAGGGGATCCCTTGCGATTGCGGCACGAGTCCGGCAAGTTCTTTTCGATCGATGGTATTCGCACGAGAACCGATTACGGTCCCATTCCCGTTTGGGACCAGCCGATCATCAATCAACCCGAAATCGGCATCCTCGGCATCCTGACTCGGATCGAAGGCAGCATCCGGCGATATCTCATGCAGGCCAAAGTCGAGCCGGGAAACATCGGTGGTGCCCAAATCGCCCCAACACTGCAGGCAACCTGGAGCAATTACAACCGCGTGCACGGCGGGGCCAAACCCAGGTATCTCGAATACTTCATTGGCGAGCGACCAGCACGGATCCTGTTCGATCAACCGCAGCCCGAACAGACATCGCGCTTTCTGCAAAAGCTGAATCGGAACATCGTCCTGGAAATTGACGAGGAGCCTCCGATTCACGACGAATTTCGCTGGTTCACTCTGGCGGAGATCAAGCAGATGTTGCGTTCAGACAACATTGTGAACATGGATGCGAGGAGCGTGCTGTCCTGCATCGGGCTCGCGACCCGGGAAGCCTTGGCGCTCGAGATGGCGCCCGCCAGCAGCTTTGGCGCCGCTCTGCTGGACTCCGCCAGCGTCTGCGGATCGCTCGATGGCATCCTCGAATGGTTAGGCAATCTGAAAGCGCGTCATCGATTCTACGTGACCCAGCAAGGACTGGACCGACTCGATGCGTGGGAACTTACGGCCGATGCGTTGCGGCACAGGGAGGGGCAGTTCTTTTCGGTGATCGGCGCGCGTGTGCGGATCGACAGCCGCGAAGTCTGCGAGTGGATGCAGCCCCTCGTCTATCATGCGGGCAAGGGGCTCAATGGTTTCGTCGCGCAACGGATCGACGATGTCCTTCATTTCTTGGTGCGCGCCTGCTTTTACCCAGGAAACAGATCGATGTTCGAACTTGGACCTACAATCTCGCGTTCGAACTACGAGTGTGCGGCGCAGCGGTTGCCCATGCTCCCGTTCATCGAACTTTTCCTGGATCCTCCCGCTGGGAGCGTCCGCCACTCCTCCATCCAGTCCGAGGAGGGAGGCAGATTCTATCATTATCAAAACCAGTACATGATTCTTGAAATGCCGGATAACTCCCTGCGCGACCACCCGCCGGAGTACAAGTGGATGACCCTAGGGCAGATCGAGCGTTTGCTCAGTGACGGTCTGTTCACGATCGAAGCGCGAAATTTATTGGCGTGTCTGCCTCTTGATTGATCGACGGCTTTCGCACACCCAGGTCGGCGCGTCAGTGGGCCGCCAATCCGTCTGAGGCCTAGACAGCGTCGACCGTATCCTGCGCCCTGTATCCAGCAGCTTGGATCGAATAGAGTTCTGCGTACAGGCCTCCGAATCGCATCAGTTCTGCGTGCGTCCCATGCTCGGCAATCGTCGCGTCCTGTATCACGACGATCTGATCGGCCATCCTAACGTTCGCGAACCTGTGGGTCACGATGAGCGCGATCGTGTCGCGGTCGTGCTGGCGCGCTACATAGTCGTCGAACGCAGAGAAGATCTCGAATTCCGCCTCAGCGTCGAGTGAGGCCGTCGGTTCGTCGAGCACGAGTAGCCAAGGCCGTTCCCGCATCATTCCGCGCGCCAAGCCGATCCGATGCCATTGTCCTTCGGAAAGTTCGACGCCGCCAGGCCACTCTCTGCCCAGTTGGGTTTCGAGGCCCATCGGAAGTTCGTCAGCGATCGATCGAGCGTGGCCGTTGCGAAGCGCATCGGCGAGCGCTTCGGGGTCGTCGCGGCGCTCCAGATCCCCGATGCCGACGGTCTCCTTGAGCTTGAATTCAAACCGGAAAGTGTCTTGGAACGCGCCGGAGCAATGCTGCCGCCATTCGGCAGGATCGACCGCCTGCAGGTCGACGCCATCGACCGTGATGCTGCCGGCGTCAGGCGCATAGAGTCCGCATAGGAGTTTGATCAGCGTCGACTTGCCAGCGCCGTTCTCTCCGACGACGGCGACCATGGTTCCGGGTTTGAGCGTCAGATCGACGTCACGCAGGACATGTCGCTCTGTACCCGGATATGTGAAATTCACGCCTTTCAACCGGATCCCGCTCCGCATTCGTGCTGGCAATCGGGCCTTAGCGCCCGCGCGCCGCGCGCCGACCCATTGCTCCAACCACCCGAGTTGTTCAGCGGCTCCCACCATGAAACGAAGCTCGCCGAGTTGACCGGTTGTCGCGCTGATGTAGTTGACGAGATTCGCCGCGCACACAATCACAAGCACCAAGCTCCCGGTGGAATCGCCGGACAGGCGGCTGGCGAAGAACGTGGCTCCCAGATATCCGATTCCGAATATCAACCACCCAAAGGAATTAGCGGCGGCCGTCATCCAGCGCTGCCTAGCTTCGTTTTTGTAGACTGCCTCGAACAGCGCCTCTCGGCGCTCGCACAGGAGCTGCCTAGTTTGCGACGTCCGGAGTTCCTTAGCCGGGCCCGCTGAAGTTCCGAGCTCGAAGTAACTGCGCAGCAACCGACGTTGCGGCGCGTGCGTGATCCAAGTCTCCTGCATCAGCCTGCCGCGACGCTTGCCGATAAGGATCAACGGCACCGCGAACAGCGGGAGTGCGAGCAGGGCAGGATGCACCGCCGCGAGGATGCCGAGCGTAATCAGAAGCCGGACCATGACACCTATGAATGTAATCGTGGAGCCGTACACGTTCACGATCCGCCATACCTGATCGCGCAGGACCACGATACGATTGAGATGATCCGGCCGTTCGAACAGTTCGAGCGTGTCCGCTGCGCCGATCAGCTCTGCGATATGTACTTCGAGTGCGATCGTGGCGCGCTGGGTGAAGTGGCTCAACGGCTTCTCGCCCCAGGTCTTAAGGATCCAGCCGATCACGATTGTGACCGCGAACCCAGTCAGACCAGCGACGAGGCGCGAATTCTCCATCTTAAGGAGGCCATCGATCGCAATCACCATCCAGACCACCATTAGAGTGGGTGGTACGAACGTGAGAACGCCTAAAATCACCGCGATGAACATCAACCGCGGTTCAGCGCGGCGAGCGATCCGGAAAGTGTGCCAGACTGCGCCGAACATTTTTCGCCATTCGCTCATTCGACGACTCCCTCGCATTCCTCCTCGAAGCGAGAGGCTTGGAGGTCGAACATACGTCGATACAGTCCATTCAACCGCATCAGATCGTCGTGGCCTCCGAGCTCGGAAACCCGCCCCTCTTCGATCACGCAGATCAAATCGGCTTTCTTTACCGTCGAAAAACGATGCGAGATCAGCAGGGTCGTCGTTCCCCGCATCGCTTCGAGCAGTCGATTGAAGGTCTGCTCCTCCGCCCTCACATCGAGATGCTCAGTCGGTTCGTCCAAAATGACGAGTCCGGCCCCCCTCGTCAGTTGTCGTGCGATGACGCGCGCGAGGCAGACTCGCTGCCACTGGCCACCGGAGAGATCTACGCCGTTTTCCACCCCCCGCATCAAGATCGCATCCGGCTCGGCGACGTCGCTCGCTTCAGCGATCGCCATCGCACGCGCGACCATGACCTCGTCCTCGGACTCCGCGGCGACGTTGTCCCGGAGGGACCATGGGTAGCGCACGAAGTCCTGGTAGGCGATGGCGAGGCGGCTGCGCCACGACTCGATATCGAAATCGCGCAGGTCCTTACCGTCGACGAGGATCCTTCCTGAAGTCGGGTCATACAGCCGCGCTAGCAGTTTGATCAGGGTGGTCTTGCCGACGCCGTTCTGGCCGACGATCGCCATAGACTTTCCTGCGGGGATAACCAACGTCATTCCGTCGAGGATGGGCTTGTCGTCTCCCGGGTAATAGAAGTCGACGTTCTCCAGGCGGATTTCGTGGCGCGGAAGGTCCGAAGCCGGCTCGTCGCCTTCGTCTAGGCTGCCTCCGCGCCGCATTGTTTCGATCATACGCAGGATCCGCGGCATCGGCTGAAGTGCTGTGCGCAAGAAGTAATCGTCCTGGAATCCAATGTTGACGATGGCAGCCATCGCGAGGAGTACGGTCATCAGTTGTGGCGGGCTCATGTCGATGCCGGACGATGGTCGCACTATCGCGGCAACCACGGCCGCGTTCGCGGCGATCACCAACAGGACGCTCACTCCCAATCCGGGCCACTTGAGCGTCTGTTCGTTCCAGGACTGCTCGAAGAGCCGCAACCGCAAATTGCGGAAGGTGTCGGCGAGCCATGAGCCAAGCCCGAACAGGCGCACTTCCTTCGCTGCGGGTGTATCGACCAGCAACTGGTAGAAATACCGTGTGCGCTGCTGGAGCCGCATCACGGCCTGAGAGAACTTGGGGGACCATCGTGACGAAACGCCGAGCATGACGCTGGTGAGCAACCACGCAGGGATCAGAATCAAGGGGGCGTACCAGCCCACCGCCAGCAAGAGTGGCGCATGTACCAGTCCGGTTCCGATCGCCACGAGTCGCGCCGAAACCCGCGGCAAGGAGACTGTAAGCGGAGCGCCTGCGATCCCGAGGTCGAAATCGCGAGCCGCCGAAAGATCCGCCATGAGTTCCGGCTGTTCGAGATGGGAGATCGACTGGGGAGCCAGGCAGGCCTGGAGCAGTCGCCGGTGGCACCACTCGGATGCGCGTGCCCCTAGACTGCTCGACACCGTCTCTCCGAGCGTCGACAGCATGTTAAGTGTGATGAAGACTATCCCAAGCAGCCCGAGCGACTCAGGCTGGACATTCCCCTTCATGGCCGACTCGACGATCCAGCCGATCGACAGCGTCAACGCAAGTGGCAGAAGCGAATTGATCAAGATAAAGCCCCACCAAGCCAAGGCGAGACGGGAATGGGCGCGGTAAAGAATGGTGAGGAGCGCACGCAACTCGGAGGCGTACGGGCCTATACCGAGTGTTCTCGCGATCCAGACGAAGCGTTTGGGAGGATCGATAGGCATCGTGTTCAAGTCGCGTTACCTGTGCATGCGTGGGGTCCCGACGGGAAGATTGCCCGGCGGCCACCCGTCGCGCGAACTGTCTCGGATCCATCGGTCAGAGGCGGACGTCGAAGCGATGGACGCGCGGTAGAGTTTCGAGTCACGTCCTAGGGTCTCTGGAAACTGGACGTGTTGGCCGCGTGCGATGCGCGAATGTCCGCCAATATGCGCCATAGCAGACCCCGTTTGACCTTCCCGCTGGACGTCCTCGGAATGGTTCCGGCCGGCACCGACATAACCTGCAACCTGGTGCCTTCCGTGCAGCCCTGCAGGCTGCGTGCAATCGCTTCGATCTCATGCGCCTCCGCCTCTTCGACGGCGACGACGACCAGTGCCTCACCGCCCTCGAGTCCCAACGCAGCAGCTGCGACGGACATACCAAGATCGAAAGCGCGCAGTGCGCGTTCTACATCCTCCGCGAATAGGTTTCTACCACGAACCTTCAAACTGTCGCCGAAGCGACCCACAACGTAAAGTTCGCCCCGGATTAACACGCCCGCATCGCCAGTGCGAAGCCCCAGCGGAGAAAAATCCCTGGTTCGCTTGCCATCGGGTTCGGCGTAACCATCGCAGATTGAATCCCCGGCGAGGAAGATTTCTCCAATTGCTCCTTCCGGCAACGCATCGCCCGCTTCGTCCAGTATCGCGATACTCATCCCTTCCAACGGAGGGCCGCAGCTGACTAGCGCGGTTGTCACGTCCGTGGCAGCGACATGGGCGTCGATCGCCCCGTCACCGGAGCATCCGGTGCGCAGCTCTGAGAGCTGCGCCGACTTCCAGCCGACGCGTAGCGGTACGCCAGTCGCCGCGAGCGTTGCTTCCGCAAGCCCGTAGGCCGGCAACAGGGTTTCTTGACGGAAGCCGAAGGGGCGGAGCAGTGCGTGGAAACGCTCTAGAGTGGCGGGATGAATCGGTTCCGCGCCCACGACCAACGCTCGCCATTCCGAGAAATCGCATCCTCGCAACTGGGTGGGAGAGACGTGTCGAACGATGTAGTCGAGCGCGAAATTCGGCATCGCGGTTAATCGAGCTCCGTGGACGCCGAAACAATAAAGGTACTTCGCCGGATCCCTGACGAAGTGCGACGGACTCATCAGCCAGAGGTCGCTTCGAGCGACAATGGGAGTGACCAGGCACGCGATCAACCCCATGTCGTGGTATGTTGGGAGCCAGGACGCGACGGGGTCGTCCTCCGTCCACTCCAGCCAGCGGCGGATCGCACGCGAATTTGTCATCAGCGCGCTCACCGGCACGCGCACGGCCTTGCTCGGCGCCTTCGATCCGGAAGTAAACTGGATCAGTGCGAGTCGTTCCGGTGCGGTCGGAAGGTGAGGCAGCTCCGGCGAAGCCTCGGCGCCGTCGAAGATGTCGGTGATGGTCACCACGCTGCATGGCGCCATGGATGCCGATTCGGTTCCGACTAGACGCTCGATCCTCGGATCGACTACGACCAGACTCGGCGCGCATGCTGCGAATGCGTGCCCCAGGAAATTGTGATATTGGGTCGAGGACTGATAGGCACTTGGTGGCGGCAGTAAACAGACGGTAGCGCCGATCCTCCATGTGCCGAACAACATGGCGACGAAAGCGGGGTCAGGCGCCTGTATTAGGACCACCGCGTCTCCGGGCCTTACGCCGATGCCGAGTAGTCCACGCGCGGCCCGCTCGGTCAACTCGGCGAGCACGGAGTAGCTCACGCGATCCCAGCCGTCCGAACCCAAGAAACGAATGCCGTGCGATCGGGAGGGCGTTTCGAGCCACGACAACGGACCTGTTTCGCAGTGGGTGTGTGGGTGCGCGGCGGACTGGCGCTCCGCATCACAAATTTCGAAGGCGTCGGCGCAGTCGTTGGGTTGAACCGGGGTCATCGCGGCCGTCGCAGAGCGTGCAGGTCCGATTCGATGCGCTCGATGATCGCCCTCGCATCATCTGCGGGAAAGGCGCCGCAGGTGCCACCCGGTACCACGGCGGCGATCACCGCGCAGAGCGTTGGGGAAAACGCGACACGCGTTTCTAGGAATGCCGCGCCCTCGGTATCGCCAGTGCCGCGGCGCTGGCCGATCATGCGACGCACGACGGCCAAGTGGATGCACTGCCACAATTGCGCAGTTGCGATCACAAGTTCGATCCGGCGCTCGATCGCAGCGGACGACGCGCTGGCCGAGGCGAATGCGTCGCGAATACCTTGGATACCGGAATGGGTGCCTCCGGCGATACGCATAAGCTCACCGAATTGCCGCGATTCGGCGCCGCTCGTGCCCATCAACAGCGGACGGAAAGCGAGGAAGTCGTTGGTCGGCAGGAACGTTCCTAGTTGATCGATGAGCCTGCACAGCGATAGCTGGAGGCATGCGACGCGCTCCAGAAGACTGGCGATACGGTCCAGATTTCGCGATTCCGCCGCCACGATGCAGCGCGCCGTAGCGAGGTCGTCCAGCAACTGGGACACTAGTAGCTCGCTGCTCTGGTGGACAACGATGAAGTAGCGCTCGGCGTTGCGGATTTCCGGATCCGCATTGGCGGTCAGCGGAGAAGCAGTGGCGAGGAGCGTATCCAGCTGCAGATACTGTGCATAGGACACGACTGAAGCCATGATATCAGCGGTCCGTCGCGCGGACATAGTCGACGATCCTGCGCACGCCTTCGAGAGTGAATTCACGCTCGCGGCAGAACGCGAGGCGCGCCAGGTACGGCGCTTCCTTATGGCCAGGCGGGCCGAAGCTCTCGCCAGGTGCGATCGCCACTCCGGTCTCGGCGAGCATGCGCCTGCAGAAGCCGTGTGCGTCTCGGGTATATAGCCCAAGCGTCAGGATGACGTACCAGCCGCCTTGGGGAGCAACCCATGTCAGCTCCTCTTTCGTCAGCAGGGCGAGCACGGCGTCGCGAGTCTCGCGCACGTATCGATGATGCTCTGCGACGTGATCTGCGCAATCGAGCGCGGCCAAGCCAGCGTACTGCACCGGCGTGCACGGAGCGACGAGGGTCGCCTCCTGCACGCGCAACAGGCGACTGGCGCGCTCGCGATTCGGGGCGATGGCGTAGCCCAGTCGGTAGCCTGTCATTGAATGACTCTTCGAGAACGTGCGGATCGAGAACACAATCCGTTCGCGTTCCGGCAGCCGCGCGTCGATTGCCGCCATCTTCGCGGATTCCCCTTCAAACACGAAGTCTTCGTAGGCCTCGTCGCTTAGGATCCACACACCACGCACGCGCGACCATTCATGGATGTTCTCGAGCGTTTCCTGACGGAGTACCTGTCCTGTCGGGTTGCTCGGAGAGCAAGCGATGATCGCCCTCACGCTTTCGTCCGAGGCCCGGTCCAGGGTACCCAGTGGATCCTCCTCGAGCGACGTGAGGCTGTAAAACCGGGGCTTGAGTCCGAGCATCACGATCTGATGCAGGTGCATCGGCCAATGGATATCTGGCAGCAGCACCGATGCGCCATCGCGGGCAATCGAGGCGAGTACAGCGCAAATCGCCTGGCAAGAGCCCGGCGTGACGAATACGAGTTCCGGGGCGACGCGCGTGGCGGTGCGTGCGGACACGGTTTCGGCCAACCTTTCGCGCAGCGAGCCTAAGCCAGGCGCGTCGCAGTAGGACGATCGCCCCTGACGCAACGCTTCGATGAACGCTTCCCGGACGCGTTCCGGGATGCCGAAGTGCGGCTCGCCAACGTGGAGAGCGATCGTTCCGGGACCGCATTCCCCGACTTCACGATGGACCTCATGCAATGCCGATACTGGGATCGAACTGCTGCGCTCCAAATCGTTCATGTGTGGGTCTCGGATCGTGCGGATCAGCCGGTTGGGCGACAGCAGAAGACCTCGAAGCTCATCAGACTTGGATCCCGGTCACCGATCAGCCTGCTCTCCAGTATCTTGTAGCCACTCAGGTTCAGTTCGCGCTGGAGCAGATAGCTGGAGGTCTTGTGTTCCGAAGCGAACTCCGTCATCAGATCGTCCCTTGCGATCTGTAGCTCGCAGATGGTGACCATCCACTCGTTTCTCTCGATTGCTTTATCGCACACGAACTTGTACCAGTGCCACAGCGCCTTCTTGCGGGAGATCTCGAGATCGAGACTCCAGCCGGGGACCGCACCATCGTTGCGAAACGCTTGCAGATCCGCTTCGTTGTCGAAGATGAAACCTCCCTCGAGCACGATCGTGTCGGCGCGGTCGAGGCGATCGCGGAGCTCTTGGGGAATGTACTCGGGACAGAACTCGTCGCCAACAATGAAAATGCCATCGTCGGTAAGGATATTTTTCAGGCGCGTAAGGTAGCCGTGACTCATGTGGTGGTGAGATCCCCAGGAAACGACCACGTCCGTGGGTTCGTTCCATTCGTCGAACGGTCGATCGAACACCCTGGCGTTGGGGTACGGTAGGAGTTTTGCCTTAGCCTGCGCGATCGGCGCAGACTCGATCTCGTTAGCGATCACCTCGCAGTCGGGCAACGCTTGCGCAAGAAGCATGGTGAGATGCCCGGAACCAGAACCGACATCGATGATGCGGAGCGGTTTGTTGACATCTGCTCGATGTCTGACGACCACATCGATGATGTAGCGGTCGCCATCGGGGATGTCGACGTGCCCGACGCGCATCAATTGGCCTACGTCGACATCCTTGAAGTTAGAATCGCCGTAAATGTTGGTTTCCGGGGAATTCATGTCTTGCACCCTGTTTGAAGCTCTAATGCGGACATGGCACCGCCAAGCATCAGCAGGCTCGTCCGCCGTCGACGACGATCAGGCTTCCGGTAACCCATCGCCCGCCGTCGGAGAAGAGCATCTCGATCCATGGCGAGATGTCTTCCGTGGTCCCCATGCGCCCCAAGGGTGTGGTCGAAATGAGGCTGTGCTTGAATGCATGCAGGGCCTGCTCGTCCATCCCAAGTGTGGCGTAGATTTCTGTTTCGATCGCCCCGGGAATGATAGCATTGACACGGATATCAGGCGCAAGTTCACGAGCCATTGACTTCGTGAAATGCATCAGCGCAGCCTTGCTGGCACCATACATCGATCGACCGGGCGTTGCAAGTACGCCTCCGATCGAGCCGATGTTGACGATCATTCCCCGTGTTTCCCGCAGTGTAGGAATCGCTGCGCGCGTGAGCCTCGCTGCTGCGAAGAAGTTAGTTTCGAACGTGGTCGACCAATCGTCTTCGTTGGTCACATCGAGCGCCCCGAACTTCGCGACCGCCGCATTGTTGACAAGTCCGCCGATGGATCCGAAAGCATCGAGAGCGCGCGCGACGATTCTGTCCGCTTCTCCAGGCGCGGTGATGTCCGCAGCGTGGACATGGCATGCCGTCGTCGCGAGTCCCGTCTCCATGCATGCCTGTTGCGCCGAGAGAAGTCGACTCACGTTGCGCCCGACGAGCAGGAGCGGTGTCGCGCGCCTCGCTAGGGCGAGCGCCGTCGCTCGTCCTAGGCCAGAGCCAGCCCCTGTGACAATGACTGGTGTTCTCGCGACGACAGAGTTTTCGTCGGGATTGGAGCGATTGTGCATGTAGGGAGTCCGGAACTCCGCCGTTGATCGGAATCCGCTGCGAGCGGGATTGCGAGCAGCGTCCTAGGCCGGCGCGCCTTGGCCCGGCGGATGGACCCATGGTATGTGGTTAATGCTGGTTCCTGCAATTATTGATCCGGCCCTCAAATAGTCTCAGGCGGCATAGGCGATTCGGGGGTCACGAAAGTAGGCGCGCACGCGTTCTGGTCGTTGCTCCAACTCCGCCATGTGTTCGTTGGTGACCTCGCGCAGTCTGGCCTTGGTCCGTGCCGGCACCATGTTGCCGATGACGTGCTTGAGCTCGGCGTTCAACCGCTCGTCGGGATTGAG
>JAMHVU010000246.1:0-1197 GCA_035911355.1 Sphingobium sp.
CGGAATTCGACGAACTGCTCGAGAAGGCCAAGATCAAGGCTCCGGCGAGGGCGCTTGTCGATATCAACGATGTCGGTATGGCCTGCGCCTTCCTCGCCCATGACGCGGCCCGCCTGATGACCGGTCAGGTGCTCTATATCGACGGTGGTTATAACATCATCGATTGAGACCCCGCGGAGGCCCGCGACGGCCGGGCGGCGCTTTCAGCGATGGCCCAATAGAGATAGGCCCAGGCGCCCTTCACCCTGATATAGGTTCTCTAATTGATCACCCGCGCCCGGTCAGTTTGTCGTCCATGTCGGCCGCCTGCGAGGTCCTTTCCGAAGTCGTCCGTCACGCGGCGCTTTATCTCGGCGTTCAAGGCTCGGGCATCCCGAAGGTGATATGCGCGGTATTCGTGCGTCCACATGTAGATCGCGCGGGCTCGTCCCCGTTGCCTGCCGCTTTGGCCAACGCGGCAAGCGTGGTGAGGATTATGTCCTCAGGCGGTGGTCATCGTCACACCGCCCGCTCCTCTAAAATGCCACCCTTCACCCAGATCGCGTGCATCATGACGGCGAGCTTCTTGGCGAGTGCTACCACGGCCTTCTTGTGGCTGGCGCGGCGCTTGACAGCCATGGCCCAGTCTTTCAGCCGCTGTCCGCGTCCCGGCTTCACCCGGCAGAGCAGGGAATTTGTCGCCTCATAGGGGTCACGCCATAGAACGGGACGAAATATACGCTAAGAGGACAAAGCTGGAACATTACGCCGCAGCAGGTTTGGTTTCGCGTTCCGTGACGACGGTTCCGCCCTCGGACGAGGCCGATCCTTCCGACCAGATATAGTTGCCGGTGAGGTTGATATGCTGCCAGCTGAGAGGTGAGAGGAAGGGCAGCATGGCGTCCGGGATCACCTGACCTTCGGCGCGCATGGCGTCGATCACTCTGGCGATCTGGACTGTGTTCCAGATCACCGGCGCGGTGTTGCAGAGCTTCGGGCGAGCGAGGCGATGGAAACAGGCGGCGCGGGCCAGCGTGTTGCGCGCTTTACCATCGTTCAGTTCGACCGTGGCCTGACGGGGAAGGGGCGGGAGCGGAGCGCTTCGCGCCACATAGTGTAGCACCCCGAGACGACGATGATCGCGGCGCCGGTTAGGGTGAGCGCGTCCAGGCGCTCACCGAAGACGACCACGGCGAGGATCAGGGCAAAGACGAGGCG
>JAMHVU010000247.1:0-1184 GCA_035911355.1 Sphingobium sp.
GAAGTTTAGCGCCGTGATGCGACCGGGGCTGGGCGTAAACGTGACCGGGTCCTCGGCGTTGATTCGCACCTCGATCGAGTGCGCGCGCGGCGTCATCCGAGCCTGCAGCCGCGCCTTGTCAAACGGCTGACCTGCGGCAATCAGGATCTGCTCGCGCACTAGGTCCACGCCGCTGACCATCTCGGTTACGGTGTGCTCGACTTGGATGCGCGGGTTTACTTCCATGAAGTAAAAGTGCGGGCGACCGTCGGGAGTGCGCTCAAACAGGAACTCCAGCGTGCCCACCGACTTGTACTTTACGGCGGCGCAGGCGGCGGCGCAGCGACTTAAAAGCTCGGCGCGCTCGCTCTCAGACAGCGCGGGGGACGGCGCTTCTTCGACCAGCTTTTGGTGACGACGCTGAATCGAGCACTCCCGCTCACCCAGCGCCACCACATTGCCTTCGCCGTCGCCGATGACCTGCACTTCAATGTGGCGCGGCGCGTCCACGAAGCGCTCGATAAAGACGCCGGGATTGCCAAAGCCCGCCAGCGCCTCGGAGCGAGCCATCTGCAGCTGCGCAATCAGGCGGCTCTTGTCGTGGACAATCTTCATGCCACGACCGCCACCACCCGCCGTCGCTTTTAAGATCACCGGCAGGCCGATGCGCTCGACTGCAGCCAGGGCTTCTTCGTCCGTGGTCACGATGCCGGTTCCGGGCAGCACCGGCACGCCGTAGCCAGACATCGCGGTGCGCGCGGCCACCTTGTCGCCCAAAAGGCGCATCGTCTCGGGCCGAGGACCGATAAAGGTCAGGTGCGCGCGGCCACAGACCTCGGCAAACTCGGCATTTTCCGACAGGAAGCCGTAGCCTGGATGCACTGCGTCGGCGCCAGTGATCTCAGCCGCACTGATAATGGCCGGGATCGACAGATACGACTTGCCCGAGGGCGGCGGACCGATACACACGCTCTCGTCGGCGAACTTGACGTGTAGCGCGTCGGCATCGATGGTCGAGTGGATGGCCACCGACGGGATACCAAGCTCGCGACAGGCGCGCACGATGCGCAGCGCGATCTCACCACGATTGGCGACCAGGATTTTTTTGAACAGAGGAGGCATCGGCGCGCCGTCTTTCCCAGGGCCGGTCAAGCGCCGGCTTTGATGTGAAACAGCGGCTCGCCGTACTCAACGGGGCGGCCATT
>JAMHVU010000248.1:0-43034 GCA_035911355.1 Sphingobium sp.
TCGCAAATCCCGGAACAAGGCCGTCAAACACGACAAGCGCCGCTACAAACGGCGCAACCGCATCGAGATCATGTTCGGCCGCCTCAAGGACTGGCGACGGGTCGCGACGCGCTACGACCGATGCCCCAACGCCTTCTTCTCGGCCATCGCCCTCGCCGCCACCGTGATCTTCTGGCTTTAATCAGTGAGTCCTGAGCCTAAATCGGCCATAGGACAGCTTGAACTTGCCACCCATCTGCTCGCTGGGATCGGCCGACTGGATCAGAATGGCGCCACCCGTGGTGTTACGGCCAAAGAGCGTTCCCTGCGGCCCTTTGAGCACCTGCACGCTTTCGATGTTCATCAGTTGACTGTTGGCCGACAGCGGGTTCGGCGAATAGAAGCCGTCGATATAGATGCCAACGTTCGCGCCACCACCCGATGTTGCGACAGATGTACCGATGCCACGTATCGTGGGCTGAACGAAAGCGGCCGCCGCATCGAAGCGAAGCGATGGCGTGATTTTGGAAATATCCACCAGATCGCGGGCATTGGCCGTGGCGAGTTGAGCACTGTCCAGGGTCGTCAGTGTGATCGGCACGTCAACCGACCGCTCCGCGCGGCGCTGCGCCGTCACCACGATCTCACCATCGCCCGCATCACCAACCGCCTGCACGTCAGACGCCTCGCGCGCGAAAACCGCCGAAGGAATGGCCGCATAGATCATCGCGAATGCGACTGTAAAACTGGTGGATATCATGGAATTTTTCATGATTTACCCTTGATAATTCCCAACTATTATTTGAATATTTTATCCATTTCCTCAATATTAATGAGCAATAGATATATTATGATAATAATGCCGATCATGAAGAATTTTGCGTGTTACACAAGACAACCATCATTCTTGATTATGCACCGCCTTGCATAGCCAACACATATGTTGATTGCATCAGCAATCAACTTCCGGACCATGCTTATCGCCCCGGCGGCGCGGACCCGGGAGTCTCACGCGCGGGAATTCTGCTTCTATCGATTGATCGTGTAGCTCAGCGTCCGGCCCGGATGGAGTGAACAGTTGACCAGCGCAATCCGGTCGTCCGCAGTCTGACAGCGTGTGGTAATCGACAAGACCGGCGCGCCAGCAACAGTTTCGAAGCGCTCGACATGTTCGGCGGGCATGGGCTCCGAACTTATCGACCGCGTAATCTGCGTGATCCGTTTGCCAAACAAATCTTCCAGCAACGGAATCAACGGGCCGACATGGCGCGGTAAAAGACGGCCAAGCACAGCATATTGAGCATTGATATAATATGTGTTCCAGCAGGTTGTGTCACCGGAATCGATACTCGTGCGATAGCCCGATACGCACAGCCATTGCTCACCTGCGGGCAGGCCCGTTCGAACGGCAAGGTCACGCGTTATCGGCACCATCTCCATCGCTTGAAGCTCAAGCCGGGTCCCGATGACATAGTCGAAAAAATCCTTGCCTATGCCGCCGCCGATCCGTTCTGCCGGGAGGGAAATCGAGGGAGTGGCGACGATCGGTCGACCACCCCGGCGCGAGGTGATGAGCTCATCGACACGGAGCTGGCGCAGCGCCTCACGGATCGTGTGCCGACTTACCTTGAAGCGCTGGCACAACTCTTCCTCGGTCGGGAGACGAGAACCCACGGGATAGATCCCGCGCAGGATTGCCGTCCGTAGCGTAGCCGAAACTTGAAGATACAGCGCAAGCCCTTCCGTCTCCAGCTCGGGCACATCTTCAACGGCCAGTGGTGTGTCGGGCGTCATGTAACGAACAGTCCTGCGAGATCACCGGCGTCGCGCCACCGCGCGAGCACCTTGAAAAACGCATCGGGACCACCTCCATAGCCGGCAAGCTGGCGCGCGGCCGCCTCATTCATCTGGCCCTCCCCATTATAGAAGCCCGGAGTGCAGCTTTCGAGAAAGTCGCGATTGAGCGCGGAAAGCTCCACGATCGTGTCGACCCAGTTCTGTTCGGCCTCCGCAGTCGCTTCCACCCGCTCAGCGCCTCTCCCCCGAAGTTCGGCGAGGATATAGGCGACATGGCGCGAAATTTCGTCAAGCGAATGCGTGAAGTTGACGGTATGCGACGATTGATCGCGGTTGAAGATGAACAGATTGGGGAAGCTGTGCACATGCATGCCGTGCAGCGTCGCAAAGCCCTTAGCCCATTTCTCCGATAATCGCTCACCGCCAACACCGATTACATCATAGCCTGAGCGACGGGTATAGCTCGTGCCGATCTCGAAGCCAGTGGCAAGCACCAGGCAGTCGATCGGATAGTCGACACCAGCGGCGACCACCGTATTCGCCGTGACTCGCTCCACACCCAGACCCGCCGTATCGACCAGGGTGACGTTCGGCCGATTGAACGTGGGCAGATATTGATCGTGAAAACAAGGACGCTTGCAGAACTGCCGATACCAGGGCTTGAGCGCTTCGGCCGTGACGGGGTCCTTGACCAAGGCGTCAATCCGTCCGCGAAGTTGCTCCATCTTGGCGAAATCCGCCTGTTCGATGGCGTCAAACGACGCCTTCCCATCGGGAGCGCCCGCAATTGTGGTCGAGCGCAGAAACTTGGTGAGAACGTCGGTCCAGCCGTCCTGGATCAGGTCCTCATGCTCGGTCGGCGATCCGGCGGTGAGATTGGTGAAATTCTCCATCCGGCGCTTCTGCCAACCGGGCTGCAGGCTCGCCCACCATTCAGGATCTGTCTCATAATCATTACGCACATCAATCGAACTCGGCGTGCGCTGGAATACAAAGAGATGCTCTGCCCCTTCAGCCAGCGGCGGAATACACTGGATGGCCGTGGCCCCGGTGCCGATCACCCCGACGCGCTTGTCGTACAGACGGTCCAGCCCACCATCGGGTCCGCCGCCGGTATAGCTATAGTCCCAGCGGGCAGTATGAAAAATCTTGCCCTGAAAGCCTTCAATGCCAGGAATACCGGGAAGTTTAGGCTTGTGCGCCGGGCCGTTAGCCATTGCCACGAACCGCGCGCGCATGCGGTCGCCGCGATTGGTCGAGACGATCCAGCGCAGCGCATGATCGTCCCAACGCAACTCGGTCACTTCAGTGTGAAGGCAGGCCTTTTCGTAGAGGCCAAATTTATCGGCCACCTTGCGACAATAATTGAGAATTTCAGCCGCCGGCGTGTATTTGCGTTCGGGCATGAACGCCATCTCCTCCAGCAAAGGAAGGTAGATGTAGCTCTCCACGTCGCAGGCAGCGCCCGGATAGCGATTCCAGTACCATGTCCCGCCGAAATCGCCGCCTTTCTCAACGATCCGGATGTCTGTGAAGCCTGCCTGCCGCAGCCGCGCGCCTGCCAGCAGCCCGCCGAAACCGCCCCCAATCAGAATGACGTCCGTGTCGTCAAACAACGGTTCGCGGGGTCTCGCCGTGGCATAGGGATCGTCCAGATAATGGGCAAAGCGGCCTGCCATCTCAATATACTGGCCGTTTCCATCGGCGCGCAGACGCTTGTCGCGTTCTTCACGATAGCGGGCGCGAAGTCGATTGACGTCGAGATGGATGAAAGTGTCGTGCGTCATCATGTCAGGCCGCCCGCATCCCCCGGTTTGCTATGTCGGCGCCAAGCACACGCGATCCGCACCAGAAGTGCCAGGCCGACCAAAGAATCGTGATCCCCATCAGGCACAGTGCGTAACGCAGCGAAAGGTCGCCATAGGTAGGCTGCAACTTGTCGCTGACCCATCCGACCACCATCGGCCCGGCGGCTGACCCGACGATGGTCAGAAAGAAGCTGACCACGGCGGTCGCCGTCGCGCGGGACCGTTCGTGCGCGAGTTGCTGGGCGGCGGCAAATGTCGGAGCGAAGTAGAGCAATCCGAAAACATAGCTTAGCGCGAGCAGCACGACCGAGGCCATGGCATTGGGCACCAACCAGGCGCCGAGCGCGGTGGGAAGGGACAGAAGCTGACCGATCGCCGGAACCAGCAGCCGCCAGCGCTCGTCCCGCAGGCTCAACCGATCCGCCAGCACACCACCGAAAAAGGTGCCGACCAGCCCGCCGACACCGAAGGCAATACCGAAGGCCAGCCCCGCCTGAGTGCTGGACAGACCATGGACACGCATCAGAAAGGATCCGGCAAAAACATTGATTGCATAAGACCCGCAGCCATAAAGCGCTGAACCCGCGATCATGTGCCGGAATGAGGATAGGCGCAGCAATGCCATCGCACCCTGGCGATCATCCCTCACCACCGACAGATCGCTCACGCTGCCGGACACCCGCGTTTCGGGCAGGGTAAACCACGCGACCAAAGCCAGCGCCAGACCCGGCAAGCCCACAACGAAGAACGCCGTCCGCCAGTTGGCAACGTCGTTGATCCATCCGCCCATCACCAGCCCGACCATCGATCCGATCGGAACGCCGAGCGAAAAGATGGCCAGCGCGAAAGCACGGCGGGAAGCGGGAAACGTGCTGGAAATCAGCGAATGGGCCGCCGGGGTCGAACCCGCCTCGCTGGCCGAGACCGCGACACGCGCGCCCAGCAGAGTCAGGAAGTTCGTGGCGAAACCCGACAGAGCAGTGAAAGCGCTCCAGACAGCCAACGTCATCGCCAGTATGGGCCGCGGGCTCCAGCGGTCGGCGATCCAGGCCAGCAACAATGCAGAGAATGAGAAGACCAGCGCGAATGTCATGCCGGCGAGCAGGCCGATCTGGGAATCCGTGAGATGCAGGTCCGCCTTGATCGACTCCATCAAAATGAAGGGCAGTTGACGATCGACGAAATTGACCACGTTGATCAGCAAGAGCACCGCCAGCACCGACTTATGGCGACTGGTCAGGCGCTCAAACGCAGGAGCCGCACCTTCTGGAGCACGGGCCGCTGCTCCGCCCGACTCCTCCTTCACGGATTGCCGCCTCGCATCCTGCATTCCCCCTCCCCATCACTTCCAGTCGCTTGATCGCCAGCGCCCGTGCATTGCCTGACGATACCTGCACGCTTCAGATGAAGTTGCCAATATCATCCGTACAAAAAATTCGCACTTGAGAGCGGCCTCAATCCATAAACGTAATATATTTGTTATTTTTCAGAATGATATTTTCTATACCCCTTAATTTTCTGCGCGATTATTCTCATATAGTATGGACAATAATTTGAAGATAGGTCAGGACGGTGTGAAGTTTGGGCGTTCAACGCCGGACACGGGAGGGGAAATCGATATGCGCAAAACGTCGTTCGCACTCGCGCTACTGTGCGCCAGCCACACCAGCATTGCAGTCGCGCAGGGGACCGACGACATTGCTTCGGGCGAAATCGTGGTCACCGCCCAGAAGCGTCAGGAACGCCTGCTCGACGTACCGATCTCCATCTCGGTGATGCAGGGCGAGCAGATGGTGAAGAGCGGCATCAGCTCTACCGTCAATCTGTCGCAGGCCGCGCCGGGCATCGTCACGGTAAACAACGGCTTCGGCTTCCTGCCTGTCATACGCGGAATTCAGTCGACCGGCACGTCACCCGGCGACGAGACGAACGTTGCGATCTATCTTGATGACATTTCGATCGGCACGCCGATCGCCGGTTTCTTCGATCTCGCCGATATCGAACGGATTGAAGTGCTCAAGGGCCCGCAAGGGACACTTTATGGCCGCAACGCGACCGGCGGCGCGATCAAGATTGTCACGAAGAAGCCCTCATTCGACACCGCAGGCAGCATCAACGTCGACTACGGGTTCCACTATAACGAGCTCAAGGTGACAGGCTTCGCGACAGGCAAGATCGCCGACACTCTTGCCGGTTCGATCAGCGGCTCGCTGCGGCGAGGCCAGGGTTTCATCAAGGGTACCGGCCCCAATGCAGGTCGCGACTTTGGCGGCGCGCGCAACTATGTGCTGCGCGGCAAGCTGTTGTTGGAGCCCTCAACGGACTTCGAGGTCATACTTTCGGGCGATATCTGGCGCCAGCAGAATGACTCCGTGTTCATCAGCCATGTCAAGGATGGCATCAACCCGTTTCCCAATCAGGCCGGCTCGATCCCGAACCGGCCATATGAGAATGCCGGCTCAACCGATCCCAAGGCCAATTTGCGCGGCAACGGCGTAAGTCTCGACATCAACTGGAATGCGTCTGACGCAATCTCCGTCCGCTCGCTCACGGGCTATCGCCATGTCGAGGTGCAGTCGCAGTCAGATACCGACCGCACCAGCCTGGGCACCGGTAACGCCTTCTCCGGCTCCAACCAGATCTCGCAGTACCAGAACAGCTTCAGTCAGGAACTGACCGCGTCTAGCGACGCCCGGCAGACCATCGCCTGGCAGGTCGGCGGCTATTATTATGATTCGAATGCCGGCAATCCCTATTTCCGCTCCTATTCAGGCGACGCGGTAAAGGGCGGCACGATCGTCGCCAACTTCACCAACAAGATGGACAGCAAAGTGCTCGCCGCTTTTGGAGAGCTGACGGCCAACCTCGCGGACAGCCTGCATCTCACCGGGGGCGTACGCTACAACTCGGAGAAGAAGACATTCCACTGGGAGAACCTCGTCAACCTGGCCGCACCGCAGGTCGACCGGGAGCGTAAGTGGAACAGCACGACCTGGCGCGCTGTCGCACGTTATGACGTAGCCCCGGATGCCAACGTCTATTTCTCCGCCAGCACCGGCTTCAAGAGCGGCGTTTACAACGCCTATTCGGCCTTGGGCATCCCCGTGAACCCCGAGAAAATTACTGCTTTTGAAGCCGGCGCCAAAGCGCGGGTTGGCGGGATCAATCTGGCGCTGGCTGGCTATGCCTATAAATACAAGGATATCCAGGTCAGCTCCTACACGCAGGTCGGCAATCCACCGACGCTCCAGCTGACCCTGTCCAACGCCGCGCGCGCCAAGATGCGCGGCATGGAATTCACGGCCGACGGCCGACTGGGCGGCGGCTTCTCATTTGCCACAGGGATCAGCTGGCAACCGACCGCCAAGTACGAAGCCTTCACCGCCGCTCAAGTCACCGTCCCGCTGACGGCGGCCGAACTGGCCACCGCCGCGCCCGGCGTGATCCAAAAAACGCTGGTACCTTTTGACGTCTCAGGCAGCCGCACCGTGCGTACGCCTGAAGTTACGGGCAATCTTCGTCTGAGCTACGATGGTGAACTGGCTGGCGGAGACCTCAGCGCGTCTGTGAACACCGCCTATACCAGTTCCTTCTACTGGCAACCGGGGAACCTCTCGAAGGAAGATGCCTATACGGTCGTCAACTTCCGCATTGGCTGGACGAAAAATCGGATCACATATTCCATATTCGGCAGTAACATCACCGACGCGGGCTATCGAACCGACTATGTCCCCAATGCGCGCGGCGACAGCGTGAAATTCGTCCAGCGCGAGGAATTTGGGATCGGGATCGGCTACAAGTTCTAGACGATCGGAACACCAAATCTGTGCAATGCAGCCGCCCTGGAACCGTACAAATTCCAGGGCGGCTTCTGTGCGATGACAAGATGCCCATAAGCGCCGTCTACCGGCCCTATCAGACACCCAGAAAACCCGCTTCGGCCTGATGCGCGTCGGGTGTCTCGTCGCGCCATCTGACCGATCCGAACGGACGGTCGAGCCGGCGCCTGACTGCTTTTTCGGACCCCGCGATCAAAAATCTGTTCAGCAAGATCTGCGCATCCCGGTCCGCGCTCGTCTGTCGGTCACGGATTCTGAGAAAATCAGCCCAGGTCGGGCAGGTATATCTCTCCGTCCAGAGTGTAGGGTCGGCTATGTCTCGTGAGATCGACCAGTCGTACCCGCCGTTGCGGAGACGCAGTGGCCGCAGTTTGAGCATGCAGTTGTAGAAGCTACGCGCGTTGCTGAGCGCCACCCAATAATCGACCTCCAATATGATCGGCCCGGACCGCATGGTGATAGGCAGGCCCACTTCCGGTTCGGACGCTAAGGCGAAAGGTTCCGCCGCACCCGGGGCTTCATGATAAAATGGGAAGAAGCGCAGCAGAAATGCCAGGGCGATCATCAGGATGCCCGACATCACCACACTTAAGCTGATGGAACTTCTGCTGGCCACCTCGCCCCAGACCCAGGCGCCAACGGCAATCCCGCCCGTCAAAGCGGACGAATATAAGGAGACAGCCCGCGCGATAACCCAGCGGGGCGCCGAAAGCTGCACCGCAACATTGTAAAGGGCAATGACAAGGATATTTGCTGCGCCAATGACAAACATCGCAACAAATGTGAGCGTAAGGTTCCGACTTAGCCCGACGACGACCAGCCCCAGCGCGGTGACGACCGTCAGTATCCGGGCTGACTGGTGCGTGCTCCAGCGCTCCCTGACGTGGCTGACAAAAAGCGCCCCGGCGACCGCACCGGCACCACCGGCACCTAACAAAATGCCATAGGTCGCCGCATCACCGCGCAGCAAATCCTTCGCGATGAGAGGGGCGAGACCGGTGGCCGCTGCCCCTGTCAGTCCAAAGGCAAAGGCACGACCGAGCAGCAAGCGAAGAACCGGGGAATGCAACACGAAGCGCGTGCCCGAAACAATCGCGCGCCCAAGGCCCTCGGGAGGTAATCGCGGCGGAACGACCGCCCGACGCCAGACAAAGAATGCGAGAAGCAGCGGCGCAAAAAATAGCGAGGTCAACGCGAATGCGGCCGATGCTCCAGCGGAAAGCACGATGATCCCGCCAATAGCCGGCCCAAAGCTGCGCGCGACATTATAGCTGATGGTGCCAAGTGCGACAGCCGCAGGAAGATGGTCGGGCCTCACCTGCTCATTGATCGATGCCTGCCAGGCGGGGCTGTAGATCGCGACGCCAATCCCGATCAGGAAACAAAAGGCGAGAATGAGCCAGGGAGCAAGGAGACCCTGAAAACCCAGAGCGGCCATTAAAGCAGATGTGACAATGGAAAAAAACAGCCCCACCATGGCGACTTTGCGGCGATCATACATGTCGGCGAGTGCCCCCGCAGGAACAGATGCGAGCATCAAAGGGAGCATCGTTGCGGACTGCACGAGCGCCACCATGGTTGCCGAATTCGACAACCTTGCCATTTCCCAGGCAGCCGCGACCCCGAGAATCAGTTGCCCCAGATTTCCGGCAAGACTGGCTGTCCAGATGCGCCGGAACACCCGCTCCCGCAGCGGATCGAAGCTCTTTGGCAGGTTCATTCGCCCTCCCCTTTCCTTGTTTTCATTGGCACCCACCGGATAAAAATGACAGTATCTAGTTTCGGTTGACATCCTCCCCGTTTCAATCAACACTGTTGTTCATTAAAACATATAGGAGAGATTCGTATGTCGGCTGTCCAGTCCAACAAAGCGAAGATTGCGAAACGCGTGATCGAAGTGCTCGACTATTTCGACGATGAGCATCCAACCGCTACCGTGATGGACATCGTACGCCGTTACGATCGCCCGCAATCAAGCACATCCGAGCTGCTTTCGAGCCTCGTCGAGCTCGGGCTTCTCTACAAGGAAATGCACACGCGCTCCTACAGCCTGACCCCCCGCGCCGCGATGCTGGGCTCCACCGCGCAACCAAGCTTCGTACGCGACGGCAGGCTCAATTCCCTCGTCGAGCGGCTCTCCGAGCAAACCCAGTTGTCGGTAGGCGTGTTCGGCATGGTCGGCCTGGATTGCCAGATTTTTTCCTGGCAAAATGGTGAGCCTCCGCTTCGGGCGTCAAACCCGAAGGGGCTCTATAGCGGGATGCTGGAGCGGCTCAGCGACACAGCCATCGGCTGGCTCCTCCTTTCGGCGGTCGAACGCAATCGTCGTGAAGGCATGCTGCGCCATCTCAACGCTGATGCAGCGCCCAACCGGCAGTTTGTTTATCGCGACATGATCGAGAAAGTTGAACAAGCCCGCGATTGCGGCTTCGCAACCGGACCGATGGGCTATGGATCGATCGCGGATGCCTGCGCCGTATTGATCCCGGGGACTGGCCTGAAGCGGCCCATGGCGCTCGCGCTGGTCTATGAACCAAATCACCAGAACTCGCCCGCTGAACTCATTGCACTGCTCAAGGACGCAGTGTCGTCATGCGACGACCGTCAATTGGCAAATAGCGACGCAATTATGCATTCCGGCGTCGTCGCCTGATTTCGCTTAAATGCGGGCGCTAAGCCGGGGTTAAAAATGTGAACCCACCTCGCTGAATGGCGAGCGGCTTGGCGCTGATCGGGGAACATGCGCGATGACCAACATGGCTAATAAGCAGTTCGAACAGGTTTCGCAGGAACGGGTCGACTTCCTGGGCACTCGCCCGATTCCCGCGAAACCCTATTATGATCCCGAATGGTTCGATCTGGAACGTGAAGCTGTTTTCAGGCGAAGCTGGCAGTGCGTCGGTCATGTCTGCGAAGCACCTGAGAATGGCAGCTTCATTCGACGCGAACTCGAGATGTTACGCGCATCCCTATTGATTGTACGTGGGCGCGATGGCGAATTACGCGCGTTCCACAATGTCTGCACGCATCGCGGCACGCAACTTGTCGAAGAGACCGAGGGCAAGCAGACCAAATTTTCCTGCGCCTACCATATGTGGACGTTCGGGGCGGATGGCGCCTTGATTTCCGCACCGGACTTTGAACAGTTTCATGTCGGCAAGGATGATTGCGCTCTTAAGCAGGTGGCGATCGATGTTTGCGCGGGACTGATTTTCGTCCATCTGGGAAAGAGCCCGCCACCTCTGCGCGAATGGCTCGCACCGCTTGCGGAGCAAATGGAAAGCCTGCCGGTCGCCCGTGCGACGACCTTCAGCGAATATGTTTATGAGATCGATGCCAACTGGAAGCTGACCTACGACAATTTCCAGGAAAATTATCATCTGCGTTTCATTCATCCGCGCAGCGGCAAGCCGGCCTACGCATCGGAAAATCCATTTGGCTATCCATGCGACATCGGATTCTTCGGCCCGCACAGGACGCAGACGATCTGGTCAAACCCCCATGCCGACCCCTCCAGGGTCCAGAAGCTCGCGTTCGAGCGCCTCATGCCAGCAGCAATGAAGAACGGCTTGCTCGAAACCCCGCACGGTCGCAAATATTTTGCGCTATTTCCAAACTTCTTCATGCTGGGGACGCCGCTGCAGAATTTCGTGCATGTCGTCTATCCGATCGGCCCGGAACGATCGCGTGGCGTCATACGCCTTTATTGGGTTGGAGAGGATGAGAACGCGAGCGAGCGCTTCGGTCGCGAAGCGATATTAGTCACGGCTCATGACGTGCATTGCGAAGATACCAATATCATAGAATCCGGACAACGCGGCATTGCGAGCGGCGCGTTGCAACATATTCACATGCAAACGCAGGAATCGCTCTGCCGCCACCTCTTCAACACGGTTGAAGACATGGTGGAGGACTATCGCGCGGAGATCGGGCGCCAATGACACAGCAACTCCCCGAGGGGTTCGAGGCATTGGACAAATTTGCCTCCGTCTGGGCCGTTCCAACCGCGGCCGAGCGTGATGCCCTGCGTACGTGCCGGCCGGCCAGCGAACGCGCCGCCTTTCATCTGGCAATCGCGCCCTTGATTGAGCCGGCACTCACCCTGCTCGACCGCAAGGCGATCACCGCCTTCGACCAGCGTGACACCAATCTGATGCGCCTCGTGTTAGCCTACGCGCACGTCGCCCATGCGGAGGACGTGCAAGGCCCCGATGAGGCGAAACACGCCTTGTCTCGCCCCCGGCTCACGATCACGCGGGCGCCGGCAGACGCCTGACGAAATTCACCGGCCGCCGAGCTGCGCCCATCGCTCAGGCGATGCCCAGACGAACTCTGAATAATGCCCCAGCCATGGCCGCGTATCGATGTAGCAGAATTGCAGCATGCCAGGCGCGCCTCCGCGCAGGACCACGGGAAAAGGCAGCGTTTCCAGATAAGCCATGGCCATATTCCAGTCATCCACCCGATGGCAGACATGATGAAACTGAAGACTGTCATCCTCGGGCAATGCATCGTCGAAAACTTTAAGTACATCACCACTAATCGGTTCGATGAGTTCATAGTTAAAATCATCCACCCAGATGAATGCGAGCCGCTGCCGGCCAGACCCTTCACCATGCGGCGTCCAAAGATGAACATCGACTTCTGTATCGATGACCAGTCGGGGACTTGTCCACTGCCGAAAAGTCTCGACTCCTTTGGCAATATCGCGCGTGACATAGGCATTCTGGTAATGCTGTCCGTATGACATGATATCGTTCCTGCTCTTGATTGGGTGGAGCGAGCTAACATCGAACCTCCGCAATTGTCCCCAGCTGCGCGTCACCTCCGGGCAATTGATCGCGCTTGCGATGCGCCTCAGTGTAGCAAGTACCCCGCTACTCCGTCATGAAGGATGAAAGCTGAGGAGAGAGAGATGGCGGCGGATCTGTTTGACTGTTCCGGAAAGGTAGCACTGGTTACCGGAGGGAATGGCGGTATCGGACTTGGCTTTGCGCGAGGAATTGCGCGGCAGGGTGGCACGCTCGCAATCTGGGCTCGCAATCCCGAAAAAAATGCCGCCGCCAAGCAGGATTTGCTCGATGCCGGCGCCAGGCGCGTAGAAACCTACGTGATCGATGTATCGTCCGAGGATCAGATCCTGGCGGGATATGCCCAGCTGATGGCGGACATGGGCCGGCTGGACTGCGTGTTCGCGAACTCCGGCGGCCCTCCGGGCTTCAACTCCGTCTTCGATATATCGACCGACGCCTGGCACAAGTTTCTCGATGTTGCGCTGCACGGCGCGTTCCTGACCCTGCGAGAAGGCGCCCGTCATATGGTGGCGCGCGCCGAGGGCGGCGAACCGGGCGGAAGCCTTGTCGCCTGTGGCTCCCTGTCACTGTTTCGCGGCCTGGCCGGCAAGCAGAACTACGCGGCGGCAAAATCGGCAGTGGCGGGCATCACCCGCTGCATGGCGGTGGAATTCGGCAAATACGGCATTCGCGCCAATGTCGTCGCGCCGGGGCTGATCATGACACCCATGATGGGCGGCGCAGCAAACGAGAAAGTGATGGCGGACATGTTCGGCCCGAAAATGCCGATCGGCCGTGTTGGCTATCCCGAGGATTTCGAAGGAATCGGCGCATATCTGTGTTCGGATGCCTCGTCTTTCCTGACGGGCCAGACCATCACCATCGACGGCGGTGACATGGTGGCGAGCTGACGGGAGGAGACATCACGTGCGACTGCTCAACATCCATGACGTGAACGTCGTCAGCCTCGACCCCTATGAACGCCCCGCCCCGGGCGCGCGTGATGTAGTGGTGAAGATGAAGGCCTGTGGCATTTGCGGGAGCGACCTCTCCTACATCAAGGTCGGTGGGATTCCCGGCCCCGGTAAACCGACGGCGCTCGGTCATGAGGGCGCGGGCGAGATCATGGCTGTGGGGAGCGAGGTGGACGGCTTAGAGGTCGGCCAGCCGGTGATCGTCAACCCGATGAACACACCGAGCTTTATCGGCAGCGGCGGCCCTGAGGGCGCCTTCACTGAAGAACTGCTCGTCCGCGAGGCTCGGCTCGGCGACAGCATCCTGCCGATACCCGCCGGCATTCCCTATGACATTGCCGCTATGTGCGAACCGCTCGCGGTCGCCATGCATGGGATCAACCGCGCCGAAGCCAAGGCAGGGGATAAGATCGCGATCTTCGGCTGCGGCCCGATCGGCCTTGGCATGGTGATGTGGGCGGTTGATCGCGGCTGTGAAGTCGTAGCGCTCGATTTCGCCGAGGAGCGGCTGGACCGCGCACGCGCGCTCGGCGCGGAAACCATCAATCCCGGCACGGAAGATGTCCAGGATCGCATCAAGAAAATCCATGGCAGCCACAATTATTTCGGCCGTGAACGCGCCAATACCGACGCCTATATCGACGCCGCCGGAGCCCCCTCAATCTTGATTGACGTCGTCGGCATAGCAAAGCGCCATGCGCGGCACGTGATCACTGCCGCCTATTTGAAACCGATCGAACTACCGGCAGGACCGATGCTCACCAGTGAGATGACGATTACGACCGCAGTGGGATATCCCGACGAGTTCCCTGCCGTCATCGACGCAATGCCGCGACTCAAGGACAAGATCGCATCGCTCATCAGCCACCATTTGCCATTTGATGACATTCTTGAGGGGCTGAAAATCGCAGCGATGCCGCAATCCGCCAAGGTGATGATCGCGTTCGACACCTGAACCGTTCCGATCCGCTTTCGTGAAAGACAAGTTATGACGAAAACCCTGACCCATCTCGAGCGCCTGGAGGCCGAGAGCATTCATATCATGCGCGAAGTGGTGGCCGAAGCGACCAAGCCGGTGATGCTCTATTCGGTCGGCAAGGACAGCGCGGTCATGCTTCATCTCGCGAAGAAGGCTTTTTATCCCTCGCCTCCGCCCTTTCCGTTGCTGCACGTCGATACGACATGGAAGTTCCGCGACATGTACGCCTTGCGCGACAAGGCCGCGCAGAGCGCGGGCATGGAGTTGCTTGTCCACCAAAATCCCGATGCGAAAGAGCGCGGGATCAACCCCTTCGATCATGGCCCACTCCACACCGATATGTGGAAAACGGAGGGACTGAAGCAAGCGCTCGACAAATGGGGGTTCGACGTGGCGTTTGGCGGAGCCCGGCGCGACGAGGAGAAAAGCCGCGCCAAGGAGCGCATTTTTTCCTTCCGCACGGCAAGCCATGGCTGGGACCCGAAGAACCAGCGACCCGAGCTGTGGAACCTCTACAATGCCCGAAAGGCAAAGGGCGAAGGCATCCGCGTCTTTCCGATCTCCAACTGGACCGAACTCGATATCTGGCAATATATCCATCTGGAGAATATCGAGATCGTGCCGCTCTATTTCTCAGCGAAGCGCCCGACCGTGGAACGCGACGGCCTGTTGCTCATGGTTGATGACGAGCGCTTTCCGCTCAGGGACGGCGAGACCCCTGTGGAGCGCTCCATCCGCTTCCGCACGCTGGGCTGCTATCCGCTGACGGGGGCTGTCGAGAGCGAGGCCGCGACACTCCCCGAGATCATCCAGGAGATGCTGCTCACCACAACCTCCGAACGCCAGGGCCGCGCCATCGACAAGGATGCGGGCGACGCGAGCATGGAAAAGAAGAAGCAGGAGGGGTACTTCTGATGACCGGAACGCGCGCGGACTCCGAGCCGATTTACAAGACGGATGCCCTCATCGCAGAGGATATCGACGCCTATCTCGCGCAGCATCAGCACAAGACCATGCTGCGTTTCATCACATGCGGGTCAGTCGATGACGGCAAGTCGACGCTGATCGGGCGCCTTCTGTATGACTCGAAGATGATTTTCGAGGATCAGCTCGCAGCGCTGGAAAGCGACAGCAAGCGGGTGGGCACCCAGGGTCAGGACATCGACTTCGCCCTGCTGGTCGACGGGCTTGCTGCGGAGCGCGAACAGGGCATCACGATCGATGTCGCCTACCGCTTCTTCGCGACGGAGAAGCGAAAGTTCATCGTCGCCGACTGCCCCGGGCACGAGCAATATACCCGGAACATGATAACCGGTGCGTCCACCGCCGATCTGGCTGTGATCCTGATCGATGCGCGGAAGGGTGTATTGGTGCAAACGCGGCGACACAGCTATCTGTGCCACCTCATCGGCATCCGCAACATCGTCCTGGCTGTGAACAAGATGGATCTGGTCGGCTATGACCAGGCGACGTTTGACGCGATCGTGGCTGACTATGCCAAGTTTGCCAGCGGCATTGGCATCGAGGATTTCACCGCCATTCCCATTTCAGGGTTCAAGGGCGACAATGTTACCGCCGCGCCCAGCGATAATACCCCCTGGTACGAGGGGCCGAGCCTGATCGAGCATCTGGAGGCAGTCGAACTTGGTACCACGCGAGACGTCGACAAGCCGCTGCGGATGCCGGTCCAATGGGTCAACCGGCCCAATCTCGACTTCCGCGGTTTTTCCGGGCTGATCGCCACCGGTGCCGTGAGGCCGGGCGACGCGGTGCGCGTGCTGCCCTCTGGCAAGACCAGTACGGTGAAAAGCATCGTGACGGTCAACGGCGATCTGGATGAAGCGATCGCCGGCCAGTCGGTGACTATCTGCCTTAATGACGAGGTGGACTGCTCGCGCGGGGACGTTATCGCGACGGCGGACAATCCGCCGCAGACCGCCGATCAGTTCGAGGCGACCGTCGTCTGGATGGATGATGAGCCGCTTCATGTAGGGCGTGGCTATTGGCTCAAGCTGGCCACGCAGACGGTCTCGGCGACTGTTCAGCCACCCAAATATGAGATCAACGTCAACACGATGGAGCATCTCGCTGCCAAGACGCTGAACCTTAATTCCATCGGCGTCGCCGAGATCGCCACGGACCGGCCAATCACATTCGAGCCATATACCGATAGCCGCACGCTGGGTGGCTTCATCCTCGTGGACAAGCTCACCAATCGCACGGTGGGCGCCGGCATGCTGCACTTCAGCCTGCGCCGGGCGCAAAACGTCCATTGGCAGCCGACGGATATCAGTCGGGAAAGCCATGCCGCCCTCAAGAACCAAACGCCGAGGGTGCTGTGGTTCACCGGGTTGTCAGGATCGGGCAAGTCGACGATCGCCAACGAGGTCGAGAAAAGCCTTAACCTGATGAACCGTCACACCTTCCTGCTGGACGGCGACAACATCCGGCATGGCCTCAATAAGGATCTGGGCTTTACCGAGGCGGACCGCATCGAAAACATCCGGCGGGTCGGCGAAGTCGCCAAGCTGATGGCCGACGCCGGGCTGGTGGTCCTTACGGCGTTCATCTCACCCTTCCGCGCCGAGCGCCAGATGGTGCGGGACATGCTGCCCGAAGGCGAGTTCATCGAGATTTTCGTGGATACGCCGCTTGAGGTCGCAGAGGCGCGTGACGTGAAAGGCCTTTATAAGAAAGCCCGGAGCGGCGCACTGAAGAACTTCACTGGCATCGACAGCCCCTATGAGGCTCCCGATACGCCCGACATCATTGTCAACACGGTCGAGATGACGCCGCAGGAGGCCGCAGAGCATATCGTCCGCCAGATCATGCCGCTGAAGTGAGGGAAAGCTGATGGACGACGTCGAGCTTGCAGCCCAGCTTGCACATCATGCGGGACAGATCCTGCTCGCAGTGCGCGCCAGCGACATGTTTGGGGAAAAGGCGCTGGGCAAAGCCGGCGACCAGACGGCAAATCAGTTTCTGGTCCACGCGCTCAAGGCGCAGCGCCCCGACGATGGGCTCTTGTCCGAAGAAGAGAAGGACAATCCCGCGCGGCTCGGGAAAGAGCGTGTCTGGATTGTCGATCCGGTCGATGGCACGCGCGAATATGGCGAGGCTCGCGCTGACTGGGCCGTGCATGTGGCGCTCGCCATCAATGGCAAACCACAGATTGGCGCCGTGGCCCTACCGGGTCTGGAACTGGTCTTGAGAACGGACCAATGCCAGCCCCTCCCCGCATCTGCCGGACGCCCGCGCATGGTGGTCAGCCGCACCCGCCCGGCAGCGGAAGCGGTTGCCGTCGCCGAGGGGCTGGACGCCGAGCTTGTGCCGATGGGGAGTGCCGGCGCGAAGGCCATGGCGATCGTGCGCGGCGAGGCCGAGATATATCTCCACACCGGCGGTCAATATGAGTGGGACAGTTGCGCGCCCGCTGCCGTAGCTTTAGCTCATGGCCTGCACTGTTCACGTATCGACGGCAGTCCCCCGGTCTATAACCAACAAGACACCTATATGCCGGATTTGCTGATCTGCCGGCCGGAATGGGCGCAACCTGTCCTGAAAATGGTCGCTGACCTCAATCGCTAGACCAACAGCGCGCGGGCGCAAAAATTCCATATCTGACGTGCCAGCTCTTCCCGGCGCGCTGGGTCGTGCCGCTGTGACAGCTTGGTGAGCAATTCGCTGTGCACCGTGGTCGATACGAGATTGTAGAGAAGAACCGCCGACATGCGCGGTGCATCGCTCTTCAGGCTTCCATCGGCGACACCATCAACGATCTGCCGTTCGATCAAGGCAATCAACGGATCGGTCACGCGCTGCAATTCCGCCGGGCGCGCTTCCGCAAGCCGTAAATGCTCCCGACTGTAGGCGGCCGCGCGCAAATCGCGCCGTATGGCGTCTTCGTCCGTTGTCCGATGGACATTGACGATCGACAGCACGATGCATCGGAGGCGCTCCGCTGGCTGCTGAATGGCAGCGATCCGCTTGCCGAGCTCGCGGGCGGCATCGCGCACGACATGCTCGAACATCGCAAGGATCAGATCATCCTTGGACGCGAATACGTCGTAAAACGCGCGACGGGCGAGCCCGCTACTATGAAGCACGGCGCGAATCGTCAGACCCTCAAGCCCGCATTCCGCAAGCAGCGCATCCGCAGTCGCGATGATGGTATTGCGGCGGGCCTGCAAGGCCGCACTACTCGCCTCGATCCGCATCATATCAGCCACGCGATGATATTCCCTCGTCTACACATGCAACTTCCTTTGGCGCATCTAACCGATTATGCCGTCAAGTGATGAGAACAGCGTTCTCGCATCATTGCCGGAGCAATCGGATGCCGAAAGTTATCTACGTCGCCGCGAATGGCAACGAAACGATCGTCAACGTCAACGTGAGCGAGAATGTGATGAGCGGCGCCCTCTACAGCGGGATTGACGGCATCATCGGGGAGTGCGGCGGCGGCCTCGCCTGCGCGACATGCCATATTTATGTCGACGATGCCTGGGCTGGCACAGTCGGCGGACCGGCGTCTCAGGAAGAGCGTGACATGCTGGAAATGACCGCGTCCGAGATCAGGCCGGAGAGTCGGCTTTCCTGCCAGATCGTCATGTCGGACGCACTGGATGGCCTCATCGTTCATCTGCCCGAAGCGCAATACTAAAAGTCTGACAAGGAGAGGCCGCGATGAAGATTGATCCAGTCAATCCAGTACCGCCAAATGTCGTCCGCCGGGTCGGCCATGATGACATACCCGAGCATGTGCCGCCGGAGCTCATTCGTTCGGCCGGGATCATCTATGGGCCGGATTTTCTCGCAGATCCCTATGAATTTTTCCCGGCGATGCATGAGAAGTTCCCGCCGATATTCTATGATGTCGGGCCGTTCGGCAATGCCTGGGTTCTGACCAAGCACGAAGATGCGCTGTTCGCGCTGCGTCACGCGGAATATTTTTCAACCGAAGACGCCACGCCCTTTCCGCGCGACCGCAACGATTATTTCTACTTCATCCCGATTGAAATCGATCCCCCCGATCACCGGAAATATCGGAACATCGTCGACCCGCTGGTGTCGCCAAAGGGCGTTCTCGCACTGGAAGACCGCATCCGCACGCTTTCCAACGAACTCATCGACAGCTTCATCGCCAATGGCGAATGCGAATTCGACGAGGCTTTCGGCCGTCCTTTACCGGTCCTGGTGTTTCTCGACCTGATGGGGCTGCCGCACAGCATGTGCGATACGTTTGTCAGTTGGGCCGTCGATCTGCTCCATTCCAACGACCGGGCAATCATGGCCGAGACCATGGCCAAGATCAGCACCTATCTGAAAGGCGCCATGGAAGAAAAACGGACCAAGCCTGATGATGGCATGGTCAGCCGTATCGTTCATGCCGAGCTGGACGGCCGCCCGATCTCCGACAAGGAAGCGTTCGGCTTTGTGGTATTCCTGTTCATTGCCGGGCTCGACACGGTGTTTGCGACGCTGAACAATATCTGGCTCTGGCTCGCGCGGAACCCTGACAGGGTACAGGAAATCATCGACAATCCCGACAAGATCAACGCACAGGTCGAGGAATTGCTGCGGGTATTCTCCGTCACATTCTCGGGGAGAACGGTGGCTCAGGACATCGAGCTCCGTGGCGTCCAGATGAAGAAGGGCGACAAGGTAACGAGTATCCTGCCGGCCTGTAATTATGACCCGGAGGTTTTTCCTGATCCCCGCCGCGTGGATTTCAATCGTCCCAAGAAGATCATCCTCGCGTTCACAGTGGGCGTGCACTCCTGCATGGGTGCGCATCTTGCGCGACTGGAGATCAAGATCGCGCTTGAGGAATGGCTCAAGCGGATTCCGCAATTTGCGTTGAAGCCAGATGCCAAGATTTTTTACCGCCCCGGCGGGGTGATCGGGCCGGAGCATCTGCCCCTCGTCTGGTAGCATCGCGGCAGCGATTTACGCAGCACCCGACATTGATTGCGCCAAAGGTCGCTGCGAACAGTCGCTCTTCCAGATACCGGTCCAGAAGCCTGAAGGAGATTGGGATGAGCGATATGTTAGCGTACGCGGGCAAGCGCGTGATCGTGACGGGATGCTATTCCGGCATGGGCAAGGCCGCCGCGCAATTGCTGCTGGATCTGGGGGCGGAAGTGCACGGTCTGGATTTCAAACAGGCCGAACTGCCGCTCGCCTCCTTCACCAATGTCGACCTGCGTGATCCAGCGTCGATCGATGCCGCCGTCAACACCATTGGCGGCACGATCCATGGCCTTTTCAATTGTGCCGGACTGCCCAACAGCTTCCCTGCCATGGACGTCATGAAGGTCAACTTTATCGGCCTTCGCCATCTGACCGAGCAGGTCCTGCCCCTCATGGTGCCAGGCGCTGCGATCGTCAGCATCGCCTCGACCGGCGGACTGGGATGGAGCAGGCGTATCCCGACCAACATGGAGTTCGTGACGACACAAGGTTGGAGTGAAGCCATTAGCTGGTGCGAAGCCAATATGGAAACGGTCCACGAAGGCTACGCCTTCTCGAAGGAAAATGTCATCGTCTGGACGCAGTTCATGGGCGCACAACTCATCAAGCGCGGCATCCGGATAAACTGCACGCTGCCCGGCCCAACCCAGACGCCGATGATGAAGAGCTTTCATGAAGCCTCAGGCAAAGAAACGGTCGATGCAGCCGCCGAGCCGATGGGGCGCTACTCCACGCCGGAAGAACAGGCCGGACCGCTGGTTCTGCTCAACAGCGGGCTTGCAGGCGTCGTCAATGGGGTGGTCCTTCCGGTCGACGGTGGTTTCATGGGTGCGCTGGCCACCGGCCAGATCGACATGAGCAAGCTGACGGGGCGGGCCAAGGCGGAGTAGCATTGGATGAACTTCGACCTCACCGAAGAGCAGGAGATGATGCGTGAAAGCTTCGTGCGCCTGCTCGATGACCGCTGCACTTCGGAAAGCTTACGCGCAGCCGAGAAGTCCGGAATTGACCGGGGCCTTTGGGCCGGTCTCGCGGAGCTGGGCGCCTTCATGCTGCGCGTTCCGGAGGAGAATGGCGGCCTGGGTCTGGGCACATTCGACGCTGCGGTTCTGATGGAGGAGGTCGGCCGCAAGCTGCCGTTCGGACCAATTGTCGAAAATTTGCTCGCCGCGCGCCTGATTGCCATGCTTGGCGGTGAGGCACATGAGGCCACTTGTGCAGCAGTTGCCGGAGGCGAACGCATCGCCTCACTGGCCGTGCATGAGTGCAGCGCAAAGCCCCGGCAGTTCATTGCCGGCGGGGCGGAGGCGGAGCTGGTGATCGGGATTAGCGGCGGCGATGTCGTTCTGTTCTGGGTGCCTGAGGTCGCGCGCCCAGCGGAGGCGAACCTTGCGTCGGACAGCATTGCCGAGGTTGACCTTCGCCTGGCCGAACCTGTCGTGCTCGCCTCCGGCCCTGAGGCCTGCGCGTTGTTCCTCGCCACAATCGAGGAAGCGAAAGTTCTGACAGGTATCGCACTTGCCGGCCTCGGCCGGCAGGCGCTCCGGCTGGCAGCAGACTATGCGGGCGAGCGCAAGCAGTTCGGGCAGCTAATCGGTCAGTTTCAGGCGATTAGCCATCCGCTGGCTGACTGTTTGTGCGAGGTCGACGGCGGAAAGCTGCTGGCATGGAAGACATTGCGTGCCATAGCTGACGGATCTGAAAATGCCGCCGCACTCATATCCGCGACGGCTTGGTGGAATTGCCGTGCAGCGGGCAAGGCCGTGAGCCAGGCTATTCAGACCTTCGGCGGTTACGGCCTCACCACCGAATATGACATCTACCTCTATGCCTTACGCGCGCGATCATGGCCGCTCGTGTGGGGCGACGCCGAATGCTGGCTGCGGGAGGCGGGAGAGCGCCATTACGGCAACCTCAATGTCCCGCTCCCGGATGTAGGGCCAGTGCCCATTGAATTCGATATCGGCGAGGAAGCGCGCGCGGTGATCGCCGAAATCGACGCGTTCATGGATGCTAACGTCACGCCGGGCATGCGCGAGAAATTTCATTACAGTTGGGAAGGCTGGGTTCCCGAGCTGCACCGCAAGCTGATCGAAGCCCGTCTGCTCTTTCTTTCCAGCCCGGAACTAGGCGGACGCGGCGTCGGCCCTTATGCCAAGGCGGCGGCTCGCCGCACGTTCGACAAGCACGGCTATAATAATCCGGCGGCAGGCGTAGCCGAAATGGTCGGGCTGATGATTGCCCGTGCCGGTTCGAACGAACTGAAGAACGAGGTTCTCTCGAAGATCATGTCCGGAGAGGCCATCGCAAGCCTGGGCTATTCCGAGCCGGGCTCCGGCTCCGACGTGTTCGCCGCCCAGACTCGCGCGATCCAGGACGGCGATGGATGGCGGATCGACGGGACCAAGATGTTCACAAGCGGTGCAAATCTCGCTGACTACGTGCTGATGCTTACCCGGACGAACACCACGGTAGCCAAGCACAAGGGGCTTACGATGTTCATCGTTCCCCTGAAAGCGGCAGGTGTCACCATCCAGCCGGTCTACACATTTCAGGATGAACGAACCAACATCACGTTTTACGACAACGTGAAGATCCCCGATAGCTGGAGGCTCGGGGAGGTCGATGGCGGTGTCAGAACCATGTCACTCGCGCTGGAGCTGGAGCATGGAGGCGGCTTTGCCGGTCCGATGTTCTCCACGATCGAGGCTGCGGAGACCCTTTGTACGAGGATCGAAGGGTCTGACGACACGAGGCTGATCGAGAGCGGGGAAGCACGCACGCGCCTCGTCCGCGCCCGGATCAATGCGGAGATTTCGCTGTTGCTGGAGCATCGCGCGACCTGGGCGGGCGCCGAGAAAAAACCGAACATGGCTTATGGCCCCATGGCAAAGGTCTTTTCCTCGGAATGCTTCATGAGCGACGCCCGCGATCTGCTCAGCCTGACCGCTCCTGTCTCGCTTACCAAGCGCGAGGGGGCCGCTGCGCTGGTCAACCAGTCCTATCGCCATGCGCACGGCACCCGGATCTATGGCGGAACGAGTGAAGTGCACCGCTCGATGATCGCCGAGCGCGCGCTTGGCCTCCCCCGCACGAGAGCATAAGATCAGGCCATGAGCGAAGCACCTCACCTCCTTTCAGAAGAACAGGACGGCATACTCGTCGTGACGCTGAATCGCCCGGAGAAGCTGAACGCGCTTTCGGGCGAGATGATGCGGCTTTTCGAAGCGGCGCTGCTGCGGTTTCGCGACGAACCCGAACTACGGGTCATGCTCGTGCGTGCCAGGGGACGCTATTTCTCCGCAGGCGCGGACCTTAAAGGCGAGCCGGATCGGCCTGCTCCGAATACCGCCACCGAGATCCGCGAAAACCATCGCATCGGCCTGCATGGGATGCACCGGATCTACGATGAAATGGAGCATATCGAAAAGCCCATTGTCTGCGCCGTCCACGCGACATGCGTCGGTGGCGGACTGGAACTCGCACTGTCGTGCGATTTCCGTCTGGCAGCCCGGAGCGCGGCCTTTTCTTTTCCCGAGGGCCTGTTCGGCGTTTTGCCCGCCTCAAACGGAGTAAGCCGGCTGACCCGCATCTGCGGACCGCATTGGGCGCGCTGGCTGGTTATGGCGAACCAAAAGGCGGACGCCGACCGGGCACTCGTCATGGGTCTGGTTCACGACGTTTTGTCCGACGACGGTTTCGAGGAAGCAACTGTCGCATTTTGCCGGCACCTGACCAAGAGCGACCCTGAGCAGATGGGCGCGGCCAAGATGGCGATAGAGCTTGCGGCCGATCTCGGCCGGGATCAGGGACGGCAAGTAGAACGTCTGGCAAACAGTGCTCTCATGCTCAACCCTGCTTATCGGCAGAGGATTGCCGACTATGTCGCCAAACTGGGGAGCCAGAAAGGCTGAGTCCCCCGGCCGGCTCCATTGGCATCAGTTCGGATATCGGACCGATTACACATCAATCATGTTCGAGTGACCGATCGGAGGCGCTTATCCGCTATGGCAAGCGCAAGTAACCGGCCCTGCTGATAAAGCGTTCGCCCCTCAAACCGGGGCTGAACATCCGGTGGATAGTGGGCTCTAAGCTCATGATTTGTCGCCACCGTCACGACCCGCTCAAGCCCCATATAGAGGACGCTTGCAAGGTCATACTCCGGCCCCAGCCTTGAGCTCAACGAACCACCCATCTGCTGGCCAAGCATGTAGACCATCTTACGCGACATCTCGATGCGCTGCTTCAATACGCGCTCATCTCCACCGTCGGCCATCTGATTTCTAAGATGTAATATCCGCGCGTGCTCCGACCAGTAATCGTGAAAAGCCTCGACAAAGCGACTGGCGCAAGATTCCAGTTCATCACTGGGCCAATAGTCTTGAATTTGAATAACATAGGCTTCTTCCGAAACCGCAACTACGGGCTCCAGCACCGCAAGGAACAATTCCGTCGGATCAGCGAAATAGTTATAGATCGATGCCAGACGCAGCCCGGTATGGCGCGCCACAGCGCTGAGCGAAAACCCCTCGCTCTTCGGGTCGTTGATCAGCTCACGCGCGGCGGCAAGAATCCTGTCACGCGTATCCCTGCCTTTGCGTCCGAGGCGTTGCCCCTGAAGGTTCGTCTCTATGTGATACTGGCCTTACATCACTCGTGTCTGCCGCGACTTATCAGGCGGCGAGACCTGTCGCAATGACCTTGCTGTCGAGAAATTCCTCAATCCCGGCGACCCCCCATTCGCGCCCCATGCCGCTCCCCTTAAAGCCCCCAAAGGGAAGATCTCCGGCAATGCACATCCCGCCGTTCACGCTGACGGACCCGGTGCGGATGCGCCGCGCAACACGTTCTGCCCGCTGGGCATCCCCTGAAATGACGCCCCCCGAAAGCCCATATTGGCTGGCATTGGCGATCCGAATGGCGTCTTCGTCATCGTCGAACGGGATGACGACCAGAACAGGCCCAAAAATCTCTTCCTGCGCGATGCGCATGGCATTGTCGACATCGACGAAACATGTCGGTTCGATGAAATAGCCCCCGCCCTTGTCGGGTCGCGCCTTGCCGCCGGCGAGCAAGGTCGCGCCTTCATTCTGGCCGAGCTCAATATAGCTCATGACCCGATCCATTTGCTTCTGGCTAACGACCGGACCCATGATATGGGTTGGGTTTTCGACATCCCCCCAATTGTCGCCAAACCCGCTATAGCCGGCCTTAAGGCTGGCCTTTGCCTCCTCGTAGCGAGAGCGTGGCACCAGCAGGCGCGACTGCACCGCACAGCCCTGCCCCGCATGGAACACCAGCAGCGACTGCGCGCATTGCCGCGCGAAATCCGGCGCATCGTCGAGCACGATCTTGGCGCTTTTGCCGCCGAGCTCAAGAAACACGCGCTTCAATGTGGCGGCGCCCGCTTCCATGATCCGCTTGCCAACGCCGGTCGAACCGGTGAAGCTGATTAAATCAACGCGCGGATCGGCAACCAGTTGCTCACCGGCTGCGGCCGGATCCTTGCCGAAGACAACATTGAGAACTCCGGCAGGAAAACCCGCCTTGTCAGCCAGCTCACCCCAGATCGCTCCCAAGCCCGGCGTATCGGGTGCGGGCTTGAGAATTACGGTGCACCCCGCCAGCAATGCCGCAACGACCTTGCCGACATTGACGTAGTGGGGCACGTTCCAGGGCGTGATCGCGGCCACCACACCCACGGGCTCATGAACCACCTTGCGGTGTGAAGGCATCCCGCGAAAATCCCGATTGCCGAAATCTTCTTCCCAGGTCACCTGATCGAACACGGCGAGATAATCGTCCCAACCCTGGTTGGCGATTTCGACATGCGCCATCCCGACGGCGCCCAGCGCCGCGCCCGCTTCGAAACGGGCAAGCTCCGCGAGCCGCGCCTTATTATCTTCGAACAGGACGCGTAGCGCCTTCACCAAGCGCAGGCGCTCGCTCCGGTTGGCAGGGCTACTCCATTCCGTTTCATCGAACGCCCGGCGGGCAGCGGCAATCGCCTCTTGCACATCTGCGGTGCCTGCATCCGCCGCCTGACCTGCCACCTCGCCAGTCCAGGGGTTGATCACGTCGAAGGCCTTGCCATCTTCAGCTTCACGCAATGTCCCGTCGATATAGAGCTTAGCGAAAGGTAGGGTCATCTTACTTGCTTTCCATCTCGTTGCGCCACCCGGTCAAAGCCATATGGCCGATGTGCAGATCGGGTGGAGTATCGATCGCCGCACGGAAGGCATCCGTCACGGAGCGGAAATGTGTGAGCGGCCGTCGACGCACATCGATGCCAACCTTGGCATTCTCCTCCACGAAGCGCACCGCGACGTCCATCGGCCAAGTCGTGCCGGTCTTGGACTCATCAAACATCTGCCCGCACTGGATGACTGTGGAGCGCACGCCCTCAGCAAACAGCTCACGCGTCCACATTTCGGAAATGACTTCCATTCCGGCCTTGGTGCCGGTGTAGAGCCATTGCATGGCAAATTTGAGCCGCACGCTTTCGCTGCTCACATTGATGATATGCCCCCCGCCATGCAGCAACGGCAACGCCGCCCGGGCACACAGGATCGGCCCGGCCATATTCGTAGCGATCGTGGCGAGGATCTGCTCCTCCGTGACCTCAGCCAATGTGAACGGCTCATACGCCGCCGCATTATTGATGAGGACATCAATACGTCCGCATCTTTCAGAGATAGCGGCAAAAGCGTTTCGGACCGAGTCCGGCTGGGTGATATCACATTGCAGAGCGAAATGAGGATCGCCCAGCTCCTTCGCCACGTCCTCGACCTTCGCGCCGGTACGGCCAAGCAGGATCACCCTGTCCCCGTCCGCGGCAAAGCGTCTGGCCAACACCCTGCCCAGCCCATCTCCCGCCCCGGTAATCGCGATTGTCTTTGCCATGCTGTCCTCTTGACCGTCTTATCGGGCATAGGCCGCGCTGCGCCAAGCCAACCGGAGCATCATCGCACGGGCGATACCGCGCTATCAGGCAGCGGCAGGCCGCGCGAAATCGGCCGGATAGACCGATAAATCACCGTCATAGGCAATGCCGCCACCCCAGAACCGGTCCCCGCTGACCTTGCGGAAATAGTGAACGGTCCGGGCGAAGGAGCCGGCCGTTGAGCGTGGCTGGAAAGCGATTCCCGATGGGCTTACGCCCCTCGCCCGGGCGCTGAAATCCTTGACGGTGAAGAAAAGATCTTCCGTCTGCTGGGCACAGAGAACCAGCTCACTGCCCGGGCAATAGCGACGAGGCTCGATCTGCCTTTCGCACAATCGCCCACGTTTCATGCCGACCTTACCTGGCACACGGGTCACCTCTGGCGCGTGCACCGCATCATACCACTGATGATATTCTGCCTCCCGCCCTGCCACGAAATTGGCGAGAATGATCGAAACGCCTGAAAAGGGTTGGTCGGGCCGATGGTTGGGGCTGAAAGCCCAATCCGAATACAGGCGGTAGCTGTAGATGCGCTCGCTCTCGTTCCGATCATCGATCAGCCCCACGTCACGCGCACCGGCCAGCAGTGGCCCAAGCGCCGGCAGATCAATAGCGGGATCGGGATAGTCGAACTCATAGATGCTCATGAACCGCCAGGGTTGGGCAATGTCCGGCATGATCTGCTCAGCGGTCAGCTCATACCGGTCGGCACTCAGGAAGCCCCGTAGCCTCTCAAGATCCTGCCGATGGCTACCGTCAAACCAGACGCCATAGTCGTTTTCCCGACCGGCGGCGACATTATGCAGATGTATTGTTGTGAAGAGCGCCATGCCTCTATATCCTGTTCCGCAGACGACACCGAGTACGAAATGGCCGGGCTCGCGAGCCGTCTAGCCTCGCCAGCCACGCAGCGCAGAGCCACCGTCGCACAAATAGACCTGGTTGTTGATGAAGCTGCCTTCCGGCGAAGCGAGGAACAGACCAAGATTGGCAATATCTTCGGGCGCGCCCTGGCGCTGAACCAACTGCATGGACCGGAGCCGCTGCCAGTTCTCGTCGGAAACGCCTTGCTGGGCCGCCTCGGTCGCCATCAGGCCGGGCGCGATGGCAACCGCTCTCACGCCATCACGGGCGAACTGAGTCGCCATTGCATAGGTGGCAGCGTTGAGGGTCGCCTTGGTCAGACCATATGCCGTCGCGGGCGTATAGCTCGCCATGGAGGACTGATTGATGATGACACCCTTTGCCTGTGCAAGAGCCGGGCGCAGCGCCTCCGCCAGCAACAGGGGCGCAAAGCAATTAATCGTGAAATAATGCTGCCATTTAGCAAGACCAAGACCGAAATAGCCTTGTGCGATTTCGCCCGCGTGCAGTCCGGCGTTGTTGATGAGGACGTCAAGCGCCCGGTATCTGTCCAGCACGTCCTTCCCGAGCGCGCTGATCTCATCCTCGCACGAAAGATCACATTGATAGGTTGCCGCCTCGCCTCCCGCCTCTTCCACCAACACGACGGTCTCCGCCATGCCGGTTTCATTGATGTCGACAATGATCATCCGGGCACCTTCGCGCGCGAATGCGAGAGCGAAAGCCCGGCCCAGACCGGCGGCCGCTCCGGTCACCAGCACCGTCTTGCCGTGGAATCTGCCCGTCATGTCACCATCCCGTTTCAGCCCGTTGCGCCGCCATTTCGTCTATTCGAACCGCTGAAACGTGATGCTCGCCAATCGCCAGCCATCATCGGTACGACGGAAACTGTCCTTGTAGCGTCCGATGACGGTCATCCTCCCACCCGCGTCCCGACGGCGGGATTCAGCCTGGATCGTCCATTCACCGGTGGCCGTGTCTTCAGAGACAAGAATATGCGGCGAGCCAAGCATATGGACCATCCATTCGCTGCCGCCGGCAATCGCCGTACACATGAAATCGGCAATGACCTGTTCGCCCTCCAGCGTGCCAAAGCCATAATCCCCGACGAAGTCCGCCGTGAAGCAATCCTTGAAGAGCGCGCGCGCGGCGACCTCATCACCGGCCGCAAGATCGGCGGCAAGGCAATAACGGGCCTTGAGATTGGCGATTTCAAGAGCGTCCTGAGTCATTATGATTCCTCCTCAAGGCGTTTGGCCGCCAGCGTCTTCAGATCGGCTGTCTTGATCTTGGCCGAGCCGGTCAGCGCCAGCTCATCCTCGGCGAAAAAGAGGACCCGCCGTGGCACCTTGAAGCTCGCCAGCTGCCCCTTGGCGAACGCCTTGACGTCCTCCTCGGCCAGCCCAGCCCCTTCGTGCCGCACGATACAGGTGACAACCATTTCGCCCAGCAGGTCATCGGGGACGCCCACGGTCTGCACGGCCTTGATGCCCGGTATCGCCTTCAGCAGGGTATCGACTTCGACGGGCGAGACGTTCGCGCCTCCGGTCTTGATGATATCGGTGAGCCTGCCATGCCAGTAGAGGCGTCCCTCGGCATCGACATGCCCGCCATCGCCGGTTCGCAGGAACCCTTCGGCATCAAGGGCTTCATCGGACGGAATGCCGATATACCCCATCATCAGCGTGGGGCCCTTAACGGCGATTTCGCCCTTTTCACCAATCGCGACCGGAAGCCCGGAATGGGGATCGACGATCTTGATGATGTTGCCATGGCAAGGTTTGCCGACACTACCGGCGATCTCTTCCTCAGGCGTTCCCGCGGGGTAGGCAGAGATCAGCGTGAATGTCTCGGTATTGCCGAAAGCGGAATAAGGCTCGCGCCATGAACTACGGACGGTAGGATGCTCGGCCACCGGCGATTTGCAATCGACGTAGTGAAGCGTCGAAAGATCGGCCATATCCCAGTTGGGCGCCGCGACCAGCTGGCCCCACTGGTGCGGCCAAGCAAGGATCATGGTAGCCTTCTCGCGCTCGATGAGGGCGATGGCTTCCTCCGCATTAAAGGCCGACTGCAACACGAGACTGCCACCCGAAGTCAGCGTTCCGCCCAGCGCCATCGAGAAATTGCCGGACCAGAAAAAGCCGTTGGCCGACCATGTGCGAGCCGCGCCCTCCTCCAGCCGGTACCATTGCGGCCAACGCCATAATTGCAGCGTCACGCCCCGATGAGCCGACAGGATGCCCTTGGGCTTCGCCGTAGAGCCGGAGGAGAAGAAAAGGACACCGGGATCGGCAGGCGTAACCGTGGCGGCACGCGCATCCACGATGCTCTGGGGCGCCGCCTCGCCACGCGTAAGAAAGGCCGACCAATCTTCGATCGCACCGGCCGCTTCGCCAAGGCAGGCAAGATGCGTCAGAAACGGAAACTTGACCGATTGCAGACAGGCAGACCGCGCTTGAGCAATGGCCGGATCAAGCTCCGCGATGATCTCCGCAAAGTCCTTCTTCAGAACTTGCCGCTCAAATAGAAGCACCGATATTCCAGATGCACCGAACAGGTGCTCAAGTTCCGCGGCCGTCGAAAATGTACTGAAGGTGGTGGCGACGCCGCCCGCCAGCGCCACACCGAACGTCGCCGACAGAAACTCCGGCCGGTTGGTCATCAGAATGCCAACCCGCGTCCCCTTGCCTACTCCGCAGGCAACCAGCGCGCGCGCAACATTGTTGGCCTGCTCCCACAGGTCCGCATAGCTCCAGCTGATCCGCGTACCCTGAGCCAGCCCACCTTCATAATAGACAAGGGCCTCACGGTCTCCACCGCGCTCTGTGACATCACGAAACCAGCCACAGAGGGTCAGTGGGCCAAGCCCCCTCTCCTCGCCCAGCGGATCGCCCTGGATAATCGACGGAGCGGTGGTGGTCATGGGCACGCCCTGCCCGGTCAACGATTGACGTCGACGATGATGCGTCCACGCACTTTGCCATCGATCAGGTCCGATGCCACCGCAATGGCATCTCCAAGCGCTATTTCGGCCGCGATCACATTGAGCAACTCCGGATCGAGATCGTTGGCGAGCCGCTCCCATGCGGCCATACGCAGCTTGCGTGGGGCCATCACGCTATCAACGCCGAGCAGGCGCACGCCACGCAGGATGAACGGCATGACCGTCGCCGGAAAATCCGCACCCTGAGCAAGACCGCAGGCAGCGACAGCACCGCCATAGCGCGTCTGCGCGCACGCATTGGCGAGCGTAAAGCTGCCGACTGTATCGACGACGCCTGCCCAGCGCTCGCGCTGCAATGGTTTGCCGCGCTCGGCCAGCTCCGCCCGATCGATCGTCGCCTCGGCCCCCAGTTGTTTCAGATAGTCTGCCTCCGCGACCTTTCCTGTCGACGCGACCACCTTGAACCCGATTTTCCGGAGAAGCGCGACCGCCACGCTGCCAACGCCCCCGGTCGCGCCCGTCACGAGAACCTCACCCTGATCCGGCGAAACTCCACCGGCCACCAGAGCGTCCACGCAAAGAGCTGCGGTGTAACCAGCAGTGCCGATTGCCATTGCCTGCTTCTCGGAAAAGGCCGCAGGCAGGGGAACAAGCCAGTCACCCTTAAGGCGCGCGCGCTGCGCCAGACCACCCCAGTGGACCTCCCCCACGCCCCAGCCGTTGAGTACAACCTTGTCCCCGGCCTTCCATTCGGCATGGCTGGACTCTCGCACGACGCCCGCAAGATCAATGCCCGGCACCATCGGAAAATTCCGTACCACGGGCGATTTTCCGGTGATGGCGAGGCCGTCCTTATAATTGAGGGTGGAGTAAGCAACATCAATCGTCACATCGCCATCCGGGAGACGGGCATCGTCGATCTGGGTCAGGCTGACCGCCTGTCCGTCATCATTCTTCTCGATGAGAATGGCATTGAACATTAAGGCATCCTTCCGCGATTTGCTTATTTGACGATTGTGAGAGGCTTGCCGGAATCCGACTCGTCCTGCTGCGCCAGTCGCGCGACGACATCGGGCACCTTCTCTTCGTTGAGCGTCCCGTAGACAGAAAGCCTGAGCATCTCCCGCGCGAAGCGCGATGCCAGCGCCCGCCGCTCCGTGTCAGTCTGCGAATGCGCGCGAGCCCAAACCGGCCACAGAAAATTGCCCGCCAGCGTGAGGACCGAGAAGACGTCGACGTCAATGCCCGGCTCCGCCAGATCGGTCTTGGCGAAACGCCCGATAGACCCTGAATATTCCGACCAGAAAGGATCCTTCGAAGGGTCCGGCATGGACAGAATCTGAAGCAGCCAGATTCGGCAGAGATCCGGATTACGCATCCCGAAATCGGCCAGCCGATCCGTTGTCTCGCCCATGTCGACCCGCTCGACGTCCCGTTCCCCCACAGTTTCCGGATCACCGAAAACTTCTCGAAACATACGATCCGACACCATCGCAAGCGTGGCCGCTATCAGGTTTTCCCGGGTCTCAAAATGCTGATAGGCGGTGCCCCGATTGACGCCAGCCAGCACCGCAACAGCCGACAGACTGACACCCTCAAGCCCGTCTCTGGAGAGAAGCGTGAGTGCCGCATCAAGGATATCAGCCCTTGTTGCTTCAGGATCGCGAGCCCTTCGTTTTGTTGGATTACTCATAAAACCCTTTCTGTCGCGCCACCGTTTCATGACGTCCTGTGTACTGGCACGCAATGGGGCCTCTGCAGCCATCGCCACTGCGAAACTTTGCTCGAACGAAATCCGTTTTAGCGTCGCGCCAGCGATATGATGCGCCGGCAAGAGCGCATTCCTTGGCCTCTCCCCGCTAATGGGTCATGCTGACGTGGTGAAAACGGTGGCGAACTCAGCCACCCCAAGAGAACGAGGACTGCAGCGTGACCACACCGAAGCTCGATTGTTCGGATCTCGATAACTACATCGGAAAGCCCATGCAACCGGCACGGATGGTCGAACCAGTGGCCAATTGCGACATACGGCGCTGGGCACAAGCCATGCACTACCCCAATCGCCTGCACTATGATTCCGCTTATGCTATGGAGAGCCGCTTTGGCCGGCTCGTCGCGCCGCAGAGCTTTCCGGTCACGATGGACGACGGCCACGGCTCCGCGCCCTCATGCGTCGGACATATCCCCAATTCCCATATGCTGTTTGGCGGCGACGAGTGGTGGTTCCACGGCCCGCGGATCACTGGTGGCGACCGTATCTGGAACGAGCGGATACCGTTCGACTATATTGTGAAGGACACGAAATTCGCGGGACCAACCTGCTTCCAGCGCGGTGACAATTTCTACTATAATCAGGACGGCGATCTGATTGCCACGCAGCGCTCAACGTCCATCCGCTACAGCCAGCAGGCAGGCGAAGCCAGCCAGTCCGATTCAACCGGGCAGGATGATCCTGTATGGACCGATGAGGCGCTGGAAGAACTGGATGCCCGCAAGTTCACCTGGATAAAGATGTTGCACGATCTCGCCCATAGTCCGCGCTATTGGGACGATGTCAGTGTCGGCTGCGCACTGCCCGAACGCGTCTTTGGCCCGCACTCTATCGTAAGCTTCACCACTGAATGGCGGGCCTATACCTTCACGCAGTGGGGTGGCGCGCATCGCCGCACCGATCTCGACATGGAAGCGCTTGGCTTCGTCGGCCCGATGGCGGGCAAGGAACAGGACCCGGTTCTCGAAAGGATCAATCCAGAAGAAACCGACGGCGCTTATATCGGCCCATCACGCGGCCACCTGTTTCCCCGCTGGGCACGCTTCATCGGCATGCCAAGAGGCTATGGCTATGGAGCCTCCATGGGCGCATGGCTGACCGACTATTTTGCCGGATGGGCAGGCGAATGGGGAATGGTGCGGCATTCCGTCGCGAATTACCGCAGCCCCGCGCTCACCGGCGACATCACCATCATGACCGGCACCGTCCTTGACAAGTTCGTCGATGAGCAAGGGCGCCACATGGTTTCCGTGGATTGTCAGATGGCAAACCAAACGGGCGCGGTGATGGCCACCGCCAAGGCGACAATCGAGCTTCCCAGGAAGCCGGCGGCGTGAATTTGGCGTAGATACATCGAGGGTACGGGCTATCGCAAACATCGGGTTTGACCCGATAGCCCTGTCTTCCGGCGCATACATCCACCTATGCTGCGGCAGAGGCTTGCGCCGAGCGCGTCAAGCTTCATCGCTTTGGTGAGACGCTGGCCGGAGCGCGAGCGCCGGATGTAGAGCCGGCATCAACTGAATTCGACCGTCGCAAGCTCCAACCCAATCTGCCGTGCAAAGCGCGCCGCGTCTGCACCATTAATGATGCGATGATCGTAGCTGAGCGAAAGCGGCAACTTCTTTCGCCACTCAATTCCTTCGCCCCCGGCTGCGGGGAATGGGCGGATCTGCATCGCTGAAACGCCGAGGATAGCCACATCAGGAGCATTGACGATCGGCGTGAACGCCGTACCCCCAATATGCCCGACGGACGTGACGGTCATGCATCCCCCGGCCATTTCCGTTGCCGAAAGTCCCTTTGTCCGGGCTCTTTCCGCTACTTCGGCGAGTTCAGCGGCAATGACAGTCAGCGCCTTCGTGTCGCAATCCCGAATGACAGGAACCAGAAGGCCGGCGGGCACTTCGACCGCGACCCCGATATGCGCGTAGTTTTTCTCGAACAATTTGGTCCCGGCCGGATTAAGCGACGATCCGAACTTGGGGAATGCCCTCAGCGAAAGCGCAAGAGCCTTGATGATCGGAGCGACCGGCGTGATCTTCCGATCGGGATTTGCCGCATTCCAGTTGCGGCGGCGTTCCTCCAGTGACGTGCCATCCACCTCATCATGATGAGTCACATGCGGAATATGGAGCCAGTTCCGGCGCATGAAGCGACCCACGAACTTCTGCACCCCACTCAACGGCCGCTCCGTAACCGGACCATAGGCCGAGAAGTCGTCCTCCGGCCATGGAGCGAGATTTTCAAAGGGTTCCGACATGAACTTTCTCCATAGGATCTACTCTGCCAGGAAGACCAAGTGGCGCGCTTTCAGCCGGGGCACCTCGACTACCTTCGAGACCTGCTCATCCAAGGACAATTTTTCCGCAATGCGGGGCGCCTGAATATCACCGCCACGATGCTCGCACCGGAAATGCTGCGCGGGTCGATAGTCCAACCGCTTTGCTCCGCTGCTTAATCGCGCGTCACGCTCTGCTCAGTCCTTCAGCGGATTGGCGAGCGCGCGCCGGTTGACAAGCGGGCGCTGGTAGGACGGATCATCCCTGTCACGGCTCGACACGCCGTTTAGCGCAATGTCCGGCATGTCAGCGAACGGGACCGGCATTGGTGGAGGCGTGCAACTCCATTCGATCACATTGATATGGAGCGCGATCTTCCAAAGGCTATCCCGCCGTTCCAACCGGTCGATATAGCGGCCACCCGCGATCCACAGACTCTCATCGCGATTGCGGCCGACGAACTGATAATAGGTCTCTGCGTGCGCACTATCCCCGCCAACCTCGATCATGGTCTGGAGCAGCGCATGATGAGTGAGGATCTGACCCGCCTCATGCATCGGCATGGCCCAATCCCAACAGTCCGCTGCATCGCCCACGAAAGGGCCCGCCGCCATTACCGCATCGTCCCAGAATGCCGAAAGGTAGAGGCCACGGTCGAACCGGTCCATCCCGCGCGCAAAGCGAACGACGCAGTCGAGAATATCCTGCCTGTCGAGCAGATCGTCGAGCCGTGCCGCGCGGTCACGGGACGCTTCACTTGCCACGATAGTCAACCTCCCCAACGGGTTTCCAGATCGGTGAACCGCGCATGGCCCGGGCGGATTGGATCACTTGCCCGTCCACGTCCGTAAGCCCGTATTCCTGCGCGAGTTCGGCGGTGATAAATTCCCCGCCTGATCGCACCATCACCTGCGGATCAGCGGCGAGCGCGGCGATCACCCGGCCGGGATGCTCCACGCTGCTGCCGTGCATACGTGTGACCGAAGCCGTCATCCTGTCACCCATTCTGGCAAGATTATCCTGAGCCTTCTCGGTCAGCGTGAGCCCCTGCCAGAGCGTGAGCGACGCGACGCCGTGCGGCTCCAATTCTATCGCCATATCGCGCGCCATGCGGTCCACCGCCGACTTCGCCGTGCCGAAGATCACGCCGTAGGTGTAGGTCACCGCCGCAAAGCCTGAAATCGCGACGATCAGGCCTGATTTCCGCGGCACCATGATCCGCGCCGCATGCCAGGCCGCCACATAGTTGGAACGCACACCAACGTCCCACATTTCCAGGTTCGAGAGCGGCTTTTCCCAAAAGCCCTCAGGCTCAAGCAGATTATCAGAAAGCGAAAAAGCATTGTTGACGAGAATATCGAGCTGACCCTGCTCGACCGCGATCCGCTCGAATAACGCGGCAACGGCGACATCGTCGCCGTGATCGCAGGCGACCGCAATACCGCGCCCGCCACTCTCCCGACCACGCGCGTCACATTCTGCCGCCGTGCCGCCCACCGTGCCGGGCAGATAATAGTCGCCCTCCCGCACCGTGCGCCCCGTGGCATAGACCGTTGCGCCTTGCTCGGCGAGGACCAGCGCGATGCCTTTGCCGATGCCACGGCTGGCGCCAGTGACCAGCGCAACCCTGCCCGCCAGCGGCGCGCTCACGCTGCGACTCCAGCAAACCAGGTTTCACTGAAGTCCCCCTTGGCGCGACCGGAAAAATGCGCGGCAGTGAAGGGATAGCCCATAACCCCCTTCGACCAGTCGACCGCGATGCCCCCGTCCTGCTCCCAATCATAGAGCATCACCCGGCTGGTAATACGCCATTGGCTATCACGCCTCTCAAGACTGTCGAGATAGCGCCCGCCGATGCACATATCGCGGTCGCCCTCCCCCATGTCGATGCGGTGGTATGACAAGACATGGGTTTCCGCGCGCGCCTTTTCGCCATCAATCACGATCACGGACTGCCCAACGAAGTGCTGCGTGTTCTGGATCGTTTCGGCACCGGGGACAACCCAGTCGAGATAAGCCGCGAAATCGCCAGCATGAACACCATAGTCGAACCGCGCATCGGACCACCAGCAGGATCGGATCAAGTCTGCACTGCGCCGATCCTCGCCACGGGCAAGACGGGCAATGCAGTCGCGTATCGCCTCACGGTCGAGAAGGTTCCGGATTTCTGGTGTCATCGGTCCTCTCCGTTTTCGGTATCAGGCCGAGAGTCATCGGCGCTTTGCGCACGACCCCGGCTATATGCACGACGGTCTTGCCGAGCCATTCACGGCAGGACTTGCTGGATTGAGACAATCCGGCGGGATCGGACATGAGCAATGGTGATGATGACCGTCAAACGCGACGGCATCGTTCCAGCGATGCTTCGGTGCTCGACGGCCGGGATCTCTTGATCGACGCGGGTCGGCATTCCACCACAGCTGAACCAAATACGGCACGGTAACCGGACGAAAACGCCATGGAAGTTACGCCGTCGACATTAGTTCCGTTTAAACCTCCGCCTCTTGGCGGCGCGTCAAGGGGCGGCATAGGCGCGCGGCCAAGGATGGGACATGTCCAACCCAATAGCGGCCACGTAATGCACGCACCACTGTTACGGTATTTTCCGGTGCTCGTTCGCGAACTCGGCGGATGCCCCAACAGCTTGCTGGACGACATTGGTCTTGATCCCGCCGATTGCGACGACGAAGGCGCGGCAAGTTACGAACAGTGGATCTGGCTCATGGATCGCGCGGCGCGGGATCTGGCCATGCCAGATTTCGGCATGCGGCTTGCCGTTCGCCAGCATGGTGAAGGAGTTCAGGGCGCACTCGGCACCATCATGTGCAACTCACGCACATTCGGCGAGGCGACCACGCATGCGGTGGCATATAATTATGCCCATTCGCCAGCGTCACGGATATGGAAGGAAGCCACCGCCTCTGGTCGCCATATATTTCTCGGCCACGATGTGCTCGTGGGAGCCATGCCCAATCGCTGCCAAGCCGTCGAACAGCTGCTGCTGCTTGGCCATCTCGGCGCCATAGCCATGACCGGCGGTAAAGTGCGGGCGCGCGAAATCCATTTTCGCCACGATACCCTCGCACCGCTGAGCGCTTACCGCCATTATTTCGGCTCCTCGGTACGCTTCTGTTGTACTGAGGACGGGATCGCGTTTCGCGCCGAAGACATGGCCTGCCCCATTCTCGATCCGGACCCATCCCTGCTGGCTCGGGCGATCGCAAAGATCCGCGCAACAGGCACGGGCCAGCGATCCTCCATCGGCACACTGGTACGCGGCATGGTGATGCAACGACTGTCAACGGGCGAGTGCAACAGCGAGGACGTCGCTCGTCTGCTGGCAATGCATCCGCGCACCTTGCATCGCCGCCTGCGGGAAGAGGGCTGCAGCTTTCAGCGCATCAAGGACGATGTGCGCTGCAATGATATGCTCTACTATCTAGAACGGACCGAACTGGACCTCGGCACAATTTCGCACAAGCTTGGATTTTCCGAACAGTCCGCGCTCTCCCATTTCGCGCGCAGCATGCTGGGCGCCAGCCCCCGCGAGCTGCGCGCCCGCTTGCGAACGGACGCATGTCCGGATCGCGCAAGTCTGGTGAGCTTCGCGCGGACTATCCAACGGGAAGATCAGGGCGCTTCGCGACCGTGCGCCCCGGCACCCATGCCATCACCCTGTTCAGCCTGAGCGAAGGGCTCCGGATGCTTCTTGTGAGGACGACATGACTCAGAAAGTTGCCTTGGTAACCGGTGCAAGTCGCGGATTAGGGCGCGGCATTGCGCGCGCGCTCGGTGCCGAGGGTATGACCGTCTTCGTCACTGGGCGCTCAACAAACGCGATCGAGGACATAGCCCGCGAGGTTACTGCACAAGGCGGCATTGGCCTCGCCGCGCCTTGCGATCACGCGGATGATGAGCAAGTGCGCGGACTCTTCGCGCGTATCGAACGGGAAGCGGGCCGGCTCGACCTTTTGGTGAACAACGCCGCCGCAGTCCATCCGCAGGAGTTGTCACGTCCGGGGCCATTTTGGGAAAAAGACATCGCACTTGCCGAGATGATCGATGTCGGCCTGCGGTCCAGCTATATCGCCGCCTGGCACGCGGCGGCGCTGATGATGCGGACCGGGCCATCGCTCATTGCCAACATCTCGTTCTACGGTGCCGTCACCTATTTTCACGGTCCGGCCTATGGCGCCGCGAAAGCAGGAACAGACAAGATGGTGCATGATATGGGCGTGGACTTTGCGGACACCCCGGTATCGGTCGTATCGTTCTGGCCGGGCTATATTCTGACTGATGCGATCAAAGCCGTATCGGCAGAGCATTTCTCTCCCGCAATGAGGGCAATCCTGCCTGAATTCGAAACGCCGGACTTCAGCGGCCACGTTCTCGCCGCGATGCTTGCCGATCCTGACCTTAAATCGCTGTCCGGGAGAACCGTGATCGGCGCACGGCTGGGGCAGCACTACGGCATCCGGGACCTGGACGGCAAGCAGCCGCGCGACTGGTCCGACCGCATGGGAGAGCCGGCCGAGTTCTTTGTTCCGCAACAAGAGGATCGAAAATGATCGAAGCGCTTCTCGTCGTCCTGACGAACGCGGCGGAAGGCCGCGACGCCGACTTTAACGACTGGTATTCGAACATTCATGCCCGCGATGCAATGCGGATGCGCGGATCAATCGCCCAGCAGCGCTTCCGCTTTGCTAACGAGCAGATCCAGAATTATCCGGACGGCTTTGTCGCACAATATCTCGCGCTTTATGAAATCTTCGATGCGCGCTGGTTCACGCAAGAGCATATTGATCGCGCGCGCACGCCCTTCATGGTTATCGAGAATTCGCTCGACATGTCGCGCCTCGACGACTTTTATTATTACCCGATCCAGTTTCGTGATCGTAGACCGCGCGCGTTCGACAAGTGCAGCGTGGTGCTCGAGCAGATGCAGGCAAAGCCGGGCGAGGAAGCCGCGTTTCGCGACTGGTATAACGACCGGTATTTTCCCGATCGTTTTCGCACGCCTGGAATCGCCACAGCCGCTTTTCTGGCCTTCGACCCCTATGGCCAGATGATGCCCTTCGCCCCCGCCCACGATCATGTCGCCGTCTGGCGGCTGGAGGACGACGCCGCGCGCGACCATTGGCGCCAGAACAATCCGTTGGCGGATTGCCCGCATATAGAGCGCGACAGCCTGGCAATCAGCTGCTGGGACATCTGCTCGAACCGGATCACGACCGATGACGTGCAGTACCCGAGATCCGACGCGCTCGTGAAGGAGGAAGCGGCCCGGGCACGTATCGAAAAGCAGGATTCGGCGATCAAGATAGCCGAAGGCCGGATACGCCGCAGTTGACGTGCAAGCAGCGGCGCGATCGGCGATCGCGCCGCTGTCCTTATGGTCTACAAGAGCGCGCCCCCGTCGACCGGATATACTTGCCCCGTAATGAAGCGGGCGCGCGATGATGCAAGGAACACCACCAGCCCGGAAACATCTTCGGGCGCCGCGAAGGGCGCGTTCAGCACCGTCTTGCGCGGACGGCGGGCAGCATCGTCATCCGAGAGCCCATCGAACAGCTTGTCGAAGAATTTGCGCTCCGGGTTGAAACGACTGCCCGCGCTGAGCGCCGCGGGATCGCGAGGGATCGTGGCATAGGGCGCGACGCAGTTCACAGTTACGCCGCGTTGCCCAACTTCCTTGGCAAGTATCTTTGTGAACCCGTGTACGGCCGCCTTCGCGGCCGAATAAACAGGCAGATTATAGTCGCCGACAATTCCCGCAGTAGACCCTATGTTGACGATACTACCCGCGCCTCTCTCCAACATGCCGGGAAGAACGGCCCGGGTCATCCGCAGCGTTGTCTTGAGGTTTAGATCGAGATCGCCATCCCAGCTGTCCGGATCGGACTCTGCGAAATGACCGCCAGCGACATTGCCTCCAACATTGTTGACCAGCGCCGTGACCGGGCCCAGCCCATCCGCCGCAGCAAGAATACGTGCTGGTGCTTGCGGATCGAGCATGTCCTCGGCGACAAAGAAGATATCGCTCGCACCCCTTTCCCGGGCATCAGCGACCAGCCGGGCGCCCGCATCCGCATCGCGTCCCACCGCGACCAGCCGGGCGCCCTCTTTCGCGAAATCGAGCGTGATGGCTCGCCCGATATTGGCCGTCGCACCCGTGACGATCACGACATGTCCAGCAAGGCCCAGGTCCATGCCCTCAGCCTCGCACAGGGATATCGAAATCGCGCACATAGTCCGCGAAATGGCTGCGTATCTGATCCTTAGTCAGACCATAGTCCTCGATATTATACACATGCTTGCCAAAGAGATCCTTCGGCTTGGTTTCGAGATAGTGGCGCATCCGGGCTTCCGCAGCATCGCCCAGCTCTTCGCCGAAATGCGCGTAGAGTTTGCGCATGGTGCCGATCGGATCGGCGATCTGTTCAGTATACTGGATATCGAAGATCGCGGCGGCGCCATGCTTAGCGCGGAAGGCATTTTGCCGAGCAATCATCAGGTCAAACGTCTCGATCACGTCTTGGCCGAGTTGCTTGCGGTCGACATGTTCACTGAACATCACGCGCACATTCCATATCAGGCTGCACGCCGAACCGACCACCTCAACCGGATCTCGATGGGTCATGACAAGCTGTGCGTCCGGGAAAATCTCGCTGAGGGCATCGAGGTAGAGAGGATGCCAAGGGTTTTTAAGCGTCCAGCGGCCGCCGGTTTCCGTCTGGAGCAGTTGCAGAAGCTGCTTCTGGTAGCGAAATGCCGGGAGATAGTCCGCCTCGTGCAGGAACCAACGGTGATAACTGGGCATATGATATTGTGAGTCATACAGCTGCGCGCAAAAACTCGGCGCCATCGCGAACTGACACTCAGAAGGGCTGTCCCCATCCTCATGGTGGATCGCCGAAATATGCGGCATCCGCTCGAGCGAGGCGTTGATCTGGTCCTGAGCCTTCTGGTAGCGCGGCCCCGCGTGCAGTTCCTCCGTCCTGGGCGGCGGCACTGAATCGAACGCCTCCCAGCGCAGGAAGCAGCGCCGCCCCGGGTCTTCGTTGAGCAGATTGATCGTCAAGGTCGTGCCGGTCCGCGGCAGACCGAAAACAAAGGTAGGCTTTACGATCGGACGCTGCACGATTTCGGGATGCGTTCCGATCCAGTCGACCACTTTGAGACGATTGACCAAATAGCCGGTGATGCTGCGGGAGGCCACCATTTCACCGACTTCCGTCAGCCGGGCTTCGCCATTCAATGAATCCACGAGCAGATGGAAGGGCTCGAGAATGCTGTCGTCACCAAGATCTTCCAGACCGGTTGCATGTCGTGCCGCAGCAAGCAGTTCATCAGCCTTTATCATTTCTCATCCTATCGAATTATGATGTTGTTTCGGTTGGCAGTCGCCGGGTCGACCACCCGATTATTCGTTTTCGACAATGTCGTGACGTGTGAGACCGCCTCGTGATCCGGACTCTGGGGCCAGCCGCGTGGAGGCCCCTCGCTTCAATCCGTCGCATGAAGGCCGAACCTATTTTCGTCGCCGACCGTCAAAGCCGTTTTGCCCATCAGATTCATGGGTGAGACTCCATTCAATATCCGCGGGTGTCGATCCAGTCGTCGGTTTCGCCGGGCTTGAATGTCGCTGCCGGCGACCGGCCTGAGGCTGTTTTAAGATCGAAACCGACAACATCGGCGCTGCCTTCGACCGCGATCCCCATGGCGGAAATGGCCCAACTGGTCATTACATAATGACCGATAGTAAAAACGAGGTCCATCATCTGGCGCGTGTCGAACGTCTTCGTCAACGTCCGCCACGTTCCATCGAGGATGGTATGATGATCGAGCAGTTCATCGACCGCACCGATCAGCGCGGCGTCCTCTTCTGACCATGCCCCGCATGCGGGAAAATCGCGGATGGCATGGATTTCATCCACGGTGATCCCCGCGTTCATCGCATATCCGACATGATTATGCCATTCGTAGGCCGACTTCACCCGCCAGGCCACGCGCAGGATTACCAATTCGAGCTGCCGCGTACTGAGCGTATTTTCCATCAGGAAATGCTTGCCCCAGTTGTTATAC
>JAMHVU010000249.1:0-1045 GCA_035911355.1 Sphingobium sp.
GGGCCATGGCGAACACTGCGTGACGTCGAATGGCAGGCGCTGAAGTGGATCGACTGGTACAACAACCGACGACTGCTCGCCCCCATCGGCTACGTCCCGCCCGCCGAGGCCGAAAAGGCCTACTTCACCAACCTCAAAACCCTCGATCAAGCCCCCCGACCGTTGAAACAATCAGCCTCCGGTAGACCCGGGGCGGTTCAGAAATGCCGGAGCGCTACGGCCCGCCCACCACCTGCTACAATCGCTTTGTCCGCTGGCGGAAGGCGGGTGTCTGGGATCGGCTTCCGAGAGCGGTGTCCGGGGCTTACGACGGTGACATCGTCATGATCGTTTCTCCTCAAGTCCGCGTGCACCAGCACGGGGCCACGGGAAAAAGGGGGCTGGCGACGATGGTGGCATGGGACGGTCGAGGAGGCCGGCGACTCCGAGACGCGGGGGTCTCACGGGCAAACTCCACGCGCTCGTCGACGCGGAAGGCCGCCCCGCCGCCCCGCGCCTGACCGCCGGCCAGGTCGCCGATTGCGTGGAGGTCGATGCGCTGACTGAAACGCTCGGCGAAGGGAACATCCTGATCGCCGACAAGGGCTATGACACCGACACCCTCCGCGCCAAGGCCAGGGACCGGAAGGCTTGGGCCAATATCCCGCCGAAGGCGAACCGCAAGGGCGGCTTCGCCTTCTCACGATGGGTCTGTCGGCAGCGCAATCTCGTGGAGCGGTTCTTCAACCGGATCAAGCAGTTCCGAGGTCTCGCAACCCGCTATGACCAACAGCCGGAAAGCTTCCTCGCAGCCCTCAAGCTCGTCGCAACTCAAATTTGGATCGCAGGCTTATAAGTCTGCTGCCTAGGCTCCGGACTCATAACCAGAAGATGACGGTGGCTGCGATGCAGATGGCGCTCATGAAGGTGTGGGCGCAGCGGTCGTATCGAGTTGCGATGCGTCGCCAGTCCTTGAGGCTGCCGAACATGCGCTCGATCCGGTTGCGCTGCTTGTAGATGTTGGCGTCGTAGGGGATCGGCGCCTTGCGGTTCGCCCGGCCGGGGA
>JAMHVU010000250.1:0-1005 GCA_035911355.1 Sphingobium sp.
CGTCGGCAATCTGCTGCCTCTGGAGACGGCGAAGATCACGTTCAGCTACGCGATCCTCTACCGCTGGGCAGGTGACCGCTTGCGGTTCTTTCTTCCGACGACGATCGCGCCGCGCTTCGGCGAATCGCATCATCTGCCGCACCAGGTCCCGGAAGCCTCCCTCACGGTGGAGAACCAGTTCTCCCTGCGCATTGAGATTCACGGGAGTCTGCGGGACGCCCAGTTCATCTGCCCATCGCATGCCATCGAGCTCGAGAAGGCGCCTGAGAAGGTCGTTCTGTCACTGCTGCAACCCAAGGCGGTCATGGACCGCGACTTCATTTTGAACGTGAAGGCGCCTCAGGCCACGCGCAGCTTCGCCCTGTGCGGCCAGGACGGCGACGGCCTGGCGGCCGTGGCGAGCTTTCAGCCGTTCTTCCCAGGACTGCAGCAGCCGCGGCCATTGAACCTCGCCATCGTCATCGATTGCTCTGGCTCCATGCAGGGAGACTCGATGGAACAGGCAAAGCAGGCGCTCGAGGGAATTCTCGACGGATTGCAGCCGCACGATCGCATCACACTGATTGCGTTCGGCAACTCGACCAGTGCGCTCTCAGATCGGCCGCTTGCGTGCAACAAGACCAACCTCACGAAGGCCCATCGGTTCGCCAAGGCGCTCGACGCGAATATGGGCGGCACGGAGATCGGCAAGGCCCTGCGAGAGGCCTACTCGATCGTTGGCGAGGCGGAATCTGCCGACATCTTTCTGGTGACCGATGGCGAGGTCTCAGAGTGGGTATCCGTGGTTGATGAAGCGAAAGAGTCCCGAAACCGGATCTTCACGGTCGGCGTCGGCAGCGCTGTCTCGGAGGCTTTCGTTCGCCAGCTCGCGGCCGACACTGGCGGCGAGTGCGAACTCGTCTCCCCCCGCGAAGGAATGGCGGACCGCGTCGTCCGACACTTCGAACGCATGAGGGCTCCGCGCGCAAAGAGTGTCGTCGTGCGGTGGCCAGAGGGTGCCAAGCA
>JAMHVU010000251.1:0-2026 GCA_035911355.1 Sphingobium sp.
GCTAACCTCTCTTATTCACGGCGATGCGGTTGGGCGCCTCTCGGCGCGAGCTTGACGCCACTGCTGCGTGCGGCGGCGTAGAGCGGGCGTGCGGCACCGCTGGCGTCTGTTTCACCGCGCTGTGATCGATGGGCTTTTCTGGTTGAAGGAGTGGGCTCGGGGTTTCTGCGGCACTGCCGCGCCCGCTACGTCGGCGCAGGCTTGAGCGCGAGAACGATGGCACGCAGCAGATCGGCATCCGGACAGGCCGATGCGAGCGCAACGCGGATGCGGGTGGCGCTTTCCATGACGCGGGCAGCAACCTTGAGCAGCCGCAGGCGCAGGGTCGTAAACTCGGCTTTTGCCAGAGCGGCGGTCTTCGGCATCGCCTGCTGAACGCGCCACAACAGCCAGTAGGCAGCAGTGTGCAGGATCAGGCGCATCTGATTGGCATTGGCCGAGCGGCACGATGTGCGATCGCTGGCCAGCTGCGTCTTGTGCAGCTTGATCAGGTTTTCGGCCTGCCCGCGCGCGCAGTAGAGCGTGTCATAGATGTATTCAGCCGATCCCTTGGTCAGGGAAGTGACCACATAACGGATGTCCATGCCCAGCGTGCTGGCCTCGATCCGGGCGACGACACGGCGCTGGCAGCTCCAGCTCTTCGCGCCGTAGCGGGTCTCGGCATAGCTGCGCAGGACCACCCGACCTTCCTCCGCGCGGCGGACCGCGCAGGCATCGGCAGCCGTGACGATGACGGGATCGGCGCGCAGCGCGGCGTTGGTCGGCAGACCGAGCACGTAATCGACACCGGCAGCCTCGCAGAAGGCCATGACCTCGGGCCGCCCATAGTGCCCGTCGCCGCGGATGGTGATGCGGGTATCGGGCCAGTGGCGGCGGATATGGCGCACCAGACGCCGGATATGGCCCGCAGCCTCCTTGCCCGAGGGTGTCTTGCCGGTACGCAGTAGCATCGCCACCGGTCGGCCCGTGGCCGTATCGTAGACATGGATCGGCAGGAAGCAGCGCTCCCCATGATGGCCGTTCCAGAAGGAGAGCTGCTGATAGCCATGCACGACGTCGCAGGTATCATCGATGTCCAGCGTCACGGCTGCCGGAGCAGCGGGATAGCTGGCACAGTAGATGTCGATCATGGCCGCCAGCATCTTGGCCAGCTCGCGCGTGCTCGGCGCATTCTCCCAGCGGCTCATCGTCGGTTGGCTGGCAAGTCCCGCGCCCGATCCCGGCAGCTTGCCCAGCGCCAGGCGGAAGCCCGGATCATCGCGCAGAGCGTCGAGATCATCGGCATCCTCATAGCCGCACGCGATCGCCAGCACACGGGCAAGGAAGATATCCTCAAGTCGATGGACCACCCGCGCAGGATCGCGCGGGTCCGCAATACATGCCGCAAGCTGCTGGCAGATGCCCATCATGCGCTCGGCCTGAGCCAGCAGCAGCACACCGCCATCCGAGGTCAGCCTGCCGCCGTCAAACGCAGCTGTGACCTTCTTGCCGCCAACCGCTGGATACGAAAATACAGCCGCGCTATCATCGCATCCGGCGGGTGTGGTCTGTGGCATTTTCTGTCCCTGAAGTCGGTTAGGATTAGACACCCAGTTCCTAATTCAGATCAGAGCCTTACACCACTCCCGCCAACCCTTCAGACCAACGCTGGTGAATAATCCGGGTTAGCAGCGCCACGCCTTGGGCGTGCAGCTTCTCAACCGTGACAAGTAATTCGGCCAGCGATCGCCCGAGCCGATCGAGGCGAACCACGGCTAATGTGTCACCCTTACGGGCGTAGGCGAGCAGGTCGGCCAAACCGGGACGATCCATGCTCTTGCCCGACATAACGTCGGTGAACACTTTAATGGCGCCAGCCTTCTCCAGACGCATGGTCTGCCCTGCCACGTCCTGGTCGCCGGTGCTCACACGAGCATAGCCCAGAATACCGCCCATGCCCTGTGTCTCCCAAACGGCCGTTCTGTGGACGCTGTGAAGGGCAAGCGTTTCGCCCCTACATATCCGTCCACATACTATGTCTCTTTAC
>JAMHVU010000252.1:0-2161 GCA_035911355.1 Sphingobium sp.
GCTGCCTTTTGACCGGGTCAAGATCGACCGGGCCTTTGTGCGCGAGCTTACGCCGGAAACCTCCAACGAGTGCATCGCCCGGCTGATAGTCAAGCTGGCCCGCAGCCTCGGGCTGGACGTGATCGCCGAAGGGGTGGAAACACAGGAACAGGCGAGCCTGCTGGATGAAATGGGGTGCAAGGAAATGCAGGGCCATCTCTACGGCCGCGCCATGCGTGCCGACGCGCTGGAAGACTGGATGCGCTTGCGCGGCGAGCCGTCCTGAATCACCGGCCGCCGCGGCGCCCGCCAAGAGGTCCCGCCCCCGCTGCAACTGCATCTGATCGAACCCCGGCTTCCCTTGGTTCTGGACTGCCGCATTTTCGCGTCTACATTCAATATTGAAGGTGCCGGGTCTCATGCCGCCCCGTCTCCATTGAGCCTGGGTGCGTCTGCATCTCACATCGAGTTCTCAATGAAGCAATCGGACAGCGCTGAGAGCCATGCAGGCTGTTCTTTGGCGCAAGCCGATGCGGATGGGTGGGGAGGGGGCGCGGAGGTGTGGCGACTTGCCGGGCTTGTCACTTTCCTGAATCCGTGACCGCCGCGCCTGTACCCGTAAGCCTGTTCGCCTAGCGCCACAAAATCGTTTCGAATTGAAATGTGAGCCCGGATTTCGCATGAGAAAGTACCACCAGACGAAATGGAAGCGTGTTTGCACCGCCAAATCCGGGCTTGCGCCGGCTTGTCGCCCTGGACGGCCGAGCGCTTCCCCGCCGGGCGGCATCGAATGACGACGCACGGGCAAAGCGGCCTCAGCCGGAGAACTGGAGCAGGGTCTGGTAGTGACGCTCGAACACAGTGAAGGCGGCGCAGCGCTGGCCAAGACCCAGACTCAGACGCCGGGCGTGCGCAATGACGCGGGCGGCGACGCCGATGATTTCCTGCATCACGGTGCGCAGGCGGCGCCGCTTGGCGGGATGACGAACCGGGCTCACGTCGGGGTCGATCAGGGTTGCCTGGCCGATGGCGCGCAGAATGTTGAAGGCCAGCACGGCCAGGGACAGCACCAGATCGTTGGTGGCGAATTTGCCCGAAGGCAGGCGCTCCAGGTCCAGATCGGTCTTGAACTCGGAATGGAACTGCTCATGGGTACCGTGCGCCTGGTACAGGGCGACGATCTCGGCGACGGGCAACTCGAGGCTGGTGAGCCAGCCTTCGATTTCGATGTCGGGCATCAGCAGGATCTGGCCGTCGCGGTCGATCGTGCGCTCGATCAGATGCACCACCCGGCGCATCGTGACTTTGGTTCCGGCGAACTTGCGGGTGAGGGGTTCGACGAGCCAGGTTTCGCGCTTGCCGACGCGCGGCTGCGTCCAGGCGGTGGTGGCGTCCGCGTCGAGGCGCTGGTGCAGGGCGGCCCCATTGAAACGGCGCGGGTTCCACTTCACCAGCCAGTCCACCGGCCCCGCGGCGCGAGCCGCGGCCAGGGCCACAAAGATGGCGGCGCCATCGAAGCCCGAGTCGGCCCGCACCAAGAGCGGCAGCGCGCTCACCGCACGGGCGCGCGGCAGCAGGCGGCGCAGGAAATCCGGCGTCTCCGAGGCCGAATGCTGGGTACCCGGCCGCAGTTCGAGCCCGAGGCAGTAGCCTTGCTCGGCCAGATAGCCGGCAATCGGCGCATAGCCGTCGAAGCCCATGTAGGTGCGCCCGACGCCTTCCTTCTTCGTGCCGCTGTTGTCGAGGGTGAAGACATCGAAGTCGAGCGCCAGATGGCCGGTGGAGAGCGGCGTGAGAGTTGGTTTGGCGCGCGTGAGCAGACGCTCGTTGGCCTCGTCGAGCGCCACCAGCGCGCTGTCACCGGCTTCGCCCAGGGCGTCCATGCGCTGGCGCAGCGTTGGCGAGGACGGCACCGTCGAGAGGCCCAGCGCATCGCGGAAGAAGGCGTCGCCGCGCAAGGACTCGATGGCGTCGAAGTCGGACTTGCCGGTGCACAGCAACCCCACATAGGCCTTGATCAGGGAACTGGTCGCAATGCCGCTCTTGGCGGCAATAGGGAAGCGCGGATCGATGACCTGGTCGATCTGCGCAAAGCGCTTGAGGTATTGCCCCACCAAGGACAATCCGGCGTGCGCCGTCAGGTTGTAGGGCAGGCGCTTGATTTGAAAGTCGGGCATGGCGG
>JAMHVU010000253.1:0-3999 GCA_035911355.1 Sphingobium sp.
GTTGCCGCGGCGCGCGAAGGTATCGCGCTGCCCGTCCGAATGGAACAGATTGAGCACGCCGCGCTGGCTTATCATCGCGTTGTAGTTGAGCTCCTGCTCCAGGCCTTCCCACAACTTCATCGACCATTCGTAGAAGGGCTCGTTGCCGGGCAGTCCGTAATTGGAGCGGATGATCGTGGTGTTGCGACCGACATTGCCGCCGCCGATCCAGCCCTTCTCAACCACCGCGACGCGCGTGATGCCATGCACCTGGCGTCACCTCAAGGTTTGTGCGCCAGACAACGATTTGACGGACATAATGAGAACATAGGTGTCAGGCGGTCGCGCGGAGATATTGGTATAGGGTTTCACGGCTGATCCCCAGGTCGCGGGCGATGACGGCTTTGCGCTCGCCGGCTGCGACACGGCGATGCAACTCGGCCAGCTTTTCATCGGACAGGGACCGTTTCCGCCCTCGATAGGCACCGCGTTGCCTGGCGACCGCGATGCCTTCGCGCTGCCGCTCGCGGATCAGGGCGCGCTCGAACTCGGCGAATGCGCCCATGACCGAAAGCATCAGGTTGGCCATCGGGGAATCCTCGCCCGAGAAAGTCAGGCTCTCCTTCACGAACTCGATCCGGATGCCTCTTTTGGTGAGGGACTGAACCAGCTTGCGCAGGTCGTCGAGATTACGTGCAAGTCGATCCATGCTGTGGACCACGACGGTATCGCCCTCGCGGGCGAAGGTGAGCATGGCATCGAGCTGGGGCCGGTTGACGTCCTTGCCCGAAGCCTTGTCGGTGAAAATCCGGTCGAGCGACTGCCCTTCCAACTGGCGATCGACATTCTGATCGAATGTGCTCACCCGGACGTAACCGATCCTCTGGCCTTTCATCTCCGCCTCCGGTCAATTTGTCAGGTTGAAATCTATGACACGGCGCGACAGGCGTCAACAAATGCGTTCACCAACTCTAATCGGACGGAATAGGAAGCCCTGTCCTGACGTCCGGTTAGGCTATACTCCAGATTGACGCTAGCCTGTCGCTCTCGACTCGGGATGGAGGCAGGATGGCGCGGCGGCGATTATTGACCGGAGAAGAAAGGCGTCGCCTGTTCGATATCCCCCATGACGAAACCGCGATCGTCGGCCACTATACCCTTGCCGCCGAGGATCTCGAACTGGTCGGTCGCCGCTATCGCCCTGCCAACCGCCTCGGTCTGGCAACGCAGATCGCGCTTATGCGGCATCCCGGCTTCGGTTTGCAGCCCGACGTCGACGTCCCCGATGCGGTCCTTCACTATCTCGCCGCCCAGCTCTTCGTCGATGTTGATGCGTTCGCCGACTATGGCCAGCGCGCGCAAACACGTAACGATCATGCCGACATTGCGGCACGGCATCTGGGGCTACACCCTTTTCGGCGAGGGGATATACCGCTCGCGCTCGATCTCGCCGCAAGAGCTGCGGAGCGGACCGATCGGGGCGAACCTATTGTCCGCGCATTGATGGAGGGGCTGAAGCAGGAACGCTTCATTCTTCCATCGGCAGACACGCTCGAACGTGCGGGCCTCGCCGGCAGGGCACGCGCCCGCAAAGCCGCGGCGGCGCTCATTGTCGAAAGCCTGGGTCATGCCGAACTGGCGCGGATCGATGATCTGATCGTCAACAACAGCGACTTCGGCATGACGCCGCTGGCCTGGCTGCGCAATTTCGAGGAAGCGCCCACCACGGCGAACATCAACGGGCTGCTGGAACGGCTACGCTATGTGCGCGGAATCGGCATCGACCCGGCGATCGGCGCGAAAATCCCCGACTTCCGGTTCGCGCAGTTCATGCGCGAAGGTGGCGTTGCGCCGGCGTTCCTGCTCTCCGATTATAGCCTTAACAGGCGCCGCGCGACGCTGATCGCGGCGGTCATCGACCTCGATGCCAGGCTCGCCGATGGTGCGATCCAGATGTTCGACAGGCTTGTCGGAAGCCTGTTCACACGGGCGCGGCGCGGGCGGGAAAGGCGCTATCAGGACAGCATCCGCTCGGTCGGCGAACTTATGCGGCTGTTCGGCGCGACGATCGCCGCGCTGGGAGAGGCGGTCGAACATGGCGGTAATCCGCTCGAACTGATCGACGAAGCGGTAGGCTGGCACAGACTGGTCGCAGCCAAATCGCAGGTCGATGCGCTGGCCGAGCTGGCGGGCGAAGATGCGCTTGTCGCGGCGACTGGTCGCTATGCGACGCTGCGGCGGTTCAGCCCGGCTTTCCTCGATACATTCACGTTCAAGGCATCGGGGAGCGGATCGCAACTGGTCAAGGCCATCGAGGTCATCCGCGATACCAATGCCCGCAAGGCCCGCAGCCTGCCCGAGGGCGTTCCGCTCCCATTCGCCAACCGGCAGTGGAAGCGCCTCATCACCGAAGGTGGCCAGGTCGATCGCCGGCGATACGAGACGGCCATCATGGCCACGCTGCGCGATCGGTTGCGCGCCGGCGACATATGGGTCGAAGGAACCCGCAATTATCGCCGCTTCGACACCTATTTGCTGAGTCGACGCGATGCCGATAAGGTGGCCGACAGCCTGCCATTCCAGACCGATGCGGCCGCCTATCTGGAGGAGCGGGCAAGGACGCTCGACTGGCGGCTGCGCCGTTTCGCCAAGCAACTCAAGGCGAACAGGCTCGCGGGCGTGGCGCTCGAACGCGACCGGCTCAAGCTGCAACCCATGCCGGCGATCACTCCACCCGAGGCGGAGGCTCTCGATCGCAGGCTCGACGCCTTGCTTCCGCGCGTGCGGATCACCGAACTCCTGGTCGAGGTGGCCGAGCGCACCGGGTTCCTGAGCGCATTTCGCGATCTTCGGTCCGGCAAGGAGCATGACAACCCGCACGCGATCCTCGCCGCCATTCTCGCTGATGGATCGAATCTGGGTCTAGAGCGCATGGCCAACGCCAGCGACGGGGTGAGCTACGCCCAGCTTGCCTGGACCCACAACTGGTATTTGTCGCCCGAAAACTATCAGGCCGCGTTGGGGATGATCGTTGCCGCGCACCATGATCTTCCTTTCACGCGCCATTGGGGAGCCGGCACTAGTTCATCCTCCGATGGGCAGTTCTTCCGCTCGGGCCGCAACCGATCGGCGGCGGCCGACATCAATGCGAAATATGGCAGCGAGCCGGGCCTGAAGATCTACTCCCACCTGTCCGATCATTTTGCCTCGTTCGGATCGCGGATCATGTCGGCCACCGCCGGCGAGGCCCCCTACGTGCTGGATGGCCTGATGCTCGGCGCCGGCGCGCTACCGCTGCATGAGCATTACACTGATACCGGCGGCGCGACGGACCATGTCTTTGCCCTTTGCCATCTTCTCGGCTTCCGGTTCGTGCCCCGTCTGCGCGACATCGCCGACCGGAAACTCGGCTCGATCGCCGCGCCTTCGACCTACAAAGGCATCGAAAGCCTCATGGGCCGCACGATCAAGACGGCGGCGATCGAAGCCGATTGGGATGACATCGTCAGGATCGTCGCCTCCATTAAGGAAGGAGCCGTTGCGCCCTCCGCGATCCTGCGCAAGCTGGCCGCCTACAAGCGCCAGAACAGGCTGGATTTTGCGCTGGCCGAACTCGGCCGCATCGAGCGGACGCTATTTGCGCTCGACTGGCTTGAACAGCCCGACTTGCGTCGCGCCTGCCAGGCCGGCCTCAATAAAGGCGAAGCACGTCATACCCTTGCCGCCGCGATCTACACCAACCGACAGGGGCGGTTCACCGATCGCTCGATCGAGAATCAGGAATATCGGGCATCGGGCCTCAATCTGCTGATCGCGGCGATTTCTTACTGGAACACCGTCTATATGGACAGGGCCGCCCAGCATCTCCAATCATCCGGCGGCACCTTCGATGATGCGCTGCTTGCCCATCTCTCGCCGATGGGCTGGGTGCATATCAGTTTGACCGGCGACTATCTGTGGCAAAGGGCAAACCGGCTCTCCCCTGGCGAGTTCCGCACCCTCAACGATCCCATGGCCCGC
>JAMHVU010000254.1:0-5861 GCA_035911355.1 Sphingobium sp.
GGCGAGGCCAAACCTGTCGCTGACCGCTTTCAGGATTGGCGCAAAGATATCGCAGGCGCCGCAGCTCGAGGCGTAGAAGTAGAACACGCCGTAGCGCTCGGAGAGCTTGGCCAGGGCAAGGTCGCGGTCGGTCTTGCGCTGGTCGATCCAGGCGCGTTTGCCCAGCGTCGAGACCGGGCGCTGCAGCGTGTAGTCGAGCCCCGGGTCCTGCCACAGCGCGCGCTGCCAGACATCGGCGAACAGCGAGGAGCGGTCGAGCTGCTCGCGCTGGAAGCGGACATAGGCCGTCACGTTCTCGGCGCTCGGATCGAGAATGGCGCGCGCCTTCAGCTCCTCAAGATTGGCCGAAATCGCGGCTAGGCGATCGCGCGCATTGGCTTGTGGCGGCGCGCTGATCCGGGGCGGATCCTTCGGCCTCTCGCAGTAGAACCATGTCCCGAGGCGGCGCTCCTTGCAGTAGAAATCGTCCTCGGCCTGCACGACCTCGATTCCGCTGCCCTGCTCGGCGTGCGCCGACGGAACGCTACTGCCAACGGTCGCCAGCAGGCTGGCAGCAATGGGACAAGCCTTGGGGTTGATCATGCTCGGCTCCTGACCTCTTGGGGGCTCATGGCTTGTGCGCCGCGTAGTAGTCGGTGATTTTCTGCTGGATCTGGACAAGGGCGGCCGCCTCGTCGGGGAGTTTCGCGGCTTCCATGAAGTCCGCGTAGACTTCGGAAAAATCCATCACCGAGAGGTCGAGCTGCTGGAACTCGAAGATCGAGAACCCCTCGCAGGTCTCGGTCTTGGGCTTGCCCCAGGGCTTGCCGATCTGCGGGCGGCCCTGTTCCTGAAGGATGCGGCTGATCTTCGAGGCAAAGCAGCAGTATACGTCCTTCTTGGTGACGCAGATGCCAAGGAAGCTCGACGAGCAGTAGGTGCCGACCTTGTGGCACAGGCCTGCATCGTCCTTCTCATCGAGCAGCGCCTCGGCCGAGGAGCAGAGCCAGGGGGTGAGCAGCGGCACGCCCTTGCCCGAACAGCAGTTGGAGAGGCCAAAGACCTTGTGCGAACAGCTCTCGCGCGTACCGCGAAACAGTGTCAGCGCCGCTTCGTCGAATTCGGCGTTGGCCTGGCCGAGCGCATTCAGCGCTACCACGGCGTCCTTGAACTCGTCCGAAGCCTCGCGCTCGACCGCCTCGCACTCGCCGTTCACGCAGTAGACGTCGCCCCCGCAGATGTACTGCGCGGGCTCCTGGCTCGTGCCCGGGATCGGGCAGGAATAGACCCGCTCGCTGACCGCGCAGGTGCCGTCGGCCGAGGGCGGATCGTCGAGGCAGACCTCGCGGGCGAGCGAGCAGCCGGCCTGGGCCTCGAGCGCGCCGCAATCGTTGCCGCCGCCGACCACGCTCTGGCAGAGGAAATTCCGCGTCCTCTCCCAGCACCGCCGGGTGACCGCGATCCCGCCGATCAGCCGTGTTTCATCGGGCGCGGTGCAGGTTTCCGAAGTGAGCGTGCAGCTGGCGGGATCGATGGTGCAAGCATTGTCGGTCCAGACCTGTGTGAACCACTTCGATACCGCGCTTTCCGCCGTCATCCCCGCGACATTCGACGAGCAGAGATAAACCTCTTCGGGCGCGGCGGGCTCGATACAGGTCAAGTATCCGCCGCCGCCGAAGGGATCCCCGATGAAGTCCCAGGTCTTGCACAGGACGCGCTCCGCAAGTGCGGCCGCCGCTGCCGTCGTGGGTGTGCAGGTGGTGTCCTGCGCAATCGTCCCGCACTGCTGCAGGCCGGTCACGTATTGCAGCGGCATGCCGGTGACGGGATCGAAGGTCAGGGCATCCGTTATCCCCTGGCTATTGCAGCGATAGGCATTGCTGACGACCTGGAACGCATCGGCCGGCGGCGGTTTGGGCAGGGTTGCGACCAGATAGACGTTGGGATCGCTGACCGCCGCGTCGCAGTCGTAATAGTCGATGGTGAGATTATATTCCGGCACCGGATAGGTCGCGGTGCGGCGGCACTGGCCATTTCCGGCAAGCGCGCCGCAGCCGTCGAACCCCGGCGCGATGACGCAGACATACTGGTAGAGCACGTCGTTCCATTCGGCGACCGTCAGACTGCTGGTGCAGGTCCGCGGCTGCTCGACGACTTGCGAGCCTACATGGCAGGTCCATTCTGCCGTATTGGGCGTCCCCGAACCCGGCGGCAGCGGCACGCAGTCGCCGGTTGAGCCATCGGCGCTCATGCCCTCGAGATACGCGTCGGGATCGGCTTCAATCGCGGTGGCGCGTGACAGATCGCTGCGGTTCACATCGACCGTGGGCCGCGTTGCCGAATTGGCCGTCCGGTAGGCCTCGCTGTTCCAGCCTGCTACCGCGCCGTCGGTCTGCAGAGCATCCGGATTGGTGTAATAGCTCGTCTGGCCGGGATAGCTCTCCTGGTAGCCCGGGATCTGCCCGGCAGCGCCCGCCTCCTGGGTCAGCCCCTGGTAGGCGCCCCGCAGCGCGGACCCGGTGCTGCGAGCCTCGGCCTTGGCTTCCTCCGCCGTCATCGTACTGGGCGCGGAAGGAGGGGGCGGGGAAGGCGCAGGCAGCGCGGGATCGATGGCGGGGGGCAGGACCGGCAGCTCTTCGACAAGGTCGTCGGGCGGCGGGATATAGACCTGGGCCTGAGCGTCCAGCGGAAGGGCGGCGAGCGCGAGGAGCAGGCATGGGAGTGCGAGCCCGGCAAACCTGCCCGTCCTCCCCCGTCTCTCCAATGATCCCGCGCGGCGCATGTCAGTGTCCCTTGCGCAGGTTCGCGAGCGCCACTCGTGCGACGCCGGCACTGGGCCCGCGGCTTTCCGCAAAGCGCTCGAGGACGTAGTCCACCGTGACATTGCCGCTCATGCGGTCATGATCGGGCACCGCGCTGGTGCAGTCGAACCCGTCGCAGAGCTCATAGGAGCGTCCCGTCACCACGAAGGTCGGCGCGGCCGTCACCCTGAAGGCGCGAAACAGGCGCGGGTCGATGGCGATATGGGCTTCCTGGGCTTCGTCGGTGACGACGCGCTTGAGCCCTTCGGCAAAGGCCTTGGTGCTGCCTTGCGGAAAGCCGCGGAAGACGACCACGCCTCCCGCTTTGGTGGTGTCGCGGATCAGGCGGGTGAGCGAGGCCTGCGGCATCGACAGGCTGGCAAAGACCGTGAACAGTGGCCCCTCGCCCATCGGCGCCTGGCTGTTGGCGGACGCGCCCGCGAGGATTGCGTCAAAGTCGACCGGTCCTGCCTGGCCCTTGGGCAAGCTGGCAGGATCGATCGAGCTCGCCGCCGCCAGCCCTGCCTCGCGCAGTTCTTCGGCCTCGGCTTCATGCGCCTCGCCCCGATGAGCCACGGCATCGACGAAGGCTTGCGCTTCCTTGACCTGCTGCGTCCCGCGCGCCTTGATCGCGGCGAGATCGAGGTCTTCCACATTTTGGCTGACGCTCTGGGCGAGCGCCGCCGAGACCGCCGCGAGCGCGACAAGACCGGCGGCTGTACCCGCCCGGGCGCGGGTGCAGCACGAGCGCAGGGCGGCCAGCTTTCTTAGAGCATGCAGCAATTGCGTTTCCTCCAGACGAGGTAGCCAAAGTCCTCGCCTTTGACAGGGAACGACTTGCCGGTGTGGGGGATGATGGTCGTCGCGCCGATCGGCGCGCAGGCGTAGCGGCCCTTCACCGTGGAGATCGGATTGGTCATCTGCAGCCGGTATTGCTGCTTCCTCATCACCGGCATCAGATACTTGTGGCAGAGCGCTTTCGAGCTCATCGTTCCCCAGGCGAGCGCCTGACGGTGCATCTTGTAGAGCGTACGCTCGGCGACGAGCCGCGAGGCCTGGACCGGGCTGACATGCGCCGAGACATGGCCGTTCAAGGGATACATCGAGCCATTGCAGCCCGCGCACCAGAACATCTGGTCGATCGGCAGTTTCGCGGTCGAGGCAACGCAATCGGCGGCGCAGGCGGCTGATGCAATGGGATTGGCGAACAGCGCGACTTCGGGGTTGAGGATCGAAGTCAGCGCCGAATCCTCCCACAGCGGGTCGAGCTCGGTCACATAGGCGACATCGAAGGTGGTCTGCTCGAAGCAGAGGAAATCAGTGAGGATCTCCATCCAGTAGAGCAGCGGATAGATGTAGTAGTGGGCCTGCCACTGCGAGGAGTTCTGGGTCTTGCCGCCGACCTGACTGCGGCCCTGGACATGGCCGTTGCCGATGTCGAAGCCGGGGTTGAGCCCGATCCCGCCGAGGTTGGGGAAGCACCAGGCCTTGTTGGTGACATCGACAAGCCGCACCGGCTCCCAGAACCCCACCGCAATCCCGATGCGCGGGATTGGCGAGCCGCAGGCGCACAAGGGAAAGGTCGGGTTCTTGGGGTCGGGGCGCGAGCCCTTCCAGATCGAGAGCCCGCCGATCGAGAGCGGAAACAGGCACGACCAGCAAACGTCCGTGATCGGATTGACGAACTTGCCGTGGCAGGTGGCGTTGGCACGCGCGGGTGCGGCACCGAGCATCGCGAGCGCCAGCACTGCGAAAGCGGCAAGCACCAGGCGGCGCAGCCGCGTCATGGCTCCCCTCCCCGGTTCCGGGCGTCCTCGGCGCGGGCCTTGGCGCGGAAATAGACAATACCCATGACCGGCGCTGCCAGCAGGAGCAGCAGCGCCGGGAGCGCGCCAAGCGGGCCGAACAAGGCGACACTGGCTGCATTGAGGGGAGCCGCGACTGCAAGGCAGGCGCAGAGCAGCACCCAGGCGCGACGCAGCCGTTTGAGGCCGGTTGTTTCCGGCGGCGCCATCGGGGTCAGCAGGAACTGCAGCAGTGGATGCCTCATGACGCGCGCCCTTTCGGGGCGAGCGGCACTTCGCTCACCTTGAGCGCCTTGACGCCGTTCGAAATGGGCGCGCCGGTGACCACGGCGGGGGTATGGCGGATCCCGAACTTCGCCGTGAGCTGCCCGCCCTGGTCGAACCAGAACCGCCGCTGATAGGGCTTCATCGCATCGAACGGCGAGCCCGAGACGAAAATGACCTTGGCCTTTGCCGCGCTGTAGGTCCTGACCGCCCAGTCGATCTGGGCGGCATCGGCCCCGTCGATGAAGACGAGGTCTTGACCCAGCGAGACATGATCGAGCGGGTTCACCCGGGTGCCGCGCGCCGCGATGAGGTTGCCCTTGGCATCGACGATGTCGTCTTCGAGCTGCATCGAGGGATCGAACAGCCATTCGCGCCGCTCGGTCGCAGGGGTGAGCCCTGCGACGGGCTTGGGGCGCCGCACGCTAGCGACGGCTTGCTCGCGCATCTGGTTTTGCAGGCGTTCGATCCCGCCATTGGCTTCGAGCGTCCGAAGCCGTGTCTCGATGGTGGCGAGGAGGTCCGCCTCGATGATCGGGAAGGTCTCGCCCATCTGCCCGTGGTCTGCGGCGTGCAGGGCCGAGACGAGCGGCCATCCGGCCAGCGCGGACAGGCCAAGCGCGAGGACAAGGCGCGTCCCCCCTCTCACAGCAGTGCATCCCCGGTGCCGACGATGCGGTCGGCGCAGACAAAGCCGATCTCGGCGTAGCGGCTGTCGAAGCCGTCGCCATGCGCCGTGCCGAGATAGTAGCAGCGCTCGGGGATACGACCCGTCGGCCCGGGAAGCAGCGTTTCGCCGCGCTTTGTCCGAGGCTTGAGCGTGGCAACCGTCTCGCCGTTGACCTGGACCGCGTTGCCGGTGCGCGTCACCAGATCGCCGGGCACGCCCAGCGCGCGCTTGGCGAAGGGCGAAGGGCGGCTCCCGAAGTGCGCGGTGATGAGCGCGGTCCTCGGCGGATTGAACACGACAAAATCGCCGCGCTCCGGCAGCCGTCCCTTGTCGATGAAGAAG
>JAMHVU010000255.1:0-10069 GCA_035911355.1 Sphingobium sp.
TACACCGCCGATCCGCGTTTGCTCGGTGCCGACGCCGGGCGGAGCAGCGCGAGCGACCTCGCGCGCGCCTTCAAGGCGTTCCGCAAGAAGGGCGCGGATCACGTTCGCGACGTGCTGACGCTGGAGCTGGCCCGGCTGCTCGACCTTCCCCACGCCGACGAGGGTTTCGCGAAGCTCTACGACAAGGAAGCCGCGACCGACATTCGCGCCGTCTGGTGCCCGACGGCGGTGAATTTCTTCTCCCGCGTGAAGGGCGACTACCTCGACGCCCTTTGGACCGAGATGGTCGGCATCGACGCCGACAGCGGCGAGGCGCGCGCCTTCGCCAAGGCCAAGAAAGCCGAGAAGGCGGCGCGGCTGGAAACCATGTTCGATCCCGCGACCGAGCTTCCCGAGGCGCAGCGCGCCCGCGTGGCCGCGTGGCTCCCGCCCGAGATGTTCTGATCGCCCGGCCAGCGGTTCGCGCCGCTGGCCCCTACCCTCCCCCCGGGGAGACCGGGCCATGACCCGTTTTCGCCATACGATTGCTTGGGGCAATCCCCATACTCCGCCGCCCGAAGGTGCTCCCCGTCATCTTCTCATGGTCGAAACCGACAGCAACCCGACTCCAGCCGCGATCATGGCGCTTTGGTCCCCGGGGCGCGACTACGCCATGGGATGCCAGCCACTTGAGGATCGCCCGCCGCGGCGACACCAATTTTCCGGAGGAACAGGCCGATGGCTGATTTCACCGCCTTCTCGCATCCGGTCCTCGCCGTCCCCTGCCCGGACTGCCGCGCCAGGGCCGGCGCCTGGTGCGCGCGCCCGTCCGGGCATCGCGCCTCCGACTTCCACGCCGCGCGCGAAGCCGAGGCTGACCGCGTTTTTCTAGGAGCAGCATGGCCCCGACGCCAGCATCATTCGCGATGCGAATGGATGGCGGGTTGATCCACGCGGAAATCTGCGCGACTAAAGCTTCACGAAATCTCCTCAGTGGTGGGGAGTTACCTCGCCCCCCCGGCGCCTGCCGGGGGTTTTTCTTGACCGTCACGCCTCCAGCTCGCTACGCACGGCGATGCAGGCATCGGCTAAATCGGTGTGGTCGCCGCTTCGGCCCTCCCCGAGCTGCCGTTCGGCATCTCAGCCCTCGCAGGTGACATGGGGTAACGGCGGCTCGGCGCGCAGCCTGAATCGTCGGGCTCGTTTCCAACGCCGAAGAGCCCGATAACCAACGCCGCTTTCTCTCTCTCGCCGGTCTTTACGTCTTGTTCGCCGAATCCACATCGGCGTCGCCGAAGCAGCCGGCGCTCGCATGTTCAGGCGGTGGCTTTCTCCGCCCTCGAGGCTGCGATGGACTTGTGATTGCGCATGGTTTCAGGGGGTTGAATGAAACTCCGTCGCAAGCCTTTCCCGTCGGACGTATCCGACGAAGAATGGGCGCTGGTTGTGCCGTATCTCACCTTGTTGCCCGAAGACGCGAGCCAGCGAGAACACAGCCTGCGCGAGGTGTTCAATGGGCTGCGCACCATTCTGAAGACGGGCGCGCCCTGGCGCTGGATGCCCAATAACCTGCCGCCCTGGCCAGCGGTTTACCAGCGGACCCGGCGCTGGCTGGCGGCGGGATGCTTCGAGGCGTTGGTCGAGGATCCGCGCGGGATGCTCCGGCAGGCGGCCGGGCGCGCGGCCGAGTCGAGCGCGGCGATCCTCGACAGCCGGACCCTGCGATCCGCGCCGGAAAGCGGGGAGCGCGCCGGTTATGACGGCGCCAGGCGCAAGAAGGGCTCGAAGGTCCATGTCGCGGTCGACACGCTCGGCCATCGGCGCGCCCTCCATGTCACCCCGGCCAGCGCCGAGGATCGTGGCGAAGTCGGCAGGCTGGCCAAGGCGATCCAGGACGTCACCGGGGACGGCGTCGAGATCGCCTGGATCGACCAAGGGCACACGGGCGCGCGGTCCAGAGACGCCGCGGCCGAGCAGGGCATCGCCCTCGAGGTCGTCAAACTGCCACAAGCCAAACGCGGCTTCGTCCTCCTGCCCCGCCGCTGGGTGGTGGAACGATCCTTCGCATGGGCGACCCGCTTCCGAAGGCTCGTCAAGGATTACGAGCGATATCCCCAGACCCTCGCAGGCCTTCGCATCCTCGCTTTCTCTACTCTGATGCTCGCCCAGCTCCTGAAAATCGCCGCCGCAAGTTCATAACAGCCTCTAGGGTTTCTCTCGACATCCGAGACGGCATATTTGGGCCGATGGAGGTGTTGGGATGGACGGTAATGAGCGCGAAGGAGTTGCGGGCGCGGAGCCCTTGGATATCAGAGCGGTCGTGGCTCCGGGCCGGGATCGGCGCATGACGGCGGGGCGCAAGCGCGACACGGTGCTTCGGCTCCTGCGCGGCGAACCGCAGGAGCGCGCGGCGCGCGAACTCTCGGTGACGGCGGCGGATCTGAGCGGTTGGCGCGATGCCTTTCTCGATGCCGGGTCCGCGAGCCTGAAGCCCCGGGCGCGGGACGATCGACCGCCTTCGAACCAAAGTCGGCGAACTGACCATGGACACCGACCTGCTCTACGCGAAGATCGAGCGGCTGGAGGGTGGCGGCGGCCCTTTCGCAGCGCGGAGGTCGAAGCGATGAGCGCTGTCATCTCGATCTCCACGCGCCGCACCGGTGTCACCTGGGTCTGCCGGGTCTGGGGCGTCGGCCCGGGCGGGGATCTATCGGAGCCGGCGCGCGACTGCGATGCCATCTGTGCCAGGGCGCCGGCCGGGGCCCGAGGGGCCGATACCCGACGCCGCGCTGCTCGAGGCCATCCGGCAGGTGCTCACGAATAGCCCCTTCCATGGCGAAGGGGTGAGGCGGAGGAGCAGGGCGTCCAGTGGACGGCCGCCCGCCGAACGAAAGGTCTGGGCGCGGCTGCGTCACCAGGGCTTGCGCACCTCAAAGGAGCGCGTGCGCTGGTAGCGTCCGTCAAGCTGGTGGAGAATCCGAGTGGGCAATCCGCAGGAATATCACCGACTGCGACGAGGTGCAGCGTCGTTTCGGCCAAGGTCAGCGCGGGCAGGGCGTCGATCCAGACCTTCACCGTCCGCCAGAGCGACCTCGACTTGATCGTGATCGTGGCCGGATTGGCGCTGATCGAATGCTTCAGCTGAAAGAGCAGCGTCTGACCGTCGGCTTTCAGCTCCACGTCGTCCAATTGCTCGATGCCGATCGCCGCATCGTCGGTGGTGAGCGTTACCAAGGTCAGTAAGGCGTAGAAGGACTGATACCAGAAACCCAAGGCCGCGCCCTCGGCCGCATGCACTCCACTCGATTGGTCCTGTGCCATGCTGCCGCAGCTCCGCTCCCGTTTTCTTGGCCTCACATCAGGTCTCTGGCGATCCCGTCGTCGCCACCGCGCTGCCCGATCGGCTCCCGCACCACGCCGGCGTCATTCAGATCAAAGGTGCGAGCTACCGCCTCCGCCAGCACGCAGATCTCATTCCGGAGCATATTCGCTCCGAAGCCATCCCGCGGCCGCCTCCGCTTCAGCCCGCTCGGCGCCGCGGACGCCCCCCAAAAAACGGAGCGATCGATCAAATCACCGGCTGATCACCGAACCCGCGAAGTGCGGAAAATTCCGCGACCACGAGTCGGGAGATTCCGAAGGCCGTTGACACGCGCGAAGCCTCGCACAGTTCGAAATAGGCGCGTAGGCGGCGAGAGGCGGCAAAACTCAAGGGGCTTCGCATCTTCAAGTAAGTAATTGAAAAACATATGTAAATCAACTTGTGATCAGCTGGAGAGGTTGATGCTGCCTCATACAGCCGAAAGATACCGCTGACCTCGATCACCACCCGCAATACGCGACGAGCCGGATAAGTTCGGCGCGCTCAATAGACATCCCGGAGATAGCGCTTGCCGCGTCGCATCTCTGCGACGTATTCGACGGCGTGCTCGGCACTTCTTCCTCCGTGGGTTGCGATCACCGCGCAGAGCGCGGCGTCGACATCCTTCGCCATTCGGCTTGCGTCGCCGCAGACATAGAACGCTGCACCGTCCTCAAGCCAACGCCAGAGCTCCGCGCCCTCCTCGATCATCCGCTGCTGGACGTAGATCTTCTTCGTCTGATCGCGGGAGAAGGCCAGGCTCAGCCGGGATAAATGGCCCGATGTCTGCCATGCTTCGATCTCATCGCGATAGTAGAAGTCCGTCGCCGCGTGCTGCTCGCCAAAGAACAGCCAGTTTCGACCGGGCGCGCCTGTAGCGCGCCGGTCGTGGAGAAATCCTCGGAATGGAGCAACGCCGGTCCCGGGCCCGACCATTATGATCGGCTGGCTACTGTCCTCGGGGGGATGAAAATGCGCCGAGGGCTGGGTGTAGATCCGGAGTTCGGTCGCCTCGGCACGGTCGGCAAGGAAGCTCGAGCAAACCCCTGTTCGCGAGCGTCCATTTCGGTCGTAACGAACCACCGAGACCGTGAGCTGGACCTCTCCGGGTTGCGCGCGCGGGCTCGAGGCGATCGAATAGAGTCTGGGCCGCAATGGCTTCAGCATCGCCGCCAACGCTTCGGCGCTCAGCTCTATGCGCGTCTCGCTGAGCACATCCGCGATCTGGCGGCCTCGGAGCCACTCGTCCAGCGCCTCCTTACGAGCGGGGTCGAGCAGCGGCGCGAATGCCGCGTCGGGGCGATGCGTTCGCACCGCTTCAAGAAATGCGCGGGTTGGAGCTGTGATGTCGAGATGGCGAGACAGCGCCTGGGCAATCGGCATCTCGCCCACTCCCGCCAAGCCAATCGCCGCTTCGCCCGGGATAGCGACGGCTTCGAGTACTTCGGATACAAGGTCGGGGCAATTCACTGGCCAGACGCCGAGCGCGTCGCCAGCCTGGTAGGAGAAATCCAGGTCCGCGATGTCAAATCCGAATTGGCGGACCTCCTTTCCGGCGCCGATCCCGCTTAACAGCACGTTGCGCGCCAGCCGCGTTTTGAGCGGTACGTCCCGGCTGAAGGCCGACCGCACGGGGGCTTCGGCGCGGATGAGCGGTGGTGCGGACGCGACGAGAAGGTCACCGTTTGGCTCGTGGCCCTCATCAGGCCGCGTGGCCCGGCCGATTGCGTCGATGACGGAGGAGAGCCACGTCGCAGCGGTTTCTTCATACTCCGGTTCGCAATCGGATCGTTCCGCGAGGCGCCGAGCGCCGAGGGCTTCAAGTCGGGTATCGAGCCGACGGGCAAAGCCGCAGAACTGATCGTAGCTAGAGTCGCCGAACCCCAGCACCGCGAAAGCGAGTCCGTCCAGCCGTGGTGCTGCGTCAGCCGAGAGCGCGTCCCAAAACGCCGTGCCATTGTCGGGCGGATCGCCGTCGCCAAAAGTGCTGGTGACGAAAAGTGCGTGCGAGACGCGCGCTAGTTCCCCGGCGGAGACGGAATCCATCGCCACGAGGCGCGCGGACCGGCCAGAGGAGCCGAGGCGTGCTACGCAGGATTCGGCGAAGCCTTCGGCGGTACCGGTTTGCGAGGCCCAAACGACGAGCACCTCGCCGATGGCCTCCGATCCGCCCATGGGGGAAGGACCGGGTACGGGGCCTGGTGTGCCGATCCGGAATCCCGCGTCCGTGACTTCCGGCGCCGGGCAGCGTGCGAACAGTCCTGCGAGCAGACCGTTCACGTACCAGCGGCTCTCGTCGCCGAATGGCGCGGCGGTGGGGATGAGCGGAATCCCTGGTTCCGCGCCGACCTCAGGGCTGCGTAGAGCGGCGACGAAGCCTGCGAGATAGGTCTGCTCGGGCGCAGATAGCGCGGGAGGCGCGCGCTCCTCAAGCCGCATCATCCGGGCAAAGGCGTCGATCGCGGGTGAAGGGTTGTCGACCGCGGGCGGAGAGGGCGGAGTATCCGGTCGCGGTTCCCGCACAGATTCCATAGCCTCAGGCTGAGACACGGCTGTTTCAATCGGGCCGGAGACGCGTGTGAGCGCGACGGCGGTGAACTTAAATTCTGGCTGAAGCGAGACGGGATCGACGGCGTCGCTGGTGACGGCGTTGATCGCGAGATCCTCACCGAAGACGTCGCTCCAATGAAACGGGGCGAAGCAATTCCCGGGGCGCACGCGATCCGTCACCACGGCGGGCAGAATCGCTCGACCGCGCCGCGAGAGGATCTCGATCTGATCGCGCGCGCCGATCCCCAGCGCCACGGCATCCTCGGGATGGATCTCGACGAATGGGCCGGGATTGAGCTTGGTGAGCGTCGGAACCTTTCCGGTTTTGGTCAGCGTGTGCCACTGATGTTGCAGGCGGCCGGTGTTAAGTACCATCGGAAACGCGGCGTCGGGCATTTCCGCCGGATCGACGTGCGGCCGGGGCAGGAAGAAAGCCCTTCCGTTGTCGGTCGGAAAGGCAATTGCCGCGCGGGTCCCGTCCTCGTCCTCGCGCGGCGTCTGACTGACCCCGTCGTTGAGGTAGCGGATCGGCGCGCGGTCGGTCGCGGTTTCCGACGGACAGGGCCATTGCAGCGGCGTCTCGCGAAGCCGAGCATGGCTCGCGCCTCGAATGTCGTAGCCGGTCTTCGGGTTCCAGAAGCGCCGTATCTCGTCAAAGACCTCTGCGGCTGAGGCATAAGTGAACGCCTCGGCATAGCCCATCTCGCAGGCAACGCGAGCGATGATCTGCCAATCTGGCATGGCCTCGCCGGGCGGCTCGACCGCCTTCGGCGTGAGCGTCAGGTTGCGCTCGGAATTAATCAGCACCCCGTCGGCCTCGGCCCAAAGCGCGCCGGGCAGGAGGATGTCCGCGTAGGGATTGGTCTCGTTGTCGACAAAGACATCCTGTGAGATGACGAGCTCCGCCGCCTCAAGGCCGGCCACTACCTTCTTGCGGTTCGCCATGCTCGCGACCGGATTGGTGCAAATGATCCAACAGGCTTTTATTCGTCCCTCGGCCATGTCCTCGAACATCTTGACGGCTCCACCGCCAGTTTCAGAGCGCAGCCGATCCGGTGCGACCCCCCAGACCTCCGCGACAAAGGTGCGGTCGACCTCGCTCAGCGCGGAGCGCTGGCCCGGAAGGCCTGGGCCCATATACCCCATCTCGCGTCCGCCCATGGCATTGGGTTGTCCCGTGAGCGAGAACGGCCCGCTGCCAGGTCGGCAGATCGCGCCAGTCGCCAGATGCAAGTTGCAGATGGCGTTGGTGTTCCAGGTACCGTGCGTGCTCTGATTCAGGCCCATGGTCCAGCAGGTCATGAACTCCGGCGCCTCGGCGATCCACTCCGCGGCGCGCCAGAGATCAGCCTCCGGGATGCCCGTGATGTCGGCCACCTTGGTCGGCGCGTAGTCACCTAGGAAATCGGGCATTGCCTCCCAGCCCTCGGTGTGGGCGTCGATGAAGGGCCGGTCGATTTTGCCAGCCGCGACAAGCAGGTGGAGCAGGCCGTTCAGGAAAGCGAGGTCCGTGCCTGGCCTGATCTGGAGGAAAAGATGAGCTTTTTCGGCGGTGGCGTTTCGGCGGGGATCGACGACGATCAGTTTCGCTCCCGCCTTCACCCGGTCCATCATCCGAAGGAAGAGAATCGGATGGCAGTCGGCCATGTTGGCGCCGATCACTAGGAACAGGTTAGCCTTGTCGAAATCCTGGTAGGAGCCGGGGGGGCCATCGGCGCCGAGCGAGAGTTTGTAGCCGCTACCCGCGCTCGCCATGCATAGCCGCGAGTTGCTCTCGATGTTATTGGTGCCAACGAAGCCCTTGCAAAGCTTGTTCGCGAGATATTGCGCCTCCAGAGACATTTGTCCCGAGACATAGAAGGAGACCGCGTCCGGGCCATCCCGGTCGATGATTGCACGAAGGCCCCCGGCGGTGCGGCGGATCGCCTCCTCCATAGGAATCGGCCCTTGGTCATGCCCGCCTGGAATGCGCGCATATGCCCGGTCCGCCCGGCCTGGCGCGCGGATCGGTACGTCGCAGCTCGCGCCCTTGGTACAGAGGCGGCCGAAGTTGGTCGGATGAGATTTGTCGCCGGTGACCTTCGTGATCTGCCCATCCTGTACACTGAGCACGATGCCACAACCGACGCCGCAATATGGGCAGGCACTCTTCACCGCCGTCTTAGTCAAACGCTTGCTCCAAACAAAAAAGCGCCAACCACCAATCTCCCGCGAGGGAGACAGGTCGTTGGCGCCATTGCCAAACTTATGCGCCGCCGTAGGCGCTTAACGCGTAAGCCCCCATCGTCGCGGGCCTACGGATGCTCGATATAGTTAAGCAGAAATATCGCTCCGAGGCAAAGCAGTTTTCCGCACCTGCGAGGAGGATCGTCCCAGGAGTGGAGTGGATCGTGTCCCTTGGCTTTCTCTAATCGCCAAGGGACACGAACACCCCCACCCCCAGCGCATAGCCGGAGCAGGACCCGGCCCGTTTCCGCCACCCGCACCGCTGCAACGGACCCGGTCCCGCTCCTCGCTCAAAAGAGGGGTCCCTCTTGGGGTCTGACTTAAATTCCGTGCAGGAACCTTACGCCGCGGCCATGACGCGAGCTTTGAGCATGTCGAGGTTAGCGCGACCATACATCTGTCGCTTGATGAGCTTGAGGCGGTTCACCTTTCCCTCGACCTGGCCGCTCGACCACGGTTCGGTGATGGCCGCGGCGACGGCATCCCTGTCGGCCTCGACACCGGCGGCGAAGCTCGCGAGGTTGCCTTCCTTGGCGGACGCGATCCATGGCTCGAGTCGGTCCACGTCGTTCGACCGCATCATCGCATGGAAGCGGTCCATCAGGTCGCGCGCGACAATCAACTCGGGGACGGCGGTCTCGATGGCGGCGTTGACCAGCGCGATCCTGGCCGACCCGGCTTCGCGTTCGACCGTCAGGCCGCGGGCGATGGTCCGGGCGCTCAGCGGTGATCCAGTGGGTTGTCCGAGGCGGTCATCGCGACGACGACGGGTTGTCCATTCGCTCACGATGCGCAGCGAGCCGGCAAATCCCGGTGCCCTCAGTCTGCGCCAGAGCTCCGCGCCGACGCGGCGGCCGCCGGTCCACTCGGCTTCCAGCCGAACGATCCAGGGGTTCAGCGAACTCTGACGGGTCCGGAAGATATCATGGCGCTGGCCGCGCACGATCTTGCGGATGGTCTGGCGTGAGAGGCCGGTCGTGCGAGCCATCGCCTTGAGGGGAACGTCTTGCGATGCCAGCGCCAGCACCTGTCGGTTCACCGCCTCGCGGATTGTCGCGCCCTCCCACTGAATCCGTTCCGCCTTGCTCAAAGTCTCTGGATCGACAGGCGCTTCGGGGGAGAGCGCCTTGCGCAGTCGAGGCAACTCGGACCGAACCGCCGCGAGGAAGGCGGCGGAAGCGTTCTCGAACAGATGCCAGCGGTCCGCTACCTGCCGGGCCTGGGGCGCCGCCTCCGCGGCCGCAGCCTCATAGCCCGGGCCTCGATCGCGGCAGACGATCCGAACCTGCGGGTTTGCCCTCAGCCAGGCCATTACCGTCTCACGCTGCCGGTCCGGCAGAATGTCGATCACTGTCCGTCGCTCCAGATCGACGATGATGCTGCCGTAGCTGTGGCCGCGTCTCCAAGCGAAGTCGTCGATGCCTATCACCGTCGTCGCGGGAGCGGGACTGGCCGCGGCGGCTTCGCGACGGACCGCGCGCAGCAAGGTATCCTTCGACCACGGCGCCGCCAGCCGCGCCAGCATTCGGGACCCGGGCGGCCCGCCAAGGGCCAGCCCGACAGCGCGCACGAGTTCATCGCAGCGGGCGACGCGCCGACCGTGACGGCGCCCGATGCCCGGCGCCAAGGCCTCGCTGAACGTCTTGCGCTGGCAGACGCGCTGCTTGCATCGGAACCGGCGGACGCTCAGGCGCAGCTTCACAATCGCGCCGCTGATCGGCAGGTCTGACAGGGTCCGCACACAGCGGCTGTGGCAGGACGACGACGACGTCCCGCAATCCGGGCAGCGACCGTGCGAGCCTGCGAGACGACCCGAAATCTCCACCACGCCATCGACGAACGACCGGCGCTCGACCACCAGCCCTGGCGGGTTCAACCCACAGTTCCATACGCTCCTGCCCACCCGCCGCTGCCTCCTGGCCCAAAGCGCTCAAATCGCACGGCCAGCAGACG
>JAMHVU010000256.1:0-1892 GCA_035911355.1 Sphingobium sp.
GAGATCTGTGCGCGGGTCGAATATCGTACTGAACATACGGTGCTTTCTCACACATGCAGCATTTTGGAGGTGTCGCCAGACTTGTCCGCCCGCCTGTCCGCGCACCGCAGATGGCGCGTCGCGCCGGAGCATGCGTTAGGCCGCGGCCTGGATCGTCAAGCTGCGCCTGAGGTTGTAGGCGATAGCGGTGAGCCGCACCTGGCAGGCGGCCTTGGCGAGGCCGCGCCACCGCATCCGCCGCAGGCCGTAGCTGTGCTTCCAGGTTCCGAAGATCTTCTCTATCCGTCCCCGGACCCTGTGGATCGGCTGGTTCCAGGCCCGCAAGCGCGCCAGCGTCTCGGCCTCGTCCCGTCCCCACATTCCCGTGGCGACGATGCGTGGCACGCCGCCTTTGGCGCGGACAGCGTCCCTGAAATGGCTTCCGCGATAGGCGCTGTCGGCGAAGACCTCGCCCGGATCCTCCGGCAGCGCCGCCGGACCGGCCCGGCCCGGCCGTCGTTGACGTTGGCGGGCGTGATGGCGATCTCCTCCACCAGCGCGGTTTCGGCGTCGGCGCCCACATGGGCCTTGAAGCCATGAACCGCCGGCCGGCCCTTGTGCTTGACCCAATGCGCCTCGCCGTCGTTCTCGCTCGCCGAGGCGATGATGGTCGCATCCACCAGCGTGCCCGTCTTCACCCGGAGCGCCCGCGCCTTGAGCTGGGCGGTGATTGTCTCGAACAGGACCTTGTCCAGTCCGCGCGCCACCAGTGCCTTGCGAAAGCGCACGAAGGCGGTCCGCTCCGGCGTCGGCTCGCAAGAGGAAAACCCACAAAACCGTCGGAACGACGCCCGGTCGTCCAGCGCCTCGGCGAGCTTAACATCAGACAAGTCGTACCACACCGAAAGGAGCATCGCCTTGAACAGTGCCAGCGGTGGCCAGGCCGGCTCGCCCTTGGCCGCGCTGGAAATCCCGGACAGCGCCCCTTCGACCGGCGTCCAGCCGATCAGCCCGGCGAGATCTTCCAGCGACGAGCGCGCGCCACGCCGATCCGCGGCGAAGCCAAACCTCTCCTGACCAATCAACCGCCGAGACATCGCAAACCTCAATCCCTTGTCCAGATTGAGAGAATCACGTTCAGAACCCTTCGTCCAGAACGACCCGCGCACAGGTCTCCTAGGAAATCGGTGAGCGCGCGCTGCTTGGCCACCCGACCCTTATAGGCGCGGCTCCCTGTTGAGCGGATCCGGCTTTCGAACGCGCGTCTGTTCAATCATTGGTGACGCTCATGAATGGCATTGCGAATACTCGTTGGACGGCGTGTGCCTTTCTTGGCGATCATGATGCGTCAGCCGATTGCCAGCCAAGGTAATTCATTGGGCTGTCGCCAGGCCGAAGGGCACGCTCGGCATATATTTTCCGCGTATTTATAGCGGATGAAATTGGAGACGAAATGTTATGACGGACAGAATACTTCCGACTATGGTCAGCAGCGCCAATGTTATTTCCAATGGCTTTGGAGCACTCGCGTATTACTACGGAACGCCCGGCGCGGACACGATCTACGGCGGCTCGGACGGCGACCAGATCTTCGGATATGGCGGCGACGACCGCGTGGGCGGCCGAGATGGCAACGACACGATCCGCGGCGGCGACGGCGCCGATTTCATCTACGGCGAGGGCGGAAACGACCTCGTGTACGGCGAGCTCGCCAACGATACGGTCGACGGGGGCATCGGCGCCGACACCGTCCTTGGCGGCGACGGCGACGACAGCCTCTACGGCAGCGCCGGGGCCGACCTGCTCTATGGCGACGCGGGCCGGGACCGGATCTTCGGCGGGCTCGACGACGACCAGATCCAGGCCGGCGACGGCGCCGACACCGTGTCCGGCGGCGCCGGAGCCGATTTCAT
>JAMHVU010000257.1:0-3478 GCA_035911355.1 Sphingobium sp.
AGAATGGCGAACATCATGTCGCCCTTGCGCATGTTCGAGGCATTCTCGATCTCGAGTTCCTCGGCCAGCGTCAGCAGGTCGGCAGGACTTTTAGCTTTGAGCTCGGCGAGCGAAAGCTGTTGGAAATCTGCGGATAAATCCATCGGAGCAGTCAAACGTCCTTGATGGTAGGGAGAAATTTTGGGGAATAGGCCAGCCGGAACCGGGACCAGATATTCTTCCCTTGCACAAACTCGGGTATCTGTCAAACCCGGATGCGTTTCAGAAGGGCCGAACGATCACCATGATCGCGATAACGACCAGTGCGATGGTTGGTATCTCATTGACCAGCCGGTAGGTCCTGCCACTCAGCTGATTGCCGTCCCTGGCGAAATCCCGGCAGCGCGCCGTGAGCCAACCCTGGAAGGCGCTGAGTCCTAGGACACAACCGAGCTTGATATAGAACCATCCGGCCGTCCAATCAATGATCCCGGGTGTCAAAACGAGAAGAAATCCTAGGATCCAGCTTGCTGTCATTGCCGGATTCATGATATATTTCAATAGTTTGAATTCCATCACTTTCAAAGTTTCGGAGAGCTCGCTTCCCGGTGTTCCGCGCTCGGCATGATAGACGAATAGCCTGGGCAGATAGAACAGGCCTGCCATCCAGCTCACGATGGCCACGATGTGAAATGCCTTGATCCAAGGGTACGCGGTGAGAAGCAGATCGTGCATCGGCGGGAATCTTTCTCGACATCTTCGGAGGTCGTAGCAGGACGTGGGGAGGACACAAGTCGGCTTGACCACCCTCGAGAGAAGGCTCGGATTCTTGAATTTTGAATAAGAAGGTAAGGCGTCGAATCCTGGGGATTAACATTCGTGATTCTTTTCCCACAAAGTTTTCCACAGACAAGGCCAATGAGCTGCCATTCCGATTTTTCAATCTCAGGTTGTACATCTGGAAATTTATATGCGCTATATCAATCTGTTACAGCACTCTTCCGCGGCAATTCACAGCCTGTGAATAACGGTGGCGTTCCGCGTTTGTGAGAGTTTTCCCGAGTTATCCCAAACGCTGGGAAAGTTAACGCACAGGGCCGCCAGCCTGTGTGTGACCGTGGCCTTCCCGGGCATGGTTTTGATCGCTCCCCGACCCCACTAAGGCCTTCCCGGCCATTTACCCGGGTTATCCCCAGATCGATCCCCGGGAATCTCGTGTCCTGGCCCCCTTGCGCTTGCTTTCCCGAGGCATCAGAACTTCGCAAGCCCTCCGGAAGCCGCCCCGTGCCCATGACCGCCACCGAATCCGCGCCGCTGATTCTCGCCTCGCAGTCCGAGACGCGAGCCAGTCTGCTGCGTTCTGCGGGTGTCGCTGTCGAGGTCGTGCCGGCGCGTGTGGACGAAGCGGCGATCAAGGCGGGGCTTGCTCTCGATGGCGCCGCGCCGCGCGATGTCGCCGACGCGCTTGCCGAGCTCAAGGCTCGCCGTGTCGCCGCGCGCGCGCCGGGGCTACGTGTTCTGGGGGCGGATCAGGTGCTGGTCTGCGAGGATCGGCTGTTCGACAAGCCTGCTTCGCAGGCTGAGGCGCGCGAGCAGCTCGCCTTTCTTCGGGGGCGAACCCATGAGCTATTGTCCGCGGCGGTGATTTTCGAGGATGGAACCCCTGTCTGGCGCCATATCGGCCGCGCGGTGCTGAAGGTTCGCCCGTTCAGCGACGCCTTCCTCGACGATTACGTCGCGCGCCAGGGTGACACGCTTCTGACCACCGTTGGCGCCTATCGGCTGGAGGCCGAGGGGGCGCAGCTGTTCTCGCACGTTCAGGGTGATTATTTCGCCATCCTCGGTCTTCCGCTGCTCGAGGTTCTGGGCTTCCTGCGCACAAGAGGGATGGTTCTCGAATGACCGCGCATATTCCGCCGCTCGCCGGCGTGATCGGCTGGCCGATCGGCCATTCCCGCTCGCCGCGGCTGCATGGCCATTGGCTTCGGCGTTATGGCATCGATGGCTATTATGTTCCGCTCGGGCTTTCGCCCGAGGCTTTCGCCGAAGGACTGGCGTCTCTGCCCGCCCTCGGATTCAAAGGCGTGAACGTCACAATCCCGCACAAGGAGGCCGCGCTCGCCGCGGCGACCGAGGTCAGCGCCAGCGCGGCGCGGATCGGCGCGGCGAATACGCTGACCTTCCTTCCCGAAGGCGGCATCCACGCTGACAATACCGATGGGTACGGCTTCATCGAGAACCTGCGCCAGGGCGCGCCGGAATGGCAGCCGGCCGCGGGTCCGGCCCTGGTCCTCGGCGCGGGCGGCGCGTCGCGCGCGGTGATCGCGGCGCTGATCGACGCGGGGGCGCCGGAGGTTCGGCTTGCGAACCGCACGCGCGCCCGGGCAGAGCAGCTCGCGGACCATCTCGGGGGACCGATCACAATTCTCGACTGGGACGCCGCCTCCGAGGCGACCGATGGCGCGGCGACGATCGTCAATACCTCCGCGCTCGGCATGGTCGGGCAGCCGCCGCTCGATGTGAGGCTCGACGCTGCTCCGGCCCATGCGCTGGTAACGGATATCGTCTATGAGCCGCTCGTTACTCCGATTCTGGCCGCGGCCGCGGCGCGCGGGCTCCGCGCAGTTGACGGGCTCGGGATGCTCCTGCATCAAGGAGTGCCCGGTTTCGAGCGCTGGTTCGGCAAGAAGCCGAGCGTCGATGACGATCTGCGCGAAGCGGTTCTGGGCTAGCGATGGGGTCGGGGCCTTTCCTGCTCGGACTGACCGGCTCGATCGGCATGGGCAAGTCGACCACGGCCGAGATGTTCCGCGACGAGGGCGTGCCGGTCTGGGACGCCGACGCCGCGGTGCATCGGATCTATGGTCCGGGCGGGGCAGGGGGTAAGGCGCTCGTCTCGCTCATCCCGGATGCGATCACTCCGGATGGTTCGGTTGACCGCGGCCGGCTTCGCGCCAGGATCGCCGAGGATCACGCGTTGCTTGACCAGATCGAGGCGCGCGTGCATCCGCTCGTGGCGCGGGACCGGGCCGACTTTCTGGCCGCGGCCGCGGAGGCGCCGCTTGTGGTTTGCGACATCCCGCTTCTTTATGAAACCGGCGCCGATGCTTGGCTCGACTCGGTTCTGGTCGTGACCGCGCCGGCGGAGACGCAGCGCGCCCGGGTCCTGTCGCGCCCCGGCATGACCGGGGCGGATTTCGACCGGCTTCTCGCGCGCCAGATGCCGGACGCGGAAAAGCGGGCGCGGGCCGATCATCTGATCGATACATCGCTCGGCCTCGCCGCGGCCCGGGAGAGTGTCCAGGCTTTGATCGCGCGGCTGATGACGGAGCGGGACCATGCGTGAGATCGTGCTCGACACCGAGACCACCGGCTTCGATCCGAACACGGGCGACCGTCTGGTCGAGATCGGCGCGGTCGAGCTTTTCAACCATCTGCCGACCGGCCAGATCTATCACGTCTACATCAATCCCGAGCGCGACATGCCCGACGAGGCTTT
>JAMHVU010000258.1:0-1711 GCA_035911355.1 Sphingobium sp.
CGTGGTCGTAGTACGAGAACGCACCGAGACCATCGGCACCGGCGCGGGAGGGCATGACGAGGTACGGATGGAGGTTGTCCATCACCGTTGTCTTGCCGCGCCCATTGGCTCCGGCAATGGCCACCAGCGTTGCGTCGCCGGCCAGCGCCTCGACATCGAGCCGAAGGGTGTCGCGGCCGAGGCCGCTGCGGATGCCCTTGAAGCCGGTCAGCGTCAGCACGAGGGGGCGGTAGCCGCGCGCCGCATTCGGTTGCTCACCGTGTTCTTTGTCGTCCATTGCAATTCCCCTTTCCAACGTACGCTGTGCAGCAAGGCCAGCCATGCTCATGAGTCTCTCGCCAACGATCAGGACGTCAACCATCGGCTGCGAGACGCGTGCGCCCGTCAGGTGGCTGCTGTCCGCGGTACGTTGTTTTATCGACCCGGGACCCATCTCGCCGAAAAGGTGGGCGATGTGAGCTCGCGCGACCTCGAACCCGCCTCCTCGGCGGACAGCAATGAGGTCGGGCGGGGAAGCGGCGACAGTGATGCCGCGCAGAACGAGAGCGAGGCGCGGCTGCGCCGCAGCCTGCTGCGCGCAACCGCCAACAACGCAAGGTTGAGTTCGGTGGCGCTGGGCTTCGCCACGCTCTACGTCGGGTGGCTGGCTTGGCGGTTCGCTGATTCGAGGCTGCTGGCGCTGGCGCTGGTCGTCACGGGACTGGCCACCGCGATCTGGCGCTGGTCGATCGCCGGCATGGCCGCCGTCGACATCCTGCCGCGCGAGGATCTGGAGCGCCGCTTCCATGGCGCGCTGGACCGCAACGCCTACCTGGTCTGCTGTTTCTGGGCGCCAGCTTCGCTGATCGTGTATCCGGCCATCACCGACAAGGGGCACGCCGTCACCTACGCGCTCTGCGCACTCGGATCGATGAGCGTCGGTTCGATGTACCTGCTGCCGGGTGCGCACCGCGGCTTCTGGGTCCTGGCGGGCGTGCAGTTCGCTTCCTTCCTCGTTGCCACCGTCTTCATCGAGACCGAGCACCTCTGGGTGACGGCTTTCCTGCTGGTGCTCTACGCCGTGGCGGCATATCGGATCTCGGACCAGGTGCGACGAACGACGCGCAACCTGCTGCGCACGCACCAGGTTACGGACCAGTTGCGCCACGAAGCGATCGAACGCGAGCAGGCGATGCTGGTCGAAGCGGCGTCGGCTGCGCGCACTGCCGAACTGACGGCCACGGAGCGCCAGCAGGTCTTCATGGCCAAGGTCGGCCATGAGATCCGCACACCCGCCCAGATCATCATGGCGGACGTCGAGTTCCTGGAACACCGACTCGCCGACAGCCCGGAGCTGCATCTGACCCTGCGCCGGCTTCACTCCGCCGCGGACCTGATGGCACACCAGATGCAGGGGATCGCCGACTATGCGCGCAGCCAGTCCTGGCGCGCCGACGATCGGCTGCAGCTCGCGCAGTTGTCCGCCGTCGTCGGCGACATCACCAACCTTCACGCGTCGACCGCCGGCGCGAAGGGACTTGCGCTCAAGGTCGCTGCGCAGGATGTCGAACTTTTGCTGGACCTCGGCAAGGTCCGCCAGATCGTCGAGAACCTCGTCGGCAACGCCGTCAAGTACACGGCCACCGGCGAGGTCAAAGTTGCCGCCGAAGTCCGCTCGACTCCGACGGGGCCGCGCGAACTCCTGATCGTCGTCGCGGACACGGGCATCGGT